>CAVTJY010000023.1:0-301809 GCA_963735125.1 uncultured Alphaproteobacteria bacterium | reverse complement strand
CAACAGGGCGCTTTCGGTGATCTCGAGCTCAAGTCGGTCCGGCGCTAGGGTGGACGCAGCAGGGCCCCGGTGATCGTGCGCAACAGTCCAGGACTGCGGAATTGCACCGGTGACAGATTGACGGCGACCTTGAGGTGAGCGGGCCATCGCGCAACCGTCGCACAGGCATCCCTGATAGCCCATTCTCCCATTGGAATTATCAAACCGATCTCCTCCGCCAGCGGGATGAATGCGCTCGGTTCGACGATGCCTTTTTCGGGATGCCGCCAGCGCATCAAGGCCTCGAAGCCCGTGATCTCATTGCTGGCGATGTCGACAAGTGGCTGGTAGTAGAGCTCAAACTCGCCCGCAGCCAGCGCTTTGCGCATGTCTTGTTCAAGTTCGCGGCGCCCCTGCATTTGCGCGTCCATCTCGGGCTCGAAGATGCAGAACGTGCCTCGGCCATCATCTTTCGCGCGGTAGAGAGCGAGGTCGGCGTTGCGAACCAGTTGTTCGGCCGTCGCATTGTCTCCCTGTCGGCCGATGGCAATACCGACACTGGCACCGATCATCACCTGATGGCCTTCGATCTCGTAAGGCTCGCTGACGCGTGCAATGACACGATGCGCCAACAGCGTCGCATCGATTGGATCGGAGAGGGCCACCTGCACGATGGCGAACTCGTCGCCACCCATGCGCGCGATAGTGTCCGTTTCCCGCACCACGGAACTGACGCGGTCTGCCACCATTCTCAATAGCTTGTCGCCGGCGGGATGGCCGAGGGTGTCGTTGACGGTTTTGAAGTTGTCGAGGTCGAACAGATGGGCGGCCACGATCTCGTCGCGCTCGGTACGCGTCAAGGCTTGCTCGAGGCGGTCGTTGAAGAGAACGCGGTTTGGCAAGCCGGTCAGAGCGTCGTGGTGCGCCATGTGCGCGATTCTGGCTTCCGCAACGCACTGTTCGGTGATGTCCTGATGTGTTGCCACCCAGCCCCCATCCGGCATGGGCTCGTGATGGATCGCGAAGGTGCGACCGTCCGTTAGCCTGACGGTCGAATCGGAAGCCTTGTTTGAAACGGCAATGTTGTCGCGCCAGGCTAGATACTGCGTGGCGGTCATCTCTGGGCAGCTGCCGGCCTTGAAACGGTGCTCAACGATTTCCCGCAACGTGATCCCAGGACGCACGCTCTCTTCGGGCAGGCGATACATTTGGACATAGCGCTGATTGCAGACGATCAATCTTTGGTTGCCGTCGAAGAAGCACAGGCCTTGAGAAATATTGTTCATCGCCGTGTCGAACCGCCTGTTTTGCTCTTCAAGCTCGCGGTTTGATCGGCCGAGCGCGGCCTCCATGCGACGACGCTCGGTCACATCTTCATGCGTGGCTACCCAGCCGCCACCCGGTATGGGATCGTGAGAAAGTTCGACGAAACGACCATCGGGCAGATGGTGCATGACCACAGCCGCCTTTTTCTCCGCAACGATCGCGAGGCGCTCGCTGATGAACGCCTCCGGCGAGGTCCCTGCGTGCATCCCTTTCGCAACGCGCAGCTCGAGGATCTCGCGCAGGGAGATGCCCGGCTTCACTTCGTCGGGCGGCAATCCATAGATGCGCAGGTAGGGCTCGTTGCAAATGACGAGCCGCTGGTCGGCGTCGAATACGCAAATGCCCTGTGAAAGGCTCTTGAGCGCCATTTCGAAGCGCAAGTTCTGCTTTTCGAATTCCTCCTCACGTTGCCGCAACGCGGTTGTCTGGCGGTGCCGCTCACGCAAGTCGCGGATGGCGTACACATCAACGCCGTGCAGTAGCGTGCCAAGCGGCTCGCGAACGACCTCCACCGCGATAGGATTGCCGGACGCCGTCTTCAGCAAAGTCTCCCACCGGTGACTCGGTAGGTCGCCACGCGCAGACGGCACGTCCCCAAGAAGCGCAGGGACAATGCTCTTGCCAACCAAGTCGTCCAACGAATGACCGCAGAGGTGCAGCGCCAGTGGATTGGCGGCGAGTAGGGTGTCGGCCCTCGCGATCACGAGGGCCTTGTTGTCTCTGCCAACGTTCAGAGCTTCCCACGCCGCGGCCAATAGCTCGCGTTCACGTGTCGAGGCCCTGCGCGCCGTAGCGATTGTGTCGCGCTTAGGCAGCCGAGCGCACAGCCGCGCGCGGTGCCGCTTCCAACCATCCGGCATGAAGAGCATCCCAAGATTGCTGAGCGAGCATACGCAGCACGGGCGGCCTAATCCTTTGTCCGGACGTCGGCATTTATGAAAAATGCAAGCATCCATGGCCGACGGTTGAATGGGCGCAGTGTCCGACGTGGGTCACTGTGCCGTCGCGGCATGATGGAAGAGGTCGGGAGTTGGGGCGCGCGGATATCCTTCATTACTGCAGGGCGCGGCCGGTGACGCCTTCGGCGGGCAGAACGGGCGGCGGCACCCAGGTGCCTTCGAGCACGTCGCGCTTGGGCCAGTAGAGGCGCAGGTTCATCGTGAAATTGCCGCTGGCGGGCGTCGGCAGCCAGTTGGATTCCTTGTCCGCGCCGGGCGAGTCGCGCTGGATGTAGAGGTCGAGCGAGCCGTCGGGGTTGAAGGCGAGCTTGTCGCGGTCGCCGATCGCGTAGCGGTCGATCGGGTTGGCGGCGAACAGCTGGCGCTCGTCGTACATGGTCAGCGACCAGAAGGCGCGCACGGGCGGGATCTGGTCCTTGCCGAAATGCAGCTGGTAGCGGCGGTCGGAGCGGAGCGGCTCGCCGTTGGCGTCGGCAAGCAGGCTCGGATAGACGGCATCCTCGATCGTGTTGGCGCCGAAGCCGGCGAAGGCAATGCCGGCGCGGTGCAGGTAGTCGGTGCCGTAGGTGCCGATGGCGGTCAGGTTGGTGCGCCAGCCGTTGGCCAGCATGCCCGACCTCTGGACTGCCGCCTCGATGTCCTGCTGCGCTTCCGGCACGGCGGCGCTCAGCGCGCGCTGCGCCTCGGGCGAGGCGGAGGCGAGCGAGAAGCTCTTGCCGGGCTCGATGCCGATGCGCTTGAGGCGCGCCAGGATCGGATAGTCGTTGGCGTGCGGCGGGTTGGTCTTCAGCAGCTCGGCGAAGGTGGCAAAGAAGGTGGCGGCGTCCATCTTGTGCACCTGGTCGGACGGCGAGCTCATGTCGAGTGCGGCGTTCGACGGTTCCTTTGGGAGGCGTGTAGGGCTTGCCGTAGTGGCTGAGCGGCACCGCCTTGAGGCCGTCCTGGAATTTGTGCACGGCGGCGTAGTCGGCCTTGCCGTTGGTCTGCGTGCGCCCGAGCATGAAGACGGTCGAGGTCGGGCTCTTGATGGCCTCGACGCCTTTGGGCAGCTGGCCCTGCCAGTGCGGGCCGACCACGGCGAAGGTCTGCGCGCCGGTGCCGGTGGTGCGCTTGCCGGGCGACCGCGAACACGTCGCTCCACATGTCGAGCATGGGCAGCAGGTAATAGCGGCCGCCGGAATCGGGGACGCTGAACACCATCGGGTCCTTCGACACATCGAAGAACATCACCGAATAGAGGGTGTCGGCGTTGGGGCGCACCACGTCGGTGAAGGACGGGTCGGGGAAGGCGCGCACATTGGCGATCTGGTTCATGGGCGCGCGCGTGCCTGCGGGCTTGTCGACGTTGGTGAAGACGCGCCGGGTCATCTCCGTGACCAGCATGGGATAGGCGTAGATGTAGGCGTCGCGGGCGATGTCGCGGATTTCCTGGTCGGAGATGGATTGGGCTTGCTGCGCCAGCGTGGCCGAGGCGGCCATGCCGCGAAATCGCCAAGGCTGCGAGCGTGCGTCGTGGCAGGTGTCTCATCGCATCACCTCTGCTGGAATGTCGGCCGTTGCAGAGGAGATTAGCGGTGCGGGGCGGCAGATGAATTGGGCAATGCCCGAGGTCTGGCCGGGGAAAACCCTGATGGATTCTTCCGATCGCTGCGTAGGTTGGGTCACGAGCGCAGACCCACTGTGGGGCGAGCGGTCGTGCGGCTCGCCGAGGTTTCCTCGCGCAGGCTGCGCACCAGCCAGAAGGTGGACAGCCCGGCCAGGCAGCCGCCGATGGCGAGCAGGAACGAGGCGACGTAGCTGCCGGTCAGCTCGTAGAGCAGGCCGGACGACCACGAGCCGATGGCGGCGCCGAGCCCCATCGCCAGCGACAGCGTGCCGTAGATGGTGCCGACCCCGCCGCCGGGAAACAGCACGGCGACCAGGGCGACGATGATCGGGCCGCGCGCGCCCTGCATCAGGCCGAAGAACAGCACGAAGCCGTACACCAGCAGCAGCGAATGCCAGCGCGTCACGAGGATGAGCAGGAGGATGCCGAGCATGGTGGAGAAATACGTGACGGTCACGGTGCCGAGCCGGCCGAAGCGGTCGGACAGCCAGCCGACGGCGAGGATGCCGACGGCCGACAGCATGCCGGTCATGCCGAAGGCGCTGGCGGCGATCAGCGGATTGAAGCCCTGCTCGACGAGATAGGCCACCGAGTGCGGCAGCACGCTGTAGGCGGCAACCGAGGTGAACAGATAGGCCGCGAACAGGCCCCAGAAGGCGCTGGTGACGATGGCGGTCGAGACGCTCCAGGAGCCGCGCTTGCCGGTGGCGGCCTGCAGGCGAATGGCGCGCCAGTCGGCCGAGCCGGCCGTCATGCGGCCGAGCGGCAGCAGCATGACGAGCGGCAACGCGAGCAGCACGCCCGCGCCGAGCAGGCGATGCGTCACGCGCCAGTCGTAGGTGGTCAGCAGCAGCTGAGTGAGCGGCGGCAGGATCAGCATGCCCGCGCCGACGGCCGCATAGGGCAGCGCCATGACGGCGCCGATGCGCGTCGTGAACCAGCGGCTGAGCAGGCCGGAGGCGACGATCATGCCGAGCGAGGCGGAGCCGAGGCCGCCCAGCAACCCGACGGTGACGAGGTACTGCCACAGCTCGGTCGCCGAGCCGGCCAGCACATAGCCGAGGCCCAGCGTGGTCAGGCCGAAGGCGTAGGTGATGCGCGCGCCGAGGCGGTCGATGAGCTGGCCGGCGAACGGCGCCGAGAGGCCGTAGGCCAGCATGTAGACGGAATAGGTGAGCGTGATGTCGGCGCGCGAGACGCCGAGGCCGGTCTGCACGGGCAGCAGGAACACCGCGAACGTCTCGGTGACGCCGCGCGCCAGCATGTTCATGACGAAGGTGAGGATGACGAGCGTGACCAGGAACGATCGGGTGGTCGCCGGCTCGCCGGCCTGCTGATCGCCGGGCAGGACGGTGCGTTGCTGATGGCCGGCCGGCGCCACCTTCAGATCCGCCGGAACTTGGCCATCGCCTCGCGGAAGGTCAGGCCCTTGGCGAGCTCGGCGGCGGCCAGCTCGTCGTCGTGGCTGTAGGTCTGCGCCAGCTCGGCGACCTTGGCGGCATGCTCGGCCGGGATGCAGCACACGCCCGAGCCGTCGCCGACGATCACGTCGCCGGGCCGCACCAGCACGCCGCCGCAGGCCACCGGCACGTTGATGGCGGTGATGGCGAGCCGCGTGCGGCCGGTCAGCGGCGTCATGTGGCGGGCGAACACGGGCAGCTTGTGCTCCAGCATCTCCTCGCGGTCGCGCACGCCGCTGTCGGCCACCAGCCCGCCGATGCCCTTCAGCTTGGCGGCCAGCGTGGCGAGGCCGCCCCAGGTCGAGACGCAATGCCCGCCGTTGTCGATGACGATGATGTCGCCGGGCTTGGCCGCCTCGATCATGTCGCCGACCTTGAATTCGGCGGAGGTGAAGTCGCCGCGCTTGCCGGTGGTCTCGCGCACGGTGACGGCGCGGCCGACGCAGCGGGTGCCGGGCACGACCTGGGCGAGGCCCTGCATGACGCCCTCGAAGGCGACGTCGTCGAGCGCGTTGGCGATGGTGGGCGTGGCGAGCGTTGCGAAGGCGGCGAGGATATCGTCGGACACGGTCATGGGGCGGCCTCCTGCGCGAGCGGCGTCACGGTAGTGATGGACGGCGGGTGCGTCCATCGGCAACGCGTGATGCGGCATTGCGCGGGCGGGCAGGCTGGTATGCGCGCGGCCCCGTGCTGCAAGGCAATCCACCCGTCATCCCGGCCTGCGTGTCGCGCTGCAAGCGCGCTCGCGCAGAGCCGGGACCTTTGCAAGGTCTGCGCTCGGTGTTGATCCCGGATAGTCTCGCCCCGGCCCTGTGTGCCGGGCTCGACTTCCGGGATGACGGGTGGAGGCTCGCTTGACGTGAATGACGAGTGCCTAGGACCGCGCAGGACCCAGCGCCTGGTCGAGGTAGGCGGCGATTTCGGCTTCGTGCCAGTATTTGACGCCGACGGCGGGGGTGGCGACGGCGGGACGGCCGGCGCGGCGCACGGGGCGGCCGGCGGCGGCTTCCAGCTGGGCGTGCAGGTGCAGGAAGTAGCCCATGTTGGCGGGTTCCTCCTCGCACCAGACGATGCTCTGCGCCGGGATGGGCGGCGAGCGCTTCGGCGACGAGGGCGGCCGGGAACGGATGCAGCTGCTCGATGCGCACCAGGGCGATGTCGGAGTCGAGGTGGCGCGCGGCGCGGGCGGCTTGCAGCTCGTAGAACACCTTGCCGGTGCACAGGACGACGCGGCGGGCGTTGCGCACGGTCGCATCGGGGATCACGGGGCGGAAGCCGGTGCCGGTCTCGAAGTCGGCGAGCGGCGAGACGCAGGCCTTGTGCCGCAGCAGATACTTGGGCGACAGCACGACCAGCGGCTTGCGGAACGGCCGGTGCATCTGCCGGCGCAGCACGTGGAAGAAGTTGGCGGGCGTCGACGCGTTGACGACCTGGAGGTTGGCGCCGGCGCAGGCGGCGAGCAGGCGCTCGGGCCGGCCGGTGGAATGGTCGGGTCCGCCGCCGTCGATGCCGTGCGGCAGTAGGATGACGAGGCCCGACGCGCGCAGCCAGCGGTCCTCGCCGCAGGCGATGCACTGGTCGAACACGGCCTGCGCGACGTTGAGGAATTCGCCGAACTGCGCTTCCCAGACCACCAGGCGGTGCGGGTCGGCCAGGCTGATGCCGTACTCGAAGCACAGCACGGCGTTCTCGATCAGCGGCGTGTTGTGGATCTCGGCGGGTGCGCCGCCTGCGGTTGCCGCGCCGGCGAGGACGAGATGGCGGGCGCCGGTGGTCTGATCATGCAACTCGAGATGGCGCTGGGTGAAGGTGCCGCGCACGCTGTCCTGGCCGCCGAGGCGGACGGGCGTGCCTTCCGACAGGAGAGAGGCCAGCGCGAGGGCCTCGGCGCGTCGCCCAGGTGATGCCGTCGCCAGTTTCGATCGAGGTGCGCCGCTCGTCGAGGAAGCGCGCCACCTTGGGGTCGATGGCCATGCCTTGCGGGATGGCGGTCAGGGTGCGGCCCAGCTCGCGCAGCGAGTCGCGCGCAAGGCCCGTCGCGGTGAAGGCCAGCAGGTCGGCCTCGCTGCCGGAGGAGAGGCCCGACCAGCGGCCTTCGAACCAGTCGGCGTGATTGACCTGGTAGGACTTGGCGGCGGCGAAGGCGCTGCGCATGTCCTGCGTGACTTGCGCGGCGGCGGTCTCGGCGGCGCTGGTGTCGAGGCCGCGCCTTGCCAGCGTGTCGGCGTAGAGCTGGTGCACGGGCGGGCGCGCGTCGATGGCCTGATACATGAGCGGGTGCGTGAAGCGCGGCTCGTCGATCTCGTTGTGGCCTGGCCGGCGGTAGCAGACGAGATCGATCAGGATGTCGCCGCCGAACTCGGCGCGATAGGCGGCGGCCACGCGCGCCACCCGGTCGACGGCTTCGGGATCGTCGCCGTTGACGTGCAGCACCGGCGCCTCGATCAGCTTGGCGATGTCGGTGGCGTGCCGGGCCGAGCGGCCCTCGCCCGGCGTGGTGGTGAAGCCGACCTGGTTGTTGATGACGATGTGGATGGTGCCGCCGATATCGAACGGCGCGAGCGCGGACAGCTGCAGCATCTCGGCGACCAGGCCCTGGCCCGCGAAGCTGGCGTCGGTGTGCAGCAGCAGGGGCAGCACGGCATGGGGCCGTGCTCGCCGGCGAGCGATTGCTTGGCGCGCGCGCGGCCCTGCGAGATGACGGGGATGAGCTGCAGGTGCGAGGGATGCGCGCTGACGGTCAGCTTGAGCTTGCGGCCGGCGATGGTGCGCTCGCCGGAATAGCCGAGGTGATAGGCGACGTCGGAGGAGACGCCGAGGCCGGCCGGCACGGCGGGCTTGCCTTCGATCTCGGCGACGAGGGCCGTCAGCGGCTTGCCCATGACGGTCGCCAGCATGTTGAAGCGGCCGCGATGCATGCCGCCGACCACCACCTCGGCGACGTTGGTGCGCGCGGCTTCGCCGAGCAGGGTCTCCAGCAGGACGATGAACGTCTCGGCGCCGCCCAGGCCGAACAGCTTGCCGGCCGGGATGCGGGTGCGCAGGCCCTCCTCGAAGGCATGCGCACGGGCGAGCTGGGTCAGGATGGCGATGCGCTCGGCATCGGAGGGTGCGCGCTGCAGCGGGCTCTCGGCCTGCGCCTGCAGCCAGGTGCGGCGCGCGGTGTCGTGGATGTGGCCGATGTCCCAGCCGATGCTGCCGCAGTAGGCGGATTCCAGGGTGGCGATGCGGGCTTGCGCGGCCGCGGGGTCGAGGCCGTGCCGGCGCGGGTCGAGTTCGGGCACGTGGGCCGGTGGCGCGAGGCCGAGGGGATCGAGCCGGGCCTTGAGGTAGCCGCGTGCGCGATAGGCCTCGGTGAGCGAGGCGTGGCGAGGATCGATGGCGGCGTCGCGGGCAAGTCGGGCCGGCGCCTCGCCCAGCATGTGCGCGAAACAGGCTTCCAGGGCGCCCGGATCGCCACCGCCGACCAGGGGCGGGTCGAGGTCGTCGGGTCGCATCGGTCGGTTCATCGGTGGCCCTGCGAATCGAGGCCGGATGCGTCCGGCCGGCAGGCAATCTAGGGGCGGCACCGTGCGCAGGCAACGCGCGGTTTGGTCAACAAGAGGTTTCCCGGATCACTAAAATCTTCAGGAAATTGTCAGCGCATTTGTTACGCATCCAAGCATTAAGCAATGCAAGGTTGCGGACATTGCCCCCATATGTGCCGCACGCGAGCACTCCGCAGGGATGGGAGAGGGAGTTGCCCGCGCCCGTTGTCGGCAGCGTGTGCGCCCCTCCCAGCGCGTAGCGCCCGTATCCGGAGGCGCGCAGTCATGTCGCGTTCGAGACCAGAAGAGTTGCTCCTGACGGAGTTGCGCGCGGCGTTCGCAGCGCATAGGCGCGGCTTCACCGCCCAGTCCGAGCGGCCATCGGAAGTGCTGATCCTGAGCAGAGGGCATTTCCGCGGCATCTGGCGCTGCGACGGCGGCCAATACTCGTTCACGCCGGGCGGCTACGGGGTGGCGACGTACTGGGCGGCGAGCGTGGAGGAGGCGGTGCAGTACACGCTGGAGCATGTGTGCGGCGATGGGCGGGAGAGCAGGGCTTCGGCGTGAGACTATTGATGACGGCGAGCGGCTGGGCCATCAGAGCACTTTGACGGCATCGTCCAGAATGCGGTGCGCATTCAACCGCGCGCCTTGATGACCGCCTTCAACTAAACAAAGCCGTGCTGTATGGTTCAGGCATGGCAAAAGCTGCAAAGAAGCGCAACCAAGTCAGTAAGCGGTACACTTGGCGGGACGAAAGCACCGGGCGCTACCACGATATAACGATTGCCGATCCGCCGGTTAAGCCAAGGGGCGTGTCCATTCGCCAGATCCGGGAAGCGGTCAGGAAATCCGGAGGCGGGAGCAGCACGGTGCGAAGGGTAAAGTGACCGTCGGCGCGAGGCACTTGAATGTCTTCGTCAATGTTCCCTTCGACAATGAATACGAGCCGCTTTTCGAGGCCCTGATCTTCGCAATCGTTGCTTGTGGCTATCGGGCGCGGTGCGCGCTCGAGGATTCCGACAGCGGAGACATCAGGCTCGATAAGCTTGTCGAGCTGATCCGCGAAAGCCGCCGCTCGATCCACGACTTGTCACGCACCGAAATCGGCGACAATGAACTTCCCCGCTTCAACATGCCATTCGAGCTTGGCCTGGCCCTCGGGGCGAAGAGGTTCGGCAGGCGACAGGCCGACCGCATCAAGATCATGGTCGACAAGCCGTACCAGTTGCCAGCCTATCTCTCCGATCTGGGCGGCAATGATCCAGACGCGCATGGCGACGAGCCGCGCAACGTCATCCGCATCGTTCGAAATTTCCTGCAGCGCTCGCCCCGAGGCGAACCGCTGCCCGGCCCTGCCAAGCTGGCGAGGGATTTCCAAAGGTTCAAAGCCCGGCTGCCGGCGATTGCGGCAACTATCGGCTTCCTACCCGAGGAAGTCAGCGGATACGGCGACTATCCGACTTTCGCCTGGTGTGTGAACACCTTCCTGACAGAAACGGGACCGGACGCGGACGAATAGCGGCCCGACCCCGTTACTTGTCTTGCGCTGTCGCGACAGCCCTCAGAACAGCCCTCGATCTGGCCCTGCTCGTTGAGGAAGATCTTCTCGGAGGAGGGGACCTTGGGCAGGCCTGGCATGGTCATGATCTCACCGCAGATGGCGACGACGAAGCCGGCGCCGGCCGATAGCCTCACCTCGCGTACGGGCACGACGTGGCCGGTCGGCGCGCCGCGCAGGTTGGGGTCGGTCGAGAAGGAATACTGCGTCTTGGCCATGCAGACCGGCAGGTGGCCGTAGCCGGCGTCCTGCCAGGCCTTCAGCTGGTCACGCACCGACTTGTCGGCGATCGCCTCCGAGCCGCGGTAGATCTTCTGCACGATGGTGTTGATCTTGTCGAACAGCGGCATCTCGTCGGGATAGAGCGGCTGGAACTTCGAGGCGCCGGATTCGGCGAGCTCGACGACCTTGCGCGCCAGCTCCTCGACGCCGGCGGAGCCGTGCGCCCAGTGCTTGCAGAGGATGGCCTCCGAGCCCTGAGACTTCACGTACTCCTTCATCGCCGCGATCTCGGCGTCGGTGTCGGAGATGAAGTGGTTCATGGCGACCACCACCGGCACGCCGAACGACTTCACGTTCTCGATGTGGCGGCCGAGGTTGGCGCAGCCCTTCTTGACCGCCTCGACGTTCTCCTTGCCGAGGTCTTCCTTCTTGACGCCGCCGTTCATCTTCATGGCGCGCACGGTGGCGACGATGACGGCCGCCGCCGGCTTCAGGCCCGCCTTGCGGCACTTGATGTCGAAGAACTTCTCGGCGCCGAGATCCGCGCCGAAGCCGGCCTCGGTGACGACGTAGTCGGCGAGCTTGAGTGCCGTGGTGGTGGCGACCACCGAGTTGCAGCCGTGCGCGATGTTGGCGAACGGGCCGCCGTGCACGAAGGCCGGGTTGTTCTCCAGCGTCTGCACGAGGTTGGGCTGCATGGCATCCTTGAGCAATACCGCCATGGCGCCCGGAGCCTTGAGGTCGCGGGCATAGACCGGGCTGCGGTCGCGGCGATAGGCGACGATGATGTCGCCGAGACGCTTTTCGAGGTCCTTGAGGTCGGCGGCGAGGCAGAGGATCGCCATGACTTCCGACGCAACCGTGATGTCGAAGCCGGCCTCGCGCGGATAGCCGTTGGCGACGCCGCCCAGCGAGCACACGATCTCGCGCAGCGCGCGGTCGTTCATGTCCATGACCCGGCGCCAGACGACGCGGCGGGTGTCGATGCCGAGCTCGTTGCCCCAGTAGATGTGGTTGTCGATCAGCGCCGAGAGCAGGTTGTGGGCGGTGGTGATGGCGTGGAAGTCGCCGGTGAAGTGGAGGTTCATGTCCTCCATCGGCACCACCTGGGCGTTGCCGCCGCCGGCGGCACCGCCCTTCATGCCGAAGTTTGGCCCGAGAGAGGCTTCGCGGATGCACACGACCGCCTTCTTGCCGATGCGGTTGAGGCCGTCGCCGAGGCCGACCGTGGTGGTGGTCTTGCCTTCGCCGGCGGGCGTCGGGTTGATGGCGGTGACGAGGATCAGCTTGCCGTCCTTGCCGCCCTTTTTCGAGGCGATGAACTCGGCGGAGATCTTCGCCTTGTCGTGGCCGTAGGGCAGCAGGTGCTCGGCCGGGATGCCGAGCTTGGCGCCGATCTCCATGATCGGCTTCTTCTTGGCTGCGCGCGCGATTTCAATGTCTGACTTCACCGACATAACTTCTTTCTCCCGTGGAGTCTCATTCCTGGTTGTCTGTCCGATGGCTTGCGCCGCGCCGGCGACCGCGCTGCGCGATCCCCCGAGCCAGGCAGGAAGCCATGATCGTCCGGCCGTCAAATCCGCTCTCCTGCGATCCGCGCTGGCGAAGCTCAGACCGTCACGCCTGCGGCTTCGGTGCGGGCTTGTCGAACGCGTCGCCGACCTTGAGGCCGGCGGCTTTGACGAAATCGCCGGCCGCGATCTTCTTGCCGTCGGCGCCGCGCACGCGCTTGGCAAGGATGCCGCCGCCGCCGGCTGCGATCGTCATGCCGTTGGCGTCGATGGCGACGATCTCGCCCGGCTTGCCGGTGGCTGCAACCTTGGCGCTGTCGAAGATGTCGACCTTCTGGCCCTTGATGGTGCTCCAGGCGCCGGGGGCGGGGTTGGCCGCGCGGATGACGTTGTAGATGTCGGCGACGGGCTTGGACCAATCGAGCTCGGCCAGATCCTTCTTGAACCAGCTTTCGTAGGAGCCGTCGGCGAGGTTCTGCGGATGCTTGAGCTTGACGCCGGCGCGCACCAGCTCGAGCCCCTCGATCATGGCATCGACGCCCATCGGGAAGAGCTTCTTGAAGTACACGTCGCCGAGCGTCTCGTCGGGACCGATCTCGGCCGTCTTCTGGATCAGGATCGGGCCCTCGTCGAGGCCCTCGTTCGGCCAGAAGATGGTGAGGCCGGTGCGCGTCTTGCCCATCGCGATCGGCCAGTTGATCGAGGACGGGCCGCGGTGCGCCGGCAGCAGCGAGGGGTGGTACTGGAAGGTGCCGTACGTGGGCGCATCGAGCACCGGCTGCGGCACGAACAGCAGCACGTAGGCCATCATGCACACGTCGGCGTTGAACGACTTCATCAGCTCGAGCGCCTCGGGCGTCTTCCAGCTTTTCGGCTGGTGGACGGGCAGGCCTTTCTCGATGGCAAACAGCTTGAGCGGATCCTCGGGGCGGCCCGCCTTGTCGGGCGCGCAACACACCGCGACGACGTTCTCTTTCCGCTCCAGCAGCTTCTCCAGGACGGCCTTGCCGAAGGCCTCCTGTCCGTGCACCACGATGCGCATCTGCGATACTCCCCAAATCGGTTGCTTCCCTCTCCCCATACTTCATGGGGAGAGGGTTAGGGTGAGGGGCAGAGCCTTGCTCCGGCGTGTATGGCTGCCCCTCACCCCGACCCTCTCCCCGTAAGAACGGGGAGAGGGAGAATAACTACTCAGCCGCTGCCTTCTTGACGGGTGCCGTGGCGCCGACTTCCTTGAGGCCGGCGATCTCGTCGGCGCAGTAGCCGAGCTCGCGCAGCACTTCCTCGGTGTGCTCGCCCAGCAGCGGCGAGCGCACGACTTCGGAGGGGCTGGCGGACAGCTTGATCGGGTTGCCGACGGACAGATACTTGCCGCGCGTCGGGTGATCCACCTCGACCATGGTGCCGGTGGCGAACAGCGACTTGTCCTCGGCGATCTCCTTCATGGACAGGATCGGGCCGCACGGGATGTCCACCGCATTGCAGATGTCCATGACCTCGAACTTGGTCTTGGTCATGGTCCACTTCTCGATGCGCGCGAAGATCTCGTTCAGGCGCGGCAAGCGGGCCGGCGGCTTGGCGTAGTTGGGATCGGTCTTCCAGCCGGGCTCGCCGATGATGTCGCAGATCGCCTCCCAGACGGGCGCCTGCGTGATGAAATAGATGTAGGCGTCGGGGTCGGTCTCCCAGCCATTGCACTTGAGGATGCGCCCCGGCTGGCCGCCGCCGGAGTCGTTGCCGGCGCGCGGCACGGCCTTGCCGAACGGAACGCCCTCGCCGAACTGGCTGTATTCCTTCAAGGGGCCGTGCGCGAGGCGCTGCTGGTCGCGCATCTTGACGCGCGCCAGGTTGAGCACGCCGTCCTGCATGGCGCAGCTGACGCGCTGGCCCTTGCCGCTCATGGTGCGGTGGTAGAGGGCCGTGACGATGCCGAGCGCCAGGTGCAGGCCGGTGCCGCTGTCGCCGATCTGCGCGCCGGTGACGAGCGGCGGGCCCTCGCGGAAGCCCGTGGTGGAGGCCGAGCCGCCGGTGCATTGCGCGACGTTCTCGTAGACCTTGCAGTCTTCGTAGGGGCCGGGGCCGAAGCCCTTCACGCTGGCGTAGATCATGCGCGGGTTGAGCTGCTGGATACGCTCCCAGGTCAGGCCCATGCGGTCCAGCGCGCCGGGGGCGAAGTTCTCGACCAGCACGTCGCAGGTCTTCACCAGCCGCTCCAGGATCTCCATGCCCTTCTTGTTCTTGCTGTCGATGGTGATCGAGCGCTTGTTGTGGTTGAGCATGGTGAAGTAGAGGCTGTCCGCGTTGGGGACATCCTGCAGCTGGCCGCGCGTGATGTCGCCAACGCCGGGCCGCTCCACCTTGATGACGTCGGCGCCGAACCACGCCAGCAGCTGGGTGCAGGTCGGACCCGACTGCACGTGGGTGAAATCGAGGATCTTGACGCCTTCCAATGCCTTGCCCATTCGGGCCTCCTTAGTCGCATGTACCTGGTCTTGCGGCCTTGCCGGCCTCAACTTTCCGAACCACGACATCGCGGCCTCCCCACGTCTCGCAGTGCGTTTCTGTCTTTTCCGCGTTGCAGCGGAGCTACTTCTTCTTCAGCGCGCTTTGCGGATTGAGATTGCCGATGCGACCGCTTTCGCTGCCGGCTTTCGGATCGATCACCGCGTTGATGAGCGTCGGCTTGCCCGAGTCCATCGCCGCGTTGACGGCGCGGCGCAGATCGTCGGGCGAGGTGGCGTTGACGCCGACGCCGCCGAACGCCTCGATCATCTTGTCGTAGCGGGCGCCCTTCACGAACACGGTGGTGGCCGGGTCGGAGCCGGCGGTGTTGACGTCGGTGCCGCGATAGATGCCGTCGTTGTTGAAGATGACGACGCAGACCGGGAGGCCGTACCGGCAGATGGTCTCGATCTCCATGCCGGAGAAGCCGAACGCGCTATCGCCTTCCACCGCCAGCACCGGCTTGCCGGTCTCGACGGCGGCGGCGATGGCGTAGCCCATGCCGATGCCCATGATGCCCCAGGTGCCGACATCGATGCGCTTGCGCGGCTGATACATGTCGATGATGCCGCGCGCCAGGTCGAGGGTGTTGGCGCCCTCGTTGACGAGCATGGCGTCGGGCCGCTCCTTGACGATGGTGCGCAGCACGCCGAGCGCGCCGTGGTAGTCCATCGGCACGTTGTTGTTCATCAGGCGCGGCGCCATCTTGGCGACGTTCTCCTCGCGCTTGGCGGCGACCGCCTTGGTCCACTCGGCGGGCGGCGCCGGCCAGTTGCCCATCTCGGCGAGCATGGCGGTCACGCACGAGCCGATGTCGCCGACCACGGGGGCGGCGATCTCGACGTTGGAATCCATCTCCCTGGGCTCGATGTCGATCTGGATGAACTTCTTGGGCGCCTCGCCCCAGTTCTTGCCCTTGCCGTGCGACAGCAGCCAGTTGAGGCGCGCGCCCAGCATCAGCACGACATCGGAGTCTTTCAGCACCGTGGAGCGGGCCGCGCCCGCGCATAGCGGATGCGTGTCGGGCAGCAGGCCCTTGGCCATGCTCATCGGCAGGAACGGCACGCCGCTCTTCTCGACGAACATCTTGACGGCTTCGTCGGCCTGCGCGTAGGCGGCGCCCTTGCCGAGGATGATGAGCGGGCGCTTGGCGCTCTTGAGCACGTCGAGTGCGCGCTTGACCGAGTCCTTGGAGGGAAACTGCGCGGGTGCCGGATCGATCACCTTGACCAGCGACTTGCTGCCGGCCGCCGCGTCCATCACCTGGCCGAACAGCTTGGCCGGCAGGTCGAGATAGACGCCGCCGGGACGGCCCGAGACCGCGGCGCGAATGGCGCGCGCGATGCCGATGCCGATGTCGGCCGCGTGCAGGATGCGGTAGGCGGCCTTGCACAGCGGCTTGGCGACGGCGAGCTGGTCCATCTCCTCGTAGTCGCCCTGCTGCAGGTCGACGACCTCGCGCTCCGACGAGCCCGAGATCAGGATCATCGGGAAGCAGTTGGTGGTGGCGTGCGCCAGCGCGGTCAGGCCGTTGAGGAAGCCCGGCGCCGACACGGTGAGGCACACGCCCGGCTGCTTGGTCAGATAGCCGGCGATGGAGGCGGCATAGCCCGCGTTCTGCTCGTGGCGGAACGACAGCACGCGCAGGCCTTCGGCCTGCGACATGCGCAGGAAGTCGGTGATCGGGATGCCGGGCACGGCATACAGGGTCTTGATGCCGTTCAGCTTGAGCGCGTCGATGATGAGATGGAAGCCGTCCGTCAGCTCCGGCTCGCCTGCGCTTTTGCTATCGATGTTCTGCACTGTTGCGGACATTTCACTCCCTCTCGCAAAATTCTTGTCTGTTGCCTGCGGGCGCGGCGCTTCGGAAAGCTGCGGCCCGCTCGATGCTTCCGGCTTCGCGCGCTTAGGCCACCACATGGTCGCCCGCGACCATGCTGGCATCTGCGGTCTGCGGCCCAGTCTCGGATCCCTGGGTGTGTCGTCAGCCGACATCGGCAACCTCCTCCTGCATTGAACTCGAATTGGCGTTTCGTTCCCGATCAGTCGATTTCTACGAAGCGATCGACGTGATCTCTCAGTCGCAAGGTGTGCTCGCGCACCAGGCGCTCGGCGCGCTCGGTATCGCGCGCCTCCAGCGCCGCCACGATCTCCTTGTGGTCGACGATCGAGCGCTTGGCGCGGTCCTGTTCGAAGATGGTGCGCTGGCGAATGGCGCGCACGTGGAAGAACAGCTTGTCGGTCAGGTCGCCGATCAGCTGGCACTTGCCGAGATTGATGATGGCCTGGTGGAAGCGGATGTTGGCGTCCGAATACTCGCCCATCTGCCGCGCCACCTCGTCGGTGGAGAAGGTGTCGACCAGATCGTGCAGGCTCGACAGCTCGGCGTCGGAGGCTTCCTTGGTGGCAAGGCGCGCCGCCATGCTCTCGAGCGCTGCCCACACCGTGATCATCTCGAGGATCTCGGCCTTGGTCTTGCGCACGATGAAGATGCCGCGCCGCGCGACGATCTTGACCAGGCCTTCCTGGTCGAGCTGCGCCAGCGCTTCGCGCAGCGGCGTGCGGCTGACGCCGAAGCGCTGCGAGAGGTCGCGCTCGTCGAGGCGGAGCTCCGCCTCGTGCGCGTAGATGTTCATGTTCGTGATGGCGGCCTTGAGCGCTTCGTAGGCGCGCGCCTTCAGGCTGATCCCCTCGCCGATCGGGGTGATCTGGAGCTGTGTGTCAGCCAACTCGGTCACTCGATTTTCCATGCACGCTTGGACCGCCAGAGATGTGGCAAAAGATCGTGGTTCTTGGTATACCATACGCCACGATTTCGTTCTCGCCAAGCCTTGAGCGTTCGCAATAGCCAAAATCAAAGCAGAATCGCATGTTGCGCTCCTCGCGCATTTGGCACATGGTATACCACGCGCAAGAACAGCAAGGCCACTTGAAAGGCTGCGGGCAGTAGTATGCCCGGACTTGGGGCGCAAGGAAACGACGGGAAGGCCAAGCGTGGACGAGATTAGTTCGCTTATCGGCGGCTTCAAGGTGGCGTTGTCCTGGTACAACCTGGCCTTGATGCTGGTGGGCATCCTGCTGGGGGTGATCATCGGGGTGCTGCCGGGCCTGGGGGGCGCCAACGGGGTGGCGATCCTGCTGCCGCTGACCTTCACGATGCCGCCGACCTCGGCCATCATCATGCTGTCGTGCATCTACTGGGGCGCGCTGTTCGGCGGCGCCATCACCTCCATCCTGTTCAATATCCCGGGCGAGCCGTGGTCGGTGGCGACCACCTTCGACGGCCATCCCGATGGCCCAGCAGGGCCGCGCCGACGAGGCGCTGACCGCCGCCTTCACCTCCTCGTTCGTGGGCGCGCTGGTGGCGGTGGTGCTGATCACCTTCCTGGCGCCGCTGGTGGCCAGGTTCGCCCTGCAGTTCGGCCCGGCCGAGTTCTTCTCGGTGTTCTTCTTGACGTTCGCCAGCTTCGTGGGCATGAGCAAGGGCTCGCCCTTCAAGGTGCTGGCGGCGATGTGCCTGGGGTTCGCGCTGGGCTCGGTCGGCCTCGACAAGATGACCGGCACGCTGCGCATGACGTTCGGCCACAGCGAGCTGCTGGTCGGCTTCGACTTCCTGATCGCCGTGATCGGCCTGTTCGGCATCGGCGAGATCCTGTCCTCCATGGAGAGCGGGCTCAAGTTCCAGGGCAGCGCCGCCAAGATCCGTCTCAGCGCCGTGCTCGACACCTGGAAGACGCTGCTCAAGTATTGGGCCACCTCGATCCGCAGCTGCATCGTCGGCTGCTGGATGGGGATCACGCCGGGTGGCGCCACGCCGGCCTCCTTCATGAGCTATGGCCTGGCCAAGCGCTTCTCCAAGCGCGGCGACAACTTCGGCAAGGGCGAGATCGAGGGCGTGGTGGCGCCGGAGACGGCCGCGCATGCGGCGGGAACCAGCGCGCTGCTGCCGATGCTGACGCTGGGCATCCCCGGCTCGCCGACGGCGGCCGTGCTGCTGGGCGGCCTGATGATCTGGGGCCTGCAGCCCGGCCCCATGCTGTTCGTGGAGCAGAAGGACTTCGTGTGGGGCCTGATCGCCTCCATGTACCTGGGCAACGTGGTCGGCCTGATCGTGGTGTTGACCTGCGTGCCGCTGTTTGCCGCCATCCTGCGCATCCCGTTCTCGATCATCGCCCCCATCATTCTGGTGATCTGCGCGGTCGGCGCCTACACCGTGCACAACTCGATGTTCGACGTGTGGATGATGATGGCGTTCGGCGTGGTGGGCTACGTGTTCCAGAAGCTCGGCTATCCGCTGCCGCCGCTGGTGCTGGCCATCGTGCTGGGCGACAAGGCCGAGGAATCCTTCCGCCAGGCCATGCTGGGCAGCCAGGGCAGCCTGACCATCTTCTTTTCCAACTGGCTGGTCGGCACCATCATGACGCTCGGCCTGATCCTGCTGCTGTGGCCGCTGATCACCTGGGCCCTGCAGAAGGCCAGGACCCGCTCGGGCGGCGGGCTGGCGCCGGCCTCGGCGGGTGCAGCCGCCAATCCCGATCACAGAGCCTGAGCCGGCAAGCCTGATCCGCTCAGGGTTCGCGCAAGACCAACAAGCAGGCAACCAAGGAGGAAAACCAATGCTGAGAGGTCAACACCGCACACATCGCTTGGGGCTGGGCGGCATCGCACTGGCCGCGCTCGCCGCGATGAGCGTGCCGGCGTCCGCGCAGAGCTGGGAGCCGAGCAAGCCCGTGCAGTTCATCATCCCGGCCGGCACCGGCGGCGGCGCCGACCAGATGGCCCGCTTCATCCAGGGCGTGGTGGCCAAGAACAACCTGATGAAGCAGCCGCTCATCACCGTCAACAAGGGCGGCGGCGCCGGCGCCGAGGGCTTCCTCGAAGTGCAGAAGACGAAGGGCGACCCACACAACATCATCATCACGCTGTCCAACCTGTTCACGACCCCGTATGGCACGGGCGTGCCGTTCTCCTGGAAGGACATGACGCCGGTGGCCATGCTGGCGCTCGACCAGTTCGTGCTGTGGGTGCCGGCCGATACCCCCTACAAGACGGCCAAGGACTACATCGAGGCGGTCAAGGCCGGCGACGACAAGACCTTCAAGATGGGCGGCACCGGCTCCAAGCAGGAGGACCAGATCATCACGGTCGCCCTGGAGAAGCTGACCGCGCCCAAGAAGTTCACCTACGTGCCCTACGGCGGCGGCGGCACGGTCGCCACCCAGCTGGTCGGCAAGCACGTCAACTCGTCCGTCAACAACCCGATCGAGGCGGTCTCGCAGTGGAAGGCCGGCGCGCTCAGGCCGCTGTGCATCTTCGACAACAAGCGCTCGACCTACACCGGCAAGGTGACCGCCGACATGGCCTGGTCGGACATCCCGACCTGCAAGGAGGCGGGCGTGCCCACCGAGTACCAGATGCTGCGCGGCATCTTCATGTCGCCTGACGTCAAGCCCGAGCAGATCGCCTTCTACGTCGACCTGTTCAAGCGCGTGATGGCCACCGACGACTGGAAGCAGTTCATGGAGCAGGGCGCCTTCAACCAGACCTTCATGGCCGGCGACGAGTTCAAGACCTGGGTCGCCAACGCCGACAAGCAGCACCACGACCTCATGAAGGAAGCCGGCTTCCTCGCCGCCGGGAAGTAATCCACCACACCCAGACCCGGTTGCCGCCGCAGCGAGGACGGCAGCCGGGCATTCCTCGCAGGACGCATCGAGACAGACTGAGGACGCGACGCGATCATGCACAGCAGCGACGACGGCGCCGACGATGGCCGGCCCCTGTTTTCCAATCGCGCCGCCGACATCGTGGTGGCGGTGCTGCTGCTGGTGGTCTGCGCCATCGTGATCCACGACAGCAACCGCATCGGCTTCCACTGGATCGAGGGCGAGGGGCCGGCGCCGGGCTACTTCCCGTTCTACATCGCGCGTGGTGCTCGGGGTATCCAGCCTGATCAATCTCGTTTCCGCGATCCGCGCGCCGGGCCCCGAGCGGCGTGTTCGTGTCGATGCGGCCGTCCGGTCGCGTGCTGGCGGTGCTGATCCCGAGCCTGATCTTCGTGGCGCTGATCGGCGGCATCTCGATCGGGCCGGTCGATGTGCCGGGCCTTGGCATCTACGTGTCCTCGGCGCTCTTCATTTTCGGGTTCATGCTGGTGATCGGCCGCGAGAACCTCTTCAAGGCACTGGCCGTTTCGGTGTGCGTGCCGCTCGTGCTGTTCATGATGTTCGAGCGCTGGTTCCTGGTGCCGCTGCCCAAGGGACCGCTCGAGGCCTGGCTGGGGTTCTGAGCATCTTCGCGACGCAGATGACACCGCGGGTCCGTTCGGCAGCGGTTCGCCTCCCCCTGCATTGAATGCAGCGCATTCGATGCGCACGAGGGCGGAGGCAGATGCGTTCCGCGACTTAGGCTGGCGACCACCAACCGCGCACCTCGCTGCCACCGCCAGCCTAAGTCGCTGGAGCATCAGGTGGGGGTGGCCGACGGCAGACGCGGCGCTGTCACCCCCACCTGGAATGCCATCGAGCTTAGCTCGCCGGTCGAGTGTGTGGATCGCTTGGAGCTTGGCGAGCTAAGCTCGTGGCATTCCTTCCTGCCCCCTCGTGCGTGACGAAGGCCTGAGAAACGGCCTTCGTCACAGGGGGAGGAAGCGCAGGTCGCCTCGCGAGCAACTGCCTATTCGGCGGGGCCGCCTTCGTGGCCGGGCACGCCGACCGCGCCGCGGCTGCGCCGGCGCATCAGGTACCAGCCGACCGCCAGCACGAAGCCGGCGCAGAGCACGTGCATGGTCATCACCAACGCATTGTGCGACAGGCCGTAGGCGGCAGCGATGCCCTCGAAGAAGGGAGCGCTGACCGGGTCCTCGACCATCAGCTCGCCGGCGATCCAGCCGAGCAGGCCGGCGCCCGCCCACACCAGGAGCGGAAAGCGCGTCAGCAGCGCCATGATCAGCGTGGCGCCGGCGACGATCAGCGGGATCGAGATCGCCAAGCCGAAGATGATGAGCGACATGTTGCCGTGCGCGGCGGCGGCGATGGCCAGCACGTTGTCGAGGCTCATGACGACGTCGGCGATGGCCACCGTGCGGACCGCGCCCCAGAGGTTGTCGCTGCTTTCGACGGAGGCTTCGTCGGCCTCGTCCTGGACCAGCAGCTTGACGGCGATCCACAGCAGCAGGAGGCCACCGACCAGTCGCAGCCAGGGCAGCTCGAGCACGTAGGCGAGGATGACGGTGAAGAAGATGCGCAGGCCGACGGCTGCGCCGGCGCCCAGGATGATGCCCCAGAAGCGCTGCTTGGGCGGCAACCCTCGGCAGGCCAGCGCGATGACGATGGCATTGTCGCCGGAGAGCAGGATGTTGATCCAGATGATCTTAAGAACCTGGACACCAAGCGGCCCGTATTCCCCAAGGCCATCGAAGCTACGAGAACAACTGATCGGTCAACTTACCTAGCCTCCCACGCTATTTTTTGCGGGCCGCTGCGGGCCCTGCGCCAGTGACATTGGGGACACGCTTATTGGCACAAACCCCCACGTATGTATACGATCGCTGGATGCAACGGGGCGAGCCCCCGAATGCCCATTTCAATTGATCGCTGAGTACGCCTGCGGCCACCCACGGACCGCGCGAATTGGCATATGGTATGCCAACGGCGGATTTTTGCAAGGTGCGTTGTGTTGGCTAGGGCGCGCACCCTGTGCCGGTCGCGCGTCGATGCGTGCGCTGCAGGAGCCAGAAAGTGATCGCCATGTTGGTCAGATTCCAGACAATGCCATTGATCAGCGCCGCGGTGTAGGAGCCGGTCCAGTCGTAGATGGCGCCCGCCAGCCAGCCGCCCAGCGCCATGCCGGCAAGCGTCGTGGAGATCGCCAGGCTGACGCGAAAGCCGGCCTCCTGCGCTGGGAACAGCTCGCGGATGATGACCGCGTAGCTCGGCACAAGGCCACCTTGCGCTAGGCCGAAAATGGCGGAGACGACGTACAGCGAGACGAACCCGTCAAAAGGCAGGTAAAGCGCCAGAGCAATGGCTTGCATGGTCGAGCCCAGCAGCAGGGTCGGCAGGCCGCCGATGCGGTTCAGCACCCAGCCGAAGATCAGACGGCTGGCCACGCCAAAGCCGAGCATCACCGACAGCATCTCGGCGCCGCGCGCGGGGCCGTATCCGAGATCGACACAGTAGGCGACCAGGTGCACTTGCGGCATCGCCATGGCGACGCAGCAGCACAGGCCAGCCAATGTCAGCAGGCCGTGGGTGACGTTGGGCGGCAGGCCGATGGCCTGGTTGGCACTGCCGGTGCTCGCCGCCTCCGCGGTCGGCTTGCGGAAAACCGGCCGGCGCCGCAGAACCAGGGCGAGCGGCAGCATCGTGGCCAGGCAGAAGATGCCGATGCCGATATGCGTCTGGCGCCAGCCGACCTCGGCGATGAAATGCTGGATGATCGGTGGCCAGACCACACCGGCAAGAGAGCTGCCGATAGTGGCCAGAGAGATGGCGAGGCCGCGGTGTCGGTCGAACCACAGCGAGATATCGGCCACCAGGGGCGCGAAGCTTGCCGCGCTGCCGAGCCCGATGGTGACCGCAGAGACGGCCGCGAAGATGGGCAGCGTGGGCGCGAAGGCGGTGACGATGTAGCCAAGGCTCATCAGGATCGTGCCCGCGGCGAACGGCGGCAGGATGCCGAAGCGGTCCGCCCACCGGCCGACCACGATGCCGCCGATCATGAAGCCTACCATCGTAAACGCATACGGCAGCGAAGCGCCGGCCCGATGCACACCGAAATCCGCCTGCACGGTCGGCAGCGCGACAGCCAAAGACCACAAGCCCACGCATCCGAGAGTGCTGAGGGTGATCGAGACGACAAGGCGGGTCCAGGAATACGGAATCTCGATGGACGCGGTTTCAGTGGGCACTACCGGGGCCTTTGGCGAAATTCTTCCGTGCGACGCATGTTGCCTACGTCGACCATGCGTATGGCCCGCCTTCGCCAGCGACAAAGCAGGATTTCTCCTTTGTCGCGCGAGCGGACCTCATGCATGCTTGCGGCTCGCACGCCCGGAGCCCGCCATGACTTATCTGCTGCCGCCGCTCAACGCCCTGCGCGCCTTCGAGGCGGCCGCCCGCCATCTCAGCTTCAAGCAGGCAGCGCACGAGCTGCATGTCACGGCCGGCGCCATCAGCCAGCAAGTCCGCCTGCTGGAGGAGCGGCTGGGGGTGCAGCTTTTCGAGCGTCTGACGCGGCAGGTGATCCTGACCCGTGCCGGGGAAGCATATTTGGCGCCGGTGCGTCAGGCGTTTCGCGGGCTCGCGGACGCGACCGCCGAGCTGAAGCCCGAGGGCGTTGCAAGTGTGCTGCATGTCGGGGTGCATGGCGGTTTCGACGTCGATGCTCTGCGCACGCCGCTGGCGCAGTTCCGCCGCGCGCAGCCACAGGTGGCCGTTCGCCTCAGCCAGCCGGCGGGCCTGCACGAGTTGCTCGAAGGCAAGGTCGATGTGGTGATCGAGGGCAGCCTGCGGCGCCATCCGGGCTACCGCTGCGAACCTCTGGAGGGCGGTTTCCTGATCGGCCCGCTCGGCACGGCCGATTGTCCCGAGGTCGAAACCTTGCGGGTCTGCCTGCTGGAGGCCAGTCCACCTGCATTGGCACAACGTCGAGCTGTGCGATCACGCGTGCCGTCGCAGCCGTGATTGTCGTCACGGGGCGGAGCCTACCGCGGCTTGGGCGGGGTCGTGGCCAGCATGGCGGGGCGTTGTGAGAGCGGTGCGAGCCAGGCCGCGAGGTGTGGGCGGCCGTCAGTGAGGTCGCCGAACTTGCGGGCGCGTGCCGTCTGCGGCGCTACAGCCAGCACCAGCTGGGCCATGTTCGCCTCAGTTCGCAAGGATATTGAGGGCTCGGTCGAAGATTTGCTGACAGACGTGTCCAGCTTCTGGAACAACTTCCAGCTCCCAGCCCAACTGCGCACCAAGCCGGTCGGCGACCTTCTTGCAATGCTCGAAGTGCCAGAGACCGCGTGCGAGGCGGTGTGGTCCCTGAGCCATGGCCGTCTCATTGCGAGGAAGGGTGCCGCACTATCCGTGTCAGCATCGCCGAGCAAGATAATCAGGCGCCGTCCAAGGTATCGGCGCAGGTGGATCTCATCGAGATCAAGGCCTCCCATTCCGATCGGATAATCGACTGCCAGATCGGGCAGCATGTACATTCCGCTGTTCGAAGCGACTGCCACATCGATGGCAACAGCTTCATTTAGCGCGAGACAGCGCAGCACGAACTGGGAGCCTGCAGAATTCCCAAACAGACCAAAGGTCTCGTGACTCGAGCCGACGGAGATCCGCACATAGTGGAACAGCCTATCGATGATGCCGAAACTCCAAAGATTGCGAGGCAAGACCGTCGGGCTCGGCGGCGCGAGCCTGACGTTGCCGTAGTTGTACGCGTACACATCTGGGAATGCCTCCGCGTCGAATTCCGGCACCAAGACGATCTGTCCGTTGCGTTCCGCCTGGCCTGCCAAGGCATCGCGAAAATCCGCGGCAGCACGGTCAAGACCATGCATGGCGATGACAACGCGTGCATCGCGTACGGATGACTGAGCGCGGAAATAGAAGATGCGGATAGACCGGCGCGTACCAGCCGCATTATCTGGAAACACAAAGGAACCTGCGCCTTCGTGCAATCGCAAATTGCTCATGAGGCGCGTTCCCCGTTGTTTATGACCCAAGTGACAGACGAAACCGCGCGACCATTTGGCAGTCACGCCTCCTCCTGGCATGAACTCGCCGTGCGCCGAGCCGCGGCTATAAGAGGCGCTCCTGCCGCGCGGCAGTAGTAGAATGCGCTACCGCGGTTTGGGCGGGGTGGTCGCCAGCATGGCGGGGCGTTGTGAGATCGGCGCGAGCCAGGCGGCGAGTTGCGGGCGCCCCTCGGTGAGGTCGCCGAACTTGCGGGCGCGGGCTGTCTCCAAGGTAACGGCCAGCACCAGCTGGGCCATGTTCGTTTCGGCCTGCAACACCGGGTGGGTGACGGCGCCTTCGAATAGGTCGGCCATGCGCTGCGTGCGTGCGGCTTCGTGCGCGAGGGCGGTGGAAGATCGCAGGTTTTCCGGCCGGCTCATTTCGCGCGCCCAAACCGCGATGCCGTCGAGCATGCTGCGCGCCGATGCCTCGAGCCGCCGATGCGACCAATCGGCGGTTGCTGGGGGATGCAGGCGCGGCTGGCCGTCGAGGTGGTCGAGATAGGCGCAGATGACCTGGCTGTCCTCCATCTGCAGGCCGCCTCCGGCGATCAGGAAGGGCACGCGGCCGGAGGGATTGACCTGGTAGTAGGGGCTATCAGGCGTGCGGGTCTTGGCCTCGACGATCTCGACCCGGTTTTCGAGGGCCTTCTCGATGACCACGATGCGGGCGAGCCGGGCGTAGGGGGAGGTGTAGGTGACGTAGAGCTGCATGGGAGGGCGGACCGGCTACTAGTGGGGAAACGGCGCTGGGCATCGAGGATTTCGCACGCGCCGGCGCGCTGCTCAAGGGAGCCAGTAGACTGGGCTTAGCGCAAACGCGCCACGCGGCGCCAAATCTCGATGACCTGATCTGAAGTGTTGGGTCATCTCTGGCGCTCGACCCAACCTACGAATGGGCAAGTTGCGTGGGTGGATCGGTGCAATACGGATGACGCCTATCGCACCCTACGTCGCGAGCGAAGCGATCTCCCATTGCAGGTTGGTGCGGGCGGGGGATTCCCACAGATCGTGGAGGCTCGGCGTGGCGTAGATGCGGGGCCGGGCCAGGAATTCGGTGAGGACGCGGTGGCGGCCGGGGCGGTAGATGGCATCGGGGACTATCGCGTATTCGTGGCGGATGGCTTCGGCGTAGGCGGCATAGGTTGCGCGGTCGGCGCCCAAGATAGATAGGTCGAGGTCGAGGAGCAGGGCGAGGTCGGGGTCGCTGTCGGCGTCGGCGGGAGATGCGCCGTGGCGGGTGGCGAGGATCAGGCGTTCGACCTCGGCAACCAGGCCTTCGTTGATGCCGAGGTCGGTCAGGCGTTCGCGGGCGAGGGTGGCGGAGGCGGCTTCGTTGTCGGAGCGGGTTGGTACATAGACGGCGTCGTGGAAGATAATCGCGAGTTCGAGGGCGTCGCGGTTGCGGACGCTATGCCCGTGGCGGTCGAGGAGTTCGAAGAGGGCGGCGATGTGGGCGAGGTTGTGGTAGTGGCGGCCGGGCTGCGCGTAGGCCTGCATCAGCTCGTCGAGCAGCGCCGTGCCGGGGCCGTGCGCGAGACCGATCCGTCCCGCCAGTGCGTGCCAGCGGGTGTGCAGTCGGGTCTCGGGCTGCTCAGCGGACATGGGTCATGAGGTGCTCGACGTGCGCTGCCCAGCTTAGGCCCGTTCCGTCGCGCAATTGCGGCGGCAGCATAACATGCGCCGCCGCGCGGCATGCACCGGTCGCGCGCCGGGGGCGCGAATGGCGCTTGTGGGACTGGGCGCGGCTGCGGCAATGTCGGGGAACCAACGCGAGGCAACTGGAAGGAAACACGATGGCGGTTGTGATCTTTGTGGTGCGCGCCAACGTCGCCAAGGACAAGGAGGCGGCGTTCAACAAGTGGTACAACGAGGAGCATGTGCCCATGCTGCTGCGCTACAACGGGGCGGTGAGTGCGCGGCGCTACAAGAAGATCCTGGGCGAGGACAAGTACGAGTACATGGCGATGTACGAGTTCGCCAACGAGGCCGTGTTCGAGCGCTTCCAGAAGTCCGACTACCTCAACGAACTGATCACGGAGTACAACGCCAACTTCGGCGAGGTGTCGCAGCGCGAGCGGTCGGCTTTCGTGCAGATCTGGCCGGCGTGAAACAATCGGCGAAGGGCGGGGATTGTCTCACGTGAAACAGCTGTCCCCGTTCTGCGCGATAGAGTCCTTCCGATCCAGGTGGAGTCGCGATCAGCGGCCACTCCCCAGTGCTGAGCCCGTCGAAGCACGGCATTGCCGGACTCATTCGCCCTTCGACAAGCTCAGGGCTGAGGGCCCTTGCTTCCATCTAAGCCGGAAGGACTCAAGGCAATCCGGCGCCGATCTACTCGGCAGGCGCCGTGGCTTGCGCGAGGCGCCGGTTGCGCAGCAGGAGCCAGGCCGCGGCGCCGGTGACGGCGGCCGTCAGCGGCAGCGCGGCGAGGTTGATCACGGCCCAGCCGGCCTTGGCGGCGAGCACACCCGATAGGGCCGCCGCGGTGGCGGTGGCGGCATAGACGGCGAAGTCGTGGCTGGCCTGGACCTTGGCCCGTTCGGCCGGGGTATAGGTGGTGGTGAGCAGCGTCGAGCCGCCGATGTAGGTGAAGTTCCACCCCATCCCGACCAGGATGTTGGCGATCAGGAAGTTGGAGAAGTCGACGCCCGCCAGATTGACCAGCGCGCAGCCGAACTCGATCAGGCCGCCGGCGGCGATCACCGGCAGCACGCCGAAGCGGGCGATCAGGTTGCCGGTGAAGAACGACGGCAGGAACATGGCGATGATGTGCGCCTGGATGACGGTGGCGCTGTCGGCAAAGCCGAAGCCGCAGGCCAGCATGGCGAGCGGCGTGGCCGACATGGTGAGCGTCATGACCGCGTAGCCGAACACCGAGGAGGCTACCGCCACGCGATAAGCCGGCTGGCGCGCGATCTCGGCGATCGGTCGGCCGCCGGCTGAGCGCTCCTCGAGGCTGAGGCGGGGGATGCGCAGCAGCTGCACCAGTACCAGCACCGCGATGGAAAAGCCGACGGCAGCCAGGTACACGCCGGCGAAGGTCACCGGCGCCAGCCAGTCGACCGCCCACTTGGCCACCTGTGGTCCGATGAAGCCGGCGAGCACGCCGCCGGCCATCACCAGCGAAATCGCCCGCGAGCGATAGGAGGCCTCCGAGGCGTCGGCGGCGGCCAGGCGGAAGTACCAGAAGAAGGCCGCCTGCATGCCCTGGAACACCGAGGCGAGGCACAGCATGGGGAAGCTGCGCTGATACATGGCGAGGCAGCCGCATAGGCCGAAGGCGACGCCGAACACGGCACCGAGCGAGAAGCCGGCGCGCCGTCCGATCACGCCCATCAGCAGCGAGGCGGGGATGGTGGTGCCCATCACGGCCAGATGCACCATGACGATCGGCGCCGTTGCCAGCCAGCGGTCGTCGGGGGCGAGCAGCATGTAGGCGGCCAGCGGGGAGGCGGCGATCCCCATGCCCTGCACCGACATGAACAGCGCCTGCGCCAGCGACAGCACCGCGATGTTGCGGCGTTGTGAATAAGCGGGCTGAGGCGCAAGGCTCATGCGAGGTCCTATCGCGGCCACGGGTAGATTGGGATTGGCGGAACTGCCGGTTGCGTCCGCCCGCTGCAATAGACCTTTCGTCCCCTGCTGTCTCGTGCATCCTGTGAATAGCCCCCTTGCGTCCTTAACTGTGCGCCCGCCCGGCCGATTGCACGGGGGGCCGCGGCTCTGCATCATGCGCTCGCTGGGAAGAGGGGAGCCCTGTGGCACAGCCGGCAGACCGTAGAACCGTGGCGCAACGGGTCGGCGTATCGCGCCTTCGCCCGGCTGCGTGTGCGTTTGGCGGCGCGCGGCCGCAAGCTGCGGCGTCAGATCTACGAGGTCATCGAGATCGGCCGCGGCGATGATCAGACGAGCCGGCTGTTCGACGCCTTCATCATCGGCCTGATCACGCTCAACATCGCCGCGTTCGTGGCCGAGACGATGCCCGACCTCGCGGCCGCCTACGCGCCCTGGTTCCGCGCCTTCGAGGTGTTTTCCGTTACGATCTTCACCATCGAGTACGGCTTGCGCATCTGGACGGCGGTGGAGATGCCGTTCCTCGCCCGCATGCGGCCATGGCGGGCGCGGCTGCATCTTGCCACGCGTGGCTACCTGATCATCGATCTGCTGGCCATCCTGCCGTTCTATCTGGGCGGCCTGCTGGGGCTCGACCTGCGCGTGCTGCGGGTGCTGCGCCTGCTGCGGTTCTTCAAGCTGTCGCGCTATTCGCCGGCCATGCACACGCTGTTGCGCGTGCTGCACAACGAGCGGCGCTCGCTGATGGGGGCCGGCCTGCTGCTGACGGCCGCGCTGCTGCTGAGCGCCACCGGCATGTACTACATCGAGGGCGCCACGCAGCCCGACAAGTTCGGCTCGGTGCCGCAGGCGGCCTACTGGGCGATGACCACGCTGACCACCGTCGGCTACGGCGATGTGGCGCCCATCACGCCGCTGGGCAAGCTGTGGTCGATGATGACCATGCTGTGCGGATTGTGCGTGCTGGCCCTGCCGGTCGCCATCATCTCCAGCGGCTTTGCCCAGGAGGTCGGCCGGCGCGACTTCGTCGTCACCTGGTCGCTGATGTCGCGCATTCCGCTGCTGGCGGAGCTGGATGCGCGGGCGGTCGCCAAGGTGATGCCGCTGCTGCACGCCCACAACCTGCCGCCCAATGTGGAGGTGATCGGCGAAGGCGAGCCGTGCAAGGCCATGTATTTCGTGGCGGCCGGCCAGGTCCGGCTGAACAGCCCAGGGCAGGACCAGACCTACCTGACCGGCGACTTCTTCGGCGTCATGCCGATGCTCGACGGCAAGGCGACCGAGGGCGCGTTCGTGACGGCGTCGCGCTGCCGGCTGCTCAAGCTGTTTCGCGAGGACTTCCACCGGCTGGAAACCACCCATCCGGAGATCGCCGCGCATATCCGTGCAACCGCCGCGCGTCGCCGGGCCATGCGTATCTCCGGCGCCGCGCATGTTGATCAGGCGCAAAGGCAGGGCAGCGGCGAAGTGTAGAGCTGGCCCCAGGTTCGCCATTGTCGTCAGCCCTCCCTATCGCCGTGCAAAAACCAGCAACCGAGCGCAGCGCGTCCATGACCAGCAACGAGGGCGGCCGTTACATGTCGGTGCTGCAATGGCTGAAGGAGAGGCCCGGCCTCACGACTCTGCTCGTTCTGCTGATCGTGGCGCTGCTCTGGTGGCGCTTCGGCCGCGCGCCGGAGGTGGCGGCGGTCATGCCGATGCCGCGGCACGGCGGTCGAGATCGTCTACGCCACCGGCGCCGTCGAGCCGGTGCGCTGGGCCAAGGTGGCGAGCCTGATCCGCCAGCGCATCGTCGAGCTGTGCTACTGCGAGGGCAAGTCCGTCGCCAAGGGCGACGTGCTGGCCCGCCTCGACGACAAGGAGGCCGCGCGCGCAGCTGCAGGAGCTGAGGGCGCGCGAGGAGTTCGCCAAGCGCGAGTTCGACGCGGGCCACCGAGCTGATCGGGCGCGGGGTTGCCACCACGCAGGCCTACGAGCGCATCTCCAGCGACCTGCGGCAGATCCAGGGCCTGATCTCGGTGCAGATGGAGAAGCTCGACGCACTACACCATCTCCGCGCCCGATGGACGGGGTCGTGCTGCGGCGCGACGGCGAGGTCGGCGAGATCGTCGAGCCGGGCCAGATCCTGTTCCGCGTCGGCGTGCCCAAGCCGCTGCAGGTGGTCGCCGAGGTCAACGAGGAGGACATCCCGCGGGTCGCGGTCGGCCAGACCGTGCTGCTGCGCACCGATGCCTTCCCGGGCCGGCGGCTGGAGGGCAAGGTGCACGAGATCACGCCGATGGGCGATGCGGTCGCCAAGACCTACCGCATCCGCATCTCGCTGCCCGACGATACGCCGCTGCACGTCGGCATGAGCGTCGAGGCCAACGTCGTCACGCGCGAGAAGGCCGGATGCCCTGCTGGTGCCGGCCGATGCCGTGCAGGGCGCGCGGGTGTTCGTCATCGAGGGCGAGCCGCGTGCGGCGGCGGCAGGTCGAGGTCGGCATTCGCGGCACGCGCAGCGTCGAGATCGTCTCGGGCTTGACGGAAGGCGAGCTGCGTCGCTTCGCCCGGCCGCCGGCAGACCTGCGCGACGGCCAGCGCGTGCGAGCGGTCGAGCGCAAGCGGCGAAGAGCACGCATGAACCTCGTCCTCGACATCGCTCTGACGCATGTGCGCTTCCGCGTGCGCCAGACGCTGGTCGCCGTTGCCGGCGTCGCCACCGGCGTCGGCTTCTCCATCGTGATGGCGGCGCTGATGGAGGGCTCGCAGGCCGACTTCACGCGGCAGCTGATCGACGCGCTGCCGCACATCACGGTGTCCGACGAGCGCCGGCAGGCGCCGCTGCAGCCGGCCGAGGCGGCCTTCGACGCCGCCGAGATCCACGGGCTCACGCCCGAGGCGCGCCGGCGCGGCATCAAGAACCCGATGGCCATCATGGCCTCGCTGGAGGCCTGGGTGCCGGGCGCGGTGGCGCCGGCAACCAAGACGCAGGCGCTCATCCGCTACGCCAGCCGCGACGTGGCGGCGAGCGTGCAGGGCATCGACCCGCATCGCGAGCCCAAGGTGTCGATGCTGGCCACGCAGATGCGCCAGGGCACGCTCGCCTCGCTCTACCGCGCCAACAACGCCATCATCCTCGGCAACCGCCTGGCCGAGAAGATCGGCGCGCGGCTCGGCTCCAACATCACCGTGCAGACGACCGATGGCGCCACGCATCAATGCCCAGGTGGTCGGGCTGTTCCGCTCCGGCGTGCGCTCCGTCGACGAGAGCACCGCCTACGTGCTGGTCAAGACCGCGCAGATCCTGGCCCAGCAGACCGGCCTCGTGAACGAGATCCGCGTGCGCGTCGCCGACCCGATGGCGGCGCAGGCCGTGGCGCAGCGCATCGAGCGCGAGACCGGCTACAAGTCGGTGTCCTGGCAGGAGGCGCACGAGGACCTGCTCAGCGCCTTCGTGGTCCGCAACATCATCATGTACACGGTGGTCGGCGCCATCCTGCTGGTGGCGAGCTTCGGCACCTACAACATCATCTCCACCATCACGCACGAGAAGACGCGCGACATCGCCATCCTGAAGTCGCTGGGCCTGCGCGAGGCCACCGTGCGCCGCATCTTCGTGCTGGAGGCGCTGCTGATCGGGCTGATCGGCGCGCTCGCCGGCTGGGCTGCTCGGCTACGCGCTGACGCGGCGCGCTCGGCACGATCGAGATCAAGAACCCGATGATCGATGCGACCCGCCTGCCGCTGGTCTACTCGTTCCTGCACTACGCTCGTCGCCGCGCTCGTGGCGCTGGCCTCCTCGCTCGTCGCCGGCTATTTCCCGGCGCGCAAGGCCTCGCGCGTGCTACCCGGTCGACATCATCCGGGGGGCGACATGAGCGTCGCCGGAGCACTCCGCCGGACGTGGTCGACGCTCGCTGCAACTAGCGGCTGAGCCCCTGATCGTCGCCAGGGGCGTCACGCGCATCCTGCCGGGCGTCGTGCCGGCCACGCTGGTGCACGACATCGACCTGGCATCGGCGCGAAGCGAGTTCGTCGCCATCACCGGCCCGTCGGGCTCCGGCAAGTCGTCGCTGCTCTATCTGCTGGGCCTGCTCGACCTGCCGACCGCGGGCGAGGTGCGCATCCGCGGGCGCGCCACCGCGCACATGGACGAGGCCGAGCGCGCGCAGCGTCCGGCTGTCGACGCTCGGGTTCGTGTTCCAGTTCCACTTCCTGCTGCCGGAGTTCTCGGCGCTGGACAACGTGATGCTGCCGATGAAGGCGCTGGGCGAGCTGCCGCCGGAGGCGATGCGCGAGCGCGCCAGCTGCGCTGCTGGCCTCGCTCGGCCTCGCCGAGCACGCGCACGAAGCGGCCCGATCAGCTGTCCGGCGGCCAGCGCCAGCGCGTGGCGGTGGCGCGCGCGCTCGCCAACGATCCGCCGGTCATCCTGGCCGACGAGCCGACCGGCTCGCTCGATTCCAAGTCGAGCGAGCAGGTGTTCCAGATCCTGCGCGAGCTGGTCGATCAGCGCGGCAAGACGGTGGTGGCGGTCACGCACGACCTCGACCTGGCCCGGCGCATGGACCGCCGCATCGGGCTGCAGGACGGCAGCATCGTCTCCGACGAGGCGGGTTCGCGATAGTCCACCCGTCATGCCGGAGGCATGCTTCCAGCATGACCCGGAAGGCGAGCCCCGGTGCTCGGGGCGAGACTATCCGGGACCTGCCACTGAGTAGGGATTGCACGAGGTCCCGGCTCTGCGGCGATCGCGCTCTTGCGCGATGCCTGCAGGCCGGGATGACGGGTGGGGACGAGCTGCTTCCTCGCTCCCGCCACAGTTTATCGGTCCGATGCTCGGCGCCGCCGGGTGCGAGATTGCCAATGGCGAGGGGCTTTGTCAGGACAAGGAGAAGCTGCATGCTGAAAGTCGCATCGCTGCATCGGATCGTCATCGGAGCTGGCGGTTTCGCGCTGCTCGCGCTTGCGCCCCTGCCGAGCCTCGCCGCGGGCGACCCGCCGAAGCCCGCCGAGAAGTGCAGTGAATTCAAGGAAGGCAGCGCGGAATGGAAGCGCTGCAAGGCCAAGAAGTTCAAGGACGACGAAGAGACCTATTCGGTCGGGTACTGGAAGGCCAAGACGGGCGAGTATGCCGAGGCCCTCGACGTGCTGCGCTCGGCACGCGACCAGTCCGATCCTCGCATCCAGACCATGATCGGCTTCTCGCTGCGCAAGCTCGGCATGGTCGACGAGGCGATGGGCTACTATGCGGCCGCGCTGCGGGCGGACCCGAGCCTGACCAGCACGCGGCAATATCTGGGCGAGGCCTACCTGAACAAAGGTGAGCGTGCGAAGGCCGTCGAGCAGCTGGCTGAGATCGGCCGGCGCTGCGGCACGACCTGCGAGCACTACAAGCTGCTGGCGGACGCGATCGCCGCAAGCTGATTGGCGGCAATGTTCGGGCGGCGCCTCGGGTGCCGCCCTCACTCTCGTAATCCCTCCTAACGATCGGCCAGCGGCCTGACCTCGGTCAGCGTCTCGAGAAAGCTCGCCAGGTCGGCCACATCCTGATCTGCCAGCGGGCTGGCGCCTGTGGCGTGGCTGCGAACGGCATCGATCAGGCTGGCGCATGATCCATCATGCAGGTACGGGCCAGTGCGCGCCACGTTGCGCAGTGAGGGCACCCGGAAACTTACGGGGCTTGTCGATGCGCCTGCCAGATCCTCCGGCCGCCAGGGGACGGTACGTTGGGGGTCGTCGTTGAAGCGGGCCGGCCAGATTGTAAGGGCTGGCGAGCAGCCGGGCCGCGTCGGTGCGGCGGCCGGCATCGCCTTGTTCACCAGCCGTGTTGCCTGCCCGGTCAGCGCCCGCCCGGTCAGCGCAGGTGCCGGCGGATCTCGCGGAATGAGCCGTCCGTGAAGGCCGGTCCGGCGTGGCATGTGCTGCAGCCGCCGCTGCCAATGAAGACGGCCAGTCCGCGCAGGGCAGCAACGGGATATCGTTGTGCGGCGGCGCGGTCACCGACTTGCAGCGCATCGCGAAACGCGTCGAATGCCGTTCGACCGCTGACAATGGTCTCCTGGTAGGCGGCGAGCGCTTTGGCGGCGTCGACCAGCGCAGCTTCGGCGCCGACGCTCGATGCCTCGCGACCGAATGCGGCCCGGTAGGCGCGCGGCGAGGTCGGCGTTGGAGGTGATGTGCGCCTTCACATGCGCGGCACTGGAGCCCATCTCGTCCGCATCCAGCAGCGGTCGCAGAGTTTGTCCCCACAAGCTGTCGCCGCCGCCGCCCCAGCCGAACCAGCGGTTGAGCCGCACGTCGTACAGGCTGGGCGTATTGCGTCGGCTGGGGCGGAGGCCAATGCCGAGCGGCCGCCCGTCGCTCCAGGAGCGTTCGGGTCGGTGGCAGCTCGAGCACGAGATGCGGCCTGACGGGGACAGTCGCGCATCGAAAAACAGCTGGCGTCCCAGATCGACGGCCGGCCTCTCCCCGGACACGCGGTTGGACGGGTCGCGCTGCCAGGCCGGTGGCCACGGCCCATGCGCAACTATGGCGCCGATCTGGGCGTCGCTGAAGGCACCGAGACCCGTCGTCGGCGGGTCTTGGGCGGCAGCAATGGCGGCGCAGGCGCTCAAGCCACCGACGAACCACAGGATCGCCACGCGCATCATGTGTTGCAAACTCTGGTACGGCCTTCGCGACATCGCAGGGGTGGCGTTGGGCACCGGCAATTCTATGGCACTGCCAAGGCCACCCGTCATCCCGGAAGCCGAGCCCTCGGGGCGAGACTATCCGGGATCGGCCACGGAGGAGGTCCCGGCTCTGCGGGGATCGCGCTCTTGCGCGATGCCTGCAGGCCGGGATGCGGGTGGGAGGTGCGCGTTCTCCTAATTCCGACGCAAAGGGGGGTAGGATGCCGGCCATGCAACAAGCGGCTCCCAGATCCCTCATTCCGCGCGCCAAGCTGTTCGGCAACCCGACGCGGGCGCAGGCGCAACTCTCGCCCGATGGCCAATGGCTGTCATGGCTGGCACCGAAGGACGGCGTGCTCAACATATGGGTGGCGCCTGTCGGCGACCTCAACGCGGCGCGCGTCATCTCCGACGACCGCAAGCGCGGCATCCGCTTCCACGGCTGGGCGCCCAACGGCACGCACGTGCTCTACTACCAGGACGAGGGCGGCGACGAGGATTTCCACACCTTCGCGGTGGAGGTCGCCACCCGCGAGGTGCGCAACCTGACGCCCATCAAGGGCGTGCAGGCGCAGATGCACGGCTTCAGCCTCGATTTTCCCGACACCATCGCCGTCGGCCTCAACGAGCGCGACAAGTCCTGGCACGACCTGTTCCTGATCGACATCCGCAGCGGCAAGCGCGAGCTGCTGTTCGAGAACACCGAGCAGCTGTCGCGCATCGTCCTGGACCGCCAGTTCAAGCCGCGGCTTGCCTCCAAGACGCGGGCCAAGGAGGGCGGCCGCACGCGCTATCGCATCGACGACGGCAAGCTCGTCGAGATCGGCGTGGTCGGGCACGAGGACGACCTGACGACCCACACCTTCGGCTACACGCGCGACGGCTCCACGCTCTACACCATCTCCTCGATCGGCCGCGACAAGGCGGCTCTGTTCGCGACCGATGTCTCCACCGGCAAAGAGCGGCTGCTGGCCGAGCATCCGAAAGCCGACATCCGCCAGGTGCTGGTCCACCCTGACACGGGCGTGATCGATGCCGCCGGCGCCATCTACCTGCACCTCGACTGGATACCGCTCGAGGAGGCGATGGCCGCCGACCTCAAGGTCCTGCACGGCGAGCTGCCCGGCGAGGTCGGCATTGCCGACCGGACGCTGGATGACAAGCATTGGATCGTCACGGCCAGCGCCGCCGAGACGCCGACCACCTATCACCTGTACGACCGCGGCAAGCAGAGCCCTGCGCGAGCTGTTCAGCACCCGCCCCGAATTGAAGAGCTATCGCCCTCGCGCCCATGCACGGCGAGGTCATCCGCGCCCGCGATGGGCTGGAGCTGCCGTCCTATCTCACACTCCCCAAGGGCAAGCGTCCGCGCCCCGATGCTCCGCTGCCCATGGTGCTGACGGTGCATGGCGGACCGTGGGCCCGTGACGTCTACGGTTTCGATGCCGAGGCGCAGTGGCTGGCGGATCGCGGCTTTGCCGTGCTGTCGGTGAACTTCCGCGCCTCGACGGGATACGGCAAGGCGTTCATCAATGCCGGCGACCTGGAATGGGGCCGCAAGATGCACGACGACCTGCTCGATGCGGTCGAATGGGCGGTGGAGAACGGCATCGCGCAGCGCGACCGCATCGCCATCATGGGCGGCTCGTATGGGGGCTATGCGACGCTGGCCGGCCTCACGTTCACGCCCGAGGTGTTCTGTTGCGGCGTCGACATCGTCGGGCCCTCCAACCTGGAGACGCTGCTGGAGACTATCCCGCCCTATTGGGCGGCCTTCTACGAGACGCTGTGCCGCCGGGTCGGCGATCCGAGGACGGAAGCCGGCAAGAAGCTGCTGTGGGAGCGCTCGCCCGTCAATTTCGCCGGCAACATCGCCAGGCCGCTGCTGATCGGCCAGGGCGCCAACGACCCGCGCGTCAAGCAGGCCGAGTCCGACCAGATCATCCAGGCGATGCGCGCCAAGGGCCTGCCCGTCACCTATGTGCTGTTTCCGGAGGAAGGGCATGGCTTTGCGGTGCCTGAGAACCGCTTGTCGTTCCAGGCCATCGCCGAGGCGTTCCTGGTGGCCAACCTGGGCGGCGAGGCCGAGCCGATCGGCAAGGATTTCGCGGGCGCCAAGCTCGAGGTGCCCGAGGGCGCCGGCCACGTGCAGGGCCTGGAGGCGGCGCTGTCCAGCCGGTCCTGACACGGGACCGCCACGGGGCTGTGGCAGCTTAGCGGCTATTCTACTAGGGTCTTGATTGGGAACCTGCCGGGGCAGGGAAGCGGGAGCCAGACATTCCGATGGATTCGAGCGTCGCCAGGACAGGCGCAGTCACTATTGTCGTTGGTGCGCTGGCGGTTGCCGGCTTGTCGGTGGTGCACAACGCGCAGCAGCTCGACAAGGCCGGCAAGATCGTGCATAGCGGCCGGCAACCCACAATATGTGGAGCTGGCCACCAAGTATCAGGCCGAGCTCAAGCGCTACGGCGTCGAGATGGAAATCCGCGGCGACACGGCAGGCTTTGCAACGTTGCGGGCATTGACGGACGACAACTCGGGAATAACGGCGGGGTTCGTCAAGGGCGGCCTGGTCGGCAGCCTGCAGGGCCGGCTGGCCTCGGAGAAGGCCAAGGGCAGGCACACGGAGTATGCGCAGCTGCGGTCATTGGGCCGCCTGTTCTATGAGCCCGTCTGGGTCTTCACGCGCGGCGACATGCCGATCAATTCCCTCCGCGACCTGGAGAGGAAGAAAATCATGGTCGGCACGCGCGAGGGTGGCACTCGGCGCATCGCCACCCAATTGCTGCGCGCGAACGACATCACCGGTGAAAATACCACGTTCATCAACGAGGAGTTGAGCGCAGATGCGGCGCCTCTGAAGAACGGCCAGGCTGACGCGGCCATCCTGGTGCTGGCGGCGGACGCGGACAAGATCCAGAGCCTGCTGCAGGTCGAGGATATCCGCCTGATGGACTTCTCCAGGGAGGTGGAGGCCTACATCAATCGCTTCCCGGCCCTGACCAAGGTCGTCCTGCGCACGGGGTCGGTCGATTTCAATCCGCTCGTGCCTTCGGCCGACATCACGCTGCTGACCACCTCCGTGGGCATCGCCGTGCGGCCCAGCATGGAGCCGGCGCTGGTCAGCCTGCTCACCCACGCCATCATCAAGAATCCGAAATCGGCGTTCGACAAGAACGGCGACCCGGTGCTGTTCTACAAGCCGGGCGAGTTTCCCACGCCCAACGATCCCGAACTGCAGGTCGCCGAGGATGCGCGCTATGTGCACAAGACGGGCGAGCTGCCGTTCACGCTGCGCGTGCTGGCGCCGGTGACGCGGCGCGCGGGCATACCATTTTCCTATACGTCCTACGCCAGCAATCACGCCGCCAAGCTGGTGCTGCTGATCCCCGTGCTGGCCGTGCTTCTGCCGCTGACCAAGGGTATCCCGGCGTTCTACACTTGGATGGTGCGGCGGCGACTGCAGTACTGGTACCACCAGCTCAAGGCGCTGGAGCGTAACCTCGATGCCGGCGGGGCCCGGTTCGACCCCGACATGCTGCAGGCCGAGTTCGATCGCATCGATTCGCATGTGCGCGCCATTCGTGTGCCGAGCTGGTTCTCGCACGAACTCTACAATCTGCGCGGGCATATCGAATTGATGCGCCAGCGGCTGGGGCGTCGCACATTTGCGGCCAGCGCCTAGCCTCGGGGTGGTCGCGGTCACGGAGCTGTTTGTGGAGAAGCCGCGGACAGCCCTTACGTAATCCTCAGCGTGCGCCTAACCGTCCTGTGCTGCGGCCGGGCTCAGCGCGTGCCGGCCTGCACGCTTGAAGAACAGGGCGACCCCGTCCCTATGTGGGGCGCCCTGTTCTTTTTTCGTGTGTGTGAGATGGCGCAAGAAGGGTGAGGCGACCCGAATCGTGGTGCATTTGCATCAGTCGAGCCGAAATGGCGCACCAAAGGCGACTCAGATCTTGGGGTGTGCGCGGGAAAGATGGCATGCTTGGGGGGTAAACAGTCGTAACTGGAGGTGACCCCGTGAACGCCAGCAAGATCGCCGTTGTGGCGCTGCTCTGCACTACCGTCGCTCTCGTTGCCTGCCGCCGCGAAGAGCGGTTGAAGCTGGGCGGTCCGGAGCTCGGCGTGGAGCAGGTCGCGAAGTAAGGCCTTTTCTCTTCTGACACAGGCATCGCTCGGGCCCCCTCACGGGGGCTCGAATTCATTCTGGGCTGCCGGGTGCCTGTGGTTTCGGCCGAAATTATGGCCCTGTTTCAGGTGGTTGGGGCCATAAGGCTGGCGCCTGAGCCCGGCGACGGGCTCAGGGCGGTCGGCGGAACTCAGGGCGGTCTGCGGAACAAGGAGGCGATCAGCGCCAGGCCGACCGCGACCGGTATCACGATCATCAGGACCGCGCCGACCGTGATCGCCACGCCCAGCATCACGAACACCATCACAGCCATCAGCAAAGTCGCGACGATGAACGCGACAGCGCCGACCAGCCACGCTCGCCAGCCGGTGATCACCGTCGCCTGGCCGTTGCGCTGGATGACGATCATGCCCAACCTCCAACCTGATCTGGATCCTTGCTTCAGCCGGCAACCAGCACGTCGGCCTTGAACAGTGCCTCGCGCGGCGCCACGCCGTCAAACAGCGAGCCTTCCTCGAACCACGAGCGCGGCGCCGGCTGGCCCCAAAGGGTCTGCCGGCGCGGATCGCGCAGGCTCCAGCGCAGGGGCTCGTGGTCGGGGTCCATGGTCTGGTAGTCGGACGTGTAGACCTCGGTGCGATGGCCGTCGGGGCAGCGCACGTAGAGGAAGAAGGCGTTGGAGATGCCGTGCCGGCCGGGCCCGCGCTCCATGTTGGCCAGGTAGCCGGTGGAGGCCATCACGTCGCACAGGTGGATGATGTTGAGGGCATTCGGAACCCAGTAGGCGAGATGATGCAGTCGCGGGCCGGGGCCGTTGGTGAAGGCGATGTCGTGCACGTTGCCCTTGCGATGCATCCAGGCCGCCGCGATGCGAGCCGTCGGCGCCATCCTCCTCGGCGTACTCGGTGAGGCGGAAGCCGAGCGACGCGTAGAAGTCGATGGTGCGCTGCACCTCCGGCGCAAACACATTGAAGTGGTCGAGCCGCTGCGGCTGCACGCCTTTGTAGCGGCCGTACTGGCGCAGCAGGGACGGGCGTTGTTCCATCTTGAAGTAGAACTCGAGCGGCAGGCCGCACGGATCGAGCGCGCGCAGTGTGCGGCCCTGGAACGGTGCCTCGACGAAGGCGTGCTCCGTGCCCAGCGCCTTGAAGAGGTGCGCGGCCTTGTCGAGGTCCTCCTCGCTCGCGACCTTGAAGCCGAGATGCCGCGCGTTCGGTACGGCTGACCGGTGCAGCACGAGCGAGTGGTGCTGACGCTCCTCGAGCCCGCGCAGATACAGCGCATCGCCGGTCTCATCCTCCACCTGCAGGCCGAGCGTGCCTTCGTAGAACGCGCGCGACCGCCCGAGATCGGCGACGCCGAGCGTGATGTGGCTGGAACGGACGATGTTGAACGGCGGAGCGAAAATGTGCTTCGGCACCGGCATGAGCGGCCCTCCCGGTTAACCATGCAATACGGTGTGAAGCCCCGCAGGCCAAGGGGAAAGCCATTTCCCGGCGCCGCTCCGCCCCAGCTGCCGCAATTCGGGCCAAGGCTCGTCCTAAGGTCAGCCAAGGGAAGATTGGGGAAGACAATCATGCAGTTGCGCGTAGGCGCTTGCATCAGCGCGATGCTGACAGGCGCCGTTGTGTTCTGCCATGCCGCGCAGGCCGGCCCGGCCGTCAGCTCGCGCGAAGGATGGCAGCCTCGAGATCGCAGGCCGCGCCGTGGAATGCGGGAATGTGCGTACCCGGCTCGATCGCAACCTGCCGGGACTGGGCGCGGCGGCGCCATCAAGTCGCCTGCTGATTCTCAATCCGACGCGGCTGCAGCGCGAGCCCGACAATGTGCGCCTGTTCGTCTTCTATCATGAGTGCGGCCATCACCACGTCGGCGCCAGCGAGCTGCAGGCCAACTCCTGGGCGGTGAACCGCGGCGTGCGCGAGGGCTGGCTCGACAAGGCGGCATTGAAGCAGGTGTGCTCTTCGTTCGGCGGCATGCCGGAGACGGCGACGCACCCCTCGGCCGCGCGCCGCTGCCGCAACCTCGATACGACCTTCGCTTCGGCGACGGTGACGGTGCAGCGCGAGGTTGCTGCCAAAGCCAAGAGCGATGCGAAGCCGGGTGATGCAGCGGTGGGCTTTCAGCCCTTGCGCGCCCCGGATCTGCAAGCAGGGCCAACGCTGGTGCGCAACGGCGCCGCGCGTTAGCGACGCCACTGCGCGTCAGCCGTTGCGATAGATGTAGCTGTACCCATTGATGGCCGGCACGCCGCCGAGATGGGCGTAGAGGATCTTGGAGCCGGCGGGGAAGTAGTCCTTGCGCACCAGATCGATCATGCCCTGCATGGATTTTCCCTCGTACACGGGATCGGTCATCATGCCTTCGGTGCGCGCGGCGAGGCGGATGGCGTCGTTGGTCTCCGCCGACGGGACGCCGTAGGCCGGATAGGCGTAGTCCGGCAGGAGCACGAGATCGTCGTCCGCGATCTCTCTGCCAAGCTCCACGAGTTGTGCCGTGTTGCGTGCGATCTCGAGCACCTGGGCGCCGGTCTGCTCGAGCGTGCCCGATGCATCGATGCCGATCACGCGGCGTGAGCGGCCATCCTTGGCGAAACCGACCAGCATGCCGGCATGCGTCGAGCCGGTCACGGTGCAGACGATGATGTAGTCGAACTTGAAGCCGAGGTCGGCTTCCTGCGCGCGCACCTCTTCGGCAAAGCCGACGAAGCCCAGGCCGCCGAATTTGTGCACCGAAGCGCCGGCGGGGATCGCGTAGGGCTTGCCGCCCTTGGCCTTGACGTCCTCGATGGCGCGCTCCCAGCTTTCGCGGATGCCGATGTCGAAGCCCTCGTTGACCAGCTCGATCTCGGCGCCCAGCACGCGGCTCATGAGGATGTTGCCGACCCGGTCGTAGACGGCGTCCTCGAACGGCACCCAGCTCTCCTGCACCAGCCGGCATTTCATGCCGAGCTTGGCCGCCACCGCGGCGACCTGGCGCGTGTGGTTGGACTGCACGCCGCCGATCGTGACCAGGGTATCGGCGTTCGAGGCAAGCGCGTCCGGCACGATGTATTCGAGCTTGCGGAGCTTGTTGCCGCCGAAGGCGAGCCCGGAATTGCAGTCCTCGCGCTTGGCGTAGATCTCGACGCGGCCGCCCAGATGCTTGGACAGCCGCGGCAGTTTCTCGATGGGCGTGGGGCCGAACGTGAGCGGGTAGCGCTCGAATTTCTGCAGCATGGCGGTGCTCCCTCGGCAAATGCTTCGGGCGGAATCTAATCAGAATCGCCGTGAGAGGTGCTCTCGATTGTGAGGGCAATACCGGGTGCGAGAGGCCACATATCGGGCTATGGATTGTATCTATGATCACTTATTCCGGGGAAGTTGGAAAAATCTTCCATGACCGATGAGCTTGATCGCGTCGATCGCCGGCTGTTGCGGCTGCTGCAAAGCAATGGGCGGCTCACGAACGCGGAGCTGGCGAAGAAGGTCAACGTGAGCCCGGCCACGTGCCATCGCCGGACGCAGCGCCTGTTCGAGGACGGCTATGTGCTGGCGGTCCGCGCGTTGGTGGCACCCGAGCGGGTCGAGCGCGCGGCCCTGGTCGTGGTCGGCGTCGTGCTCGACCGCTCGACGCCGGAAAGCTTTGCCACCTTCGAGGCCGCCATCCGCAAGCTGCCCTTCATTCTGGACTGCCACCTGGTGGCGGGCGACTTCGACTACTTCCTCAAGATCAGGGTGCGCGACATCGCCGACTTCAATCGCCTGCACGGCGAGCAGCTGATCGCGCTGCCGGGCGTCCGCCAGACCCGCACGTTCTTCGTCATGAAGGAAGTGATCGACAACGCGCCGCTGGAATTCTGAGAGCGCCGGATTATCCGACGCTGCCCTTGAGCGGTGGCGGCAGCCAGCGGCGGCTCACCTCGCTGAGATCATCGAAGGCCGCCTCGAAGATCGGCGCGGCGAGGACGGCCTGCACGTGCAGCGTCGTCTCGCCGATGTTGCGGAAGCCGTGCTTGCGTCCGGCCGGGACGATCATGGATTGGCCGGCCGACAGGGTGGTGCGCTCGTCCTCCAGCCACATCTCCGCTTTGCCCTCGAGAACGGTCAGCACCTCCTCGACCGCGTGCAGATGGGTGGGGGCGCCATGGCCCGGCACGCACCACTGCTCGAACAGGCACAGCTGCATGGAGCCCATCACGGACGAAACATGCATGCGCGTGGTCACGCCGGCGCGCCACTCCTCGACCGGCTGGCGCTCGTGATCGATCGTCTGCATCGATATCCTTCCTGACTGATCAGCTGCCGAGCTTGGGGATCGTGTGGCTGCCCTTGGCCAGGCAGATGTTCTTCGTTTCCATGTAGAAGTCGAACGAATAGTCGCCGCCGTCGCGGCCGAGGCCGGAGTCCTTCATGCCGCCGAACGGCGTCGGCAGGTGGCGCACGTTCTCCGAGTTGACCCAGATCATGCCGGCTTCCAGCGCGTCGGCGACGCGCAGCGCGCGGCTGGAGTCGTTGGTCCACACGTAGCCGGTCAGGCCGTAGCGCACCGAGTTGGCGATGGCCAGCGCTTCGGCCTCGTCCTTGAAGGGGACCACGGTCAGGACCGGCCCGAAGATTTCCTCCTGGGCGATGCGCATGCTGCTGGCGGCGCCGGTGAACAGCGTCGGCTCGACGTAGTAGCCGCCGCCGGGGCCGTCGTGCGGCGCGCCGCCGGCCGCGATGGTGGCGCCGTCCGCGCGCGCGATGTCGAAATAGGAGCAGACCTTGGCGAGATGCCGCTCGTGGATCAGCGGGCCGACCTCGGTGGCCGGGTCGAGCGGATGGCCGACCTTCAGCTTGCCGACCCGCTCGGCGACGCGCTGCGAGAACTGCTCGGCGATGCTCGTCCTGCACCAGCAGGCGCGAGGAGGAGGTGCAGCGCTCGCCGTTCAGCGAGTAGATCATGAACACCACGGCATCGAGCGCGCGGTCGAGGTCGGCATCGTCGAACACGATGACGGGGTTCTTGCCGCCGAGTTCGAAGTGCACGCGCTTCAGCGTGGCCGCGCCCTGGCGCATGATGGCCGAGCCGGTGGCGCTTTCGCCGACGAAGCCGATCGCCTTGATGTCGGGATGCTCGGTCAGCGCCTTGCCGGCTTCCTCGCCGAGGCCGTGCACCGTGTTCATGACGCCGGCGGGCAGGCCCGCCTCGTGCATCAGGCGCACCAGCACATCGGCGGTGACGGGCGACCACTCGGCCGGCTTGTGCACGACCGTGCAGCCGGCCGCCAGGGCCGGCGCGATCTTCCAGGTCGAGAGCATGAAGGGCGTGTTCCACGGCGTGATGATGCCGACCGGGCCGATCGGCACGCGCGTCGTCACGTTCCAGTGGTCGGCGGTCGGCAGGTTGAGGCCGTTGCGGGCATCGGCCACGCGGTCGGCGAAGAAGCGGAAGTTCTCGGCCGAGCGGACGGCGGCCTTCGACATGAAGCGATAGGGCTGGCCGGTGTCCCAGCTCTCCAGCACGGCGATGTCGTCGGCGTGCGCCTCGATGGTGTCGGCGATCTTGTGCAGCAGCGCGCGGCGCTTGGCCGGGTCCCAGGCGGCCCAGGATTTGAAGGCGGCCTTGGCTGCGGCGGCGGCGCGATCGATGTCGTTGGCGGTGCCGCGCGCGACTTTGGCGATCTGTGACTTGTCGACGGGCGAGAGCGTGTCGAACGTCGCCTTGCCGTCGACGCGCTTGCCGCCGATCGAGTGGCCGATGCCCTCGGAGCGCAGCGTCGCCAGCAGCGGCTCGAGCCGCTGTTGGTTGGCGGCGAAGCTGTCCGTCGTCTTTGCGGCCATGCGGATGTACCTTGCTTGCAGACCAATGGCAGTATTGGTGCCGCTTTCGGCTGATCTTGTCCAATGCTTGCGGCTTCAATTGCATTGGCAGCAGGGAGGCAACGATGAAGCTCTACACCTACTGGCGCTCGCTGGCGACGTTCCGGGTGCGCATCGCGCTCAATCTGAAGGGGCTGCACTACGAGTCCATCTACGTCGATCTCGATGCCGGCGGGCAGCACAAGTCGGACTACAAGTCGGTCAACCCGCAGATGGTGATCCCATCGCTGGTGGAGGACGACGGCAACGTGCTCTACCAGTCCATGGCCATCATGGAGTACCTGAACGAGGTCTATCCAGACCCGCCGCTGCTGCCGGCCGACGCCAGGGGCCGCGCCCGCGTGCGGGCCTTGTCGTTGATCACGGTGGCCGACTCGCATCCCCTGATCACGCCGCGCGTGCGCAAGCATATGGCCGCCACGTTCAATCTGGACGAGGAGGGCCGATTGAGGTGGGTGCGGCACTGGTTCAGTGCCGGCCTCGATGCCTACGAGGGGCATCTGGCGCGCGACAAGACGACGGGCCTCTATTGCCACGGCGACAGCGTGACGATGGCCGATCTGTGCCTCGTCAGCCACGCCATGGGCTTTCGCGTGTTCAAGGGCACGCTCGACAATCACCCGACCGTGCAGCGCATCGTCGAGCGGTGCATGGCGGACGAGCGTTTCGCCAGCGCACAACCGTTGCGCCAACCGGGCGCGCCGGCTGCGCACTGACGGCAGGGGGGCGCCCGCTTCGCGGCGAACATGAAATCGTCACGTTTGGATTGAAGGAGATTGCTCGAGTCGGTGCGTCTGCCCAAGGCAGCGCTCGTGCTTGCAGCGGCGCATCAGTTTGCGCAGTGTTGCGTGTCTGATTCGCCGTCGGTGGAAGTTCAGACAACGGTCAGCTATCCTGGAGGGAGCAATCTGATGGAGAGCGCAATGGTTGAGAGGACCGTCCTGGCGCTGCCCGGGAAGAAGGTATCCGTTCCCCGCGTCTTGAAGCGGGTATTGCAGGTGGCGCTTGCGGCAGCGCTGACGGCGGCCGTCATGCTGATCGTCATGCTCGGCAACGGCCTGCTGACGGGACGCGGCGCGTCCCTGCAAGGCGGCATCACCACGTGGCTCGCCTTCATCAAGCGGCCCGACATCTACACCACCATCATCCTGACGGCGGTGGTGACGGTGCTGTTCGTGTACTGGCAGCGCGACCGCGAGCGCCGGTGATACGATTGGGCGCCTAGAAAGATCTACGCGTCACTGGAAGGCCGGAGTCAGTATTCGGCCTCCTCGTCGTCTTCGTCGCCGCCGTCTTCGTCCTCGGCGCAGGCGACCGGGAACTCGACATCGGTGATCCAGCAGAACATCTGGGTCTGGATACGCGCCTGCGCCGTGCTGGTCGCTGCCAGACCGGCCAGGACGATTGCGAGCATTCGCAGCCAACTCATCGCTACACCCCCGGAGACCATTGTTATTCCGACAGCCCTTTGACGTCGTAGCTCAGGCGGCCGGATGCGTGCCGCGACTCGCTGACGACGACATGCGAGCCTGCCGGAGGAATGATGCTCATTTGGCTGAGCGCGTCCACGTCGCGGCCATCGTCGAGATGGACGTGGGCGATGGAACTGCGCGGCCCGGAGCGGGAGATGCCGGTGACGGTGCCGGTGTGTGTGGCCACCTCGATGGTGCGGTCGGCGCGGGTCAGCTGGCTGGAGAGCATGTAGGTGGCCCCGGCGAACAGGACGACGAGGCCCAGGACGATCGGTATCACCTTGCGCGCCCGCTCCCGCCAGACCATGGCCTTGAGACGGCGCGATTTTTCCTCCGACATCCGCATGGCTCAGACGCTCTCCATCAGCGGCGATGCCCCGATCCGACTTTGACGTTGGTGTAGCGCGGGTCGGCACCCGCCGCCATCCCTTTACGGTTAAGTACATGCGACATATGGCAAATGTGGGCGCAGCGCGGCCCAATTCGCGGCCCGTAGGGAGGCCCCCACATGTAACGCTCGCTGCGGCGTTTGCGTAACGCTCAATTGAGAGGGATTGTATGGCGGGTTGCGCCTCGACCCGCCACCTTGCGGCAACTGAGATTCGAACGAGCAATAGCCATGCTGATCAAACGCCCTTCCGACGTTGCTCCTTCGGAGATCACGCCGCGCAAAGGTCTATCATGCGCCGGCGGGATGTTCATGGCAGGTGCCGCCGCCATGGCACTGGCCGCGGTCGCGCCGATGAGCGCGGGAGCCGCGCCGCTGACGGCGGCCAAGAGCCCGCTGTCGACCACCGACGAGCCCGCGACGCCGCTCAAGGACATCATCAGCTACAACAATTTCTACGAGTTCGGCACCGACAAGGACGACCCGGCCAAGAACGCGCACACGCTCACCACCAAGCCGTGGACGGTGAAGATCGACGGGCTGGTCGGCAAGCCGGCCGACTACAACCTCGATGACCTGGTCGATACGGCGGCGCTGGAGGAGCGCATCTATCGCATGCGCTGCGTGGAAGGCTGGTCGATGGTGATCCCGTGGATCGGCGTGCCGCTGGCGGCGATCCTGAAGAAGGCCGATCCGCAGGGCAGCGCCAAGTACGTCGCCTTCGAGACGCTGGTGCGGCCCTCCGAGATGCCGGGCCAGAAGGGCTTGGGCCAGGCCTTGCCGTGGCCGTACGTCGAGGGCCTGCGCATGGACGAGGCCATGCATCCGCTCACCATCATGGCGGTCGGCCTGTACGGCGAGACGCTGCTCAACCAGAACGGCGCGCCGTTCCGGCTGGTGGTGCCGTGGAAGTACGGCTTCAAGAGCATCAAGTCGGTGGTGCGCATCAGCCTGAGCCGAGAAGCAGCCGCCGACCACCTGGAGCAAGTCGAACGCGCGCGAGTACGGCTTCTATTCCAACGTCAACCCGGCGGTGGATCATCCGCGCTGGAGCCAGGCGAGCGAGCGGCGCATCGGCGAGAGCGGGCTGTTCGTGAAGCGGCGCCCGACGCTGCCGTTCAACGGCTACGGCGACCAGGTGGCCGGGCTGTATTCGGGGCTGGACCTCAAAGCCAACTACTGAAATGGCGCGTCCGCCGTCCTCCCTGACCAGACGCCTGCTGCTGGGCTCGGACCCGATCCGGCGCTCGATCTACATCGTCGGCCTGATGCCGGCGGTGTGGACGTTCTATCTCGGCGTGATGGACGAGCTGGGCGCCGACCCGCAGAACGTGCTGGAGCGCACGCTCGGCCTGTGGGCGCTGCGCTTCCTGATCCTGACGCTGGCGATCACGCCGCTGCGCCGGCTCGGCGGCCCGAACTGGATCCGCTATCGGCGCACGCTGGGCCTGCTCGCCTTCTACTACGCGGCGATGCATCTGAGCGTGTATCTGGTGCTGGACCAGGGCCTCGACTTCGCGGCGATCTGGGCCGACATCGTCAAGCGGCCCTACATCACGGTCGGCATGCTGGCGTTCACGATGCTGGTGCCGCTGGCGGTGACCTCCAACAATGCCTCGATCCGCCGGCTGGGTGGCAGCGCGTGGGCGCGCCTGCACAAGCTGGTCTACGTGGCGGTCGCGGCGGCGGCGCTGCATTTCATCATGCTGGCGAAGGTGTGGGCCGTGGAGCCGCTGGTGTACGCGGCGATCGTGGCGGTGCTACTCGGGTATCGGCTGGTGGCGTATCTGACGAAGGAGCAACGTAAGCGCGTTGCTGTTCCGCTCTCCCCGCTCTTCCGCGGGGAGAGGGTTAGGGTGAGGGGCAGACGCTTGCTCCGGCGACGGTTGCTGCCCCTCACCCCGACCCTCTCGTCATGGCGAAGCCATGCTCCGCATGGACGTAAGGACGGGGAGATGGGAGGCGCGCGATCACGCCCGTACCAGCAGGTCCGGCAGTTCGGCCAGCGTGCGGATCTCGCGGTCGGGGGTGCCGGGCAGGCGCTCGCGGCGCTGGCCGTAGCGGTTGCACCAGACGACGCGCATGCCGAACGCCGAGGCGGCGTGGGCGTCCCAGGCGTTGGAGGACTGGAAGCTGATATGCGCTGGCGGGCACGCCGAGGCGGTCGACGGCCAGCTGATAGACGCTCGGGTGCGGCTTGAACACGCCGACTTCCTCCACCGAGAGAACGTGATCGAGGAGCTGGCCGAGGCCCGAGCTGGCGACGAGATCGCGCAGCATGTCGGGCGTGCCGTTCGACAGGATGGCGGTGGTGAAGCCGGCGGCCTTCAGGCGGCGCAGCATGTCCGGCACCTCGGGGAAGTGATCGAGCTTGCGGTAGAGGCCCATCAGGCGGTCGCGGACGGCGGGATCGGAGATGGCGAGCGTCTCCAGCGTGAAGTCGAGCGCGTCGCCGGTCACCTGCCAGAAGTCGGCGTGCAGGTTCTGCGTCGCCCGCAGCCACGTGTAGGTGATCTGCTTCTCGCGCCAGAGCTGGGCGACCGTGGCGGTCTTGTCGCCGAGCACGTCGTTGCAGCGCGCGGCGGCGGAGGCGAGGTCGAACAGGGTGCCGAAGGCGTCGAACACGCAGGCGCGCACGGCGAGCTTGTCAGGCATGGACGACCTCCGGTGTCTCCCTCTCCCCGTCCTTCGCGGGGAGAGGGTCGGGGCGAGGGGCAGAAACTTGCGCGGCGTGTCTTGGCTGCCCCTCACCCTAACCCTCTCCCCGCAAGTACGGGGAGAGGGGATATTATTTGCGTTCCTGGGCGCGGCGGAGGGCGGCGGCGAAGGCGTTCTCGGCGGGCGGGGCGTTGCGGGGCGGGGTGGCGGTGGACGGGCCGCGCGCCGACGGCGAGGCCTGTGTGGGTCGCGAACCGGCGCTCGCGCCCGCGCCGCGCGTATCGACGGCGCCGGACTTCATGGTCAGCGCGATGCGCTTGCGGGCGGCGTCGACATCCTTGACGCGCACCTTGACCACGTCGCCGGCCTTCACCACCTCGCGCGGGTCCTTCACGAAGCGGTCGGCCATCTCGGAGATGTGCACCAGGCCGTCCTGGTGCACGCCGACGTCGACGAAGGCGCCGAAGGCGGTGACGTTGGTCACCACGCCTTCGAGCTGCATGCCGGGCTTCAGGTCGGCGATCTTCTCGACGCCTTCCTTGAAGGTGGCGGTCTTGAACTCGGGGCGCGGGATCGCGGCCGGGCTTTTCCAGCTCGGCCAGGATGTCGGTGATGGTCGGCACGCCGAAGGTGGCGTCGGCGAACTGGGCGGGCTTGATGGTGCGCAGGAACGCGGTGTCGCCGATCAGCGACTTGAGCGGGCGCTTGGTGGTCTCGGAGATCTTCTCGACCAGCGGGTAGGCTTCCGGGTGCACGGCCGACGCGTCGAGCGGGTTCTTGCCGTTCATGATGCGCAGGAAGCCGGCCGCCTGCTCGAAGGCCTTGGGGCCGAGGCGCGGCACCTTCTTGAGCGCGGTGCGCGCCTTGAACGCGCCGTTCTCGTCGCGGAAGGCGACGATGTTGGCGGCCAGCGTCTGGTTGAGGCCGGATACGCGCGCCAGCAGCGGCGCGGAGGCCGTGTTGACGTCGACGCCGACCGAGTTGACGCAATCCTCCACCACCGCGTCGAGCGAGCGGGCGAGGCCGGACTGGTCGACGTCGTGCTGGTATTGGCCGACGCCGATCGCCTTGGGGTCGATCTTGACCAGCTCGGCCAGCGGGTCCTGCAGGCGGCGCGCGATGGAGACGGCGCCGCGCAGGGAAACGTCGAGGTCGGGGAATTCCTTGGCCGCCAGCTCGGAGGCCGAATAGACCGAGGCGCCGGCCTCCGACACCATCACGCGGGTCAGCTTCAGGTCGGGCATCTTGGCGGTCAGCTCGGCGACCAGCTTGTCGGTCTCGCGGCTGGCGGTGCCGTTGCCGACGCTGACGAGGTCGATCTTGTGGCGCAGGCACAGGGCGGCCAGCGTGGCGAGCGAGCCCTGCCAGTCGCGCCTGGGCTCGTGCGGATAGATGACGCTGGTTTCCAGCACCTTGCCGGTGGCATCGACGACGGCGACCTTGACGCCGCTGCGGATGCCGGGATCGAGCCCCATGGTGACGCGCGGGCCGGCCGGGGCGGCCAGCAGCAGGTCCTTCAGGTTCTTGGCGAACACCGAGATCGCCTCGGTGTCGGCGCGCTCCTTGAGGCGGCCGAGCAGGTCGGAGTTGAGCGACAGGGCGAGCCTCGCCTTCCACGCCAGCCGCACCGTCTCGGCGAGCCACGCATCGGCCGGCCGGCCGCGATCGGCCATGTTGAAGGCGACCTTGATCTTGCCCTCGGCGGGATGCGGCTTGCCGTCCTCGTGCGGCACGTCGAGGTCGAAGTCGAGCACGCCCTCGTTGCGGCCGCGCAGCATGGCCAGCGCGCGATGCGACGGCAGGTCCTTGATGGGCTGCGAGAAGTCGAAATAGTCGGAGAACTTGGCGCCTTCCTCGGCCTTGGCCTTCATGACCTTGGACTGCAGGACGCCCTCGCCCCACTCCCACTCGCGCAACGCGCCGACCAGGGAGGCCTGCTCGCCGATGCGCTCGATCAGGATGTGGCGGGCGCCGTCGAGCGCGGCCTTGGCGTCCTCGACGCCCTTGCCGGCGTCGATGTACTTGGCGGCTTCCGTTGCGGGGTCGAGCGCGGGGTTGGCGAGCAGCGCGTCGCTCGAGCGGCTCGAGGCCGGCCTCGCGCGCGATCTGCGCCTTGGTGCGGCGCTTGGGCTTGTAGGGCGCGTACAGGTCTTCCAGCTCGACCTTGGTCTGCGCGCCGGCGATGGAGCGCGACAACTCGGGTGTCAGCTTGCCCTGCTCCTCGATGCTTTTCAGCACCGTGGCGCGGCGGTCCTCCAGCTCGCGCAGGTAGCTGAGGCGCTCGTCCAGCTTGCGCAGCTGCGTGTCGTCGAGGCCGCCGGTCTTCTCCTTGCGGTAGCGGGCGATGAACGGCACGGTCGCGCCCTCGCCCAGCAGCTCCACGGTGGCAGCCACCTGGCCGATGCCGACGCCAAGCTCCGCGGCGATGCGCTGATTGATCTTGTCCATGCCGGCTCCCTGAAAATGCGAGCAACGCGCGCGCTCGATGCGCCGCTACATCCTCGATTCTCGCGCGTTGCGGAAGCCTAGCCAGCGGCTGGGGCAGAGTCACGGCGGTGAAAGCCATCTCTGCAGAAGTGGATACGAAAACGCAAAACGCCGTCCCTCATGTGCATGAGGGGCGGCGTTCAGACGGCATTCTCGTGCGCGACTCAGTTGCCCTGGGTGGTGCTCGGGGCCTCCACGCGCGGCTGCGTGGGTTGCGGGATGTCCTTGTCGGTCATCACCAGCACCACCATGCTCAGCAGCGCAAACGCCACGAGAATGAGAGGCAGCAGATTGGTGTTGGACCGTTGCGCGGCCCGCTTGACCGAGGCCCGCGCGGCATTGGCGGCGCGTTCCGCTTCGGCGTCGACATCGTCAGCCATGCTCGTCTCCCGGGTTGTTCAGCATAGCGAGAACGCTGCGCAGACGGCCGGGTTCCCATTCAAGCCGCCCTGAGCAGATCGCCACCCAGCCAATTTTCCGCAAACGGGGTCGGGAACCCTGCGCTTGACCCGGTGCGTGGGGCGAGCGAGAAGGCGGCATGTCGACCCTGGTCAAGATTCTGGCCGCCGTTGTGGGCGTCTACCTGCTGGTGGCGCTGGTCGTGTACATGGGCCAGCGCCGGCTGATATATTTCCCCGATTCCGGCATACCCTGCCCGCGCAGGCCGGCCTCCCCAACGTCAGCGAGCGGGTGCTCAATACGCCGGACGGCGCGCGCATCGTGGTCTGGTACGGCAAGGCCAGGCCGGGGCAGCCGACGCTGCTCTATTTCCACGGCAACGGCGGCGGCCTGGCCGAGCGCGCCGACCGCTTCCGCCGCTTCATGGGGCAGGGCTGGGGCGTCTACATGATGGCCTACCGCGGCTTTGCGGGCAGCACCGGCTATCCCACGGAAGCCAACAACATCGCCGACGCGCGCCTTGCCTACGACGCCTTGGTGCGGGAGGGTGTGCCGGCGAGCGCGATCATCCTGTATGGCGAGTTGCTCGGCACCAATGTCGCGACCCGCACGGCGGCGGAGAAGGCCTCGGCCGGGCTGATCCTGGAGGCGCCCTATACGTCGGTGCTGGACATCGCGCTGACCGGCTATCCGTTCCTGCCGGTGCGGCTGCTGCTCTCCGACCGCTACGAGACCGACAAGGTGATCCCCAAGGTGCGGGTGCCGCTGCTGATCCTGCACGGCAAGCAGGACGACGTCATACCGGTGTCCATGGCCCACAAGCTCGGCAAGCTGGCCAACGAGCCCAAGCGGGTCGTCATCCTGCCCGAGGGCGAGCACAGCGACCTCTACCTGGACGGCAACAACGCCCTGCCGGTGGTGCGGGACTGGATCAGGGGGCTGGGGCGCGCGTCCGGGACGAAAGAGTAGGGGCGCGCGCAAAAGAATAGGACCCGGGGTTGGCCCTCGGGTCCTCGATCTTCTGTGTGGCCGTCTGTGCTGGTAGAGGCGAGCGCGTCAGCGCGGTCCGCCAAATCCACCACCGCTGCTGCCGCCGCCACTGGCGCCACCGCCACGCTGCGCCGCGCGCCACCATCCGCCGCCGCCGCCAAATCCACTGCCGCCGCCAAACCGCCGCTACGGGGCGGGCCGCCGGGACGTCCGCCGCCCGGGCGTGCGCCCGGAGCGCCCGGCCGCGTCGTGGTCGCCGGCTTGCCGGGCAGCAGACCTTCGCGCTGGGCTTTCTTGCGGGCCAGCTTGCGGGCGCGGCGCACGGCCTCGGCCTGCTCGCGCACGCGTCGCTCGGAGGGCTTCTCGTAGTAGTTCCGGAGCTTCATCTCACGGAAAATGCCCTCGCGCTGCATCTTCTTCTTGAGCGCCTTGAGGGCCTGATCGACATTGTTGTCGCGAACCTGAACCAGCAAGCGGTGCAATCCTTGGTTGAAGCCTGTGGGCTGTAGTCTGCCGTATCGGGCTTCTTGCGGCAAAACAAAATCGCGCCCGAAGCCCGCGCTCCATGCGTGTGCGGCAGCTTCTAGCAAAGCTGGGTTAAGATGTCCATGCGGGAGAGGCGTTGTACGCCTCAAGCGAGCGGCTGGCCCGTCTGAGCGATAGCCAGCCCCTCCAGCGGCCGTGTTACCCGGTAGGTCACCCCGTCCCGGGGCAAAATCTATGTGCGGCTCCAGCTCGGCATACTCGGACATCACCTGCTCCAGCACGGTGCGTGCCGAAGCCCTTCTGCGCGGGGACCGTCGACCGCTCGGACCATCCCGCTCCTGCCATTGCAGGTAAACCGTCTCCGGGCCGTTGCCCCTTCGCCCGGCGGTGTCGACGGACCATTCTATGCCGCCGCGCCCGCCCGCCACCGACAGCGCGCCGTACTTGGCGGCGTTGGTGGTCAGCTCGTGCAGCGCCAGGGCGAAATTCTGCGCGGCCTGCGGGCTCAGCACGACGGTCGGCCCGCTCATCGACACGCGGCCGCTGAACGGACGCATCTCGTGGCGCACGAGTTCCAGCAGGTCCGTGCCCTGCCATTCCCGCTCCAGCAGCAGCATGTGCGTCTGCGCCAGTGAATGCAGGCGATCGAGCACGGCCGTCTCCGCCTCATCGACCGTGCGCTTGCCGGCAAAGCTCCTCGACACGACAGCCTGCACGACCGCGAACAGGTTCTTGGTGCGGTGATGCAGCTCGCGCGTCAGCAGCGTCTGCCTGGCCTCGGCGTGCTTGCGCTCGGTGATGTCGCGCGCGATTTCGATGCGCCGATGAGTCTGCCCTCGGCATCGCGCATCGGCGAGACGGTGAGGGATATGTCGAGCAGCCTGCCGTCCTTGCGCTGGCGGATCGTCTCGTAGTGGTCGATGCGCTCGCCGCTGGCGGAGGCGCGCGAGGATGTCCGTCCTCCTCGTCGTAGCCGGTCCGGCGGCATCAGGATCGTGATCGACTTGCCGATCACCTCCTCGGCCGGTATAGCCGAAGATCCGCTCCGCGCCCTTGTTCCAGCTGGTGATTGTGCCGTCGAAGTCCTTGCTGATGATGGCGTCGTCGGAGGATTCGACGATCGATGCGAGCTGCTGCCGAATCTGGTTGGCGCGCACCCGGTCGGTGAGATCGATCAGCATGTTGACGGCGCCGACCAGCTTGCCGGATGCATCGCGCAGCGGCGTGGGATAGGGCATGAACGGCACGCGCGTGCCGTCGGGCCGCTCGGCCACCGCTTCGACGCCGCGCACCGGCTTCGCCGGTCTTCAGGGTGACGGCCATCGGGCATTCGTCGTGCGGCAGCGGCGTGCCGTCCGGCCAGTACAGCTTCCAGGAGCCGCACCATTCGCTCTTGCCGATCTCGGGATGGCAGCCCCACATCGCGGCGGCCGCCTCGTTGTAGAAGGTGATGCGGCCGGCCGCGTCGGTCATGTAGATGGCGGCGGGCAGCGCGTTGGCGAACGCGCGCCACCAGTGCTCGTTGTCGGGCAGTGTGACGGTTTCGGAGGTGCTTGGGCGGTCACTCGGGGTCCGCCCCCCATCCGCCCTGCGCTTGCCCCCTCTTCCACGGTCCAATTTCCATATTGCAGATGAGCACCTGATCTCGGCGACCGACACGGGACGCCTTTCCCCGTCAAAGCAACGTCGGCGTACGAGGTTTGGTTGCACCCAACCGCCGGCAATGCCTCTAATTCTTGCATATTGTGGCAACTGGTTCGTGGACGCCAGAGCCGCAGTCTCCACGGCCATGCTCAAGGTGTCTCTAAGACGCGGTGGACAGGCAAGCAGGAGCACTTTCAGGCTGGGCTTGGGCCAGAGGCGGGTCAAGTGCCCCATCTTGCGGCCGTCACGGGCCTCGTGCTTGCCGTAGAGGTGCAGGCAGGTGCCGGGCTCCGCTGCTAGCCGGGCCCAGTCGAGGGCCTGCCTGCCGATCAGGTTGAGCATCTCGGCGTCGCTGTGGCGCTCGGTCGAGCCGAGCGGCCAGCCCGCCACCGCGCGCATGTGGTTCTCGAACTGGCTGATGCCGCAGGCCTCGATGGTCCAGTGGCCGCTGTTGTGCACCCGCGGCGCGATCTCGTTGACCATCAGCCGGGCCGACAGAGGTGCGTCGGGCCCGAGGTGGAACATCTCCACGGCCAGCACGCCGACGTAGCCCAGCGCGTCGGCGATGGCGGCGGCGATCTCGCGCGCGCGGTCGAGATCGGCTGCGGGAAGGCCCGACGGCACCACGGAGCGGCGCAGGATGCCGCCCTCGTGCGTGTTGGCGGGGCAGTCGTAGAAGGCCAGCGCGCCGTCGGCGCCGCGCACCACGAGCGTGGAAATCTCCAGCGCGAACGCGACGCGCTTCTCGAGCACGGCGGGGCGTTGGCCGATCTCGCGCCAGGCCGCCGGCGCATCCTCGGCCGAGCGGACGCCGGCCTGGCCCTTGCCGTCGTAGCCGAACCGGCGCGTCTTCAGGATGGCGGGCCCGGCGAAGGCGGCGAGCCCGGCGCCGATGTCCTCGACGGACGCCACGTCGTGGAAGGGCGCCACCGGGATGCCGAGCCCGGCGATGAACTGCTTCTCGGTGAGCCGGTCCTGCGAGACCGCCAGCGCCTTGGCGCCGGGCCGCACCGGCACGCGGGTGCTCAGGCGCTCGGCCGCGGCGATCGGCACGTTCTCGAACTCGTAGGTGACGGCGTCGACCGTGCCGGCGAACGGCTCGAGCGCGGCGTTGTCGTCGAAGGCGCCCTTGGTGGTGTGCGTGGCGACGTCGAAGGCCGGACCGCTCTCCTCGCAATAGATGTGCGTCTTGAGGCCGAGCCGCGCGGCGGCCAGGGCCAGCATGCGGCCGAGCTGGCCGCTGCCCAGGATGCCGATGGTCGAGCCGGGCGGCAGGGGCGCGGCAGGCGCAGTGTCAGGCATTGTCCGGCGGGGCCTCGGGCACGTCGGCCGCCTGGCGCTGGCGCATGGCGTCGAGCCGCTTGGCGAGCTCGGCATCCTCGAGCGCCAGGATCTGCGCGGCCAGGATGCCGGCATTGGTGGCGCCGGCCTCGCCGATCGCCAGAGTCCCGACCGGTACTCCGGCCGGCATCTGCACGATCGACAGCAGGCTGTCCTGGCCCGACAGCGCCTTGCTGGCGACCGGCACGCCGAGTACGGGCAGCGTGGTGAGCGCCGCGGTCATGCCGGGCAGATGGGCGGCACCGCCGGCGCCGGCGATGATCACCTTCAGGCCGCGTGCCCTGGCGCCTTCGGCGTAGGCATACAGGCGCTTGGGGGTGCGATGCGCGGACACCACCTTGGTCTCGTAGGCGACGCCCAGCTCGCCCAGGACGTCGGCGGCGCGCTTCATGGTCTCCCAGTCGGACACGCTGCCCATGATGATGCCGACTTTGGCTTGTCGAGCCATATGCTCTTCCTGGCGCGTGCGCGCTGCTCTCACTAGCGAGGGGATGAGTTAAAGAGGAGACGCGTGCGGCTTGCAAGATCGACGCTGGAATTGGGCGGTGCACAAAGCCCGGCCATTTCAGGATCGCGTCTCAAGCGATGATGTCGGGCAGCAGCTGGTCCTCCAGCGCCGTGATCTGGTCTTTCAGGGCCAGCTTGCGCTTCTTCAGTCGCTTGATATGCAACTGGTCGATCCGGCCCAATTCTTCGTTGGCCACGATCTCGGCGTCGAGATCACGGTGCTCGGCCCTCAGCCGCGCCAATTGTTCACGGAGCTCGCGCTCGTCCGGTCGCTGCATGCCCTTGGGAAACGCCGGGAAGCCGCCTGCACTTTGCAAAGTGTACTATCGCCTTGTGCCTGCCAGCGCAAGCCTTGCAAGGCCCACGAATGCAAGCAAAATTCATCAAATTTGATCGGCTGATCCCCAGAATTTGCTCGCACGCGCAATTCCGCGATTAGACAAGCAGTTACTTGCGTGCCACACTCCAAGCGCCTTCAACGCTCACAAGGAGGGCCGATATGACGCTAGCTGCGCATCTTGCAGAGCTTTCAGAAAAGCACCGGGTTCTGGAGCGTAGGATCAGAGAAGAACTGGCGAGCCCCGGCGCCGACGATGTTCAAATCACTCACTTGAAGCTCCAGAAACTCAAGCTCAAAGACGAGATGGCGAAGCTTCGGGGCACTCGACACTAGCCCGGGCGCCAGTCCAGCGAACGCGATGCCCAGTCCGCCTGCTGCGGCCGGACCAGTGGAGCTTGTGCGTTAGGCATTCGCCCGTGAGGTAATCCCCGCCCCTCCGCGCCGTGAGACGATGGCGTCACCTCGGCTCAACGAGGGGTGCCCGCTCGCGAGGGTCACCTTGCGAGCAGCACGAGCCGGGGGTCGCGCGACGGTGACGCGGTTCAACTCCGCGCACCCGGGCCGATGGGAACTTGGACCATTCAGCCGGATTCCAGCGCGACGGCGAGGCTCAGGCAGCCACGTCTTCTCTTGTTTCGGTCCGGTGGCTGTCTGAGCCCCGCGCCCTCTTTTTTTGAGCTGACATTCGCGGCTTGCGAGCGTCAGGAAGAAACTGCGCGTGCGCTTGTGGATGGCCGGCGCGGAACTGCGCGCCGGGCGCGCGGTCGCGCGCCGAGCTCGCTGCGCTCGCTAGAGTGGTGTCAGACCCTCTGGGTCTGACACCGTGGGCACGGTCGCGAGATGGTATCAGACCCGGAGGGTCTGACACCTCAATCGCGGTAGCCGGGGCTCTCGGTGTCGAGTTTGCGCAGCAGGGCCGGCCATTCGCGCTTGCCGATCGGGCGATAGCCCTGCTCGGAGTTGTTGAAGCGGTTGCGCTCGATGGTGACGCGCTGCACCTCCTCGGGGATCGGCGACAGCGCGGCGCCGGTCTGCTGGAAGGCGACCTGCATGCGGCAGGCGCGCTCGGCGCGATACATCCACATCCAGGCTTCGCCGACCGTGCGGCCGACCGTCAGCAGGCCGTGGTTGCGCAGGACCAGCACGTTGTTTCGGGCCAGATCGCGTGCGATCGACTCGCGCTCGGACAGGTCCGTGGCGATGCCCTCGTAGGCGTGATAGCCGGTCTGGGCGATGACGGCGAGCGCATGCTGCGTGAGCGGGAGCAGCCCGTCCTTCTGCGTCGCCACGCTGGTGCCGGCCTGCGTGTGGGTGTGGATGCAGCAGGCGGCTTCGGGGCGCGCCATGTGCACGGCGCTGTGAATGGTGAAGCCGGCCGGATTGATGTCGTATTCGGTGTCGCTCAGGATTTTGCCGTCGGCGTCCACCTTGACGAGGTTGGACGCGGTGATCTCCTCGAACAGCAGCCCGAACGGGTTGATCAGGAAGTGATGCTCGGGCCCGGGCACGCGCGCGGACAGGTGCGTCGCCAGCAGGTCCGACCAGCCGAACAGGTGCACCAGCCGGAAGGCGGCGGCGAGATCGACGCGGCGCTCCCATTCCTCGGGGGAGATGTTGTGCTTGGGGGAAGGTCTTTGCCCGGTGGTTGCCATGTCGCCTCCCTACCCGTCATCCCGGAATTCGCCTTGGCGAATATCCGGGATCAAGCGCCGCAGTACCAGCGTCTTTGTGCCGGGTCCCGGCTCCGCGCGTTATGCGGGAGGCATGCTTCCAGCATGACGCGCAGTTCCGGGATGACGGGTGTCAAACCTCGATCATCGCCACCAGCGTGTCGAGGCGGTCGGCCTCGGCGGCGGGCTTGTCCCAGCGGATGCGGTGGATGCGCGGGAAGCGCATGGCGACGCCCGACTTGTGGCGCGTCGATTTCTGCACGGCGTCGAAGGCGACCTCGAACACCAGGCCAGGCTCGACCGCGCGCACCGGGCCGAAGCTTTCGGTGGTGTGGTTCCTGACCCAGCGGTCGATCTCCAGCAGCTCCTCGTCGGTGAAGCCGAAGTAGGCCTTGCCGACGGGGACCAGCTCGGCTGCGCCGCTCGTCGCCGTCGCGCCAAGTGCCGAAGGTGTAGTCGGAGTAGTAGGACGAGCGCTTGCCGGAGCCGCGCTGGGCATACATCAGCACGCAGTCGAGGGTGAGCGGCGCGCGCTTCCACTTGAACCACAGGCCCTTGGGGCGGCCGGCGACGTAGGGGCTGTCGCGGCGCTTCAGCATGATGCCCTCGATGCCGGTGTCGCGCGTGGCGGCCCACAGCTTCTGCAGCTCCTGCTTGTCGGCGACCTCGATCAGCGGCGAGAGATCGGTGCGCGGCGGGCGCACCTTGGCGTGCCAGGCTTCGAGGCGGGCGCGGCGCTCGACGAAGGGCAGCGCGCGCAGGTCCTCGCCGGCGATGGCCAGCGCGTCGTAGAGGCGGATGTGGGCGGGGAACTGCTCGAGCTGCTTCTTGCTCACCGTCTTGCGGTTGAGGCGCTGCTGCAGGTCGTTGAAGGGCGCGACGTTGAAGGGCGGCGGCTCGCCCTTGCGCAGCACCAGCAGCTCGCCGTCGAGCACGGCATCGAAATTGAAGCCGGCGACGACATCGGGAAAGGCCTGGCTGACGGCATCGCCGGTGCGCGAATAGAGCTGGGCCTCGCCGTTGCCGGCCACGATCTGCACGCGGATGCCGTCCCATTTCCATTCGGCGGAGAACTGGGCGAAGTCGAGCGCGGCCCAGTCGGTGTCCTCCAGGGGATGCGACAGCATGAGCGGGCGGAACACCGGCGCGCTCGAGACATCGGGCTTCGGTGCGCGGCCCTCGAGCCAGGCGAACAGCGGCTCGTAGGGCGGGGCGAGCGCGTGCCAGACCTGCTCGACATCGTCGACCTTGAAGCCGGCCATCTCGGCCACGGCGGTCTTGGCGAGCCGCGCCGAGACGCCGACGCGCGGCGCGCCGGTCAGCAGCTTGAGCAGGGCCCAGCGGCCGGTGGCGTCCAGGCAGTCGAGCCAGGTCTCCAGCCGCGGGCCGAGTGCGTTGCGGTCGATGAGTGCGAGTTCGGCGACGATGTCGGAGAGGCGGGGGGATTGCGTCGCGCGGTGACCGCAGCGCCCTTGGCGGGGAGGGGTAGGGGTGGGGGGTATCCCGACGCGTCCATCCCCTCAACCCCTCCCTCACCACGAGGAGGGGAACGCGTGGACGCTCGGGGAGAGGGAGAGGAGCCGCTGTCCCACGCCAGGCGATGGTCTCGGCGGTGTCGCCGACGTAGTCGCGGGAGAGGCGGAACAGCTCGGGGTCCATGCGGCGCGCCATCATGTCGGTGAGCGTGCGGCGCAGGGGGAAGGAGAACGGCAGGCCGTCGGTCAGGCGCACAGCGCCCAGCCGCGGTCAGGGTCGGGCGCCGTGCGGAAGTAGTCGGCCATCAGCCGCAACTTGCGCGTTGCGCTGCGGCGGCAGTCACGTAGGACAGTGCGGTCGAGCGAGGTTGCGGCGAGAGCGCGTCATCATTCCGCCTCCTCGTCCTCCCAGCCGACCAGGGCGAGCGCGCGGCCGCGCTTGCCCATCAGGCCGATCTGGTGGACCAGCGCGTCCTCGCGGCCGTGCGTGACCCAGATCTCCTCGGCGCCGGTCTCGGCGATGGTCTGGATCAGCTCGGGCCAGTCGCAATGGTCGGAGATGACGAGTGGCAGCTCGACGCCGCGCTGGCGGCCGCGGGCGCGCACGCGCATCCAGCCGGAGGCGAAGGCCGTGACGGGATCGGTGAGGCGGCGCGTCCAGCGGTCCTGCAGGGCCGACGGCGGGGCGATGACGATCTCGCCCGGCAGCTTGTCGGGTGCATCCGCGACGAGGCGGATGTCGCCGAGATCGATGCCGAGCGAGACATACAGGTCGCACATCGATTTCAGTGCGCCGTGCAGCCAGACCGGCTTGTCGTAGCCGGCGGCGCGCAGCAGCGCGATCAGCCGCTGCGTCTTGCCGAGGCCGTAGGCGCCGATCAGGTGCGTGCGGTCGGCGAAGGTGGCGACCGAGTGCAGCAGGCGGCCGATCTCGCGCGCGTCCGGCTCGTGGCGGAACACCGGCAGGCCGAAGGTCGCCTCGGTGACGAACAGGTCGCAGGGCACCAGCTCGAACGGCGCGGTGGTCGGGTCGGCGCGGCGCTTGTAGTCGCCGGAGACGACGGCGCGGCAGCCCGCATGCTCGATCACCACCTGCGCGCTGCCGAGGATGTGGCCGGCCGGCGCCAGGCGCACGGTTGCGCCGCCGAGGCCCAGCGTCTCGCCGTAGCGGAGTGCCTGGAAGCTGCCGGCGCAACTCTCGCCGAGCCGCGCCTTCATGACGGCGATGGTCTCAGGCGTGGCGAGCACGGCGCCGTGGCCGGGCCGCGCGTGATCGGAGTGGCCGTGCGTGATGATGGCCCGCTCGACGGCGCGCAGCGGATCGATGTGGAAGCCGCCCGGCTCGCACAGCAGGCCGGAGGCCTCGGGCTTCAGCCACGATTCGAATTTGGCGGGGGTGGGCATGGGCGAAATATAGGACCGCGCGCCGCGACTTACAGCCTGGATGGGTATTGGCCATCAAATTGCCACCGGCCGGGCGGTCCGGTAGTCTGGTTCGCACATTGATGAGCGATTGTCTGAGCGGGAGCGGATGAGATGACCTTTGGTCGCGCGCGCACTGCCGCTGCAGGTAGCCCCTTGAAATCTCGCAATGCTGCGATCGCGCAGGCGCCGCGCCTCATCGCCTTCGTGGTAGCAGCCGCCGTCGCCATGCTGGCTGGGATCACCTGCGCCGCTGCCGACATCTATGTCATGGAGTTGTCGGTGCCCGGCATGCGTGCAGGCGCGCGGCTGGCGGACAACGAGACCCTCACCCTGCCGGCCGGCGGCCACATCCGCGCCGTGCTGCCGTCGGGCAAGACGCAGACCATCCGCGGGCCGTTCAACGGCAAGGTCTCGGACCTTTCCAAGGGCGTGGCGAGCAACGAGAGCCTGATGGACCCGGTGCGCAAGATCCTGGAGACCGGCGGCTCGAGGGAGACCAGCACCGGCGGAACGCGCAGCGTTGCGGCGAAAGCGCAGAGGCCGCGCGGCTTCTCGCTGGTCGAGATTCCCGCCTGGGTGAACGGCAAGGTCTGCGTGCTGAAGGGTGGCAACGTGGTGCTGGCGCGCCAGTCGACGGCGGGCGCCGAGCGTGCCGTGCTGGTGGACGCCAAGAGCTTCGAGCGCGCGCAGGTGACGTGGGAGGCCGGCAGCGCCACCGCGGCTTGGCCTGCGAACCTCAAGCTGCAGCCGGATGCCACCTACCAGGTGCTGGTGCAGGACCGGGAGGGCCGCGACGTGACGCTGCGCGTCCTCGACAAGGCGCCGGACGAGGACGACACGCTGATCGAGCTGCACAAGGCTGGCTGCACGCACCAGCTGGAGACCTGGCTGCGCGAGCGGATGAAGGGGTAGCTTCGTAGGTTGGGTCAAGCGGAGCGATGACCCAACGCAGATTGCAAGCACCAACGGTGTTGGGTCATCGCTCCGCTTGACCCAACCTACACCTGCATCACATCGCCCGCGCGACGCGGAAGCCGAGGTTGTTCCAGCGGCTGCCGGCTTGGGTGCCGAGCCGGCCGGCCAGGCGCAGGTCGGCCGCGGCGCCGTTCCATGCGCCGCCTCGGCGTGTGCGGCTGCAGCCAGCACCGTCCACGGCCTGCCCATCCGCGGGAGCGCCGGCGTAGTTGTTTTTGTAGCAGTCCTGCACCCACTCCCAGACGTTGCCGTGCATGTCGTGCAGGCCGAATGCGTTTGGCGGAAAGGAACCAACAGGGGCTGGCTGCTTGGCGTCCCACTGGCTGCCGCAGCCCTTGCAGTTGGCGCGGTTCTGGCCGAGGTCGTTGCCCCACGCATAGGCCGCGTGCAGGCCGGCGCGGGCCGCGTATTCCCATTCGGCCTCGGTGAGCAGCCGGTAGGTCTTGCCGGTCACCTTGCTGAGCCAGGGCAGGTAGTCCTTGGCGATGTCGTCCCACGATACGTTGAGGACCGGCTGGCGCCCGCGTCCCCAGCCGTGATCGGGCGGGCTGTTCTGGCAGCCGCCGGCGGCGACGCAGGCATCCCATTCCGCGTAGGTCACCTCGAACTTGCCGACCGCCAACGGCTTGGGAATCGTGACCTTGTGCAGCGGCTTCTCGTTGCCGCCGCCGTCGTTGGAGCCCATCAGGAACTCGCCGGCCGGCACCGCCACCATCTCCGGGCAGTCGGGGCAGTCGCGGAAGGTTGCGGCGCCTTGCGTCGAGCCGGTGGCCAGTGCGCGGGCCTTGCCGTCGTCCTTCTGCAGCATGGCGACGCGCTGGCCGCTCGAGTTCGCCTGCTCCTTCTTCAGGACCTCGATGCGCGCCCGCGCCAGGTCGGCGTAGTAGCTGTCCTTGTAGCGGGCGACATACGCCTCGAACGCGGCGATGCTGTTGGAGCGTTCGGCCGCGCCCCAGGCCTCGCCGGCTTCGCTGGTGAGCACGGTCGCGCCCTGCGCCGTCGGCGAGGTCGGATTGAAATAGAGCCGCCCGCGCAACGCCGAATGCTCCCAGGGCACCTGCGCGTCCTTGGTCGCCGACATGACGTCGTTGCGCACGGAGATCAGCACCGAGTTGAGGTCGTCGTGGGAGGCGGAGAGGTGCTTGATGAGCGAGCCGGCGTAGGGCGAGTTGCGCCCGCCGCCATCCAGCGCAAGGGCGCCGGGGTGGGTGGAGAAGCTGATCAGCGTGCCGGAGCCGGCCTCGATCTGGGCCAGGCCCTTGCCGACGTCGGCCGAGCGCGTGCCGAGGTTCTGCGCCAGATTGCGCGACAGCGGATTGTCGCGGCAGGCGTCGAGGAACAGTACGTTGGTCTTGGTCAGGCGCTCCATGGCGCGGTGGATGATCTCGACCTTCATCATCTCGAAGTCGAGCGCCACGGCGGCCGACAGTTGCGCGTCGACGGGCACGAGATAGTTCTGGCCCGCCACCTGCAGCCCGTGCCCGGCGTAGAACAACACGCCGACGGTAGCGCCCTCGAGCGCGGCGGCGAACTCGCGCACCTTGGCGTCGAAGGCGGCCTTGGTGAGGTCGAAGCCGTCGATCACCTCGAAGCCGAGCCCCTTCAGCACCGCGCTCATGTCGGTGGCGTCGTTGCGAGGGTTGGAGAGCTTGGTGGTGTGCTGATAGTCCGAGTTGCCGATGACGAGCGCGACGCGCTTCTGCGCCAGGGCCGTATCGGTCCATATGATGAGAGTGGCGACGGCGGCAAGCAGCGCCAGCGCGAGCGGCAATATCCGAGGCATGATCAATCCCGCAAAATCCCTAAGACGTAGTAATACTAGCCGGGACCGTGGCGCACGCAAGGCGAGGCCAACGCGCAAGTGTTGGCGCGGTCAGCGTTGCCCATCCATCTTGCTGATCTCGGCGGCCTGCAGTCCGCCGGCGCGGGCATGCGGGCGGCCGCCGACGGCCATGGTGATGGCGAACACCAGCTCGTCGGCGCGCGGCGCGTCGGGGATCATCACGGTCATGGCGTCGAAGTGGCTGCGCACGTAGCAGGCGTCCTTGTGGTGGATCGGCAGGTCCAGCGACGCGCCGACCGCGCCGATCTTGCAGGCCGACGGCACGATGGCCAGCGCCCGGCCGAGCAGCTCGCGCATGGCGTAGCCGCCGGGCACGTGCCACAGGGCCGAGTGCTCGATCTCGCCCGCCGCGCCGACGATCACGCCCTTGCCGTAGGCGTCGATGGCTTGTGGATCGCCGCCGAGGGCCGCGACCAGCCGGCGCGACAGCTCGATGCCGAGCGGCTTGAGGGCTTCCATCATCGGCATGATGTCGGGCTCGTAGCGGCCGGCGTAGGGGTTCCTCACCGCCGCGGCGGCCCATGCCTTGCGGACGGGCTTGGTCGAGCGCGGGCCGCCGTCATGCCGGGTCTCCTCGGCGCACACCACGATCTTGCGGATATCGATGGTCATGGGGCGGTCTCCTTGAGTCATGGCTGGGTCCCGGAGATTTCGCTGCGCGAAATTCCGGGATGACAGGTGGTGCAGCGCCGAGCGTGCGCGTGTCGCCGGCCAGCATCAGCGCGGCATCGATGATGAGACCGCGGCGCTGGTAGTCGAGCGCATGCTGCAGGCCGGCGGTGAGCGCGGCGTTGATCTCGGCCGGGGTGAGAGCGCCCACCGCGACGGTGACGAGGCGGTCGCCGAGGTCGCTGTCGGGATCGAGGTCGCGAGCGGGCCGGCGCTGCGACGGCGGGGCTGTCGATGTCCACGGCGTTGGCGATCAGGGTGGCGGCGACGTCGGCGGTGGCTGCATCGCGGGCGAGTGCCGTCACCGAGTTGGCGATGCCGAGCGAGAAGGAGCGACCGCGCGCGCCCGAGGTGGCGATGCCGCCGATGCCGGAGTTGGCGTCGAGGCGTAAGCGGCCGTTCAGCACCGGCACGTCGCCGCGCGAGAACTCGCCGGCGACGCCGATCTCGAGCGTGTGGCCTTCGCTGATGAGGACGGCGATGTCGCCGCCGTCGTTGACGAAGGCGCGGTCGAGCGATGCAGCCGCCGTCATGTGGGCGAGCAACTCGTCGGCCACCGCGCCGGCCACCGCCGCCATCGGCGTGACGAACAGGTCGGCGAAGGGCGCGCAGGCTGCAACCATGCGCCGCGCCACCGGGCCGTCGACCGCCGGCTGCTCCTGGATCGGCCGGCGCAGCAGGGCCAGCTCGTCGCACAGCTCGGGCAGGATGGCTGGGAAACCGTCGCCCTGCGGCATCGTAGGCCGCGCGCAGCGCCGCCGGCGTGCCCCAGGCCTTCAGCACCACGTCGATCGGGCCGTGCGACAGGTGCAGGCGGTCGCCGGTCAGCTGCTGGATGACGGGCGCCGCGAACATCGCCTCACCCGATCTTGGCGAGCGCGCCGACCAGTGCCGCCGCTTCGGCGGCGGTGAGCGGCTCCAGCGTCTTGCGCGAGACGTCGGCGGCCACGGCCTTCATCGCCGTGATGGCGGCCTTGCCGGCCGGCGTCAGGCCCAGCATGGCGACGCGGGCATCCTTGGGGTCGGGCGAGGCCTGCACGTAGCCGCGCGTCGTGAGCCGGCCGATCACGCCCGAGATGGTGGCCGGGTCCATGGCGGTGAGGCGGCCGAGCTGGTTCTGCGACACCGCCCGCAGGTCGTCGAGCTTGGCGAGCGCGGCGAACTGCGTCGGCGTGATGCTGAACTCGGCCATCACCGCGTTGAAGGTCTCGGTGGCCCGCTGGTGCGCACAGCGCAGCAGGTAGCCGACCTGATCCTCCAGCGCGTAGTCGGCGGCGTGCTGGGCGTTGTCGTCCGAGGGTTCGGCGGCTTTGCGGTGTGCGCGTGTGTCGGTCACGTCGATGTCTCCCATTGTGTTCCCTCTCCCCACTCTTCGTGCGGGAGAGGGTTAGGGTGAGGGGCAGCCGCTTGCTCCGGCGTGTCGTCGCTGCCCCTCACCCCGACCCTCTCCCCGTAAGGACGGGGAGAGGGAGTCCTGTCCTCAGCGTCTCCTTGCGTGCGAATGGCCAGGGGTTGTCGCCTTGCCAGGCGTCGATGCGGGCGCTGCCGGCGAGGTCGCGGATCACCGCGTCGATGGAGACGATGTCGCCGGCGTGGCCGCCGAGGCGCTCGTAGAGCGCGCGCGGCAGGGTGAACTCGATGGGCGCGACGATGGCCGGCGTCGGCACGTAGCCGAACGCGGCTTTCGGCATGCGCGTGACGTCGACCATCACCGTGATGCCGCCGCCCGCCCACACGTGCACGGGCGCGCCGCCCATGGTGACGCGGGTTTCGCCGGATGCCACCGAGCGCGTCAGCAGTACGGGATTTTCGGTGACGCCGGCCCTGAGCGATCCGCCGGCGCCGGCCATGAACAGCACGCTGCACAGCGACGGCTCGCAGTTCTCGCCGATGCGCTCCACCACCGCGCGCACCGCCGCCGGCATGTCGGCCTCGCGCGGCTTGAGCTGGTCGTCGAGCACGCAGTAGATGGCGTCCTCGCCGGTGGTCGAGGTCATCAGCAGGCGCAGGCCGGGCCAGGCGACCTTGTCGTCGATCTTCTGGATGATCGCCAGCGGGTCGGTGATGTCGGTGCCGCCCCAGCCGAGGCCCGGATTGGCGACCTGGAAGTAGCGCCCCGGCGTCGATTTGCGCCCGCGCACGCGGATGCCGGCCGGCTGCATGTCGAGCACGCGGCCGGCCTGATGCTCGGTCAGCACGCCGGTGATGTGGTCGTCGACCACGATCACCTCGTCGACATGCCCCTGCCACTGCTGCGCGAAAATGCCGACGGTGGCCGAGCCGCAGCCGACGCGCATGCGCACCTCGGGCTTGCCGTCGACGATCGGCGCCTGGCCGGCCTGCACGATGACGGCGTGGCCGCCGTCGATGCTCATCTCCACGGCGTTGCCGGAGCACAGGTCGAGCAGCGCGTCGCAGGTGGCGTTGCCCTCCTTCTTGGAGCCGCCGGTCAGATGCCGCACGCCGCCGATCGAGAGCATCTGCGAGCCGTATTCGGCGGTGGTGACGTGGCCGACCTGCTCGCCCTTGACGCGGATCGCCGCCGTCTCGGGGCCGAGATGCCGGTCGGTGTCGATCTTCACCTTGACGCCGCAGTAGCTGAAGATGCCCTCGGTGACGACCGTCACCGTATCGACGCCGGCATGCTCGGCCGAGACGATGAATGGCGCCGGCTTGTAGTCGGGATAGGTGGTGCCGGCGCCGACGCCCGTGACGAACGTACGCGAGGGATCGAGCGGCGCGCCGTCCCAGTCCGCGACCTTGGCGGAGCCGGCGAAGCTCACGACCTTGCCGTGCTCGTCCAGCGTGTGCTGCATGAGCAGCACGGGATCGGTGCGCACCAGCGTGCCGTTCTCGTTGGCGTATCGCGCGCAGGCGCCTGCCCGGCCGGGCCGGATACGGCACAGCACCGGACATGCATCGCAGCGCACGATGCCTTCGTCCTCCGCGGCGCCGAATTTCTTGGAGCGCGCCGCCAGCGATGTGTGGTCGGTGGTCATGGCTGCCGCTCGATGTCCCTCTAGCCGGGCACCTCGTGGGCGAGTAGGGTCTCGAGTGCAGAGACAGCAGCTAGCTCGGCGATTGGGCTGCCCCTCACTCCGCGGACCACTCTCCCCGAATGGGGAGAGGGCCGACTGCGACGCTACCTCATCGCCCAGCCTCCTTCTGCTGCAGCGCTTCCCACAGGCGGTGGGGCAGAACCGGCACGCGGGTGCATGCGCACGCCGGTGGCGTGGCGGATGGCGGAGAGGATGGCGGGCGCGGTGGCGATCAGCGCCGGCTCGCCGACGCCCTTGGCGCCGAAGGGGCCGGTGAGCTCGGGGTCCTCGATCAGGATCGACTTGATGCGCGGCATGTCGCCGACGGTCGGGATCAGGTAGTCGTGCAGGTTCTCGGTGCGGCCGGGGATGAACTCCTCCATCAGCGCGAGGCCGAGGCCCTGGGCGATGCCGCCGTGGATCTGGCCCTTCGACCAGCGTCGGGTTGATGGCGCGGCCGACGTCGTGCGCGGCGACGATGTCGAGCACCTTGACGGTGCCGAGCGCCGTGTCGACCTCCACCTCGGCCATCTGCGCGGCGAAGCCGTAGGTGGCGTACGGGCATGCCCTGGCCGTTCTCGTCGAGGCCGGTGGTTGGCGGGTCCCAGGTGCCGAGGCCTTCGAGGACGATCTGCGGTCCCGGATCATTTCGCTGGCGCGAAATTCCGGGATGACAGCCATCGCCAGATCGATTGTGCGCGAGGCCTCGCCGTCGGCGATGGTGAGCTGCGGGCCGTCGAGGCTCAGCTTGGCATCCGGGCCGGCGTTGGCGAGCGCCAGGATCTTGCGGCGCAGGTCCTCGCCGGCGAGTCGCGCGGCGTTGCCGGATACGAACGTCTGCCGCGAGGCCGAGGTCTTGCCGGCATCCGCCGTCAGATCGGTATCGCCGACCACCATGAGGAAGGCGCGATGGCGGCAGGCCCAGCGCGTCGGCGGCGATCTGGGCAGCACGGTCGAGGAGCCCTGGCCGATGTCGACGGCGCCGTTGAAGAACGTCAGCGCGCCGTCGCGCGCCAGGGTGATGCGCATGCTCGACGGGTTGGACAGCGAGGTGTTGCCGCAGCCGTACCACATGCAGGCGATGCCGACGCCGCGCCGGCGCCGAGGCGCATCGGCGTTGTGGCGGGCGACACGCGCAAGAGCCGACTCCCAATCCGCCTTCAGCGCGTCGAGGCATTGCGGCAGCCCGGCGGAATGCGCCAGCACCTGCCCCGTGTAGGTCGCATCGCCGTGGTCGAGCGCGTTGATGCGCCGGATCGCCCAGCGGTCGAGGCCGAGCCGCTCGGCCAGATCGTCCATCAGCGTCTCGTTGGCGATGCGCCGCCTGCGGGATGCCGAAGCCGCGGAAGGCGCCGGCCGGCGTGTCGTTGGTGTAGACGGCGCGCGTGCGGTTCCAGACGTTGGGCACCTTGTAGGGCCCGGCGCCGTGCACCGGCACGCGGTTGGCGACCGTCGGTCCCCACGAGGCATAGGCGCCGGTGTTGAAATCGGCCTGCATCTCGAAGGCGGTGAGGCGGCCGTGCGCGGTCGGCCGAGGCCTTGGCCCAGATCGAGGCCGGATGCCGCTTGGTGGTGGAGGCCATCGACTCGGTGCGCGTGTAGACGATGCGCACTGGCCGCTTCGTGACCCACGCCGCCACCGCCAGCAGCGGCTGCACCGACACGTCGAGCTTGCCGCCGAAGCCGCCGCCGCACGCCGTCGGCTTGATGCGCACGCGTGATCTGCGCGACGCCGAGCACGCGCGCGGTCTCCTCCAGGTCCATGTAGGGCGCCTGGGTGCAGGCGGTGACCTCGATGCGATCCGGCGTCCTGCGCCGACCGGTACGGCGTAGCCGGCCTCCGGCTCGATGTAGGCGTGCTCGACGAAGGCCGGTCTCGAACCGGCCTTCGGCGCTGGCCGCACCCGCTGCGTGGCCCGCCGCGACATCGCCGCACTTGAGGTTGCCGCGGGTGAGCATGTTGTCGGCGACGTGCGCGTGTATCGGCGCCGCTCCATCGGCCAGCGCCGCCGCTACGCCGGAGACGGCCTGCTCAGGCTGCCAGGCGATCGGCAGATCGGCATCGCAGATGCCCTCCACGGCGCGCGCGCGATCCGACCAGCGCGCAGCGACCGCCTCGCCGCGAAAGCGCACGAGCCCCGGCGCCAGCACCGGCTGGTCCTTCATCTTCGGGAAAATGCCGAAGCGTGTTCTCGCCCGGCACGTCCTTGGCGGTGAGGATCGCCGCCAGCCCCGGCGTGCGAGCCTTCACCGCGTCGAGATCGCCGAGCGTGAAGCGCGCGCGGGCATGCGGCGAGCGCACGACCCGCATCCACAGCGCATCGGCCGGCGCCTCGTCGGCGCCGAAGCGATCGGTGCCTGCCACCTTCGGCCAGCCGTCGACGCGCTCGAGGCGAGTGCCGACGGTGCGCATTCGAGTTGGGTCAAACGCTGCGCGGTCCCAACGCCTTGGCTCGCGGGCTGCGTCGGGTCATCCCCTGCCTGACCTGCCAACATGCGCCGCCCACATCCAGCACCGCTTCGACGATCTTGATGTAGCCGGTACAGCGGCACAGCACGCCGCCGATGCGCGTCTTCCACCTCCGTCGCTGCGGCGCTGCGGCGGCGGCGCCAGCAGATCGCTCGCCGCCATCAGCATGCCGGGCGTGCAGATGCCGCATTGCGCCGCGCCGTGGCGGAGGAAGGCGCGGCGCAGCTTGTCAAGTGCAGATCGCCGAAACCTCCGACCGTCTCGATGTGGCATCCGTCGGCCTGGGCCGTGGGCACGAGGCAGGCGCAGACCTGGGGCCGTCGAGCAGCACGGTGCAGGCGCCGCAATCGCCGGCCTCGCAGCCGATCTTGGTGCCGGTCAGCCGAGTTCGCCGCGCAGGGTTTCGGCCAGCGACACGAAAGGCGCGTCGCCACGCGCGCGGCGCCTTCAGCGTGACGGTTGACCGTTCGAGCTGCGATCAACCGCGCGACCTTCGAGTGGTCTGCGCGGCTGGCCGCACGGGTCCGATGCTTGTCGCTGCATCAGGCCGCCCTCCGCTCGGGAGTGGCGGCAGATCTGCGCAAGCAGGTCGCGCACCAGCTGTCAGCGCCGCGTGCCGGCGATAGTCGGCCGAGGCGCGGATGTCGTCGATGCGGCGCCAGGTGCGCGACATGCTCGCTCGCTCGACCATGCCGGCGACGCTGCGGCGAGGAACAGCCCGACCAACTGCGCCTCCAGCGCCGGCAGGCGCTGCGGCACCGCCGAGCACGCGCCCACCGCCAGACGCGCGCCGCGATGTGACCGTCCGTCGCCGATCTCGATGATGCCCGCCACCATGGCGATCGAGATCACCAGATATTTGCGCGCGCCGAGCTTGAGGAAATGGCTGCGCACCGATCGCCGCCTGCGGCTTCGGCACCAGGATAGCCGTGACGATCTCGTCCGGCCGGCATGCGGTCTGCCGATAGCCGGTCAGGAATTCGCGCGTCGGCACACGGCGCGTGCCGGCGGCGCTGGCCAGCTCGATCGCCGCATCCAGCGCCAGCAGGTTGGGCAGCCCGTCGCCCGCCGGCGAGGCCGTGCACAGGTTGCCGGCGAGGGTGCCGCGGTTCTGGATCTGCGCGCCGCCGACTTCGCGGGCCGCGAGCTTCAGGCCGTCGAACAGCGCCGGCAGCTCGGCCGCCGATCAGCTCGCTCCAGGTGGTGAGCGCGCCGATCCGCCAGTGCGGCCTCGCGTCGGCAATGCCGCGCAGACTCCGCGAGCCGCGAGATGTCGAGCACATCCTTGTGGCGCATGTCGCCCCAGGCTGAGCGCGACGCCTTGGCCGGATAGACATCGGTGCCGCCGGCCAACACCATCACGTCGCCCGCGGCGCGGATCGCCAGCGCCTCTGCTGCGATAGCGTCTGCTCGCCGCTGGCAGGGTACATAGCAGCGGTGAAGCCATCATCCGGTTCGGCCACCTCTCCCGGGATAGCCGCACCAGCTTGTTCAGCCAGTCGCACGCTTGTCATTGCGAACGCCTCGCGTTGCGAAGCTTCGCGTCGCCGTCTCGTCCACAGCCGTCAGCGCCAGCGATGCCATAGAGGGCCGTCGCCTGCTCGTGGGTGTAGTAGCCGCGGCCGACGTCGCGAGCCACGAGCGCCGGGCTGCGGCGCAGCGGATCGCCATAGCCGCCGCCGCCTGGCGTCATCACCTCGACGCGGTCGCCCGGCCGAAGCGGGATATCCTGGTCCTTGGACAGGTGCTCGGGGATCAGTGTTTCGCCGCCGCGGTGCACGCGCACGACATTGGCGCCCGCCGTCGCCGCCGCCGAGTACGCCCGGCGGGCCGAAGCGGCCGTGGTCCATCACGAAGGAGGCGCGCGCCTCGCCGCGCAGCAGCTCCACCTCGTAGTGCAGGCCGAGGCCGCCGCGCCGCTCGCCGGCGCCGCCCGAGCCGTCGTGCAGGGCATAGCGCCGGAACAGGATCGGATAGTACTGCTCCATCACCTCGACCGGCTGGCTCTTGGAGATGCCGATGGTCGAGCAGCCGTTGGACAGGCCGTCGTGGTCGGCGTTGCCGCCGTAGCCGCCGCCCGAGATCTGGTACATCACGTAGCCGGCGCCCTTGGCCGGGTCGAAACCGCCCAGCGCGAAGTTGCCGGATGATCCCGGCCGGCGCCGCCGTCACCTTGTCGGGGATGGCCTGCACCAGGGCCAGGAACACGGCTTCGGCGATGCGTTGCGACACCTCCGCCGCGCAGCCCGACACGGGGCGCGGATACTGCGCATCGAGGAACGTGCCGGCGGGGCGCTTGATCTGCAGCGGCTCGAAGGCGCCGGAGTTGAGCGGGATGTCGGGGAAGATGTGGCGCACGGCGAGATAGACCGCCGAATAGGTCGTCGCCAGCACCGAGTTCATCGGCCCGCGGCAGGGCGGCGAAGAGCCCGTGAAATCGAAGTCGCAGCGTATCGCCGGACTTGGTGACGGTGAGCGCGATCTTGAGCGGCTCGTTGACGACGCCGTCGGAGTCGACGAACGCCTCCGAGCGATAAACGCCATCGGGGATCTCGGCGATATGCGCCCGCATGAGGCGTGCCGCGCGCGTGCGCATCTCGCCGATCGCCTGCACCACCACGGCCTTGCCGTAGCGGTCGATCAGCTCGGTCAGGCGCTTCTCGCCGACCTTCAGCGCGGCGGCCTGGGCGCGGATGTCGCCGATGCGCTGGTCGGCGATGCGGATGTTGGAGCAGATGATGGCGTAGATCTCGGCATCCATCTCGCCGCGCTTGAACAGCTTGACCGGCGGCAGGCGCAGCCCCTCCTGCTCGACCTCGGTCGCCTTGGCCGAGAAGCCGCCCGGCACCATGCCGCCGACATCGGGCCAGTGGCCGGTGTTCTGCAGCCAGCAGAACAGCTCGCCCTTGTAGTAGAAGGGCAGGGCGAAGCGCACGTCCATCAGGTGCGTGCCGCCGAGATAGGGATCGTTGACGATGTAGATGTCGCCGGGTTCCGGCTTGCCGGCGCGGCCTTCGCCGATCAGGCGGATGATCTCGCGCGGTCGAATACTGCATGGTGCCGACGAACACCGGCAGCCCCAGCTCGCCCTGGCTGATCAGCGCGCCGGTCTCGGCATCGTAGATGCCGGACGAGCGGTCGTCGGCCTCGGCGATCACGGGCGAGAAGGCCGAGCGCGAGAAGGCGATGTCCATCTCGTTGCAGACCTGGCCGAGGCTGGCCTGGATCACCGCCAAGGTGATGGGATCGAGCGTGGTGGCGTCGCGCTTGCTCATGCCGGCAACCCCACGGCGATGCGCAGGTTGCCGATATCGTCGACCAGCGCGGCGGAGCCCGGCTCGATCAGCGTGGTCGCATCGACCTGCTGCACGACGGCCGGCCCGGCGATGCGCGCTCCGATCGGCAGCTTGACCCGATCCAGCACGGGCGCCATCTGCCAGGCGCCGCGCGCGAACAGCCTTCGCTCGGCGATGATGGCGCCTTCCACCCGGGTCGCGCGGCCGCCGGCATCGATCAGCGAGGCCATCGGGAAGCGCCGGCGCCGGCCGATCACCGAGGTGACGAGGTTGACCAGCACGGCCTTGATCTCCGGCAGGCGCACCTGGAAGCGGTTGAAGTAGGCCGTCTCGAACAGGGCCTGCATCTCCTCGCGCGTCACGTCGGCACGCGGCAGCGCCACGCGGATCAGGTGGGTCTGGCCGCGGAACTGCATGTCGGCGCCGTGCAGGACGCGCGTCTCGACGATCTCGCTCTGCTCCTCGGCGTTGATGGCGATGCCGCGCTCGCGCTGGGCAGCCAGCGTCGCGTGCACGCTCGGCCATATCGACGGCGTCGAGCGGCACGTTCAGCGTGTTGACGAAGTCCTGGCGCAGGTCGGCGACCAGGCAGCCCAGCGCATTGGTCAGCCCCGGCCGCGCCGGGATCAGCACCTCGGGCAGGCCAAGTTCCTGCGCCAGCGCCACCGCGTGCAGCGGCCCGGCGCCGCCGAAGGCGAACAGCGTGAAGTCGCGTGGATCGAGCCCGCGCGACAGCGACACCATGCGGATGGCGCCGGCCATGTGCGTGTTGGCGAGCCGGATCACGGCGGCTGCCGCCTCGTCCACGCTCAAGCCGAGCGGCCGAGCCAGCCGCGTCTCGAAGATGGCGCGCACGTGCTCCAGCGTGACGGGCGTCTGCACCGCCAGCAGCCGCTCGGGTTCGAGCCGGCCCAGCACCAGGTTGGCATCCGTGATGGTCGGCAGTTCGCCGCCGCGGCCGTAACATATCGGTCCAGGCTCGGAGCCCGCCGACTGCGGCCCGACCTGCAGCATGCCGGCCGCATTGATGGAGGCGATCGAGCCGCCGCCGGCGCCGATGCTGCGCACATCCACCATCGGCACGTGGATCGGCAGGCCGTAGTCGATGGTCAGCTCGGCGGAGACTTGCGGCACGCCGCCCTGGATCAGCGCCACGTCGGTGGAGGTGCCGCCCATGTCGTAGGTGATGGCGTTGGCCAGCCCCGCCTGCGCCAGCGTGGCGGACGCCGCCATCACGCCGGAGGCAGGCCCCGACATGATGGTCTTGGCCGCATCGCGGGCTACTACGCGGGCCGACACCGTGCCGCCGTTGCCGTTCATGACCAGCAGGTCGCGTTGGAAGCCCTGCGCCTCCAGCTCGCCTTGCAGGCGGCGCACGTAGCGGTCGAGGATCGGCTGCACGGCGGCGTTCACCGACGCGGTGGTGCCGCGCTCATACTCGCGGAATTCCGACAGCAGCGCATGCCCGAGCGTGATGTATTCGTTTGGCCACAGGGCGCGCGCGATCTCGCCAGCGCGCAGCTCGTGCGCCGGGTTGGCGTAGGCATGCAGGAAGTGGATGACGAGGCTCTCGCAGCCAGCCGCGATCAGCGTCTGCACCGCCGCCGTCAGCGACGCCTCGTCGAGCGCGGTCACCACCTCGCCGCGTGCGTTCATGCGCTCGGGTATCTCCAGGCGCAGCTCGCGCGGTATGATGGGCTCGAAGGTGCCGGTCATGCCGTAGGGCTTGGGCCGGGTGCGCCGGCCCAGCTCGAGCGAGTCGCGGAAGCCCGACGTGGTGATCAGCCCGACCTTGGCGACCTTGCGCTCCAGCACCGCGTTGGTGGTGGCGGTGGTGCCGTGGATGATCAGGTCGAGATCGGCCGGCGCCACGCCGGTAGCGATGATCGCCTCCAGCACGCCGGCTGCCTGGTTGGCGGACGTGGTCGGGATTTTCGCCAGCCGGACGTGTTCGCGGCCAGCGCCCGTTTCATACAGCAGCAGGTCCGTGAAGGTCCCGCCGACATCGATGCCGACAACCCGCCGCATTCTCCGCCGGGCACCCCTGTGACAAATCGTATGTTGTTAGCATACGAACAATCGGGCGGGTGTCCAGCCACGGCCAGGCTTTTCAGCTTCCATGAGCAGCGGATTGGCCGCATGGTGCCAAAACGGCACGTCCGTCAATTGTCGCGTTGCACAAAATTTGTTGCAATGCACAAATATGACGCCTATATGTCAGTCATCGTGCAAAGCCCGCGAAGCCCAGTGTCGTCAATGTGTCGCCAGTCAGCCCCAGCCCGATGGATATGATCATGAACCAGCACGCAGCCCAGCAGATGTTTGGCCAGGCAGAGAAGCTCTTCAAGGACGCGCGCGTCCCCGAGCAGGTGCAGGCCATCGCGCAGGAAGGTGTCGCCAAGTCGCGCGAGCTCTACGTCAAGAGCACCGCGGCGGCCCAGGAGGGCGCCAAGCTGATGACCGAGGTGGCCGAGACCGCGTGGTCGAGCACCAAGGTGCTGAACGACAAGCTCGCGCAGAACCTCACCGCCAACACCGCGGCGATGTTCGACGCCGCGCAGGCGATGGCCAAGGCCGGGTCTCTCCCCGAACTCGCCAAGCTGCAGGGCGAGTACATGCAGCAGTGGGTGGCCACGAGCAGCGCGCAGGCCAAGGAATTCTACGATCTTTCGACACGCGCGACCCAGCATCTGGTAGAGACCGTGCAGGCTGCGGCCGGCAAATCGATGAAGGGCGGCTTCTAGCGAGTTAGCCGCTCGGCAGAAAATTCAGTCGGAACACCGACGGTTGGGCGGAAGCGTGCGCGTTTCCGCCCGACCGATTGCGTTCGCAGAACAGAGAAAGAGACATTGCCATGAGCAAGATGACCAACAAGAGCCAGCAGCCCAAGACGGTGGAAACGCTGGGCATGAACGATTGCCGTTGGCCGATCGGTGACCCGCAGCACGCCGACTTCCATTTCTGCGGTGCGCCTCGGGCGGCCAGCCGGCCCTATTGCCAGGCGCATACTCAGGTGTCCATCCAGCCGTCCAAGCCGCGCTATCCGCAGGCGCCGCAGCCGGCCGGTATGGAGCCGATCCGCCGCGCGGCCTGAAATCCCCGTATCGACATGAATCATACATCCTGGGCTTTATGCCTGGGATGTGTCGTGTCATGACGTGCCGATGCTCACCAAGCGAGCGGCTCTCGCCCTCCCCATCGGCCTTGCTCTGACACTCGCCATGCCACGTCCGTCACGCAGCCAGTCTGCCGCGACCCGGCGGGTCGCCAGCGGCGCCGACGTGCTCGCCGCGTCCGGCTTTGCCGAACTCGCCGGCAAGCGCATCGGGCTCATCACCAACCAGACCGGCTTGGTCGACGAGGCGCATCTGGCCGACCTGCTGAGCAAAGCCGAGGGTGTGAAGCTCACTACCATCCTGGCGCCTGAGCATGGCTTCCGCGGCGCCGTCGAGGCCGGCAAGCAGGTCGGCGATGCGGTCGATCCGGCGATCGGCGTGCCCGTGCTCAGCCTATACGGCGCATCCAAGAAGCCGACGCCCGCCATGCTGCGCGACCTCGACGTGCTGGTGTTCGACATCCAGGACATCGGCGTGCGCTTCTACACCTACATCTCCACCATGGGCCTCGCCATGCAGGCCGCGGCCGCGGCGCGCATTCCGTTCGTCGTGCTCGACCGGCCCAACCCGCTCGGCGGCGAGTATGTATCGGGCTTCGTGCTCGAGCCGAAGCTCGCCACCTTCGTCGGCCAATACACCATCCCGATCGTGCACGGCATGACGGTCGGCGAGTTGGCCCGCATGATCCAGGGCGAGAAGCTGCTTCCCGGCCTGGAAAACCTTGATCTGCGCATCATCCAGATGCAGGGCTGGCAGCGCTCCATGCGCTGGCCGCAGACCCAGCGGGCCTGGGTCGCAACCAGTCCCAACATCCCGACCTTCGACGCCGCCATCGTCTATCCCGGCATGGGCGTGGTCGGCGAGCTGGAGGTGAACGAGGGACGCGGCACGCCGACGCCGTTCTCCCTGGTCGGTGCGCCGTGGATCGACGCGGCAAGCGTCGTCGCCAAGCTGAACGCGCTCGGCTTGCCCGGCGTGAAGTTCGAGCCGGAGACCTATGCGCCGCGTTCCATTCCAGGCGTGGCCGCCAGCCCACGCTTTGCCGGCAAATCCATCAATGGCGTGCGCGTCGTTCCTACCGATATCGCTCGCATCGAGCCGCTCGACATGGGCATGCACCTGCTGGCGGCGCTGGTTGCCGAAGCGCGCGCCAAGAAGGTGGATCGCCTGTTCCCGAAGCTGGCGATGTTCCACGCCATCGCCGGCACCAAACGCCTGCACAGCATGCTCACGACCGGCCGCGACGGTGCTGCCATCATCGCCGCCTGGCAGGCCGAGGTGGCGCGGTTCAAGTCGCAGCGCGCGGGGTATCTGATCTATTGACCTCATCCCGGCCTCGATGATCACGGCGAAGCGCGCGCTCATCGAGGGCCGGGACCTCACGCGAGAGCAGCGCAACTGATCCCGGATGGTCTCGCCCCGGCTCGCCGCCGGGGCTCGACCTCCGGGATGACGGGTATCACTCCGTCGTGTCGTCACGAGCGAGCGGGTGAGATCCTCCCGCCGAACCGCGACCGATCCTACCAAAAACGCAGCCAAGGCTCAGGCATTCGTGCCGAGCCGACCAGGGTTTCTTCCGATAGGGAGACGCGGAGTCTGCCCGTAGCATTCGTATGCCTTTGCTCGGCGGCCAGTTGCGGCCCTGCAACTCAAGGCAGCCCAAGCAGGGCGGAAGAGGCACGGATGGCGCGCATCAAGGTCAAGCATGTGACCGAATACACCTACCGCAATCCGGTGGGTCTCCTGCGTCACCGGTTGATGGTCCGTCCCGACGACAGCCACGACCTGAAATTGCATGGCGCCGAGCTGAAGGTCGAGCCTGAGCCCGCTTCGGTGCGTTGGAAGCACGATGCATTCGACAATTCCGTCTGCTTCCTGGAATGGCCGCAAGCGCTCGCAAGCGATCGCCTCAGGATCGTTTCCACATTGGATCTCACGCACCATCCCGACGGCCCGCCGCTGCCGAAGTATGGTCTGGACGCCGTCGCCAAGCAGTTTCCGTTCTCGTACGCACACGACGAGATTCCCGAGCTGGCGCGCCTCGCGGAGCGGCAAATGCCGGACCCGGAACGCAAGGTCGATGCGTGGGCGCGGCGCACCGTTGCCGAGGCCGGGAGCACGAACACGCTGGACGTGCTGGAGGCGATGACGCGCGCGATCCAGCAGGACTTTCGCTATGGCGCGCGCCATGAAGAAGGCACGCAGTCGGCCGCCCAGACCGTCGAGCTCGGAACCGGGACCTGCCGCGACTTTGCTGTGCTGATGATGGAGGCGCTGCGCAGCTTCGGGCTCGCCACGCGCTTTGTCACCGGATACCTCTATGACGACACCTCGGGCACGACACGGGGAGGCGGCAGCACGCATGCGTGGTGCAGCGTCTATCTGCCAGGCGCCGGCTGGGTCGAGTACGACCCGACCAACGGGCTGATCGCCGGCGCCAACTTGATTCGCGTGGGCGTCACCCGCGAGGCTTCGCAGGCTCTGCCGATCTCGGGCGGCTTTGTTGGCAACGCGGGCGACTCGATCGGCATGCATGTCGACGTGTCCGTCGGCCCGGCTTAGAGTTCCGTAGTGGGGACGGAGCGATGGGGTCAGACCCTCCATCATCGACATTGCCCCTGGGGTAAGTGCGAGCCATAGGGTCTGACCCCCAATCATCACTCCGTCGTGTCGAAGAACTCGGCGCCGGCTCGCAGCAGCCTGGCCAGCGTCAGCAGCCCTTCGCGCAGCCGTTCGATCGGCGGCGAGGCGAGCGCCAGGCGAACGGCATTGGGTGCATGGCCGTTGCCGACCGTGAAGGCGCTCGACGGCGTCACGCCGATGCCATGGCGCGCGGCGGCGGCCACGAACGTCTCCGAGCGCCACGGCTCCGGCAGCTTCAGCCACAGGTGATAGGCGCGGTGGTCGGTGTGCACCTCGAGGCCGGCCAGGCACTCGGCGGCGACCTGCTGGCGTTGCGCGGCGTCCTGATGCTTCAGGCTGGCGATCTTGTCGGCCGTGCCGTCGACGATCATGCGCTGGCCCGCTTCGAAGGCGAAGCCGGCGGCGCTCCAGCCGCCCGACCGGATCGAGGTCATCATGCGCTCGCGCAATCCGACCGGCGCACAGATGAAGCCGGTCGCCACGCCAGGCGCAATCCGTTTCGACAGGCTGTCGACCAAGATGCACCGATCGGGCGCCAGCGCGGTCAAAGGCGGGTCGTCGCACAGGAAGCGATAGACGCCGTCCTCGATCAGCATCAGGTCGAGCTTCTCGGCCATCTTGATGAGATCCTGCCGCCGCCCCGGCGAGAGGCTGACGCCCAGCGGGTTGTGCAGCAGCGGCTGCAGGTAGACCGCCGACAGCGCGCCTTCCCGGTGCGCCTTCTCGATGGCGTCGGGGCGCAGGCCGGCCTCGTCCATGGCGAGCGGCACCAGCGTCACGCCCAAGCGCCTGGCGTTGGCCTTCACCACCGGATAGGTGAGTGCTTCGACGCCGAGCCGTCCGCCCACCGCCACCATGGCGCCGACCGCGGAGGCGATCGCCTGCCGGCCGTTGCCGGTGAAGAACAGTCCCTCCGCCTTCGGCCGCCATCCTGCGACGGCGAGGAATTGCGCGGCGATGTCGCGTGCCGCGGCCGTGCCATTCGGAGCCACCAGCCGCAACGCACCGGCCAATGCCTCAGGGCGCGAGGCGGCGGCGAGTGCAGGCGCCATCAACTCGGATTGCACGGGCAGGATCGGGAAGTTGAACTCCAGATCGATGCGCGCGTCGGTGACCTCGGGCGGCATCGGGCTCTTGGGCGCGGTGCCCAGGATGTAGGTGCCCCGGCCGACCTCGCCGGCGGCCAGGCCGCGCCGGATCAGCTCGCTGTAGACGCGGCTGGCGGTCGAGACGGCGATGTCGTTGCGGTAGGCGAAGGTGCGCTGCGGCTGCAATCGATCCCCCGGCTTCAGACGCCCGGCGGCGATATCGTCGGCAAGTGCGTCCGCCAGCTTCGCGTAGTCGTTGCCGGACATTATTGCTCCGAGATCAATGTTTCGATTGCATCGGTACAATAGCGGCGATAATTCACCTCCGCAAGACAAATTGCACCGATTTACGTCCCCATTGGCTCAGTACACTTCGAGGAAACAATGCCATGCTGCGCTCCCTGCACCCCACCTCCGGAGAAGCCGCCGGAACGCTGACGCCCTCATTCAGGCACGCGGGACGCCCCGAGCGGCCAGTGTCATTTGCGGAAGGCCTGGTCGCGCGCCTGCTCGGCGCCCACGCACCTGCCTTCGTCCAGCTCCCGCTGATGTGGATGCGGCGCTCGCGCTACCGCCAGGAGCTCGCCAACCTCCGCGAGTCGCAGCTCCGGGACGTGGGCCTCGATCCCAACTTGGTGTACCGCGAGAGCGCGAAACCGTTCTGGATGGCCTGAGGCTCACACCGTCAGGTAGGCCTCGCGCAGGGCAGCGTCGGCCGCGATCTCGGCCATGCTGCCCTCGTGGCGGATGGCGCCCTTCTCGATGATGTAGGTGCGGTCGGCGATGGCGGAGGCAAACGCCAGGTTCTGCTCGGACAGCAGCACGGCGATGCCTTCGGCCTTCATGCGCCGCACCGCCGCCGCCATCAGCTCGACGATCACCGGCGCCAGTCCCTCGGACGGTTCGTCGAGCAGCACGGCCTCGGGGTTGCCCATCAGGGTGCGGGCGATGGTCAGCATCTGCTGCTCGCCGCCCGACATCTGGCTGGCGCGCCGGCCGGCCATCTCGGCGAGGTTGGGAAAGATCGCAAACAGCCGCTCCGGCGTCCACGCCGCGTGCCCCGCGCCGGCCGCGACCTTGGCGCCCACCTCCAGGTTCTCGTAGACGGTGAGGTCGGTGAAGATGCGCCGCTCCTCCGGCACGTAGCCGAGGCCGAGCCGGGCGATGCGATAGGTCGGCAGCGCCCGGATATCGTGACCCGCGAAGCGCAGCACGGCGGCGCGCGGCGGCACCAGCCCCATGATGGCCTTCAGCGTGGTCGACTTGCCGGCGCCGTTGCGGCCCATCAACGCGACGATCTCGCCGCGCCGCAGCTTGAGCGACACCTCGAACAGGATCTGCGCCTGCCCGTAGTAGGCATCGAGCCTCTCGACCTCCAGGATCGCCTCGCTCATGGCGCTTACGCCGGTGACTTACTGGCTTCCAGCGCTGTTCTCGCTGATTTCAGCAATGGAGCAACGTCATCGTGGGAAATCGCCAAGCCCAGATCACCATGCACGACCCTGCTGCGAAGTGGGAGCAGCGTTCGCAATTGCTGGGCTTCTTCAAAGCGCAAATGCCCCATGTGCTCGAGCAGTTCCACTGCCTGTCGCATGGTGCTGGCGCCCGAGGCAGGAAAGCCATCGCTGAGCGTTCTGGCTATGGCTTCAATTGCCGCCCAGCCTAGCACCAGGGCGGCGGTGTGATGACCTTCGCCCAGCAGCAACTCCGCTTCTGAGATTTGCTGCTCGACTTGCGCCAGCGTGGGCTTTTGCAAGGGCTCCTCTTTGACCTCATCGCCATAGACGATGCGAAACTCCCACGATGGATGACCCTTGAACCGTTCGCTGATCGAGCGAAGGTCCTTCTCCGCGTTTGGGTCTCGGCGCAATTTGACCTCGATGGCAATCGACTTCCCCTCGCGAAAAGCTATCGCGTCAGGCCGGTACCCCTGCATGAAAACCGGCAGCACATCGCTCTCAGGGAACTCCACGAAGGAATAGCCATCCGCTTCGAAGCGAGGCCGGAGCAGGCCCAGCACTCGTCGTTCTGATTCGATAACCGTCATGGCACTGCTCCGACTGTCGACACGTCGATATGCAGGTAGACTCTAGGGCCTTCCATGCCGATTGTCTCAGCCAGCCTTGGGCTTGGTGAGGCAAAGGAAAACAATCTGCCAGGCTCGAACTTCTGTGCCTCGAGCCGCTCCACCTGTTTGTCATCGAGGTAGATGAACCGGTTGAAGGAGTTGAGGATCGGCTTGATGATATTGTCGAGGTCCACATTCATGGGCGCATCCGAGAAATAGTAGATGCGCACCCGCAACGGCTCTTGTGCAGCAAAATGACCTTCCGGCAATTCCAGCCTGGCCGCTGCTCTAATTCGCTGCTTCCAAGCCTCCTTGCTGGCAGTGCTGGCTTGGTGGGAGAGCGGCACCCCTTGCACCATCACTTCGATCGGAAATTTGATCTCAACAGACATGTTCAAGCTCAATCGCTAGCAACTAACTAATTGCCTATAATGTGTTGCCTCGCTCATGGTGCACCGACTGTAGCCGAGCCGCCGAGATAGACTTCGCGCACGCGGGCGTTGGCGCGCACCTCCTCTGGGCGGCCCTTGGCGATGATCTCGCCGCGTACCAAGACCAGAATGTCGTCGGCATGCCCGAACACGGCGGCCATGTCGTGCTCGGTGAACAGCACGCCGATGCGGCTCTCGCGGGCGATGGTCGCCGTCAGCTGCATGAGCTGGGCGCGCTCGCGCGGCGCCATGCCGGCGGTCGGCTCGTCCATGAGCAGAAGTTTCGGCGCACCCGCTAGTGCGATGGCAAGCTCGACGCGCTTGACGTCGCCGTAGGCGAGCTCGCGCGACGGCCGTTCGGCATCGGCCGCCATGCCGACGCGATCGAGCAGGCGCAATGCCTCGTCGCGATACATGTCGGTCGCCGCGCTCCAGCAATCGCGCGTGCGGCGGTTGAGGCTGAGCAGCGCCATCTGCACGTTCTCGGCGACCGTCATGGACACGAATGTCTGCGCCACCTGGAAGGTGCGGCCGACGCCGAGACGCCAGATGCGCCGCGGCGGCTGGCCGGTGATGTCCTGGCCGTCGAGCACCACGCGTCCGCCGTCGGGCGCGAGCTGCCCGCCCACCATGTTGAAGATGGTCGACTTGCCGGCGCCGTTCGGGCCGATGATGGCGAGCAGCCGGCCCGCCTGCAGGTCGAAGCTGACGCCTCGCGCGGCCTCCACGCCACCGAACGACTTGGCCAGCTGCTCGACCACCAGCAAGGTCATGCGGCGGCCCTCTTGCGTTGCGTCGAGGAGAAGCGCGCCCAGAGTGCCCGGGCGTCGTCCACGCCGCCGACGATGCCGCGTGGAAAGACCAGCACGATGGCGATGATGGATAGCCCCAGCAGCAGCCGCCAGTAGAAGGTGAGCGGCATCACGAAGTCCTTGATGGAGTGGAACGCAGCTGCGCCGACCAGCGGACCCATCACCGTCTGGATGCCGCCGACCAGCACCATCACCAGGAAGTCGACCGACATCGGGATCGAGATCAGCGTCGGGTCGATCGAGCCTTTCGAGAAGGCGAACAGCCCGCCGGCGAGGCCGGCCGCCGCGCCGGCCATCGTGAACGCCAGCCAGCGATGCGTGCGCACGTCGATGCCGATGGCATCGGCGCGCATGTCGGAATCGCGCGCCGCCCGCAGCGTGTAGCCGAACGGCGCATAGATGGTCCGCCGCAGCAGATAGATGGCCGTCCCGCTCACCAGCAGCACCAGGTAGTAGTAGACCTCGCGGCTGGAAGCCCAGCGCGACGGCCACACGCCGACCACGCCGTTGTCGCCGCCCGTCACGTCCACCCATTGGAAGGCGACCGCGTAGGTGATCTGCGCGAAGGCCAGCGTCAGCATGGCGAGGTAGATGCCCGACAGCCGCACGATGAAGAAGCCGAACAGCGCCGCGCCGAGGCCCGCGACCAGCGGCGCGGCGAGCAGCGCCGGCTCCATGGCGACGCCGAGCCGGGTCGCCAGCAGGCCCGCGCCGTAGGCGCCGAGGCCGAAGTAGGCGGCATGGCCGAAGCTGACGAGGCCGCCGTTGCCGATCAGGAAGTTGAGGCTGAAGGCGGCGAGCGCGAAGGTCAGCACCTCGATGGCGACCTTGGTCAGGTAGGCATCGCCGATCCACGGCAGCGCCAGCAGCAGCAGCGCCGCGCCGCCGGTCAGGATCTTCTCGGTCTGCCCGAAGCGGGCGAGGCTGAGGATGCCCTCCGGCAGCACGACGCGGCCGTGGCCGGCATCGGGCTTGCCCAGGAGCCCCCACGGCCGCACCACCAGCACCAGGGCCATCAGCAGGAACACCAGCACCAGGGTGATCTTGGGAAACACCAGGATGCCGAACGCCTGCAGCAGGCCGATCAGCACCGCCGCCAGGAATGCGCCGGGCACCGAGCCCATACCGCCCACCACCGTCACCACGAAGGCTTCGGCGATCACCGAAATGTCCATGTGCGCGTTGGCCGCGAGCTTGGGCGTCTGCAGCGCGCCGCCGAGGCCGGCCAGGAACGCGCCGAGGAACAGCGTGCCGGTGAACAACAGCGCCTGGTTGACGCCGAGCGCCGCCACCATCTCGCGATCCTGCGTCGCCGCGCGCACCAGCACGCCGAAGCGCGTCTTGTGCATCAGCAGCCACAGCAGGCCCAGCACCAGCGGGCCCATCACGATCATGAACAGCTCGTAGGCCGGAAAGCGGTGGCCGAGGATATCGACGGCATGGCGCAGGCCTGGCGCGCGCGGACCCAGGATGTCGAGCGGGCCCCAGACCTTCAGCACCAGGTCCTGCACCACCAGCACGACGCCGAAGGTGGCGAGCAGCTGGAACAGCTCGGGCACGCGATAGATGCGGCGCAGCAGCGCGAGCTCCATGATCACGCCGAGCACGCCCACGCCAAGCGCCGCCAGCAGCACGGCGAGGCAGAACATCGGGAACGTGTTGGAGACGTCCAGCAGACGCGGGACGATCGTCACCGCGAAATAGGCGCCCAGCATGTAGAACGAGCCGTGCGCGAAGTTCACGATCCGCGTCACGCCGAACACGATGGTCAGCCCGGCGGCGATGATGAACAGCGACGAGGCGGAGGCCAGCCCGTTCAGCGCCTGCACGAATAGGAAGGACAGATCAGGCACGCGACGGCCTCGTTATTGGGCTGTCATCCCGGCCTCGGGTGTTAGCCCGAGAGCCGGGACCCAGAGGCCTCGGACGATCGGCTCGAACGGCTGCGGTCCCGGATATTCGCTGGCGCGAATTCCGGGATGACACCATTACTCCTTGCGCGCGGCCTTCACCTCGGCTTCGGGGAACACGTACTTGGCGCCGTCCTCGTAGGTCCAGTTCTTCATGGTGCCCTTCTTGTCCTTCAGCGTGGTCTCGCCGACCCAGGCGCCGAGCGTCGACTGGTGGTCGAGCGCGCGCATGGTGACGGGGCCGGCGATGGTGTTGGACTTCAGGTCGTTGAGGGCGGCCAGCATCTTCTCGGTGTCGGTGGAGCCGGCCTTGTCGAGCATGTCCTTCATCATGTAGCCCACCACGTAGCCGAGCAGCGAGCCGAGCCGCGGCGTGTCGTTGAACTTGGCCTGATAGGCTGCAACGAAGGCTTTATGCTCGGGCGTGGTGACCTGCTCCCAGGGATAGCCGGTGGTGATCCAGCCCTCCGGCGTCTCCTCGCCGAGCGGGATCATGTACTCGGGCTCGCCGGTCAGCAGGCTGACCACGGTGCGCTTCTCGAACAGGCCGCGCGTGTTGCCCTCGCGCACGAACACGGTCAGGTCGGCGCCGAACGTCACGTTGAAGATGCCGTCGGGCTTCATGTTCTCGAGGCCGCCACGGTGGCGCCGGCGTCGATCTTGCCGAGCGCCGGGAACTGCTCGCCGACGATCTCGGCATCCGGCGTGGCGATCTTGATCAGCTTCTTGAAGTTGTTGGCGGCCGACTGGCCGTACTCGTAGTTGGGCGCCACGATCGCCCACTTCTTGACGCCCTTGGCCTTGACGGCATCGACCAGCATCTTGGTCTGCATGTAGGTCGAGGGCCGCACGCGGTAGGTGTACTTGTTGCCGGAGGCCATGGTTATGGCGTCGGTGAGCGGCTCGGTGGCCAGGAACAGCACCTTCTTCTGGTTGGCGAAGTCGGCCACCGCCAGGCCGACGTTGGACAGGAAGGTGCCGGCGAGGAACGCGACGTTCTCGCGCGTCAGCAGCTCCTCGGCGACGCGCACCGCATCGCCCGGCGTGCCGCCGTCGTCGCGGAACACGATGTCCATCTTCTTGCCGCCCATCACGCCGCCCTTGGCGTTGATCTCGTCCTGGGCGAGCTGCATGCCGTTGCGATAGGGCACGGCGAATGCGGCCATGCGGGAGTACGAGTTGAGTTCGCCGATGCGCACGTCCTGCGCCGACGACGGCGTAGCGATGATCGCCAGTCCCGCCATGGCTGCGATGGCAACGACGGCGCCGGCAGGCACCCCTTCCCCACGACTTTGGCGTACATGCTCCAACTCCTCTTTCGTTGCGGCTTGGCTCCGCCGTAGCGGCGCGTCGGCGGAGTTTCGATATGTCCCCGGCAAGCCGCTGGATCATTCGCAGGCGAACGATATCATGCGGCGGCACCCCAGCAAGGCCGATCAAAGTGTCGCGCGCAAGGAGATGCCGCACAACGCGGCAATCGGCGCACACGCGGCGTGCAGCGCGCCCTTTGCGCGGCTCGCGTCGGGCGTGTACCACGTCGCTGCAACCGAAGGAGACGGCTATCGTGCGCAACCTGACGATCGACCCCGAGCGCCTGTGGGGCAACCTGATGCAGACCGCGGCGATCGGCGGCACGCCGAAGGGCGGCATTTGCCGGCTCACGCTGACCGATCTGGACAAGGAGGTGCGCGACTGGTTCCACGCCCGCGCCGAGGCGCTGGGCTGCACGGTGACCATCGACGACATGGGCGTCATGTTCGCGCGGCGAGAGGGTCAGCGCAGCGATGTGCCGCCGATCGCCATGGGCAGTCACCTCGATACCCAGCCCACCGGCGGCAAGTTCGACGGCGCGCTGGGTGTGCTTGGCGCGCTGGAGGCCCTGCAGGCGCTGCATGCGGCGGGCTACGAGACCTTCGCGCCGATCGAGGTCGTCAACTGGACCAACGAGGAGGGATCGCGGTTCCAGCCGGGCTGCGTCGCCTCCGGTGTGTTCGGCGGCGTGTACGAGCGGGACTGGGCCTTCGCGCGCACCGACCGCGCCGGCGTGGTGTTCGGCGATGCGCTGGCAGTGATCGGCTACGTGGGGAAGCAGCGTTGCGGCGACCACCCTTTGTCGGCTTTCTTCGAGCTGCACATCGAGCAGGGGCCGCTGCTGGAGGCCGAAGGCAAGGAGGTCGGCATCGTCACCGGCATCCAGGGCGTGCGCTGGTATGAGATCACCATCACCGGCCAGGATGCACACACCGGCGCGACGCCCATGCACCTGCGCAAGAACGCCCTGCTGGGCGCCGCGCGCCTGATCGAGCGGGTGGAGGCCGATCGCGCTGGCCAACGCGCCGCTGGCGGTGGCGACCGTCGGGTCGATGGAGGTGAAGCCCAACTCGCCCAACGTCGTGCCGGGCGAAGTCTACCTCACCGTCGACCTGCGCCATCCCGATCTTGCCGTGCTCGACAAGATGGATGCAGCGCTGGCTTCAGCACTGAAGGAAGTGTGCGAGCCGCTCGGGCTCGGTGCAAAATCGGCGCGCATCTGGGACCAGGCGCCGATCGCGTTCGACGCGCAATGCGTGGACTGCGTGCGCACCGCTGCCGAGACGTCGGGATTCTCGGCGCGCGACATCGTCTCCGGCGCCAGCCACGATGCAGCCTACGTCTCGCGTGTGACGCCAACGGCGATGGTGTTCGTGCCGTGCCGCGACGGCATCAGCCACAACGAAATCGAGTTCAGCTCGAAGGAGCAGTGCGCGGCGGGTGCGCAAGTGTTGCTGCAAGCGGTGCTCGATTACGACCGTCGTCTGGCAGAACGCTACGCGGACGGCAAATCGGGCTGACACCGATACTCGAATCAGCCACAGGATCGAGCGGGCTCATTCTCGATCCGAGCCCCAACGAACCGAGCGATCTCCCCGATCGCTCCGACCTTTCGAGGCCCGCACGGGAAACTGGCGGGCCCTTTTTTACCTATCGCGCCGCGCGCAGGCGATCGAGAAGCTCCGGGGTCGGATAGGAATCGGCGGGCTGGCCCAGTTTCATCTGCGCCTTCTTCACGCCGGCGCGCGTGGCGGCGCCGATCTTGCCGTCGATCTCGCCGTCGAAGAAGCCGCGCCGGGTCAGCAGCTGCTGCAACTCCTTGGACTGCTCGGGCGAAAGCTCGGGGATGGGCGTGGTGGGCTTGGTCATGGCCGGCGCGCCGGCCAGCCGCGTCGCCAGGTGTGCGGCGGTGATGGCGTAGTTCAGCGACTGATTCCACTTCGGGTAGACCTGGAAATTCGGATAGGCGAGGAACGCCGGGCCGAAGCGGCCCATCGGCAGCAGCAGCGAGGCCGGCAGGTTGTCGGCCGGCAGGCTGCCTTGCACGGCCGTGACGCCCAGCTGCACCCACTTGGAGCGCGGATGCTGGATGGCGAGATCGGCCTGGTCCCACGCCAGGTTGCCCGGCACGCGCACCTCCTGCAGCCAGGGCTGCCCGCGCTCCCAGCCCAGATGCTGGATGAAGGCTGCGGTCGAGCCGATCACGTCGGCCACGCTCGTGAGGAGGTTGCGGCGCCCGTCGCCGTCATAGTCCTCGGCATGCGCGAGGTAGTGGGTCGGCAGGAACTGCGTCTGCCCCAGCTCGCCGGCCCAGGAGCCGATCATCTCCTCGGGCGTCAGGTCGCCGCGGTCGATGATCTTCAGTGCGGCCATCAGCTCGCCGCGGAACAGCTCGGGCCGGCGGCAGTCGTAGGCCAGCGTCGCCAGCGAGCGCAGCACCGGCAGGTTGCCCATGCCGACGCCGAAGTCGCTCTCGAGCGCCCAGAAGGCGGCGATGATGGGACCCGGCACGCCGTGGTCCTTCTCGGCCTTCGCGAACAGGTCGCGATGCTGCTTCAGTCTGGCCGTGCCGTTGGTGATGCGGTTCTGCGAGATCAGCTTGCCGGAGAAGGCGGAGAAGGTCTGCGCGAAGAAGCCCTGCTTGCGGTCGCGGGAGATGATGCCGGGATCGAGCGTCATGCCGCCGAGCGCGCTGGCGATGGTCGCGTTCGAGACGCCGCTGGCGCGCGCCTCCTTGCGGAACTCGTCGAGCCAGCGCTCGAAGCTGCCGGTGTTCTTGCAGTTGGGATCGTTCGGCTTGGCGGCTTTGCTCGGGTCCATGGCGGTCGCCGGCAGGGAGCCCAACAACCCGATCAGCAGCACACTGGCAGCAAGTCGCTTCAGGAAGTCTTTCGCCATGTCCGTCGTCGTCCCATTGTTTCCGGCGCAGGCAGTTGCACTTGCCGGGGCACGCCCGTCAAGCGATCAGCTGTGCAAAGCCAATGGGGTGTCGCCAATGGGGCGTCAGGAAGGCCCGGGGCAGAGTTCGAAGGCACGGGTCATGGCCTCGTCGCGCGAGCCGAACCGGCCGATCGTCTCGCCGTTGCGGGCATGCTCCTTCATGTAGGCGTCGGCCTGCGGCTGCTCCTTGCCGGCCGCCACCTGCAGAACGGTGTAGTTGACCCTGGCGCCGGCCACCGAGCGGATCAGCAGCGCCGCCGTGCCGCCATAGCTTGCCTGCCAGATGTCGCAGGCCAGCGTGGCTGTTTCGGCGGGCGCCTCGGGCTTCTTCTCGGGCGGCGTTTCGGGCTTGGCCGCGGCGGCCTTCTTCTCAGCGGGCGCCACCTGTTTGATCTCGCCGCGCCAGGTGCCGGCCTGGTCCTGCTGCTGATTGACCGGTGTGCAGTAAGTCTCGTGGAAGCGCGACGCCAGGACGTTCATCGACAGGGCGTAGCTGCGGTCGGCCGCCCAGCGGTTGGTGAGGTCCGAGAAGCGCACCGGCCGGCGCAGCGTCAGCGACTTGTCGATGATGTCCTTCTGATTCTCGCGCGTGCGCACGGCAACCGGGGCTTCCACCTTTTGCCCGGAGTAGGCGACCAGGTGCTGCAGCTGCGCCAGGACGCCGGTGGAGACGTTCGCAAAGCTCTCGCCCGGCACGCCGCCGCCGGTGGCGCCGAGGCCCGCGAAGTTGTTCTGCTTCGCCTTTACGTCGCCGGTGAACAGCAGGCTGTTGGTCTCCAGCACCATCTGGAAGAAGGCGTAGTCCCAGCGGATGCCGAGCGCCTCGCCGTGCTGCTGGTAGAGGGCGGCGATATCGCGATAGCGGGCGTCGAGCTTGGGATTGCGGTCGGCGAGATAGCGCATCAGCCGATCGGGCGTCACGCATTGCGGCACGCTGTTGGCGGCCGAGACGCGGATCTCGGGCAGTTCCGGGCCGCGTGCTGGCTTAGCGGCCGCGCTGTGCTCGCTCCAGCAGAGGGTGGCCGGCACCAGTAGCGCCAGCAGCTTGGCCCGGGCAGATTTGCGCATGCGCATCACGCTTGCGATTGTTCCCTTGGTTCAACCACGCAAATGCCGGACCGGTGTCAGCGAGGCCTGACAGGACCTACTGACGCTGCAGCTGTGAGGCTCAGCCTTCGGGGCAAAGCTCGAAAGCCTTGTCGAGGGCCTGCGACTGGCTGGCGAATTCGCCGGTGACCTTGCCGTCCTTGGCGTAGGCGGCGATGAACGCGTCGGCCTCGCGCGTCTCGGCCCCCTCGTTGACGTCGAGCACGGTGTAGTTGACCACCTTGTCGACCAGCGAGCGGATGATCATCGCCTTCTGCCCGCCGTAGCTGGCCGTCCACACGCGGCACTTCTGGCCGGCGGCCGGCGGCTCGACGATCTGCTTGGCGGCCGAGCCGGCGGCGGATGCCACGCGCGTCGGTGCCTTGTCGGCGGGCGAGGCAGGCTTGCTGTTGACCGCGCCGGTGGTGGTGGGCGCCTTCACCTGCGGAGTTTCGGGCGCCAAAGTCGCCGTGGTCTCCGGCGCATTGAGCACGCGGAACGGCATCGACGGCTTGGCGGCGGTCTGGCCGGTGGTCTGGGTTGCGGTCTGGGCGCCGAGCGCGGAGCGGGCCTGATCCTGGGCCTTGCTGTCTTCGAGCGCGCGCTGCGCCAGCTCGGCGCCGGACGGGCGGCTCATATCCGCGACGTTGGCTTTCGGCTGCTGGCCGCGCGCTTCCGCAACCAGCTCCGGCCGCGGGTCGGGCTTGGAGCAGAAGTCGTCCGCGAACTTCTCGGCGATCGCCTCCATCATCCGGCCGTAGGCATTGCTGCCGGGCGCCCATTTGGTGGCGAGGTCGGTGAACGTGATCGGCCGGGTGAACTTGGCCTGCCAGGGCGTCAGGACGTTCCACTCCTGCACCTTGCGGGTGCGCTCGGCGACCGGATTGTCGACCCGCTGGCCGGCATAGAGCAGCAGGTGCTCGATGTGTCCGCGCACGCCGGTGGCGATGTCCTTGAAGCTCTCGCCGGTCTCGCCGCCGCCCGTTGCGCCTAGGCCCGCGAAGTTGTTCTGCGCCGGCTTCACGTCGCCCGACCGGTTGCCGTTGCGGTAGGTGAGCGACCCGGTCTCGATGATCATCTGGTAGAAGGCGAAGTCCCAGCGCACGCCGAGCGCCTCGCCGATGCGCATGTATTCGGTGGCGATGCCGCCGTAGCGGGCATCGATCTCGGGATTGCGGCTCTTCAGGTAGTCCAGCATCCGGCCGGGTGTGGCGCAGGCCGGGACCCGGTTGGTGGCGCTGACTTTGATTTCGGGAAGGCCGGCGGCCCCCGCCGGCTGCATCGGAATGGCTGCGAATGCGAAGAGGAGACACGCTCCCAAACCGCGCTGCATGGAACACCCACCTGCTTTTTGCCCTACCTGCGCATGTCCCCTGCGGCCCCGTGAAATTCGTTTATCGGCTCTTAACATTAACGAGCCGTTAGCGCAGGGCTGGTCGCCATCTTCCGCCGGATTGTCCGCTTCCGCCATGCCCACGTCAGCTGGCTGCTGCCGTATGGCGTGGTCCCCAGTCGCGGGCCGAACGTAAAACATTACCAGAGTTTAAGTCTGGCCTCAGATTTGGGGCGGCTGTATGGCGCAGGCAGGAAACCCGAGCAGCATCCGTCCTACCGGCGGCGCTCGACCTCGACGCCGACGGAGCGGCAGGAGGGCATGATGTCGGGCTTCTCGACGCGCACGCGGGCGCTCTCGACGCGCGCATCGCCGAGGCAGTGCGCGGCCACCCGTTCGGCCAGCGTCTCGATCAGGTTGAAGTGCCCGCTTTGCACCAGCAATGCGATGCCGTCGATCAGCTTGCCGTAGTCGAGCACCTGCTCCAGCCGGTCGGATTGGCCGTCGTAGCCGTCGCACACGATCAGCTCGACGGAGATCAGGACGCGCTGCTCGTAGCGCTTCTCGTGCTCGAACACCCCGACGCTGACGACGATCTCCAGGTCGCGGACGAACACCACCCGCCGGCCGCTCTCGGCGAGTGCGTTTGCGGGCAGCTGGCTTCGGTTATTGCTCATGATTTTCGGGGCGCGCTGCGTGCTGCTGCCGGAGCCGTCGATGTCGGGGGTCTGCCAGGCCAGATGCTGACCGCCGTCCAGCGCGATCATCTGTCCGGTCATGGCCGGGGCGTCAAGGATGAAGCGGACGGCCGTCGCGATCTCCTCAGGCGTCGTGCCGCGGCCGAGGATGGTGGCCGCGCACTGGGCGCGGAACTCCTCCTCCGTCTGGTGCGAGTTGCGCAGCACGGGGCCGGGCCCGATGGCGTTGACGCGGATGCGCGGGGCGAGTGCCTGGGCCAGCGTGCGCGTTGCGCCCCACAGGGCGAGCTTGGAGGCCGTATAGGAGAAGTAGCGCGGCGTCGGCTTCCACACGCGCTGGTCGATGATGTTTATGACGTTTCCGCTTGCGCCCGCCGGCAGCTGGGCCGCGAAGGCCTTGGCCAGGAAGACCGGCGCCCTCAGGTTCACGGCCAGCTGGGCATCCCAAAGGGCCGGGTCGAGGGTGGCCACCTCGTCACCGACGAACATGGCCGCGTTGTTGATCAGCAGGGTCGGGGCGCCAAGCGCGGAGATGCAGGCGTCCAGCAGGTGTGCCGGCGCTGCCGCGTCGGTGAGGTCGGCCGGCAACACCGCGGCCTCGCCTCCGAGCGCTGATAATTTGCTCCGCGAGTTCAGATGCTTGAGAGGTCGATCGCCGGCAATGCAGGCCGACCTTCCAGCCGTGTGTGGCCAGATCGAGGGCCAGGGCCTGCCCGATGCGGAGGGCGGCGCCGGTGATCAATGCGGTCGGGGGGCGGGTCATTCTGGGCACGCGCGGGTGGAGTTGGCACCGCTCGACCGTGGAATCCCGCGTGCCGGCCGATCTTGCGGCGGAAGCATCCCAAGATCTGGGGTGCGAGATATGTCTGGTTGCCTATTCACCGAGCATAAGATGGGTGATCGAATCCACAAAGCTGTGCAGAATATAGGCAGAAAGAAGGCTGATTTCCCATAGTGTTGCATGAGTAGCACGATATCGGCTGGATCAGTTGCCCGATGTCTGTTTGCAATTGCTTGATCGGTGCTTTCGGCGCGACAAAGGCCCTACAGACGATTCAGTAGGGAAGCCAATCATGAACGCACTTACACGACTGGCGGGGGGAGCCGCTACGGCCTTCGCGCTTTTTGCTCTCACTGCTCCGGCCTTCGCCGGCGGCAGCATCAAGGACAAGCCTGAGGCCCGTCGCTGCACATTCGGTGCGAACACGGCGCTGACGACCGACTACGTGTTCCGCGGCATCTCGCAGAGCGCCGAGGGCGCTGCGGTGCAGGGCGGTTTCGACGCGACCTGCGGCATGTTCTATGCGGGTGTGTGGGCCTCGATCGATCGACTTCGGCGGCGCCGCTAGCATGGAGCTGGACGCATACGCTGGCGTCAAGGGCACGGTCGGAAGGTTCTCTTACGACTTGGGCATCATCTACTATGCCTATCCCAATCAAGCCTCGGATGTCTCCGAGCTCAACTACGTAGAATTCAAGGCCGGAGTCGCCACCGAAGTATGGAAGGGCGGTACGCTCGGCGGTACGGTGTTCTACTCGCCGGACTACACGCTCGAAACCGGCAACGTCTGGACGCTGGAAGGCTCCTTCTCTCAGGTCCTGCCGACGATCTTCGGCCGGATTACGCCGACCTTCAGCGCACTCGTCGGTTATCAGAAGGGTGAGGACGCTGAGTTCAAGCTGCGCATCATCGCCAATGGCAAAGACAACTACGTCTACTGGAACGCCGGCATCAATTTCGGCTTGGACAAGAACTGGTCGCTGGATGTTCGCTACTGGGATACGAACATCTCCGACTCCGGCAGCTTCTGCTCGGGTCCGACCTTCCAGTGCGACGAGCGGGTCGTCGGTACCCTCAAGTTCACGTACTGATCGTCCACGAACTGTCTGAAATGCGTCGGGCCCCTTTCGGGGCCCGATTGCTTTTGGGGTGCGGTCGAGTTCAACTTGCCGATCAAACTAATCTTAGTGCTGTGCGAGGCGATCTAGTTGCTGATGCCTCCATCGCGCAGGTTTTAGCGCCATTTGCCCAGCTGCCTCATCAAACATTGTCTCGCGAAGATGAGATCTATATAGGAATACGGATACACACTATCCACTTCAGGTCGTTGCTGTATTGGCACACGAATACCTGATAGGACACTCCGAATACTGCAACCCATTTGCATTGCGCCCGAATCCGCGAGAACTGGGCGCAAGGACAGATGAATGGGGATGCCGACATGAACGCACAATTTCACAGGATCGCAGTCAGCCTTGCGGCGCCTTTGGCCGCGCTCATCCTGTGTGGACCAGCATTCGCCGACGGGATGCGCGGAAAGGCGAAGGCAAAGGAGCCGGCGCCCGTGCAGGAGCGCTGCAAATACTCCGCGAACGTGGGGCTCACCACGGACTATGTCTTCCGCGGCATCTCGCAGACCTCCGAGGGCCCCGCCATCCAAGGCGGCTTCGATGCGACGTGCGGGATGTTCTATGCCGGCGTCTGGGCATCCAATCTCGACTGGGGCGGAACCGGGCTGTTTGGCTACGACGGGAACTCCTCGGTCGCCAACATCGAGATGGATTGGTACGCCGGCATCAAGGGAACGCGCGGGCGGTTCTCCTACGATCTGGGCGTGATCTACTACAGCTACCCCAATGCGGTCGGGCTCGGTCTCAATAACGTGGGTGACGTAACCAGCCGCAACTACAACTATGTGGAATTCAAGCTCGGTGCCAGCGCCGAGATCTGGAAGGACGCGACGTTCGGCGCGACGGCCTACTACTCGCCCGACTACCAGTATGAGGTCGGCTCGGTGTGGACCTTCGAGGGCGCGTTCGTGCAGAACCTGCACAAGTTCACGTGGCGGCGCGAGTATTCGCCGAGCTTCAGCGCCCTGATCGGCTACCAGACCTCCTCGGGCAACTTGGGTGACAGGGAGCTGTACGCCCTGAACGTAACCGGCGACACCAACAACTATTTCTACTGGAACGCCGGCTTCACGGTCGGCTTCCTCGAGAAGTGGTCCGTCGACGTGAGGTACTGGGACACCAACATCGACCGGCCTGGGGTTGGTTGCGGCGGCCCCTGTTCGCCTGCGACGAGCGGTGGGTCGGCACCCTCAAGTTCACCTACTGATCGCCTGGCAACTATCTGGAATGCGTCGGGCCCCTTCCGGGGCCCGATTGCTTTGGTGGGTGGTACTAATCCGAGTGCTTACCTGGTAGGTTGGGTCGAGCGTCAGCGATGACCCAACACCAAATCCGATGAGGAGCATGCCTTGTGTTGGGTCAGCGCTTCGCTTGACCCAACCTACGCGGCGGCGATGATGGTGGCCGGCTGGGCGACGGCGTGGCGAGCTGTGCGAGGGGCCAGCGGAACGATGGCGGCGGACGCTGTGCGCCCGCCGATGCGCGGGCCTCGAGCCAGACATGCCGGCCGGGCGCCGAGCGGCGCGGCGGCACCTGATGCAGCGTTGGCCGCGGTGTCGGGTGCAGCTTGCGGTTGCGCCGCCGACCGCGTGTCACGGTCAGACGTGCGCAATCCGAGGAGATTTGCGGCCGCGGACACGCGTTCGGATTTGGCTGTGCCGATCCTGGGCGCGCTGGGCATTGACACCCTGGCCTGGGCGAGGCCGGCTGCGGCCGCGGAACGGCCCGGCTCCCTGCCGAGGGGCGGCGGGGCCGTCCGGCGTATGGTGCGCGCTCCCCCAATACCGCGCGATGAACCGCCATGCCGACGCAAGCATGCAACACCTCCCCGAGCAGTGCTGTCCCCCAGCCGCCCCACCAGCAGACGCCAAGATGACAGATGTTGGTTGGCGGACCGTTAAGCGGCGGCGCGGATCGGCTCGGCATCAGCGCGTGAACGCGGCGACCAGCTCGACGTGGGGCGAGAACAGGAACTGGTCGATCGGCACCACTTCGCCGAGCCGGTAGCCGGCGTCGACCAGCGTGCGGGCATCGCGCGCCAGGGTGGCGGGGTCGCAGGACACGTAGACGATGCTGCGGTACCTTCGACTTGGCCAGCGCCTCGCACTGCGCCTTGGCGCCGGCGCGCGGGGGATCGAGCACCACGGCGTCGAATGGCGCCAGCTCGAGCGGCGACAGCGGCTCGCGGAACAGGTCGCGCACGCGCGCCTCGACTGGTTTGAGGCCGCTGGCGTGACGCACCGCCGCCTGCAGGGCGGCAATCGCCGCCTGGTCGCTGTCGAACGCCGCAACGCGGCTGCGCCGCGCCAAGGCCAACGCGAACGTGCCGAGGCCGCAGAACAGGTCGGTGGCCCGCTTGGGGCGGCCGATGCGATCCAGGACTGCGGCGGCCAGGGCGTCCTCGGCCTGGGCGACGGCCTGCACGAAGGCACCTGGCGGCGGCACGACGCCGACGCCGGAGGTCTGCAACATGGGCGATGCCCGCTCGATGATCGTCTCGCCGGACAAAGTGATGCGCGCGAAGCGGTGATCGGCGGCGATGCGGGCCATGGCGGCAGCGGCTTTGGCATTGGGGCTGCGGAACTTTCCCTCCACGCTCACATCCAGGCCGGCGGGTGTCGCCAGCACGGTGAAGCGGCTTTCGCCCACCGGCAGCAGGGCGGCGATGGCGCGCAGGCCCGGCAGCCCGGCCACGATTTCGGGCACCAGCACCGGGCACTCCTCGAGGTCGAACAGGGTGTGGCTGCGGCGGCCGTGGTAGCCCAGCGTGATGCTCTCGCCGGCACGCTTGCAGGTCAGCACGGCGCGGCGGCGTGAGCCCGGTGGCACGCGCAGCAGTGGCGCAATCGTCGGGCGCCAGGCCGCGCTGGCGAAACGCCTCGACGACGATGCCGCGTTTCCAGTCGGCATAGAGAGTCGTCGCTCATGTGCTGGGCGACGCAGCCGCCGCAGATCCCGAAATGCCGGCAGATCGGCGCACGCCGGTCGGGGCTGGCGGGCCCCACGACCTCCGGCATCGCATCGTCGATCACGCGTACGCGCTCGCCCGGCAGGGCGAAGGGGACGAAGCGCGGGCGGCCGTCGGGTGCTTCGGCGATGCCGTCGCCTTGCGCGCCCAGCCGGACGATCTCGACCTCGGCAGCTTCACCCGCCACGGACCGCTCCCAGCAGGAACTCCTGGTTGCCGGACCCGCCGGCGATCGGCGAGGGGATCACGCCTTCTACGCGCCAGCCGGCCTGCGCCGCCATCCAATCCTGCACCTCGGCGACGGCGCGCGCGCGGTCGGCCGGGTCGCGCACGATGCCGCCGCGGCCGACGGCGGCACGCCCGGCTTCGAACTGCGGTTTGATCAGCGCCACCAGCCAGGCCGGATCGGCAGCCAATGCCAGCGCCGCCGGCAGCGCCTTGGTCAGCGAGATGAAGCTGACATCGGCGACGATGGCGCCGACGGAATCGGGAATGCGCGCGCCATCGAGGCTCCTGGCGTCGCAGCGCTCCAGCGAGATCACGCGCGGGTCGTCCGCCAGCCGCGCGTGCAGTTGTCCGCGTCCGACATCGACCGCATAGACACGCGCCGCGCCGCGTTCGAGCAGCACCTCGGTGAAACCGCCGGTCGAAGCGCCCACGTCGAGCGCCACAACTCCGAGCGCGGAGAATTGGAAATGCTCCAGCGCCGCGATCAGCTTGAGGGCGCCGCGCGAGACATGATCGGCGGTGCCGGCCGCCAGGCGCACCTCGGCGCCCGGTGCGACGGCGGCGCCGGCCTTGGTTTCGACGGCGCCCGCCACTTCAACCAGGCCGCGCCGGATCAGATCCTGCGCGCGTGCGCGCGAACCCGCGAGGCCCTGCTCGACCAGGACCACATCGAGGCGCCGACTGCGCCTGCCTTGCGCTGCGATAGGCATGTTTCACGTTTATTTGATGCCGGCCGGCGATGGCCAGCCCAAACCCTTCGATAGGCGCGGGCGTAGCTCTCATGCACCACCTTGCGTCGCCGGGCGTTGGCATTCGGACGGGCGCCAGTTGGTTTCAGACTTTGCTTCCGGATCGGTTGGTATACCGCTCCGCAGTCACCACGGAGGACGCAATGAACAGACGAGATACACTCAAATTCATGGTCGGGGCCACAGCGTTCGCGACCACGGCGGGCACGCTCGCCCGCGGCACGGCCTTCGCACAGGCCAAGCCCACCTTCAGCCTGCCGCCGCTGGGCTACGAGTACAATGCGCTCGAGCCGCACATCGACACGGCGACCATGGGCTTCCACCACAAGAACCACCACAACGCCTTCATCGGCAACCTCAACGGCCTGGTCGAGAAGTATCCCGACCTGGCGACCAAGCCGATCGAGTCGATCCTGTCCGATCTCGCGGCGGTGCCCGAGGCGGTGCGTACCCCGGTCCGCAACAACCTTGGCGGTCACTGGAACCACACCTATTTCTGGGAGCTGATGACGCCGGGCGGCGCCAAGGCACCCGCAGGCGATCTGAAGGGCGCCATCGACGGCACCTTCGGCGACGTCGACAAGATGAAAGCCGCGTTCAAGCAGGCAGGCGTCACGCGCTTCGGCTCGGGCTGGGCCTGGCTCGCCGTGAACAAGGACAAGAAGCTCGAGATCTTCAACACGCCCGGCCAGGACACGCCGCACATGGACAAGGCGTCCAAGCCGGTGATCGGCATCGACGTGTGGGAGCACGCCTACTACCTCAAGCACCAGTACAAGCGCGGCGACTACATCGACGCGTGGTGGAACACCGTGAACTGGGACAAGGCGGCGGAGAACTTCAAGAAGGCCGCGGCCTGACGCTGGCAGGTTGAGTCTCAACCCGTCATCCCGGCCTGCAGGCATCGCGCGAGAGCGCGATCCCCGCAGAGCCGGGACCTCTTGCGTGGCAGATCCCGGATAGCCTCGCCCCGGCCTATGAGCCGGGGCTCGGCTTCCGGCATGCCGGATAGTCAAGGCCCGGTGTGAGCGGGTGTGGCGAGGACGCCGCGTCCCACCATCGATCCGGCAATGGACTGTTGATAGCGGATAGCGAATCAGGCGAATGCTTACCGGCGATGCGGATGGACGTGCCGTCGCTTCGCGTCATACGCAGCAGTTCGGAAAGCGCGCCATGGAAATGCTGATCGTTGCAACCGCGATGTTTGCAGTCGGCCTGTTGCTCGGCTCTCGGTGGCAATATCGGCGGCTGCTGCGCCAGATATTCGAGTCTGCCCACAGATAGAACGCAGTCCTGATGTGTCGGCAAAAAAGAAGCCCTGGCGTTCGACCGCCAGGGCTTTTCCTGCTGCCGGATTGGGGGAGAAGGTGGCAGCAGGAGTTTCGTCCAGGGACAATTCGTGATTACGCCAGCGAACGGCGCGGGTCCACGACGATTCCCGCAGCAAAGTGGCGGGCATCCAGAATTGTGTGGAAAGGCTGTGGATAAGCGCGAATCTCAGGCCCGTTCGGCCAACATGTCCGGGCTTGCGTCGCGACCGAGCGTCGCCAGCACCGTCGCCACGATGCCCTGCGCGTCGAGCCCGGCCGTCTCGTACATCTTCTCGGGCTTGTCGTGATCGATGAACACGTCGGGCAGCACCATCGGCCGCACCTTCAGGCCGCGGTCGAGCAGCCCGGCGGTGGCGAGGTACTGCAGGACGTGGCTGCCAAAGCCGCCGACCGAGCCTTCCTCGATGGTGATCAGCACCTCGTGGTTCCGCGCCAGCCTGCGGATCAGATCGTGGTCGAGCGGCTTGGCGAAGCGGGCGTCGGCGACCGTCGCCGACAGGCCGAACGTGGCCAGCTGGTCGGCCGCCTTCAGGGCCTCGTGCAGGCGCGTGCCGAGCGACAGGATGGCCACCGCCGAGCCTTCGCGAATGATGCGCCCCTTGCCGATCTCCAGCACCTGGCCCGCCTCGGGCAGCTCGACGCCGAAGCCTTCGCCGCGCGGATAGCGGAAGGCCGACGGGCGGTCGTCGATGGCGGCGGCGGTCGCCACCATGTGCTTGAGTTCCGCCTCGTCGGCGGCCGCCATCAGCACGAAGCCCGGCAGGCAGCCGAGGTAGGCGAGGTCGAAGGAGCCGGCATGCGTCGGGCCGTCCGCGCCGACCAGGCCGGCGCGATCCAGCGCGAAGCGCACCGGCAGGCGCTGGATGGCCACGTCGTGCACCACCTGGTCGTAGGCGCGCTGCAGGAAGGTCGAGTAGATGGCGGCGAACGGCTTGAAGCCTTCGCAGGCAAGGCCGGCCGCGAAGGTGACGCCGTGCTGCTCGGCGATGCCGACGTCGAAGGTGCGCTCCGGGAAGGCCTTGGCGAACAGGTCGAGGCCGGTGCCCGAGGGCATCGCCGCCGTGACGGCGACGATCTTGTCGTCCTTGCGCGCTTCTTCGATCAGGCTCTCGCCGAACACGCGCGTGTAGCTCGGCGCGTTCGGCTTCGGCTTGACCTGCGCGCCGGTGACGACATTGAAGCGGTTGACGCCGTGATACTTGTCGTCGGAGGCCTCGGCCGGCGGATAGCCCTTGCCCTTCTTCGTCACCACGTGGACCAGGATCGGCCCCTGGCGCGCGTCGCGCACATTGCGCAGCACCGGCAGCAGCACGTTGAGGTCGTGGCCGTCGATCGGGCCGAGGTAGTAGAAGCCCATCTCCTCGAACAGCGTCCCGCCGGTCCAATAGGTGCGGGTCATCTCCTCGGCCAGCGCCGCCCGACGCTCCCAGTATTTCGGCAGCCGCTTGGCCAGCTGCTTGGCGATGTCGCGCAGGTGCAGGTAGGTGCCGCTCGAGGTGATGCGCGCGAGATAGGTCGACAGCGCGCCCACCGGCGGCGCGATCGACATGTCGTTGTCGTTGAGGATGACGATCAGGCGCTCGTTGCGCGCGCCGGCGTTGTTCATGGCCTCGTAGGCCATGCCGGCGCTCATGGCGCCGTCGCCGATCACGCACACCACGTTGTTGGTGCCGCCGGCCAGGTCGCGGGCCACCGCCATGCCGAGGCCGGCTGAAATAGAGGTCGAGGAATGCGCGGCGCCGAACGCGTCGTACTCGCTCTCGGCGCGCTTGGTGAAGCCGGACAGGCCGCCGCCCTGGCGCAGGGTGCGGATGCGGTCGCGGCGGCCGGTGAGGATCTTGTGCGGATAGGCCTGGTGGCCGACGTCCCAGATCAGCCGGTCGCGCGGCGTGTCGAACACGCGGTGCAGGGCGACGGTGAGTTCGACCACGCCGAGCCCCGCCCCGAGATGGCCACCCGTCACCGAGACCGCGTCGATGGTCTCGCGCCGCAGGTCGTCGACCAGCTGGCGCAGGTCCTTCTCGGGCAGGTCGCGCACGTCCTGCGATGTGTGCACGCGGTCGAGAACAGGCGTCTTGGAAGTGGAGTCCACAGGCGGTCTTTCCAATGCTCTTACCGGCAGTCCCGTGATCGATCGCGGCGCGGGCGCCACGTCCGACCGCGGACTGTCACCTGACTGTAACTATAGCCCTTTGGAGTGAAGGCGTACGATAGCAAAGCGTCGCGGCAGGCCCTGCGGGGAACTAGTCCCTTAGGCTATTCCTGTGGCTTGAAGGGCTCGGTTCCGGTCGGTTCCCCGGCAGGATTGAGGGTGATCTTCTCGACCCTGGCCTCGGCCTGCTTGAGCAGGCGGTCGCAGTGGTCCTTGAGCGCCTCGCCGCGCTCGTAGATGCTGATGCTCTCCTCGAGTTCGACGTCGCCCCGCTCCAGGCGCCCGACGATGCTTTCCAGTTCCTTGAGCGCCTTCTCGAACGACATGTCCTTGATGTCGAGATGCTTTGTGGCAGGCTTTGCCATATTCATGTCCGTCGTCTCGTATTGTTTCCGCGGCTGCAGCGCCTTACGCGCCGGCCTCCATCAGCGCCCTGACGTGCACGCCCACCGACTTCGCCAGGGCCGCGAGGTTGTACCCTCCTTCCAGCATCGAGACCAGCCGCCCCTGTGCATGCTTGTCGGCAATCTCGGCGATCTGCGAGGTCGCCCAGGCGAAATCCGGCTCCAGCAGGCGCAGATTGGCAAGCGGGTCGTCCTGATGCGCGTCGAAGCCGGCCGATATCAGCACGAGGTCGGGGCCGAAACTGCGCAGCGACGGCAGGATGCGCGACCGGAACGCCTCCTTGAACGGGTCGCCGCCGTCGCCGGGCCGCAGCGGCGCGTTCCACACGTTGCCCACGCCCGTCTCGTTCAGCGCGCCGGTGCCGGGGTAGAGCGGCATCTGGTGGGTGGAGGCGAAATACAGATTCTTGTCCGACCAGAAGATGTCCTGCGTGCCGTTGCCGTGGTGCACGTCGAAGTCGACCACGGCGACGCGCTCGAGATCATACTTCTTGCGGGCGTAGAGCGCGGCGACGGCCGCGTTGTTGAAAATGCAGAAGCCCATGGCGCGCTTGGTCTCGGCGTGGTGGCCGCACGGGCGCACCTGCGCGAAGGCGTTCTTCACGCCTGACTTGGCCGGATCCATCACGGCATCGACCGCGGCGAGGCCGGCGCCGACCGCGCGCAGCGCCGGCTCCCAGGACTTGGGGCTCAGCACGGTGTCGGGATCGAGCCGCACGGACTCCTCTCCCTCCTTGGGGCGCACGCTCTTGACCCACTCGATGTATTCGCGCGGATGCGCCAGCGCGATGGCGTCCTCGACGTCGGCGCGCAGCGGCGCCTCCTCCCGCTGCAGGCCGCTGAACAGCTCGTGGCCCAGCACCTTGTCGATGGCGCGCATGCGGTCCGGGCGCTCGGGGTGGCCTTCGCCCGTGTCGTGGTCGACGAAGCAGGGATGCGTCAGCAGCAGCGTGGTCATCGGGTGGTCCGCGCAGTGATGGGGAGCCTGGGGCCACTACCTTACTGTTACGCACGAAACAGCGCGATTGCTTTGTTTGCTCCAGTTTGGCGTTGCGGCCATCGACAGGCGCGATCCGGTCCCCCGGATGTGGCGTCAACGCTGGCAGCAAAGCAAGGACGTGGGCTGGAGGCTCCGCTGCCCATCAAGCTTGGACATGGCGCAAGCGGGCCAGAACAGAAAGGGTATTCAGATGAGAGCCATCCTCACAGGTCTCCTCTCGGCAGCGCTCGTGCTCGGGCTCGCCGGAGCCGCCGACGCAAAGTCGCAGAAGACGGTGACCTACTATTACTACACCTACGAAACGCAGCCGACGCTCGCCGAGCGGCAGAGCCGCGCGAGCACCTTCGACCAGACCAAGTACTACGAGCGCGACTCCCGCAAGATCCCGTTCGGAACCGCGGAGTGGTGGCGGCAGATGGAGCGTGAGGGCGGCCGCAAGCGCTGATGCCCCGATCGCGAAATCCGCCAAAGCCGCACCGCAGGCGCCGCTTCACCTCGTCCCCAGCAGGTGGGGCGGCGCCGTGCATTCTCAGGCGGGTCGCGGCAACGCAAAAATGCTCACGAAAAGGTGCGTTGCGGCGGAGGGAAATGCCCCGCATCTCTAGGTGGAAACGCCTTAGGGAGAAGGGCAATCTTATGAGAAAAATTCTGACAGGCTTGCTTTCGCTGGCTCTCGTATTCGGCGTCGCGACAGCGGCGGACGCGAAATCGAAGAAGAAGCGGCAGGCGTCCCACAACCAGTCTCACTACTATTCGCCGGCGACCGTTGCGGAACGCCAGCGCCGTGCCAGCTCGTTCGACGAGACCCAGTATTACGAGGTGGATTCGCGGCGGCTGCCGTTCGGGACGGCGGCCTGGTGGCGGCAGCTCCAGCAGGAGACCGACGGCGGCCAGCCGTAGCGTCGGATGGTGCTGTGGCCGCGGTTGTTGCGCCGGGTTGAACCTCGCGGCGGCCCTCACCACGTTTCCTCAACAACGGGCGACTAGGCCATACGCACCGAGGGAACAGGAAAGGCAAAAGCCATGCAATACGTTCTCACCAGTCTGCTCTCGCTCGCTTTCGTGTTGGGCGTTGCCGGAACGGCGGACGCGAGATCGAAAAATAGAAACTACTATTCCTACAATTCCTACAATTCGCCGTCGGCGGTGCGTGAGCGGCAGCGCCACGCCAGCACGTTCGACGAGACGAAATACTACGAGCACGACAGCCGCAAGATCCCGTTCGGCACGGCCACCTGGTGGCGCCAGCTCGAGATGGAAGGCAGCGGCCGGCGCCGTTGATCGGCAGCTGAAGCTGGATGTATCGCGCGCCGCTTCTCAGCCTTGCAGGAGAAGCGGCGCGATTGCCTTCTCGTTCCAGTCGACGCCGGTGCCGGGCGTGTCGCGCGGCGTGGTGAACCCCTTCACCGGCAGCAGCGGGTCCAGCATCAGGTCCTGACCCCAGTCCATGAACTCCAGCCAGTGCCGGGTCGGCGTTGCCGCCATCACGTGCGCCGACACGTCCGGTGACAGGTGCGAGGAGAACGGCACGGCGCGCGCCTCGGCCACGCGGGCGAGCCGCATCCAGCCGGTGATGCCGCCGATGCGCGCCAGGTCCGGCATCACGTAGTCGCAGGCGCCCATCTCGATGGCCGCCTTGCCGACCCGCCAGCTCCACCAGTTCTCGCCGACCTGGATCGGCGTGGCGAGCTTGGTCGCCAGCCGCGCCTGCGTGTCGTAGTCGTCGTAGGCGATCGGCTCCTCGATCCAGGTGAGCCCCAGGCCGTCGATGGCGCGGCAGGTCTCCAGCGCATTTGCGGAGGCGAGACCCTGGTTGAAGTCGCACGAGATCAGCACGTCCGGCCCCACGGCGGCGCGCACGGCCTTGTAGGCGGCAACCTCGTCGGCCGCATGCTCGCGGCCCATGCGCAGCTTGATGTGCGAGAAGCCGCCATGCTCTGCCACGAGCTCCTTGGCCTCGCGCGCCGCGTCCTGCGGCGACATGAGGCCGAGGCCGCAGCTGTTGTAGGTCGGGATCGGCTCCGCCTTGCCGCCGAGCAGTTTGTAGAGCGGCACGCCGGCTTCGCGCGCCATGGCGTCGTGGAGGGCCATGTCGAAGAACGAGAGCGCCATCTGCGTCACGCCCTCGTGGCCGAGGTGGGAGAGCAGCTTCTGCCCGGCGTCGTGCACCTTGGGCAGGTCTTCGGCGGCGATCTTGCGGCCCTTGATGGATGCGGCCAGTTCCTGCAGCACCACGGGCACCAGCTTGAGCCCGAGCGCGACGAAGGTCGGGCCCATGACGCGTCCGACGCCGCCGCCTTTCAGCTCGAGGTCGATCAGCAGCATCGGGAAGCGCGTGAAGTGGCCGACCCGCGTGTTGAGCGCGCGCCGCATCGGCACCATCAGCGGGCGCGCGCGGATGCCGGTGATTTCGATGGTGGGGTTCATTGGGTAGTCCCTCGCTCTGTCATCCCGGAATTTCGCGCCAGCGAAATATCCGGGACCCAGGGCCACGAACGCGTTGCTTGATGCTGGCTCCCCGGCCCGCGTCCTCTCGCACGCGGCCGGGGATGACGGAGATCTACCGCTTGCGGGCGCCGAGGGTGACGCCGGGGGGCGTCGGATAGGACTCCGGCACGAAGAAGTCGGGCGCCAGCTCCATCGAGGGATCGACGCGGTATTTGTCGAAGTCGCGCACGCCGTGCTCGTAGAGCAGCGTGTCGTCGATGCAGAAGCGGCCGGTGAAGGTCTTGGCGTCCTGCGTGAAGATGACGTGCGCGGCGTCGCCCATGATCTCGGGCGAGCGGCTGCGCTGCATGAGGGCGTCGCCGCCGAGCAGGTTCTTGATGGCGGCGGTGGCGATGGTGGTGCGCGGCCACAGCGTGTTGGCGGCGATGCCGTCGGCCTTCAGCTCGCCGGACAGGCCGAGCGCGATGATGCTCATGTTGAACTTGGCCATCGAGTAGGCGACGTGCGGGGCGAACCAGCGCACGTTCATGTCGAGCGGCGGCGACAGCATCAGGATGTGCGGGTTGGCCGCCTTCTTGAGGTGCGGGATGCAGGTCTTGGAGACCAGGAAGGTGCCGCGCGCGTTGATGCCGTGCATCAGGTCGTAGCGCTTCATGTCGGTCGCCGTGGTGGGGGTGAGCGAGATGGCGCTGGCGTTGTTGACGCAGATGTCGAGGCCGCCGAAGGTCTCGACCGTCTTGGCGACGGCCGCCTGCACCTGCTCCTCGAAGCGGATGTCGCACACGATCGGCAGGGCCTTGCCGCCGGCCGCCTCGATCTCCTTGGCGGCCGTGTAGATGGTGCCCTCCAGCTTCGGGCTGGGCTCGGCCGTCTTGGCGGCGATGGCGATGTTGGCGCCGTCGCGCGCGGCGCGCAGGGCGATGGCGAGGCCGATGCCGCGGCTGGCGCCGGTGATGAACAGTGTCTTGCCCGCAAGTGTCGCCATGGGTCGTTTCCCCGCTCGAGTTGTTCTGTCATTGTGCGCTAGCCTAACCTGCGCCTCTGGCGCGCGCCGGCCGCTGAGCCAGCGCCACCAGCGCACCGGCGTCATGACCATCTGCCAGATGCTCTGCACGATATGCACCACCATGGCGGGCTGGGCCGCGAGCGGCAGGAACACGAAGAGAAACATCGCGCCGCGCACGAGCTCGGGCGGCCCAGTAGCCGCCGCGGACGGCATACTCGCCGGCCTGCTCCGGCGGCCAGAGGCGCCGCCACCAGCGGCGCGAGACCGGCAGCCCGAGCAGGCCGACGACCATCAGGAGGATGTAGAGGAACTGCGCCTCGGAGGGGATGCCGGGCACGATGCGCTGGTCGAGCTCCTGCTGGCGCTCGGCGTTGCGCAGGCTGGCCTGCACGCCGTCGGTCAGCACGCGGCCGGCAACGTCGGCGACGAGATCGGCGAACACTTCGCTGGCCGGCCTGCCCGGCGACGTGCCCGGCAGATCGGGCGCCAGCCGGATGTCGAGGCCGGTGCGCAGCGTGCCCGACGGCGTGGCGCGTCACGGCAAAGCGGCGGCCGGGTCCGGCCAGCGCGTTGAGGAAGTCGGCCATGCGCGGCGCGCTGCAGGGCATCGTCGAGGCCCTTCACCTCGACCTTCTGCCAGAACCAGTTGCGCCCGCCCGGCTGGCGCGGCGTCGACGCCGACTGCAGCATGACGAGGTTGACGTCGGCGTCGTCGGCGGCGCGCAGGAGGTCGCGCACCAGCAGGCTCTTCTCCGGCCCGCTCGACGGCTTGACGTAGAGCAGCTGGCCGTCGACGCGGCCGGTGACGAGCACGGTCTGGCCGCGGATCGAGCCCATCGCCGCCGGCAGGCTCGCCGGGTCGATGATGTCGACGGCGGCGCGGCTGGTGGCGGCATCGATGCGCGGCGTCGAGGTGAGGGTCGAGGGACCGCCCGGCTCCAGCGCCAGCACGCGCACCCTGGCGCGTTCGAGCGGACGCATCAGCTGCCACAGCGCCTCGTCGAACTTCGCGCGCTCGGCAAGCTCGATGAACAGGTTGGGCCGCACCTGCGCGAACAGTCGCTCGCTGGCGCCGTCGGCGCGCCTCAGGATGCGATAGCTCTCGTCGCCCATCACCACGAACAGCTCGGCGGACTTCGGCAGATCCTTGAGCGCGGCGCGATGCTGGAAGACAGTGTCCGGCGTGACGTAGAGCGAAAGCTTGGCGTCGGCCTTGGCCTCGGGCAGCAGCACCGAGGCGACGCGCTTGAGCTCGTCCGGCGTGCCGGCGGTGAAGGTCTCGCCCGCCTTGTTGACGAAGCGCCAGTGGCCTTCCTGGGTGGCCTGTGCGGCCAGCGCGATGCCGTCCGGCCGATCGGGCAGCGCCTTGAGGTGGGCAGCCGCGTGGTCGAGCGTGGCGCCTTTGCGGGCTACTCGGGCGGCGGCACCGTGCTCGGCGGTGCCCGCGAGCCGGGATAGCCAGCCGGCTTGGGCGGTGGCGCACAGGGAAGCCAGGAGGAAGCGGCAGCAGCAGCAGACGCAGCCAGCTGCGGCTGATGTCCAGCTAGCGGTGGTGAGGCAAGGGCGCGGTCATGAGCGAACTCTATACCCGGCCTTTTTGGCGAACGTCAGCCGCCCTTCTGGCGGGCCTTGGCGAAGTCGGGCGGGCGCTTCTCGAGGAAGGCGGTGAAGGCTTCCCTGGCCTCGGGCGAGCCCATCAACTTGATGTAGTTGCTGGCTTCTTCCTCGATCACGGCGCTGATGTCGGCGTTGTGCCGGCGCAGCAGGCGGCGCGAGGTCATGAGCGCCTCGCGCGGCTTGGCGGCCAGGCGTTTGGCCGCTTTCAGCGCGGTCGCCTCCAGCTGGTCGGCCGGCACGATGGCGTTGATCAGGCCCGCCTGCAGGGCGCGCTCGGCGCGAGAACGGCTCGCCGAGGCAGATCATCTCGAAGGCGCGCGGATAGCCCATGCGGGCCGGCGCGGTGATGGTCGATCCGGCCTCCTGGATCAGCCCGAGGTCGAGGAACGGCGTGCGCAGGCTGGCGGCGGGCGTGGCGTAGACCAGGTCGCAATGCAGCAGCATGGTGGTGCCGACGCCGATGGCGAGACCGTCGACCGCGGCGATCATCGGTTTCGTCACCTTGGGCAGGCGGCGGATGAAATCGAGCGACGGAGCCGGGATGCCCTTGCCGTCGCCGCTGTTGACGGCCACGGCGCGGCGCAGGAAATCGTTGATGTCGTTGCCGGCCGAGAACACGCCGCCCGAGCCGATGAACACGGTGACGGCGATGGCGTCGCTCTTGTCGGCGGCGTCGAGCGCCTCCGACATGGCGTTGTACATCGGGCCGGTGAAGGCGTTCTTCTTGTCGGCGCGCAGGAAGCGGATCACCTGCACGCCGTCGGCCACCTTGATCTCGATTTCCTGGGTCATGCGCGTTTCCTCTCTCTCAACTTGCCCCAGTCCTGCACCCCACCCCCGACCCCTCCCCATCAAGGGGAGGGGAGCCCGACTGCTCGCGTTTCCCAAGCTCAGGCGCCGAACCAAGTCGCGGCGGCAGCGATCAGAAACAGCGGCCAGCCAGGATGGCGGGGGCCGCAGGTCGCCAGGATGGTCACTCCGGTCAGCAGCAACAGGCCGGCGACGATCGCCAGACGGACTGGCGCAGATCGCCTTGCCCCACCACAGCACGATCAGCAGAGCGCCCGCCGCCCACCATGCCACGCTGGTCAGGTGCCAGGCGTAGCGCAGGACGGCCACCGTGTAGGTTCGATCGCGGCGCAGCAGAGGCAGATCGGGCAGCGCGAACAGTCGAGGGAACACGACGCGCTCGCCGAGAATACGAGTGAACCAGGCCGATGACGGCCACGACCAGGGCTGCAAACAGCAGGAGATCGTTGCGACTCATGGTTTGTGGTCCTGGAGCCAGGCCAAGTCAGCTCGGGCGGCGGCGAGGGCCTGGGCCTCGGTGGCATGGGTGCCCCGGGCCCCTTCGCTGACGAGGGTCCAGCGTCCGGCGTCTTCGGGTTCGCGGCGAAATTCCTGGAATCCGAACGTGCCGTCGGGCTGCCTGATGATCTTCACGCAGCGATCGGCGTCGCGGTTGTGCAGGGTGTCTACGACATTGGAGGCCATCGGCTCATCGTCCTATCCGATCATTCCTTCACCCCACCCCCATCCCCTCCCCATCAAGGGGAGGGGAGCCACTTAAGCCGACAGCGCGTCGGGTGTGATTCCGAGGGTGGAGTCGGCGCCGCTGACTACGGTGTCCTTCAGGCCAGTGGCGGCGGTGGCGAGGTTCTCGGCGAAGAAGCGGGCGATGGCGATCGGCTGGCCGGGCGATGCGCCGGAGCCGTTGCGGGCGGCGGCCAGCGCGCCCTTGGCGAGGTAGATGCCGCCGGCGGCGAGGCCGAACAGGCGCAGATAGGGTGCGGCGCCGGCGAGAGCGGCCTCCGGGTTCTTCTGCAGGGCGCCGCCCATCCAGCGGCTGGCCTCGGCGAGAGCCGCGACGGCCTCGCCGAGGCGCTCGCCCATGCGGCCGAACTCGGGGCGGTTGGAGGCGCGCACCTCGTCGACGACGCCCTTCAGCTCGCCGATGTAGGCCTCGACCACCTTGCCGCCTTCCAGGGGAAGCTTGCGCGTGACGAGGTCGATGGCCTGGATGCCGTTGGTGCCCTCGTAGATCGGCAGGATGCGCGCGTCGCGATAGTGCTGGGCGGCGCCGGTCTCCTCGATGAAGCCCATGCCGCCGTGGATCTGCACGCCGATCGAGGCCACCTCGCAGCCGATGTCGGTGGAGAAGGCCTTGGCGATGGGCGTGAGCAGCGCAACGCGATGCGCGGCGGCGGCGCGCTCGGCCACATCCTTGGCGCGGCGCGACACGTCGGTCTCCTTGGCGGTCACCAGGCAGATGGCGCGGGCGGCCTGGGTGAGCGCCTTCATGGTCATCAGGTTGCGGCGGATGTCGGCGTGCTCGATGATCGGGCTCATGCCGCTCTTGGCCGACAGGCTGCGGCCCTGGCGGCGCTCCTTGGCGTAGGCGAGCGCCTGCTGCGTGGCCCGCTCGGCCACGGCCACGCCCTGCATGCCGACCGCCAGCCGGGCCGCGTTCATCATGATGAACATGACGTTGAGGCCGCGGTTCTCCTCGCCGACCAGATAGCCGACGGCGCCGTCCTTCTCGCCGTACTTCATCATGGCGGTGGGGCTGGCATGGATGCCGAGCTTGTGCTCGAGGCTGGCGCAGGTGACGTCGTTGCGCGCGCCGATGCGTGCCGTCCTTGTTGACGAGATACTTGGGGACCAGGAACAGCGAGATGCCGCGCGTGCCGGGCGGGGCGTCGGGCAGGCGGGCCAAGACGAGATGGATGATGTTGTCGGTCATCTCGTGGTCGCCGTAGGTGATGAAGATCTTGGTGCCGAAGATGCGGTAGGTGCCGTCGGCCTGCTTCTCGGCGCGCGTGGTGAGCGCGCCGAGGTCGGAGCCGGCGTGCGGCTCGGTGAGGTTCATGGTGCCGGTCCATTCGCCCGACACCATCTTCGGCAGGTAGGTCTTCTTGAGGTGCTCGCTGCCCTGCAGCTCGATGGCGTCGATGGCGCCGAACGTGAGCAGCGGGCACAGCCCGAACGCCAGGTTGGCCGAGTTCCAGATCTCGCCGGCGGCCGTCGACACCAGGCTGGGCAGGTTCTGGCCGCCCCACTCCTCCGGCGCCTGCAGGCCGCCCCAGCCGCCATCGGAGAACTGCTGGTAGGCCTCCTTCCAGCCGGGCGGGGTGACGACCTTGCCGTCGACCAGCTTCGAGCCGGTGCGATCGCCGACCGCGCTCAGGGGGTCGAGCACCTCGGCGCCGAACTTGCCGGCCTCCTCGATGACGGCGCGGATGGTGTCCTCGTCCACTTGGAGGATGCCGCGCTCGATCAGGTCGTCGAGCCCGGCGGCGGTCTTCAGCGCATGCATGATGTCGTCGACTGGAGCCTGATAGGCCATGGCGTTCCCTGCTCCCTCGCATTGACGTTTACGGCAGCTTAGGCCGAAAGCGGGAGAGCGCGGAAGGGCATGCTTCTCGCCTGCGGCCGTCTCCCCGCGACTGGGTAATGCCATCGTCATCGTCTTGCGCCCTTGGGTATCTATCAAGCCGCCGGACGATGCGTACGGCGAACGCTACCGCCGGAGCCGAGGGGAGATACTCCATGAAGAATATCGTGATTTGTTTCGATGGCACCTGGAACACGGCCGATGCCGAATTTCCAACCAACGTCGTCAAGACCGCGAAGATGCTCCTGCCGACCGATGCCAACCACGCCAACCAGGTCGTGTTCTACGACGAAGGCGTCGGATCGGGGCAGGTCGCCTTCGCGCAGACGATCAACGGCCTGCTCGGCGGTGCGTTCGGCGCCGGCCTGATGAACAACATCCAGAGCGCCTATCGGTTTCTCGCCTTCAACTACTCGCCCGGCGACAAGATTTTCCTGTTCGGCTATTCCCGCGGCGCCTTCAGCGCGCGCTCATTCGGGGGCCTGCTGCGAACCTGCGGAGTCTTGGACAAGGAGAACATCAACAGGGTCGGCGAGGCCGTTGCCATCTACAAGAACCGGGACCGCAAGCTTGGCGCCGATGCGCCCGAGTGCATCAAGTTCCGCCGCGACTACAGCGTCGCCTCCTACAGGAGTTCCGACAGTGCCGCGCCGGACACCCCCCATCCGCTCACGATCGAGTACATGGGCGTCTGGGAAACCGTTGGCTCGCTCGGCGTTCCGTCCGACTTTCTGTTGGCAAGCCTGTTCAACCGGAAGTACCAATTTCACGATCTGGCGCTGTCGCGCATGGTGAAGAGCGCGCGCCACGCGGCTGGCCATCGACGAGAAACGGCGCACGTTCGTCGCCACGCCGTGGGAGAACATCGACGACCTCAATCGCCATGCAGGCCGGGCGGATGTTCCTGCAGCCGAGCAGCCTTACCTGCAGCAGTGGTTTCCCGGCGATCATGCCACGGTCGGCGGCGGCGGCGACGTCAACGGCCTGTGGGAGGCGTCCCTGGTCTGGGTGGTTGAAGGCGGGCAACGCTGCGGGCTTGCCGTCGACCAGGCTGCCTTGGACGCCTATCGCAACAACATCAAGCACTTCGTTTCCGTGCATTGCATGAATCGGCGCACGTTGAGCTGGTCGTCCTTGTCACTGCGGCGCTGGCGCGAGGGGCCGAGGAAGGGGCGCGAGGCGGAGGTCTCGGAGGTCGCACGTCAGCGCATCAAGGAGAGCAAGGACCGCCTGTTCGAGCGCAGGCTGTATCGCCCCAAGTCGCTGCGCGAAGTGCTGCAGGGGCTGGCCCAGCAGCTGGGGTTGAGCAGCTGAGCGGATCGGCGACCAATTGGAATCCGAGGGGTTCGAGGAAGAATATCGATGTCGTCCTTGATCGTACCGGCGGACCGCCACCCGGCTCACGGCCTCTGCCTCGGATCAAGAGATGCTGGGGGTTGCGAGCGACTGGGCGCACGCTCTGGCCGCTCAGGACTATGTGCGCGCCTACGCCATGACAGCTCACGATCCCTACTACGCTTGGTCGGCCAGCCTAATTCGCCAAGTTGTTGAGGGTTACGGGCTTCCAGAAAAACATCCTGCTGGGCCGTTCAGAGTTACGCCATTGGGTGATGCCAAGGGCGGTCTCCGCCCACGTCATGAGGTCCGCCGGCATGAGAAGCAAGCGCCGAACGAACCCGTCGCCGAGGCATGGTTCGATCTTCCTCTGAATGTTGAGTCGGTCGGATTTAACGGCAACCTTTGCGGTCTATCCTGTTGGCGACGAGTTGGTCCTCTGCCTGAATGAAATCCACGTCTTCTAGCCGGAAAGACGCATTGCGATGAGGGATGCGACGCGGCGATGGGGCCGCGCCGCCGGTGCGTCAGGCCCGCTTGAGGGCCGGGGCGTGGCGTTGCGCCGAGGTGGTCGACAACGACTGCGCCAGGGCGACGGTGCGCTCGGCGACGATGTCGCGCTGACGGTCCATGGTGACGACGTGATAGCTGTCGTCGAGCACCACCGCGTCGACGCGGCCGCCGAGATGGCGCTGCAGCCAGAACGCGTTGGCGAGATCGGCGCGGTCATCCTGGCGCGGGTGCACGAGCAGGACGGGCTGCGTTACCTCGTGCGCACGCCGGCGCACCGCGTTGACGAGGCGGCGCAGCTCGAGCATGGAGCCGCCGGGCACCATGAACATGCCGGCCTTGGCGCTGTCGCCGCTCTCGATGGCGGCGCTGACGAGAGCCCGCACGCGCGGGTCCTTGATGCCGTAGGGCTCGCGCTCGGCGAAGTCGAACCAGTTGGCGAGCCACTTCTGATGCACGAGGCCGAACAGGCGCGCGTGCCAGGGTACGCCCCAGCCATCCAGCCGCAGCGTCGGCGCGTAGAGCGCGCAGCCCTGCACGTCGGCCTTGCGCCGGGCCGCCAGCATCAGGGCCAGCACCGCACCCATCGACAGTCCGCCGACCACGACCGTGTCGCAGCGGCGGCGCAAGTCGTCGAGCGCGATCTCGGCGCTGACGTACCAGTCGTGCCAGCTCGAAGCCTGCAGCGCCTCGACGGAGCCGCTGTGGCCGGCGAGCTGCGGGCAGGAGACGGTTACGCCGGCGCGTGCCAGTGCGAGGGCGACGGTGCGCATCTCGACCGGCGTGCCGCCGAGGCCGTGCAGCAGCAACGCTCCGGTGGTGCCCCGATCGAAGGAGTAGCTTCGATCCTCGGTGCTGGTTTGCTGGCTGGTCATCCCCGTGTGCCCTCGAAATCGTGTTTGTGGGTCAGATGTTCAGGCCCGCAGCTGCGTATGCGTCTCGGGCGCTGGCAGGTGTGGGTTCGCCGGCAAGCCACGCCGCGAACTGCGCGTTGGCATCGGCGAAGCCGCGCATGGCGATGTGGGGCAGCTGCTGCTCCTGGCAGCGGCGCAGCAGGCTGCCCTTGGCGATGACCAGCTGGCAGTGCTGGGCGATGCAGAAGTCCGACCGGCCGTCGCCGACCATGACGTCGAGCGCCGCGCCGGGCTGGCGATGCGCGCATTTGCAGTTGCCGAGGCGGAAGCTGCAGGCGCTGCTGCGATAGGGGAAGGCCGCGGCCCAGCGATTGTCGCCACGCCACACGAGCTGGTTGGCCTTGCAGGGCAGGGTCAGCCCGGCCATCGAGAGCATCGTGCGCAGCACCAGGTCGAGGCCGTCCGACACCACGGTAACGCCGATGGCGTGGCTCCGGCACAAGTCGACGAAGTCCGCAAAGCAGGGATCGATCGACATGGTGCGCAGGAAGTCGTGGATCTCCTCCGGGCTGGCGCGCAGCAGCGCCACCTTCTGCGCGGTCGCGTCCCACGAGGTCATGCGGCCGGCGAGCCAGGCTTCGTCGATGGACCGCCACGCGGGGTCGGCGAAGCGCTCGAACAGCTGGTCGGTCGGCTCGTCGGGCGCGATGGTGCCGTCGAAGTCGACGTAGACGTTGATGGCGCGCGGGAGCGCCGTTCCGAGGTGCAACTGCATGGCGCCACTCCAAACACTGGCAAGTCGGGGAGGTGGATTTCTAACGGCGCCAGGGGTGCTGCGCTGTTCCCGGCGTTACATAGGCCCGGCGGTCCGCGCGAATGAGGCGTCACGCGCCGCGAGCGCGCATCTGCCGCAGGCGGCGATGCCCGCTGAAGTGCGATGCCGTGAAAAGGCTGTGGCGATGGACCGCGGACTTTAGGTCCTCGCCGCCGCCGCGGCTGCGCAGGGTCTCGGCGTCGTGGTTCTCGCCGATCGACATGGCGCAGATGCGCGAGAGGTGCGTGTAGGGCAGGCCGGTCTCGTTGGCCCAGGCGTTGAGCTGGTCCTGGATCTTGCGCTGATCCTTCTTGGACGTGGCGCCGGAGATGTCGAGGCCGGCATCACGCAGGCATGAGATCATGTCATCGGACGTGATGTAGACGTCCTTGCCGATGAAGCGCAGGAAGTATTGCCCGGTCATGCCGCCGAGGCGGGCGCCGCGCTTGGCCAGAACCTCCAGCAGGCCGACCTGGTCGTCGGCCGGCCATGCGGCGAGGAACTTGCCGAAGCTGCCGTGCTGCTTGGCGATGTCGAGCACGAAGGCGGCGTTGTCGCGCACGGCCTTGATCTTCTGCGGGTTGCGCACGATGCGCTTGTCGCCGGCGAGGCTTTCCCAGAACTCGTCGGGCTGGAAGGCGAGCTTCTTCGGATCGAACTCGAGGAAGGCCGCCTCGAAGCCCGGCCATTTCTTCTCGATGACGCTCCACACGAAGCCGGCCGAGAAGATGCGCTTGGCCATCTCCGCCAGCACGCGGTCGTCGGTGACGCGCGCCAGCGCCTTCTGGGAGCGGCACCTTGGGCAGCAGGGAGGCGAGCGCGGCCTCCCCGCCCTTGCGCTTGGCCGCACGCGCGCGAATGGCCTTGAAGGCGATCATGACGTTTGCCCAGTAATCAGACAGATGCGAATCAGCCGGATGTGAATTGCGCCGGAAGCGGCTATATGGTGCCGGCAAGTATGTGCACGACATGGCACCATGAAGATCACGAAGGCAACACCTGAGGCGATCGCGGAGGCGGCGGCGGCATTGCGGCGCGGCGAGCTGGTGGCGTTTCCGACCGAGACCGTCTACGGCCTCGGCGGCGATGCCACGCAATGCGCGGGCGGTGGCGGCGATCTTCGAGGCCAAGGGGCGGCCGCGCTTCAATCCGCTGATCGTGCATGTGGCGGATGCGGCGGCGGCAGGCGCGCCTCGGCAAGCTGACCGCGCATGGCCAGCGGCTGCGCCGATGCGTTCTGGCCGGGGCCGCTCACGCTGGTGCTGCAGCGGCAGCCGGATTGCCCGATCGCCGATCTCGCCACGGCCGGCCTGCCGACCGTTGCGGTGCGCGTTCCCGCGCACCCGATCGCGCAGCGCTGCTCGCCGAGGCCGGCTTGCCGGTTGCCGCGCCGAGCGCCAATCGCTCGGGGCATGTCAGCCCGACCACGGCGGCGCACGTGGCGGCCGATCTCGGCGACCGGGTTGCCATGATCCTGGATGGCGGGCCGACCGCCGTCGGCCTGGAATCGACGGTGGTCGATGTCACCGGGAGACGTGCCCGTCATCCTGCGGCGCGGGGGTGTCTCGCGCGAGGCGATCGCCGAGATCATGGGCGTGGCCGATCGAGGTGGCGACGGGCGATGCCGATCAAGCCGGCCTCGCCCGGCATGCTGGCGCGGCACTACGCGCCGGCGACGCGCCTGCGTCTCAACGCGCACGATGTGCGCGACGGCGAAGCGCTGCTGGCATTCGGTGCGCGCATGCCGCACTCACAGCGGCCCCGTGATAAACCTCAGCGCCTCGGGCGATCTCGCCGAGGCCGCCGCCAACCTGTTCGCGGCGCTGCGCACGCTCGATGCCGCCGGCGCCACCGCCATTGCCGCCATGCCGATCCCCGAGGAGGGGTTGGGCGAGGCCATCAACGACCGCCTGAGGAGGGCTGCGACCGCAGCCATGACCAGCCACGCCAAGCCGACGCGCGCTCTCGCCGGAATCTGATCGATCGCCTGCGCGCCATCGTCGGGCCCAATCACGCGCTGACCGATCCGGACCAGCAGCTCCCCTACCTGCGCGAGTTGCGCGACATGTACGAGGGCCGGGCGGCCGTGGTGCTGCGTCCCGGCTCGACGGACGGAGGTGTCGAAGATCCTGGCGCTCGCGCACGAGCATCGCATCCCCGTGGTGCCGCAGGCCGGCAATACGGGGCTGGTCGGCGGGCAGGTGCCGATGCACGGCGAGACTGCTGCTCTCGGTCGGCCGGCTGAAGGGCGTGCGCGCGGTCGATGCGGCGGGCTACACCATGACGGTGGAGACCGGCCTGACGCTGGCCGAGGTGCAGGCCGTCGCCGAGAAGGCCAACCGGCTGTTTCCGCTGAGCCTGCCGTCGGAGGGCAGCTGCCAGCTCGGCGGCAACCTCGGCACCAACGCCGGCGGCGTCGGCGTGCTGGCCTACGGCAACACGCGCCAGCTGGTGCTGGGCCTCGAGGTGGTGCTGGCCGACGGGCGCATCTGGAACGGCCTCAAGGCCCTGAAGAAGGACAACACCGGCTACGACCTGAGGGACCTGTTCATCGGCTCGGAAGGCACGCTCGGCATCATCACGGCCGCGGTGCTCAAGCTGTTCCCGCGCCCGCTGGAGAAGGCGACCGCCATCGTCGCCATGCCGGATTTCAAGTCGGCGCTCGGGCTGTTCAGCCTGGCGCAGGACACGGCCGGCACCGGGCTCACCGCCTTCGAGTTCATGCCGCGCATCGTCATCGACTTCGTGCTGAAGAACCTGGCCGGCGCGCGCGAGCCGTTCGCCACCAAGTATCCCTGGTACGTGCTGCTGGAGATGTCGGGGCTGAAGGCCGACGGCTCGGCCGAGCAGCAGATGCTCGGCGCGCTGGAGGCGGCCACCGAGCAGGGCCTGATCATCGATGCGGCGATCGCCGGCTCGCTGGCGCAGGCGCGCGACTTCTGGCGCCTGCGCGAGGCCGTGTCGGAGGCGCAGCAGCCGGAGGGCGCCAGCATCAAGCACGACGTGTCGGTGCCGGTGCAGCGCATCCCCGAGTTCGTCGAGCGCGCCAATGCGCTGGTGGAGCAGCTGTGTCCCGGCGTGCGGCCGCTGGCGTTCGGCCACTTCGGCGACGGCAACGTGCACTACAACATCACCCAGCCGGTCGGCATGGCGCGCGAGGACGTTCATGGCGACGCTGGGACGAGATCATGGGCGCCGTGCATGCGCTGGTGGTGGACATGGGCGGCTCGATCTCGGCCGAGCACGGCATCGGCTTCATGAAGCGCGAGGAGCTGGCGCACGTGAAGAGCGACGTCGAGCTCGACCTGATGCGCAAGATCAAGGCCGCGTTCGATCCGCGCGGGATACTCAATCCGGGCAAGGTGCTGTGACGGCGGCCCGGAACGGGCTCGGCGCCGGGTTTCCGGCGGCTTCGCACACGCCGTACGTGTCAGGTGGTCGTGGGTCCCGATGACTTCGCGCGGGCTGAAGCGTCGAGGCGTGGTTGACGCGATGCAGAACTGTGCGTCTTCTCCCGCGGAGCCGCTCCCCATCAAGGGGAAGGGGACCGCGTCGTGCTTTGATGCAGCAGCGATGATGCCCGACAAGCTCACCATCCGACCTATCGCCGACGGCGAAGAAGCCGCGGTGATCGCGCTGTGGCAGGCTTGCGGGCTGACGCGGTCGTGGAATGATCCGGCGCAGGATATTGCGTTTGCGCGGGGCAAGGCGGGGTCGGACGTGCTGGTCGGTCTGCTGGAGGGCCGCATCGTTGCGAGCGTCATGGTCGGGCACGATGGGCATCGCGGCGCGATGTACTACGTCAGCGTCGATCCCTCGCAGCGCGGGCAGGGTTTCGGGCGGCAGATCATCGCCGCGGCGGAAGGCTGGATGCGCGAGCGCGGCGTGTGGAAGGCCAACCTGCTGGTGCGCACCGGCAACGAGGCCGTGCTCGCCTTCTACGAGGAGCTCGGCTACGCGCGCGGCAGCAGCGTGCCGATCGAGAAGTGGCTCGACCCCAGCAAGCGCGGCGACGCGTGAGGTGGAGGGCGTGTCCTCAACTAAGAGCCGCCCGGCGGCGCTATGCTAACGGCCTCGGCACGGTCTAATCTGCCCCGATGAGCGGACTATCCCAAACGGAGAAAGTGTGCCAAAAATCCGACGTTCAGTTGTCCCCGCATTCGCCCGCTGTGATCTACCGGGTAACTCCCGATTATCTGGCCTCGGGTCTAGGCCGATACGCTGTAGCCAGCTCTAGCACCGCTCGGACCCACTAAGATCATTCGCCCCCTGGAGCGAACGTCATGGCCAATCTGTCCCCTCAGGAAACAGCCGCTGTCGAAGCCGCTTTTGAGAATCACGTTCAAGACCTTTTTAGAAATCTTCTGAGAACGCTCGCTAGCGACCCGAAAACAGGGGTGGAGCGATTTGCGGCGGGTATTGCCTTCTCAAGGCATGCCAAAGAATTGGCACTCAATGTAACGGTCAGCCCTGCCGCTACGAATGCCGCTTCAGCCCCAGCAAAAGCAAAACGTGCAAAGGCTAAAGGAGCAATTGGCAGGGCCAGAACGGCGCGCTTGTGTAGGTGTAACAAGCAGATTGGGCGGCTGGCTCGTTTACTCATCGGCAGGCGTGAGGCTCAGCCCACTCGCTTACACCGCCGCGGCCGCCGATGTGCAATTGAACGAGCCCGTGCCAACGATTTGATGTGTTCTGGGTCCCGGCCTGGTCCCGCTCGCGCGCTTTGCTTGCAAGCGGCGCCGGGATGACGATGCATCGGGACCCTCGGAACAAGTCCGAGGGCAAGCAAGCCTGAGGCTGACAGGAGCTCGGTGTGCGCACCGCTTCAGCCGATGCCGAAAAAGCGCTACGCCTTCTTCTCCTCGGCGGGGCCGTCGGAGGAGGGCACCGGCTTGAGGGTGATGACGGTGGTGTCGTGGGGTGTCTCGTCGGGCGCGTTGGCGGCGGGGGCGAGCCTTCTGCGCACGGCGTCGGGGTCGTCGCGCCAGGCGCCCGACAGCACGCTGGTGGTGCCGTACAGCCAGCGCTTGAAGCTGCCGAACGGCCGGTCGTCGTTGCGCGTCACGTGGCGCAGCGATTCCATCTGGCCGTCGAGGCGGCTCGCCATGTCCTGCGTGTTGCGCTCCATCTCCAGCAGGCGGTTGCTGACGATGCTGATGTCGCCGCCGCTCTCGATGCGCCAGGTGTTGAGGTTGCTCGCCAGCGTCTGCTGGTTGGTGCCGAGCTTGACGAGGGCCTCGTAGATCTCGGCGAGGCTGTTCTCGTGCATCTTGGCGGCCTCGTCGGACCGCTGCAGGTGGCTTTCGATGCTGGTCTCGATGGCGGCGAGCTTGTCAGGGCCGACGTCGGCGGTGGCCTCGATCTCTTGCGGCTTCCGGCTCTCTTCCGTCTTGATGAAGTGCTCGAGCAGCGTGTTGGAGACGGCCTCTGTGACATCCTTGCTGTGCCGGGCGAGCTGCTTCTCGATCAGGTCGAGGCGCGCGCCCATGTAGGCGAGGCTTTCGCTGTCGCTGTCGCCGGCCGGCTGCTGGTCGACTGCCGACAGGCGCTTGCCCAACTGCTCGCTGAAATGCTCGCCCAGCGCGGTGATCTGCTCGCTGAGCTTGGCCTCGAGCTCGGTCGCCACGGCCTGCACCTGCTCGATGCCGGTGGTCGGCAGAGGTTCGTCGCGCTGGGTCAGGGCCTCGCATGATCGCCTGGCGCTCGGAGGCCATCTCCGCCTGCATCGCGCGCAGCAGCGCTTCCATGCTGTCGAGGCGCTTGAACAGGGCGTCGGCGACATTGGAGCGCGCGACGGCACCGGCTCGCGAAGACGCATCGACGGACAGCCCCTGCGAGGCGTCGCGGCGCGGCTCGTCGCGCCAGCGTTCCACTGACGCGGGGTCGGTGGCTGCGCGCATCAGCAGCACAGTTGATGGGGCCTTGCGGCCGAGGCCGAGCACCGCACGCAGCAGGTCGGCAACGGTGGCCGGCGCCTTGCGCTCGCCGGCGAAGGCAGCCGCGCGGCGCAGGATTTCCTCCATCTCCATGGACGTGCGAGGTCCGCCGTCGGCATGCGAGGGCGCCACCGAGGCGATGGCGACGGCGGTCTCCTGGCGCACCTGGCCCGCGCGGATGCTGAGCTGCTCCATCAGCTCGGCCGAGGCTCTTCACCCGGGTCATGGCGTGCAGCAGATGCTCGAGGCGCACCTCGGCTGCACTATGGAACAGGGCGGCGTCGTAGGCGCTGTTGCAGCAGGTCTCGACCTGCTCGTCGACGTGGATCGGCTCCTGCCCGCCGCGGGTCGGATGCGACCAGGCCCCGCCGTTGGCGTTGCCGTCGTCGATGCCGGGCTCACGTCCAGGCCACGGGCGGCCCGACCGCAAATTGAGGTCCATACCTTTGTAGGCCATGCTCTCGCTCTCCCCACGCTCTCCCCGAGCGCCCTCGTCAGCAAGCAAGAATGCACGACAACGGCACCGGGGGCAGGCCATCGCAGGCCGCCGTGCGCTTCTCGTGCCAATAAAACCGGCAAACCTTGGCTTGTCGAGAATAAGCGTCGGCGGGCTGTCGCGGGAGGGGCATTTGTGAACGGCCTTAACCCAGCTGGCCTCGACCGGGGATAGTGGTCTCGGCTACCTATGCGCGCATGACCGATCCGCGACATTCGCGCGACCCTTCCGACGCCCCTTCCGTGCCTTGGCCCAGGTCCGGCGTCAGCGCCATCGTGTTCCGCGCGCGGGAGGTGCTGCTGGTCGAGCGGGCGTCGGGCGCGCTGAAGGGGCGCTGGAGCCCGCCCGGCGGACATATCGAGGCCGGCGAACGGGCGCGGGACGCGGCCGTGCGCGAGGTGCGCGAGGAGACCGGCGTGGAGGCCGGGATCGGCGGGCTGGTCGACCTGCACGAGGTGATCCTGAGGGACGGCGAGGGCCGGTTGTCGGCGCACTACCTGCTGGCGGTGTTCTGGGGCAGGTGGGTGGCAGGAGAACCGGTGGCCGGCAGCGACGCCGCTGCAGCCCGGTTCGTTGCCCTGGATGGGCTCGACGCCTATCCCCTCACCGAGGGGGCCGAGAATTTGATACGCCGAGCCTCGGGCCATGGCCGACAAAGGACGCGTCATAGAGGTTCACTTGCCCCGGCTACGGGCTGGCCTAGAATAGGCCTACTGCGCGACTCATTCGGTGCCCCAAGGACCCGCAGCAACATGAGCATTACGGCATCGGCCTCGGTACGTCTGGGTGTGGCGTTTGCCCTCGGCATCGCTGCCGGAGCGCTGCCAGCCTTGGCCCAGCCATCCGGCGCCTCCGACACCAGGCCCTACGACGAGCGCCTGCTGCGGTTGTCGGAGATCCTGGGCGCCGTGCACTATCTGCGCGAGTTGTGCGGATCCAACGATGGCCAGGCCTGGCGTGATCGCATGCGCGAACTGACGGATGCCGAGGGCTCCTCGGCGCTGCGTCGCGCCAAGCTGACGCGCAGCTTCAACAACGGCTACCGCAGCTACAGCCGCACCTACAACGCCTGCACGCCGTCGGCGCAGACGGCCATCACGCGGTTCCTGACGGAGGGCTCCGAGATCGCCGACGGTCTGATGAAGGCGTTTCCGTGAGCGGAGTTGTTGTCTCGATCACACTCGGCCTGCAACTTCCACGCTGCCAGATTAATCCTTAACCGTTGTACAAGACACCGCCTCCCGACCCCTGTGTTACCGCTGCCGAGACCGGGGCGAGCAAGGGCCGCCTCGGCATTGGTCGTCGCCGCAAGGCTACGGGGGAACGGGGAGCATTGGGCATGCAGGCCTTGGGTTTGGCGAAAAGCGATGATCCGAGCGTCAAGGCGCTCAGCTACATCCTGGAAGCCTGGGAGGAAGGCACCGAGAGCGGCATCGCTCCGGAGCTGATGGCATACGCCGCGCTGTACACGGCGCTGACCGATCTGGTCGCCTCGTACGGCGAGGAGTTGGTCATTTCCCTGGTGACCAGCCTGGTGCCGCGGGTGCAGAAGGGTGAGTTCACCCTCTACCGCACGCGCCAGTAGGGAAGCGCGGCGCTTCACCAGAAGCGCAGGCGCTTCATCACCATTTCGCCGATCAGGATGCCGCCGAAGGCGATCAGCACCAGGCCGGCGATGCGGTTGATCTGGCCGAGGCGCACCTTGTCGAGCCGGTGCCGCACCTGGCTGATGCGCTGCGAGACCACGAACCAGTAGCAGAAGCTGCCGCCCATGATGGCGGCCACCATGGTCAGCGCGTCGATGTGGGAATCCACCTCCACGAACGAGCTGATGCCGCCGAAGATCGCCGTCAGCCCGAGCACCGCGGCGGGATTGGTGATGGTGAGAAAGAACGTCTGCGGGATATCCCAGATGTAGTCCCTGAGCGTCGCCTTCTCGGCCTGCGTGTCCATTTCGACGGTGGGCCGGGTGAGGTACAGCTTGATGCCGGCGCCGAGCAGGGTCAGCCCGCCCAGGATCTGGATGGCGGTCCGGTAGTCGCGCAGCGCGCCCGAGATGGCTTTGACGCCCATCGAGGCGCCGAGCGCGATCAGGCCGTCGCCCAGCATGATGCCGAGGCCGGCCGCCATGCCGCCGAAGAAGCCGCGCTCGACGGCGCGCTGGATGCCCAGCAGATTGACCGGTCCGAACGGCATCGCCAGCAGGACGCCGACGATAAAGCCGACCGGGATGATCAAGAGATTGGGAAAGTAGGTCACGGCCGTACTATATCGTGTCCGGCCGGGATGACCGCCCATGGCTGGCAAAGTGGGACGAATTGCCTGGCGTACCGGCACCAGCCGCACACGCGCCGGCGGCCGGCGGACGGTTCGGCAGCAAGAGGGACCTCCCGGATGCGGAATTCAAAGCGGACAGCTTGCAGTGTTCTTGGATCATTCGTACGTGGATTATTGGTACTGGCGCTGCTCATGCTTGTCCATTGCGTCGATGGTTCAGTACCGGCGCTCGCGCAGGCCGGAAAAGGTAAATCCGACGGCACAAAAAAGCAGCAGGCGCGGTCCGCGGGCGACCTCGAGATCAGCTATGGCACGGCCAAGCTGCCGGCGCCGGTTGCCGAGATGCGCGAGGCGATTCTCGCCGCCGTGCGCTCCGGCAAGATCGAGGAGCTGCGGCATGCCTATGAACTCAACGAATTGAAGCCCGAGCTGGGTCCGGAGCCGGTCAGCGATCCCGTTGCGCACTGGAAGAAGATCTCGGGCGACGGCGAGGGCCTCGAGGTGCTGGCGGCGCTGGCCGAGATCCTGGACGCCGGCTACGTGGCGATGCCGCTCGGCCGGGATATCGAGAACAACCGCATCTACGTCTGGCCGTACTTCGCCGAGGTGCCGCTGCAGAAGCTCACGCCCGCGCCAGCAGGTCGAGCTGCTGCGGCTGGTGCCGCCGGCGGCCGCCAAGGAGATGCTGCAGACTGGTAAATATACCCATTGGCGGCTGGCGATCGGGGCCGATGGAACCTGGCACCACTTCCGCAAGTGATAGGCGCAAGTGATAGTGATGCAACTTGATGACAGCGTGAGAGAAATTTGCGAAACCAAATCGCTACCGCCACGTTCCTGCTTGCAGTAGCGTAAGTGTAGCAGGCGCTTGCTGAATTCCAGCGTCTGACGAGAGCCAGAAGGGGTTGAGACATGTGGCGTGCGGGACTGGGAGCAATGGTGATGTTGCTCCTCGCGGGGACGGCGGCCGAAGCGCAGTGGGGCGGTTCAGCCTACGGTCGTGGCGGCTATTACAGGCAGCAGAACTCCTTTTCGTTCTGGGGCGGCGGATGGGGCGACGACGACTACTACCGGCGCCGTGGGCCGGTGTTCCAGTCGGGCGGCGCGCGTCCGGAGATCGCTCGGCTCGATCCCAAGGCCATCTCATTCCCCAGCCAGTATCCGGTCGGCAGCATCGTCATCGACACCAAGGGTCGGCAGCTGCTGCTGATCAAGTCGGAGACCGAGGCGCTGCACTATCCGATCTCGGTCGGTCGCCAGGGCTTCACCTGGACCGGCACGGAGACCATCAGCCGCAAGGCCACCTGGCCCGACTGGAATCCGCCGGATGAGATGCGCGCCCGCGACCCGCGACTGCCCGAGAAGATGTCGGGTGGCGCGAAGAACCCGCTCGGCGCCATGGCGCTCTATCTCGGCAGCTCGCTCTACCGCATCCACGGCACCAACGACGCCAAGTCGATCGGCCGCGCCGCCTCGTCGGGCTGCTTCCGCATGCTCAACGGCCACGTCGTCGATCTGTCCAGTCGCGTCGATATCGGCGTGACGGTGCAGGTGGTCGGCCGCCTGCCGCCGGAGCTGGACAAGCTGGTCGCCGACCAGGTGGGCCCGCCCAAGGAAGCGGCGACGCCGAAGAAGCGGGCCACATGCCAGCCGCTCGAACCGCGGCTGATGCTCGCGTCGTCATCCCGGAACGTCGCGCCAGCCCTGGACGTATCTCGAGGGCGAGCCCAGTAGCCGGGACCTAGCGTGTCATGCGTGATGCCGCTCTGGGTCCCGGCTCTCGAGCTGCGCTCACGGCCGGGATGACAGGTGCTGTCAGGAGCGGCTCTGCTCCAGGAACTTGACCGGCTGCCCGGTGGCGGGGCCGGCGATCTCGCCTTCCCACATCACGCGCCGTCCGCGCACCATGGTGCCGACCGGCCAGCCCTGCACGCTGACGCCGTGTAGGGCGTCCAGTCGCTCTTGGAGCGGATCCACTGGTCGGTGATCGTCTCGCGGCGCTTCATGTCGACGATGCTGAGATCGGCGTCGTAGCCCACCGCGATGCGGCCCTTGCCGCGCATGCCGAAGATGCGCTGCGGGCCGTGGCTGGTGAGGTCGACCAGGCGCTCCAGCGTCAGCCGGCCGGCGTTGACGTGGTCGAGCATGATGGGCAGCAGCGTCTGCACGCCGGTCATGCCGGAGTGGCTCTCGGGGTAGGGGTGATCCTTCTCGGCGCGCGTGTGCGGCGCGTGGTCGGAGCCCAGCACGTCGGCGACGCCTGAGGCAACGCCGGCCCAGATCGCCTCGCGATGGCGGTCGTCGCGCACCGGCGGGTTCATCTGCACGAAGGTGCCGAGGCGCTGGTAGGCATCGCCGCCGAGGGTCAGGTGGTGCGGGGTGACCTCGACGGTCGCCCAGTCCTTGTGGTCGGCGAGGAAGGCCATCTCCTCGGCGGTCGAGATGTGCAGCACGTGCACGCGCTTCCTGTGCGTCTCGGCAAGGCGCACCAGGCGCTGGGTGGCGATCAGGGCCGCCTCGGGATCGCGCCAGACGGGATGGGAGGACGCATCGCCCGGTTTGCGCAGGTGCATGCGCGCCTTCAGGCGGTCCTCGTCCTCGGCGTGGAAGGCGGCGCGGCGCGAGATGCGGGCGATGATGCGGTCGAGCGAGCGCTCGTCCTCCACCAGCAGGTCGCCGGTCGATGAGCCCATGAACACCTTGATGCCGGCCGAGCCCTCGAGCTGCTCCAGCTCGGGGATGTCGTCGATGTTCTCGCGCGTGCCGCCGACGTAGAAGGCGAAGTCGCAGTACATGCGGTTGCGGGCGCGGCGCACCTTGTCGGCCAGCGTCTCGGCCGTGGTGGTCAGCGGCTTGGTGTTGGGCATCTCGAACACGGCCGTGACGCCGCCGGCCACCGCGGCGAGGCTGCCTGTCTCCAGGTCCTCCTTGTGCTCGAGGCCCGGCTCGCGGAAATGCACCTGGCTGTCGATCACGCCGGGCAGCACGTGCAATCCGGCGGCGTCGATCACCTCGCCTGCCGATGCCGGCAGGCAGATTGCCGAGCGCGGCGATGCGGCCGTTGCGGATGCCGATATCGCGCACGCCGATGCCGTCATGATTGACGACGGTGGCGCCCTTGACGACACAATCGAAGCTGGCAGACATGACCCGCGCTCCCGCTGCTTGCCTCACAGCGGCATGCACGCTTACCTGTTGGCTCGGGTAGTATAGAAGGTCTCGCCTCTTCGCTACAGAGGCAGTGGCGGAAGTCCCCATGATGCAGGCCAAAATCGCAGTATTGCCGGACCGGGGCGTGGTGCGCGTCGCGGGCGAGGATGCCGAGAAGCTGCTGCAGGACGTCATCACCAACGACATGGACCTGCTGGCCGCGCAGCCGGCCATCCATGCCGCCTTGCTGGCGCCGCAGGGCAAGATCCTGTTCGAGTTCTTCGTCGCGAAGGCGGGCGAGGGTTCCTATCTGCTGGAGACCGGCCGGGATCAGACGGCGGGGCTCGCCAAGCGGCTCGGCATGTACAAGCTGCGCGCCAAGGTGACGATCGAGGATGCCAGTGCGGACTATCGCGTGCTGGCGCTGTGGGGGGCGGCTCCGCAGAGCCCGGGCGGGACGAAGGGCACCGTAAGCTTCCCCGACCCGCGCCTGCCGGCGCTCGGCTTGCGCATTCTGGCAGAGCCCAAATTTGCGGACGATGTTGTCTCGGCTAGCAACAGCTTGGATGCCACAGCCGAGGACTACCACGCACATCGCATCGCGCTCGGCGTGCCCGAGGGCGGCAAGGACTATGCGCTGGGCGATGCGTTTCCGCACGAGGCCGATATGGATCGGCTGAACGGCGTGTCCTTCACCAAGGGGTGCTTCGTCGGCCAGGAGGTGGTGAGCCGCATGCAGCATCGCGCGCATGTGAGAAAGCGCGTGGTGCCGGTGGAAGCTGCGGGGCCGGGAGAGCTGCAGCCGGGCGCCGAGATCGCCGTCGGGGCGGCGGTGATCGGCAAGGTCGGCTCGGTGGCCGGGCGGCGGGCGCTTGCCATGCTGCGCCTCGATCGGGCGGCGGAAGCCAAGGCGAAGGGCGAGCCGCTGACGGCGGGCGGCATCGAGATCGTGCTGCGCAAGCCGGACTGGCTGGCCGCCTCCGATCTCGAGCCCGCAGCCGCAGCGGAGACGTCATGAGCGGCGCCGAACCCACACGCTGCCCCTGGACCGGCATCGCCGACGCCGAATACGCGCGCTACCACGATGAGGAGTGGGGCGTGCCCAAGACCGACGACCGCGCGCTGTTCGAGAAGCTGGTGCTGGAAGGCTTCCAGTCGGGCCTGTCGTGGCTGACCATCCTGAAGAAGCGCGACAACTTCCGCCGCGCGTTCGACGATTTCGATGCGGCGCGCATCGCCCGCTACAAGGCCAAGGACATTGCCCGCCTGATGGCTGATGCCGGCATCGTGCGCAACAAGCTGAAAATCGAGGCAACCATCGACAATGCGCGCGCGCTGCTGAAGCTGCAGGAGCGCACGCCGCTGGCGGCCTTCCTGTGGGGCTTCGTCGACGGCCGCCCGCAGATCAATGAGCGTCGCTCGTTCAAGACGGTGCCGGCCGAGACGCCGACCTCCAAGGCGATCTCCAAGGCGCTGAAGGCCGAGGGCTTCCGCTTCGTCGGCCCGACCACCGTCTATGCCTTCATGCAGGCCACGCGGCATGGTCAACGACCACCTGGTCGATTGCCACCGCTACGAGGCGTGCGCGGCCCTGCAGCGCAAGTTCAAGATGCCCGGGGAGCGCAGGCGCGCATGACCGAGCGCAAGCGACAACCGCACCGAGACGGCGGGCCGGCCGCAGCGGGCCTGGCAGCGCATGCTGTCCGGGCGGCGGCTCGACCTGCTCGATCCCTCGCCGCGCGATATCGAGATCGAGGATATCGCGCACGGGCTTGCCCGCGTCGCGCGCTGGAACGGGCAGACGGTGGGCGAGCACGCCTTCTCGGTGGCCCAGCATGCCCTGGTGGTGGAGGAGATCGCCACCGCCCTGCAGCCCGACTTCACGCGCCGCTGGCAGCTGGCAGCGCTGCTGCATGACGCCCCCGAATACGTGATCGGCGACCTGATCAGTCCGTTCAAGGCGGCCATCGGCCTCGACTACAAGGCCTTCGAGCTGAAGCTGCTGGAGGCCATCCACCGCCGCTTCGGCCTGCCGCCGGTGCTGCCCGAGCGCATCACCGCCGCCATCAAGATGGCCGATCGGGTGGCGGCCTTCTTCGAGGCGACGCAGCTGGCGGGCTTCACCCCGGTCGAAGCCAACCGGCATTTCGGCATGCCGCGCGGGGTGCCGGGGCCACTCGAGGAGCGGCTACAGGCCCTGGACCCGGTCTCCGTGGCCGCTGCCCAGGCGCAATTCCTGTCTCGTTTCAACGAGTTGAACGAAGCATAGGGCTGCCCCTTTTCGGGCGTCAGCGGGATGTAAGGTTTGCGTCCAGGTTGTCGGCGCGAATTTTGCACGCGAGTTTTGCAATCGCATTCGTACTCGCTTATGCAATCGCAGTGACACCCGAATCATGGATGCGCTGGTGTCATGGCTCGAGAGCATCGTCCGACCCGGTACGGCCAATTGGCGAATGACACTGCACAGAGCACCATGAGCAACAAATCGAACTTGCTGGAGGCGGACGACCCGCTCGATCGGCCGGAGGGCCTGGCCGGGAGCCTGCACGTCGGTCCGCTCAACGCCGTCGGCCAGATGGTCCGCCAGTGCCGGGCGTCGCACCTGCTTACCTGCCTGCACGACGACCTGGTGCAGACGCCCATCACCATCGAGCGCGCCAGGCATCTGCGCCTCGTCATGCACGATATCGCCGAGGCCATCCCCGACCACACCCCACCCGACGCGAGGCACATCACCCGCATCATCGACTTCGCGCACGACTGGGGCGGCCACAGCGCCATGGTGGTGCACTGCTTCGCCGGCATCAGCCGGTCCACGGCCGCGGCCTTCATCTCGCTGTGCGCCATCAATCCGGATGCGCCGGAAGAGCTGATCGCGCAGCGCCTCAGGGAGGCCTCGCTGACCGCCTGCCCGAACCGGCTGATGGTGCGGCTTGCCGATGAGGCGCTGGCCCGCCGTGGGCGGATGATCAAGGCGATCGAGCGCATGGGACCGGCACAGCCGGCCTACCAGGCGACCCCGTTCTCGCTGGCCGCCGACTTTGCGGCGGATACGTCCCTCTGAAATGTTTGATAACCACGAGTGAGTGGTTGCCCGCACTCGGCCTTGCTGATTGCGAAAAATTGCCATTATCCGGACTTAGCCCGTAATGCCTTGATTTCTGAAGAGGCTTTTCCGAGGGGATTCATGGAAACGACTGTGCGCCACAAAGAGAGTGCGCTCAGACCGAAGATGCAAGTGCGGCCACTTCCTGCGGGGGAGGAGGTCGCGGTCGCAATAGGTTTGAGTGCCGCGGTGCTGGGTATGCTGAGTGACGAGCCGGTGGTGGCGGTGTTGCCAATACCCGGCAGCCCGAACGCGACGGACGTCACTCTACCTTGCGGCAGGTTCTTGCCACGGGAGCACGCCGATCTGGAGAAGGGGTTGCGCAGCCTGGTGCTGCGCAAAGCCGGCCTGCAGCTTGGTTTTGCCCAGCAGCTGTGTACGCTCGGCGAGCGTGCTCAGCCCTTCGGGATTGCGGCGCCGGTGTTCGTCTCGGTGTGCTACCTGGCGCTGCTGGGGCCCGACCAGTGCCAGAGCCGCAACGGTGCGGTTTGGCGAAGCTGGTACGATTTTCTGCCGTGGGAGGATTGGCGGCGGGGCCGGCCGACGTGCCTGACCAGCCGCATCGAGCCGCGGCTCAAGGCCTGGGCCGAGCAGGATCCCGGACCAAGCGCCATCGACGGTACGCTCGATCGCGGCCAGCGGTTGCGGGTGGCGTTCGGCAGCGACGGCGGGGCCTGGGACGAGGAGAAGGTGCTCGAGCGCTACGAGCTGATGTGCGAGGCGGGGCTCGTCGGAGACTTGGCCGATGCCGCAGCCGACACGGACTTCGCCTCGATGCGGCTGCCGAGACTGCGCCATCCGCTGCAGGGCGATCAGACCCGCGTGCTGGCCAGTGCCATCGGCGAGATGCGTCGGGCGCTCAAGTTCCGCCCGGTGGTTTTCGAGATGATGGCCGAGGTGTTCACGCTGTTCGAGCTGCAGAAGACCGTGGAGGCGATTCTCGGGCCGCATCTGCACAAGCAGAACTTCCGCCGCCTGGTGGAAAGCGGCGGCCTGGTGGAGCCGACCGGCGACTACCGCTTCCGCACCGGCGGCCGGCCGGCGCAGCTCTACCGCTTCCGTCGCGATGTGGTGATGGAGCGGCTGGCACCCGGCGTCAGGGTGAAGGCCGGGCGGAACTAGGCAGGCAGGGTCAAGGCGCGGTGCTGAGTATTTGAGCACCGGCCGCCACCCTGCAGGGTCTTTGCGAGCCGACGCATGTTGCGGGTTTGCGCGAGATTTCCGAGCTCGCTAATGCGCGAATTGATCAAATCTGGCGATAACGCTTGAATTCGCCACAGTTGCGCACCTTATCTTCAGCATGCGGCCGTGCGGCTGCATCGCATGTGGGGAGCCAGCCATGGTCAGGGTCATTGCCGTCTGGGGCATCGTTTCGATCGTCTCGTCGATCCTGGCCGCCATCGTCGCCGGCATGAAGCGGCGCGACCACTCGTTCTGGGCGGCCTGGAGCTTCCTGTTCCCGCCCATGCTGCTGATCCTGCTGGTGATCCCGAGCAACAAGGGGCCGCGCCTGCGGCGCCCGAGCATCGACGAGGTCGAGGAGCAGGGCGGCCATTAGCAGTTCCCTCTCCCGCACCTCTTCGTGGGGAGAGGGCCAGGGTGAGGGGCAGACGCTTGCTCCGGCGATTGTTGCTGCCCCTCACCCCGACCCTCTCCCCGTAAGAACGGGGAGAGCGCGCGAAGATCGCTACGCCGTGCTGGCCGAGCTGTCGCCCCGGCGCGTCCTGATGGCGGCCTGGGCGGCGGCGAGGCGTGCGACCGGCACGCGGAACGCCGAGCAGGACACGTAGTCGAGCCCCGTCTCGTGGCAGAAGTCGATCGAGGCCGGGTCGCCGCCGTGCTCGCCGCAGATGCCGACCTTGAGGTCGGGCCTTGACCTCGCGCCCGCGCTCGACGTGCCGATGCGCACCAGCTCGCCGACGCCGTCGCGATCGATCGACACGAACGGGTCGACCTCGAAGATGGCCTTCTCGGTGTAGTCGGACAGGATCGGCGCCGCATCGTCGCGCGACAGGCCGAGGCAGGTCTGCGTCAGGTCGTTGGTGCCGAACGAGAAGAACTGCGCGCCGGCTTCGCCTGCGGCGATCTCGGCGGCCCTCAGCGCCGCGCGCGGCAGCTCGATCATGGTGCCGATCTGGTAGTCGAGCTTGGCGCCCGTCTCCTTCTCGCACGGCCTGCGCGGTCGCGACGATGACGTTGCGCAGCAGGTCGAACTCGGTGCGGTAGGCGATGAGCGGGATCATCACCTCCGGCACCACCGGCTTGCCGGTCTTCTTGGCCGCGTTGACGGCGCCCTCGAAGATGGCGCGCGCCTGCATCTCGGTGATCTCGGGATAGCGGATGGCGAGGCGGCAGCCGCGGAAGCCCAGCATCGGGTTGAACTCGTGCAGCTCGGCGACGCGGTTCTCCAGCTTCTGCAGCGGCACGCCCAGCTCCTTGGCGACGGCGGCTGCCTCCTTCTGCTCGTGCGGCAGGAACTCGTGCAGCGGCGGGTCGAGCAGGCGGATGGTGACGGGCAGGCCGGCCATGATCTCGAACAGGGCCTCGAAGTCGGCCCGCTGCATGGGCAGCATCTTGGCGAGCGCGCGTGCGGCGGCCGGCCTCGTCGTCGGCGCAGATCATCTCGCGCATGGCGAGGATGCGGCTTTCCTCGAAGAACATGTGCTCGGTGCGGCACAGGCCGATGCCTTCGGCGCCGAACTCGCGCGCCTGGCTCGCCTCGCGCGGCGTGTCGGCGTTGGCGCGCACGCCCAGCGAGCGGGCCTGGTCGGCCCAGCCCATCACCTTGCCGAAATCGCCCGACAGCTCGGGCCGGCGCATCTTCACCCGGCCCTTGAGGACCTCGCCGGTGCTGCCGTCGATGGTGATCAGGTCGCCCTTGCGGAAGGTCTCCCCGCCCGCTGTCATGGTGCCGGCCTTGGCGTCGACGCGCAGCATGCCGGCGCCGCACACGCAGGGCCGGCCCATGCCGCGCGCCACCACGGCGGCGTGGCTGGTCATGCCGCCGCGCGTGGTCAGGATGCCGGCGGCGGCGTGCATGCCGTGGATGTCCTCGGGGCTGGTCTCGGTGCGCACCAGGATGACCTCGCGGCCCTGGCCTTTGAGCTTCTCGGCCTCGTCGGCGTCGAACACGATCTCGCCGGAGGCGGCACCCGGCGACGCCGGCAGGCCGCGCGCCACCACCTGCTTGTGCGGCGGTCGGATCGATGGTGGGGTGCAGCAGCTGGTCGAGCGCGTTGGCGTCGATGCGCATGACGGCTTCCTCGGCATCGATCACGCCCTCGCCGCACAGGTCGGCGGCGATCTTGAGGGCGGCTTCGGCCGTGCGCTTGCCGGAGCGCGTCTGCAGCATCCAGAGGCGGCCGTCCTGGATGGTGAACTCGATGTCCTGCATGTCGCGATAGCGGCTCTCGAGCGTGGCGAACACCTCGGTCAGCTGGCGATAGGTGTCGGGCATCAGCGCTTCCAGCGACGGCAGCTTCTCGCCGGCGGCCTTGCGCGCGGCCTCGGTGAGCGGCTGGGGCGTGCGGATGCCGGCGACCACGTCCTCGCCCTGGGCGTTGACCAGGAACTCGCCGTAGATCTCGCGGGCGCCGGTCGAGGGGTTGCGCGTGAAGGCGACGCCCGTGGCCGAGATGGTCGCCGAGGTTGCCGAACACCATCGCCTGCACGTTGACGGCCGTGCCCCAGCCGTCGGGGATGGCGTGCAGGCGGCGATAGGTGTTGGCGCGCTGGTTCTGCCAGGAGCCGAACACGGCGCCGATCGCGCCCCACAGCTGCTCGGCCGTGGACTGCGGGAAGGGCTTGCCGGTCTCGCGCTCGATCGCCTCCTTGTAGGCGGCGATCACCTCGCGCCAGTCGTCGGCGGCCGAGATCGGTGTCGAGCGTGTGCTCGTTCAGGTTCTTGTGGTTCTCCAGGATGTCCTCGAACACGCCGTGATCCACGTCGAGCACGACGTTGGAGTACATCTGGATGAAGCGGCGGTAGCTGTCGTAGGCGAACCGCTCGCTGTCGGATTTGGCGGCCAGGCCCTGCACGGTCTCGTCGTTGAGGCCGAGGTTGAGGATGGTGTCCATCATGCCGGGCATGGAGGCGCGCGCGCCCGAGCGCACCGACACCAGCAGCGGCGACTTGACGTCGCCGAACGAGGCGCCGACCGCCTGGCCGATCTCGGCGAGCGCCGCCTCCACCTCGGCCTTCAGGCCGTCCGGCAGCTTGCGGCCGTTGGCGTAGTAGGCGGTGCACACCTCGCGTGGTGATGGTGAAGCCCGGCGGCACGGGCAGGCCGAGGCTCGCCATCTCGGCGAGGTTGGCGCCCTTGCCGCCCAGCAGCTCCTTCATGTCGGCGGTGCCGTCGGTGCGGCCGGCGGCGAACAGGTAGACGAACTTGCCCGACGCCTTCGACTGCGGCTCTTTGCGTGTGCTCATGTCGTCAGCTCCGCCATGTATTCTGCGCCAACGGGTTCGGACTTGCGCCAGCCCATATCAGGCTTGCCGGGTCGGCGGAAGGTCGGTCCAGGGCTCCTGCACCAACTTGCGCCCTCACAAAAAGACGCAGCCGGGCTGCCAAGCGTTCCGCCGCCAGCCTGCGTCTCTCGGTCCTGGTCGGCGCCGCATGGCTGTTGACAGAGGCGCGAGGCTGGCCGCTATCCTCCCGCCACCCGCCGATCTCCCCCGCCAAGAGGACGCGAATGAGCTCCCAGCTGCCGCAAGTCTTGAAGGTGCTCGACGAAACCAGAGAGCAGGCGCTGGAGCGGCTGTTCGAGCTGATCCGCATCCCGAGCGTCTCGACCGATCCGGCCTACAAGGCGCACTGCCGCAAGGCCGCGGAGTGGTGCACCGAGCAGCTGCAGGAGATCGGCTTCGATGCGCGCGTGGTGCCGACCACCGGCCATCCCATGGTGGTGGGCCAGCACAGCAAGGGCGCGCGGCCAGTCGACGCCGCACGTGCTGTTCTACGGCCACTACGACGTGCAGCCGCCCGATCCGCTGGAGCTGTGGCAGACGCCGCCGTTCGAGCCGCGCATCGCCAACGACAAGGCCAACGGCAAGGTGATCGTGGCGCGCGGCGCGGAGGACAACAAGGGCCAGCTGATGACCTTCCTGGAGGCGGCGCGCGCCTGGAAGAAGGTGTCGGGCGGGCTGCCGCTCGCCATCACCGTGCTGTTCGAGGGCGAGGAGGAATGCGGCTCGCCGTCGCTGCCGGGCTTCCTCGCCAAGCACGGCAAGGAGGTGAAGGCGGACCTGGCGCTCGTCTGCGACACCGGCCAGTGGGACAAGGACACGCCGGCCATCTCCACGCAGCTGCGGGGGCTTGCCGGCCTCGAGGTGGTGATCACCGGCCCCAGCCGCGATCTGCATTCGGGCACCTACGGCGGGGCGGCCATGAACCCGATCCGCGCGCTGGTCGAGCATTCTCGGCCAGATGCACGACGCCAACGGCAAGGTGCGGGTGCCGGGCTTCTACGACGGCATTCGCAAGCCTTCGCCCAAGCAGCTCGCGCAGTGGCAGAGCCTGGGCTTCGACGGAGCCGAGTTCCTGGAGGACGTCGGCCTGAGCGTGCCGGCCGGCGAGAAGCGCTACAGCGTGCTGGAGCAGATCTGGGCGCGGCCGACCATGGAGTACAACGGCATCACCGGCGGCTATCAGGGCGCCGGCACCAAGACGGTGATCCCGTCCAAGGCGTCGGTGAAGATCACCTGCCGGCTGGTGCCGGGCCAGGACCCCAAGAAGGTGCTGAAGGCCGTCGAGGGCTTCATCAAGGAACGGGTGCCGAAGGATTGCCGGGTCGAGTTTCCGACCGCGCACGGCTCGCCGGCCACGGCCTTCGACCCGAAGTCGCCGCACATCGCGCGGGCGGCGGCGGCGCTGCAGGAGGAATGGGGCAAGCCCGCCGCGCTGATCGGCATGGGCGGCTCGATCCCGATCGTCACCTCGTTCAAGGCGGCGCTCGGCATGGACAGCCTGCTGGTCGGCTTCGGGCTCGATGACGACCGCATCCATTCGCCGAACGAGAAGTACAACCTGACCTCCTTCCGCAAGGGCGCGCGCAGCTGGGCGCGCATCCTCGACCGGCTGGCGGCGTGAACCCTGGGTGGCGCACATGCAGGCGCAACTATGTTCTTGATTCGTTCTGCGCGTGCGGCTAGGTTGCATCCTGTACTGCGTAATGGGGAGCCGCGATGCGGACGAGCGTGATTTCAGGACTGCGCGGCCTGGCATTGCGTTGCCGCGCTTGCGGTCTCGAGCATCATCGGCGGGCACGACGCGCTGGCGCAGCGGTCGCCGCAGGGGCAGGGCTACCAGGCCGGCGTGTTCGACTATTACGTGCTGGCGCTGTCGTGGAGCCCGACCTACTGCGCCGGACTGGAAAATGGCCGCTACGATCCGCAGTGCCACGGCCGCGAGCGGCGGCCCTACGCGTTCGTGCTGCACGGACTGTGGCCGCAGTTCGAGCAGCGCTGGCCGGAGTTCTGCCGCACGTCGGAGAGCACGTTCGTGCCCGAGGCCGCCGCCCAGCGCATGCTCGACATCATGCCGAGCAAGCGGCTGATCTTCCACGAGTACCGCAAGCACGGCACCTGCTCGGGGCTGGGCGTGGACGGCTATTTCGACCTGTCGCGCCGGCTCTATGAGTTCGATCAAGATCCCCGAGCGCTATGTCGGCCTGCAGGACGACCGGCTGATGGTCAGCCCGGACGAGCTGATCGGCGAGTTCATGGCGGCCAATCCGAAGCTGACGCGCGACATGATCGTGGTGGAGTGCGGACGTCCCGGCGACCGCCTCAAGGAAGTGCGCATCTGCTTCAACAAGGGCGGCGGCCTGCGCGCGTGCGGTCGCAACGAGGACCAGCGCCGGTTGTGCTCAGCCGAGCGCATGTACGTGCCGCCGGTGCGCATCAGCGCTGAGCGCGCGCCGCCGCAGCGTCGCTCGCGCGAGGAGCGTCCGCCGCAGCCGCAGTCGAAATCGGGCGGCGACATGCTGCCCGGACCGCGCTGAGACCGCGCTGAACGCCTGAAATCCGGAGTCTTATATCAGTTGTCTTGTGGATAACCGGGATAACCCCGGAACGTCCACAATTGCGGCCATGTCCTGGTCTTGATGCCCGACGCTCTCCCAGCGAGGGTGATCTCATGCCGTCGAGTTGTGCAGCGGGGCGGCGGTATGAGGGGACTGATGCTTCGCGGGGAACAGCACAAGCGCCAGAGGTCCAGCGGGGGATCGCGGCGGCAACATGATTGCGGGCTGGGGGCGGTGGTCCCCACCCCGCTGACACCAGGACGGAAGCGTCGCACCGGGGCCACCCGGTTGTTGGGGGCGGCGTTCCTGCTTGGGGTCTTTGTCACGGGCGCCATGGTCAGCTTCGACATGCGCGCCGAGCCGGCGTCGACGGCGGACTGCACTGCCCTGTTACTCGATCGTGACACGGGGCGGACAGTGGCAGTGCCGTGTGCGGGGACCATCCCGTCGCTGCCGAGCACTTTGACAGCGCTGCTGCCGTCCGGGCTTCCGGAAGACGTAGCGGCCACACGTTGATGCAGCGGGGCAGTCGCCCCGCTGCTTTCACGCACGCGATGCGCGACCGAAAGCGGCTTGACGCTTCGCCGGCTACGGCTTCTTGGTCGCTCCTTCACCGCCCGGCAATGCTTCTCGCTGAGTTCTTGCTTCTGCGCCCGCTCCCGAGCGTAGATGCGCTCCAGCGGTACCTCTTTGCGGTGATAGCAATCCTTCGAGATTTTGCGAATGGCCACCATCATCTTGTCGAGGTAGCGCACGTAGTTGCGGCCGTGCTCGCAGATGCCTTGCGAATTGACCTGGCCGACCGACCCTTGCAGCATTTCTTTCAGGCGCCGTGCCTCGCGCGTGAGGGGTGAGGTCTGATCGCTGCAGTGATTGGCAAGCGCACCACCCGTCGGCAACAGGCAGAGCATCGCGGCCATGAGGCGCCGTCGCATGCGGATTCCTTTCGATAAATGTTGTGTCAAGCGGAGCGCAGACCCACGCCAGCCGCGATAGACCTAAAGACAGTGGGTCCCGATATTCGCTGGCGCGACTTCCGGATCCAACCGTCACTTCATCGTCGGGATGACGAACTCGGCGCCTTCCTTGTGGCCGGAGGGCCAGCGCGAGGTGACGGTCTTGGTCTTGGTGTAGAAGCGCATCGAATTCGGGGCCGTGCTGGTTGAGGTCGCCGAAGCCCGAGCGCTTCCAGCCGCCGAAGGTGTAGTAGGCGAGCGGCACCGGGATCGGCACGTTGACGCCGACCATGCCGACGTTGACCTTGGCCGAGAAGTCGCGCGCGGTGTCGCCGTCGCGCGTGAAGATGGCGACGCCGTTGCCGTACTCGTGGTCGTTGGCGAGCTTGAGGCCCTCCTCGTAGGTCTTGGCGCGCACCACCGACAGCACCGGGCCGAAGATCTCCTCTTTGTAGATGCGCATGGAGGGCTTCACCTCGTCGAACAGGCAGCCGCCCATGTAGAAGCCGTTCTCGTAGCCCTGCATCTTGAAGTCGCGGCCGTCGACCCTGAGCTTGGCGCCTTCCTTGATGCCGATATCGACGTAGTCCTTCACCTTCTTGAGGTGGGCGGCGGTGACCATCGGGCCGAAGTCCGCGTCCGCCGAGGTGGACGGGCCGATCTTCAGGGATTCCACGCGCGGGATCAGCTTCTCGACCAGCAGGTCGGCCGTCTTGGCGCCGACCGGCACGGCCACCGAGATGGCCATGCAGCGCTCGCCGGCCGAGCCGTAGCCGGCGCCCATCAGCGCATCGACGGCCTGGTCCATGTCGGCGTCGGGCATGACGATCATGTGGTTCTTGGCGCCGCCGAAGCACTGCACGCGCTTTCCCGCCGCGCAGCCGCGCGCATAGATGTACTCGGCGATCGGCGTGGAGCCGACGAAGCCGATGGCCGAGATGTCGGGATGGTCGAGGATGGCGTCGACCGCTTCCTTGTCGCCGTTGACGACGTTGAGGATGCCGGGCGGCAGGCCGGCCTCGATCATCAGCTCGGCCAGCATCAGCGGCACGCCGGGGTCGCGCTCGGAGGGCTTCAGGATGAAGGCGTTGCCGCAGGCGATGGCCGGGCCGAACTTCCACATCGGGATCATGGCCGGGAAGTTGAACGGCGTGATGCCCGCGACCACGCCGAGCGGCTGGCGCATGGAATAGATGTCGATGCCGGGGCCGGCGTTGTCGGTGAACTCGCCCTTCATGAGGTGCGGCACGCCGCAGGCGAACTCGATCACCTCGACGCCGCGCTGGATGTCGCCCTTGGCGTCGGCGACGGTCTTGCCGTGCTCGCGGGCCAGGCACGTCGGCCAGCTTGTCGTTGTCGCGCGCCACCAGCTCGATGAACTTCATCAGCACGCGGGCGCGGCGCTGCGGGTTGGTGGCGGCCCAGGCCGGCTGCGCGGCCTTGGCGTTCTCGACGGCGGCTGCCACCTCGGCCTTGGAGGCCAGCGGCACCCTGGCGCGGATGGTGCCGTCCATCGGCTGGTAGACGTCGCCGAAGCGGCCCGACGTGCCCTTTACGTGCTTGCCGCCGATGAAATGCGTGAGTTCTGCCGCCATGGTGACGTTTCCTCGAGAGTATCCAGGTTGGCTGTTGATGGCTATCCTAATGGATAGCCGCTAGGCCTTCCACGTGACAATTGCCCAGGGTTCTTGGCGGCACGGCGCCTTGAGGCGTGCGCCGCATCCAGCCTAGATTTGGGAGAGGTCGAACACGGTGCACACGTGAGCGCGATAGAGGAGCTTCGCAAAGTCGCCTTCTGGGCCGATGCGCTCACCGAGGCCGAGGCCGCGCGCGCGTTGAAGGGCATCACCGAGCGGCGCTTTGCAGCCGGCGCCTATATCTGTCATCGCGGCGACAAGCTCGACTACTGGATCGGCATCATCAGCGGCCTGGTCAAGATCAGCGCCATCTCGGCGGACGGCAAGGCCATGACCTTCGCCGGCGGCGGCGCCGGGCGGCTGGATCGGCGAGGGCACGGTTCTCAAGAACGAGGAGCGCCAGTACGATCTGGTCGCCCTGCGCGACACCCACCTTGCCATGATGAACCGCGCCACCTTCATGTGGCTGTTCGAAACGAGCGTAGGGTTTACACGCTTCATGGTGCGCCAGCTCAACGAACGCATGGGCCAGTTCATCGGCACCATCGAGTGCGACCGCATGCATGATCCGACCGCCAGGGTCGCCCGCCATCTGGCCTGGCTGCTCAACCCGGTGCTGTATCCGAATGCCAGGAGCTACATCGAGATCACGCAGGAGGAGCTGGCGCTGCTGGCCGGCGTGTCGCGGCAGATCGCCAACAAGAGCCTGCTGCGGCTGGAAGCCGGCGGCCTGCTCGTCAACGAGCGCGGCGGCATCCGGATTGTCGATGTGGAGAAGCTGTCGCGCTTCGAGGGGTGAGAAGCCTGCCGCAAGCGTCAGACTCGACCAAGCGATCGATAGTGAGCCAAGCAGAATAGCTCGCTAATTATACCAGATAAGTCCCGCTCTGTCTGTCCAGTTTCGCGTTGAGCGGCGCTGTATTTGTGCCTAGTTTACCACAGTCACGGTGCCGGCCTGTTTCGCCGTCGAGCAGATGCAACTGCGGGTGCCGGCTGTCCGTACGAATGAAGACCGCCCTCAAGGGCGGCTTGGCTGACAAGGGAGGAACGACACCGTGAGCACCATCGGTGCGCCGGCAGCCGCGTTCGACACGATACCCAAGCTGCTGCTGCGCAATGCAGAGCGCCATGGCGAGCTGCCGGCCCTGCGCCACAAGGACTACGGCATCTGGCAGACCTGGACCTGGGGTCGGCTGCGCGACGAGGTGCGCCTGTTCGCGATCGGCCTGCGCAAGCTCGGCATCGAGCGCGGCGACGCGGTGGCGATCATCGGCGACAACCGGCCGAGACTTTATGCGAGCTTCGCCGCCGTGCAGAGCGTGGGCGGCATCGCCGTGCCGATCTACCAGGACTCGGTGGCGGCCGAGATGGCCTACGTGCTCGAGCATTCCGAGGTGAAGTTCGCCATCGTCCAGAACCAGGAGCAGGTCGACAAGGTGATCTCGGTGGCCGACCAGCTGCCAAGGCTCAAGCAGGTCATCTACGACGAGCCGCGCGGGCTCGCCACCTACGATCCCGGCCAGCCTGCATTCCTTCGAGCATGTGCAGAACCTGGGGCGCGAAGAGCTGCGCCGCAACGCCGGCGCGGCCGGCTGGTGGCTGGACGAGATCGCCAAGGGCAAGGGCGAGGACGTCAGCGTGATGCTGTATACGTCGGGCACGACAGGCCGGCCCAAGGGCGTGATGCTGACGCACCGGAACATCGTCGTCTCCGGGCAGAATGGCAACCTGTTCGATAACTTCACGACCAAGGACACGCTGCTGGCCTACCTGCCGATGGCCTGGGTCGGCGACCACATCTTCTCCTATGGCCAGGCCTATGCGGGCGCCATGTGCGTGGCCTGCCCGGAGAGCCCCGAGACCATCATCGAGGACCGGCGCGAGATCGCGCCGACCTACTTCTTTGCGCCGCCGCGCGTGTTCGAGAACCTGCTGACGCAGATCATGGTGCGCATGGAGGACGCCGGCCGCGTCAAGAAGAAGATGTTCGACTACTTCCTCGGCGTGGCGCGCCGCTGCGGCGAGCAGATCCTCGACGGCAAGGCGGTCGGGTTCAAGGATCGCCTGCTGTACCGGCTGGGCGACCTGTTCGTCTATGCGCCGCTCAGGAACCGGATGGGCTTTTCCAGGATCCGCGTCGCCTATACGGCGGGCGAGGCGATCGGGCCGGAGCTGTTCCGCTTCTATCGCTCGCTCGGCATCAACCTGAAGCAGCTGTACGGCATGACGGAAGCCAGCGTCTACATCACGCTGCAGCCGGACGGCGAGGTCTATTCCGACACAGTGGGCAAGCCGGGTCCGGACGTCGAGATCAAAATCGCCGACAGCGGCGAGGTGCTGTTCAAGAGCCCCGGCGTATTCCTGAAATACTTCAAGAACGACGAGGCGACGGCGGAAGCCAAGACGCCGGACGGCTGGGTGCATACGGGCGATGCCGGCTTCTTCGACCAGCGCGGGCACCTGAAGATCATCGACCGCGCCAAGGACGTCGGCCGCCTCAACAGCGGTGCGCTGTTCGGGCCGAAGTACCTCGAGAACCGCATCAAGTTCTTCCCCGAGGTGCGCGAGGCGGTCGCCTTCGGGCATGGCCGCGACTTCGTGACGATGTTCATCAACATCGACCTGACCTCGGTCGGCAACTGGGCCGAGCGCAACAACGTGTCGTTCGCGAGCTACCAGGAGCTGGCCGCCCATCCACAGGTCTACGAGATGGTGGCCAAGCGCGTCGACGAGCTGAACAAGGCGCTGGCCGACGAGCCGCAGATGTCGGCCTCCCAGATCCGCCGCTTCCTGATCCTGCACAAGGAGCTGGATGCCGACGACGGCGAGCTGACGCGCACGCTGAAGGTGCGCCGCTCGTTCATCGCCGACCGCTACGGCGACGCTGATCAAGGCGCTGTACGACGGCTCCAAGGAGTGCCGCGTTTCCACCGAGGTGACGTTCGAGGACGGCCGCAAGGGTGTCCTGGATGGCGACATCAAGATCGTGGACGTGAAGGTTTACCCCGGGCGCGCGGCCGAGCCGCTGAAGGAGGCCGCCGAATGAAGGCCGACGTCGAGCCGAGACCGGTAGGAAGCAAGGCGCCCGGCACAGGCGAGGTGCTGCTTTCGGTGGACAATGTATCGCTATCGTTCGGCGGCGTGCGGGCCTTGCGCGATGTGTCGTTCGACATCCGCAAGGGCGAGATCCGCGCCATCATCGGCCCGAACGGCGCCGGCAAGACGTCGATGCTGAACGTCATCAACGGCTTCTACCATCCCCAGCAGGGCATCATCACCTTCAAGGGCAAGCAGCGCAGCGCCATGCGGCCCTACATCGCCGCCAGCCAGGGCATCGCCCGCACCTTCCAGAACGTGGCGCTGTTCAAGGGCATGTCGACGCTCGACAACATCATGACCGGGCGCACCCTGAAGATGCGCCGGGGCCTGCTGGCGCAGGCCATCTACTGGGGCTTCTCGCAGCGCGAGGAGATCCGCCACCGCGAGGAGGTGGAGCGCATCATCGACTTCCTGGAGATCGCCCACATCCGCAAGACCCCGGTCGGCAAGCTGCCCTACGGCCTGCAGAAGCGCGTCGAGCTTGGCCGCGCGCTCGCCACCGAGCCCGAGCTGCTGCTGCTCGACGAGCCGATGGCCGGCATGAACCTCGAGGAGAAGCAGGACATGAGCCGCTTCATCCTGACCGTGAAGGATACCTTCGACACCACCATCGCCCTGATCGAGCACGACATGGGCGTGGTGATGGACCTGTCGGACCGGGTGGTGGTGCTCGACTACGGCCAGAAGATCGCCGACGGCACGCCGGCCGAGGTGCAGAGCAACCAGAAGGTGATCGACGCGTATCTGGGCGTCGCCCACTGAGGAGAGCTGCGTGGTTCTATTCGGACAGTTTCTCGAGATCCTGATCGGCGGGCTGCTGTCGGGCGTGCTCTATTCGCTGGTCGCGCTCGGCTTCGTGCTGATCTACAAGGCCTCGGGCGTGTTCAACTTCGCGCAGGGCGCCATGGTGCTGCTGGCCGGCCTGGCGCTGGTGCGCAGCCTCGACTTCCTGGTGCACGCGCGGCTTTCCGAACTGGGCGGCGATCCTGCTCGGCGCTGCTGTTTGCCGGCGTCATCATGGCGATCACCGCCTGGCTGATCGAGCGCTATGTGCTGGGGCCGCTGGTCAACCAGGACGGCCTGACGCTGTTCATGTCGACCATCGGCGCCACCTTCATTCTGGAGGGCGCGGCGCAGATGATCTTCGGCTCGGACGTCTACCCGCTGCGGCTGTTTCCGACCGACGCCTGGTTCCTGTTCGAGAGCGTTTTCCCGGGCGGCATCCTGGTCAACAAGCTCGACGTGTGGGGCGGGCTGATCGCCGGCGTGCTGGTGGCGCGGTCTCGCCGTCTTCTTCCAGAACACCAAGACCGGCCGCGCGCTGCGCGCGGTGGCCGACGACCACGCGGCGGCCCAGTCGGTCGGCATCCCGATCAGCTACATCTGGTTCGTGGTGTGGCTGGTGGCGGGCCTGGTCGCGCTGGTGGCCGCGACCGTGTGGGGCACCAAGCTCGGCGTGCAGTTCTCCATCACCTTCCTGGCGCTGAAGGCGCTGCCGGTGCTGATCATCGGCGGGTTCACGTCGGTGCCGGGCGCCATCGTCGGCGGCCTGATCGTCGGCGCCGGCGAGAAGCTCGCCGAAGCCTTCCTCGGGCCGCACATCGGCGGCGGCATCGAATACTGGTTCGCCTACGTCCTGGCGCTGGCCGTCCTGCTGGTGCGGCCGCAGGGCCTGTTCGGCGAGCGCATCATCGAGCGGATTTAGGGAGTAGGCAGTAGGCAATGGGCAGTAGGCGTTGGAAGCGAGAATGATGCCGGGTCACCAGAAGCGAACTTCGCTGCGAGCAGGACTGCGCCTGGCCGCCTGCTACTGCCTACTCGCCTACTGCCCACTGCCTTCACGCGGAGCGTGACACGATGCTGTATCGCGAAGCCGGCCAGTTCAAGACGAGCTATGCCGCCGACATGGCGATCTTTCCGATCCGCCAGGATCGCGTCGCGCTGGCCCTGCTGCTCGCCTTCGCCTTCTTCGGCGTGCCGCTGCTGGCCATCTTCCACATCTGGCCGCTCGGGTCCGACTATCTGCTGCGCGCCATCCTGCTGCCCTTCCTGATCCTGGCGCTGGCCGCCATCGGCGTGAACATCCTGGTCGGCTACTGCGGGCAGATCTCGCTCGGCAGCGGCGCCTTCATGGCGATCGGCGCCTACTCGGCCTACAAGTTCGGCACCGGGGTGCACATCCCGCTGGCCTGGCTCGGCACTGCGATTGCGATCCCGCCGCTGCCGGTGCTTCTCGTCGATCCTGCTCGGCGGGCTGATGTCGGCGATCGTCGGCATCCTGTTCGGCATTCCGAGCCTGCGCATCAAGGGGCTCTACCTTGCGGTGGCCACGCTGGCGGCGCAGTTCTTCTTCGACTGGGTGTTCATCCGCGTGAAGTGGTTCACCAACTACGCGCCGTCCGGCTCCGTGATCCGCGCCGGAGCTGAATTTCTTCGGCCTGCTGGTGACACGCCGATCGAGCGCTATCTGCTCTGCCTGCTGTTCGTGGTGGTGTTCGCGACCATGGCCAAGAACCTGGTGCGCGGCAACCTCGGCCGGCAGTGGATGGCGATCCGCGACATGGATATCGCCGCCGAGCTGATGGGCATCCGCCCGCTCTATGCCAAGCTGACGGCGTTCGCGGTGTCCTCGTTCATCATCGGCGTGGCCGGCGCGCTGTGGGCGTTCGTCTACCTCGGTGCGTGGGAGCCGCTGGCGTTCAACATCGACCGGTCGCTGCAGCTGCTGTTCATGGTGATCATCGGCGGGCTCGGCTCGATCCTCGGATCGTTCCTGGGCGCAGGCTTCATCCTGATGCTGCCGATCTTCCTCAATCAGGTGCCGGCGGCGCTGGGCATTCCCGCTGCACACCGACATGATCACGCACCTGGAGTTCATCATCTTCGGCTCGCTGATCTGCTACCTTCTGATCAAGGAGCCGCATGGCTTTGCCAGGCTGTGGGCCATCGGCAAGGAGAAGCTCAGGCTTTGGCCGTACCCCTACTGAGGGCGGCCGATGCGAAGGCCGGTGCGTCGCAACGCGGAGCGGCGCACACCGGCTTGAAGACAAGAACAGCCCGCGAGCAGCGGCCCGGCCATACATCCGGGCCAAACGAAATGGAGGAAAGACAATGGTTCGCAAGTCAGTGGTATTGGCCGCTGCCGTCCTGTCGGGCGCGGCGCTTGCCACGCCGGCGGCGGCGCAGAACGAGCAGTTCGTGCCGATCCTGTCCTATCGCACGGGCGCCTACGCCGTGAACGGCGTGCCCTACGCCAACGGCGTTTCCGACTACTACAGCCTGGTCAACGAGCGTGACGGCGGCATCAACGGCGTCAAGCTGCTGGTCGAGGAATGCGAGACGGGCTACGCCACCGACAAGGGCGTGGAGTGCTACGAGCGCCTGAAGGGCAAGGGCCCGACCGGCGCCGCGTTCTTCAACCCGCTGTCGACCGGCATCACGTTCGCGCTGACCGAGAAGACGCAGGCCGACAAGATCCCGATCATCACCATGGGATACGGCCGCGCCGACTCCAAGAACGGCGCCGTGTTCTCCTACAACTTCCCGCTGCTCGGCACCTACTGGTCGGCGGCCGACATCGCCATCCAGCACGTCGCCAAGGAACTCGGCGGCATGGACAAGCTGAAGGGCAAGAAGATCAGCCTCGTCTATCACGACAGCCCGTACGGCAAGGAGCCGATCCCGGCGCTTGCAGTCGCTGGCGGCCAAGCACGGCTTCGAGTTCAAGCCGATCCCGGTCACGCATCCGGGCGTCGAGCAGAAGTCGCAGTGGCTGGCCATCCGCCAGGACCGGCCGGACTACGTGCTGCTGTGGGGCTGGGGCGTGATGAACGGCACGGCCGTGAAGGAAGCGGCAGCCGTCGCCTATCCGCGCGACAAGATGATCGGCGTGTGGTGGTCGGGCGCCGAGCCTGACGTGACCCCGGCCGGCGACGACGCCAAGGGCTACAAGGCGCTGATGCTCCAGCACGGCGCCGGCAAGTTCAAGGTGCACGAGGACATCAAGAAGCACGTCCTCGACAAGGGCAAGGGCCTCGCCAAGGAGGACTTCGGCCAGGTGCTCTACAACCGCGGCGTGGTCAACGCCATGCTCGGCGTGGAGGCGATCCGCAAGGCGCAGGAGAAGTTCGGCAAGAAGCCGCTCACCGGCGAGCAGGTGCGCTGGGGCCTCGAGAACCTGCAACCTCAGCGACGCGCGCCTGAAGGAGCTGGGCTTCGAAGGCATGCTGAAGCCGGTCAAGATCTCCTGCGCCGACCACGAAGGCGCGCGCGACGGCCGCGTGCAGCAGTGGGACGGCAAGGAGTGGAAGATCATCTCCGACTGGTACACCGCCAACCAGGAGACCACCGAGCCGCTCGTCAAGGACGTCTCGGCCAAGTACGCCGCCGAGAAGAAGATCGAGCCGCGCGACTGCTCCAAGGAGAGCTGAGCGCGACGTCGGTCCGACGCACATGCGCGGGAGGCGGCCAGTGCCGCCTCCCGCATCCGAATTCTGCAGGAGTGACGCTTCGTGACCGATGTCCTGACCAAGCCTGCTGCGGCCGCCAAGGCCGAGACGGCCGAGCCGATCCTCGCCGTCAAGAACATCGAGGTGATCTACGACCACGTCATCCTGGTGCTGAAGGGCGTGTCGCTGGAGGTGCCGGCCGGCGGCATCGTCGCCATTCTGGGCGCCAACGGCGCCGGCAAGTCGACCACGCTGAAATCGATCTCCAACCTGGTGCGCTCCGAGCGCGGCGACGTCACCAAGGGCCGCATCGAGTTCAAGGGCGAGCGCGTCGACGGCCTCACCCCGAACGACCTGGTGCAGCGCGGCTGCATCCAGGTGATGGAGGGCCGCCACTGCTTCGGCCATCTGACGGTCGAGGAGAACCTGCTGACCGGTGCCTTCACGCGCCGCGACGGACGCGCCGCCGTCACCGCCGACCTCGAGATGGTCTACGCCTACTTCCCGCGCCTGAAGGAGCGGCGCAGCGCGCTGGCCGGCTACACCTCCGGCGGCGAGCAGCAGATGACGGCGATCGGCCGCGCGCTGATGTCGCGCCCGACCATGATCCTGCTGGACGAGCCGTCGATGGGGCTGGCGCCGCAGATCGTCGAGCAGATCTTCGAGATCGTGCGCGACATCAACACCAAGGAGAGCGTGAGCTTCCTGCTCGCCGAGCAGAACACCAACGTGGCGCTGCGCTATGCCAGCTACGGCTACATCCTGGAGAGCGGGCGCGTGGTGATGGACGGCGAGTCCAAGTCGCTGCGCGAGAACGAGGACGTCAAGGAGTTCTACCTCGGCGTCGGCGGCGGCGACCGCAAGAGCTTCCGCGACGTGAAATCCTACAAGCGCCGCAAGCGCTGGCTGGCGTGATGAGCGCGGTGACAAGCACTACGACCAGCTCGAGGTCCGCGATGCCGGCGCAGCGCGAGCTTGCGCAGTTCAACCTGCTGCCGGACCTGATCCGGCCATGCGGTGGCCGGGCGCGCCGGGCTGGCGGCGGCATCTGGAGGGCGTCGATGCGGCGGCGGTGACCTCGCGCGAGGCGCTGGCGAAGCTGCCGGTGCTGAGAAGGGCGACCTCAAGGACCTGCAGGCCAGGGAGCCGCCGTTCGGCGGGTCTCGCCACGTCGGCGACGGGCAGCGCTGTCGCGGGTGTTCATGTCGCCCGGACCGATCTTCGAGCCCGAGGGCTTCGGCGAGGACTGGTGGCGCTCGGCGCGCGCGCTGTTCGCGGCGGGCTTCCGCAAGGGCGACATCGTGCACAACACGTTCGCCTATCACCTGACGCCGGGCGGCTGGATCATGGACGCGGGCGCGCGCGCGCTCGGCTGCATCGGTGATCGCCGCCGGCCCCGGCAATACCGAGCAGCAGCTGGAGGTGATCCAGTTCCTCAAGCCCACCGCCTACATCGGCGTGCCGGACTACCTGAAGATCCTGCTCGACAAGGCCAAGGAGGCCGGCAAGGACGCCTCCTCGTTCAAGAAGGCGTTCGTGTCGGGCGGCGCGCTGTTTCCCTCGCTGCGGGCCGAATACAAGCAGCGCGGCATCGACACCTATCAGTGCCTACGCCACGGCCGACCTCGGCATCATCGCCTACGAGAGCGCAGGCGCTGGAGGGCATGATCGTCGACGAGGGCGTGATCGTGGAGATCGTGCGGCCGGGCACCGGCGATCCGGTGCCGGCGGGCGAGGTGGGCGAGGTGGTGGTGACCTCGTTCAACCGCGACTACCCGATGATCCGGCTCGCCACCGGCGACCTGTCGGCGGTGCTGCCGGGGGTGAGCCCGTGCGGGCGCACCAACATGCGCATCAAGGGCTGGATGGGCCGCGCCGACCAGACCACCAAGGTCAAGGGCATGTTCGTGCATCCCGAGCACGTCGCGGAGCTGGCCAAGCGCCACGCCGGCCTCGGCCGGCTGCGGCTGGTGGTCGGCCGCGCGGGCGAGCAGGACGTCATGACGCTGAAGGCCGAGGCGGCCAGCGCGGACGTCGGGCCTGAAGGCCAAGCTCGCCGAGACGCTGCAGGCGGTCACCAAGCTGAAGGGCGAGGTGGAGATCGTGGCGCCGGGCTCGCTGCCCAACGACGGCAAGGTGATCGCCGACGAGCGCACCTACGGGTAGGGCGGGCGGCTATCAAGCCGCGTCGATGCCTGTCATCGCGGACTGAGCGCAGCTCAGAGCCGGGACCCAGAGCCCGAGAACTTCGCTGCTTGGCTCTGGGTCCCGGATATTCGCTGGCGCGAATTCCGGGATGACAGGTGGATGCTTCAATCCAAATCGGAAAGACGCTAAGGCGCGGATTGCTCGGTGCGCTTTACGGCCTTGGCGGTGCGGCTGACGGCGCGTTGCAGCTGCAGGAGCCGCTCGCGGGCGCGGATCTCGGCGCGGCGGAAGCAGTCGCGCTCGTACTCCAGCCGGATGCGCTGCGACAGGCCGAGGTTCGGGTCGGCCTGGGCGAGCGTGCTGCCCGATTGCTATCGGGGTGGCGGTCGCCGGCGCGTCCAGGGTGTCGGCATTGCCGGCAGCGGCAAGGCTTGCGATCGCCGTCCGGTGATGCTCCAGGCCCGGCAGGTTGCTGCCATAGCCGCCGGGCCGCGAGGCTTCCGTCGTGCAGTTGGGCTCCGGGGAGGCTCCAGCAGGGTTCGCTTCGGGAGCGGAATGCGCGAGGGGCCGGAATAGGCGGCCATGTCGTATTTGCTGCAACTCGACAGGGCGCAAACGGCAAGGCCGGCGACGAAGACCGCTGCTGCCAGCCGATAGTGTCCGCGCTTCCCAAAGGAAGACGCCCCGGCCAGCCAGGCGCTCGGGACAAGGGTACGCACGACAACTCTCCCCACCACGTACACAGACTATGGGGAGACCGGTTAGGTAGCGGTTAAGCTGCCGGGAGATTTTGCGGAAGCCAGCGGCGCGGCGCGTCAGATGGGTGGTACGGCCATCTCTGTGCCCAGCTGGCGGGCGCTGGCGCTGCAGTGCCAGCCGGCGATCCGGCCATACCGGTAGGAGCGGTGCATGTCCTCGACGATCGCGTCGTAGAACTGCCGTTCCGCGACGGGTAGGTCAGCAGCCAGCCGTGCACCGAGCGGCGGTCGCAGGAGAAGCTGACGCGCTCGTAGAACATCTCTGCGCCGAGGGTGCCCGACAGCACGAACCAATGATCGCGCTGCGGGGCGTAGTCGAGCGCCGCGCCGGCGTAGCGCCGCGCCAGCAGGGCCGCGCGATACTTCGATGGCGTCATGCCGGCGTTGCCGCGGTCGGCATAGACGCGCAGCACGGCGTGTCCGTCGCCGGAACCGAACAGGCGATCATCGACGTCGCGATTGCCGGCCTTCGGCGAGAAGACATCGGCCGGATACTTGAGCTCGAAGCCCGCCTTGGCGTTTTCGAGGGACACCCAGTGCGCCGGTTTGGGACGGATCACCGGGGTGGTCGGCTCAAGCGATACGCTCTGGGTGGTGAGCGATGGATTGAGCGAAGGCTCCGCCTCCGGGATGGTGCGTTCGTAGGCCAGCTCCTCCCTCTCCAGGTAGGCCAGGAGCTCGGCATGGCGTCCGATCTCTCGGGGGGCTTCAGCGGTGCAACTCGACTCGAGCATGGCGGATGGCAAAGCGTCACCAGAGCGAGAGGCCAGATCGATGATCGCGAGGTCCTGGCAGGTGGGCTCCCCGCTGGCCGCCGCGATCTCCACGTGCTTGGCAATGGACACGGGTGCGTCCGACGACTGCGTGCGCTGCGGCCACTGCACGAGCAGCGGCAGGGAGCCGATCGTCAGCGCGAATGTCGACAGGCCGGCGAGCACGCCGGCCCAGAAGCGCCGGCGCGCTCGTGAGCGGTGGCCGCCCTCCTCGAGATCGTAGGCGGCGCGAGCCACGGGATTGCCGAGCGTCTCGTAGGCGCGATTGATTTGCCTGATCCGCTCGTCGGATTGCAGATGTGCGCCGGCGTCCGGGTGAAATTGCTTGGCGAGCCGGTGATAGGCCGCCCTGATCGCGGCCTCATCGGCGCGACGCGAAAGTCCCAACAGATGATACAAATCCGCCATGCGACCCCCGGCACAGCCGTTCGAAATCGGGTCTGTTGTAGTGCAAAATACGTCCTGCGTTGGGCAGCGGGGCGGTTTCCGTGGGGCGACGCGCTAATAGATGTTCAGTGGGCGACATAAAGCTGCTGCAAGCTACTGCGGCGTCAGCACGAATCCGCGCGAATAGTCTCGCGCGGGCGCGTGCAACGCTTGCTGCTGTTCGCACGAAAATGCGTCAGCGGGTCGTCTCAGGTTGCGGACAGCAGGCACCGCCGCCACAGTTCAGCGCACCGCAAACGGTGCCTGATATGGCCGCCCGTACGGGACACCTGCCAGCACGACGCTCGACGGCTTCAAATGCACCTTGCCCTGGCGCTTGTTGTTGCGCGTGTCGACGAACTCGACGGGCCCTTCGACCAGTTCCAGCAGCGAGACGTCGGCCGGCGCGCCGACCTGGAGCGTACCGGTCTTGGTTCCGCGACCGATGACTTTGGCTGGATTGACGGTCGCCATCGCCACGACCTGCTCCAGGTGAGCCCCATGTTGAGGAACTTGCTCATCACCCAGGTCAGATAAGGCATGCCCGGTGAATTGCCCGAGAAGACATGGATGTCCGAGGAGATGGTGTCCGGACCGGCTCCGGCAGCCATTGCAGCCTCGGCTATGGTGTAGTCGAAGCTGCCGCCGCCGTGGCCGATGTCGAACACGACGCCACGCTGCTTGGCGGCAAGGGCCGCCGGCAGTAACTTGCCGTCCTGCACGATGTTGGTGAACTTGCCGGCGATGTTCGGGGCACCCGAATAGCAATGGGTGAGGATGTCGCCGGCGCGCAGCATATCGAGGATCTGGCTCATCAGCTCGGCGTCTCCACGCCGCCGATGTGGCACATGACCTTGGCCCCGGTGCCGGCCATCGTGCAGGCCTGAATGGCGCGCTTCAACGGCTCCAGTCCGTGCTTGGCGATGACGTTCTCACTCATGCGCACCTTGATGCCGAGCACCAGATCTGCATTCTCCGCGACCGCCTTGGCGGCGGCGTCCGTCTGGGCGTAGTCGATGTTGTAAAGCTCCGGGACGGGGAAGCCGGCAAGGCCGATGTTGGCGATGTGGACGAAGGCATAGAGCCGCGCCCGGGTCTGGCCGACGATGGCGCGACGGAAGGCTGCAATGTTATTGGCGCCGGCGTCGCCCGCCGAAACGCAGGGTCGTCGTTGCTTGGAACGGGATCTAGCTCGTCCGCAGGGATGCCGATGGCGGAGCCGTAGGGAAAGACGTGGGCGTGCAGGTCGATGAGGCCCGGTGTCACGAGCTTGCCGGACGCGTTCAAGACCCTCAGCGCTTTCTCGGCCGGGATGTTCGCCTCCAGTGCCTCGATCGCGCCGTAGCGGATGCCGACGTCGCGCACGGCCTTGAGGTTCTGGCTCGGATCGAGCACCTCGCCGCCTTTGATGACGAGGTCGAACTTGTCGTTCGGTCCCATCGCGGCGATGGCGGAGGTGCTGGCGGAACCCATTGGCCCCGAGCGCGAGCAAGCCTGCGGACTGAGCAAGGAATTGACGGCGCGATGACGTGATCATGGATGCTCCCTCCCGATAGTTCTTTTTGGTCCTTATAAAGAGCGTGCATTCCCGCCGTGGCCGGATCAAGACAACCATTCGTGTTCGAGATGTGGGTCGCGCACCACCGCCGACATGGGCGACTGCCCACAGTACGACTGACGACGGCTCGGGAAAATTCGCCGACCTCGGGGCGGGTCCGGCGGCATGAGCGCCGCGCGGATCAGGCCTTGAAGGTCTCGCGGTACTGCTTGGAGAGGTTGGCCTTCTGCACCTTGCCCATGGCGTTGCGGGGCAGGTCGCCGGCCAGGAATACCCGCTTGGGCAGCTTGAACTTGGCCAGGCGCTGCGCCAGCGAGCTGATGATCTCCGCCTCGCTCGGCGGCGAGCCTCCGGGTGCGGCGGTGACGACGGCGATGATGCCCTCGCCGAAGTCGGGATGCGGCACGCCCACCACGGCAGACTCGCCGATGCCCGGCAGGCTGTTGATCTCGCCCTCGACCTCGATGGGATAGACGTTGAAGCCGCCGGTGATGATCAGGTCCTTGGCGCGGCCGACGATGGTGACGCGGCCGTCCTTGCCCATCTTGGCGAGGTCGCCGGACACGAAGTAGCCCTTGCGGAACTCCGCCTTGGTCTTCTCGGGATTGCGCCAGTAGCCCTTGAAGACGTTGGGGCCCTTGACCTCCAGCACGCCGACCTTGCCGGGCGGCAGCACGTGGCCCTCGCTGTCGGCGATGCGCACGGTCACGCCCGGCAGCGCGTAGCCGACGGTGCCGGCGAGGCGCCGGCCGCCCTGGTAGGGGTTGGAGGTGATCATGCCGGCTTCCGTCATGCCGTAGCGCTCGAGGATGGCCAGGCCGGTGCGGGCGCGGAACTCCTTGTGCGTCTCGGCGAGCAGCGGGCGCGGAGCCCGAGATGGCGAGCCGAGCTTGCTGGCACTGGTCCTTGCCGAACGGCGGGCTCGCCGAGCAGGCGCGTGTAGAAGGTCGGCACGCCCATGATGACGGTGGCGCGCGGCAGCAGGCGCATGAAGGTTGCGAGCTCGAACTTCGGCATCCACAGGATGTGCGAGGCGTTGAGGAGCGCGGTGTGCAGGGCGACGAACAGGCCGTGCACGTGGAAGATCGGCAGCGCATGCAGCAGCACGTCGCCCGGCACGAAGCCCCAGTAGGCGTGCAGCGCCTTGGCGTTGGAGGCGATGTTGCCATGCGTGATCATGGCGCCCTTGGAGCGGCCGGTGGTGCCGGAGGTGTAGATCAGCGAGGCGAGGTCGTCGGCGCTGCGCGGCGGCGGTTGCCTGATGCGGCTTCTGCTTGGCGGCGAGCTGGGCGAACGTGCCGGAGCCGTCGGCGGCCATGGTCAGCACGGAGCGCGACCTTGTTGGCCTTGGCGGCGCGCTTGATCTCGGCGACGCGCTCGGGGGCGACGACGATCACGGTCGGCTGGGCGTCGCCGATGAAATACTCGAGCTCGGCGGCGGTGTAGGCGGTGTTGAGCGGATTGAAGACGGCGCCGACCTTCAGGGTGGCGAGGTACAGGAACACGTTGGGCAGCGATTTCTCGGCCTGCACCAGCACCCGGTCGCCGGGCTTCACGCCCAGGGAGACCAGGGCAGCTGCCGCACGGCCGACCTCGTCCAGCAGCCCGGCGAAGGTCAGGATGGCGCCGTCGGCGGTCTCGAAGGCAGGGGCATCCCCCGCTGCTTTGAGTTTCTTCTCAAGCAGCGCAAAAAAGTTGCCGGACTTTGACATGGGATCGGGGGCCTCTTGCTTACCAGGGGATTTACTAGGCCAGCAGCAGCCGGGCAATAACGACGTTGGTCGCTCAGGAGGTCGGGCGCTCGAGGATGTGAAGAGGGGTGCCGGCGGACCTGGCGTATGGTCGGCATCGACAAGGCCCGGGCAGGCAAGATGACCAATGTCGCCTGTGGTGCAATTCCTCTCTCGCTTATTGGAGGTGCCTCATGCCGAACTACATACCAAGCCCCCGGGACTGGGTGCGCGAGCAGGTGGAGCTGTACGAGAGCAGCGGCGGCACCAAGGGCACCACCCTGAAGGATACTGGACTGCCGGTGATCCTCGTGACCCACACCGGCAACAAGACCGGTGCCATCCGCAAGACCCCTCTGATGCGGGTGAAGGATGGCGAGGGCTATGTGCTGGTCGGATCGGTCGGCGGTGCGCCCAAGGACCCGGTCTGGGTGCACAACCTGCGGGTCAACCCCAAGATCGAGCTGCGGGACGAGACGGTGGTGCGTCCCATGCAGGTGCGCGAGGTCGCGGACCAGGCGGAGCGGGACCGGCTGTGGAAGCTGGCGGTGGCGGCGTTCCCGCCCTATGCCGACTACCAGGCCAAGACCGAGCGGCAGATCCCGGTGTTTGTCGCCACGCCGATTGCCGGGTAGCTCGTCCCTCGCGTCAGGCGCGCTTGCGCGCCTGCAGCGCCTGGCCGAATGCCTCGAACAAGACGCGGTTGACCGCATTGTGCTGCGGATCGTGCTCGGCATGCCATTGCACGCCGAGCGCAAAGCCGGGGGCTTCGGCAATGCGAATGGCTTCGATGGTGCCGTCTTCCGCCACGCCCTCCACGACGATGCGCTCGCCGGGCTCGAGAATGCCCTGCCCGTGCAAGGAGTTGACGCGGATGGTCTCGCGGCCGAGCAGCTCGGCGAAGACGCCGCCCGAGACCAGCCTGACCTCATGGCGGTCGGCGAACACGACGGCGGGGTCAGGGTGGATCTCCCCGGTCGGCAGGCGCGGCATGCGATGGTTGATGCGCCCCGGCAACTCGCGGATCTCGGGGTGCAGCGTGCCGCCGTAGGCCACGTTCATCTCCTGCAGGCCGCGGCAGATGCCGAAGATGGGTATGCTGCGCGCCACGCATGCCTCGACCAGGGCGAGGGCGAGGGCATCGCGGCTCTCGTCGTAGGGCTCGTGCTTGGGATGCGGGTCGCAGCGGAAGCGGGTCGGATGCACGTTGGCGCGGGCGCCGGTCAGCATCACGCCGTCCACCACATCCAGCAGGCCGCCGATATCCGTGATGTCGGCCGCGCTGGCGAACATCAGGGGCAGCGCGTCGGCCACCTCCGCCACCGCGCGCATGCTGCGTTCGCCGACGCCCTGCACGTTGAATCGGTTCTCGATGCGATGCGCATTGCCGATCACGCCGACCACGGGTCTCTTCATCGCTCAGCGCTCGCCTATCATTTGCGCAAATCCGCAAACGCCTCGTCCAGCCGACCGAGTGCCTCCTCGAGGATCGGGCGCGGCGTGGCAAAATTGAAGCGCAGCCAGGTCTCGCCGCCTGGCCCGAACTGCGGGCCGGGGCTTACCGCGATGCGGGCGCGATCCTTGACCCGGGCCGCCACTTCGGTGGCGGGCAGGCCGGTGCCGGAAAAGTCGACCCAGGCAAGGTAGGTGGAGGCGAGCCGCATGGAGCGCGCGCCGGGCGCTGCCGCCTCGATGCGCGCGTCGAACAGGTCGCGGTTCCTGGCGAGATAGGGGAGCAGCGCGTCGAGCCAGGCGTCGCCGGTGCGCCAGGCCGCCTCGGTCGCGACCATGCCGAAGCTGTTGTACGAGCCGAGGCCGCCGGCCATGACGCGGGCGTCGATGGCGCGCTTGAAGGCCGCATTCGAGGTGATGCAGGCACCCACGTGCGCGCCGGCGAGGTTGAAGGTCTTGGTGGCGGCAACGGTGGTGATGAGGCGGTCGGCGATCTCGGGTGCGGCGACCATGGTGGGTGTGTGCCTGGCGCCGGGGAAGACCAGGTCGTAGTGGATCTCGTCGGACACCAGGATCAGGTCGTGCTCGGCGCAGAAGGTGGCCAGCGCGCGGATCTCGGCGGGCGACCACACGGTGCCGCCTGGATTGTGCGGGCTGCAGAAGAACACGACCTTGGTGCGCGGCGTCAGTTGCGCCCGCAGCGCATCGAGGTCCATCGCGTAGCGGCCATTCGCCTCGACGAGGCGCGCATCGAGGATGCGCCGCTCGTTGGCCAGGATGATCCTGCGGAAGGCGTGGTAGGCGGGCGAGAAGGCCACCACCTCGTCGCCGGGAGCGCTGACCGCCTGCAGAATGAGGCCGAGCGCGGACACAACGCCCGGTGTCGGGCTCACCCAGGCAGGGTCGATGCGGACGTCATGGCGGCGCGCCATCCAATCGGCGAGGGCCGTTGCCCAGCTGCCGGTGTCGGCGTAGTAGCCGTACACGCCGCGCCTGGTCAGTTCCGCGAGGGCTTCGGTCACGCCCGGCGGGGCGGCGAAATCCATGTCCGCCACCCACATGGGAATGGCGTCGGGCGCCGTGATGCCCGAGAACCGCGCCATGCCGTCCCATTTCTGCGCATGCGTGCCGCGACGCTCGATCACGCGGTCGAAGTCGAACATGGGTTGGCGCTTCCTGGTTGCTCAGTTCGCAAACGTGCATTGAAGCGGGAGCCGGCGCATCCGGTCAAGAGACGCTATCGCGTCTTTTCGCCCGCCGCAGGCAAATGGCCACTGGCGCTGTGGACAGGCCGCCACGTGGTCCGCCGGCTACAGCCCGGATTTCAGGCACCGATGTCGAACAGCGGGGCACCTTTCTTGAGCGCCGCGCGGGCGACCAGGCCGCGATGGATTTCGGAGGTGCCGTCGAAGATGCGATAGATGCGCGCATCCCGGTAGTAGCGCTCGATCGGCAAATCCTTGCAGAAGCCCATGCCGCCGAACACCTGCACGGCCCGGTCGACCACGCGACCGAGGGTCTCGGCGGCCTGCACCTTGACCATCGAGATCCAGTCGCGGGCGTCGTTGCCCTGATCGATCTCCCAGGCGGCGCGCAGCACCATGTAGCGGGCCGCGTTGATCTCGATGACGCTGTCGGCGATGAACTGCTGGATGAACTGGAAATCGCCGATCGCCTTGCCGAACTGCTTGCGCTCGCGGGCGTAGTCGGTGGCCAGCCCCAGCACCTTGGAGGCCTTGCCGACGGCGCGCGCGGCAACCTGGGCCAGACGCACGCGGCCGAGCGTCTCCAGCATCAGCTTCATGCCGTTGCCCTCGCCGCCGAGCAGGGCTTCGCCGTCGAGCTTGACGTTGTCGAACACCAGCTCGACGTGGCTGGTGCCGCGGATGCCCATCATCGGCTGGTCGCGGCCGACCGTGATGCCGGGCAGGCTCTTGTCGACCAGGAACAGCGAGAAGGCGCGGCTGTTGTCGGTCTTGGCCGAGACGACGAAGAAGTCGGAGAACACCGCGTCGCTGATGAAGTGCTTCTGGCCGGTCAGGCGCCATCCCGTTCCATCGCGCACCGCGCGGGTCGTGATGCCGGCCGCGTCCGAGCCGGCGCCCGGCTCGGTGATGGCGATGCAGCAGATCCTCTCGCCCTGCACGGCGGGCAGCAGCCAGCGCTCCTTCTGCGCGCCCTCGCAGGCGAGCAGGACCTCGTAGACGTTGCCGAAGGCGCGGCGGATGAGGATGTCGGTGGTATGCCCGAACTGCTCCTCGACCAGCATGGTGTCGACCGCCGACAGCCCGCCGCCGCCGAGCGAGGTCGGCATGTTCATGCCGTAGAGGCCGAGCGCCTTCGACTTCTCGAAGATCGAGCGGGCCTGCGCGGGGGCGAGCGTGCCGGTGCGCTCGACCTCGTCCTCGAGGGGAGCCAGCTGCTCGGCGATGAACTTGCGCACGGTATCGATGAGCAGGCGCTGCTCATCGGACAAGGAAAAATCCACCTGCCGTCTCCTCGGGGTTCTTGGATTATAGGGTGCTGACCAGCCGGGACTGGGCGGCAAGCCGGATGGGGGCGTTGCCGGCGCCGAAGCCTTTGTAGCCGCGCCGCTCGACGATCTCGAAGAAGAAGCGATCCTCGAACGTCTGCGTATAGGCCTGCAGATATTCGCCGTTCGCGTCGCGATCATACAGCAGGTTGTGCTCCCGCAGTGCGTCGATCTGCTCGGCGGTCAGGTCGGTCTTGCTCTCGACGTCGTCGTAGTAGTTCTCAGGCACCGGCAGAAGGACAACGCCGTTGGCCTTCAGGCGCTTGACGGTGGCGAAGATGTCCGATGTGGCGAACGCGATGTGCTGCACGCCCGAGCCGAACGCCTCCGAGAGGAAACGCGAGGACATCGCGTGCTTGGATTGCGATGCGTTCAGCACCAGCCGCAATGCGCCATCGCTCGCCTGCACGACCTGGCTCTTGACGAGGCCGCCGGGGTCCAGCACGTCCTGCTCGGGCGTCTTGGCCACGTCGAGCAGCGAGGTGTAGAACAGCAGCCAGGTCAGCATTTCCTCGTAGTGCATCGACTGCGAGATGTGGTCGACGGTGGTGAGCCCGGCGCCGTTCTTCTTGGCATCCTCGCCGGTCGGCTCGAACTCGACGTCCCAGACGCGGGCGAGATCGCTCTTGGCATCGATGAAATAGAGCAGGCTGCCGCCCACGCCGCGCACCGCCGGGATTTCCAGCTCGCCGGGGCCGACGGCCTGGCGGAAGGGCTGGTCGAGCAGGCGCTGCGCGCGATCGAGCGTCTTGCCGGCATCGTCGACCATGAAGCCGATCGCGCACACGGCCGTGCCGTGCGTGATGTTGTAGGAATGCGCGAAGCCTTCCTTGTCGGTGTTGATGACGAGGTTGATGGCGCCCTGCGACCATCGCGTCACCGCCTTCGACTTGTGCACGCCGGCTTTGACGAAGCCCAGGCTGCGCAGCACGCCCTCGAAGCGGGGCTCGCTGTCCTCGTCGACCGAGAACTCGATGAACTCGGTGCCGAAGCATTTCGACCGGGTCGGCAACGCCGGCAGCGATTTGTACGTGACGCCGGTGCGGATGCGCAGCTCGTCCATGAGGTAGAGGAGGGAGCGGCGGCCATCGATGGCGACGCTGTGCGCGGAGCCGGCCCGGAACTGGTCGTTGAAGATCTCCAGCGACAGCAGCCCATCGAATTCCGTGGCCTGCAGCGCCTCCATGAAATCGAGCACGGCAAGGTCGCCCTGGCCGGGAAAGTTGCGGAAGTGCCGGCTCCAGGACAGCGGGTCCATGTCGAGCACGGGGGCGTCCGCCACCTGCACCAGGAAGATGCGGTCGCGCGGGATGGAGCGGATGGCCTTCAGGTCGGTCTTGCGCGCCAGCGTATGGAAGCTGTCGAGGACGAGGCCGACCGCCTTGTGGTCGGCGCGGCGCACGGCCTCCCAGGCATCGCGGTAGTCGTTGATGTGGCGTCCCCAGGCCAGCGCCTCGAAGCCGATGCGCAGGCCGCGCTTGCCGGCGCGCTCGCCGAGCTCGGCAAGGTCGGCCGCGGCGCGGTCGATGCCGCCGACGCTGTCCGGCGAGATGTTGGAGCAGACCAGCAGCAGGTCGCAGCCCAGCTCCTGCATCAGGTCGAACTTGCGTTCCGCGCGGGCGAAGGCGCGGGTGCGCTTGTCGCCGGGCATGCCCTCGAAGTCGCGGAACGGCTGGAAGGTGATGATCTGCATGCCGAGGTCGGCCACCATGCGGCGCACGTCGGCGGGCGTGCCGTTGAAGGACAGGAGGTCGTTCTCGAAGATCTCGACGTCCTTGAAGCCGGCGGCGGCGATCGCCTCGAGCTTCTCGACCAGCCCTCCGCTCAGACACACCGTGGCAATGGCAAGTCTCATGTGGCCTCCTCCGGCGAGCGGGCGCGCCGGGTGAAATGGCTCGGCCGGGTCGCGTGTATGCGATTGGTGAACTCGCGGGTCGCTACGAAGATGCTCTCCTCGGGCATGCAAAGCGACAGCCCTGCCGGCTTTTCCTCAGGCGTCGCAGACAACCGGGTGGTCGGGGCCCCGCAGGCGGCTGTCGAAGCGCCATATGCCGGGCCTGGCCGTATCGGGGCTGGTGGCATCCATGTCGAACTTGGCGATCATGCGCTCGCGGGCGGCTGTATCCAGCGTGCATGATCCCGCCTGGGCAGGTGCCGTCAATAACCAAGATTTCGGCTGCCCTAAACTTCATGTTACATTTCGATAGTGCGGCCACCCTGGACCTACGGCGTGGCCAAGCCTCTTTCCTACATCCCCTCAATTGGTTAGCCGGGCAAGCTCATTGGCTGGCGTTAGTATGTAAGCAGGGCAGTTGAAGCACCCCTGTTGCACGCCATGTGCACGGGATTTGTGGAGCCCTGACCAATGCCTACCAAGCGTAAGTGCCTGACTGAAGCGAGCGTTCTCACCCTTCAGTTGAAGTCGAAGCCGTATCGAGCCTGGGACAATGGGCATCGGGAATCGGTGCCGGCGCTAAGCGTGCTGGTGCAGCCTTCTGGCACCAAATCGTATCGAGTGACCTACCGCCTGCAAGGACAGGTTTTGCAGCGATCCCTGCACCTTGGCCGCGTCGGTGAAATATCGTTGGCCGATGCTCGCGACAAGGCACGTGAGGCCATCAAGGCCGCTGCCAAGGGCATCGACTTGAAGTCACAGGACCCCAAGCTCAGCGAGAAGTTCAAGGCATGCGTCGAAGCCTGGACCACGAAAGAGCAAATTGGTCGCAAGGCTCGCGTCAGCGCGGCTGTCGTGCAGCGGTTTGTTCTTAGCTCAACCAAGCAATGGCACGACCGATCGGCCGGCACGCTGAGGCCCAAAGAAATCGAAGACCTGCTTGAGGCGAAACGCGACGCGGGCAAGAAGTACGCGGCCAATCAACTGTACGCTCACCTGAAGACGATGTTCCGTTACTTGGCGAAGAAGGGCATCGTGCAAGTCGATCCGATGCTGAAGGTTGATAAGCCGTGGAACGGTGCCCAGCGCCGACAGCGCAACTGGTTCGCCGCCGCCAAGGGAAATGATGCCATCGTGGCGCTGTGGCGCACGGCAGAGCGCCTTGGTGGAGATGGCGAACGCTACATCAAGCTCCTGCTGATCACTGGCAAGCGGCGCGGTGCCGTCGAAGAAATGCGCTGGGACGATATCGACCGCGACTACTATTTGGCAGCCGCCGCAGCGCTCGACGTACAAGCGCAACAATCCGATTGTGCTGCCGAAGCTGGCGCAACAGGTGTTAGGCGATCGGCAGGAGCGCGGGCGCGTGCTGACCATCAATCGTCTAATCGTCATCAAGTTCATCCGTGACCATGCTGGGCTTGATGACTTTCTGATCCACGGCATCAGGCATTTGGTATCTACCAAGCTCAAAGAGCTGAAGGTGCACCCGTACATTGCGCGGCAGCTGATGGATCATGCGGCGTTCAATGACGTGCACGCGGGATATGAGCACAGCGACGACAGGGACGACATGCTGGCCGCGCTTGAGAAGTGGTGCGCTCACATCGAGAAGTTGCTTCAGTATGAAATCGAACACGCAAAACCTAAGTCGTTGAAACGAAAAGCAATACCGGCGACAAATTTGTCGGCATCAGTCCACTGACGAATTGCACAAAGCAAAATGCCCGGCGCCTCTGGGAGTAAAGGTGCCGGGCCAAGTCTGGAGGCAGTCAGTCTGTCAGAAGCACAAAGAAAAACTCAAGGTCGTGGCGAAGCTAAGGCGAGAACTGCCTTTGCCTTGCCCGCGCGGTTGCGATCGATCGCCCCTATGCTTCGAACGATTGCAACCAGCGCGAGGCAGTCGAAGGATCGACGCCCCACCGTTGCGCAAGGTAGCGGCCCGAGCCTGCCGACTTCAGCTGTGCAAGGTCGTGCAATGCTTGCGACTTGGTGAAGGATTGCGAGGGTTGCCGCAATCGTTTCAGTGTTGGCAACGATTGCACGCTTGCGATGCGGGAATGCGATGCCGAGCAACACGATTGCGCCCAGCTCCAAAAATATCGGCAGGGCTGCCGGCTCGATCGCCTGAACGATCGCCTTGGCCCGATCGCCATTGAGCCCCACCAGCACGGCAAGGCGAGCGATGGCATCGGCCCTCGGATCGACGCTGACCACTCGCATGCTGGCAAGCTCGGTGGTGAGGGCATCAACGCGAACCTCCCATTCTTTGCAGCGGGGGCCGCGCTTGCCACATTCGAGAGTATGCATGCGCCGGGCATCGTCCAGGGCTTCGCGTTTCAGCGAGAATGTGCGATTGCCGGCCAGGGCATCTGGCCTGCCTGCTGTCCCTATCGGCCGCAGTGCGCCCCAGGGTGTTCAACACACAAAGCGCCGAGCCAAGGCAGGCCAGCAGAACCAGCGCCAGCCCTGAGATGAGTTTGAGACGGGCAAGGGCATGGTGCGCGAGCACACCGGCAACGCAGGTCGATGCAGTCAATATCGGCACGGCTAAATGTTGGACGTCGTAGTGGCCGGTGCGTGCGGCGTCTTCAAGCAACAAGGCGGTCGCAGCCACCCACAGTAAAAAACCTGTAGTCAGTGGCACGGCATGAACGCGCGGGGTATCGTGGTGGTCAGTCATTGATCGCTCCCTCAGCAGCGGTTGGTGGCAAGGGGCTCGACCGGGGGTGCCAACACCTTGTCGGGCCTCGCTGCATTGTGGGGGCGACAGATTTAAGCGGCGTTAGGAAATTGTTAAGGATCTATTGGCGCACAAAGGGTCAATGAGAGATTGAGCCCGGTGCCAATCAGGGCACGGATTAAGACATCGTTAAAGATGTTGTGGGAGTTTTGCGGGTTCATGCGCCCAGCCGGTCGCGACCGTCGAAGCGCTTCGAACCAGGCACATAGAGCTAAGCTCAAACTCTTAAGAAAGGCTTAACGCCATGCCCAAAGCAGCAAAGAAAACACCAGACGAGATCATCGAACAGCTAAAAGCCATGGACGAGGCCAGCAGACATGACGTGCTCGCCCTGGTTTTGACCAAGGGCAGAGATGACTTGTTCAAACTGCGCGAACCACCACCTCCAACGAAGGACGGGGTCATAAACCTTAAGCTGATCAGGCCGAAGGCTCCGCCTGCCGACGTTGAGGCCCTACCAAAGAAGGATTGTGGCAAACCTCACCATTCAGGTGTTGTGGGCCAACCTGCAGATACTCGACGCCAAGGGCGAGATTGACGACACGGGCCGACGCATTAAGTCCCGCCGCGAGGCGCGGTCATGAGCGAACCCGACAACACAGACCTGATCGACTTTCTCGACGTGATCAACATTGGCCTAGGCCGAGCTAGTCGCATAGTTGAGCAGACGACGCGCGGCTGCGACCTTGAGAGCATCGGCGCAACATGGGGCTTTAACGAGGGCCGACGATTTGCGCGCACTATGTGAAGCCAAGGCGAAATCTTGACCGCGCTTTGGTCGATGTGTTGGCGGCAATGATGGTTTTGCCCGAGTACAAGGAGATCAATCGCCGATCGGTTGAAAGGGCTGTTGAGGAACTGGATGCCCAAGGCATTCACGTTAGCCGTTGAGACCACAGCACAACGAAATAAGGACCACTGCCGGCGCGGGTAGTGGTCCTAACCCCTGCAATTGGCTCACTCGGCAAGTAATAACCATCAAAGTTCACAAAACAGGGGTGAGTGCGCCAGCATCAACACGCATGGTCGGGTGAAGTTGCCAAGCGGCAATGATCTCACTCACCGACAGCTTTGCCCGACCGTGCAACCAGCCCCGCGCCACATAACTCAACGCCCTGTTCACCCAATACTGTCTCACAACGTTTTTGGTGATGCGCCTCGCGTGTTGCACCGTGACGGGGCGCCATGTCACCAGTTGTTCGAACAGCGCTACAAAGTCCTCAGTCCTGAAGCGTGCCAGCACTGCCGGATCAGTGAGGCCCAAGCGCGCAAGGCTGGTCAGCTTTTGCACTCGTGGCTCAATTCGCACCCACTTGTTGGTCTTCAAGTAAACAGTGCGGTTGCGCCCATCGTGTTCGGTGCCGCCATAGGCTGAGTTGCCAACATGATTGGTCACGCGTCGATTGTAGCGCTGTGACAGGCCACGGTCCCACCACTGCCACGCTCGCGGGCCTTCGCTGGTCGGGTAAAAGAGGTCCCACGCGGGGTCAGCGCGCGTGATGACGAAATTGCGCTTCATGGGCATCCCAGGTCAGACAGGCCAAGGAGGAATCCCTTTGTCGGCCGCACGAACGCAATCTTCTTGCCCATGTACACGCCGTTGCCAAAGCACTTGTCCGGTTCGTGCCACGTGACGTGTTCTCGACGGGCCAGCTTGAACACTCGGCTAATGAGTGAGCGTGCGTCCTCTTCATAGGTGTCGCCCTGGTGTCGAATGAACACCTCGATTGAGTCCCAAGCGAACGAGTGCATGAGCGGCTTAGGTGGCAACTCGGGCTTGCCATCGATCAATCGCGGCAAATCGAGCGCAGCAATGGCTTTCGCCGTTACCTTGCGATCCGTTGGCTGATCAAGTATACTCGTGTGTGTCATCGGCGGTGCTCCTAACACCGTTGATCACCGGCCCGGACTAGGCACCACCCTCACCGGGCCATTTCATTTCAGCCAACCTGCATACGCTCGCACTCGAGTTCAATGCAGTAGGGCCGCGCCTAGTAATTCTCCCAGCGGCGCGCATTCGCCTTGAACTGCCATGCGGCCTGGATGGACTTGCGCGTGCTCGGATCGAGCGCAGCCAGGGCATCCTCGAAATACCGCTTCCAGGCAAACCCGATCACCGGCTTGTGGACGTACAGGTTCAACAGTCCCGTTATGTGCTTAGCACAGCGCTCGACTATGTCGGGCTCTTCGCCAACGACGAACCTTTTGCGCACGCGCCATGTCGGGCTGCGTAGCTGTGGGAACAATCGCAAGTACAACACAGCACCTTTTTATTGCCGACCGGCACCGGCAAGCGGGACCTGCACCCAGTTATGCGAGGTCGGCCGATGCCATGCCCGCGCGTCAACCACTCACTCACCTTGGCCGTCTGTAGCTGCCTGCGAGACAGGCGCTCGTGAATAGTCAGCGCCGTGTCAACGTCGAGATCGATCTTGATCGCCTTACGCAGCTTTCGTTTCACGACGCGCACGCCTGTGCTTGAGCCAGAATTTGATTGCCCGCCGACCGCACCAGGACAAGTTGGTGCCATGGCTCACTGCGACCTTGCGAAACGCTGTCATCGTTTCTTCGTCCAGATGAAGCGCGACTAAGTGCGGCCGCTTTCGATTGCGCTGGCGCAATAAAACCATTGGCCTTCCTTTTCTCATTTCAAAGCCCTTTCTCGATATTCGACATGCAACTAACCACAAATAAGCAGTGTTGTAAATGGGTAACACCTGTGCTAGTATTCAAATAACCAGTTTAGTCACATTCGGGCCCGCAAAAACCCCTTGGTCCTTGTTCAAACCACCCAAATGAAATGAAGGCATGACCGAGGAACTAAATCCCTTAAACACCTTCCCACGGTTGAAGGCATAGTGGTGGCCCAGCGCCCCTAGCGACGTGCTTTGTTTGTGTGATCGGAGGCAAGTGAGATGAATGTCTTGGATTTCGTCGACACACTGATGGTTCTGCCGTTCGGGCTATCTTGGAGCAACTAGTGTTGCCCTTCATTTCGAGCGTTCGACTGACAATAGACCGAAGAATACCTGCAATCTTAATTTGCGGCGCGGCGACCTAGAGGCGGATCTGATGGTTTGGGACTCAGGCGAAGCTGAATTTGCCTTTGGCGATATCAATGGTTCTGTCGATGAGAAGCACTTCGATGACATTTGTAATCGGCAAGACCTCGGTAGTGTGCTCTCTCGTCTAGCGTCGATGGCGACAGCTACTCGTTCGACGTAGCAGTTCGTCGCGAAAGGTTTTAGCAATGGAGCGCCATTGCTGCGCGTGCACCCCCGCCCAGCCCCCAAGCTTCGGAGTTTTGATTGTCAATTCTCGACGCTATGCCCCATCGAACTCGAAACCCCGCCCTTGGCAGGCAATGTTAGCCGGCCCGTCGGCTCAATCGCCCAAACCCCCCATAGGTTATCAAGATTCGAGCCGGCAAAGCCCCCTAGTTTCGATCGGGAAACGCGCCAGTATGTAATCAGCACAGGGTTTTGAACCTGACCCCCGCAGACTAGGAGAAATGACCAATGTGGCAAACACCCGAGCCAATTCCCGGCTTTGACTCCCGAGCAGCTCGACCCCGGCGCGCTCGACATCATCGCCGAGGCGACAACGGCGAGAATTGCGCGACAAGTTGCTCACCCGAAATTGGCTTCACCGCCGAGAAGGCATGAAGTCGATCGGGTTTGAACCCAGTCTGCCTTGGATGACCCCACGGACGAGGATTGAGGCTAGCGACCCCAGCACTAGCCATGCCAAGGCAGTACACGACGGGGCACGTATGTCCGTATGTGGGAATGGGGCGAGGGTGAGTACATTTTGTCAGGTCGCTTAACCCTCACTCCTCCTTTGCATGCATTTGAGCGCACCAACCCTCACCTAGCGAAAGACTATCGGCATCATTACCACATTCACGCCCTCGTCACCGATGTGAGCATGCACGGGCCGGCTGCCTCACATTCGCATTTGCGCAAGGTGACCCCTAAGCAGGTGAAACCGCTGCTGCTTGAAGGGAGGAGCCAACTCGACATCGCCCGCGAGCTTGGGGTTCACAACGCAACAATCTCGGGCATAGCGATCAAGCTGGGCCTTGGTGGGCACCCCAATCAGCGTATGCAGGTGGTGAGGGGGAAGCAAACGTGTGAACGGCGGCGCCCACGTATGTGAGAGATGAGGCTGCGTCGCGCACACCCGCAACAAAGCCCATGATGCGTCGGGATCATAAGCACTTCGCTCGAATGCGCGATATCACCAGTGCGAGCAACGCACATATAAGAGCACGCCCGCCATTTGAATGATGTGCAGCATGTTCGAAACGCCACACAGATCCACGAACCATACACCCCAGGTGGATAAAAATCCGCAATTGCACTGTGCGAATGGGAGCCAAAACCAGGCGGTGCGCAGCCGCTCGCACACTGATGTTGAGTTAGTGTCGCGCCAACAAACCCCAGCAAACACGGCATGCCCAGTACCTTGCCCAAGGTGCAGATTGGCTCCTCATGTTGCACCCCATTTGCACGCCCAAGGTCATGGCAAGGTCAATCGCACCCTTCGCTTGGGAGCGAACGCGTGTGCAGGGTGCACGACTGTCGTTGGTTCTGAGTTTCAAGGGCATGGTGGGGAGGGAAGGGCAACCCAAATTTGCGCGTGTGGGATTTTGTGCTCAAAATTCAAGTAAGTATTCCCAAAACAAGCTCAATTAAGAGTGCCTTCGAATGGGAGGTTTCGACATATTTGTCGTTTGTTCCCTATTAGCAGTTTCACACTCACCCGCTTGGGAATATCAACCATCATCGCCTTGATATTGGCGGACTTCGGTCTGCTGTTTGACTTATGGGAATTATTTATGCCACCGTTCATTATTCAATCAGTTTCTTAAGACGCGGAGTATCGCAATGAACGTCGAAGCCCTGGCGGCGAAAGCTGCCGTGCTGAAGAACACTATTCGCGGCCTCACCAGTGAGCGCCAGCGCCTTGCCCCAATCGCAGTCAATGGCCACGACAAAGGCCCCGAGGCACGGGCCCGGATCGCTGCGATCGATGCCGAACGCCAACAGGCCGTAAGCGACCTTGAAACCGTCGAAGACGCCATGCGTGCGCCAACCTTCCATGACTATGACACGCGGAGAGCGCCACCAACTGCGGCGCAATGCACGCATGCAAAAGCCGGATGACGATGCCGACCGCCTAGCCAAGCTCCTTGAAACGCATTCGGCCTTGGTCGCTATATTTCGACGCGTTGCCGATTGGACCCGAAGACGCGATGGCCAAAAAGAAGCGCGGCATGGTCAATCACGTCTGCCGAGCTTGATCACAGTGTTTGGACGCCCCGCAGGAGACGATGGCTCATTAATCTGCGCCTAACACCGCGCGTGCGCAATGCGCTGATTGATCTAGCTACGGCGCGCACCATAGCTGCCCAGCTGACGCGCGAAACGATGTGGCAGGAGGAGCTTGAGGCAGCGCAGCGCAATCCTGATGCGAACCCATCGCATTGAGGAGCTAACCGTCAAGGTCGCGACCTGCCGCGCTCACACAGAAGACCTGTTGGCCACAACCACCTTGCCGCCAGTCCCGAAAGCGTTGCTCGACAAGATCGCCAAATACGACGAGACGGCGCAGCTGCGCGCACGCTCCCAATTGAGCCTGAAGCTAACCACGCCCTTGGCGACAGTCGGGGAGTGGAAACCCATGGCCAACGCCTTCACATTCACCTGGAACGGCCCCGTCATCACCGCTCGCTTGGAGCGGGCGGCGGATCGCGGCGTGGTGCGAAGGCGATCGTTTCGCGCGCCGGGAATACGTGACGCGCCTTCATCAGACGCGAAGAAAGTCAGGCCGCATTTACGGCAACCATCAAGCCAGTGCGCCCGGTGAAGCGCCGGCATCGGATCTCGGCCGCTTGGTGCAGCGCGGTGCGCGGGACGAACCCGGCAGCGGCAGCCTTACCGCCACATTCAGCGTGGGAACCAAGTATGCCCGCTTGCTGGAGTACGGGACTCCCCGCGTGGCCCCGCGCCCAGCATTTGGCCCCAGCTGCTAGGCCGTCAAGCCGCTGATGCAGATCAGCGCGATCAAGCAATCGAGAATCAGCAACGAGGGAGATGGCCAATGGACAATCTGCTGACCTTTTCAAGCTAGTCGGGCAGGTCGAAGCCAGGGGCTTGTAGAAGCTCAATGAGCAGACCGCCCGTGCCAAGGCGAGTGTTGGTGAAGTGCGCAAGACTGCCGATCAGGCGGCACAGGCGACCACCAGTCTTGGCAGGGCTGGCACAACCGCCAGCGCAGGAATGGCCAACCTCACGTGCACAACCAATGAAGCACGCGCCAGTGTGACCAGCCTTGGCGCGGGAATGCGCGACCTCACCACCGGCTTGCTTGGCAGCAATCTCGCGGCGATCACCCTTGGCACGACCATCGGCGCCGTGTTGACGCAGGCTGTGATGCGCGGTGCTCAAGCGATCGTCCAATCGGTCGACGCCTTCGCTCGCCTTCGCAATGAACTGATCGAGACGCAGCGGATCGGCCAGAACGCTGGCGCGGGCTTCGATGCCATTCGCGAGGCTGCCGCCGGAAGTCGGAAGCCGATTGCGGATAAACTGGTTGCGAGCTATAAACAGCTAGCTGGCCAAATTTTTAAAAAAAAAAAAAAAAAAAAAAAAAAAAAAAAAAAAAAAAAAAAAAAAAAAAAAAAAAAAAAAAAAAAAAAAAAAAAAAAAAAAAAAAAAAAAAAAAAAAAAAAAAAAAAAAAAAAAAAAAAAAAAAAAAAAAAAAAAAAAAAAAAAAAAAAAAAAAAAAAAAAAAAAAAAAAAAAAAAAAAAAAAAAAAAAAAAAAAAAAAAAAAAAAAAAAAAAAAAAAAAAAAAAAAAAAAAAAAAAAAAAAAAAAAAAAAAAAAAAAAAAAAAAAAAAAAAATAGCGGCGTGAGATAGCGACGCTAGAACAAGCGCGCACCGGGCTGCTGGTCCGCCAAGCCGAGATCGAAAAGATTACAAAGGACCAATACGAAGTCGCGAAGACGATCATATTGCCAGCGATCAATGACGAGCTACAGCACCAAATCGGCCTCGGCGGCAAGCTGTGCCAGGATCAGGAGGTGCTCAATCAGTTGCGTTCGGTGGAGCTGAAGTTTCGTGTGCAGAGCACCACGCTGGGCAAGAAAGAACGCGCCGATATGGCCGCCAAGCTGCGCGAGGCACAGGCCGCCAGCCAGATCACCAACATTCGCGACAGCCTGATGAGCGGTGCAGGCCTGGAAACGCAGCAATACACCGAACGGATCGCGGCACTGCGAGAGTTTTATCAGGGCCGGCAGGACCTTGCCGCCGAGTACAACTCGCTCATGGATGCCCAGAGAACTACAGGCATCAATTCTCGCTCACGCAGATCGACAAGCAATTCGCGGACATGCGGCTCAACGCGCAGCTGAATGCGGCTAGCGCCATTGCCAACGTGTTTCAGATCGTCGGGCAGCGATCGAAGACGGCTGCCGTCGCTGCAATCGCAGTCAACACAGCTGTGCAAAGCGTGCAAGCAATTCAGAACACCATCGCCGCGTCCGTTGCTGCCGTCGCACCGCCCCCGTTGGGATTGGGACCGATCGCAGGTGCCCCGTTGGCAGCGGGCATCCGCACTTGGGGAGCCTTGCAAGTCGCAGGCATCATTGCAAGCCGGCACCCTCAATGCCGGAAGTGCCTTGAAGGGCAGCAACCCGCCTGGGGGTGGTGGAGGCGGCGGCGGTTTCAGTCGGGTGGAGGCTCGTCCGTCTTCGGCGGTGGCGATACCGCACCGCAGGACTTCGGCCGTGCTGTCGTCATCGATATGCGCGAGGGCTCGCTCTACAGCAGTCAATCGCTAAAGGACCTCATCGTGCGCCTCAACGAAGAAATACAAAACGGCGCCACACTCATCGCGACAAGGAACGTGGAGATATGAGCAACAACCGCAACAGCCTCACGATCGCAGCGTCAGACACAGAGCAGGGCGTGGTTCTGTTGTCGATCACCGTCGATGGCCTCACCAACACCGCCAAGCTGGAAGGCAACCTTTGCGTTGCTTGAGTTCGCCAAGGAACTTGCGCGCGTCGGAACGCTTGCGCAGCCGGACGCGCGTGTCACGCTCATGAAGCGGCACGATGACGACGCGGCCGTGTACGAGGAGATCGAAGACTACAACAAGTGGATGGGTAGCGGCGCAAGTGAAATCTCGTTCAATGACGACGAGAGCATAACGCTGATGCTCAGAGGCGAGCGCCGCACGTTCTTTCGACCAGATACAGACCCCGAGATGCAGCAGCTCATGGCCAAGCATCAAGCAGAATACGCAGTGGCCTTGGATGTGGCGATGGAGCAGTCGAAGGCAATTGAAAAGGCACAGAAGGAGAAAGCGACGATGACGACGAAGCAGGACGAAGTGGAACTGACGGACGAGCACATCGATGTTATCGCCAACAGCGTGGCGCGGCATCACGGCTGCTCAGATCATGTGGCCAAGCAAGGAGTCGTGTTCGCTGTTATTCCGAACGGCGCGCTCGGCGGAATTCCTGAAGCACCCGAACATCGTGCGCGGCATCCTCGCTGCTGAAAGTGTCGCGAAGTCGCGCGCTGGAGGTGACGACTTCGAAGCCCGTGCTCATGAAATCCGCAAGGCAGATCCGTCATTTAGCCGGCAGGAAGCTACGCGGAAAGCGCGGCTCGAAGCCACGGGCGATGTTGGCAAGGGTGGAGGCGACTCCGAGAGCACCATTGGCAGTATTCAAAAGCGCGACGGGTGCAAGCGACTGGAAGCCATGCGCAAGGCTCGCCTAGAGCACCCGGCAGCGTTCGCGGTTTGGACGGGTCAGGCTACCTAGGTTTGCGACGCTCGGTTGGGCTGCTCCCCGTCGGTTGCAGTCCTGTCGGGTAGGCGCATCGGGGGCGGGTTTATCAGATGGCCCGCCCCCATCACTCAGTTTGCGGTAGCTGCTTCCCCCATCTACTCGCAAAGCAGGGGCAGCTTGGACCCCCCCCATACCCCCACTAGGCCGCCCCGTTGGTTTCAACTGAGTTGGAGTGTCATGCTGGCACCCGCACACATCGACATAGAGAAGGCCAGACAGCATGGCCCCAAGCTGCTGGCCGATGCGACGCAGAGCGTGCGCCTGCATTGGGCTGCGTGCCTGAGAGGTGCCGCCGAGCAGCCGAAGCTAGTCGAGCACCTTGCTTTCCGCGGAGATATCAACGCAGTGCTCGCTGCGTTTGGCACGCCAATGGTTCGGTTCGCGAACGCGTGGTTGCAGGGATTCATCGCTGCCGGCAATCGGAGTGCCCAGGAGTTCAATCGCAAGCTGCTGCGTAAGGCCCCGACCTTAGAACTCAGCTTCGATATCCTCGATCCGGCTGCCGTCAGGCTCATAGCAGGCTAACAAGCTGCGTCTTGTGCAGGACTTCACCGCACAGCAGCGAGCAGTAACCCGCGCCGCATTGGTGGCCGGGCTCAGGAATGGCGAAGGCCCAGCGGCGACGGCGCGGCGCTTCGCAACTCGATTGGCCTAGATGTCCGACAGCAAAGTCACCTTGAAGCCTTCGAAGCCGCCCAACGCGGTGCCGTGCACGAGCAGATGCTGTTGCCCGAGGACGAGCGTGTTGCGTCGTCAGCACCGACAGGGACATTCAGCGCCTTGTGGACCGCAAGGCCGAGCAAAGCCGTAACGAGCGAGCGCTCAGGATAGCCCCCCACACTGAGAGCACGCGCATCGTCGGGCTCGCCCAGGACCAGGCGCTGCGCCAATCAATTCAATCGGTCAGGCAATCGGCCAAGCACACTGGCAAGCAATGGAACTGCACACATGACGCACGCTCGCGCGAGTCGCACGTTGATGCCGACGGCCAGCGCCGCAGATTAGACGAGCCATTCGACGTAGGCGGCGAGCGGTTGGACAAGCCGGGCGATGGCAGTGCGCGCAACGCGGTGAATTGCCGTTGCGTGCTGACCTATCACTTCTTCGACAGCGAACAAGAAATGCAAGCGTGGTTGGAAGGTGGATCGTGAGCAGGCCAAATGATCCTCACGTGTAGCCCGCAGCTGCAATCTGTGCCCCCTTAACGGCTGCCGTGCAATAATCGAAATCGTCGGGCAACGTCGTACCCCTCGCGATTGGTAACGGTTGAGGGTTAGGACATGGATGCCAAGAAGCGCGATGAACTGAAGGCGAAACTCTCCGCAGAACCGGAACTTCGGCTCGTAGCTATCGATGTTATTTTTACGATGGGAACGATGACTAGAGCCAGATTGGCTGCAACCTAACCAACTATCCCGGCATCGATGTTTTCCGCAGCGTCTGGTTGGGCATTCGGCGCACCGACGAGATGCTGAAGGACCTGAAGGCGACGGTGCTCAAGAACCGCGAAGTGAAGTTTAGGGCCCTGGAAAACGGGAAGTGAGGGGGATTGTCATCGTCGCCGAACAGCTGGACCTGCCAGCTTTGGAGAGTGTCCATTGGTGGCTCTTCTCCGCTCTTAGGGCGAGCTTCATCCTTAAGCATAGTCTTTGGTTGTTTGTTGGCATCCGAGCCTCTGCCTTTAGGGTAAGAGGACCAAGGGGGGCTACCGATGCTATGGCTGCACATAAAAGCCGTCAACGTTATTCTGGGGGGCCGCGTTTGTATTCGCGTGGCATGCAACGGCCTCCTCATCATCCTACGCTGCGGATCGCAGTTTCTTCGACCTCTGTTCGACGGCGCTGGTGCAGGTTGACGAGTTCGCGCAAGAATGCATCGCTAATGCGCGACCGATGCACCGTACATTCGAAGTAGGTGGCCGCCCGATCCCTTAATTTCACTATTTCTACATTTCTCCCTCGGTGGCTGCGGGACACTTCGCGCTCGGCTGCAGGCTGGATCGAGAGAAGCGGATTACCTTCCTCGGGACTCTACTATGCCGTGAAGGGAGAAACATTCGCCTCAGCCAACCGGGATCGGCTGCTATTCGTCGACTTTGACGGCAACGCGGGAACGCTAATTGATGGAAAGATGCGGGTCATGCTCGCGGCTTGGCCTTTGCTGCCCGCCGTCAACAGTCCCCTGCAGACCCCTTTGGGATGCGGAGACCCCGGCAATCCCCTGGGGCGCCTGCAGGTTGGCAACACGCACACCACGTACAAGGTAACGCTCAATGGCTCACGAGCCGACATAGAGGCATGCCTTCTCGCTACGGCGCCCAGCTTCCCCGAAAAGTGCTATCGGAGGGATTACCCGCGCCCTTGGTCCCCAAAGCACCCCCCGTATTATACACGACAGTCAGACAATAGTTCCTCAACGAATTGGGGGGCGCATATATAAGCGACCAATCGTTTGAAAGGCTCTGCATTAATAATGGGCGGCCAGGCACCGAGCGCACCAATATCATAAAGGAGATGTGCGCGGAGTTCGAACTGAAATGAATTGCCAGCACTGACATTACGGCAGGAGGCGGTTCGTGGCCAAATTTATTCCTGTAATCTTTCCGAACTGCTATGTCGCATCGACGGCTTCCTTTGTGTTACCGGGAATAGGGGCCAATGGGCATAGCCAAGCAGGGCGAACCGGCCAACTTTCGGCCGGGGGTGTGCTACGTCGCATGCCTGCGATGCAGGACGAGCGTCGGCATCGAAAACATGGGATCGTCAGTCAGAAGTCCTCTACACATCGGGGACTGGCATCGGTCCCCGTGCTACTGCTGCTTGCACCTGGGTGGCCCCATGTCCTGCTGCCACTTCGACGAACTTAGGCGGGTCATCGGCGGCCTGCCTGTCCCGCAGTGAAGGCACGAACGACAGAGCGCCCCGGCCATGTCGATAACCGGGGCGCTTACTTGGCGGCATCCTTCGTGGGACGTCGAAGGGGGCACCGCCGCCAAGACCAGAGGAGGTATTTAATGAACTGAGGCGCTTAGAGCTGGTTCCTCGGATTAACTTCAAATGTTGCCTCTAACTGTTGGGGTCGCGGCGGCGCCGAGCAACTAGGCCTGTCCACAGCCCATGCGGCATTGGGTGTTCTCGTTTTGTTCGGAAGGTGCTAGGGTGTCGTTAATGCCGCCCTCGGGCCTGAGCGCTGCCCCCGTCGCTCAGTTTGCCCCCGTCGCCCGAGGGCGGCAGCCCCTCAGTGTCGGGAGTTGTCAGCGGTGCCACGCCGTCGACCCGATCGGCAGGGCACGTGAGGAACTAGCGAAGCGACCTATACCGCTGCACTAGGCCAGTCAGCCACGATCCTTTCCCTGAACATCTGATTGACAGCAGACGTCTGTTATCGGATCGTGTGGGTGCCCTCCAATTGGCGGGCATAGACCGCTTCGGCGTGACCGCGTATCAGCAGTTTGTTGGGTCCGCGCCGAAGTGGTTCGCCCTCCTCTATTGGATGAACTGCCGTTGCAGCCAAGCCCCATGGCGGCTAGACGGCGTTGTTGGGAACACCCATCATCCGCAACGCTGCCACCTTGATTTCTTCAGGGTCGGTCAGGCCGTGGCGATGTGCACTCAGCACGACACTGGCGAGCCGCACCCGCCCCGCGTCGGTCACGATAGGATCGGTGGCGTCGTAGCCGTGGCGGGCAATCTCCCAAGCCGCATCGAACGCCTTCGAAATTGTCGAGAGCTCGTCGGGATCAAGCGAGACATTTTTTGGCGCGTGCATGCTTCGGCACCGTACCCGCGCCGGTTGCCGTTGATCAACCTAATGATCCGACCCCGAGCTATTCAGGGCCAAGCCCCATGGCGGATTGGCCACAGCGACTGTGGACGGCCGCTAATGCGGGTTGAGTGTTCGCTTGCGGTCGGTTTCGGTTCGGCCATAGGCTAGCCTCAGCTGGTTCAAAACGGTGTGGGACCATGGAACCGCGAGAAATTACTGGAAATCTCGTGCTTGGGCCGGAGCAATTAGCATTGCTCCGCGCGGCTTTCGACGCGGTCTGGGAAGAGGTCGCGCAACACTATCAAAGCTCCCCAACGTCCTTTGAGGTCGCCCGCCTTCGCGTGGCCAACGCTGTGATTGCCGCCTACCGGCATGGGACGACAGAGCTTGTAGCGATCAAGGCTGCGGCGGTGCAAAGTTTCGTGGCAGCGCACCCTGGCTTGTTGCCGAGCGTCGCGGATGGCACCGCCGAGGCTGTTCGCGCCGCAGACCTGCTTGCCGTGTGGCTCACCCAGCGATCGGCCAACGTTGGCTAGGCATCGGTTTGCCGTGCCGTTCTCGACGCCTACGGGGCGATTTGGCAGGCTCGGGGCCGTTGCCGGGGGTGTTGCGGCCTGACACGGTCGCCATCGAAAATCGAGCCATTACGATCGAGAAACGAGGCATGTTGCAGCCAAGGTCACGCTTGGTCTGAAGGTAACTAGCTGGCGGTGTGACGACCTGTCAACGGGCCGATCGCACGCCCGGCAAAGCAAATGCCCCCGCACCGGGGCGGGTGCAGGGGCGATCGGAGTACCGAGCCCCGGGAAGTCGTAGGCTCAGCAAGAACCAACTTGCGCGGTATGCGGAGCATTGTCAATCTTCCCGTTGCTGAACGGCGGGTGCAAGGGTTACCGCTTGTTCGAGCCGGTGGTTATGCCTTCTGGCTCTTTGACCTCCGTGACACGTGCACGAACTATGGCAATTTCATCGGGCAGTTCCGGCACTGTGTCCGTGAACCGATCCAGGTCGCCTTCGATGAGCAGCCAGCTGCCCGGCTTGTATTTCTTGAGGTCGGCACGGTTGCGCGGCGCGACGTAGTAGGTCGGCCGTTTCTCGGCTGCGAACTTGAACTGACCGTCAACGACCTCGGTCAACTCCTCGACCATCGCGGTTTCGCGGTTCTTGAAATGGGCGTTGAAGTGGGGTTCCCATTTGTCGCCACCCAGCGCAACGAGCATCTTGATCATTTCCGCGCTCGTCCTGACCGGCGCCACGGCAGGTTTCGGCGGAGGCAGTTTGGGTGCCGCCTCCACCACCACTTTCGATGTCGGCGGCTCGGCTTTCTTTGACGGAGCCGGGCTGTAGATCCCGGCCAGTTCCGCCATTCGCTTCACGTTCGGCTCAATGTGGTGGAACTGCGTAAGGAGCCCGCCGGCTGCCAGGAGCGCCCAGCGATAACGAACGTACCATTTGTCAGCTTGGGGGAAATCAGGCATCCGAGTAGCCACGTTGGCTGAAGAACCACATTTGGGTACCAACACAACGCAACCGACTCGGGCATTGCCCGGACGGTGCTCGCATAGCATCGCGGCTGACTAGCGCAAGGTCCTCAGGGACTTACTCCACGACCTTTTCACGTTTGGCCTCGCGCTGCTTTCGATCAAGCAAGATCTCGATATCGCACGCCCGCCACTTCGGCTTGCTGCCGGGCGTCATCTTGATCGGCTCGGGCAGCAGCTTCTTCTTGCGCCATGACCAAATGGTCCAGGGCGTCACCCCGAATGCTTGGGCTAGCTGCTCAACACTCAGCAGAGTGATGCGATCATAGGTTCGCTTGTCGCGCATAGTCGGCACCTTTGTTTGCGTTGGGTGCCTTTCACATACTGACGGCCCTCATTGGCCCTGGGCTTCCTAGTGCACGGCCGTTGCACTTGCCTCGCGCCATGGCGAAAAGCCCAATGATATCAAGTTCAAGAATTTACCACTTGCAAACTTCATGTTACATTTGCCGATGGTGCCGGCTAGCTTGGTGGCCCGTCAAATTCTCGTTGCAGCGCACATGCTTACGCTCCGCCAGATCGAGGTTATCCGGGCCATTGTGGTGACAGGCAGCGTCGGTGGCGCCGCCCGTCTGCTCAATGTGTCCTCGCCCGGCATCAGCCGCGTCATGAAGCACGCCGAGGGCCTGCTCGGCCTGAAGCTGTTCAGCCGCAAGGCTGGACGCTACACGCCGACGCGCGAGGCCAACGACATCTTCAGCCAGATCAACGGCGTCTACGACAAGGTCGAGGACCTGCATTTCCTGGTCACGCGCCTGAAGCGGGGCGCGGACGCGGAACTCAAGATCGGCTCGGTGCCGAGCATCTCCAACGTCATGGTGCCGCGCGCAATTGCCGACGTGCGGCGCAAGTACCCGAGCCTGCTGATCGACATCGACATCCTCAAGATCGAGGAGGCGATCAATTATCTGCTGCTCGGCAAGGGCGAGGTGGTCGCGGTCAGCCACAAGGTCGAGCACCCCATGCTGACCTTCGAGCCGCTCGCCAAGGGGCGCCTCAAGTGCATCGTCCCGGAGGGGCATCCGCTCGCCAGGCAGGAACGCGTGCCGGCCGGCCAGATCGTCAAGTATCCACTGATCGGCATCGACCCCAACGATCCCTACGGCCGCATCATCGCCGGCATATTCTCGAGCCATGCCCTGGCCTACGAGATGACGATCCGGGCCCGCTTCGGCTCGACGGTGTGCGCGCTGGTCACCAACGGCCTGGGCGTGGCCATCATCGACGAGTTTACCCTGGCAGCGGACAATTGGCCGAACCTGCGCGCGCTGGAGATCATCGAGCCGACCACGTTCCAGACCTATATCGCCTACCGCAAGGATGCGACCCTATCGAGCTATTGCGAGCACTTCGTCGCCTCGCTGCGCGGCCACATGGAAGGCCGGGCCGATACGTCGAGCGGGCAGCCGGCGCGCCGCACTAACGCAAAACGCATTTCGCAAAAAGTAGCATTAGGCGAGTCATAGGGACGGTGAGCGCCTCGCTCCGGGCAGGCCTTCAGGCTGCCGGATTTCAGGCCAATCATCGTTGCGGCCATGATGCGAGCAGCGGGGATGCCCCATCGATTGGCACCATCAAACGGGACATTGAGGGGGAGCATGCGAAGCGTCATCACCTTGCTCGTAGTCATTGTATGCCTCGGCATCGGCGCGTGTGCGTCTGGCACCGGTTCGTCCGGCAGTTATGGGGGCGGAGGGGGCGGTGGTTATGGCGGCGGTTCGCGCTACTGAGCGCTCGAGCCCGACGCCGGTCCGATGATAGGCGACGGGGTATGCGCGTTCGTTCGTGAGCGCCAACCGGTAGTCCAGTCAGGTTGGGCGCGGCGAGGGTTGGCGCGCCCGTGGTTGCCCACTCCGGAGTGGCGACTCTCCGGAGTGCGACCCGTTGCAACACATTGATGCTGCTCGGGAATAGGCGTTGTGAACTGCCCGGGCGGCAGGCGATCCCCTATTGTGCCGAAGTAACATTAGGTTAAGTTGGACGCAAACCTTGGTCATTGACCTCATCGGGGGTCGGAAGCAGGGTCGAGCGGCCAACGACGGGGGACTTCTCGACATCAGTTTTGACCTCGGCGACAAGATCCGGGCGCGGCGCCACTGCGTGGCTCGGTCCGCGACACTGTCCCCCTAACGACAAAGCCAGTCGGAGATTGGCGATTGCCGAGAGCAGAACTACTGTGAAGAACGTCCGTCAGAGACGACACCGGAGGAACGCCTATGATGCATTACGGAAATCGATCGCTGCTGGCTTTGCTGCCGGCCGCCATGCTTGCAACGGGATTAGTCTCTGCGCCGGCACAAGCCCAGGATGGTGTGATCCGCATCGGCATCACGCTGCGCATGATCGTTGAGAACGGCCTGAAGTACGGCCAGATGTCGAAGGACGAGCTCGAGGCGGTCAACGCCTCGGGCGGCATCAACGGCAAGAAGATCGAGGTCATCCTGCTCGACGACGAGTGCAAGCCGGACAAGGGCATCTCCAACGTCAATCGCTTCATTCACCAGCACAAGGTGCACCTGGTGATGGGCTCGACCTGCAGCTCGGTCACCATGCCGATGGTCGATGTCACGACCAAGGAAGAGGTGCCGCAGATCGTGCCGCACTCCACCAACGGCAACATCACCAAGAAGGGCAGCGCGTGGGTGTTCCGCACCTCGGTGTCCGAGCGGTTCTACGCCTCCGTGCACGCCAAGTACCTGTCCGAGAACGTCGGCAAGAAGGTCGCCTATCTCTTCACGACGGACGGCGCCGGCATCGGCTTCGCCAAGGACTACATGGCCTTCATGGACAAGACCTACGGCGAGAAGCCGCTGTACGAGGCGCAGATGCAGGAGACGGATCTCGATTTCCGCGCCCATCTGCTGAAGATCAAGTCGCTCAACCCGGACGTGCTGGCGATCGGCGGACAGCTCGATGCGATCGCGCGCATCACGCAGCAGTCCTACGAGGTCGGCATCCCCAAGAAGGTGCGTCGCGTGGCGGCTTCCGCTGCCTCCAACGCGCCGGTTCCCGAGCTGGCTGGCGACACCGCGGTGGGCCTGACGTTCGCCGCCGCGTTCTCCTGCAAGGACGAGCGGCCGGTGGCGCAGGAGTTCGTGAAGATGGTGCAGACCAAGTATCAGGTCCGCTGCCCCGATCACGACTTCAGCCAGGCCTACGAGACGGCGCAGATCATCAAGCTGGCACTGAAGAACGCCAAGCTCGACCTGACGGACGCGTCGCTGAAGGCCGATCGCGCCGCGATCCGCGATGCGCTGGCCAACATCAAGGACTTCAACGGTCTGGCCTCCGGCCCGATCAACTTCTGCGCCGACGCCACGCCGCAGTGCCGCGACGGCAACCGGACGGGCATCCTCGTGGAGTACACGAAGGGCGGCAAGGACTACGACATGCGCGTGCTCGCCCGCGTGTCGTTCGAGCCGGGCTTCGGCCTCTAAGCGCCTGATCTGATCGCCGACGGTCGGCGGCCACCGTTGCGGTGGCCGCCGGCCTCGGCCACATCCGGCACCAACGATCGCCAGCAACGTATGGTCACGCCGTGACAGCAGACATCGCCAAGAGCGCCGAACAGGGCCCAGTGGTGCAGGGCGCTGTGATCGACGCACCCGCGTCCCGCCTCGGCTCGGTGCATCCGATCGTGCCCTGGATCATCGCCTGGCTGCTGCTGCTACCGTTGCCCTTCTTCCTGGCAAATGCCTACACGCAGTACGTCGTCAACATTATCTGCATCAACATCATCCTGGCGGTGGGCCTCAACATCGTCAAAGGCTTCGCCGGCCAGGTGACGGTCGGCCATATCGCGCTGACGGCGATCGGCGCCTATGCGTCGGCCGTGTTTGCGACCAAGATGGGTCTGCCGTTCTGGGGCGCGCTGCCGGCCGCGATGCTGGTCACCGCCTTCGCGGGCGCGATCGTCGGCATCCCATCGTTCCGGCTGGAAGGCGCCTATCTGGCGCTCGCCACGCTCGGCCTCGCGGAATCCGTGCGCATCATCATTTCGGGCACCGACTGGCTCGGCGCCGCGATCGGCTACGAGAGCATTCCGCCGCCCTACATCGGCAACTTCTCGCTCGGCGACCATCGGTCCTACTACTACGTCGCCATGCCGTTCGCCCTGCTGGGGCTGTACTTCTCCTTCAGCATCCTGAGCTCCGACATCGGCCGCGCCTTCAAGGCGCTGCGCGAGGATCCGCTGGCGGCGGCCGCCAGCGGCGTCAACGTGCGCAAGTACAAGGTGATCGCCTTCGTGGTGAGCGCGCTCTACGCGGGCTGCGCCGGCAGCCTGCAGGCGCACATGGCGCCGGGCTTCCTGCACCCCAACAGCTACACCATCACCGAGATGGTCACGCTGCTGCTGATGGTGGTGTTCGGCGGCATCGGCCACATCTGGGGCGGCGTGATCGGCGCGATCGTCGTTACCATCATCGACGACCTGACCCGCGACTACTACCAGTACCGCATGGCGATGTTCGGCTCGGTGATCGTGCTGACGGTGATGTTCATGCCGAAGGGCATCGGCGGCATCATCGACCACTTCCTGGTGCGGCGGCGTTTCAACGGCGATCCGCAAGCGCAGGGCCGAGCTCAATCTGGCGGCCGAGAGCAAACGGGCAACTGAAAGCAAGGCGACGTAGGCCCATGCTGCTCGAGGTCAAGAATCTGACGAAGCGCTTCGGCGGCATGACGGCCGTGTCGAAGGTCGACCTGTCCGTGCAGCAGGGCGAGGTGCGGGGCATCATCGGGCCGAACGGCTCCGGCAAGTCCACCCTCTTCAACCTGATCTCCGGCGTCTACAAGCCCGAGCCCGGCGCCAGCATCGTGTTCGACGGCCAGAACATCACCAACTGGGAATCGCACGACATCGCCGCGCCGGGGCGTGGCGCGCACCTTCCAGCTGCTGCGCATCTTCTCGGGCATGAGCGTGCTGGAGAACATGCTGATCGGGCACCACAGCCTGATCCGCTACGGGTCGGCGTCGGCCGTGCTGGGCTCGCGCAAGGTGTGGGCGGACGAGCGGCGCGTGCGCGACGAGATGATGGAGCTGCTGGCCTTCATCGGGCTGGCCGACTTCGCCGACATGCCGGCCGGCGAGCTGTCCGGCGGGCAGCGCCGCCTGCTGGCGCTGGGCCGGGCCATGGCGATGAAGCCGAAGCTGCTGATGCTGGACGAGCCGGCGGCCGGCCTGTCGCCGGTCAACGTCGATATCCTGCTCGACACGGTGCTGGCTCTGAAGAACCGCTTCGGGCTCACCGTCGTCATCATCGAGCACATCCTGAAGGTGGTGATGGAGACCTGCGGGACGGTGACCGTGCTCGAGCATGGCGAGAAGATCGCCGAAGGCTCGCCGGCGCAGATCAAGGACGATCATCGCGTGATCGAGGCCTACCTCGGCAAGGAAATGCAGGACGAAGAGGTCCGGGCGTTCCTGCAGTCGGCATGAGCGATCAGCGACGCAAGAGTTGAGTAAGTTTAGAGAAACGCGCATGCTGGACATCAAGGACCTGGTTGGCGGCTACGGCAGCGTGCAGATCCTGAACGGCGCGAGCCTGAAGGTGGATCGCGGCCAGATCGTCGCGCTGCTCGGCGGCAACGGCACCGGCAAGTCCACCCTGCTCAAGGCGACCTCCGGGCTGCTCAAGCCCTGGAGCGGCTCCATCACCTTCGACGGCGACCGCATCGACGGGCTGCGACCCGACAAGATCGTGCGGCGCGGGCTGGTGCAGGTGACGCAGGGCAAGGAAGCCTTCCCCGGCATGACCGTGGAGGAGAACCTGCGGCTCGGTGCCTACACGGTGGGCGACCGCGCCAAGACGGCCAGCACGCTCGAGCGGGTGTACGGCTACTTCCCGATCCTGAAGGAGAAGCGCAACCAGCTGTCGGGCACGCTGTCGGGCGGCCAGCTGCAGATGGTGTGTATCGGGCGCGGCCTGATGTCGAGCCCGAAGATGATCATGCTCGACGAGCCGAGCGCGGCGCTCGCCCCGCAGGTGGTGCTGGACATCTTCCGCACCATCCACCGCATCACGCGCGACGGCATGACGGTGCTGATGGTGGAGCAGAACGTGCGCATGGCGCTGCTGCTGGCCCAGTATGGCTACGTCATCAAGGACGGCATCATCCATATCGAAGGGCGGGCAGAGGACCTGATCCACGACGACAACGTCAGGCTCTCCTACCTCGGCGGCACGGTCGCCAATCGCGAAGCGCAACTCTAGGGCCGCGGCCAGCGGCGGTCGGCAAAGGTGATAGCGTGGACTACGTCATCGATCTCATCATCATCGGCCTGTCGGTCGGCATGGTCTATGCCCTGGTCGCGCTCGGCATATCGCTGATCTTCTCGGGGCTCGACATCGTGCACTTCGCGCACGGCGAGATCTACATGCTGGGCGCCTTCATCGGCCTCATGCTGTTCCAGAAGCTGTCCCTGCCGTATGTGCCGACGCTGCTGCTGGCGATCGTCCTCACCGGGCTGCTCGGCGTGCTGATCGAGCGGCTGTTCTATCGCCGCCTGACGCGCTCCGGCGGCGGCTACACGGTGGCCGGCATGGGCATGATCATTGCCGGCTTCGGCATGTCGATCGTGCTGCAGAACGTCGCCTATCTGATCTGGGGCGCCAAGCCGCTGCCGTTCCCGGTGCCGTTCGGCATGCCGATCGAGATCGGCAATCTGGCGCTGCCGATGTCGTACGTGTGGATCGTGGTGGCCGCCATCGTGCTGATGTTCGGCCTGCACCTGCTGCTGCGCAAGACCATGCTGGGTCTCGCCATGCGCGCGGTCGCCTACAACAAGGACATCGCCTACCTGAGCGGCGTGAACGTGCCGCTGATGATCTCGCTCACCTTCGGCATCGGCTGTTCGCTGGGCGCGGCGGCCGGCGTGCTGATCGGGCCGATCAACTACGTGCAGGTGCAGATGGGCATCGGCGTGCTGATCAAGGCGTTCGCGGCGGCCGTGGTCGGCGGCTTCGGCAGCCTGCCGGGCGCGATCCTGGGCGGGCTGCTGGTGGGCGTGGTGGAGAGCCTGGGGGCAGGCTTCGTCTCCGGCACCTACAAGGACGTCTACGCCTTCGTCCTGCTGATCTTCGTGCTGATGGTGAAGCCGTCGGGCATCCTCGGCGTCGAGGCCAAGGTCAAGGCGTAGGGGCCGCGCACAGCCATGCTGAAGATCTGGGGCCGCAAGAACTCCATCAACGTGCAGAAGGTGATGTGGACCGTCGCCGAGCTCGGCCTCGAGCCCGAGCGCATCGACGCCGGCATGGCGCACGGCCTCGTCGGCGAGCCCTGGTACGCGACCTTCAATCCCAATCGCCTGGTGCCCACCATCGACGACGACGGCGTCGTGCTGTGGGAGTCGAACGTGATCGTGCGCTACCTGGCGGCCAAGCACGCGCCCGGCACGCTGATGCCGACCGATCCCGTCGCGCGCGCCAAGGCCGAGATGTGGATGGACTGGCAGCAGAACACCATCATGCCGGGTGCCCTGACCCGTCTGTTCCTCGGCCTGATCCGCACGCCGCCCGACAAGCGCGATGCGGAGGCCCTCCGCAAGGCGGCCGAGGTCGACGCAAGCGCGCGTTGCGCACGCTTGATGCGCACCTCGCCAAGCAGGCCTACGTGCTGGGGGATAGCTTGACGGTTGCCGACATCCCGGTCGGCGTCGCGACCTATCGCTGGTACGCGCTGCCGGTCGAGCATGCGGAGCTGCCCAACCTGCGCGCCTGGTACGATCGGCTCAAGCAGCGGCCGGCCTTTGCCGAGCACGTGATGCTGCCCCTGACCTGAGCGTGTGCGATGTCGATTTTCGACGAGCCGAAGATTGACTGCCACAACCACGTCTTCGATCCGGCAGGCTTTCCCTACCAGCCCGATACGCCGTATCGGCCGTCCGGCCAGGAGGTCGCCACCGCGCTGCAGTTCCGGCATGTGATGGACTGCTACGGCGTGCGCTATGGCTGGTGGTTGGGCCCGAACTCGGGCTACGGCACCGACAGCCGCCCGGTGCTCGATGCGATTGCGCGCAGCGACGGCCGCTGCAAGGGCATCTCGGTGGTGCCGCTCGACATCGCCACGAAGGACCTTGCCGCCCTGAAGGCGAAGGGCATCGTCGGCATCGCCTTCAACTCGACGCTCGATGGCGTCGACTACTACCTGGGGGCGCACGACCTGCTGGCGCGGCTGGCGGACCTCGACATGATCCTGCAGATCCAGGCGGAGAAGGATCAGCTGGCGGCATTTCATCCGCTTGCTCGAGAAATCGCGCGTGAAGCTGGCGATCGACCATTGCGGACGGCCGGACATCGCCGCCGGCCTGCAGCGCGCCGGGATTCCAGGCGCTGCTCGATCTCGGGCGCTCGGGGCGCGCCTGCGTGAAGCTGTCGGGCTACGCCAAGTTCTCGCGCCGGCCGCATCCGTATGAGGATGTGCGGCCGTTCGTGCAGGCGCTGCTGGATGCCTTCACGACCGATGGCTGCGTGTGGGCCTCCGACTGGCCGTTCGTGAAGGCGACCGAGCGCATCGACTACGGGCCGCTGCTGAAGCTGTTCGAGAGCCTGGTTCCCGATCCGGCCGATCGCAGGAAGATACTTGTGGGATACGCCGCGCCGCTGGTTCGGGTTCGGGGAATAGCTACGGCGAGAGGGTTGGGGGCCAGACATGACGCTGCTTGTCACCGGCGCGATGGGCCATGTGGGCTACGAGATCGTGCGCCAGGCCGCGCAGCGCGGCATGCCCGTCGTCGCGCTGTATCGCGGCACCTTCGACGAGGCGCGGGCGCGCGCGGCCGGCGCGGGCGTGCAGTGGGTGCAATGCGATCTCACCGATGCCGGCGCCGTGCGCGCGCTGGCCGATGCGCATCGCATCGATGCCTGCATCCATTCGGCTGCCATCTCCAACGAGGCCTATGCGCGGCCGGCGCCGCTGCTGGCCGTTGCCGGCAACGTCGGTGCGACCGCCAACCTGCTGGAGAGTGCGCGCACCAAGTCCTGGCGGCGCTTCCTGCTGGTCAGCACCGGCTCGGTGTTCCAGCTGCGCGCCGATACCAAGAGCCCGATCCTGGAGGACGAGGCGACCGCGCCGGCCAACGTCTACAGCACCACCAAGGTGTGCGCCGAGCAGCTGACGCGCATGTACCGCACGCGAGTACGGGCTGTCGGCCTCCACGGTGCGCATCTCCTGGGTGTATCGGCCCGCCCGTCATTTCCGACCAGCCGACGCGGGGGCCGATCCCGTCGTATCTGCTGCGCGCGCTGCGCGGCGAGGCGATCCGCGAGGGCGGGGCCGACTTCGCGGCGAGCTTCACATTCGTGGGCGATGTGGCGGAGGGGCTGCTGGCGGCGGCGAGCGCGCCTGAGCTGCGGTTTGCCACCTACCACCTCGGGCCGGGCGTCAACTTCACGGTCGGGCAGGTCGCGGCGGCGGTGCAGAAGGCGGTGCCGGGCGCGGTGTTCGAGCTTGGGCCGGGCACGGAGCCGTGGACGCGCTACACCAGCATTCGCGGACCGCTGGCGGGCGACAAGCTGCTGGCGGACGCGGGCTACGCGCCGACGCATTCGCTGGAGGCGGCCATGGGTGCGTATGCCGACTGGATGCGCGCCAACCCGGGTGCGTGGGGCGGGTAGTTGCCGTCATCCCGGAGACCGAAGCCGCGGATCATCCGGGACCTGCCGCAACGTGCGATCCTCTCCACGGTCCCGGATACGCGCTGGCGCGCATTCCGGGATGACAGGTCAGGTCGACTTCATGACGTCGGCGGCCAGCATGTCGCGCAGCTCCTTGGTGACCTCCGGCTTCTTGCCGAACCAAAGCGTGAAGCCGCGCACGGCCTGGTAGCAGCAGCATGTCGAGGCCGTCGGAGGTCTTGAAGCCGCGCTGCTGGGCGGCCTCCAGCAGCTTGGTCTTGAGCGGCACGTAGACGATGTCGGCCACCACGGCATCCTTGGCCATCGGCGACAGATCGATCTTGAGCTCCGGCTGACCCTTCATGCCGAGCGAGCAGGCATTGATCAGCAGCTTGCGCACCATCGAGGAGGCGCGGAACGTCCTCCCAGGTGGCCGGATGCACGGCGGAGCCGAAGCGCTCCTTGGCGGCGTCGGCCTTGGCGGCGGTGCGGTTGACGACGTGGATGGTCTTGATGCCGCGCTCGATCAGGCCGCAGATCGACGGCGCGGCTGGCGCCGCCGGCACCCAGCACGATCGCCGTGTCGGTGCTGCGGTCCCAGCCCGGAGCATTGGCGTCGAGGGCGCCGATGAAGCCTTCCACGTCGGTGTTGGTCGGGCGCAGCTTGCCGTTGTCGACCCACAGCGTGTTGGCGGCACCCACGGCGCGGGCGCGCTCGTCGGGCTCGGACAGGGCGAAGCGCCACGTCCTTGTGCGGCATGGTGACGTTGCCGCCGACGAAGCCGTTCTTGGCGAGGTTCTGCACGAACGCCGGGAACTCCTCGGGCGGGATCTCGGCCACGCGGTAGTCGCCGTCGATGTTGTAGCGCTTGATCCAGTAGCCATGCAGCTTCGGCGAGCGCGACTGCTTGGCCGGCCAGCCCATCACGCAGGCCACGCGGGTTGCTTCACTCACTTGCACGTCTCCTCAGCGTTTGGACTTGGCGCGAGCGTCCAGCATCTCGTCGACCCGGACCGGCCGTCCCCTGCGCGCCGATTCCGTGATGGCCAGCGTCGTTGCCAGCGTGTTGGTGCCGTCGCGGCCGCTGAGCACGGGCTTCTCCGTGCCGCGGATGACGCCGCAGAAATTGCGCATCTGCTCATGATAGGCATCTGCCGGCCGGATGGGAACGCGCATGTGCAGCAGGGGGTTGTCCCAGCTCTCTTCGCCTGGCTTGTGCCAGCGGTGGTGCAGTGTCGGAACCGAGAGCGATCCTTGCGTTCCCGCTGATCGAGATAGCAGTTCTCGGGCTCGTTGGGCCGGTTGGGATTCTCGCGCGAGCCCCACTCCCACGTACAAGGGAGTGGAGACCGTGTCGGACACGAGCAATGTGCCGAGCGCGCCGCTCTTGAACTGCAGCACGGCGGCGGCGGTGTCCTCCACGTCGAACTTGCGCACGGCGTTGCCGGTGGCGGCATTGACGGTCTCGATGTCGCCGCACAGCATGCGCAGGCAGTCGATGTCGTGGATGGCGTTGATCAGCACCGGCCCGCCGCCCGGCTCCTTGCGCCAGGTGATGTTGAAGTAGGGATCGGGCTTGTGGCTGAGCCACAGGCCGTTGACGGCCACCACGCGGCCGATGCCGCCGCCGGCGATGATCTCGGCGGCCTTGCGCATGATCGGGTTGTGGCGGCGATGGTGGCCGACCATGGTCGGCACGCCGGCCTTCTCGGCGGCCTCCACCAGATCGAGGGCGGATGCCACGTCGTCGGCGATCGGCTTCTCGATGATGATCGGCACCTTGCGGGCGACGCAGGCCAGGCCGACCGTGACGTGCATCTGGTTCGGCACGGCGACGATGGCGCCGTCCGGCTTGGCCTTGTCCAGCATCTCCTCGATGTCTGGCAAAGATCGGGTAGCCGAGCTGCTTGGCCTCCTCGGCTGCAGCGGGCGCCGGATCGGCGACGGCCGGCGAGCGTGTAGTCGGGATTGCCCGAGCGAAGCACCTGGATGTGGGTGCGGCCGATCAGGCCCGCCCCGATGACGGCGATGCGCACTGGCGCCATGATGTGCCTCCCGTTACGCCTTGAAATGTGCGGCGGCCATGACGGCCGGCTCGCGCGGGATGTGCGGTTCGAACTGCATGCGCGCCAGCACGTCTTTCTTGATGTCGATGCCGGGCGCCACCTCGATGAGCGCGACGCCCTGGTCGGTCAGGCGGAACACGGCGCGCTCGGTGACGTAGACGACCTCCTGCGCGCGCTTCAACGCCTCGCGGCCGGAGTAGGTGATCTGCTCCACTTGGTTGACGAACTTGCCGACCTCGCCGTTGCGCTTGATGGTGAGGCGGCCGGCGCCGATCTCGAGGTCCGTGCCCTTGGCGTCGAAGGTGCCGCAGAACACCACCTTCCTGGCATTCTGGGCGATGTCGATGAAGCCGCCGGGCCCGACCGTCATGCCGCCGAGCTTGGAGACGTTGACGTTGCCGACAGCATCGATCTCGCCGAAGCCGAGGAAGGCGATGTCGAGGCCGCCGCCGGAGTAGAAGTCGAACTGCGAGGGGCCGTCGATCATGGCGGTGGCGTTGCGCGCGTAGCCGAACAGCGTGCCCTCCAGCAGCTCGCCGCCGTAGGTGCCGTGCTCGATGGTCTGGTAGTAGCGGTCGAGATGGCCGCGCTCGGCGACGATCTTGGCGACGCCGTCGGGAATGCCGAAGCCGTAGTTGAGCACGGCGCCGTCGCGCAGCTCCTCGGCGGCGCGGCGGGCGATGACCTGGCGGACGGTGAAGGGGGCGGCCGAGGGCGGGCTCGGCGGTCCCTTGATCTCGCCCGACATGGTGGGATCGTAGACGACGTCGTAGCCCATCGACTGCGAGGGATCGACCACCACCGCATCGACCAGCGCACCCGGCACGCGCACCGCGCGGGCGGGCAGGGCGCCGACCTCCACCGCAGTGCGCACCTGCACGATCACCTTGCCGCCCGAGTTGTGGGCGGCCAGCGCGGTCGCATAGATGTCGACGTTGGCCGGCTCCTGGTCGAGGCTGATGTTGCCGTGCGCATCGGCGAACGAGCCGCGGATCATGGCGACGTTGACCGGGAACGGCTTGTAGCGCAGCAGCTCCTTGCCATCGATGGTGACCACCTCGGCGAGGTCGGTCTTGGCCGCCTTGTTCATGCGGCCGCCGTCGATGCGCGGATCGAGGAAGGTGCCGAGGCCGACGTGGGTGAAGAGGCCGGGCCGCCCGGCGCCGATCTCGCGGAACAGCTGCATGGCGACGCCGCCCGGCAGCACGTAGGCCTCGATCTTGTCGTCCTTGGCGAGCTGCTGCATGCGCGGCGACCACACCCAGTGGCCGCCGATCACCTTCTTGACCATGCCCTCGTGGGCGAAGCGGTTCATGCCGCGCGTCTTGCGGTCGCCGATGCCGAGCGCGTGGATGACGGTGAGGTTGCGCGGATGGCCGCTGGCCAGGAACCGCTTCTCGATCGCCTCGTGCAGGCAGGAGGCCTCGACCAGGCCGCCGCCGCCGCCGATCAGCGCGACGGTGTCGCCGTCGTTGACCAGCGCCACGGCTGCCTCGGCCGACATGAATTTGTTGATGGTCACCGCGCTTTTCTCCGACGTGCGTGCATCAGGACTGCTGCAGGTAGGTGGACTGCAGCCCCTTCACCAGGGCGATCATGGTGTCGATGGTGGGGGTCGCGACGCCGTGCTTGCGGGCCAGCCGCTGCACGGAGCCGTGGATGGTGTCGATCTCGGTGCGGCGGCGGCGGATGATGTCCTCGCGCATGGAGGACTTGGAGTTGCCGGTTCCGCCGCCGGAGGTGTCGACCAGCTTCATGAGCACCTCGCGCGCCTCGGTGACATCGAGCGCGATGCCTTCGGCCTTGGCGACCGCGGCCGCCTCGTCGACCGAGCGGAAGACGATCTCCTGCAGCTCGGCGACGCGCATGATCTCGAACGAGCGCAGGTCGGTCACGGCCGAGATGGCGCCGAGCGCCACGTTGCCGAGCAGCTTCTTCCACTTGTCGCGCTTGATTTCGGCGCTGGCCTTGGTGGGCAGGCCGTGCCGGGTGAAGGCATCGGCAATGGCGGTGGCGCGGGTCGACAGGCCACCCGCCATCTCGCCGATGGTGGTCGGCAGGTCGCCGAAGTTGCGCACCACGCCGGGCGCCTCGACCAGGCCGGCTTGCGCGGTGAGGCCGCCCATCACGTTCTGCGCGCCCAGGATCTTGGCTGAGCGCCTCCTCGTTGCCGAGGCCGTTCTGGAAGCTGATCGCCACCGGCTGGCCGGTGAACAGGTGCTTGGCGGCCTTGGCGGCGCTCTCGTTGACGAAGGCCTTGCATTGAAACAGCACGACATCGGCCGCCTTGATGGTGCCGGCGTCGGTGGTGGCCTTGATCGGGATGGCGCGGTTGCCGCCGACGCCGACGATGCGCAGGCCCTTGGAGGCGATGGTGGAGATGTGCTCTTCCCAGGTGTCGACCAGCGTGACGTCGAGGCCGCCCTCGGCGAGCAGGCCGCCGAACAGGCCGCCCATGGCGCCGGCGCCGATCACGACCATCTTGGGATTTTCGAATGCCATTTGCGTTTCCGTCCTTGCTCAAACCGCCGTCTGGAAGCGTTCCTTGACGATGCGGATCACCTCGTCGGGGTCGCGCTTCCACCAATTGCGCTGCGAGAAGATCTCGACCTCGACATAGCTGTCGTAGCCGGCCGCCTCCACCATGCGGCGGATGCCCGGGATGTCGATCAGGCCGTCGCCCATCATGCCGCGGTCGAGGCGCAGGTCCTGGGTGTCGGTGAGCCAGTCGTCGACGTGGAAATTGATGATGCGCTTGCCGGCGCGCAGCAGCTCGCGTTCCAGGTCGTGGTCCCACCAGACGGCATAGGTGTCGATGGCGATGCCGAACACGTCGTCGGCGCGCAGCGCATCGCACCAGTCGTTGGCGGTCTTGGTCGAGTTCAGCACCGAGCGCAGGCCGCAGGTCATGGGATGCAGCGGCTCGAGCGCGATCTTGATGCCGGCGGCGCGCGCGTAGTGGGTCAGGCCGGCCAGGCGCTCGAGCACGCGCTTGCGGGTCGACTCGAGGTTCTTGTCGCGCGGGTCGACGCCGCCGGCGACGAACATCAGCGACCCGGCGCCGATGGCGGCGGTGTCGTCGATGGCGCGCTTCAGCTCGTCGATGGCGGCGACCGTCTCCTGCGGGTCAGGCGTGGTGATCAGGCCGCGCAGCGCACAGGCTGGTGACGACCAGGCCGGTGCCCTTCAGCATGCGGGCGACTTCCGCGGCGCCGACCTCGCGCAGCTTGTCGCGCCAGAGGGCGACCGCGCCGATGCCGTGCCGCTGCATGCCGTCGATGAACTGCTGCGTCGACCACTGCTGCAGCACCGTCACCTGGTGCAGGCAGAGCAGGCGCTCGTCGAGCTTGGGTCTTGCTGCTTCGCTCATGGCGTTGCTCCCGAGCTAGTAGGTGGCGCGGCCGCCGGTGATGTCGAACACGAAGCCGGTGGTGAAGCTGCAGGCGGGACTGGCGATCCAGGCCGCCAGCTCCGCCACCTCGTCCACCTCGACCAGGCGGCCCATGGGGATCTTGGCCTTCATGTTGCGGATGTGCTCCTCCGTCATGCCGGTGAGGAGATCGGTGGCGGTCATGGCCGGGCGCGATGCAGTTGACGGTGACGCCGCTGTCGGCGAGCTCCTTGGCGAGCGCCTTCGAGAAGCCGATCACGCCGGCCTTGGCCGCCGAGTAGGCCGAGATGTTGGGCACGCCTTCCTTGCCGGCGATCGAGGCGACCGTGATGATGCGGCCCGTGCTTGCGGTCGCGCATGTGCTTGGACGCGAGGCGGCTGGCGTAGAACACCGAGTTCATGTCGATGGCGATGACGCGGTCCCAGTCCTCCAGCGGGTACTCCCAGGTCGGCTTGATGGGGCCGTTGATGCCGGCGTTGTTGACCAGGATGTCGATCTGGCCGAACGCCTTGCAGCGCCTTGTTGAAGGCGGCCTCGATCGAGGGATAGCTGGCGACGTCCACCACCTCGGCGGCGTCCGGCTTGAAGTCGGCTTTCTGCAGGGGCGCGAGGTCGCGGTCCCAGACGATGACCTTGGCGCCGCGCTCGGCGAGCAGCTTGGCGATGGCGAGGCCGATGCCGCGCGCCGCTCCGGTGACGATGGCAACCTGGCCGGTCAAGCTTGGTTTTCATGGCCGTGCTGTTTCCCTTCTAGTGTCCCGATTCCGAAGTTCGCCTCACCTCTCTGCCAGCGTCCCGAGCGAACTTCGGAATCATAAGGGACACTAGAATAACAGCCTCGCTAGTGTGATTCAGATCGAGAAATTCGCTCCGAACCATGCCGCGAACTCCGGCGAATTTCTCGATCATCACACTAGAGGCCCGGCTGGCTTGCTGCCTGCTCGGACCAACGCTGACGAAGAAAGTTCACGCTGTGGCGCAGTCCGGTCTGCGGGTCATCGACGCTGCATTCGCAGGACATCAGACGGTCGTAGCCTGCTGCCTGCAAGGCGCGCGAAGAATCGGTCGTAGGGATAGGAGCCGGTGCCGGGGTTCTTGCGACCGGTGTCGGCGAGGTGGATGTGCGCCAGCCATTGGCGATGCTCGATCAGGGTATCGAACGGCTCGTTTTCTTCGTCCATGTGGAAGAAGTCGGCCAGCACGCGGATTTCCGGTCGATTGACCAGCCGGGCGAAATGCGCGCCCTCGGCGACGCTGTTGATGAAGTTCGATTCCTTGCGGTAGAGCGGCTCGATCGCCAGCGTGACGCCGGTGCCCTGCAGGGCGTCCGCGCACCAATCGAGCGCTTCGAGGAACTGCGCCTCGCCGCGGTCGCGCGCCCAGCCTTCGGGGATGTTCCTGGCCCAGGCTGCGCCGAACACGCAGGAGCGCGTGCCGGCGCCGCCCATCAGCTCGGCGGCGCGCGCGAGGTAGCTCTTGACGCGTGCCGTATCGATGTCGGGGCCGACAACGCGCATGTCCCGCGGCATGAAATAGTTGCAGGCGGCGGCCGGCAGTGGCGATGCCGCGATGGCCTTCTTGGAGGCGGCGAACGTGTCGCGATCCTCCAGGCCCTGCGCGGCGAGCGGGTACTCGATGTAGTCGAAGCCGGCCTCCTTGATGAGGTCGGCATCCTTGAGCGGCGCGCACCAGCCGAACTGCATGGCTCCCTCCCAGGAGTGCGAAACTACTTCTTGGCGTTCTTGACCCACTTCAGGATGTGGGTGCCGACCGTGACCAGCTCGCCCTTCTGGTTCTTGATCTCGATGCTGGCGCTGGAGCGGCGGCGTTCGATATCGATCTCGGTGACGCGGTATTCGACGGTGATGGTGTCGCCGAAGTAGACGGGGCCCAGGAAGCGGATGCGGTCGTAGCCGAGCGACACGGGTGTTTCGTCGGCGCTGGCGCGCGTGCTGGCGATCGCCAGTGTGGAGGCGGTCGACATGTAGCCGACCATCAGCGCGCCGTGCGCCTGCAACTGGCCGTAGCTCGATTTCTCCATGTACGACTTGTCGACGTGGTTGGGCGAGAAGTCGCCGGTGATGCCGGCGAAGCTGTAGACGTCGTACTCGCCGACCGTCTTGGAGAAGCGCGCGCCGTCTCCGATCTTGACGTAGAATTCAGCCATGGTGTCTCCTCCAGATGTTGAGTTCGCGCACGGCCTAGCGCCCCACGCTGTATACCGGGTTGTCATGGTCGGGCTTGTCCCGACCATCCATCCAACCGCTTGCTCCGGCATTGGTGGTGGGCTGGATCCTCGGGACAAGCCCGAGGATGACACCGCAGGAGCCATCGGTTGGGGTCGGAACATTAGCGGCCCTGCCAGCGTGGTTGGCGCTTCTCGACGAACGCGCGCTGGCCTTCCTTGGCGTCCTCGCTGGCGAGCATGCGCGCGGCGGCGGGATAGGTGGCACGCAGCGCGTCCTGCAGGCTGCCCATCTCCAGGCTCCGCAGCATCACCTGCTTGGAGGCCTCGATCGCCAGCGGTGCGCCGGCGATGATCATCTCGGCGATCTGGCGCACGCGTGCCTTCAGCTCGGCGGCGGGCACCACCTCGTTGATCAGGCCCATGGCTTTGGCTTCGGCGGCGCCGATGCGCCGGCCGGTCAGGACCAGGTCCATGGCATGCTTCAGGGGCATGGTGCGGGCGAGCCGCTGCAGTCCGCCGCCGCCCAGCGCGGCGAGGCCGACGCGCGGTTCGGGCAGCGCGAACTCGGCATGATCGGCGGCAATCGCCATATCGCAGGCGGCCACGATCTCGGTGCCGCCGCCGAGCGCCAGGCCATTCACCGCGGCGATGACGGGCTTCATCAGATCGAAGCGGTGGCTGATGCCGGCAAAGCCGGTGGAGGGGTGATCGTCGGCGTTACGCTCGGCGCGCGATTTGAGATCGCTGCCGACGCAGAAGGCGCGGTCGCCCGCGCCGGTCAGCACGGCGACGCGCAGTTCGGGCTCGGCCGCGAACGTGTCGAGTGCCGCCGACACCTCGCGGTGCGCCAGCGGGTTCAGCGCGTTGAGCGAGGCCGGGCGATTGATGGTGATCCACAGGATCGCCCCCTCGCGCTCGGCCAGGACGTGCTGGTAGTCGCTCATTTGGCGGCTTGCCTGGCCTTGATGAGACCGGCCATCGCCTCGACGGCGATGGGATAGCCGTTGACGCCGAGGCCGCAGATCAGGGCGGTGGCCGCGAGCGTGATGTAGGAGTGGTGGCGGAAAGCCTCGCGCTTGTGCGGGTTGGATATGTGCAGCTCGATGATCGGCGCCTTGATCATGTTGAGCGCATCGAGGATGGCGACCGAGGTGTGCGTGAAGGCGGCCGGGTTGATGATGATGCCGTCGGCGCCGTTGATGGCGCCGTGGATCCACTCGATGATCTGCTGCTCGCTGTTGGACTGGTGGCACGAGAGGGTCAGGCCGACCTGCTTGGCGCGGTCGTGGCACATCTTCTCGACGTCGGCGAGCGTGGTGGAGCCGTAGATGTGCGGCTCGCGGGTGCCCAGCATGTTGAGGTTGGGGCCGTTGATCAGCAGGACAGGCTTGGTCATGGTTTCCTCCGGGAAGCGTAGAATTCACGCGTCGAGCGCGCCATCAGCTGCATGCGGGCCTGCGGGTCGAGCTGCGGGAACTGGCTGGCGATGGGCAACTCGACGCCGACGGGAATGTCCGCCGGCAGCGCATCGATCAGCTCCCACAGCGGCAGGCCGCCGTGGCCGGGCAGCATGCGGCGGGTGCGGGCCTCGGTGGCGAGCTGGTCGGCAGGCGGCGGATCGCGCGGCGCATCGCAGATCTGGAAGGTGCCGAGGAATTTCGGGTCGGCGCGCCTGATGTCGTCGAGCGAGCTGTTGGAGCGGAACACGTGCAGCGCATCGACCATGATGTGCGCGTTGGGCCGGTCGGCCCTGCGCACCACCTCGAGGGCGTCGGCGAAGGTTTTCACGGGCCGGAAGGGCATGAACTCGATATCGACGGCGATGTTGTACTCAGCGGGCGAGGTCGCAGATCTCGGCCATGCGCTCGGCGACCACGGCGAAGTTGGCCGAGTCGCCGCCGACGCCGAGGCGCGTGGCTCCGATCGCCGCGCCCACCTCCAGCATCGGCCGGTAGTCGGCGGCGCGCGTTGTCTCCGACAGGCCGATCAGCTCGATGTACATGACCGACACGCCGGTTGCGTCGATGCGGCGGCGCAGCTCGGCCTGCTCGGCGGCGGTGGCCAGCGGGTAGACGATGCCGCCGGGCGCGGCCGGATTGGTGCGCAGACCGATCGATGCGAAGCCGGCGCGCGCGGCGAAGTCGATGTAGTCCAGCGGCGGGGTGTCGAGCGCGCTCAGGTGCGCGATCGACAGCGGCATGGTGTCAGCGTTGGGCACGGCTACGCTCTCGACAAGCTACGCGTTGCTCAGTAGGTGGCGCGACCGCCGGAGATGTCGAAGGTGAAGCCGGTGGTGAAGCTGCACTCCGGGCTCGCCACCCACGCCACCATGTTGGCGATCTCCTCCACGGTGCAGAAGCGGCCCATCGGGATGCGCTTGCGGCGGCCCTCGATGAACTCCTGCGTCATCTCCTTGAAGAGGTCGGTCTCGGTGATGGCCGGCGCCAGCGAGTTGACGGTGACGCCGCTGTCGGTCAGCTCGTTGGCGAGGCTCTTGGTGAGCGCGATCACGCCGGCCTTGGCCGCCGAGTAGGCCGAGTTGTTCGGGTTGCCTTCCTTGCCGGCGATCGAGGCGATGTTGACGATGCGGCCGTAGCGGTTGGCGCGCATGTGCGGGACGCTCGCCCGGCAGCAGTAGAAGACGCCGGTGAGATCGACGGCGAGCACGCGGTCCCAGGCTTCGGGCGGATACTCCCAGGTCGGCACGGTCGGGCCGTTCACGCCGGCGTTGTTGACCAGGATGTCGATCTTGCCGAAGGTCTTGGCGGCCGCCTCGAACGTGCGCTCGACGGCCTTCAGGTCGGTCACGTCGACGACCTGGGCCAGCGCCGGCTCGAACTCGGCCTTGGAAGCGGCCAGCGGTTCGGCATCGCGGTCCCAGGATACGACGCGGCAGCCCGCCTGGGCGAGGCGCTTGGCGATGCCGAGGCCGATGCCGCGCGCAGCGCCCGTGACGATGGCCGTCTGTCCATCCAATCGTGTGGTCATGTTCGTCTCGTGCGTGCGGTGCGGATCAGGTCGAGCGTCAGGCTGATCGGCGGGAAGTCGGCGAACTTGGCGGTGAGCGTCTGGCCGGGCCGGATGGGCGTCGGCAGGCTGAGCGAGCCCGTCAGCAGGAAGGTGCCGGCCGGCAGGTCGACGCCGCGCGCGCGCAGGTCGGAGAAGATCTCGGCGGTGACTTCCAGCGGGTGGCGCCGGTAGTGGGCGTCATACATCTGGATCGGCGGGCTGTTGTCGATGCGCGCATCGATCTTCATGGGCTCGAATGCCAGGTCGCGCCAGTTGGTGACCGCCGCACCGAGCACGACGGCACCGGCGCCGCCGTTGTCGGCGATGCCGTCGAAGGTCGTGGAGGCGCGGTTGCCGGTGCCGGGCGCATAGCGGACGGCGGCCAGCTCGATCGAGGGATGGAAGGTGAGGATGTCCGCGAGATCGGCGGGCTTCACCGGCGCCGTCGAGCGCGGCAGATCCTTGGTCAAGCGCATGGCGAACTCGCATTCGACCTTGGCGCCGCGCACCTTGTTGGCCGGGAACTTGGCGGGGCTGTCGAAGTAGCGGTCGGCAAGCACGCGGCCTGGCAGCGGGCCGTCGTGGCCCTCGAAGATCTGCACGGCGCGCACGGTGGCGCCGACCTTCCAGCCGGCCACCTTGCCGCCGATCAGCTCGGCCATGCGGTCCTGCACGGCGTAGGCCTCGGCTCGGCTCGCCGGTGCCTTCTCGGCGACGGGCAGCGGCGTGGTGCCGCCGGTGCGCCAGGCGTCGGCCAGATTCTTGGCGAGCTCATCGATCTTGCTGCTCATGCGTTCCTCCACTGATTGTTGTTGTTCTGCTTCGCGCGGCACCTAACGGTGCATCAGGTTCTCGCGCGTGATGATCTCGATCGGAATGCCGGCGCTAACCGGCGACCCCTTCACCCCGATCAGGCAGTTCAAGGCGGCATCGGCGATGCGCGTCATGTCCTGGTGGATGATCGCATCGATCGTGCCGGATAGCACGTAGGGCTTGGTCTCGTCGTTGAAGTTGTGGCCGATCATGACGATCTTCTGCGCAAGGCCGGCGCTCTCGATGGCGGCTGCCACGGCGCCCTGGCCGCCGCCAACGCAGTAGACGCCGAGCAGGTCCGGATGCCTGGCGATCAGGTCGCTGACGCAGGCGAAGTTGAGGCCGGGGTCGTCGTTGCCGTTGACCGCCTCGATGATCTGCAGCGCGGGGTAGTCCTGGCGCACCACGGTGCGGAAGCCGATCTCGCGCTCCTCGTGGCTGCGGTAGAGCTGGCCGCCCCACACCACGGCGAGCTTGCCCGCTCCCCGGCAGAAGCGGCCCATCAGGAAGCCGGCGGTGCGGCCGGCGGCGCGGTTGTCGATGCCGATGTAGGCCAGCCGCTCGACGTCGCCGATGTCCGAGCACAGGGTGACGACGGGGATGCCGGCGCGGACCAATTCGTCGACGGCTTCGCGGACCAGCTGATGGTCGAGGGCCTGGAAGGCGACGCCGGCGCTGCCCCTGTGCGCGCAATCAATCAATTGATGGGCGAGGGCTGCGGGATTCATGCGTTCGACGAACGCGATGCTGGCCTGCGCGCCGCGGACCTCGCTGGCGCGGGACACGGCCTCGGCCAGCACCTCGGTCGAGCGGCCGGAGTTGGCGGGCAGGAAGATGTCGAAGGTTGCGGTGTGCCCCGGCCTGCTGCGATCGACGGCAACCATCTCGCGGATGGCCTTTTCGACCAGCGCAACGGTCTTTTTGCGCACGCCGCCGCGTGCATTGATGACGCGGTCGACGGTCGCCGTGCTGACGCCGGCGCGGGCCGCGACCTCGGCGACGCGAGGCCTGCGTCCAAACAGGGGCTGTTCGCCGCCGCCTGCCTCGCTCGTACGCACGTCCACCCTCGTTCTGATTGAAATCAATCAATCCGCGTTTCCCGGATCGCATCAATAGAGGGGATCGTGGCCGGTGCAACATCGAGTTGGTGCGGCGTGTCAATCAGGATGGGAGCGGCGCGATGGATGCATGGCGTCGGAGGTGAACGCCGCCACATTTCACCTCCCCCTGCATCGAATGCACGCATTCGATGCGAAGAGGGGGAGGAAGATGCGTCCGCGACTTAGCCGATTAATATCGCTGGACGCATCAGGTGGGGGTGACCGGCGGCATGTACGGCGTTGCACCCCCACCTGGAATGCCATCGAGCTTAGCTCGCTGGTCGCATTCGCTGATCGCTCACACATGGCGAGCTAAACTCGTGGCATTCTGTCCTCCCCCTCATGCGTGACGAAGGCCTGCAGAACGGCCTTCGTCACAGGGGGAGGGAACCGCAAGCGATCCGGTCAAGAAAAGGAAGACTCTGGGCCTGCTCGTCGAACCGGCGCTGACCGAGGAATAGGGCGTCCGACGCTCATTGCAGCGCGCGTGATCCGACGGAGTCGAAGGCGAAGATGCGGTTCCAGTCGTCCTTCATGCTGACCACGACCCAGCCCTTGCTCTTGGCCTCGTCGTAGAGCGCCTGGGTGAAGGTGCCGACCTTCGAATCGGGAAGGCCCTGCGCCGGTCCGTAGGCATATTCGCGCTTGGCATCGTCGTGCAGCACCAGCATCGACATGCGCGGTCCATCGCCCGCCCAGGTGTACTCGAGCATTTGCCGGTCGCCGGTCGAGTTGCCGAAGGAGACATAGGGCCGGCGGCCGATCATCAGGTGGATGCCTTCGGGCTTGCCGGCGTTGTTGTCGTTGAGCAGCAGCTTGGGATCCTTGATCAGGGTCGGGCTGCCGCTCTTGTCGTAGCCGTATGTGGTGCCGAGCGCCGAGCCGACGACCTGCTCGGGAGGGATGCCGTACACCTGCTCCGCGTAGACGCGCACGAAATCCTGGCCGCCGCCGGTGACGATGTAGGTCTTGTAGCCGTTGGCACGCAGGTAGCGGAGAACCTCCTGCATCGGCTGGTAGGTCAATTCGGTGTAGGGGCGGTCCCAGCGCGGATGCCTGGCCGTCTGCAGCCACGCTTTCACCTCGGTGGTGAACTGCTCGACCGTCATGCCCGTCATGGTGGCCAGCAGGATCTCCTCGATCTCGTGCAGCGGCAGCCTGGCGATGGCCTCGCGATCTCCGGACAGGACGGTCTTGAACGGCTGGCGCTCCCGCAATTCCGGTCTCTGCTTCACGACGGCCGGCACGCGATCAAGGCAGTACAGCACCTGCGTGTACATCGGGTGCTCGACCCACAGCGTGCCGTCCTGGTCGAAGGTGGCGATGCGCGCCTCCGGCGGCACGTAGGTGCGCATCGTCTTGTCGACGGTGGCCTGCACGAAGCCGGTGATCGTCTGTTTGGCCATCCCATTGTTCCACGACGGCAGCGGATCGACCGTCTGCGCCGCTGCCGTCCGGATGTGTGGCAGCGACAACAGCGGGAGCGCCGCAGCGCCGGTGAGGAGCGAGCGCCGGGACATGCCAGGCCGACGAGGGGGCAATTTCATTGGTGGGATCGTCCGACTGGGGTGATGCAAGGCCCCAAGGAAGTAGCGCCAACGCAGGCCGGCCACCCGCAGGCTGGCGGATGCGCGGTCGCACGGCTATCGGACGAAACCCTGAAACAGCGCGAGGACAAGCCCGGAGCCGCTGACGGCGCGTTGCCTCAATCGCGGACGATGACGCGCTCGACGTCGTCGCTGCCGGGCGCCCAGGCCAGTTCGCCGCGGCGCAGCATGTGGTTGACGTGCGCCATGGCCTCGCTGAAGGCGAAGCTCATCTGGTGCGGGTCGAGGTGGCGGTGGAACAGGACCGGCACGAGGTCGGCCGCGGTGCGGGGCGCGAGGCGGCAGGCCTCGGCGATCATGGCGCAGCGCAGCTCGTGGTGGGCGATCAGCTCGTCGCTGCGGGTGTGCAGGCCTTGGAAGGGCAGCTGGTGGCCCGGCAGCACCAGCACGTCGGCGGGGATCTGCGCCTTCAGCTCGCGCAGGGAGCGCAGGTAGAGGCCGAGCGGATCGCCGTCCGGCTCGACCGCCCACACGCTGATGTTGGGCGTGATCTTGGCCAGCACCTGGTCGGCGGCGAGGAACAGCTTGTCGGCTGCGCAATAGAGCATGACCTGCTCGGGGGCGTGGCCGTTGCCGGTCAGCACGTCGAAGCGGCGTCCGCCGATCTCGAGCGTGTCGCCGGCCACCAGGCGCTGGAAGGTCAGCGGCAGGCCGGAGACCATCTTCAGGTAGCCGTGGCCCTGCGTGGCGACGCGCTGGGTGGTGGCCGGGTCGAGGCCGTGGCGCAGGTAGAAGTCGCGATAGGGCTTGGCGTCGAGCGCGCCGGGGGAGAGCGAGATGTTGAGGCAGCCGAGGTAGGTGGTCTGGCTGGTCAGCAGCGGCAGGTCGAAGCGCTCGCACAGCCAGCCGGCCAGCCCGATGTGGTCGGGGTGGTAGTGGGTGACGATCAGGCGGGTGAGGCGGCGGCCCTTGAGCGGGCCGTCGGCGAGCGTGGTCCAGAGCGCGCGGGTGGCCTCGTTGTCGATGCCGGTGTCGAGCACGGCCCAGCCGTCGCCGTCCTCGATCAGGTAGACGTTGATGTGGTTGAGGCGGAAGGGCAGCGGAATGCGCGCCCACAGGATGCCGGGTGCGATCTCGATGACCTCGCCGGGAGCCGGCGGCTCGGCGACGGGGAATGCCAGGTCGCTATGATCTGGTCGTGCGCAACGGCTATTTCCATCTACCCGCGCAGTGTGCTGACGCTCAGCTCTCTGCCTTGAACGGCCGGGATAGCAGCGCATCGATGGCCGCGTCGATGGACAGCTTGCCGCCGACGATGGCGTGCACGGCCTCGCAGATCGGCATCTCGATGCCGTGCTGGGCGGCAACGCGCGTCACGGCTGCCGCCGTGTAGACGCCCTCGGCCACCGAGCGCCGGCCGGCGAGCACGGTCTTGAGCGACTGTCCCTCCCCCAGCGCGTGACCGAGGCTCATGTTGCGCGACTGGGGGCTGCCGCAGGTCAGCAGCAGGTCGCCCAGACCGGACAGGCCCATCAGCGTCTCCGGTCTGGCGCCCGAGCGCGGCCCCGAAGCGTCGCAGCTCCGCGAAGCCGCGCGTGACCAGGGCGGCGTGCGCGCTGGCGCCGAGGCCGCGCCCGTGCACGATGCCGGCGGCGATCGCCAGCACGTTCTTGACGGCGCCGCCGAGCTGCACGCCGATCAGATCGCCCGACCAGTAGATGCGCAGGTTGCGGTAGCCGAGCGCGGTGGCGAGCTGCTCGCCGAGCGCCTCGTCGGCGGTGGCGATGGTGACGGCGGCCGGCAGCCCGCGCGCCACGTCGGCGGCGAAGCTCGGACCCGACAGCACGGCCTGCGTGGCGGTTGGCAGGGCTTCCGCCATCACCTCGCCCATCAGCTTGCCGGTCGACTGCTCCAGGCCCTTGGCGCACATGACGACCGGCTTGCCCTTCGGCAGATCAGGCGCCAGTTGACCGGCGATGCCGCGCACGTGTTGGGCCGGCGCCACCATCAGCACCACGTCGCAGGCGGCGATGTCGGCCAGTTTGCCGGTAGCGCGCAGGCCGGCATCGAGCGGCACGCCGGGCAGAAACGGCGTGTTGGCATGGCGCGCGTTGATCTCGGCCACCACGTCGGCCTCGAGCGCCCACAGCAGCACCTCGCGTCCGGCCAGACGCGCGGTCTGGGCCAGTGCGGTGCCCCAGGCACCGCCGCCGATGATGCCGACACTGTTGAAGGTCACGTGAAGCCTCTCCTACCCGTCATCCCGGCCTGAGCACAGCTCAGAGCCGGGACCCAGAGCAGCATGTATGCTGGGTCCCGGATATTCGTCATGCCGGAGGCATGCTTCCAGCATGGCGCGATTCCGGGATGACAACAACCGGATCGAACTAGCCGACGGTCTTCATCACGAAGGGGTTGCCGCCGCCGGGGCCGTTGTTGATCCACACGCTCTTGGACTGCAGGTAGCCCTCGATCGCCTCGGCGCCGTTCTCGCGGCCCAACCCCGAGGCCTTGTAGCCGCCGAACGGCATCAGGAAGCTGACCGCCCGATAGGTGTTGACCCACACGGTGCCGGCCTTGATGCGCTTGGCCATGCTGTGCGCGCGCTTGACCGACTGCGTCCACACGCCGGCGCCGAGCCCGTAGGCGATGTCGTTGGCGATCTGCACCGCCTCCTCCTCGTCCTTGAACTTGATCACCGACAGCACGGGCCCGAACACCTCCTCCTGGGCGATGCGCATCTTGTTGTGCACGCCCGTGAAGATGGTCGGCTTGACGAAATACTTGCCGCCGCCCTCCTCCTTGGTGGCCGGCCCGCCGCCCAGCACGCACTTGGCGCCCTCGCCCTTGGCGATGTCGATGTAGGAGAGGATCTTGGCGTACTGCGGCGGCGTGGTCACCGGGCCGACCTGGGTCTCGGCCAGCGACGGATTGCCGAGCCTCGCGGTCTTGGCCATGGCCACCAGCTTCTCCACGAACTGGTCGTGGATGCTCTCCTGCAGCAGCAGGCGCGAGCCGGCGATGCAGGTCTGGCCGGTCGCCGCGAAGATGCCCGACACGGCGCCGCTCACCGCATCGTCCAGGATGCAATCGTCGAACACGATGTTGGGCGACTTGCCGCCCAGCTCCAGCGACACCTTCTTGAAGGTCTTGGCCGCCAGCTCGTTGACGCGCGCGCCGGTCGCCGATGCCGCCCGTGAAGGCCACCTTGTTGACCTTGGGATGCGTCACCAGCGGCTCGCCGGTGACCGCGCCGTAGCCGGTGACGACGTTGACCACGCCCGGCGGCAGGCCCGACTCCTCGATGACGAGCTTCATGAACTCGAGCAGCGAGGCCGAGGTGAACTCCGACGGCTTGATCACCACCGTGCAGCCGGCCGCCAGCGCCGGCGCCAGCTTCCAGGCGACCAGCATCAGCGGCGAGTTCCACGGCATGATGAACGCGCACACGCCGACCGGCTCGCGCAGGATGTAGGTGAAGTGGTCAGGGCGATCGACCGGCACCACGGCGCCTTGGATTTTGTCGGCCAGCCCGCCGTAGTAGTAGAACCACTCCGGCATGTACTTGGTCTGGGCCGCCATCTCCGAGATCAGCTTGCCGTTGTCGCGCACCTCGATCTGGCCCAGGTGCTCGGAGTGCTTCTCGATCAGCTGGGCGATGCGGCGCATGATCTTGCCGCGCGCGGTCGGCGTCATCTTCGGCCAGGGACCCGTCTCGAAGGCGCGCGAGGCTGCCTCCACGGCCCGGTCCACGTCGGCCTTGTCGCATTCGGGGATCAGCGCCCAGGGCTCGCCCGTGTAGGGGTCGAAGGTCTGGAAGGTCTTGCCCGAGGCGGCATCGACCCACTTGCCGTCGATGTAGGTCTGGTAGGTCTTGAGCGGGGCAGTGGGGCGGTCTTGCATGTCGGGGCCTCTGGGAGCGTGGGGTTATTCTTGGGGTGGACCAAGGCTAGTCTCTGCCAGATAGGCGTTCAAGCGCCAGTGTGAACGGATCGTAATGCGAGCGACGGCATGCCCGCCCACTTGTCGACACACATGTGATGTCGGCTTCCACCGGCGGTTGCGCTAGTGCTTGTAAAGCGCCGCCAGCGCTCCACATTTTCAAGCGCGTGGGCACGTGCCCGGGTTTTCAGGATGGAGACGTACCATGATGCGCCTTGCCTGCCTCGCCGTGCTCATGCTGGTCGCCAGTCTTGCCGGGCCCGCCCAGGCCCAGCTGCCGTTCCCCACGCCGCGCCCCGACATGGCCAAGCCTCAGTGCAACAAGGACTACCTGAAGGGCGTACAGCAGCAGCTCGACGTGATGGAGAAGCTGCGCGCCAGCGGGCCCGAGTTCGTCGGCCAGATCTGCACGCTGATCGAAGGCAGCAGCGCCCTGATCGGCGGCGAGCTGCCGGACAGCTTGCGCCAGCAACTGAAGAGCACGCTCGGCTTCGACGTCGACCTGCGATTCATCAAGACGCAATGCCGGGTCGGGCAGGGTAACCTCGAGCGCGAGTTCATGACCGAGATCGGCAGGTTGAAGTCCGAGCTGCTGCGCTGCAACGACACCATCTAACGCCGCGCGGTCGCCATCACGATACCTCGCACAGACAGGATCAGCATGCCGCGCCGGCTCGCGTCGATGCTCGTGGCGCTGCTGGTCCTGTTGGGGCCGGGTGTGTTCGCGCGATCGGCGCTGGCGGATGATCGGGTCGACGTGCTGCTCGTGCTGGCGGCCGACATCTCGCGCAGCGTCGATGATCGCAAGTTCCGCCTGCAGCGCGAGGGCTATGCGGCCGCCATCGCCGATCCGCGCGTGGTGCGCGCCATGGCCGGCGGCCCGATGGGTCGCATCGCCATCTGTTTCGTGGAATGGGCCGGCGATACCGACCAGGCCGTGGTGATGGACTGGACCAGCGTCGGCAACGCCGAGGAGGCGGAGTCGGTCGCCAGGCGCATCAAGGACGCGCCGCGCGCCTTCATGGGGCGCACCTCGATCAGCGCCGCCATCGACTTCAGCCTCGCCCTGATGGGGCGCAGCCCGTTCCAGTCCGATCGCCGCGTCATCGACGTGTCGGGTGACGGCACCAACAACTCCGGCCGGCCCGGTGACCGAGGCGCGCGACGGCGCGCTGGCGCAGGGCGTCACCATCAACGGGCTCGTCATCCTGAGCGAGATCCCGCTCGCCACCAATCCCATGCACACCCATCCGCCCGGCGGGCTGACGCACTACTACGAGAAGAACGTGATCGGCGGGCCGGGCGCGTTCGTGGTCGAGGCCGAGAGCTTCGAGGCCTTCGGCCAGTCTGCTGATCTCCAAGCTCATCAAGGAAATCGCCGAGGCCCGGCCGCGCACACGCGGCGGCATCTTGTCATCCCGGAATTTCGCGTAGCGAAATATCCGGGACCCAGGACCACATGCTTCAACGCGCTGGGTCCCGGATATTCTGCTGACGCAGAATTCCGGGATGACATCTACTCAGCCGGCTGCTCGTCGTCCCAGACCTTGTCGGGCATCGGCAGGCCGGCGAACGTATCGGCGCCCAGCGGCTCGTCGGGCGTGATGCCGAGCTTGCCCAGCACCATCATCAGCTGGCGCACGTGCTGGCCCGAGTGCCAGGTGGTGCGCTCCAGGAATTCGTGCAGCGTGACGTCGCCGTAGTAGACCTTGGCCTTGGCCTCGTAAGTCCGTCGAGTTGCCCGCCTCGTCCCACCAGCCGCCCAGCCGCTCCAGCACGTCCTGGCCGTAACCCGCGAGCTGGCCCTTGCTGGTGCCCGGCGCCTGCACGCGATTGTAGGCGCCCTCGATGCAGCGGCAGGCCCTGCATCTCGTGCTCCAGGAACGCGTCGGCGATGTTGAAGATGTGGTAGACGAGCTGGCCGTAGCTGCGCGGCCGGTTGGGCAGCATGTCGCCGAGCCGCTCCTCCGGGATCTGGCGCAGGTAGCGCTGCGCGGCGGATTGGATGGTGGTGAGCCGGCTCACCAGCTCCGGCAGGCGGCAGGATCTGGGTGTCGCCCCAGCGGATGCCGGCCACGCGGGCGACGTCGCGCAAGCACTTGTCCGTTCGCCCAGTCGGTGCCGCGCCGGATGATGGGAACCGAGCGCACGCCGAGCTCGGCAAGCTCGGCCATGGCCGCGCGATCCTCCAGCACGTTGACGGATACGAACGGCACGCCGTGCCGGGTGAGGAACTCCTTCATGCGCAGGCAGCTCGTGCAGCCGGGCTGCCAGTAGGCCTTGATGGGTGCATCGGCCGGTTGAGCCATGGGCGCGTCTCCCTGTTGGTTGCGCCCAGACTACAGCGCCCGCAGCCCGCGAGATACCTGTGCATTCGGGCGTCTGCCTAGCAGGTGCCGCATGAACCCTGTATTGCTTCGAATCAGGAGGACCGACCCTTGCTAAGCCCGATCTCGCTAAGACTGGCCGCCATCGGACTGGCGGTGGGCTTCGCCGCGCTTTGCCTAACCGGCCATGTCGCGCGCCGAGGAGGTCAAGTCGGATCTGGCCGAGCGCCTGACCCCCGACCAGCTGCGCATCTACGAGCAGTACCACCAGGCGCGCACCGCCTTCGACCGCCAGCACCAGGCCTATTGGCGAGCGGTCGACTCCAAGCGCGATGCGCGCCAGCGCCCGCCGCATGCTGGGCCAGGACTACACGGCCGACGACTACATCAGCGAGCAGCCGCCCAAATACCGCGGGCCGGAGCTGCCGTCCGAGATCGCCAAGATCGTCACCGAGGTAAGGCCGCCCGACCCCGAGAAGCTGCTGCCCAACGTGACGGACTTCCTGGAGAACGCCAAAGCCCAGTTCGGCTTCGTGCCGACGCCCACCACCGAGCGCGAGTTCAAGCGCCGCTACGCCCAGGAGGCGCTGGCCGTCGGCCTGACCAAGGACCAGGTGGTGCGCATCTATGCGCTGGAGACCGGTGGGCAGGGCACCTACGACATGCAGTCGGGCATCAACCCGATCACCAAGCAGGGCAAGCCGATCTCCTCGGCACTGGGCTATGCGCAGCTGCTGCACGCCAACTCGACGAGCGAGTTCGTCAAGTACGGCGAGAGCTGGGCCAAGCGCCTGCTGGCCATGGCCGCCAAGCCGGGCACGCCCCCACAACAGGCTACCGCGCTGCGCACCAAGGCATCCACCCTGCGCCGCATGCTGCGGGTGGCGCGCTCGGTCCCCAACGAATGGTCCTCGCACGTGGCGTTCGGCGGCTCGCCGAAGGGCCAGGCGATCCATGCGCTGAACATGGATGCCGACGTCGGCCCCTGGCTGCAGGTGCTCAAGCTGCGCGGCCTCAAGGACGACGCCGAGAAGGCCGGCCGGCCCAACCTGACGGGTGGCGAGATGGAGCTGATGAACCTGGCCGGACCGCGTACGGGGCTGGAGATGCTCACGCCCGTCGCGCAGAACATGCCGACGTCGAATTTCTTCAGCCAGGGCGGCTACTACCGCAACACCGTCGTGCGCGAGAAGACCGCGATCGAGCTGCTGCGTGCCCTCGAAAGCCGCATGGAGGTGCACCTGAAGAAGCCCGGGTCGATCGAGTTCGCCCAGATCTTCGACGAGGTGGCTCGCAAGTGAGGTGCGGGGAGGCCAGCGCGGCTCAGGTGCTGCTCAGTTCAGCGCCGCGAGGGCGATCGTGGCTCCGATGAAAAGAACGTGGGCGGCAAGGAACGCAAGCGACAAGGGTACGAACCGCTTCATGGCTGGGAGTGTCCTGGAGGCATGCGAGGGAAATGCGCTGTATTGATCGCATGCCCGCGTAAAACGGCACTTAAGGGCGCCGTGTCAGTTTGCGGGCGGGAATTGGCGCTGAGTTAGGATTCGCGCAACAGATGCCGGCCGATGCCGCCGTCGCTAGCCATGGGACTGCTCTCCACCCGGTTGATCCACCGCTACAACTCTCAGCGGAGCCCTCGGTTCCTCGGGTGGCCGGCGTCGCCTGAAGATCGGCTGGGCAGCAAAGATTGCCGATTCTTTCACCGGCGCTTGCACAAAAGTAATGTCTTTGTCAAAAAGTAAGGGTACGTACCGCCTTGGATCACGCAGATGCCCGTCAACAGATACATCCTCGGCTGGGAGGAGTGGGTCTCTCTCCCCGACCTCGGCCTGCCCGCCATCAAGGCGAAGGTCGACACGGGCGCGCGCACGTCTGCCCTGCATGCCTATTTCGTCGAGCCGGTGCACGTCGAGGGCGTGGAGATGGTGCGGTTCGGGGTGCATCCCATCCCCCGCCGCGACGACGTGGAGATCATCTGCACGGCCCGCGTCAAGGACCGGCGCGAGGTGACGAGTTCGAACGGCGAGCGCGAGAACCGCTTCGTCATCGAGACGCCGATCCGCATCGGCGAGCGCGAGTGGCCGATCGAGATCACGCTGACCAACCGCAACGCCATGGCCTATCGCATGCTGATCGGCCGCCAGGCGATCACCGACGACATCCTGGTCGACCCGGCCTCCTCGTTCCGCCAGCCGCGCCTGCGCTACAAGCTCTACAACAACGTCGCCTGAGCCGAGCTTGGGCTTGACGGGCATGGACAAGGCCGCCTGGCTTGCGGCAAGTCACGCCATCAACACCGGGAGGCCCCTTCATGCTGACACTCTACTACGCGCCGGGCGCGTGCTCGCTGGCGGCGCACATCGTGCTCGAGGAGGGCGGCGAGAAATACGAGACGCAGCGCCTCGACCTCTCCAAGGGCGAGCAGCGCACCGAGGCCTATCTCAAGATCCACCCGCAGGGCCGCGTGCCGGCGCTGCGCCTCGACAGCGGCGAGGCGATCACCGAGAACACGGCGATCCTGCCCTATCTCGGCAAGCGCTTCGGCCTGTGGCCGAAGGACCCGCTGGCCGAGACGCGGGCGCTGTCGCTGATCGGCTTCTTCGCGGCCAGCGTGCATCCGGCGCACGCCCACATCAGTCGGCCCGGAGCGCTACGCGACCGACACCGCGCACTTTCCCGAACATCCAGGAGACGGGCCGCAAGGCGTTCCACGGCTACCTGCAGCAGGTCGACGGCCTGCTGGCGGAGCGGCGAGTGGCTGTCCGACAGCTACTCGGTGCTCGATCCCTACGCCTTCACTCTTCTACACCTGGGGCCTGCGCCGCGAGCTGCCGGTGCGCGACATGAAGCACTACACGGCTTTCAAGGACCGCATGATGCAGCGCCCGGCCGTGCAGCGCATCGTCGAGGAGGAGAAGGTCAAGGTGTGAGGGCGCTCGTGGCGCAATACGCTAAGCCGTTTGGCCGATCCCGCACAAACGGCAATACGCTTCGCTTTGCACCCTAGCCATCTCAGCGAGCGAAGCGAGCTCGGCGCGCAAGCGCGCGCCCGGCCGCAGTTCCGGCCGGCCATCCGCGAGTCCCGCAAAGGCTTGCCAGGTGCTTCGGTGCCGCAGGTGTCAGTAAGATCACAAAGTTCGCCGGCTCTTGATGGCGGCGGCCAGCGTGCCCTCGTCGAGGTAGTCGAGCTCGCCGCCGATCGGCACGCCCTGGGCCAGGCGGCTGACGATGACGCCGCGGCCGTGCAGCTGCTCGGTGAGGTAGTGCGCGGTCGACTGGCCCTCCACGGTGGCGTTGAGCGCCAGCAGCACCTCCTTGACTGGCGGCACGGCACGCTCGATCAGGCGGCCGATGTTGAGCCGCTCCGGGCCGATGCCGTCGAGCGGCGAGAGGTGGCCGCCCAGCACGTGGTAGAGGCCGCTCACCACGCCGGCCCGCTCCAGCGCCCACAGGTCGCCGATCTCCTCCACCACCACGATCAGGCTCGCGTCGCGGCGCGGGTCCTGGCAGATGGTGCAGGGGCTCACCGTATCGATGTTGCCGCAGGTCCGGCACTCGATGATCTTGGCCGCCGCGTCGGTCAGGGCAGCAGCCAGCGGCTCCAGCAGGTCCGTGCGCTTCTTGAGGAGGGTCAGCGCCGCCTTGCGCGCCGAGCGATGGCCCGAGCCCCGGCAGCCGCGCCAGCAGCTGCACCAGCCGCTCGATCTCCGACCCTGCGGATTGCTTGCTCATGATGCGATCGTGGTTCCCAGTCGCCAGTCGGGAGTAGGGAGTAGGGAGTAGGGGAGAGCAAGCGGAAGCGGCGCTATTCGCTACTCGCGATTTCGCTACGTCCCTGCTTCGATCAGAACAGCTTCAGCCCCGGCGGCAGCTGCAGGCCGCCGGTGACCTCCGCCATCTTGGTTTGCACGGCAGCCTCGGCCTTGCCCTTGGCGTCCTGGAAGGCGGCGAGGATCAGGTCCTCCAGCATCTCGGCGTCTTCCGGCTTGAGCAGGCTCGGGTCGATGCTGATGGCGCGCGCCTCGAACTTGCCGTTCAGCTTGACCTTGACCATGCCGGCGCCGGACTGGCCCTCCACCTCGAGGGCCGCCAGGTCCTGCTGCACCTGCTGCATGCGGCCCTGGATCTCCTGGGCCTGCTTCATCATTTTCATCAGGTCGATCATGGGTGTTCCTTGGCGGAGCGAGCTGAGCGCGTAGGTCGAGGATTGAGGATGAGGGTAGAGGGTTTCCGATTTGTGTTGAACCGGAAATCCATATGCCTCTGCTGTCACCCCGTGCCGGTTTCGTCCTTCTTGATGCCCGGCAGCGGTCTCACGCTGGTGACGCGGGCGTCGGGGAATTCCTGCAGGATGGCGGCGACCGCCGGGTGCTGCTCGATCTCGCGCAGCTCGGCCGCCTCGCGCTCGCGCACGACCTCGCCGATCGGCCGCTCGCCCGGCGCCTTGCTGAGCGCCACCATCCAGCGCCCGCCGGTCCAGGCGTTGAGCTTCTCGCGCAGCTCGTTGCCGAGCTCCTTGGGCGCGCCGGCCAGCAGATGCAGCTCGATGCTGCCGGCGGGGTCGAACTTGACCAGGCTGACGTGCTCTTCCAGGTGCACCTTCAGCTTGGCCTCCCGCCGCGTGCTGGCGTAGGCCACCACCTCGGCGAACGTGCGCAGCATGGGAACGCCTTCGGCGGTGGGTCCCGGCTCGTCCAGCCCCTCGTCCAGGCCTTCGTCGTTGTCGCCGAGGCCGCTTTCGTCCTCGCTGGCCTCGGCCGGCGAGTCGATGGACGAATGCAGCGCCGATCGCTGTGGCGGGGCCGGCTTGGCGGGAGCACGCGCACCGGCCGGGCTCGCGCCGCCGCCCGCGAGCGCACGCATCAGTTCGTCGGGCGCCGGCAGGTCGGCGGTGTACGCCAGGCGGATCAGCACCATCTCGGCGGCGGCTGACGGATTGGGCGCGTCGGCGACCTCCTCCAGGCCCTTGAGCAGCATCTGCCAGGCGCGGGCCAGGATCGGCACCGACAGGCGCTCGCCCAGCGCCGCGGCGCGTGCCCGTTCCTCGCTCGACAGGCCCTCGCCGGCGGCCGAGGCGCCCAGCGTCTTGGCGCGCGTGGTGGTGTGCACGGCCTCGGCGAGGTCGGCCAGGATCTGGCCGGGCTCGGCGCCGTCGCGATGCAGGCCGGCCAGCAGCTCCAGCGCCGTGCCGGCCGCGCCGCCCATCAGCTGCTCGAACAGATCGAAGATGCGGCCGCGGTCGGCCAGCCCCAGCATGGCCCGCACGCTGTCGGTACGGATGTTGCCGGCGCCCATGGCCAGCGCCTGGTCGAGCAACGACAGGCCGTCGCGCACCGAGCCCTGCGCGGCGCGCGCGATCAGCGCCAGCGCGTCGTCCTCGGCGGTGGCGCCCTCCTTGCCGGCGATGCCCTTGAAGTGCGCGACCAGCGCCGTCACGTCGACGCGCCGCAGGTCGAAGCGCTGCGTGCGCGACAGCACGGTGACCGGCACCTTGCGCACCTCGGTGGTGGCGAAGATGAACTTCACGTGCTCGGGCGGCTCCTCGAGCGTCTTCAGGAGCGCGTTGAAGGCGCCCTTCGAGAGCATGTGCACCTCGTCGATCAGGTACACCTTGTAGCGCGCCACCAGCGGCCGGTAGCGGGCGCTCTCGATGATCTCGCGCATGTTGTCGACGCCGGTGTTGGAGGCGGCGTCCATCTCCAGCACGTCGGGGTGGCGGCCTTCCATGATCTCGGCGCAGTGGCGCCCGAAGCCCTCCATGTCGAAGGTCGGGCGATCGATCGCATCGGTCTGGTAGTTGAGCGCGCGGGACAGGATGCGCGCGGTGGTGGTCTTGCCGACGCCGCGCACGCCGGTCAGCATGTAGCCCTGGGCGATGCGGTCGGTGGCGAACGCATTCCTGAGCGTCGTCACCATGGCCTCCTGGCCGATCAGGTCGGCGAAGGTGGCCGGGCGATACTTGCGCGCCAGCACGAGGTACGGGCTGGCCTTGGCCGGCGGCTGGCCGTCGCTGCCCAATTCCTCGCCCGGTGTTTTCTTCTTTGCCATGCCCTGACACGTCATCCCCGCGAAGGCGGGGATCCACGTCACCAGCCCGCAAGGAATTGAAGATTTGCAGTACACCATTCCTGCTGCGGCTGGCGCTTGGCCGAGCCGATACCCACGTGGATTGGTGTCATGGGTGCCCGCCTTCGTGCCGGAGGCGCGTCTTCTACACGACGCGGGCATAACGGCATAATGAGAGGCCGGCGGACAACCCGCATCCAATTCGTTAGGGCTGCTTCCTTCCGGACCTGACCCGGTTGGCGAGGGACACGTCCGCCGCCGACCTCCCGCGCCGATTATGGAGGCTGGGGCGGCCGATTACAACCCGCCGCTCGCGGTCGGCGCGGAGCATCACAAGACGCTGCAGGGCAAGGCTATTTCTTGGTGGCGGATGATCCCCAATCGTCGTCTTCGAGCGACTTGGTGTTCTTGCGCTGCTGGTCGATGATCTTCTGGTACTCCTCGGGAATCTTCTCCGACCGCGCTGCCGCCTGCAGCGTCTCGGGGAACCACAGGGCGATCTTGGGGAAGGCGACCAGCAGGCCGATGCAGATCACCTGCAGGATCATGAACTGGAACATGCCGCCGTAGATGGTGGCGAGGCTCCAGTCCTTGACCACCTGCTTCAGGTAGTAGGCCGACATGGCGACCGGCGGCGACAGGAACGCCGTCTGCAGCGTCACGGCCGTCAGCGCCCCGAACCAGACGAGGTCGATGTCCAGGGCTTTGACGACCGGATAGAAGATCGGCAGGAACACGAGAATGATGGCCGGCCACTCGAACGGCCAGCCGAGCAGGAAGATCAGCACCAGCACCAGTACCAGCATCAGTGTCGGCGGCAGCTGGAAGGAGAGCAGCGTCTCCGTGATCCAGTTGGCGGAGCCGAGCCGCGCGAACACGGCGCCGAAGATGTTGGAGGTGACGGCCAGCAGCAGCACCATGCTGGAGGTCGACATGGTGGAGTTGAGCGCGCGCTGCAGGCCAGCGAGCGTGAACTTGCCGTAGGCGACGGCCAGTATCAGGGCGCCGACCGTGCCGATGCCCGCCGCTTCCGTCGGGGTCGCCAGGCCGGCCAGGATCGAGCCGAGCGTGGCCGTGATCAGGCCCAGCAGCGGGACGACGCCGAAGATCAACTCGCGCACCAGCACGCCCGCCGAGTGGACGCGCTCCTCCATGGGCACCGGCGGTCCGAGCTTCGGATTGATGAACGAGCGGATCATCAGGTAGGCGATGTAGAGGCCGGCCAGCAGGAAGCCCGGCCCGAACGCGGCCGCATAGAGATCGGCCACCGATACGCCGAGCACCGGGCCCATCACGATCAGCATGACGGATGGCGGGATCAGGATGCCGAGCGTGCCGCCCGCCGTGATGGCGCCGGCCGACAGCTTGGGGTCGTAGCCGGACTTGATCATGATCGGCGAGGCCATGATGCCGAGCACGGTGACGGCGGCGCCGACGATGCCGGTCGCCATGGCAAACACCGTGGCGGTCAGGATGACGACCAGGTAGAGCGCGCCCCGGATCGGTGCGAGCACGAAGCGGAAGGCCTGGAACAGCCGCTCCATCAAGCCGGCCTGCTCGGTGACGAAGCCCATGAAGATGAACAGCGGCACGGCTGCCAGCAGCTCTTCCTTCATCATGCCGATGGTCTGGAAATAGGCGAGGTCGAAGACCGTTGCGCCCATGCCGATGTAGCCGAAGGTGAAGGCGAGGAACAGCAGCGTGAAGGAAATCGGTACGCCGATGAAGATGGCACCCAGCAGCACCGCGAGCATCACCAGCCCGATGAACGCGTCGAAACTCATATCTCGAACTTCTCCTTATGCTCGAGCTCGATGCCGGTGCGCGCCATGTAGAAGCTCTTGAGGAGCTCGGAGAAGCCCTGGATCATCAGGAGAAGGCAGGCGGTGGGCACGATGAACTTGAACGGCCACAGGATCGGCCGCCACGGCGTCTGGTCGGAGGTCTCGTTGATCTGGAAGGAGTAGAAGGCCTCGTGGAAGCTGATGAGGCCAAGCGCGGTGAGGCTCGGGAAGAAGAACACCACGTAGGAGATGCTGTCGATGATCCCCTTGGTGCGCGGCGTGAAGCTGTCCCAGAAGAAGTCGGTGCGGATGTGGGCGCCCTTGTGCAGCGCGTAGGCGGCGCCGAGCATGAACAGTGCGCCGTACAGCATGTACGTGAGGTCGTAGGCCCACACGGTTGGCGCGTTGAACAGGTAGCGCGCGAACACCTCGTAGGCGACGCCGGCCACCAGCGGCACGGCCAGCCACGCGAATATCGATCCGGTGATATCGGTGAAGGTATCGATAACGCGGATCGTCAGCAGCAGCGCCCGAGACGGCTGCGCCATGGTCTACTCCCCTCGTACGGAGCGGCACTTGCCTGCTGGCTGCAGGTTCTTGTGCCGGATCACGTGCCCCAAAATGGAGACCGCGCCGGTCCGGCGCAGTCTCCGCTATTGTCAGGCGCTCACTTCTTCTCGGGGAAGTAGTAGTTGGCCATGAAGGAGTAGGGCGGGAAGTAGGCCCGCTTGTAGGGCACCACCAGCGAGGCGTAGGCGCGCTGGCTGTCATGCACCTTCTTGAAGAAGGGGTTCTTCTGGCCCTCGGCTTCCGCCAGCTCGTCCCACTTCTTGATGAAGGCGATCAGGATCTCGGGTGGCGTGCGCAGGACCTGCACACCGTGCTTCTCCACCATCTCCTTCAGGGCGTCCGCGTTCTGGCGCTGCCACTTGGCGTGCCAGATGACGTACGTCTCGTTGGCCGCCGACTTGATCCATTCCTGCTGCTGGGGCGTCAGCGAATTCCAGACGTCGGCATTGAACAGAATCTCGCCCACGGTCGTGTTCTCGTGCACGCCTGGCGAATAGTGGTACTTCCACACGTTGTGGAAGCCGAGCCGCATGTCCTCCACGCCGCCGACCCACTCGGCGCAGTCGATCACGCCGCGCTGGGCCGAGGGAATGATTTCGCCGCCTGGCATGTTGACGACGGTGAAGCCGAGCGCCTGCCACACCTCGCCGGCCATGCCGGTCTGGCGGCATTTCATGCCCTTCATGTCCTCGACGGTCTGGATCGGCTTCTTGAACCAGCCGAACGCCTGCGGACCTGACGGCAGGATCGGGAAGGCCACCACGTTGAGCTTGAGCTGCTTCTGGTAGAAGTCCTGCAGCAGGTCCCATCCGCCGCCGTAGTACATCCAGCCCATGAAGTCGGTGAAGTCCATGCCGAACGTGCCGCCGGGGCCGCCGGTGAACAGGATGGAGGTCTTGTCCTTGCCGGTCCAATAGCCGCCCCAGGCGTGGGCGCCGTCGAGCACCTTCTTGTGTGTCGCGTCGAGCACCTCGAAGGCCGGCACCACCTGGCCTGCGGGCATCGTCTCGATCTTGAGCGTGCCGCCTGACAGCTTGTCGACCCGCTCCGCCCACATCGTGAAGTTCTCGTACAACGTGAGCGACGCAGGCCACGTCGCCTGCATCTTGAGAACCTTCTTTTCCTGGGCATCGGCGGGTGCCGAGACAGCCATCGCCAGGCCAAGGCCCAGCGCAGCCGCAATCGTCGACTTCACCAACTTTAGCATTAGTCTTCCTCCCACTCAGCTTGAAACGGAACTGTTTTTTGTGGTCACTTTAACAGACGTTTTGGCGCTGCGCCGCAAGAATATGCGCATCGATGAATATCAGTCCGCGCCCCAAATTCCGGGCGGCACCCGCGGTCTACTCGCCAGGGCGGCGCCGATGCGGCAATGCGAAACGTCCGCGTTGCGCCCCCGCGGAGGGTATGCTCATCTCCCGGCCTCATCACGGAGCCCCTGCATGCCAACGGTCGGCGCGACCACGATTCTCGATCGAACTCGGTCCCAAAAGAAGCGACGCGGAATTCATCAAGGCGCAAGCCGAGGCGCCCGATGCCCGGTTCCTGGTGCTGGCCGACCTGAAGCCCGTCGTCCGCTCCAATGCCGAGCGCACGGAAGCCAGGCTGGCCTGGTTTTCCAGGGCCGAACTCGACACGCTGGGGTTGCCGACGGCCGATGCCCTGTTCCTCGGCACGGACGGGGCCGGCAAGGCGCACTTTGCGGTCGCCGTCACCGAGCATCGCACCCGGCATGCGCCCGGCGCCATCGAGATGCTGCGCCCGATCGTCGACCTGCGCTCACTCGCCATGCAGGGCATCATGCCGCCCGAGGAGCTGTCGTTATGCGGGCAGGCACGCGCGCTTGCGCAGTGGCACGAGAACGCCCGCTGCTGCGGCCATTGCGGCGGCACCACGCTGGTCAAGGACGGCGGCTGGCGGCGCAAGTGCTGGGCGTGCGGGCTGGAGTGGTTCCCGCGCACCGATCCGGTGGTGATCATGCTGATCTCCGACGGACAGCGCTGCCTGCTGGCGCACGAGCACCGCTACGGCGACAAGATGTTCTCGGCGCTGGCGGGCTTCATCGAGCCCGGCGAGGACGTCGAGCACGCGGTTCGCCGCGAGGTGCTGGAGGAGACCAACATTCGCGTGGGCGAGGTGACCTATCATTCAAGCCAGCCCTGGCCCTTCCCGCACTCGCTGATGCTGGGCTGCATGGGCAAGGCGGAGACCACCGACATTACCATCGACAGCGGCGAACTGGCGGAAGCGCGCTGGTTCTCCCGCGAGGATGCGAGGCTGATGCTGGATCGCCGGCATCCCGACGGGCTGACCGTACCCGGCAAGCACGCGATCGCCAATGCGCTGATCACGAGCTTTGTTGACGGCACCCGCTGAGGGCTGCCAAGACAGCGGGACGCAAGTGTGAAGATCGAGAAATTCGCCAGCGTTCGGCGTTTGGCTCGGGAGCGAACTTCGAAATCATTGGGGACACTAGGCGTGCGGCCGATTGTTGCCAATTTGCTTCGTCATCAACGGATTGGGCATTGAGTCCGACTCTGGCAGAGCAGCCGCGCCCCATTCGAGGTTCCGATGCCACGCACTCCTAACGCCGTGGATTTCTGGCGCGGATATGCGCTCGTATCGATATTCGTCAATCACATTCCGGGCATCTATTACGAGCGTTTCACGCATCGCAACCTGTCCTTCTCGGACTCGGCGGAGCTGTTCGTGTTCCTCGCCGGCTGGTCGCTCGGTTACCTGGTCGGCGGCAGCGAAGCGCTGAAAAGCACGCCGCGCCTGATGCTCCACCTGGGCAGCCGGGCCTTCCGGATCTATGCCGCGCAGATCCTCATCAGCAGCATCGCCATCGCCATTCTGGCATCGGCCGCGTTCCTGCTCGACAATCCCCTGATCCTGGAATGGCACAACGCGGCGGCCGTGTTCCTCGACCCGGCGCTGACCCACATCGGCCTCGTGCTGCTGACCCATCAGCTCGGCTATTTCGACATCCTGCCGCTGTATGTGGTGCTGATGGTGGTGGCGGCGCCGCTGGTCGCGCTGATCTATCGGTTCGCCAGGCCCTTGCTGCTGCCGCTGTCGCTCGGCATCTACCTCGCCGCGCTGATCGTGCCGATCACCGTGCCGACCTGGCCGGTGCCGGGCCAGTGGTTCTTCAATCCGTTCGCCTGGCAAGTGCTGTTCGTGCTGGGCTTTGCCCTGTCGCGCCCCGACGGCATCGGCGATTTTGTGCAGCGCCACATCGACGTGATCCGGCTTGTGGCATTGCCGGTCGCGGTGCTGGGCGCCGTCGTCGCCCTGTTCAGCCTGTTCCCCGATCCGACGATCTTCCCGGAGCCCAAGCTTCTGTTCCTTAACGGCAAGACATTTCTTACGCCGGTGCGGCTATTGCAGTTCCTGGCGCTGGCAGCCGTGGTGTCCGTGACCTACCCTTACATTGTGCGCGCAGTGCCTTGGCTTGTCACATTCCTTTCTGTTCTGGGGCGCAATTCGCTCAATGTATTCTGTGTTGCCTCAGTGTTGAGTCTGGTTGGACAGATTGTACGCTACCTTTACTCGGGCTCCTTTGCAGTAGATACTGGGTTTGTAGTTGTCGGCATTGCCATGCTTTGGTTGATAGCTTGGGTGTCCGAATGGAGGCAGCAACGAGCAAGCGGTTGACGACCGCGGCCGGCGTGGCGCTGTTGGTCAGCGCGGCGTTGTCCTTTGCTGCCTGGGCCCAGGCCACCACTGGCCAGGCTACCACCGGTCAGGCCACCACCGGCCAGGGCGACACCGACTTTCCCCCGCTCGCCAAGGAATGCGGCGACGCCAGCACCAGCACCATGGCGCTGCCCAACAGCGCGCGCGCGCTGGCCAAGGACAAGAAGCTGAAGATCCTGGCCATCGGCGCCTCGTCCGCGTCGATCCTGGGCGGCATGCGCGACGGCAATCCGCCGCTGCTCGAGCAACTGCTCGAGCGCACCATCTCCGGCCTCGATGTGGAGATCGTCAACCGCGGCGTGTCCGGCGAGCTGGCGGGCGACGCCGCCAAGCGGCTCAAGGTCGAGGTCGCGCTCAATCAGCCCGATGTGGTGCTCTGGCAGGTCGGCACCAACGATGCCTTCGCGCAGGTGCCGGTCGAGGAGTTCCAGGAAACGGTCGGCGAGATGGTGCGCTGGCTCAAGGAGCACAACACCGACGTGATCCTCGTCGGCCTGCACTACATGAAGAACCTGGCCAAGGACCCGCACTACCAGGCCATGCGGGCCAGCCTGCAGCACATCGCCAACACCGAGAACGTGCCGCGCATCGGCCGCTATGAGGCGATGGAGATCCTTGCCCGCACGCTGCGCGAAAACGGCCGGCGCGATCCCGGCGAGTTCGGCTCGACGGAATCAGCCTACGACTGCATGGCGCGCTACGTGGCGCGCGTGATCGCCGTCGGCCTGTTCGCCAAGGCCCCAAAGAAGCCTGCCGGTCACTGACGGCCTGCTGCTATTGCGCCTTGGGCTGCTCGGCTTCCTCGACCATCACCTCGATCACGACGCTGCCGGCCTTCTCGAACACCAGCGTCATGGCAAAGCTCGCGTAGGCGTCGAGCCGCTTCGTGAAGCCGGTCAGCAGCAGGTGCGGCCCCTTGCGCTTGAGCTCGACGCGCTTGCCGGCGCCGATGGCCAGCGACGGCAGCGCCTTGTCGTTGCCGGGCGCGCGGATTTCCGCTGCTGCAGCCAGCGGTGTGCTCGCGCCCAGCAGCCGGTCGCTGGCGCCGCTGCTCTTGATGGTCATCGACACCAGCACCGTGGTCTGTACCTTGTCGAGCATGGCTCTGGTCCAGGGATGGATGATCTCCAGCCCCTTCGTCTTGTGGCTGTGCGCCCAAGCCTGCGTCGGCCAGACCAGGGCCGCCGCCAGCAGCAGTATTGCGAAACGCGTCATTGAGCACCGGCGGGATGTGTCAGCAGCGCGAGCGTACCCAGGCGACATGCATGGAGGCCGGCGTCAATCGTGGCCCTTGTGGCCAGTTGGCCAGCGATGGCCAATTCGTGCCGATGCGCCTGTGGCCGGTGTCGTCCTAGACTCCAGCACACGAGATGCCAGCCTCCTGGAGCCAGAAGATGCCCTGGAATAGCGGGGACAACGCCCCGCAGCGGCTGGCGGGTGGCACGGTGCGTGATAGGAAGCTGAGTGACTATGCGAGCGACTGTGGCCAAACGCTCATGACCATCCCGATGTCCGCACGCGCAACCGGCGAGCGCCTGCCGAGAGCTCGATGGCGGGCGAGGCGGCCGTGCCGGCTCTCTGCCAGAAAATCCTGGTGTTTGCCGCCGCGGACGGCGAGGCGCTGTCCCGCTTCAGGCCTACGCTGGATGTGCTCGCCACGTGCGCGCACGAGTTGGTGTTCGTCACGCGTGCGTCCAGCCGCCTGGTGGAGATCGAGGCGCTCGGAGCACGCACCATCGATTTCAACGATGATCGCCTGTCGGGCAATGCGGCGGACAAGGCCGTCTCCGTCTGGCGGCTGGCGCGCATCATCGAGGCCGAGCAGCCCGACGTCGTGCATCTGGTCGGATCGCGCTCGATTGTGATGGGCGGGCTGGCCCTGCGGCTGCAGCCGGCGCCGCGCGTCATGCTGCACGTCACCGGGCGCGGCCCGCTCGGCATCGCCACGCGGGCGGCTCTCGCGCATCGTGCGCAGGGCGGCCTTGCGGCTGGTCGCATCGATGCTGCGCGATCCGGCCTGCTACCTGCTGGTCGAGAACCCGAGCGACCTTGCCCTTTTGCGCACCGATGGTGCCGACCCGGGAGCGCGTTTTGCCATCCTGGGCGGGCCCGGCATCGACCCGCAGGCGTTCCAGGCGCTATCGCCTCCGGCCAACGCCGTACCGGCTGCGGCCTTCGTCGGCGGCATGACCAGGGGCAACGGCATCGACGTGCTGTTCCAGGCCTGCGACCGGGTGGCGGCGCGCGGCATGCCGCTGGCGCTGCACCTGTACGGCGAGCGCGACGCCACCGACCCCGATGCGATCGACGGAGCCGGACCTCGACGCCGCAGCCGCGCGCTGCGGCGGCGAATGGCACGGACCGGTTGCCGACGCGCACGCCATCTGGCGCCGCGCCGACATCTGCGTGCTGCCCGCCCGGCACGGCGGCGGCATGCCGCGCGCGCTGCTGGAGGCGGCCGCCTGCGCGCGCCCGCTGCTGGTGACGGACGTGCCCGGCGCGCGCGACTTCGTACGCAACGGCGTGGAGGGCCTGGTGGTGCCGGCCGACAACCCGGCGGCGCTGGCCGACGCGCTGTGGCACCTGACGCGCGAGCCCGACCTGCGCGAGCGGATGGGCGAGGCCGCGCGCCTGCGCCTGCTGCACGGCTATACCGACACGCACCTGCGCGAAGCCCTGCGGGCGGCCTATCAGTCCCTGTTGGGAACGAAGGGCGGGTGCTGAACGGCAGGCTCGCCGCGCACATCCCTGAAGCGCGTGATAGCGGGCCAGGCGCAGCCGGCCATCAGCTCGGCCAGCGAATGGATCGACATGCCCTCGATGGGGATGCGGCGACGCCGGCCGAGGCCGACCATCTGCGCATCGCGCACGCCGACCGCCACCTCCATCTCATGCGGCAGCCGCTCGATCTGCATGCGGGCCACCTCGGCGGCGCCGACCTCGACGGCCAGCGTCATGCGATGGCGGCGCAGCAGGGGATCCCACTCGGCCGGTGCCAGCGCCCGCAGCCTGGCGCCGGTCTGCGCCAGGGTGCCATTGGCGGCCCTGAGCGCGGCGGCGACCAGGCCATCGACGTCCTGCCAGGGGGCGTCGCCGGCCGCCGTCGCCGCATGGGCCTCGCCGTTGACGCCGGAGTCGACACCGGAGTTGACGCCGGACTGGGCGGCGCGCGCCGCCGCCGGCTTCAGGCAGCCCGACAACAAATCGCTCACCGCCGTGCGCGTGATGCCTTCGGCCGGCGCGGTGGCCTTGCCGTTGATGGAGGCCCAGGCGTCCTTGTGCGCCTTGATGTCGACCAGGATGATGCCGTCCTGCGCCAGCTCGATGCGCACCCAGCCCAGGCTCTCCTCGCCCATCAGCAGCCGGCGATAGCCGCCGTAGCCGCGGTTCTTGTAGCTCCACGACGCCTTGCCCTGCGCGCCCAGCGTCAGGATCGCCGCCGACAGGATGGTGTTGACCTGCGCCACCCCGGCGCTGACGACCGGCTCCAGGTTGGCCCACTGCTGCTCGACGGCGGCCATCGCCTCGCGCTCGGGGCTCGGCGGATCGGAGGCCGCCGCCGCGAAGGTTGGCTCGCGTTTCTCCGGTTCCGGTTTCGACGGCTCGCCCGACACCAGCGACATGAGGTCCGCATAGGCGAACTTCGCGCTTGTGCGCCTTGCCGGGCTGGATGGTGATCTCGGCATCCTCGCGCGCGCTATCGGCGACAGGCAGGTCGCGCTGCAGCAAGAACGCAGGCGTCTTGCGCGCGGTTGCGCATCACATCGCGCCAGATCACGCTGATGCCGGCGCCGATCAGGATGCCGCTGGCGATCAGGGCTAGGGTGGTCGTCATGGCTGTTTCATCGATGCCGCGCGGTCATGTCCCCAATGAGGCACGGCACCCCGCAAGTTTGATGATGGTGAAGTTCGCCCAGTGCGCGGCATTGGTGGTGAGCGAGCCCCGATCCCGGTCAGCCTAGCAAATCCATGCGCCCAGGGCGCGTCCTCAATTGCATCGACGCGCCCCCGCCTGCCTTCCCGGAAGCCGAGCCCGGCCCTTTGAGCCGTGGCGAGGCTATCCGGGATCTTTACCCCTGGGAAATGAGCGCACGTTCCTCACCATTCGAGCCCGCCTGAGGAGGGCAAAGGCCCCAGCTCTCCGCGCCGAACTCGATCCCTGATCAAGTTCGCGCTCCGGCCGGGGACGCAAGAGGCCGGGTTCCCCATCCGCGCCCTCGGCTACGGACGCAGGCTCCTCCCTGCCTTCCCGGAAGCCGAGCCCGGCTCTTTGAGCCGATGCGAGGCTATCCGGGATCTTTACCTCTTCAAATCCTTCCGGCGCCTCTCCGCGCTTCGCCCTTCCTTCACTTCGCCAGCTTCGCCACCTCCTGCGCCTTCTGATAGCTCTCCATGACAGCGGCATAGTTCGGAGCGACGAGCGCATACAGCTTCGGCAAGCTCAGGTGCTTCAGGACGTTTCCAAGTGCGGTGGGTTTCGCACAGGATCGCATTGGCCGACGTGGGGATCACATCGGCCTGGGTGAAGCGAGCAAGCGTTGTCCGCGACACGAACTCGCTTGGATCGCCGGATGCGTCCATCACCGCGTACACGTTAAAGCCCGCCGCCTTCGCATCGAGCGCCGGGAACATCACACAGACGCTGGTCCAGACACCTGCCATGATCAACGTCTTGCGTTTGGTGCCGCGGACTGTCTTTACGAATTCGTCGTTGTCCCAAGCGTTCACTTCGCCCTTGCGCGGCACGAATACCGCAAGCGGCGCAAATTCATGGATCTCCGGCATGAGCGGCCCATTCGGGCCGTTGGGCTCGGATGCCGTGGTGATGACCGGGATCTTGAGCAAGGTCGCCAGCTTGGCGAGCATCGCCGTGTTCGCCCGTAGCTCGGCGACGCTGATATCCTTGACAGTCTGGAACAGCCCGGACTGATGATCGAGCAACAGGAACACTGCATCTGCGGCGTCGAGCAGCGCCTGCCCGCCACCGCTCGGCAGCACGCTCGAACTCGTTTTCGACGGCATAAGTCTGTCCTTCCAGGTTGGCTATTGTGAGAGGTTATTCGCGGGCATCCTTAGAATGAATTACGGCGGTTGCTTGCCACGGACCAGCGTCTGCGACTGCTAGCGCGGGTAGATGCGCTTGCGCCCGACTTCGGTCTTGCCGTCGTCAAGTGCCAGCAGCTGCCGTCCCTCCTAAAGGATTCTGACAGCCAACACTTAGGGTTTTTGCCGATTTTCTGGATCGAAGGCGTGACCGACAATTCTCGCGCCGCGAGGAAGCGGAGCGAGTCCCTCCCGCCTTGGCGAGTCCGCGGACGGACACGCCAAGCAAGAACGCGACGTCCAGATCGGCGCTGTCGCGGACGCAGCGGCATTGAGCCCAGGAGAGTGGCCCATGGCCCAAAATGTCAGCATGAGACAAACATCCTCACACCCCGGCAGACTGGGGCGCGACGAGTTGGTTCCGTCGCGCTACGCGCTGAAGGTCGGCGAGATCGACGTAATGGTGGTCAGCGATGGGGTGCTATCGCTGCCAGGCGCGATGTTGGGCCACAACGCCGACCCGGCCGTCAGGGCGGCCTGGCTGGAGGACATGTTCCTGCCGCCGGACGTGCTCGAGTGGGCGCTGAACGTGGTCGTGGTGCGTAGCGGCGGCCGGACCATACTCATCGACGCTGGGCTCGGGGCGGACCCGGACTTGAACTTGCCGCGAGCCGGGCGGTTGGTCCAGCGACTGGAGGCCGCCGGCATCGATCTCGCCTCCGTGACCGACGTGGTGCTGACCCACCTGCACATGGACCACATTGGCGGGCTGCTCGTCGACGGCGTGAGGGACCGGCTGCGTCCCGACCTGCGGGTCCATTTGGCGACCGCCGAGGCCGAGTTCTGGGCGTCGCCCGATTTCTCCCGCGTCTCCATGCCGCCGGGGTTCCCGGACGCGCTTCGGCGGGCGGCCAAGCGGTTCTTGCACGAGTACGGCAGCCGGCTGCGGCCTTTCGAGACGGAATACGAGGTGGCGCCGGGCGTGCTCGTCACACGCACCGGCGGCCACACCCCCGGGCACAGCGTGGTGCGCCTGGCGTCCCGCGGCGACCGGCTGACGTTCGCCGGCGACGCCGTGTTCCAGGTCGGGTTCGACCACCCCGAGTGGTACAACGGCTTCGAACACGACCCCGAGGAGGCGGCCCGCGTCCGGGTCCACCTTTTGCGGGAGCTGGCGGCGAACCGCGAGGCGCTGGTGGCCACTCACCTGTCGTTCCCGTCCGTCTGCCATGTGGCGGTCGACGGCGACGTCTTTCGTTACGTACCGGGCCCCTGGGAGTATTGACGGCTTGTTGGGTTAGGGCCGAACTAGACGACCGCATGCGTTTGAACAACTGGTCGATCGCTGCCTCGTACGACACCGCCCGTATCTTCCCCGGCTTGGGCGCGCACGGCAGGCCCTACTTGCCCTGCCACTCCGCCTTCACGGCCTTGCCGTCCGGACTCCGGGCCAAAGCCGACGTTGTCGCACATCCGTGCTATTTGTCAGGTGACCCGGAGCAGAACCCGCAACGCCATGGGGGCAGGGACACTAGGCCGCGGTCAGCCGGTGTGAAACAGGGCCGATCGCAGCCCAGATCGGGCGGGCCACGGGATCGCAGGGTCGCATTTTCAGCATTAGTCGCGCGTCCGGAAAACTCCTCATCCTCTTCGAACGACTGCCTCGCGATGGCGAGGCGCAATCGTCGCCCGAAGAAATTGGGCTACAAGGAACGTTCGCCCATGAGGATGAGCGCAAGCGAGATCACCGAGGCGACTGTGCACATCGTCCCTGCCACGAATCTCGCCTGTCCTATCGATGGGCTGCCGATCGAAACGCACGGGGCGCAGCGCCGGTGCGCGGCCGGCCACAGCTTCGACATGGCGCGGGAGGGCTATTGCAATTTCCTGGTCGTCCAGCACAAGGCCTCGCGCGATCCAGGCGACAGCAAGCACATGGTTGCGGCGCGGCGGCGATTTCTCGATGCCGGCCATTTCGAACCGATTGCCGATCTCGTCTTCGATGCGGTTCGCAATTGCGCGAAATCGGTGGGGGGTACTGCGTTCAATATTGTCGATGCCGGTTGCGGGGAGGGCTACTACCTCGACCACCTCGGCCGGTTGGCGGCGGCGAGCCCCGCAAGCTGGCACTCTCGGGCTCGCCGGCATCGATGTTTCGAAATGGGCGGTCAAGGCGGCGGCGCGGCGCAAGGTGCCGGCGACCTGGCTCGTTGCCAACAACCGCATTCCGCCGTTCCTGGACGGAAGCGTCGACCTGGTGCTGTGCCTGTTCGGGTTTCCGATCTGGGAGGGCTTCAAGAAAATCCAGAAGCCGGGCGGTCACGTGTTGCTCGTGGATCCCGCGGCCGACCACCTCCTCGAGCTGCGCGAGATCATCTATCCAACCGTGCAACGCTCAACGCCACCGCCGCTGGCGCAGGCTGAGGCTGCGGGCTATGGCCTAAAGCACGAGCAGGAATTGCGCTTTTCCGTGACGCTGACCGATGCCGAGGCGATCCAGGATCTGCTGGCTATGACGCCGCACGCGCATCGCATGCCGCAAGATCGGCGCCAGGCGCTGGCTGAGCTGAGCACGCTTTCGGTGACGGTGAACGTTGCGATCCGCCTGCTCGTCCGCGCGGGACCCTGAGCATCGAAGTTCATCCGTGATGTCACGGATTTCTCTGCAGCGCGATATCGCTTTCGCCGCTCCGGGAGCCGTGACGCTCGGCGATATCGAGCGCAACGGCCTCGGCGACGCGAATGCCGTCGACGCCGGCCGAGAGGATCCCTCCAGCGTAGCCGGCCCCTTCGCCAGCCGGAAAAAGTCCCGGCGTGTTCAGGCTCTGCAGGTTATTATCACGACCAATGCGGATGGTAGAGGACGTCCGCGTCTCAACTCCGGTCATGACCGCGTCGTGCATGGCAAAGCCCTTGATCTGGCGGTCGAAGGCGGGCAGCGCTTCGCGGATCGCGGTGACGGCGAAGTCGGGCAGGCAGCAGCCGAGATCGGCAGGCCGGACGCCCGGTTTGTAGGACGGCACGACGCTTCCAAGCGCTGTTGAAGGGCGGCCCGCCAGGAAGTCGCCGACCAACTGGGCCGGGGCCGCGAATGTGCCGCCACCGGCCTCGAAGGCGCGACGCTCCCACTGGCGCTGGAAGGCGATGCCGGCGAGCGGGTGGCCAGGATAGTCGGCAGGCGTGACGGCAACGACAATACCTGCGTTGGCATTGCGCTCGTTGCGCGAATACTGGCTCATTCCGTTGGTCACGACGCCGCCGGCCTCGGATGCGGCAGCCACGACCGTGCCGCCGGGACACATGCAGAAGCTGTAGACCGACCGACCGTTGCTCGCGTGGTGCACGAGCTTGTAGTCGGCGGCGCCGAGGATCTTGTTGCCGGCATTTTCGCCGAACCGGCAGCGGTCGATCAGGGATTGCGGATGCTCGATGCGTACGCCGATGGAGAACGGCTTTGCCTCGATGTGCACACCGCGATCAAAGAGCATCTGGAATGTGTCGCGGGCGCTGTGGCCAACGGCGAGCACGACGTGATCGGCGGCAATGCGCTCGCCGCTTTCGAGTGTGATGCCACGCATTCGGCGCGTGCCGTCGCCAGCAACGTCGATATCCGTCACTTGGGATTGGAAGCGGTATTCGCCGCCCAGGGCTTCGATCCTGGCGCGGAGATTCTCCAGCATGGGCACGAGCCGGAACGTGCCGATGTGCGGCTTGGCGACGAACAGGATTTCCGGGGGCGCGCCGGCCTCCACGAATTCGGTCAGCACCTTGCGATCGCGATGCTGGTGGTCCTTGATGCCGCTGTAGAGCTTTCCGTCGGAGAAGGTGCCGGCACCGCCCTCGCCGAACTGGACGTTGGACTGAGGATCGAGCACCGAGCGCCGCCAGAGACCCCAGGTGTCCTTGGTGCGCTCGCGCACGACTTTGCCTCGCTCGATGACGATCGGGCGAAAGCCCATCTGCGCGAGGGTCAGGGCAGCAAACAGGCCGCAGGGGCCAGCCCCGATGACGACGGGACGCGAGGAGAGTTGGGAGGGCGCGCGCGCAGGCAAGCGGTAGGACGTGTCGGGTGTCCGCGCGATGTGGCGATGGCCGGAAAGTCCGCGCAGCATCGACGCCTCGTCCTTCACCTGCACGTCGATGGTGTAGATCAGGGCGATGGCGGATCTCTTGCGTGCATCCCAGGCGCGGCGGAAGACCGTGTAGCCTACCAGCGCCTCTGAAGGGATCTCGAGCCGTTCGAGGATGGCCGATCTCAGCTCGGGCTCGGAATGATCGAGCGGGAGTTTCAACTCGGTCAATCGCAACATCGAGACACTCCAGCGTGCTGTCGAGATGCTACACCACTTGGAGCGACAGGCTCGGACATCCCCTGAATTGGCGACCAGAACCTTACCAATTCGTCGCTTGCCATTCCGGTTGTTTCATATCGTGCCGCAAACGCGAAGCCTGAAGCTCCCTGAGTGTGCACTCCCTGACGAAGTGCTGCCGTCCCGTGCTCACGAGGTCAGCGCGAGCTGTGCGCCCTACTTGCCCTGCCACTCCGCCTTCACGTCCTCGCACTTGTTCTGGATGAAGTCGTTGATGTCCTCCACCACCGTGCTCTGCAGCACGCCGAAGGTGTTGTCGGCCGCGGTGGCCGACCACAGCGCGCTCTTGGCCAGCATCGGCGCTTCGATCTTGCCCCAGTTCATGACGGCCTTCACGGCCTTGCCGTCCGGAAGGTGACCTTGGGCTGGATGTTCAGCTTGACCTGGTATTTCTCGGCCTCGCGATCCAGCTCGCAGCTCACCTGATGCGCGGGGAACTGCGCCTCGTAGTCCTTCTCGGACATGGCCTTGACCAGCGTCGCGCGATCGAATTTCAGGTCCGTGCTGCAGCGCGCGTCGCCCCACGGCCAGGACAGCTTGCCCTTGGCGAGGATCTTGCTGATGTGATCCTTGCGCCAGGTCTTGCGCACGCTGCAGGCGACGTCGCCGGTGTCGGGCTTGCGATTGTGCAGGGTCGAGCACAACGCCACCGCGCAGGCCCGCCGCACCTCGCGCTCCTTCTTCTCCTCCTCGGTCTCCGGCACCGTGGTGGCGGCCGGCTTGTCCTGGGCGAGCGCGCGCATCGGCAGCAGCGCCAATGCGGGCAGCACGCCAGCGCCAAAAGAAGCCAAAGCGCAGAGATACGCGTCGACATCCGTTTCCTCTCCCTCGTCCAGGTCGACTTTGCTGCGCACTTGCGGCACGGCGCAAGAAGTATAGCTGGGGGCGACTTCATTCGCCCAAGTATGCCAAGCCCTCACCGGTTCGACCAGACCAGCACCAGCCCCGAAGCCAGCAGCAGCGCCAGCACCACGTGGTCGAAGCGGCGGTCGTCCAGGCGGTGGTAGAGCCAGGCGCCGAGCCGCCCGCCGATCAGCGTCGCCGGCAGCGACAGCGCCAGCGCCACCAGCAGCCGCGTGCCGACCAGGCCTTGCGCGACGGTGGCCACCAGCATGGCCGACAGGATGGTCATGTTGAACGCCTGGAAGGCGATGCGGCGCTCCTCCTTGGGCCAGCCCTTCAAGGACGCCCAGATGGTCGGCAAGGCGCCCGACAGCCCCGCCATGCCGCCGAGCACGCCCGCCGCCATGCCGACGCACCGCCTCGGCGCGCGCGGCCGCCGGCCCGCAGCTGCACGCGTCCCGCGGCGATCAGCATGAAGGCGCTGTAGCCGATCAGCACCGCCCCGACGGCAAACTTGAACGCGTCGAGCGGAATATGCGGCAGCAGCCAGCCCCCGATCGGCACGCCCAGCAGTCCCCCCGCCAGCAGCGGCGCCAGCCGCCGCCAGTCGACCCGCGCCCAGATGCTGGGGATGGCGGTGACATGGCCGACGATCGAGGCGGCGGACACGAGCTGGGCCGCCAGTATCGGCTCCAGCGCCTGCAGCCACAGCGGCAGGGCCGTGAGGCCGGTGCCGAAGCCGGTCAGCCCATTAACGAAGCCGCCCGCCAGCGCGCCGGCCAGCAGGATGGCCAACGTGTGCCATTGCAACAGGTTTTCGCCCATGATCCCCGACAATCCCGCGACGCTGCACCGACGCTGCCCCGACGATGTAAGGGAGCTTGAAGTGCTGTTCGTGAACACCATATCTTAGCCACGAACACAGCCAGTGCCCACGCCGGGGCTGGAGGTGCGGAGGCCGGATCGGTTCCGCCTGAAGTTCAACAGTCAAGGCCGCTCGAGGAGGGCTTTGCGATGACGCGTATGTCTCTGCTTTCGAGCCCTCTCCTGCTGGGCTTTGAGGACATGGAACGGCTGATCGACCGCGTAGGCAAAGGCGGCGACGGCTATCCTCCCTACAATATCGAGCGCGTCGGCGCGACGGCCGGCAACGGTTCAGCTGCGGAACAAGCCGAGCGACTGCGCATTACCCTAGCGGTAGCTGGGTTCCAGCGCGATCAGCTCGAGATCGTTCTGGAGGACAACCAGCTGACGGTCCGAGGCCGCCAGGAGGACGACAAGACGCGTGACTACATTCATCGCGGGATCGCCGCCCGACAGTTCAGCCGCACCTTCGTGCTGGCCGACGGCATCGAGGTGAAATCCGCCGATCTCAGCAATGGGTTGCTGAGCGTGGACCTGGTCCGGCGCGAGCCGGATCGCCTGGTCCGCCGCATCGAGATCGGTTGAGCCCAGAGTCTTTCGGGCCACACTGTTCGGGATAGAATCGCGTGAAGATGGCACCACGCATGGGGCAACGCGCCACAAGCGCAGGGCCTCTCCCGCAGGCATAATGTGCCAAGCAGAGGAGTAGCCGACGTGGAGAACAAGAATACGAAGGCTGTCAGGCAGGGTCGCCGGAAGGCCGACACGTTGCCCGTGCTGCCTGTGATGAGCATGAGCGAGCTGGCCAGCCTGGGCGGCGGCAAGGTCGCCTACATCCGGATCATGACCGCCGACGAGGCCAAGGAGATGTTTCCGGCCATCGAAGGCCTGCCGAAAGGCATCAACCTGTTCGCCCTGCACGCCGCGGACGGCACGCCGCTGGCGCTGACCGACAGCCACCAGGCAGCCGTCGGCCACGCCATGGGCGACGAGCTGGAGATCGCCGGCCTGCACTGAACTGGGCAGGTTGCCCAGAAACTGCGCAGAAACTGATTGATTTGCACGCCCCGGCCGCAAGGTCGGGGCGTCGTGCTTTCGAGGGTCCGGTGAACCGGCTACCATCCGGCTTCACCTCGGGGACCTCGACACGATGCCGACCAGAATCTCGCGCGCCGCCTATGCCGACATGTTCGGCCCCACCGTCGGCGACAAGGTGCGGCTCGCCGACACCGACCTGATCGTGGAGGTGGAGAAGGACTTCACCATCTACGGCGAGGAGGTGAAGTTCGGCGGCGGCAAGGTGATCCGCGACGGCATGGGCCAGAGCCAGGCTTCCCGCGCCGAGGGCGCCGTCGACACCGTCATCACCAACGCGCTGATCATCGACTACACCGGCATCGTCAAGGCCGACGTCGGCCTCCGCGACGGCCGCATCTCCGGCATCGGCAAGGCCGGCAATCCCGACATCCAGCCGGGCGTCGACATCATCGTCGGGCCGGGCACCGAGGTGATCGCCGGCGAAGGCAAGATCCTCACCGCCGGCGGCATCGACAGCCACATCCACTTCATCTGCCCGCAGCAGATCGAGGAGGCGCTCAACTCCGGCATCACCATGATGATCGGCGGCGGCACCGGCCCCGCCACCGGCACCTCGGCCACCACCTGCACGCCCGGCCCCTGGCACCTCGCGCGCATGATCGAGGCGGCCGACGCGTTCCCGATGAACCTCGCCTTCGCCGGCAAGGGCAACGCGTCCAAGCCCGCCAGCCTGGTCGAGATGGTGGAGGCCGGCGCCTCCTGCCTCAAGCTGCACGAGGACTGGGGCACCACGCCCGCCAGCATCGACTGCGCGCTGTCGGTGGCCGACGACTACGACGTGCAGGTCATGATCCACACCGACACGCTGAACGAGATCGGGCTTCGTGGAGGACACCATCGCCGCCTTCAAGGGCCGCACCATCCACGCCTTCCACACCGAAGGTGCCGGCGGCGGGCACGCGCCCGACATCATCAAGGTGGCCGGCCTCAAGAACGTGCTGCCGTCCTCCACCAATCCGACGCGGCCGTTCACGGTCAACACGCTCGAAGAGCATCTCGACATGCTGATGGTGTGCCACCACCTCGACCCCAACATCCCCGAGGACATCGCCTTCGCCGAGAGCCGCATCCGCCGCGAGACCATTGCCGCCGAGGACATCCTGCACGACATCGGCGCGCTTTCCATGATCTCGTCGGACAGCCAGGCCATGGGCCGCGTCGGCGAGGTGCTGATCCGCACCTGGCAGACGGCGCACAAGATGAAGGTGCAGCGCGGTGCGCTCAAGGAGGACAAGGGCGACAACGACAATTTCCGCGTCAAGCGCTACGTCGCCAAGTACACCATCAACCCGGCCATCGCCCACGGCGTGGCGCACGAGCTGGGCTCGCTGGAGAAGGGCAAGCGCGCCGACCTGGTGCTGTGGAACCCGGCCTTCTTCGGCGTCAAGCCGGACATGGTGATCCTGGGCGGCAGCATCGCCGCCGCGCCGATGGGCGATCCCAACGCCTCGATCCCGACGCCGCAGCCGGTGCACTACCGCCCGATGTTCGCCAGCTTCGGCAAGGCCATTGCCTCTTCCGCCGTGACCTTCGTCAGCCAGGCGGCGGTGGACGGCCTGCTCGGCCGCCGGCTGGGCGTCGCCAAGCAGCTCCTGCCCGTGCGCAACACGCGCGGCGGCATCTCCAAGAAGTCGATGATCCTCAACGACGCCACCCCCAACATCGAGGTGGACGCCGAGACCTACGAGGTGCGCGCCGACGGCGAGCTGCTAACCTGCGAACCCGCCAAGTCCCTCCCCATGACCCAGCGCTATTTCTTGTTTTAGGACGCGGTGGGCATCTCCCCGTCCTTCGGGGAGAGGTGTCAGGCCGGTGAGGGGCAGCCGTGTGGCGAAGTGCTCGGAGCCGATGCTACGGCCGCATCGCGCCTGGCGGCTCTGTAGTCCGCGGATATGCCTCCGCCTTCGCCCGACGGAAGATGTCCGGGGATGAGGGGAAGGAAGGAGATGCCATGCTGAGAGCAACCGACATCATCGCCGCGGGAAGCTGGAAGGGCGCGCCGGCCGACGTCGTGCGCCTCGACTACGACAAGCGCACCCGCCGCCGCATCACGCTGACCGGCGTCGGCGGCCTCGAGTTCCTGCTCGACCTCGCCAAGACGCCGGTGCTGCGCGCCGGCGACGCCATCCGCCTCGAGGACGGCCGCATGGTCGCCGTCGAGGCCGCCTCCGAGCGGCTGCTGGAGATCACCTGCCGCGATGGCCGCGCGCTCGCCCGCATCGCCTGGCACCTCGGCAACCGCCACCTCGCCGCCGAGATCGCCGCCCGCGTCATCCACATCCGCGACGACCACGTGATCGCCGACATGGTGCGCGGCCTCGGCGCCGAAGCGCGCATCGTGTCGCGCCCCTTCAACCCCGAGGGCGGCGCCTACGGCGAAGGCGCCGTGCAGGGCCACAGCCACGGCGGCCACTCCCACGGCCACCACCACCACGATCACTGATGGGCACGCCGGTCGAACCAGAAGACGACGTCATCCCCGCGCAGGCGGGGACCTACGACCTGGCAACCGGCGTGTGGACAGTTGCATGGGTCCCCGCCTGCGCGGGAATGACGAACGACGGAGCGACGTCGACACACGCCGACCCTCGCCCGCCTGATGACCTGGCTGTCGCCGGCCTATCCGGTCGGCGGCTTTTCCTATTCGCACGGCCTGGAATGGATCGTCGAAGCCGGCACCGTGCGCGACGCGGCAACGCTCGGCGATTGGATCGAGGACATCCTGCGCCTCGGCGCCGGACGCACCGACGCGATCTTCCTGGCCGAGGCCTGGCGGGCCGTCGCCGGCGCCGACACGCAGCTCCTGCACGAGGTCGCCGAGCTCGCCGCCGCCTTCGCCCCCTCCGCCGAGCGGCACCTGGAGACCATGGCGCAGGGCACCGCGTTCCTCACCGCCACGCAGGCGGTGTGGCCTCACCCGGCGCTGGCGCCTCTCATGGCCGACGGCCTGCAGGTCGCCTATCCGGTGGCGGTCGGCGCCAGCGCGGCCGCGCACGGCCTGCCGCTGCCGCCCACCGCGCAGGCCTTCGTGCAGGCGTTCGTGGCCAGCCTGGTCTCGGCCGGCGTGCGCCTGATCCCGCTCGGCCAGACCGACGGCCTGCGCGTCATCGCCCGCCTCGAGCCGCTCATTCCAGCGATCGTCACCCGCGCGCTGGCAGCGAGCCTCGACGACGCCGGCGGCGCCGCGATCGCCGCCGATGTCGCCTCGATGCGCCACGAGACGCAGTACACGCGGCTGTTCCGCTCCTAGCTGGCCCGGCGTGCCTGGTTAACGCGCCTTCAATATCCTGACGACACATGGAGTGATTGTGAGCAGACGTTCTTAGACGTTGCTCTGGATGCCGCTTGTTCCCGACAACTGGGCCTGTTCACCTGCAGATTGGCTACTGCGGGGCAGTTTGGAGATTGCCCATGAACATGACGGCACTGATCATCCAGCTCATCGCCGGCGCCATCGGCGGCAACGCGGCCGGCGGCGTTGCCAAAGACACCAATCTTGGACCTGTCCTCAACTCGATCCTCGGCGCCGTCGGCGGCGGGGTGGGCGGACAGATCCTCAACTCGGTGCTGGGTCTCGCGCCTGCCGCGGCGGGCATGGACATCGGCTCGGTCGTCTCGGCGTTCGCGACGGGCGGCATCAGCGGCGGCCTGACGGCGCTGGTGATCGGTTTTCTCAAGTCGAAGATGGCCGCGTAGGCCGGCCACTTCCAGTCGAAGCGGGCAAAGGCGCGTCGGCGCCGCTTTGTGAACACTGCGCCGAGCCTATAGTGCCATCATCTCAGGCCGCTTTCGGCCAACATGCGGAGGAAGACATGGCGATTTTGAAGAAAGGCCTCTCGGGCGAGCCCGTGCGGCGATTGCAGGCCAAGCTCGGCGTCGACGGCCGACGGCGAATTCGGGCCCGGCACCGAGAAGGCCCTCAAGGACTGGCAGACCAAGAACGGCCTTGCCGCGGACGGCGTCGCCGGTCCCGACACCTTCATGACGATGCAGCTCTACGAGCTGGTGCTGCTCAAGCCAGGCACGCGCGGCAACGCCGTCAAGCAGCTGCAGGAGAAGCTCGCCGTCACGGCAGACGGCCAGTTCGGCGCCGGCACCGAGAAGGCCGTGCGCGACTACCAGTCCAAGAACGGCCTGAAGGCCGACGGTGTGGCCGGGCCGGCGACGCTGGCGCAGATGAAGCTGTTCAAGGAGATCACGCCCGACACGGTGAAGGCCTCGCAGGTGTCGGCCTCCTCGGTCGCGGAAGCCGCCAAGAGCGTGGCGGCCGATGCCGGCAGCGGACTGCGCAGCATCTGGGACACGCTCAAGAGCATCGTCTCGAAGTAGCGGGCGGCATCTGCACGGCATTGCGGTCATACAGATGCCGCGCACGGACAGGCTGGTTTGCCGAGCGCGGCATGCGTCAGCGCGCTTGGCTAGGCCGGCGGCACAGTGCGGCAGTGGCTAGGCGACCGTGCCGGCTCACGCTGACGTTGCCTGCGCCATCGCCATGCACGGCAAATTCTCCATGACCAGCTCCCCCAACGGCCCCCTGCGCGTCGGCATCGGCGGCCCGGTCGGCTCCGGCAAGACGGCGCTGATGGAGGCGCTGTGCAAGGCGTTCCGCGACCGCTACGACATCTGCGCCATCACCAACGACATCTACACCAAGGAGGACGCGCTGATCCTCACCCGCGCCGGCGCGCTGCCCGAGGAGCGCATCATGGGCGTGGAGACGGGCGGCTGCCCGCACACGGCGATCCGCGAGGATGCCTCCATCAACCTCGCCGCCATCACGCAGATGCGCGCCAAGTATCCCAAGCTCGACGTGATCCTGATCGAGTCGGGCGGCGACAACCTCGCCGCCACCTTCAGCCCGGAGCTGGCCGACCTCACCATCTACGTGATCGACGTGGCGCAGGGCGAGAAGATCCCGCGCAAGGGCGGCCCCGGCATCACCCGCTCGGACCTGCTGGTGATCAACAAGATCGACCTCGCCCCCCACGTCGGCGCCTCGCTCGAGGTGATGGAGAGTGACACCAAGCGCATGCGCGGCGAGCGCCCCTTCGTCTTCACCAACCTCAAGACCGGTGACGGCGCCGCCGACTCGTGACCGACTTCATCCAGCGCCAGGGCGGGCTGGGTTAAAGTAGGCGGCCTTGGCTTCAATCACTTGGCTCGACCTCTGCCGGCCAATCCGGCGAAGGCGGCGTGGATGACTGCGTCGCTGACCAGATCCGGCGTCAGCAACCGCTGCAGCACGAGGCCTTCGGTCAGGGCGTGGATGACGCGCACGAGCAACTCCGGCCGCATCGGCAGCTCGCGTTTGTCGAATGTGGCGGCGAGCCACGCCGCACCGGCCTCGTAACTCTCGGCCGTGACGGCCGTCACTTTCGCCCGCAGCCCGGCGTCTCCAAGTGCGTAGGCCATGCCCGTCAGCCGGCCGGCCGCGGCATCGCTGCGTTCGGGTATGGCGGCGATGGTTGCTTTTGCCATCGCCCGCATCGCCTGGGCGAAGGATGCGCCCTGCTTGATGTCCGGTTTGATCGGCGCCCAATAGGCCTCGCCGAGGGCGACAAACAGATCCGCCCGGTTCTTGAAATTCCCGTAGATCGCCCCGCTGGTCATGCCCGCGCGGCCTGCCACCTCCTCCATGCTGACGTGCGCGTAACCCTTCTCCCGCACCAGCTCGCGGGCAGCTGCGAGCAGTGTCGCGCGGGTTCTGGCCCGTTTGTCGCCCTTCGGCCGCTTGCGCGGGTTGTCGCTCGTCCGTCCGGCCATCGGCAGAAAGGCGCCTAGCTATTTTATATAGTGTCTATTATATAACGATCAAATTTTTCATGCAAGGAGTTCCCATGCAAGGCGAGGAAGCCATCGCAGCCGCCATCCAGGCGAGTGTGGACGCTGGCGAGTTGGCCGGTGCAGCGGCGTTGGTGTGGCGAGGCGGCCGTGTCCAGCATGCCGTCAGCGTCGGCTGGCGGGACATGGATGCAAGGCTGCCCGTTACGCGTGACACAATGTTCCGCATCGCATCGCTGACCAAGCCGATCACCTCCGTCGTCGCGCTCATGCTGCTCGAAGAAGGGCGCTTCGCGCTGGCCGATCCGATTTCCCGGTGGGCACCGGAGTTCGCAGACATGCGGGTGCTGCGGACGCCTGACTCCGCGCTCGGCGAGACTGTTCCCGCGGATCGGCCGATCACGTTCGACGATCTGTTGTGCCATACGTCAGGCCTGACCTACGGCCCGTTTCACAAAGGCCCGATCGCACAGGCTTACGCGGCTGCTCTGGGCGGCGATATCGACAGCCACGTTGCTCCCGACGAGTGGATTGCCGCGCTTGCTGACTTGCCGCTGATCGACCAGCCGGGCGCAACGTTGCACTACGGCCGCTCGACGGATCTGTTCGGCTTGCTCATCGCCCGCATGGAAGATGCCCCCCTGTCCGACGTCTTCAGTCGGCGGCTATTCAAGCCGCTCGGCATGGCCGACACCGGGTTCACGCTCTCGGACCTCCAACGGCCGCGTGCCGCCGTGACCTACGGCTTCGATGCTGCCGGTCAGCTCGCGGTGCGTCGCGACGGGCCCGGCGGCTCGTTCCTCGAGGAGCGCCCCGCAACCATGACTTACTGCTCCGGCGGCCAAGGCCTGTGGTCGACGCTCGACGATTATCTCGTCTTCGCGCGCCTGCTCCTCGGACGCGGCACCGTTGACGGCGCCAGGCTGCTGCGGCCGGAGACGATCGACCTGATGACGGGCAACTGTCTTACCGACCGGCAGCGCGCCACTGCGGACGTGGCGGGGCTGCCGCTGTTCGCGGCCGGTCATGGGTTCGGCCGTGGCGTCGCCGTCGTGATGGAGCCCGAGAAATGCCTGCCGACCATCTGCGGCGGCAGCACAGGCGCCATTGGATGGCCGGGCGGCTTTGGCGGCTGGTGGCAGGCCGACCCGAAGGACGATTCCGTCCTGGTCTTCCTTACGCACAACATGGTCGAGCGGGACCAGTTCGCCAATGGCGTCGGCTTCGGCGTCTACGGCGCCATCACGCGATTTCAGTCTATCGCAACACGGCCCTGAGGCAGGCTGTCATCCCGGAATTTGCCGCAGGCAAATATCCCGGGACCCAGGGCGGTGATGCAGCCATAGTTCAAGCTGGGTCCCGGATATTCGCTGACGCGAATTCCGGGATGACTGGCTACGACGTAGCCGCCCGGCAATGCTCGTCGGCGGGCAGCGGGTCGCAGGTCACGTCGCGCACGCATTTCTTGAAGGCGTCGGCCAGCTCCGGCCGCCAGATGCCGTCGATCTCGCCGGTGTAGAGGCGCTGCTCGGTCAGCCCGCACTGGTACAGCTTGATCATGCGCCCGCCGCCGTACCACATGGCGCGGTCGTAGTCGCGCAGCGCCGCCTCGGGTTCGCCCAGCGCCTGGCGGATGTGGGCGCGCGTGTCGAGCGAGTGCGCGCTGGTCGGGCTGTACTCCAGCGATTTCTCGACGTCGGCCAGGCCCTGCGCCGGCTTGCCCCAGCGGTAGTAGGCCCAGGCGCGATTGTTCAGCGCCACCGCGAAGTCGGGCTTCATGCGGATGGCCTCGTCGTAGTCGGGGATGGCGCGGTCGTAGCTGCCCTTCAGCGAATAGGCGAGCGCGCGCATGGCATAGGCCAGGCTCAGGTCGGCCGAGCGCGTGTCGCCGCCCTGGATCAGGGCCGTGCAGCCCTCGATGCGGCGATCGACGTCCTCGCCGAAGCAATCCGCCGCGCTGTCGGCCCGGCCGCTGGAGGCTCCAGCCGGCCGTCAGCAGCACGACTACGGCCAGCGCCAAAATCCGCTTCATGCCCGTCAGCAGCACACCCACAGGATCAAATCCCCCCTTGCGTGCATTTTTCCCAGCTTGCGCGGCACTTTCGCACGCGGTGCACGCACGCCAAGTATCTGGCCAATAGCCCAATTCCGGGCCTCGAATAAGGCAAACCCGGCAACGTGATCAACGGCAATGCGATGGGTGTTCGAGACCAGCGGGGCCTACTTGAAATGCTTGGACAGCTTGAGGCCCTGGCCCTGGTAGTTGGATTTCAGGTCGCTGCCGTACAGGATTTCCGGCACCTCGGTGACCCGCTCGTAGATCAGGCGGCCGACGATCTGGCCGTCCTCCAGGATGAAGGGCACCTTGTGGCTGCGCACCTCCAGCACGGCCTTGGCGCCCGTGCCGCCGGCCGCCGCATGGCCGAAGCCCGGATCGAAGAAGCCCGCGTAGTGGACGCGGAACTCGCCGACCAGCGGATTGAACGGCACCATCTCGGCCGCGTGCGTGGGCGGCACGTGCACCGCCTCCTTGGAGGCCAGGATGTAGAACTGGTCGGGATCGAGGATCAGGCGCTTGGGCTGGCGCAGGCGGATCGGCTCCCAGTAGTCGAGCACGGCGCACGAGCCCGGCGCATCGACATCGACGATGCCGGTGTGGCGCTTGGCGCGGTAGCCGACCAGGCCCGTCTTGTCGCCGACCAGGTCCACCGACAGGGCGATGCCGTCGTCGATGTTGGCCTGCTCGGAGGAGACCAGCTTCTCGCGCTGGTGCAGCTCGATCAGCGAGCTGTCGCTGTCCTCGGCGGGGCCGCTGCGGAAACGGATCTGCGACAGGCGCGAGCCCTTGCGCACCACGATCGGGAAGGTCTGCGGACAGATCTCGGCATAGAGCGCCGCCGTGATAGCCGGCCGGGATCTGGTCGAAGGCGGCGACGCCGTCGGCGATCACGCGCGTGAACACGTCGAGCCGGCCGGTCGAGCTCTTCGGATTGGTGGCGGCGGCGAGATGATCGCGGCAGCGCCATGCTCTCCAGCAGCGGCACGATATAGACGCAGCCCGTCTCCAGCACGGCGCCCTGGGCGAGGTCGATCACGTGCAGCTTGAGGTCGTCCAGCTTGTCGACGATCTTCGTGCCGGCGCTCGGCAGAAAGCTCGCCCGCACCCGGTAGGCGCTCGCGCCGAGCCGCAGATCGAGGCTCGCCGGCTGCAGCTGATTGGGCACCGCCGGCTCGGCCAGCTTGACATGGCCGGCATCGATCAAGCCGCGGATCGCCTGCGCCGGCAGGATGCCGGACGCGATCGCAGGCACTTTCCTGGGCGCGACTTTATGCTGAGCTTTGGCCATCCGTACCTCGCTCACCCGTGTCGTCCTAGAGCAATCACCCATTGACGCCAAGCCGGGGAACGCGGTAATCCCCGTATCGCATACGTGGTGATTTGGCCGGCCGGCTTGCAGCCACGCAAAACAACTCGCTAAAAGGCCGCGCGCAGGGTGACCGCCCGGGAACCGACCAAGCAGCGCCGCGGCATGTATAGTGCGGTGCAGGATTGGCCGGTTTTTTGTTGCCTGCCGTGGGGCAGGCGAGGAGCGCGCCCATGACCGACACATCCCAAAAGCCTGGCCAGAAATCCGCCAACTCCGCCACCTGGAGCGCCGAGACGCTGCTCGTGCACGGCGGCACTCTCCGCTCGCAGTTCGGCGAGACGTCGGAGGCGATGTTTCTCACCCAGTCGTTCGTCTACGACACCGCCGAGCAGGCCGAGGCCCGCTTCAAGGACCAGGACCCGGGCTTCATCTACTCGCGCTTCTCCAACCCGACCACGGGCATGTTCGAGGAGCGCATGCGCCTGCTGGAAGGTGCCGAAGCCGCGCGCTCCACCGCCACCGGCATGGCGGCCGTGACCTCGGCGCTGCTCTGCTTCCTCAAGGCCGGCGACCACATCGTCGCGGCGCGCGCCATGTTCGGCTCGTGTCTGTACGTGGCGCAGGAGCTGTGTCCGCGCTTCGGCATCGAATGCACGCTGGTCGACGGCCGCGATACGGCCGCCTGGCAGCGCGCCATGCGCCCCAACACGCGCGCGCTGTTCTTCGAGACGCCGGCCAACCCGACGCTCGATCTCGTCGACATCGCCGCGGTGTCCGAGATCGCGCATGCCGGCGGCGCGCTGGTGATCGTCGACAACGTGTTCGCCACGCCCCTGATGCAGAAGCCGCTCACGCTCGGCGCCGACATCGTCGTCTATTCGGCCACCAAGCACATCGACGGCCAGGGCCGCTGCCTCGGCGGCGTCATCCTGTGCTCGCAGCAGTTCCTCAAGGACCACCTGCACACCTTCCTGCGCCAGACCGGGCCGGCGCTCAGCCCCTTCAATGCCTGGGTGCTGCTCAAGGGCCTGGAGACGCTCCCCCTGCGGGTGCGGGCGCAAGCCGAGACAGCGGCGAAGATCGCCGACCATCTCGCCGCGCAGCCGGACCTCAAGGTGCTCTACCTCGGACGCCCCGACTATCCGCAGGCGGCGCTTGCCAGGCGGCAGATGTCCGGTTTCGGCACGCTCGTCACGTTCGAGCTCGGCGGGGGCAAGGCGGCGGCGTTCCGCTTCCTCAATGCACTCAAATTGATTAGAATCTCCAACAACCTCGGCGACGCCAAGAGCCTGATCACGCATCCCGCCACCACCACCCACCAGCGCCTGAAGCCGGAAGCGCGCGCCGAGCTTGGCATCTCGGACGGCATGCTGCGACTTTCGGTCGGCCTGGAGGCCTATGCCGACCTCACCGCCGACATTGACCAGGCGCTGGCGGAGTCTAGAATCGGCTAAGCTCGACGAGACCGCAACCGCCAGCGCCCCGATCCCATGTACGAAGCCGTGACCCGTGGCATTCGCATCCGTGTCACGCCGCAATACCTGGAGGAGGAGTCGGCGCCCGACGAGCGGCGCTACCTCTGGTCCTACACCATCGAGATCGCCAACGAGGGCAGCGAGGCCGTGCAGCTGCGCTCGCGGCACTGGCGCATCACCGACGGCGACGGCCGCACCGAGGAGGTGCGCGGGCCCGGCGTCGTCGGCCAGACGCCGACCATCCAGCCGGGCACCTCGTTCCGCTACACGTCGGGCTGTCCGCTGCCGACGCCGTCCGGCATCATGGTCGGCAGCTACCAGATGACCAGCGAGGCCGGCCAGCTGTTCAACGTGGCCATCCCCGCCTTCTCGCTCGACAGCCCGCACGCCAGGCGCAGCCTGAACTGAGGTACACCATCCGCATGGGCGATCCCGCTACGCTTGCCCCCGTTACTCTGGCCAAGGAACTGTTGGCGCGCCTCGTCGCCTTCGACACGACTAGCAGCAACAGCAACCTGCCGCTGATCAGCTTCGTGGAGGGCTACCTCAAGGGCTTCGGCATCGACAGCCAGCGCGTGCCGACGCCCGACGGCCAGAAGACCAGCCTGTTCGCCACCATCGGACCGGCGGGCGTCGGCGGCATCGGCCTGTCGGGCCACACCGACGTGGTGCCGGTCACCAGCCAGGCCTGGGACACCGATCCCTTCACCATGGTCGAGCGCGACGGCAAGCTGTACGGCCGCGGCACCGCCGACATGAAGGGCTACCTCGCCTGCGTGCTGGCGATGGTCCCCGATCTCGTCGCGCGCCCGCTCAAGACGCCGTTCCACATCGTCTTCTCCTATGACGAGGAGATCGGATGCACCGGCGTGCGGCCGATGATCGCCGAGCTCGGCAAAACCCTGCCGCTGCCGCGCATGGTGTTCGTCGGCGAGCCGACCGAGATGGGCGTGGTCGACGCGCACAAGGGCCCGGTGCGCTGGCGGGTCGAGCTGACGGGGCGCGCGGCGCATTCGAGCATGTCGCACCTGGGCGTCAACGCCATCCACTACGCCGGCCGCATGCTGGCCGAGCTTGCCCGCATGGAGGAGGAGCTGAAGGCGCTGCCTCCCGACCCGCGCTTCGAGCCGCCCTATACCAGCCTGCAGGTGACCGAGATGGCCGCCGGCACGGCCTCCAACATCATTCCGGTGCCGTGCTGGTTCGGCTGGGAGATCCGGGCGCTGCCGGGCTTCGACCACCGCGCCGCTCGATGCGCGCCTGCGCCGCTTCGCCGCCGAGCACTGCCTGCCGGAGATGCAGCGTGTCGCGCCCGAGGCCGCCATCGACATCACCATCACCAACCAGGTGCCGCCGTTCGGCGCCGACGCCAAGTCCGGCATCGTGCCGCTGACGCTGAAGCTGGCCGGGCAGAACCAGACCTACGCGGTGTCCTACGCCACCGAGGCCGGCCTGTTCCAGCTCGGCGGTTCGCCGTCCATCGTCTGCGGCCCCGGCAACATCGCCCAGGCCCACACCCCCAACGAATTCCTGCGCGTCGAAGAACTCGACAAGTGCCTCCGCTTCCTCGGCCGCCTGGCGGATTGGGCGGAGGCGTAGTCGCGCGGCTGTGGCGGCCCACCCGTCATCCCGGATGCGATGCTCGCATCGCAATCCGGGACCTGCCACGGCTCTACGACTACGAGATCCCTGATAGTCTCGGCTGCGCCTCGGCTTCAGGGATGACGGGTAGGCGTCTCGATCACGAAGTCGCGCGCGGGTCCGGGCGTCCGCGTGGCAAACGAGAAGTGCCACCACTCGCGCCAGTAGCTCTGGAAGCCGTGCTTCTTCATCACGGAGCGCAGCAGCCTGCGCATGTCCCGCGGCTCGCCGGTCACGGCCGGTGACTCGGTCTGGCTCATGACATCGAAGCAGTCGAAGCCGGTGCCCATGTCGAGCGCGTTGTCCGGCGCACGTCCGCTGGCAGGCCCGTTGCACGGGCCGTAGCGCGCGCTGCGATCGAAGGCTTGCTGTTCGGCGGCGGGAAGCCTGACCAGCGTCAGGTCGACGGCAATGCCGCGCGAGTGCGCCGAGTTCGGCGAGATGTAGCCCTGCATGTGCAGCGTGCTCTTGTCCGTGCGCGGAAAGTAGCGCTTGCTGCCCGGCGCCGCATCGTCGCCGATCCATTTCAGGAACGCGCGCGTCGCCCGCGCCGGCCGATAGCAGTCGTAGACCTTCAGGCCAAGCGACTGCTCGCGCAACTCCGCCTGCGCCTTGGCCAGCGCCTCCGCCACCTCGCGCCGGAGAATGCATTGCGGCGCATCGTAGCCCGGCACCTTGCGCCCCGTGAAATTGTCAGGCCCCGCGTAGCGCATGTCCTGCAGAACGTCCGGCGCCACCTCGCTCAGATACACGAACCCCGGCGGCAGCTGCGCCCCGAGCGCCGGCCCGGCCAGGCCAAGGCCAAGCACCACCGCCGACGCCAGCGCGCGCCTGCCATGCCGCCTCATCGATCTGCTGCTCCGCATCCTCGCACTTGGAGCGGAACCGCGCCGCATGCGCAACCGGTTCCCCTCCCGTCGTGTCGAAGACACGCCTTCGGCATGATGATGGGGAGGGGTTAGGGGTGGGGTGAAACTCCAGGATCGACCCAAGTCAGGCCCGAACCTGCCAGCGCTTCCAGACCAGCAGGGTGAAGCCGACGACGCCGCCGAGCAGCAGCGACCAGTCCTCCGGCGCGCCGAGCCGCACCACGCCGGCGGCACCGGCAGCCAGCGACCAGAGCAGCGGCAGCACGCCGATCAGCACCGCGGGGCGACCCTCCAGCATCAGCAGCACGCCGAAGGTGAAGATGGTCATCGGCGTCGCCGCCACGCCGAACATCGCCGCCCGCGGCCAGCCGTGACCGGCAAGCCAGGCCAGCAGCGGATAGGCAACCAGGGCGAACAGCACGAAGGCGAGGCCCACCCAGCCGGTGGCATCGGGCACGAAACGCAGCTGCCGCCCACCGCGGATGGCGCTGCCCGCCAGCAGCAGACCCTGCAGCGCGAACAGCGCGGCAAACGGAACCGCGGCAAAGTTGATCTGCAGGAAGAACCCGAGGTGATAGACGATCCCGTTCCACAGCCAGAACAGGGCCAGGATCGCCAGCGCGATGCGCCCTCCGGCCACGATCGGCCGCAGCGCCAGGAACACCACCAGCAGGCCAAGCAGGTAGGCCACGATCTGGGCTGGCCAGATCGTGTCGTTGTAGGCCTCGAACAGGGAAAAGTAGCTCTCCCCGGTGAAGGGAAACGAGCGGATCATTAGCTAAACATTTTCGGCATGGCGCATCATGCGCCGGCGCATCGCGGCGTCGGGCAGCCGGCCGCGCATGGCACCCATGTTCTCCTCCATGTGGTCCACGCGCCGGGTGGCGGGGATCACGCAGGTGACGGCCGGATGCGAAATGACGAATTTCAGCAGGAACTGCGCCCAGTTCGCGCAGTCGATCTCGGCGGCCCACGGCGGCAGCGGGGTGTTCTTCATCTTGTCGATGAGCGCCCCTTCCTGGAACGGCCGGTTGATGATCACCGCGATGCCGCGCTCGGCCGCCAGCGGCAGCAGCACGTCCTCCACCTCGCGGTCGACCACGTTGTAAGTGAACTGCACGAAATCGATGGGCTCGGAGCGCATGATGCTGGCGAGGTCGCCATGCCGCCAGCCTTGCGAGGTGGTGACACCGATGTAGCGCACGCGCCCCTGCGCCTTCATCTCCTTGAGCGTCGCAAGATGCGTGCTCCAGTCGAGCAGGTTGTGCACCTGCAGAAGGTCGAAGCGTTCCACGCCCCACAGCTTGCGCGAATTCTCCATCTGGTTGACGCCCATCGGCTTGAACATGGTCCAAACCTTGGTGGCGCAGAACTGCGCCGGTCGCTTGGTGCGGGCCAGCCCGTAGCCCACCACGCCCTCCGAGGAGCCGTACATCGGCGAGGAATTGATCAGGGTGCCACCGCGGTCGAAGAAAGTCTGGATGACCTGCGCGCGCGCTGCCCGCAGCTTCTCGTCATTGCCGACGTTGAAGGTGATCCAGGTCCCCAGCCCGATCATCGGGATCTTCTCGCCGGACTTGGGAATAGCCTTTGTGATGATCGGCCCGCCGGGGGCGGCGAAGCTCGCGGAGAATGCCGGCATGGTTGCGGCGGCCCCGAGCGAGCCCACGAATGTGCGGCGCGTTATGCGGTTCATAACCCCCTCCATGATCTGTCTGTCGGATGCTGCCAACCGGCCAGCACAACGGGCTCCCCTCGGGCCCGTTGATTCTCAGAACTATGCCGAACTTGTGGCTGCATCCGGGCAGGGGCGGACGACTCTCTGTGCCCAACATGAGCAAAAGGGTCGGAACGAACAAGCCAGTTCCGCCCGCTTTTCCACGTCAGCGGGAAACACACTTAATTGAGTGCAACCGGAATCGACGTGAACCCCCGGAACCGGGCCCGGCCACCGCGGATGGGTGTGCCGGCCAGCGCATAGTTCGGAAAGCGCGCCAGGAAGCGGCCAATCGCGATTCGACCTTCCAGCCGCGCCACGTTGAGGCCGGCGCACACGTGCGGGCCGGAACCGAAGGCTAGGTGCCGGTTCGGCTGGCGGCCGACATCGAGCCGGTCCGGCTCGGCGAACTCGTCGGGATCACGGTTGGCGGCGCCGATGCCGAGCGTGATGAAGGTACCGGCCGGCATGGCGACGCCACCGATCTCGGCCGGCGCCGTGCTGACGCGATTGCCGAGCTGGTTGGAGCTCTCGAAGCGCAGGATCTCCTCCACCGCCGTGCGGATCAGATCCGGCTGCGTGATCAGCCTCGCCCTCTCCTGCGGCCACTCCTGCAGCGCCACCAGGCCGTTGCCGATCAGGTTGGTGGTGGTCTCGTGGCCGGCGTTGAGGATGAAGATGATGTTGTGCAGCAGCTCGGTCTGCGACAGCCGCTCGCCCTCCGCCTCGCCCTGGATCAGCCGGGTCAGCACGTCGCGCTCGGGATCGCCTGGCCTTGCTCGCCGGTCGGCGACGAGGCCCTCAAGGTAGGCCAGGAAATCCGTGACAGCCCGCTCGCCGCGCTCGAGCTGCGCGGGCGTCAGCACCGGCTCCAGGGCGCCGAGGATGGCGAGCGACCAGTCGCGTAGCGGCCCGCGCTCCTCGCGCGGCACGGCGAGCAGGTTGCCGATCACCTCGATCGGCACGGCTGCGGCGAGGTCGGCGATCAGGTCGGCCGAACCCTTCTCGGCCATGCGATCCAGCAGGCCGTCCACCAGCGCGGCGACTGGCGCCTCCATGTCGGCGATCGCCCGCGGCGTGAAGGCGCCGGCGATGATGCGGCGCACGCGCGTATGCAGCGGCGGGTCATTGAACACCAGGCTGGTGGTGTGGTGCTGGTAGAGCAGGCCGTCGCCGTACTTCGGCCCGAACTCGCGCTTCTTGTCGGAGGAGAAGTGCTGCGCGTCCTTGTAGACGGCCACGCAATCGGCATGGCGCGACAGGAAATAGCTGCCGTCCGGCATGCGATGCACCGGCGCATGCTCGCGCAGTGCGCTGTAGACGGGATAGGGGTTGGCGTAGAAGCCGGTCGGCAGGCGCCTCAGATCGAACTCGCGCGCGACCGCCTTGGCCTGATCGACATCAGAAAAACGAGCCGGAGCCGCGTTAGCGACGGGAGGGAGGTTCATCTTCCGTTCAACCGTCCAAAGCCTGGATGGCGGCATCGGCGCCATCCCGAATCCGCCAAATTGGCAAAGCACAGTGTCAGCTCAGGCAATCGTGGGCGCTGCCTAGGTTATGGGCGCGACGGTTGGCCTAGCAAGGCAAAATCAGTTTTGGTGGTCCGCGACGCAATAGGTTTCGCGCACACCCTGGGGTCGCAAGTCCATGCCCGAGCCATCTCTGTCGATCACCGCCGACGAGCAGGACGACCTGCCTCGTACCATCCGGCGCGAGCGGGACGCGCGGGATCGCGAGGCGCGCGAGAAAGCAGCCGTGGTGCCGACCGCGACCGGGCCGATCGCGCTGGAGCGCAGCGGCGGCGATTTCCGCCTGCCGGCGCCGGCCGCCACCGTGACCGCCTTCGACGTGTCGTTCGGCAAGCTGATGAAGTTCTTCATCAAGGCGGTGTTTGCCGCCATCCCGGCACTGCTGCTGCTGACGGCGATGCTCTGGCTGTTCGGCCAAGGCCTGCAGCAGGCCTTCCCGCAACTCCTCAAGATGAAGATCCTGATCTACGTGCCGCAGTAGCGGTCGGTGTCATCCGATTTTGGTTGAACCGGAATTTCAAACACCAACGTGTCATCCTCGGGCTTGTCCCGAGGATCCAGCCATCCTCAAATTCCTGAGCAAGTTGATAGATGGATGGTCGGGACAAGCCCGACCATGACAAGCGCCGGCTCGCCTCGCGATCCCATCAAAACCGAAGACGCTACGCCGCGGCGACCGCCTCGATCTCCAGCAGCCAGGCCGGATCGAAGATGCCGGTGATGATCACGGTCAGCGCCACCGGCCGCTCGCCCAGCACGGCGCGCCGCACCTCGCGGTTCTCCAGATTGTAGGCGCGGTCGGACAGGAAGATCGTCACCTTGACGAGGTTGTCGAGGCTCATGCCGGCGGCGCGCAGCTGCGCCTCGACGTTGGCCCAGGCGAGCCGTGCCTGATCCTTGAACTCCTTGGGCAGCGTGCCGTCGGCGCGCACGGGGATCTGGCCGCTGACGAACAGCAGCCGCTTGGCGCCGGTGACCTCCACCGCCTGCGGGTAGCCGCCCGTCGGCTGCACCGCGTCGGACGCGTTGAGTGCCCGTTTCTCGATCGCCGTCATCGCTTGCCTCCCAGCACGCGTCCCGCCACGGCGTCGAGCTTGGCCAGCAGGGCCGCATCGCGTGCGTCGGGCGGGGTGATGATGGCCACGTCCAGCGCCCGGTCGGAGCCGATCGGGCAGGTGGGATGCTGGCGGGGGAACTCGCGCGCCAGCCGCTCGATCAGCCTGTGCGCCTTGTCGACATTGGCGTGCAGCACCTTGATGACGGCGGCGACGTCCACCTCGGCGTGCTCGGCGTGCCAGCAGTCGTAGTCGGTGACCATGGCCACCGTCGCGTAGCAGATCTCGGCCTCGCGGGCGAGCTTGGCCTCCGGCATGTTGGTCATGCCGATCACGTCGCAGCCCCAGCTGCGGTAGAGGTTGCTCTCGGCGCGGCTGGAGAACTGCGGGCCTTCCATGACGAGGTAGGTGCCGCCCTTGGTGAAGGCGATCTTCTCGGACGTGCAGGCCTTCTCGAGCTCGATCGCCAGCAGCGGGCTGACCGGATCGGCCATCGATACGTGCGCGACGCAGCCGGTGCCGAAGAAGCTCTTCTCGCGGGCGAAGGTGCGGTCGATGAACTGGTCGACGATGACGAAATGACCGGGCGGCAGCTCTTCCTTCAGCGACCCGCAGGCGGAGATGGATACGAGGTCGGTGACGCCGGCGCGCTTCAGGGCATCGATGTTGGCGCGGAAGTTGATCGCCGACGGCGGCACCTTGTGGCCGCGTCCGTGGCGGGGCAGGAAGCGCACCGGCAGGCCGTCCAGCTCGGCGAACAGGATCTGGTCGGACGGCTCGCCCCAGGGCGAGGCGACCGTCTCCCAGTGCACCTTCTTCAAGGTGGGGATGTCGTACAGGCCGCTGCCGCCGACGATGCCGAGCACGCTCTTGGTCATGGGGTCCCTCTCGAATCTACGCGCGGCGCCTGCAGCCGCCGCCGCAACAGTTGCCTCGCGCCATTGCCATATGGTGGCGCGTCCCTTCAAATGCATGATCTAACCCAAGGAGAGCGTCATGATCCACGAATTGCGCATTTACAGCTGCCTGCCCGGCCGCCTGCCGGCCCTGCTCAAGCGCTTCGAGAGCGCCACCCTGAAGATCTGGGAAAAGCACGGCATCAAGCAGGCCGGCTTCTGGACCATGCTGATCGGCGACGGCAACCACGACCTGTACTACCTGCTGGCCTGGGAGTTGCTGGCCGAGCGCGAGAAGAAGTGGGGCGCGTTCATGGCCGATCCGGCCTGGATCGCGGCGCGCGCCGACAGCGAGAGCGACGGGCCGATCCTGGCCAACGTCAACAGCATGATCCTGCAGCCGACCGCCTTCTCGTCGGTGAAATGACCCCCACCCGTCATCCCGGCCGCGGGATCGCGCAAAAGTGCGCGATCACCGCGAGCCGGGACCGCGAGAGTTGCGGTGGGAGGTCCCCGACAGCCTCGGCCTGCATGCCTCGGCTTCGGGGATGACGGGTCGAATTGAGCGGACCGCTACCTCAGTGCACGCTGCGCCAGATGCGGCGCTTGGCGAGGCCGAACAGCACGGCCGTGATGAGCAGGTAGAACATGACGAGCCAGCCCATGCGCTTGCGCTCTTCCAGCTTGGGATCGCTGGCCCAGGCCAGGAAGGCCGTCACGTCGCGCGCGTAGTTGTCGACCGTCGTCGGCGTGCCGTCGTCGTACTTGACGAGGCCGTCGCCGCCCAGGAACGGGTTCGGCATGGCGGTCTGGTGGCCGGGGAAGACCTTGTTGTAGTTCATGAAGTCGCCCATCTTCATGCCGGCCGGCGGCTCCGCGTAGCCCTTCAGGAAGGAATAGACGTAGTCCGGGCCGCCTTCCTGGTAGCCCGTGGCGATGTCGGTCAGCATCCTGTCGGGCACGCGGTAGAAGGGCGTGTCGGACTCGGCGGCGCGCGCCTTGGCGATCAGCGAGAGATCGGGCGGCAGCGCGCCGTTCTGGGCGTAGCGGGCTTCCTGCTCGTTCTTGAAGGGCGACGGCAGGCGGTCGGTCAGTATGCCGGGGCGCTTTAGAACCTTGCCCTGATCGTTGGGCGCGTCGTCGTACTGGAAGGTGGCGGCCAGCGACTTGACGGCAGCCTCGGGGAAGCCCGGCCCGCCCGGTTCCGCCAGATTGCGGAAGTGGATGCGCGACATGCCGTGACAGCGTGCGCAGACCTCCATGTAGACGCGGAAGCCGCGCTGCAGCTGGGCGTCGTCGTACTTGCCGAACAGGCCGCCGAACGTCCACTTCTGGCGCGGGATGTCTATGTGACCGCCTTCGGCGGCGCAGCGCGCCGGGCCGGAGCCGGCCGCCAGCGCGAGTCCGATCAGGAGGGCGGCCAAGCCCGGTTTTGGCGCGGTGCGTCGTCGACATTGCGTTCCCCCCGCTCTAGTGCTTCGACGGGCGCGGAGGCCCGGCCCTTTGCCCAGCACCGAATTCGGTGATGGATCGCGGCAACGGCTGGGCGTCTCCATCACCCCGACGATCGGCATCACGATCAGGAAGTGCATGAAGTAGTAGGCCGTGAAGATGCGCGCCCACATCACGTAGGTGCCCTCCGCCGGCTTGGAGCCGAGGTAGCCGAGCGCGACCACGGTGAAGATGAACAGCCAGAAGAACCACTTGTAGACCGGGCGGTACTTGGCCGAGCGCACGCGCGAGGTGTCGAGCCACGGCGCGAAGCACAGCAGGATGATCGACGAGAACATGGCGATCACGCCGAGCAGCTTGTTGGGGATGGCGCGCAGGATGGCGTAGTAGGGCAGGAAGTACCACTCCGGCACGATGTGCGGCGGCGTGGAGAGCGGGTTGGCCTCGATGTAGTTGTCGGCGTGGCCCAGGTAGTCGGGCAGGTAGAACACGAACCAGGCGAACAGCACCACGAACACCGCCAGCGCGAAGGTGTCCTTCATGACCGCGTGCGGCGCCATCGGCACGCTGTCGGAGGCCGTCTTGATCTCGAGGCCCGTCGGGTTGTTCTGGCCGACCACGTGCAGCGCCCAGATGTGCAGCACGACCAGGCCGACGATCGCGAAGGGCAGCAGGTAGTGCAGGCTGTAGAACCGGTTCAGCGTGGTGCCGGAAACCGCAAAGCCGCCCCACAGCCACTGCACGATGCGCGTGCCGAGGCCCGGGATCACCGAGTTCGAGCGAGGAGAACAGGTTGGTGATGACCGTCACCGCCCAGAAGCTCATCTGGCCCCAGGGCAGCGAGTAGCCCATGAAGGCGGTGGCCATCATCAGCAGGAAGATGATGACGCCGATGATCCAGAGCACCTCGCGCGGGGCCTTGTAGGAGCCGTAGTACAGGCCGCGGCCGATGTGGATGTAGACGGCCAGGAAGAACATGGAGGCGCCGACCGCGTGGATATTGCGGATCAGCCAGCCGTAGTTCACGTCGCGGCGGATGTGCTCGACGCTGTTGAAGGCGTCGGCGGCGGTGGGCGCGTAGTGCATGGCCAGCACCACGCCGGTCAGGATCTGCACGGCGAGGCAGAAGCTCAGCAGCGCGCCGGCGGTCCACAGGTAGTTGATGTTGCGCGGCGTCGGGAAGTCGACGAACTGCGCATGCATCATGCGCATCACGGGCAGCCGTGCGTCGAGCCATTTCTCGAAGCGGGTCGACGGCTGATACGTGGATTCGTGGCTGGCCATCTTCTAAAACCCTCAGCCGATCTTGATTTTGCTGTCGGACACGAAGTCGTAGGGCGGCACCTCGAGATTGCGCGGTGCGGGACCCCTGCGGATGCGGCCCGCCGTATCGTAGTGCGAGCCATGGCAGGGGCAGAACCAGCCGCCGAAGTCGCCCCGGGCGTCGGCGATCGACTGGCCCTTGGGGATGCAGCCCAGATGCGTGCAGATGCCGACCAGCACCATCCAGTTCTCGTGGCCCTTCTTGGTGCGGTTGGCGTCGGTGGCCGGCGTCCTCTCGGGCAGGTCGTCGTTGCGGGCGCTGGGGTCGATCAGATCGGCCATCTTCACGTCCAGCGCCTTGGTGATCTCTTCCTTGGTGCGGTGGCGCACGAACACCGGCTTGCCGCGCCACAGCACGGTGATGGCCTGGCCTTCCTTGACGGGGCTGAGGTCGACCTCCATCGAGGCTGCGGCCTGCGTGGAGGCGTCCGGGTTCATCTGGCTGATGAACGGCCACAGGGCCAGCGCGGCGCCAACCCCGGCGAAGGCCTGCGCGGCGATCACGATGAAGTCGCGCCGGTTGGGGGTTTCTGTGGTGTGCGACGCCAAGGCTGCCTCCCTTAGAGACTTAGGCTGGATTTGCTCTCCGACGGCGCCAGACAGGCGCCATCAGGGCACAGAAAGAAGCGGATGTCCGGCTGCCCGGACCCCGTGATCGAGGCGCCCCATGAACCCCCAGGGGCACCCCAGGGCTGCACGGCGAGGCTTTGGAGAATTGTCGATGATAGGCCCCGCCTCCCCCTACAGGACGTATTGACGCGTGGTCTTTTTGCATTGTTCTAAGCTGCACACAAGACCGTCGCATAGGCAATGCGAGGGCAATTTGGCGCATGTCCTGCAGGGTCCATTTCGCGTCCGCGAAGTGGGCCGGCGATCCATCCGCCGATGGTCCTAATGGCCTGGAAAACCTGAGCATGCGCCTCGCATTATATGAGCCGGACATCCCGCAGAACGCCGGCACCATCCTGCGGCTGGCCGCCTGTCTCGGCGTGGCCGTGGATGTGATCCAGCCGGCCGGCTTCGACATGACCGACCGGGCGCTGCGGCGCGCCGGCCTGGACTACCTCGCCCACGTGCAGATCGAGCAGCACCAGAGCTTTGCCGCCTTCGATGCGGTTCGCCGGTCGCGCGGCTCGCGTCTCGTGCTGCTCACCACGCGGGGCGCGGTGGCCTACACCGATTTTGCCTTTGTACAGATGGATACGCTGCTGCTCGGGCGGGAGAGCGCCGGTGTGCCGCAGGCTGTGCATGCAGACCGCCGACGCCAGCCTGCGCATCCCGATCCGGGACGGATTACGCTCTCTTAATGTGGCGGTCGCCGCCGCCATGGTCCTGGGCGAGGCCCTGCGCCAGACCGGCGGTTTGCCGCCATAACGCGAGAGTGGAACGCGATGCCAAGCGAGCAAGTCGGGCGGATGGGGCCGGCGGACCTTCTGGCCCTGTTCGTATTGTCGGTACTGGCTGCGCCGGTTGAGTTTCTTGCTCACGAGGGTGGGCACTTCCTCGCTGCCCGCAGTTTCGGCGTCCCGGCCACCCTGCATTTCGATCATGTGGCGCTGCCCGATGGCGCTGCACTCGGGACCTGCAACAGCTGCTGTTCGTCGCAGCCGGTCCGATGGTGGTCGGATCGTCGGGCTGGCCGGATTGTTCCTCGTCTTCCAGCGCTTCACGCCGATGCGGCTTTTGCTGGCGATCGGGCTGCAGGCCGCTGCAGTTCGCCTCCACGGAAACGGGCCTCCGCTTCCAGCCGGGTGGGAGCCCGGGCGCCAGTGATCATTAAATGTGATGCTCCCCGAATATCCTCGCGGGCGGTGAGGAGCCGCGCATTCGCTGCTCTTTTTGCTCGTTCTCCATGCCCGCAGCCTCGCTTGGTCACGCTCTCCGCCATGCGATCGGAATGAAACGGCGGTGTGCAGGTGGATGGCGCTGCGCAGCACAGTGCGCCGCGAGCCGGTCAGCGCGACTCTGTGAAAGTTGCACCACATGGGCGCGCTGGGTGCGAACGGCGCCGACCGGTGCTACCGCTGCATGCCGGCATCGACAGTGGCGAGCGCGGTCATGTTGACGATGCGGCGCACGGTGACGCCGGGCTCCAGGATGTGCGCCGGCCGGGCAAGGCCGAGCAGGATCGGGCCGACCGTGATGCCGTTGCCCGCCGTCACCTTGAGCAGGTTATAGGCGATGTTGGCGGCATCGACGTTCGGCATGATCAGCAGGTTGGCCTCGGTGGCGGCAAGGCGGGAGTTGGGGAACGTCCGGTCGAGCACGGCCTTGGACAGCGCCGCGTCGCCCTGCATCTCGCCCTCGACGACCAGGTCGGGGTCGTGCTCCAGCAGGATGGCAAGGGCCTCGCGCATCAGCTGCGCCTCCGGCGCTTCCGAGCTGCCGAAGCTCGAATGCGAGAGCAGCGCCGCCGCCGGCGTCACCCCGAAGCGCCGCATCTCCTCGGCAGCCAGCAGCGTCATCTCGGCGATCTCGACCGCCTTGGGATGGCGATTGACGTAGGTGTCGCAGATGAAGATCTGCCGGTCGGGCAGCATCAGCATGTTCATGGCCGCGAGCGTGAACACGCCCTTGCGGCAGCCGATCACCTCGCGCACGCCCTTGAGATGCTCGTCGAAGGTGCCGACCGTCCCGCACAGCATGGCATCGACGTCGCCCCGCCGCAGCAGCATGGCGGCGATCAGCGAGGCGCGGCTGCGCATGGCCTCCTTGGCGATGGCTTGCGTGACGCCGCGGCGGCGGCCGAGCTCATAGTATTCGGCCACGATGCTCGGATAGCGCGGGTCGCTCAGGATGTTGACCACCTCGCAGGTCTCGCCGACCTTGAGGCGCAGCCCCAGCGTCTCGATGCGCCGCGCGATCACGTCGGCGCGTCCGAGCAGGACCGGGAAGGCGATGCCCTCGTCCACCACCACCTGCACGGCGCGCAGCACGCGCTCCTCCTCGCCCTCGGCATAGACCACGCGCTTGGGCGCGGCCTTGGCGGCCTGGAACACCGGCTTCATGCTGGTGCCCGAGTGATAGGAGAAGCGCTCCATGCGCTGCCGATAGGCTTCCAGGTCGTCGAGCGGCTCGCGTCGCCACGCCGCTGTCCATGGCGGCCTTGGCCACCGCCGGGGCGATGCGCTCGATCAGGCGCGGGTCGAACGGCTTGGGGATCAGGTAGTCGGGGCCGAACTGGGGTGCCTGCCCGCCGTAGGCGCTGGCCACGATGTCGGAGGCTTCCGCCCGCGCCAGCTCGGCGATGGCGTGCACGGCGGCGATCTTCATGGCGTCGTTGATTACGGTGGCGCCCACGTCCAGCGCCCCGCGGAAGATGAAGGGGAAGCACAGCACGTTGTTGACCTGGTTGGGATAGTCCGAGCGGCCGGTGCACAGGATGGCGTCGGGGCGGACCTGCTGGGCAAGCTCCGGGCGGATCTCGGGCTCCGGGTTGGCGAGCGCCAGGATCAGCGGGCGCGGCGCCATGCCGGCGATCATCTCCGGCTTCAGCACGCCGCCGGCCGACAGGCCGAGGAACACGTCGGCGCCGGGCATGATCTCGGCCAGCGTGCGGGCGCGCGTGTCGCGGGCGTAGCGCGCCTTCTCGGGGTCCATCTCCTCGATGCGGCCCTTGTAGACGACGCCCTTGATGTCCGAGACGCGGATGTTGTCGGGCCGCAGGCCGAGCTTGACCAGCAGGTCGAGGCAGGCGAGCGCGGCCGCTCCCGCGCCCGACACCGCCACCTTGACGCTGGCGATATCCTTGCCCACCAGCTTCAGACCGTTGAGGATCGCCGCCGAGACGATGATGGCGGTGCCATGCTGGTCGTCGTGGAAGACCGGGATCTTCATGCGCTCGCGCAGCCGCCGCTCGACGATGAAGCACTCCGGCGCCTTGATGTCCTCCAGGTTGATGCCGCCGAAGGTCGGCTCCAGCGCCGCCACCACGTCCACGATCCTGTCGGGGTCGGTGGCGTCGATCTCGATGTCGAACACGTCGATGCCGGCGAATTTCTTGAACAGGCAGCCCTTGCCTTCCATCACCGGCTTGCTGGCCAGCGGGCCGATGTTGCCAAGGCCCAGCACGGCGGTGCCGTTGCTGATGACGGCCACCAGATTGGCGCGGCTGGTGAGGTTGGCCGCCTCCCGCGGGTCCTCCTTGATGGCGAGGCAGGCATAGGCAACGCCCGGCGAGTAGGCGAGCGACAGATCGTGCTGGTTGGTGAGGCCCTTGGTGGCGACGACGGAGATCTTTCCGGGTGTCGGCGCGCGATGATATTCGAGCGCGGCTGCGCGCAGGGTTGCCTCGTCCATGCGTCTCTTCTCCCGGTGCCGTGTCACTGCCTGGCCGGGGCTGCGTCGGCGCCCGGCCAATTGTCAGCAGCGATCATGATCCATGCGCGCCTGTTAAAGCAGGCGGCTGTCCTCAGCGCATGACGGTAAGGCCGACCTCGCCGCAGGGCGAGGGGAATGTGCGGAGCGGGCCGGTCCGGAAACGAAGTCGACGCTAGAGGCCGAGAAACTTGAAGTACTCGACAAGCTCGATGGCGGCCGACACCTTTTCCGGAGCCAGGTGCTTGGCGCTCAAGTTCGACAGGATGTGCTCTATCTTGGAGGTCGAGAAGAGCACTATCCCGTCCGGATTGGCTTGAATGGCGTCGGCGACCAGCCCTTGTGCCAGGCCCACGCCATCATCGGGATCGACACCCAGCGCCATGGCCTTCGCGCGCAGACGCTCATCGTCGCGCAGCGCCAAGACAAGGCTGCCGAAGCCCGCCCCCAGAACCGAGTGCGTGACCAGGGGCGCCTTGGTGAGGCAGCGCACCTTGTCGACGTTCCTGCTCCAGGCACTGCTTGGAAACTGGAACAGCGAGATGCTGACAGCGCTGTTTTCAGCCAGCGCTGTGGTCGCTTCGGGGTTCGTGGCGGTGCCCCAGCCACGAATCTTTCCTTCCTTCTCCAGCGCCTCGAGAAACGAGATGACCTCCGGGTCGGTGGCGTTGTCGAAGCTGCACTCGTGCAGCAGAAAAATATCCAGATGATCCGTCCTCAGTGCGCGCAGGCTCGTCTCGACGCTGCGCCGCAGCTCGGCGATGCCGAACACTCCAAAGGTCGGCTCCGCGGGAACCGGCTTTGGTATGAGCCGCTGCAAGGAGGGAACTTTTCGAGCAATACGCGAGACCTTGTCGTATATTTTCTTGCTCAATGGATTTTGCCTGGGAAGGATGCCGGCCTTGCTTGCCAGCACAACCTTGTCGCGATGGCGGGGCATCAGCTCGCCAAGCAGATATTCCGCTTCGCCGTTGCCGTAGAGCCTGGCCGTATCGAAGTAGGTAATCCCGGAGTTTATGGCGGTTTCCAATAGCCGCACGGAGTCCTTGCGGCTGCGGCCTCCATATAGTTGACCGCAGCCAAACCCGAGCCGCTGCTTGGCGCGGGCCAGGATGTTCCTCACATCGAACTCGCTGGCAGACAAACGCCCCTCGCCAATCGCTGCGATCTTCCCTGTCTCGGCAGCACAGTATACTCCAAATCCGCCTGAAAGTGGCAACGCGACAGGATGCCGGCCGCCTGCAGTTACTCCGAACCAGGACGAAAGAGCCAACAATGGAGACGACACAGCAGCTTGCCGCGGCGATTGAGCGCGCATCTCTCGACGAGATCGAGCGTCCCGGCAGGCACGATGCCGTCGTCATAGGGGGAGGCGCCGCCGGAGGACTGGCTGCCGCCCTTCTGACCCAGGCGGGGCTGCGCGTGCTGGTCTTGGATGCCGGCTGGCGTGCCCCCTTCCGCAAGGCGCCTCTGCGACGATCGATTTCTTCGGCGCTCGCCATGCTGGCGCACCCGAGGGCCATAGCCTTAATGCCGCCCTCGCTCAGGTGGAAGGGCGAGCGCGTGTTAAGGCTTATGGGGCAAATCCGGCAGCCTGTTCAATCGGGTTGCTATGCGTGGCCCAGCGCCGTCGAGCAGTTCGTGGACGACCGGGAGTGCCCTTATGACACCCCGCCCGATCAACCCTACCAGTGGATCCGGGCTCGCGGGCTTGGCGGACGCATGGTCGTCCCCCTGCACGGCCGTCAGTATTACCGCCTGGGGGCGAGAGACTTTCGGCCGACCGATGGCCTGAGCCCGCCCTGGCCTTTCGAGCCTGCCGAGCTGGACCCGTGGTACGAGCTGGTGGAGGGAAGGTTGCGTCTGTCCGGGAGGGCGGACCACAGCCGTTGGATTCCGGACAGCGTATTGGCGGACACGCGCGATGCATCACCCGCCGAGGCAGCCTTCATCCAGAAGGTCGTCGCGCGCTACCCGAAGGCGGAGGCGATCCTGGGACGCTTTGCGCCCCCGATGGATTCTCTCGCCGAGGCGGCCGCGTCGGGACGGCTGCTGTGCCGGACCGGAGCGATCGTCCGGCACATCGAGCTCGACGAGCAGGGCCGCGCAGCCGGCGTCGTTTTCCATGACCGCCGGGCCGGATCGCTCAAGGCCGCCGCGCGCCGCTCATCTTCCTGTGTGCGTCGACGCTGGAATCGACGCGCATCCTGCTCACCTCGCGCAGCGATCGTCATCCCGAAGGGATCGGAGGCAGCTCAGGCTGCCTCGGGCATCACCTGATGGATCATGTGACGATCAAGGCCGAGGGCATGGCTCCCGCAATCGCCGCCACCCACACGACGCACGAGATGGGCCCGTGCGTCTACCTGCCACGCTTCAATGCTCGCGCCGGCGGCGACCAGGGGGCGGAGCGCGGCTTCGGCATACGGGTCTATCAGTCCCCTGGCCCTGGAAGCGCGTCGTACTTCACCGCCGTCGCGGATGCGGAGATGCTGCCGCGTCCCGAAAACCGCGTCACGCTATCCTCGCGCCGCGACGCCTGGGGGCTCCCGACCCTGCACATCGCCTGCAGTCACGATGCTGCCGAGCTGGACGTTGCGAAGATGCAGGTGGAGGCGCTGCGCGAGCTGGCCGAGATCGCCGGCGCCAGGCTGCACGGATACCTGGACACGCTGCCGATACCAGGATCATCGATCCACGAGTGCGGCACCGCGCGCATGGGGTCCGACCCAAGCCAATCGGTGCTCGACCCGTTCAACGAGTGCTGGGATGCGAAGGGACTGTTCGTCACCGATGGCGCGGCCTTTCCCTCGCTCGGACTGCAAAACCCGACGCTCACCATCCTGGCGCTGACCGCGCGCGCCTGTCACCACGCCGTCAATCGTTGAAGCTCGCGCGCCAGCCGCACCATGTTCCGCGCGATCGATCGGGTCAGGCGATTGCGGCGCTGACATATCGGGCCACCTCCGCATGCGTGCCGAACCAGACGCCGGGCCGGCTCTGCATGTGAGCGATCAGCTCCTCCAGAATGAAAATGCGCGAGCGGTAGCCGGTCACATGCGGGTGCATGGTGAGCAGGAACAAGCCGCCCTCTTCGTAGGCGCGGTCGAACTCGCGGCGGAAAATATCCAGCACGGCGGGAGGCGGGGTATAGGGGCGCAAGGCCTGGAAGCGGACCATGTTGAAATAGACGGCGTCGTCCCGGATCCACTCCACCGGCAGCTCGACGATGCCGGTCGGCACGCCCTGCTCGACAAGCTCGTAGGGGTCGTCGTCGGCCATCAGGGAGGAATTGTAGATCAGGCCGAGCTCGCGCTCGATCTTCGAGTGTTGCCGGCGAGAAGTCCCAGGACGGCGTGCGCATGCCGACCGCGCGCACGCCCGTGATCCTTTCGATGGTGTCGGCTGCTCGCAGGTGCAGCTCTCGCTCGTCGGCCTCGGGCAGGCTCGAGTTGACCTCGTGAATCCAGCCGTGCAGTCCGATCTCGTGGCCTTCGCCAATCACCCGGCGCTGTTCCTCGGGATGCAGCAGAGCCGCGACGGCCGGCACGAAGAACGTGGCGCGCACGTCGGCTTTCGCCAGTGTCGCAAGGATGCGCGGGACGCCGACGCGGCTGCCGTATTGACCCCAGGACATGCGCCCGATCGACGTGCCGCCGTCGCGCAGCTCGTTGGTCTCGTGGTCGCTATCGAAGGACAGCGCAACCGCGCAGCGGGCCCCGCCCGGCCAGCTCTCCGGTTTCAGCGATCGCCCCGCGCGCACCTGGTCGACACGCCGGCGCCATTCGTCCTCTGGCCACTGCCACGGTTCCATCGGCGGATCTCCTGGATGTTGCGGTTCATGCCGGGGACAGCGACGTGACCGGCGGCGCGAGATGGCAAGCGACCCGTCGTGAGGCAGAGACAGCCTCCGCAGCTCTGGCGCGTCTACCTTGCAACGGGCAACCGCGATCGGGCAGCGGGGGTGGAAGTGGCATCCGGCAGGCGGCGACAGGGGCGAGGGCAATTCGCCCTGGATCGGCCGGAAGGTGACGCTCTCGTCATCGGCGAGCACCAGCTTCGGGATGCTGTCCAGCAGGCCCCGCGTGTAGGGATGGCCGGGGCTTTCGATAGACGGATTGCGTCTCGCCGACCTCGATGATCCGGCCGAGATACATGATGGCTGTGCGATCCGCGACGTGGCGCACGACGCCGAGATCATGGCTGATGAACAGCATGGCCAGCTGCAGCTCGCGGCGCAGTTTCAGGAACAGGTTGATGATCTGGGCCTGGATGGAAACGTCGAGCGAGGCAACCGGCTCGTCGCAGATAAGAACGTCCGGCTGCATGGCGAGTGCGCGGGCGATGGCAATCCGCTGGCGCTGGCCGCCTGAGAACTGATGCGGGAACCGGCTCGCGAACTCCGGTTCCAGCCCGACGGCATCGAGCCACCGTTCGACATAGGATGCGGCCCCGGCCCGGTCGACGAGGCCATGTGCCATGGGGCCCTCGGCGATCGTCTCGCCGATGCGCATGCGCGGATTGAGCGAAGCGAATGGGTCCTGGAACACCATTTGCACGCGGGTCGTGCGCTTCGACGGATTGCGGCCCGTGCTCATGACGGGCTCGCCTGCGATGCGGACCGCACCTGACGTCGGCGGCATGATGCCGGCGATGATGCGGCCGAGGGTCGACTTCCCGCAGCCGGATTCGCCGACGAGCCCCAAAGCCTCGCCCTTGTCGATCCCGAGCGATACTCTATCGACGGCATGCACCGAGCGCGTCTCGACGGCGCTACCCAGTCCCGCCGCAATCCGCTCGCCCACGGAAAGCCGTGGCGCGAACCGCTTGGATACCTCCTCGACCTCGACGAAGGAACTCACGCGGCGATCTCCGCGGCCAGCGGATGATGACAGCGGTAAGCCCTCGCGCCGGCCCGCTCGAGTGGCGGCGGCGCAAGGCATGTCTCGGTCGCCCGCGGACAGCGCGGCCGGAACGCACAGCCCTCGGGCAGCCGCAACGGTGACGGCGTCGAACCGGGGATCTGCGCAAGGTCACGCCCCGGCGTGCCGCGGAAGGGGAGCGAGTTGAGAAGCCCGCGCGTGTAGGGATGGGACGGCGAACGCAGCACGGCCGCCGTCGGCCCTTCCTCGATGATCCGGCCCGCATACATGACGAGCACGCGGCTGGCGAGCGAGGACACCGTCACCAGATCGTGGCTGATCCAGATCAAGGCGGTGCCAAGGTCGCGCACCAGTGACTTCATCTCGGTCAGGATCTGCGCCTGGATCGAGACATCGAGCGCCGTCGTCGGCTCGTCGCACACGATCACGTCGGGGCGATGCAGGAGCGCGATGGCGATGGCGACGCGCTGGCGCATGCCGCCGGAGAACTCGTGCGGATAGGCGTCGAGCCGGCGATGCGCGTCCGGGATGCCGACACGACCGAGTGCCGCGACCGACCGGTCGCGAGCCGCCGCCACCCCCACCCTCTCGTGGGCGAGGATCGCGAGTTGCATCTGGCGGCCGATCGTCAACACCGGGTTCAGCGTCGTCATCGGGTCCTGGAATACCATCGCAATTTTCCGGCCCCGCAACGTGCGCAGCCCACGGGGCGCCAGCCCGACCAATTCCTGGCCGGCGAGCTTCACGGAACCCCCGACGATGCGGCCGGGCGGATCGACCAGCCCAAGGATGGAGAAGCCGGTCACCGTCTTGCCGGATCCGGACTCGCCTACGAGCCCGACGACCTCGCCTTGCGCCAGATCGAACGAGACGCCGTCGACGGCCTTCAGCACGCCAGACCTTGTCGTGAAATGCGTCGCAAGATCTCGCACCTCGAGCGCCGGCCGGCTCATCGCTTGAGCCTCGGGTTGAGCTGGTCGCGCACCTGGTCACCGACGAGGTTGATGGCAACGATCAGCACGATCAGCGCGATGCCGGGATAGATGGAAATCCAGTAGCGGCCCGACAGCATGTACTGGAAGCCGTTGGCGATCAGCATGCCAAGCGACGGCTCGGTCGGCGGCAGGCCAAGACCCAGGAACGACAAGGTTGCCTCGAGCGCGATCGCGTTGGCGACCTGCACCGTCGCCACGACGATCAGCGGCGGCAGGGAATTCGGCAGAATGTGCCGCCACAGCACGGTACGGGCCGGCAGCGGTATCGAAAGCGCCGCCTCCACGTAGTCCTTGCCCCGCTCGGCCGATGCCGCCCCGTGCGCGGTGCGCGCGAAGTAGGCGTATTGCGCCGTGACCAGCGCCGCGACCAGCGGCAGCATGCCCTTGCCGAGCAGTGCCGACAGCACCAACGCCAGCAGGATGGCCGGAAACGAAAGCTGAAGGTCGATGATGCGCATGATCACCGCTTCGCTGCGCCCCCGCAGATAGGCGGCGCTGGTGCCAATCGCGACGCCGACGCCGAACGCGATGGCTCCGGCAAGGATGCCGATCTGGATCGAGATGCGCAGCCCGTAGAGGATTGCGGACAGGAGATCCCGGCCCTGCGCGTCGGTGCCGAGCAGATGGGTGTAGCCGTTGGAGCCCACGAACCCCGGCGGCCGCCGCGCGTCCATCAGGACGAGGCGGGCGAGATCATAGGGGTCCTGGGGCGCGATGAGCGGGGCCGCCACAGCCATCCCGCAGATAAGCGCAACCACGACGAGGGCTGCGACCGCAATAGGGCTCTCGCAGAACTCGCTGCAGAAGCGCGCGAAGGGAGATGCCGCGTCCATCAGGACCTTCGCACGCGTAGACGCGGGTCGAGACCGGCGTAGGCGATATCGACCAGAAAATTGATCATGATGAAGAGCAGGGCGACGAGCATCAGATAGGCGACCATCACCGGGCGGTCGAGCACGCTGATCGAATCGATGATCAGCTTGCCGATGCCGGGCCAGGAGAAAATCGTCTCGGTGACGACGGCGAACGCCAGCGTCGATCCGAACTCGAGGCCGAACACCGTGACGAGCGGGATCGAAATCAGGCGCAGCACATGCTGCCTCAAAATCGTCCATTCCGACTCGCCCGCCGCCCTGGCGAACTTGACCGTGTCCGTCAGCATGACTTCGCGCGTGCCGGCGCGGGCGAGCCGGATCAGCATGGCAAGCTTGAAGAGTGCAAGGTTGAGGGCGGGGAGCAGCAAATGGCTCAGTCCGTCGAGGGTGAGAAAGCTCCAGGCGATCCCGCCACACGTCACCGTCTCGCCCCGGCCACCCGCAGGCAGCCAGCCGAGCGATACGGCAAACGTGAAGATCAGCACGAGGCCGACCCAGAAGGTCGGCACCGAGAAGCCCAGGATCGACAGCCCCATGATGAGCTTCGAGAGCATCCCGTGCGGCTTGTAGCCGGCATACATGCCAAGCGGGATGCCGAGCAGCGTTGCTCCCAGCACGGCTGCGACGGTCAGTTCCAAGGTCGCCGGGAGCCGCGAAAAGATCAGCTCCAGCACCGGCATATTGAACACGAATGAGCGGCCGAAGTCGCCGGTGAACACTCTGCCGATGAAGTGCAGGTACTGCGTCCACAGCGGCTGATCGAGCCCGTAGGCTTCGATCGTCTGTTGCCGGATCCTCTGGTCGGCGTCGGGGGAGATCAGGACATCGATCGGGTTGCCGATCGCGTAAACACCGACAAACACGAGCACGGATATGATGGCCATCACGATCAGCGCTTGCAGCAGCCTCTCGATGACGAAACCCAACATCTCACCGCCCCTAGATCGCGCGGCTCAGGCCCAGCCGTCGGCAATGAGCGACCGTGTTTCAGCTACGGCCACCTCCCAGAGAGCTGCCGTGTCCTGGTCGCTGCGCTGGTACAGTCCGCCATAGTTGCCATCGCCGAGCAACGCCTTCTTTGCGGCAGGGTCGAGCTGGATGAAGCGCGCCTGATCCATCATCGGCTTTGCCTCGGCGGGCATGGCGACGTTGCCGAGCCGGGTCCAGGGAAAATTCTCCATCCAGGACGCGTGCGAAGCCTTCGGATCGATCGCCTGCACCTTTGCCCACGTCTTGGGCGCATTCCACCAGTTGTGCCACTTTACCTGGCAGCCGCGATGGGCATCGAGCCATTCCAGCACGGCGCCATGCGCCGGCGAATTGCCGCCGTGGCCATTGACGATGACGATACGCCTGAAGCCGGAACGCGCGATGCCGTCGAGAACATCCTTGACCACTGCGCAAAGCGTCGAGAGCCTGAGTGTCACCGTTCCGGGATACTCGACGAAATTCGGTGTCAGGCCATAGTTGATCACCGGAAACACTGGAACGGCCAGCGGTTCTGCTGCTTCCAGGCTCACCCGTTCGGACAGGATGGCATCGACCGCGAGGCTCAGATACGCGTGCTGCTCGGTCGAGCCGATCGGCAGCACGGCACGATCGTCCCTGGCAACGTGATCGCGCACCTGCATCCAGTTCATCTCGGCGATGCGCATGTACGGCTCGCTTCCCTGCCTATTGGTTCCAAACGGAACTACCTTGACGAAGATGCCCTCGGTGCGTCAAGTTCCATCTGGAACCATCATCGGTGCCTCCGTCATGCAGCAGCGCCTCAAACGTGCCCGCGAGATTGCGCCGTCGCAGGATGCGGCAGATCTTCACCCGATGGTCGGCGTCAAGCTTTGGCACAATCCATGCTGGCTGTCGTTCCGCGCGAACTACATCGCGCACCATTTCAATCAACCGCTCTACGCCTGGATCGGTCAGCGCTACAAGATGACGGCACCCGAGCATGTCGTGCTTTACGCGGTCGGCTTGAAGGACGGCATCACGGCCGACGACATCGCCGAGTCCTCGTCGCGTCCAAAGAATACGCTGAGCCGCGCCGTCAACAGCTTGATCGCGAGGAAGCTCCTCTTTCGCACGCAGGATCGCGCCGATCGCCGGCGCCTCGGACTGCATCTGACGCGGCCGGGACGCCGGATCGTCGAGGAGACCGTGCCCGCATTCGTCGCCCATGAACAAGCGATGGCGTCGGCCTTGACGCCGGCGGAGCAGCACACGCTGAACCGCCTTCTCACGAAAATCATTCAGGGGAAGGCCAATTGGCCGACCGACGTTCAAAAGGAGACCGCGTCATGAAAAGACCATTCGCGCTCGCCCGCGCTGCCCGGCCTCTCGTCGTGGCAGGTGTTCTCGGCATCGCGGCGGCGGGCTCGGCCTCCGCACAGACGCTGACGATCGGCGTACGCGGCGGGCCCGACTTGATCGACCCGCACTTCACCGCCACCGGCACGCACGCGGAAGCGCTCAAGCACATCTTCGACACCCTGGTCTGGTCAGGCGACGGTCTCGAACTCGAGCCGCGGCTCGCCGAGAGCTGGAAACCCATCGATCCGACCACGTGGGAGTTCAAGCTGCGCAAGGGCGTCAAGTTCCACGACGGTTCGGATTTCACGGCGGAGGACGTGAAGTTCTCGATCGAGCGGATTCCGATGGTCGCTGGTCCCAACCCGACGACGATCTATGTGCGGCGCGTGAAGGAGACGAAGATCGTTGATCCCCTCACGATCCACGTCATCACGGACGGCCCGGCACCCAACCTGCCGAACGATTTCATCCGCCTCTTCATCGTGTCGCACAAAGCCGCGGCCGGCTTGACCAAAGAGACAGCGAACGAAGCCTTCAATTCGGGCAAGGCCGCACCGGGAACGGGCCCCTACAAGTTCGTTTCGTGGACGCCGAAGGCCGAATTCGTGGTCGACCGGTTCGACGGCTTCTGGGGCAGCAAGGAGCCGTGGGCGAAAGTCGTGCGCAAGGAGATCCCGAACGACGCGGCCCGCGTCGCCCAGCTCAAGGCCGGCCAGCTCGATCTCATAACGCGCGTGCCGGCCTCCGACGTGGCGACGCTCGAGAAGGACGCCAAGCTGACGGTCGTCAAGGTCGACACGGTCTACGTCTTCAACCTGGAAATGGACATGCGCGAGCAGCCGCCGGCTGGCCAGATCACGGCCAAGGATGGCTCCCGCTGCCAAAGAACCCCTTGCTCGACATCCGCGTGCGCGAAGCGATCGATCTCGCCATCGACCGCAAGGCGCTCGCCGAGATTGCCATGGAGGGGCTCGGCAAGCCGATCAACCAGCTGGTGACGCCGTCCATCTTCGGTTTCAACAAGGCGCTGCCCGAACGCAAGTACGACGTTGCCGCCGCCAAGAAGCTGATGGCGGATGCCGGCTATGCCAACGGCTTCAGGGTGACGTTCAGCTTCACGCAGGATCGGCTGCCCGGCGACACCCAAGTCGGCACATCGATCGCGCAGATGCTGGCCGCCATCGGCATCGATGCGCGCACCAATGCTCAGCCGGCCGCCGTCTTCTTCCCGGCGCGGACGCGGGGCGAGCTGTCCATGTCGATGTCGGGCTGGGGCACGCTGACCGGCGAGGCGCACTATACGCTCTCGTCGATGGCCCACTCGAACGACAAGGACAGGAAGTTCGGCGCTTTCAATGTGCTGGGCTACAAGAACCCCGAGATGGACAAGCTGATCCAGGATGCGGCGGTCGAGATGGACGAGGGCAAGCGCCGCGGCTTCCTCGAGCAGGCCAACGAGCTGATCCTCAAGGATCGCCAGCGCCTTCCCATCGTGGCGGTCGGCTCCGCGTGGGCGATGCAGAAGGGCAAGGTGACCATCAAGCCGCGCGTGGACGAGGACACGCTGGCCATGAACATCAGGCCCGTACAATAACCGGAGAGCCTTTCCGGGCTACGATGGTGACCAGGCGCGAACCTATTCTGATCTGGGGCGCGGGCGCGATCGGCGGCACGCTCGGCGCCTACTGGGCGCGCGCCGGAGTACCGGTGCTGCTGGTCGACGTCGTCGCGGACCACGTCGCGGCGTGCCGTACCACGGGGCTCGAAATCACGGGCCCCGTCGAGACGTTCAAGGTCGTCGTCCCGGCCGTCACGCCGGACGAACTCGAGGGCTCGTTCCAGCGCATCGTGCTCGCCGTCAAGGCGCACGCCACCGAGCCGGCGCTGGAGCAGCTAGCACCGCACCTTGCGCCCGACGGCTTCGTGCTGTCGGCGCAAAACGGTCTCAACGAGCTTGCCATTGCACGCCGTATCGGCAGCGCCCGCACCGTGGGCGCCTTCGTCAACTACGGCGTCGACTGGCTCGGGCCGGGACGCATCCTCTACGGCAACCGGGGCGCCGTGGTCGTCGGCGAGATCGACGGCAGCACTCGCGAGCGCACTCGGGAGATGCACACGCTGCTGCAGGTGCTCGAACCCGATGCCGTCCTCACCGACAACATCTGGGGCTACCTGTGGGGCAAGCTCGCCTATGGCGCGATGCTGTTCGCCACGGCGCTGACGAACGACTCGATGGCCGACAATTTTGCCGACCCGCGGCGCATGCCAGTCTGGCTCGCGCTCGGACGCGAGGTCATGGCCGTTGCCAATGCCCGCGGCGTAACTCCCGTCGGGTTCGGCGAATTCGACCCGGCGGCATTTCTGCCCGGCGGCCGCGATGACCGCCAGCAGGCAGTTGATCAGCTGGCTCGCAGGGTACACGAGCCAGACCGCGAAAACCCATTCCGGCATCTGGCGCGATCTGGCCGTCCGCAAGCGCAAGACCGAGGTCGATCCGCAGATCGGCATTATTGCAGCGCTCGGCCGCGAGGCGGGCATTGCCACGCCCGCGATCGATACGCTCGTCCAGTTGGTGCACGATATCGAGGACGGCCGCCGGCCGCTGTCCTACGCAACGCTAGAGGTCCTGATCGACACATGCAGATCCGCTTCGATGGCCAAGTCGCACTCGTAACCGGTGCGGCGCAGGGAATCGGCCGCGCCATCGCATTGGCGCTGGCGGACGCTGGCGCCAAGGTGCACCTGGCCGATATCGCGCCAATCGCCTGGCTCGCCGAGGAAAAAGCGCTCCAATTCGAGTGCCACCAGGTTGACCTCGGCCGGCGCGCCGACGCCCACGATCTTGTCAGCAGGACGGTCGCCAGAGATGGTCGTCTCGACATTCTCATGCAGGCTGCGGGCGGCGTGCGCGGTCAGGTCGGACGGCCGATCGAGGACGTTGGCGAGGACGACTGGCGCGTCATCTTCGCGGCCAACGTCGATGCCGCGTTCTGGCTGGCGCAGGCCGCGAGCGTGCCGATGCGGGCCGCCAAGTTCGGCCGCATCGTCAACGTCGCATCGGGCGCGGGTCTGCGGCCGAGCCTCACCGGCATTCAGGCCTATACGGCGGCCAAGCACGCGCTGGTCGGCCTGACGAAACAGCTCTCGCAGGATCTCGGTCCCCACGGCATCACGTGCAACGCCGTGGCGCCGGGCTTCGTGCGCTCCAATCCGACCACCGAGCGGCAATGGGACAGCTACGGAGCAGACGGGCAAAGTCGGCTCATCCAGTCGATCCATACCCGTCGCCTGGGGAGTGCCCAAGATATCGCCAACGCCGCGGTCTTCCTCGCCAGTGCTCAGGCAGGATGGATTTCGGGACAGATTCTTTCCGTCGATGGAGGGCGATCGTGAAGGGACACTATCGCAAGCCGTCCAGAACTTTTGATTCGTGGGACAACTCCGGCGTCGCAGTCCCACGCCGATCCACACGGGCTCGCCCACTCGGCTATCAATCATCGCGAGGATGACCTCGGCGACACAGTCCTGCTCTCCGCTTCAGTTATTGTTTAGGTGTGACTAGGAGCCGACACGCCGTGACCCCGGATTGCGACCGTTAAATGGTCTTGTCGATATCGAGCAAACATGTACGATTGCCCGGCGGGTCTCGCGTTAGGGGTAAAGGGTTGTAATGAGGCCCAGCGACCTGGCAGCCGGGACGGCGCTCTGCGCACTTGGCCTGTACACTCTGTTCGTCGTGCTGCCGGCGCAAACATCCGCGACCGGCGGTATTGGCCTTGCGCCACGAGATCTTCCCACGCTGGCCTTGCTTGTCGTGGTCGGTCTGTCAGCCCTGCTCGTCGTGCGAACCCTCCTTGCCAGGCTGCCCCTGAGAGCTTCGCTTTGGCCGGCAAGCTGGCACGAGACACTGACCATGTTCGTTGGCTTCGCCCTCGCTTTTGCCGGGGTATTGGCCTTTCAATTTGCGGGCTTCGTCCTGGGTGGCGCCGTGCTGATCGTGTCGATCATGCTGTTCATGGGTGAGCGGAACTGGCTCCGCTTGCTGTTGACGCCAACCGTGGTGGTGGGAGGCATGTACCTCTTCGTGACACGGTTGTTGCATGTGACTGTGCCCTGAGGCCTGACATGGAAGCCGTGATCGCGGGTTTCGGTGCAGCACTGACGCCGAGCAATGTGGGGTTTGTCGCCCTCGGCGTGCTGCTCGGCTATGTCGTCGGTGTTCTTCCCGGCTTCAATCGCCCGACGGCACTCGCTCTTGCTGTGCCTCTCACGTTCTACATGGGGCCGGTCTCCGGCATTTCCTTTCTGATCGGCATCAGTAAAGGCAGCGCCACGGGCGGTGCTGTCTCGGCTATTCTACTCAACACCCCTGGGGAAGCCTCCTCGGCGGCAACCTGCCTCGATGGCTATCCGCTTGCACGCAAGGGCCGCGCTCGCTCGGCACTTCTCATCGCCCTCATCGCATCCGTGAGCGGTGACATCTTCGCGACGTTTGTGCTCATTGCTCTCGCGCAACCGTTGAGCCGGGTGGCACTGCTGATCGGGCCGGTCGAAATCTGCGCTGTGTTGCTGTTTGCAATCACGTTCATTGCCAGCCTATCGGGCGCATCGCTTCTGAGAGGCCTGATTTCTGCGTTTCTTGGGATTTTGCTGGGCACCGTCGGTCTGGATGCAGAGACGGGAACCCCGCGCTTTACATTCGGGCAGGCGGAGCTGTTCGACGGTTTGCCGCTGATGGTCATTGCCATCGGCCTGCTCGCGCTGTCGGAGATGGTCGTGCAGATGGAGGAGCGCGGCAAGGAGCAGAGCACGACCCTGGCGGCCGGCGGCGATCGGCTGCGAATGGATGAGATCAAGGCTTGCGTTCCCGTGATCCTGCGTTCCAGCCTGCTCGGCACACTGCTGGGCGTCATCCCAGGTCTTGGCGCCAGCGTGGCCTCATTTGTCGCCTACAGCTGGGTGCGCAGCACGTCAGCCACGCCCGAGCGCTTCGGCCAAGGTGCGCTGGAAGGTGTTGCTGCGGCCGAAGCGGCCGACAACGCGGTAGTCCCGGCCGGGCTCATTCCGTTGTTTGCGCTGGGCATTCCTGGAGGGATCGCCGCTGCGCTCATCATTGGCGCCTTCATGATCCACGGTATTACGCCGGGACCACTGATGTTCCTGCACCACGCGCACGTCCTCAACGCCATCTATGCTTCCATGCTGCTGGCTAGCGTGCTGATGTTTGCCTTCGGCTATTTCGGCTCAGGCGTGTTCGCCCGCCTGTCACAACTGCCGCTGAGCGTGATTGTCGCTTCCGTCGTCTTCTTGTGCATCGTGGGTGCCTATATCGAAGGCGGCACCATGTTCGGTGTCTATCTCGTGCTCGGGTTTGCGGTGTTGGGCTGGCTGCTGCGGAAGTTCGACTTCTCTTACGTGACGTTTCTCATCGGCTTTGTCCTGACCCCCACACTCGAGCTCTCCCTGCGTCAGGCGCTGATCTTAACCGACCGGAATCCTTATGCCCTGCTCCGGCACCCGATCGCGCTTGTCATTCTCGCTGTCACGGTCCTGGCGGTATGGCGAATGGCGAGCCGCCGCCGCGATGTGACAGGTCTGGCCACCAGCTAAAGCTATCACTCGTCTACGAAAGGAAAAAAAGCATGAGGCAAGCAGCTGAATATCGGTGTTGGCGCGGTCACAGGCGGCAGGCGTGCATTGCCCTTGTCGCGACTGTGGTCGCTGGATGGCCCGCCTCCACTTGGGCACAGGAATGGCCAACCAAGCCCGTCAATCTCATCGTCGGCTATGGTGCAGGCGGCGGCGTGGATCAAATGGCGCGCGCTCTCTCCCCCAAAGCCTCCGAGGATGTGAAACAGCCCTTTGTCGTGGTGAACCGTCCTGGTGGTGGCGGTGCCGTCGCTGCTGTCAGCGTCAAGGCTGCACCTGCTGACGGTCACACCCTCGTGCTCACCACGTCGACGACCTTCACGTTCGACCATCACTTCGCCAAGGCCGACTTTACCATCGATGATTTTCGCCATGTCGCGATCATCGGCCAATTCCAGGAGGTGTTCGTCTCCCACCCATCGCGGCCGTGGAAGACGCTGCAGGACGCCATCGCCGAGGCCAAGGCGCAGAGCCGCGACTTGAAGTATGCCTCGTTCTATCAGCTTGATCGCGTGGTCACCGCGCTGCTTGCCAAGCAATCCGGCGTGAAGATAACACCGGTTCCCACGCAAGGCGGTGCCGGCGTTGTCAATGCCGTGATCGCCGATCAGGTGGATTTCGGGTTCACCGGGGGAACCTGGGGACCCTCAGTGGCTTCCGGCACCATCAAGCTGCTCGCATCCGCTCCGCGGGATACCTTGAAGAGCCAGTCGCAAGTGCCGACCCTGCGCCAGCTTGGCTACGACGTCGAGACCGAGGTGTTCGTGACCGTGTCCGTGCCGAAGGACACTCCTGACGCCGTGGTGCGCAAGATCGAAGCGACGCTCAACAAGGCAGCCAGCGACCCTGCCTATGCCAAGTTCTGCGAGGAGATGCTGCAGGTGCGCTTTTTCAACCTCGGTGAGGCCGACACCAAGAAGGCTTTGCTGGAACAGAGTGAGCGCTACGGCAAGCTCGTCACGGCCGTGGGCACCACCCCCTGATACGGCAGCAGGAGTTGCGTGGCTCGGAGACATCCGAGCCACGCGCCCTCGAGCGCAGTACAGGAGCGCGCTTGGCGGCTGGGCTGCCGCAGGTGCGCTCTCGACTGGTTATTTGCCTTTTGTGCGTTGCCATTCAAGGAATTGCTTGAACAGCCGCTCGGCCTGCTCCTCTTTGCCCTGTCCCTTCGAGGCCGCGCGCAGGGAGGCGGTATCAAGCCATTCCTGGGCCGCAGGGAATCTCTGCCAACCCGGAATTGTGCCCGCCAGATTGACCGTCTTCCACAGCGGGTGACGCGCCGGCTGCAGAAGGTTGTCAAACTTGGAGAAGAGGGCGTCCGTGAACCTGGCCAAGCGATTGTAGCGGACCGAGCCACGCTGCCAGTTGAAAGAAATCAGAACGGCGCTGGTGGCTATGGTTTCGACCCTGCCATCGGGAGGAACCAGATTGGGGTATTCGCTGGCCTTGATCGTAGCCGGATAGTAAGTGGCCTTTTCCAGGGCCGGCGTGTACGGGATGCTGAGGAGCTTGAAACCCGATGTTGCCTTCACGTTGGCAAAGGCAGGAATTGGAATTGGGCACGTGCACACGGTAGCGTGGACTTCGCCAGACAGCATTTTCTCGAGCGCATCTCCCTGCGGCATAGGCACGGCTTGCACTTCGATGTTCAGCGTCTTGAACACGCCAGGAGCGAACTCGGCGGTGGCGCTACCCGCGCTGTTGACGGCTACCTTTTTACCCCTCAGATCTTCGATCCGGTTGATTTCCGGGCGAGCCACAACCTGCATCGTCTCGTTGAAAAGCGGAGCGATGTAAGCGACCTGCTGATCCAGATTCGGACCTAGTTCTCCGGTCTCCTTCAACTTATTGAGGGACAGGATGTTGGTAACCCCAAGATCGACGCCTCTCAGGAACACCACGTCGCGGATGTTCTGGACACCAGCCCCGCCAACGACCGGCAGAACGCGCATGCTGTTGCCGTCGTTGACTGCGACCGAGATGTCGTGCGCGATTACAATGTAGACAGCGCCGAGCTGCCCCCCCATCAGGTTCAGTACATTCTCATTCATCTGCTCGCGCATCTGCTCGCGCGGCGTGATGCCTGACCGCTGCTGTGACTGTGCCAGCCGAACCGGCTCGGTGCTTTGCGCATGTGCCGTTTCAATAGCGGGCACAACACAGCTCAGCATCAAAGCACCGATGCTCACTGCCTTCATTTTCTGGTACCTCCCATCCCTCTGAACTCATCGCTCAATTAGCGCACGTCATCGCGGAAAGTATCGGCACCGTCCTGCAGCATTGATGGCATTCAGTTGCCCCCCACCAATCTTATCATGTGACGCAAACTTGCCAGGACCGTGGCGGGCAGGTGTTTTGGAGTCCACGGCACCCTCCGTTTCTTGGCGTCGACGAAGCGCTTGCGTTAGCATTTGCCAAGGGTGCTGAGCATGGCTCTGATCGCCCGACGATCAACCCTGACCGACCGGATCGCGTCCAACTTTCTTGCCCCAGATGCGGCCGGCCATGTTGCGCATCAATCCAGCAGTTCGATCTTTTCATTCTCGGGCAAACCGATCTCGAAGGCGTTCAGCGTCATCGAGACCAGGCCGTAGTAGCCGAGGATGCCGACCAGTTCGACGACGCCGCGTTCCCCGAGCTTTGCAGCTACCGCATCATGCAGGGCCTTGGAGACTGTTTTGTCCTCGTGCAGGGCCTTGCTGTACTGATACACGACCTTCTGCACCGGGTCGGCGAACGGCGGTTCGCGGCGCTCGGCTATGGCACTGATGATCGCCGGATCGAGACCGGCCTTCAATGCATCGCGCTTGTGTGCATACCACTCGAAGTGCGACGTCCAATGACGCGCCGTGACCAGGATGGCGAGTTCAGACAGCGTCGGCGGCAGCGATGTTCCGTAGCGAAGAAACGCCCCGAGCTTCTGGGCATGACCCGCCATTTCCGGGCTATGTATCCAGGCGCGCATCGGCGCCGGCATGCGGCCTCGCACGCCCGCCACCACCTCGTCGTGGGCCGCGCGCTGCTCAGGTGTCATCTGCTCGGGTGCAATCGTGGCTACGCGCATGCAAGCTCCTGGGTGAGGCGCCTCACTGACGACGGTACGGCGCATAGATGTTGAGACTGCGGGCACGCAGCTGGCGATGGGCCGAGAACGCGTCGAGAACGGTTTCGCTGCGTACCGGCTGGGCAAACTCCGCAACCAGATAGAGATCGCGGCCGGTCGAGGTCACGGAGTGAAATTGGCGAACCTGCAGGAGGCCCGGCAGGTGTGCCGCGCCGCTCTCGACGTCGACCGCATTGGCGGCCAGCTCATCGTCCAGTCCGCACGGATAGTGCGCAACGACGACCTGCGACAGTCTGTCGAGGGGGCTCAATATGGCGCCGCCGGGCGCAATCTGCTCGGCCTCCACGCGTGAGCGTCCGATCGTGCGGGCCGCGATGCGCTTGCTCCAGGGGGTGGCGTTGGCGCGGGACACCGCGAGGTACTCCGGCGTGCTGAGTGCCGCGAGCGACGTCAAATCGTACAGCGCCAGCCAGCGCGGCCACCCCTCGAGGCACACGAAGCGCGCTCCGGTCTCGAATCCCGGCATGCGCATGCGTTGCGGCAGATGCTCGTGGTCGTACCAGTCGTTGAATTCCTCCTCCAGGCCGGCGGGCGGCTCCATGGTCACCAGGAGGAGCCCCTTGCGAGGGGGATTGGCTAGCGTCTCAGCCATACCTAGTCGCACCGCGCAGTCATGCCGCCGTCGACCACGATTTCGGTTCCGGTAACGAAACGCGCCTCGTCGGACGCCAGGAAGAGGGCGGCATTGGCGGTGTCGCGGCCATCGCCCATGAAGGGCAGCGGTATGCGCGACTGGCGCTGGGCGAGCAGTGCCTCGACATTGCCGCCTGCGCGCTGTTTGGCGAGGCGTACCTCCACCATCGGCGTGTGCAGCTGACCGGGCACCACCGTGTTTACCCGGATACCCTTGCCCGCATATTGCACGGCGACGACCCGCGAGAACTGAATGACGCCGGCTTTGGTCGCCGCGTAGGCCACCTGAGCGCTCCCGCTCCAGCGCTGGCCGGAGGTCGAGGCGATATTGACGATCGCACCGGCCGCCTGGTTCTCCATCACGGGCAGCACGTGCTTGCAGGTCAGGAACACGCTCTTGAGATTGGCATCGACCTGCGCGTCCCACACCTCCTCGGCCAATTCGACCGGACCGCCGGCCGCCGAGCCGCCCACGTTGTTGATGAGCACATCGATGCGCCCGAAGTGCTCAACGCAAGCCTTCACCATCCCGGCGACCGCCGCACTGTCGGTAACGTTGGCTTGGCAGGTCTCGATGGTCCCGCCGGCCGCACGCACACGCTCGACCGTCTCGCCCATGCGCTCCAAGTCGCGGTCGACGGCGAAGATCTGCGCCCCCTCTTCGGCAAAGCGCACCGCCATCGCCCGTCCGTTGCCCCATCCGGGACCAACACAGCCAGCACCCGCGATGAGGGCGATCTTGCCCGCCAGCCTCCCAGTCACGCCGATACTCCCTTGTCGTAGAGCCGCCGCGGGTTATCGACCATCAGCTTGCGGCGCAACTCCTCGGACGGCGCCATCTCGGCGATGATATCGACCAGCAGGCCGTCATCGGGAATCGGCCCCGCGTGGTGCGGGTGGGGCCAGTCGGTGCCCCACAGGACACGATCCGGGAACTCGGCGACCAGCTGGCGCGCGAAAGGGAGTGCGTCGGCGTACGGCGGACCTGTCCGCGTGATGCGGTCGCATCCACTGACCTTCACCCAGAACCCATCGTTCTCGATCAGGCGCCGCAAACTCTGAAACGGCGCCTGCTCCAGTCCCAGCCCCGCATCGATGCGTCCGATATGATCGATCACCACGGGCACCGCCGACCGCTTCAGGATCGGGGTCATCGGCTCGATCAGCGTACTCTCCATATGGATCTGCAGATGCCAGCCGATGTCGGCCAGTCGCGAGCCCAGCGCCGATCACCTCCTCGATCGACGCGGCTTGCTGCAGGTGCTTCATGAAATTGAAGCGCACGCCACGGAAACCCAGCCGGTCCAGTCTGCGCAATTCGGCATCCGCGACCGTGATTGGCAACAGCGCAATGCCGAGATAGGCGCCTGCCTTGGCCAGCAGGGCATCCTCGACGACGCGGTTGTCGGTGCCGTGCAGGGCCGATTGCACGATCACGCACCGCTCGATACCGAGCATCTCATGCAAGTCGAACAACTTCTCCTTCGCGGCATCGGCCGGATCGATCTTGCTGGTGGGCGCGAAGGGAAACTGCGCCTTCGGCCCGAAGATGTGGCAGTGCGTGTCCCACGCACCCGCGGGCAGCCGCAGCTTCGGCTTGCTCGGGTTGATATGCAAAGGTCGGCTGACGCGGGTCCGACATGATCAATCGCCCTGCTGGTTGTGCGCCGTCTCCCAGAACAGCTCCTTCCAGTCGCCAACCTTGGCCTTCATGGTGCCGATGCGGTTGAGGAACGCCGTGAAGTGAGCAATGCGCTGCGGCCGCGAGGTGAATTCGAAGCCTGGGTCATTGAGCTGAGCCACCAGATCGTCGATGTTGTCCGGCGCCTTCTGCGCCTCCTTCCACAGCTGCGGCCGCGGCGCGCTTGTCGGCGTTGGCAACCTTGATCGATTCCTCGAGCGCGGCTGCGACGGCCTTGAACAGGAGAGGGTTCTTCTCCTTGGTCTGCTTCGTCGCCAGCAGCGTGATTTGCGTCAACGGCCCGCCGAACACCTTGCGGCTGTCGGTGATGATGTGCGCGTCCGGCAGCTTCAGGCCGCGGTCCGTGAAGGGCTGCACGGCGATATGGGCGGTCATGGTCGCCTTGCCGTAGCCAGCCGACAGCGCCGTGACGGCATCGGGATGGCCGAGCGCGACGGTCAGATGGTCGAGGCGATGCGGATCGTTCCACAGTTGCTCGGCCGCCATCTGCAGCATCATGGCGTTGAAGGACAACTTCACGGTCGGCACGGCGATGCGGTCCTTGTCGGTGAAATCGGCGATGCGTCTTGACGTTGGGATTGATGGTATAGAGCGTCATGGCGCCGTTGCTGACGGTGCCGACCGCCTTCACTTCGTTGGCGGTCCCGCGCGTCTTCTCCCACAGCGTCAGAAGAGACGGCAGGGCCGCCGTGCCGTAGTCGGCGGCACCTGAGAGCAGCGCGTCCAGGATGGGGCCGGGACCGCTCAGCGAGGTGGCTGTCGCTTCGATCTTGCCGAGCCCGAGCTTGGTCGCCTCCTGCTGCAGGATGCCGCCGCTGACCATGATGTCGACGGGAATGTAGAGCAGCCCGCGCTGTTGCACGAACCTCACCGTGAGCGGGCTTTGCGCCCTCACAATCGCCGGTGCGGCCAGCAGGCTCGTCGCGCCGGCTATCGCGCCCAGCGCCTGTCGCCGGTTCGGAAGCATGCCCATCTTTTCCCTTGGCATCGTCAGCTCTCCCGGTCAGGTTATCGTTGTCTGCGCGTTACTCCTGCGCTTGGCTTCGCATGTTAGTTGCGCGGGCGCGCGCCAACAAACAAATTGGTTGCATGGGAGGAGCGCGTGCGCTGGGTCCGATTTTCCCTGAACGAACGCATCGCCTACGGCATCGTCGAGGGTGATCGCATTCGCGAGGTCGCCGGCGATCCATTCGGCGGATACGAAACGACCCAGCGTGTGCATGGCCTCGACGCCGTCAAGATCGAGGTGCCGGTCGACCCTCGGACGTTTTATTGCGTCGGTTTGAACTATGCCGAGCACATCCTGGAGGCCGCCGCCAAGCTGGGCATCGCAGCGGACCTGCCCAAGCAACCGGATGTCGGCTACCGGGCGATCAACGCCCTGATCGCGCATGAGGAAACGGTCGTCATTCCGCCCGATGCGAGCAAGGTGCAGTACGAGGGCGAGCTCGCGGTCATCATCGGCAAGCGGGCCAGGCATCTGAGCGAGGCCGACGCGTTGTCCTGCGTGCTCGGCTACAGCATCGGCAACGACGTCAGCGAGCGCAGCTGGCAGAAGTCCGATCGCACCCTGTGGCGCGCCAAGAACACCGACACCTTCAAGCCGATGGGGCCGTGGATCGAGACGCGAGGTCGATCTCGACGCTCTGGAGACACGGGTGCGGGTCAACGGGGCCGAGACGACCCGCTTTCGCACCAACGCCATGCTGTTCGGCGTCGCCACCTACATCGCCACCATCACCCGCTACATAACCCTCTTCCCGGGCGACATGATCTGGATGGGCACCGACGGCACCTCGCCCGATCTCAAGCCTGATGATGTGGTCGAGGTCGAAATCACCGGCATCGGCGTGCTGCGCAACCGGTTTGTCGCGACGCGCAACACTTGATGCAGTTGCGGCACAGTCTCCCGCAGTCATGAGCTTCCCCTGTGCTTCCGGCCGATGCTACTGTGCATTCCAGAACAATGTGACACCAAGAACAAGAAGCAAAAAAGGGAGCAGGCGCATGGAGATCACAGCTGAGGGCAGTGCGCTGGGTGCCAGGATCGAGGATATCGATCTGGCGCAGCCGGTCTCAGACGGCGATTTCAAGCAGATTTTGCGCGCCCTCGGCGCGTTCGGTGTGCTGTGCTTTCCCAAGCAGCGCCTGGAAACGGACGCTTTCGCCCGCTTCGGCCGCATGTTTGGCGACCTCGAAATCAATGTCGCCAATCAGTTCCACGAGCCGGATTTTCCGGAGGTGATGGTGCTGTCCAACATGACCAGGGACGGCAAGCCTGTCGGGCTCGGCGATGCCGGACAGGGTTGGCACACGGACATGTCCTACAGCAAGGAGGTGGCGCTCGCCAACGTGCTCTACGCCATCAAGGTGCCGATGCGCGACGGCCGCCCGCTGGGCGACACGCAGTTCCGCAACATGCATGCCGCCTACGACGATCTGCCGGACGACATCAAGCGCCGGCTGGCCGGGCGCACGGCCACGCACGACTTCGCCAAGTTCTGGGACATGATGCGCACCCGCCCCGGCTCGCACCGCGCGCCGTTGACGCCGGAGCAGCGCGCCAAGAAGCCGCCGGTATCGCAGCCGATCTTTCGCACCCATCCCATCACCGGGCGCACCATTCTCTACTGCAATCCGGGCTACGCCATGCGCATCGACGGCATGCCCGAGACCGAGAGCGCCGAGTTGCTGGAGTTCCTGTTCAAGCACCAGGAGCACGACAAGTATTTCCATGCCCATAAATGGGCCGAAGGCGACGTGCTGATGTGGGACAACATCGGCACGCTGCACAACGCCATTCCCGACTATCGCGCCGACGAGCCGCGCTACATGCGCCGCGTGCAGGTCATGGCGACCAAGGATTACGCCCGTCTCGCGGCCTAAGAAATCAGGAGGAAACGCGAATGCGCTTTGCAAGAATACTGGCGACGGCATTGGTCGCAACCGCGCTGTGGGGGGCGACGGCCAATGCGCAGGTGCCCGAGATCCGCTTTGCGCGGCAGTTCTCCATGGGCTACCTGCAGTTCAATGTGATGGAGCAGCACCAGCTGCTCGAGAAGCATGCCAAGGCGCTCGGCATTCCCGAGGTCAAGGTGGTGTGGGCCACCTTCAACAGCCCCGCCGCCATGAACGATGCGCTGTTGTCCGGCTCGATCGATATCGTTTCCGGCGGCGTGCCCGGCCTGCTGACGATCTGGGCGCGCACGCACGGCACGGCCAATGCGATCAAGGGCATCGCCGCATTCACCTCGCAGCCTGTCCTGCTCAATACGCGCAATCCCAACGTCAAGAGCGTCGCCGACTTCACCGAGCAGGACAAGATCGCAGTCCCGGCGGTGAAAGTCTCGGTGCAGGCCATGATGCTGCAGATGGCGGCTGCCAAGCAGTGGGGCCAGAGCAACTACGCCAAGCTCGATGCGCTGACGGTCGGCATGTCGCCGCCGGATGCGACCATCGCGCTGCTCAGCGACTCCGCCGGCATCACCAGCGTATTCAGCGTGCCGCCGTTCCAGTATCAGCAGCTCGAGAAAGACGGCATCCGCACGGTGCTCAATTCCTACGAGGTGTTCGGCGGCCCGCACACCTTCACGCTGGCCTGGACGTCCTCGCAGTTCCGCGACAAGAACCCCAATTTGTACAAAGCGCTGGTCGCTGCCTTCGACGAGGCGACGCAGATGCTCAACAAGGATGTCAAGCCGGCCGCGCAATACTGGATCGACAACGTGAAGTCGAAGCTGTCCGTGGAGAGGGTGGCCGAGATCGCCTCCGGCCCCCAGGTGAAATGGACCATGGTGCCCGAGCACACGATGAAATACGCGGAATTCATGCACGCCGTCGGCTCGATCAAGACCATGCCGGCCGGCTGGAAGGATCTCTTCTTCCCCGAGGTGCATGGGTTGCCGGGAAGCTGAGACGCACCGGGCCCGGCCGCCGCCGTCACGCCATGGAGGCTGAACTGCGATGAACGCTCCTTCGGGCCCTGCGCCTCTGCTGCAGGTGCAAGGCGTCACCCTGCAATACAAGACCGACAAGCATCTGGTCACCGCCACCTACCGCGTCAGCTTCGACGTCTACGGGGCGGACCGGTTCGTGCTGCTCGGGCCGTCGGGCTGCGGCAAGTCCACCCTGCTGAAAGCGGTCGGCGGCTACATGGCGCCGACCGAGGGCCACATGCGGCTCAAGGGCTTGCCCATCCGTGGACCGGGCGCTGACCGGGTGTTCGTGTTCCAGGAGTTCGATCAGCTGCTGCCATGGAAGACCGTCAAGCAGAACGTGATGTTCGCGCTCGAGTTTTCGGGCAAGATGCGCGGCAAGGCCGCCGAGGCGCAAGCCATGCGCTATATCGACAAGGTCAACCTCTCCAAGTTCGCCGACTCCTACCCGCACACGCTGTCGGGCGGTATGAAGCAGCGCGTTGCCATCGCCCGCGCCCTGGCCATGGAGCCGGACGTGCTGCTGATGGACGAGCCGTTCGCGGCGCTCGACGCGCTGACGCGACGCAAGATGCAGGAAGAGCTGCTGCAGCTGTGGGCCGATACGCGCTTCACCGTGCTGTTCGTGACCCACTCGATTCCCGAGGCCGTATTGATCGGCAGCCGCATCCTGCTGCTCTCGCCGCACCCGGGCCAGGTCAAAGGCGAGCTCAACAGCGACGGCAAGGATCCGACCGATCCGGCAACCGGACGCTGCCTGTCTGACCGCATCCACGAGATGCTGTTCGCGGATCGCATCGAAGAGCAGGAGGTTGTCCGCCATGGCTGATACGCATGCATCGGCGGCGCGCCTGCCCCCGCTCCCGCCGTTGCGCCCCGAATACCTGCGCGACACCGTGGCCGGCGGCGATATCGGCGTCGTGCAGAAGGCGCTGACACCTTGGCAGAGGCTCGCCAACCAGGCCTGGCTGCGCAAGGCCTTCATTCTTTTCGCCATAGCCGCTGTGTGGGAGGCGTATGCCCGCCACCTCAACAACCCGCTGTTGGTGCCCAGCTTTTCTGCGACGCTCGAGGCCTTCCAAGCGGGCATCGTCAGCGGCGACATCCCCCAGAAGGTGGCGAACTCCATCGTGCTGCTGTTGAAGGGCTACACCTTGGGGCTGGCGCTCGCCATGCTGTTCACGGCGCTCGCCATGATGTCGCGCCTCGGCAACGACCTGCTGGAGACGCTGACATCGGCGTTCAACCCGTTGCCCGCGATCGCCCTGCTGCCGCTTGCGCTGATCTGGTTCGGGCTGGGCGATGTCTCGATCATCTTCGTGCTGGTGCATTCGGTGCTGTGGGCGGTGGCGCTCAACACGCATGCGGGTTTCCGCTCCGTGTCGAACACGCTGCGCATGGTCGGGCGCAACTATGGCCTGAGCGGCCCGCGCTTCATTCTCAAGATTCTCATCCCGGCCGCATTTCCCTCGATCCTCACCGGATTGAAGATCGGCTGGGCGTTCGCCTGGCGCACCCTGATCGCCGCCGAGTTGGTGTTCGGCGTCTCCTCCGGCAAGGGCGGGCTCGGATGGTACATCTACGAGCACAAGAACATGCTCGACATACCGGCCGTGTTCGCCGGCCTGCTCACGGTGATCCTGATCGGGTTGATCGTGGAAAACCTGATCTTCCGCAATATTGAAGCCGCGACGATCCAGAAATGGGGGATGCAGTCCTAGTTCTAGCCGACGCGCAGCAAAGGCTGACCTCCGTGGGCGACCTCACAGCCGGCCGGCGTCGACAACATAGTGTTGACTGGTGATGCCACCGGCTTCGTCGGACGCCAGGAACAACACCACGCGCGCAATGTCGTCACCTTCCAGATCTCGCTTCAGGCACTGCGATTCCATCAGCCGGGCGTGGCTCTCGTCATTGAGCCAGAGCTTGCGCTGCCGCTCGGTCAGGATCCAGCCGGGCGCGATGGCGTTGACGCGAATATTGTAGGGACCGAAATCGCGCGCGAGCGAGCGAGTGAGGCCAAGCACGGCGGACTTGCAGGCGGTGTAGGCGACCATGCCGCCTTGGCCGATCATCCATGACGAAGATCCCAGATTGATGATCGAGCCCCACTTCGCCGCCTTCATGTCCGGGAAGCACGGCCTGGGCCGCGAAGAACTGATGCTTGAGATTGACGGCAAAGCGATCATCCCAATACTCGGGCGTTACCTCTTCGGTATCGTGCCGATCATCGCGCGCCGCGTTGTTCACAAGAATGGTGATCGGCCCCAGCGCCTGGCGCGCGTTCTCGATCGAACGTCGCAGAGCGGCCGTATCCCTCACGTCACAGGCCTCGAAGTAGTGGCCGGCACCATGGCTGGCTAGGGTGCGCTGGACGACAGCGGAAGCCTCTTCGTCGACATCGACGAAGGCCACCTTGCACTTCTGCCGCGCGAAAGCCTCGACGATGGATGCACCGATGCCGCTGCCGCCGCCGGTCACGAACACCGTGCGGCCGGCGAGCGAGGGATAGACTGCGTGTGCCTTGGTCATGAGTTGCCCCACTGCTGGTGCTGCCACGAGCCGCACTGGCGGCTCCGATCAGGTCTCTTGCGCCTTCACGTGCTGACGCATCAGGATGTCGTGGCTGTGATTGCCAAAACCCTTGCCGAAGATGTTGACCCCTCCAGGATGGCGTGCGCGTTCGTCGATCCCCACACGCAGGCGGATCGAATGATGCTCGCTGGTCCGAAGCTGGGCGAGCGTCACCGGCGACACTTTTGCATTGCCCTGGAAGGTGCCGCGCTCATCGATGCGCCATGTCGTCAGGTCTCCATATTGCGATCCTTCGAGTTTCCACCAGCGAGGCGTGTAACGACCGCGCCGGTCGCCGAAGTCACCCGGCGACGTCCAGGTCCCGATCTTGATCTCGTTCACCCATAGGCTGATGTCGGAAGGCCAGTTGGCATTGGTGCCCGGCACCTCGGACGACAATTCGAGCACGAACTCGAGCGCCTCGAGCTCGGCCTTGAGGGCCTTGGCGTTGTTGGGGAACTGGTATTCGACGAAGCCACGCCCGAACCACAGCAATGCTGTCTTCACGCGGGCGGGATCGAGAAACAGGTCGGGGACGTCGAGAGCGCCGATCACACCCTCGGTCGAACACAGGCCGCAAGGAGCGCTGACCTTGCAACTGGTATAGAGCCCGAGCGGCATCTCGACCTCGATGACGTTTTTCTTGCGACGCGCAGGCTCGACATCGAGTGCAATAATGATCTCATCGAAGCGCGCCGCGCATATCTTCTGCTGCCCTTTGCGTCCCTTGCTCACGTGCGTATGGACCAGCTGGCTCTCTTCGAGCACTTGGATGTTGGTGGCGATGGTCGATTGCGGCAGTTCGAGAGCCTCGCTGATCTCGTTGACATTGAGGGGGCCGCGTCGGCGCAGCAGCTTCAGGATCCTGATGCGCACTTGGGAGGCCAGTCCCTTGACGATATTGAAATCCCGCTCGGGATTGACGTGGAGATACGTGCGCCCGCCGTCGCTGGGTATCGCAATGGCAAGCCCTACCGGCTTCCTGCGTCGTGTCGTGCGATCCGACATGGCGGGGTCGATCCTTCGCCGCTCCGCTCACCCTATTTGGCGGGCTCGAAGCGGATGATGTTCCAGGACGCCGGGGCGAGCGTCATGCGCAGCTTGTGGCCGTCGCTGCTGACCCCCTTGAGCGGCGCCGGCTTGATGCGCTGGGGCGCCGCTTTGCTGTTGACGGCCTTGAGATCATCGTCGCGCAGCTCCAGCGCCTGCGAGACCGCGAGATTGCTGAAGCCTCGCGCATCGATGGCGATCGTCATCGGCTGCCGCAGGTCGCGATTGAGAGCAAACAGGTTGAGGCTGCCATCGCTTGCCGCCACTGCGGCAAGCTTCAGATAGGGGGCGGCAGGGATCGGGAAGGATTGATCGATGGCGCCGCGTGGGTCGTAGTAGGAAGCCGCATAGGTCTCGCACTCGACCTTGGTGCGCAGCACGCGGCCCCGCCCGAACCGGCTCATTTGCGCAAAGGGATAGAAGATGGTCTGCCGCCAGGCGGGGCCGCCGGTTTCCGTCATGATCGGTGCGATCACGTTGACGAGTTGGGCGAGGCACGCACTCTTGACGCGATCGGCGTGGTTCAGCAGGGATATGCAGGCGCCGCCGAACGCCAGCGCGTCCTCCATGGTGTAGATTTCCTCCAGGATCGGCGGCGCCACCGGCCAACCTTCCTTGACGCGGTCGCTGCGCGTGCGTCGCGTGCGATACCACACGTTCCATTCGTCGAAGCTCAGCATCAATCGCTTGGTCGAGCGACGCCGGGCCGCAACCGCATCTGCGATTGCCACGACCTCATCGATGAAGAAATCCATCAGGTCGGGAGAAGCCAGAAATGCCGCCGTGTCTGCCTTGTAGTTGTTGAGATAGGTGTGCAGCGAGATGAACTCGATCAGCTCGAACGTGTGCTCGAGCACCTCGTCGTCCCATCGCCCGAATGTCGGCATGTTGCGCGCGGTCGAGCCGCAGGCAGCCAGCACCAGGGTCGGATCGACCCATCGCATCATCTTGGCGGCCTCAGCGGCGACCCGGCCGTACTCCGTCGCCGTCTTGTGTTCCATCTGCCAGGGGCCGTCCATCTCGTTGCCGAGGCACCAGAACTTCACCCCGTGCGGCTTCTCGTAGCCATGTTCGCGCCTGAGGTCGGCGTAGTAGCTGCCCGACGGGTGGTTGCAATACTCGACGAGATTGCGCGCTGCATCGCCATCGCGCGTGCCGAGGTTGACGGCAAACATGGGCTCGACGGCCGCGGCACGACACCAATCGATGAACTCGTTGGTGCCGAACGTGTTCGGCTCGGTCGAAAACCAAGCCAGGTCCAGCTTCGTCGGACGCTTGTCGACCGGGCCAACCCCGTCCTCCCAATTGTACCCGGAGACGAAATTCCCGCCCGGATAGCGCATGATGGTCGGCCCGAGCTCCTTGACGAGGGCCAGCACGTCGCGGCGGAAACCCTTCTCGTCGGCTGTCGGATGCCCCGGCTCGTAGATGCCGCCATAGACGCAACGGCCAAGATGCTCGACGAAGGCGCCGAACAGGCGCGGGTCGGTTTCGCCGATCGCGAAATCCCGATCGAGGAGGACGTTGGCTTCTCTCATCTTTGCTGTTCTCCCTCAGAGCGGACGCTGCGTCCCGCCCATGTCCATTGCGTCTTGTGCGGCGCCGGTGCCTGCGAAATCGGGCACCAGAACTGCGTCCTTGAGCTGTCGCGAATAGGGGTGCTGCGGGGCCGTGAGCACGGTGCGCGCATCGCCGCTCTCCACCACCTTGCCCTCGTGCATGATCAGGATGCGGTCGCTGATGTAGTAGGCGGTGGCCAGATCGTGCGTGATGTAGACGAGCGAGATGCCAAGCTCGTCGCGCAGCGTCTTGAACAGATTGACGATCGACATGCGCAGCGACGCGTCCACCATCGACACCGGCTCGTCGGCGACAATCAGTTTCGGCTTGGCCAGCAGCGCCCGAGCGATCGCCGCGCGCTGCAGCTGCCCGCCGGACAGCTCATGTGGATAGCGTCCGGCAATCTCCGGCAGCGACAGCCCCATCTGGCGCAGCGCGCCATCGACGCTCACCTGTGCTTGCCGCTGATCGCCGGCCTGGCCGAAGCGGCGAGCCGTCAGAAACAGATAGTAGTCGAGCTGGCGAAGTGGATTGAATGCCTCGAATGGGTTCTGGAAGATCGGCTGCACGGTGGCCATGAACAGCCTGCGCGCCCGCGTGCCTCGGACGTGCCCGACATCGTTGCCCAACAGCCGAATGGTACCTTCGCTGGGCGCCTCCATGCCGAGGATCATGCGGGCGAGCGTGGTCTTGCCGCTGCCGGACTGGCCAACAATAGTGAATATCTCGGGCGCCGCGACCTGGAGCGCGAAACTAACGTCGGACACAGCCGGGACGCGCCGGCGCCCGAGCGGGCCGTCCCCTCCGAATACCTTGGAGACATGCGAGAGTTCGAGCAGAGGCGCCATCATGCGGTGCCTCCGCTGACGGCAAAGCAAGCGACGCGGTGATCTGGCGCGTACGCGGTCATGGTTGGCGTCTCACGGCGGCAACGGTCGCCAGCCAGCGGACAGCGCGGATGGAACCGGCAGCCCGACGGAGGTGCCGCCAGGTTCGGAGGAGCGCCGGTAAGGCCGGCCCTCGGCGCAGCGTCGCCGATGCGTGGCAGGCTCGCTATCAGGTGCCGGGTGTATGGGTGCTGCGGCGATGCAAAGAGTTGCGGGCGTCCGCGCCTCCTCCACCAACCTGCCGGCATACATGATGGCCAAGCGATCGGTGACGTAGGCATGCACGCCGAGATCGTGGGTAACGAGCAGAAGCGAAGAGCCCATCTCGCGCTGAATGTTGCGAATCATGCCCAGCACGTCTTTTTGCACGACGACGTCGAGCGCAGTCGTAGGCTCGTCGGCAATGACGAAATCAGGCCGGCAGATGGTGGCGAGCGCGATCGTGACGCGCTGGCGCATGCCACCAGACAATTCATGCGGATAGGCGTCCAACACGCTGGCGTCGAGCCTGACCAGGGCCAGGTGCTCGCGCACGCGCGCCTCGAACGAAGCGCCCGTGCCGCCCAGATGGCGCGCAGCAAAATCCTCAAACGAGCGTCGCACCCGGCGCACCGGATTGAGGACGCTCATGGAGCCTTGCATGATGTAGGAGAGCTTGCGCCAGCGAATGGCGGCGACCTCGGCGCTGGTCGCCTGATACAGGTCCTTGCCGCCAGGCAGGAAGGCGAAAGCAACCGTGCCACCGACAATCTCGAGCGGCGGTCGCATGGCGGCCGCGATGGCTTTGATCAGCGTGGACTTGCCGGAGCTCGATTCGCCCGCCAGTCCATAGATCTCGTTGCTTCGGACCTCGAACGTCACGCCGTCGACGGCTCTCACCTCGCGCTCGACACCGAAATGGCGTGTCCGGTAGTAGGCCTTCAGCCCCTCCACCTGCAGGACGGCGGTCGTCGGCTCGCCCCTCGCGGCGCGCTTTTTGTCATGGGGAAGGGCGGCTGCCGCCGTCATGCCCCGCCTCCGGCACCCAGCCGCCGCAGCCGGCTGCGCGGATCGATGTGCTCGTTCATGGAGACGGCCAGCAGGAACAGGCCGATGAACAGCATGACGATGACAACGACGGGGAAGGCGATCCACCACCACACGCCAGCGACCAGCGCGGTATGCTGGTTGGCCCAATAGATCATGCCGCCGATGGTCGGGGAATTGATGTCCGTGAACCCCAGCACGGAGAGGGTTACCTCCAACCCGATCGACCAGTTCATGTTGTTCATGGTGGTCGCGAATACGATCGGCATCACGTAGGGAAGATGCTCGCGCACCAGGACTTCGCGCGTCGACATGCCGGAGAAAACGCCGGTGTGCGTGAACTCGCGCGCCTTCAAGCTGAGAGCAAGCGAGCGGATCAGGCGCGCGTCGTAGGCCCAGCCCAACAGCGCCATGATCATGGCCAGCGCGATCCACGACATGTGGTCACGCAGCATAAAATAGAACAGCACCAGGATCGGAAACAGCGGGATGACGATGAACGTGTCGTTGATCGACATGAGCACGCGATCAACCCATCCACCCCTGTAGCCGGACAGGAGCCCGATCGTGAGTGACAGGACCCGGCTGATCGCAGCGACAACGATGCCGAACGCCAGCGTATTGCGAATGGCAAACGTCAGATGCCAGAACACGTCCTGCCCGCGCGACGTCGTGCCGAACGGATGCGCAAGGCTCGGGGGCAGGTCGGGTACGACTACGAACGTGTCGATCGGCGAATAGGGTGACACGAATGACAAAGCGGCAATGACCGCCACCATGCCAACCAGGATTGCACCGATCCGGAATTCGACGTTGTAACGGAGCAGGTCGCGGAGCGTGGTCAGCATCGGCTCAAGCCGCACGTACGCGGGGATCGAACAGGGGATAGATGAGATCGATGATCAGCACCGCGGTTGCAACACCCAGGATCGCGACGGTCGTCACGCCAAGCACGAGGCCATAGTCGCCGGCATAAACGGCTGAAACCAATAGCGAGCCCACGCCCGGATAGCCGAATACCTGCTCGGTGATGATGGCTCCGTTGAAAATCGCACCGAGCGAGAGGGCGAGGCCGGTCACCTGCGGCAGCATCGCGTTGCGCATGACATAGGAACCGAGAATGCGTTTCCGGCGAACTCCCGCGAGTTCGGCGTAAACAACGTAATCCTCGCTGACGATGTTGGAGACCAGCGAGCGCATGCCGAGAAACCATCCGCCAAGCCCGACCAGCATCAGCGAAAGCGCGGGGAGTATCGAATGTTTCAGGACGCTCAGGATGAAGGTCAGATTGAAGCCCTGCTGAATGTTCATGCCGTAGCCACCGGCAATCGGCAGCAACGGCCACAAGTAGCCGAACATGACGAGCAGCGTGAAGGCGACGATGTAGTAGGGCACGGGGTGCAACCCCATGGCGACGACGGCAAGGATCTTCAGAGCCCTGCTGTTCTGATAGTACCCTGCCAGGCCACCGAGCAGATTGCCGAGCACCCACGTCAGCAGTGTGGCCGTGGCCAGGAGACCGATCGTCCACGGCAGGGCGCGCGCAATCAGCGTCGACACTGGCGTCGGGAACGCCGACAGCGACGGGCCGAAATCGGCCACGGCAATGCGTCGCCAAAAGTTCACATACTGCTCGAAAGGCCCGCCGGTCAGTCCATAGAGCTCCCGCAATGACTGACGCATCATGTTGATCGCCTCGGGCGAGGTGTTGCCGAACGAGGTGACCGCGGCAATCGACTGCTCGACGGGATCAATCGGCGTCGCGTGCGTGATGACGTACGTCAGGTTGATGCCGATGAATACCACGAGCAGGAACTGGAGCAGCCGCTGCGCAAGGTACTTCGCGTAGAAACGCATTGGCGACGACTGCCCCTGACCCTCAGCTTTTCGGCTTCAACTTCACGAACATGGCGCGCGAGTTGGCCCAGTTCGGAACCGGATCCGTGTAGGGGTCTGCGGACGTCGGGTATCCGGTCCAATAGGTCGTGTCCATCACGGTGAAGACATTGTAGGCCATGAGCGGGATGGTGGGCATCTCGCGCACGGCTATCTTCACGTACTCGCGACCGAGCTCGAGTCCCTTGGGGTCATCGAAGCCGACCTTGCGGATGTCCTCGATGATCTTGTCGAGATCGGGATGGGACCAGCGCTGCCAGTTGCGCGCCGGCTGCGGCGTGCCGGGCTGTGCCACGAATTGCGAGTGCCAGCTGTCCAGGAAGTAGGACAGATCCTGATGTCCGCCCCACGTCTCGACGCTCCAGGTCATGATGGTGTCGAAATCTCCGGCGGCGCGCCGCGTCACGAGCGTGCCCTGCGCGACATCGACTTTCGCATCGATGCCGAACCGCCGCCACTGCTCGACGATCATGGAGCCGGCGCGCGTCATGACCGGCCGCGTTTCGCCTTCCACGACGACGCGCACCGTGAACGGTTTGCCGTCGGGCGTTTGCCAGCTGTTGCCCGATTTCTTGAAGCCCGCCTTCTCGAGCAGTTCGGTAGCCGCCTGCGGATCGGCCTTCCACCAGCCCATGCCGAATGACCCGGCGATCGTCTTGGGATCGCTTGGTATCTGGTCGCCCATGGACGGCCGCAGCATGTCGGCGATTTGCTGGCCGACGGTTGCATCGTAGGGCTTGATCTTGCGCTTGCCGGTATCGAGCTCGAAGCCGGCGAGCCACTCCTGCATGGGTGCGTGGTAGAACTCCGGATGCCTTCCCGTCGGCGGCACACCGATCGCGGAGATGGTGGCAGCACCGCGATAGGACGCCATCGACACCGCCTTGATGTCGATCAGCAGCGCCAGCGCCCAGCGCACGTCCTTGTTCTTGAACAGGTCGTTCTGCGTATTGAAGATCAGCGCCGGCAGGGTCGGATCGGGATGCGCGTAGGGGAAGCCCTTGAACCACGACACCGAACTCTTCGACTGCTTGGCGAGCGTGAACATCCCCTCCGGCGCCACATCGTGAATGACGTCGAGCTCGTGGTTCATCTGGGCGATCACGCGCTTGTCGGGCGGACCGGGATCGACGTAGGCGAGATACTTCGGACCCGGCTTGCCGTAAGCCCCCAGCGTTGTACGCTGCCAATCCTCGCGTCTCTGCCAGATGTACCAGCGTCCGTCGGGGTCGTAGTTGTGCAGGACGTAGGCGCCGAGCGAAACCGGTTTGTTGAAGTCGAACTTCAGCGGGTCCTCGACCTTCTCGAACACGTGCTTTGGCATGATCCAGATCGCGTTCCAGCGCACCGTGAAGAGGGCATGGAAGCGCGAGTTGGGTTTCTTCAGCTTGAAGCGGACGGTGTAGGGGTCCGGAGCCTCGACCGCCTCCACATTGAGGCCGAGGGCGGCGCTCCAGCGCATGTTCTTGTGCTTGATCTGCGTCGTGACTGTGTGGACGACATCTGCTGCCGTGAACTCGACGCCGTCGCTCCAGTAGATGCCGCTCCTGAGCTTGACCGTCATCTCCGTGAAATCGCCGTTGTAGGCCGGCTTTTCGGCCGCCAGCGAGTTCTGCCACACCCCATCGAGCCCGCTATTGGGATCGATGTACCAGAGCGTATCGAGTGCCGCCTGCTGCAACCCGTTCGATTGGCTGCCCGCGTTGATCGCCCAGATGTTGAACCAGCCGGCGTTCTTGACGGTGCCTTCGGGGTTTTCGAGGATCAGCGTTTCATTGCGCGGCAGGTTGGCAAGAAGCCCCTGAGCTGTCGCCTCGCGAAGCTGCAGGATCAGCCCAACGCAACTGAACAGAATCGCAATCAGGCAGCCGAATACGCGCCGCATTTGGTCGTCCTCCTCGAAGCACCCGAGACTAACGCTCGGTTTGGTTCTTCGAACGCTACACCTGCCTGCGCCGCGGCAACAAACCAAATCTGATAAGTATCAAATACTCTGATGCAAATGCGAGCGACGCGCGCGGAACACGCTTGGCGTTGCGCGCTAGGTGCACCCTGGCCAACGGTCCTAGTGTCGTCGTGCTGCATCCTACGGCGGATCCGACGTCGCGCATGATAGTTGAGCGCGGCACCCTTGCCGTCAAAGACGCAGGGAAAGGCCTTTCATGCGCAAGGTTGCCGCAAACCTGTTCTTCCATGAGCGCGCGGTCGAGTTCTCCTCAGCCCAGCGGCCAATCTAGCGCGCCGCGGCGAGCTTGATATCCTCATACCGGAGACCGACAAGAAGTAGCCGCGAGTAGGGGGCAGATCATGCATACAAATGTACGAGCATCGCCAAGCTCTGTCGGGCCGGTCGAGCGCATTGGCAGCATCGCCGCGGTGATCGAAAAATCCGGGCTGGAGAACGAGGTTCTCGGACAGCTCACGCCTGAAGTCGTAGACAAGCTGCACGAGCAAAAACTCTTCCGCTTGCTGCTGCCGCGTGCCTACGGTGGAGAGGAAATCGACCTCGCCACATGGTTCAGGACCATGGAGGCGCTCGCCAAACTTGACGCCAGCACCGCCTGGTGCATCGGCCAAATCAACGGGTGCGCTGCAATATCGAGCGCGGTTGAGCCGGCTGTGGCTCAAAAAATCTGGGGCGAACCCAGGGCTGCCCTCAGCTGGGGTCCGCCGGTCACGGCGCGCGCCGACGAGGTGGATGGCGGACATCTCCTGAGCGGGGAGTGGGGCATGTCGAGCGGGAGCCGACATGCCACCTGGCTCGGCCTTACTACCCCGGTGTTCGACAAGAACGGTGCCGCCGTCCAACTGCACGATGGTCCGGCGGTACGCATCTTCTTCGTGCCGGCTGATGCCGTCACGTTGATCGACAACTGGAACGTCATCGGCCTGAAGGCAACCAACAGCGGCGGCTTCAAGGTTGACGGTCTGTTCGTTCCCAATGGTTACTCGGCACGCCGGGAGCATCTGCCCGATGTGAAGCTGTCAACGCCGCTCTACAAATTTCCCATGAATAGCTTCTTCGCGACCGGCTTCTCCGCCGCTGCCCTTGGCATCGCCAGGGCCATGCTGGACGCCAGCATGGCGCTCGCCATGAAGAAACACCCCCGATTGGCGAAGTTATCCTTGCGCGACAATAATCTGGTGCAATTCCAGCTCGGCGAGGCCGAGGCCCGCCTGCGTGCAGCCCGCAGTTACGTCGAAACGACCGCGCAGCGCGTCTGGGACGCGGTTGTGGAGTCCGACGAGCTGACCATCTCGCAGCGCATCGACATCCGTATGGCTGCGACTTTTGCCATTCACGAGGCGAAGGCGGTCGCCGATACGGCGTGGGATGTCGCGTCCGCGAGCGCCATATTTGTCTCTAGTCCTTTTGAGCGCCGCTTCCGAGACCTCCACACCATCACGCAGCAGGTCCAGGGTCGAAAATCACACCTGCAGGAAGTAGGCGCGTACCTGTTGGGCCTGGAGCCAAGCTTGACGTTCGCCTAGGCCGGCCGCCACTGACGTTCGTTTCATGTTTCGCATCGATTGGCCGTGCCGCAAGCGCGGCCAAGAATGTCTCCAGCGGGACTCCCTCTCTGCGAAACGTCGCCGGCAAGTTCTTCATCAACGACAAGCCGACCGGCGCAGTGGTCGGACAGCGTCGACGGCGGGCGATCGTGATCGGATCACGATCGAGTGTCGATGATATCAGCAAGCTGCGCGTCACAATGTGGCCGCGTGTGTTCCGTTATGAATGGCAGGCGGGCGGCGTTCACAGGGGAGGGGAACGATGTCGGCGAGTTTCAGTCGCCGCAGCGGCATTGCGTCCGCAGCGGCGTTAGTTGCGATGCGTGCCTTCTGCATTAGCACTGCGCGAGCAGCGGATTCAAGTTCCGCCAGTTTCAATGCGCCACCAGCCCGTTACGCAAGAACCTCGTGGTTTGGGCGACCGTGAAGGCGGAAACCAACGGGCGGGTCGAGCCCGAGGTCTTCCCGAAGAACAACAAGATCCAGAGTTCGCATCCGGTGGCATCGTGAGATGCTGATCGCGGTTGCTGAAACTGATCAAGCTCGGTGGATTGCAGAACGCTCGCAGCGCTCCTGTGCGACGATCTTGGCCTCAAGGTCAATGTCGCTGCCAAGATCTCCGAGTCAAGCCTTGGCACGGCCGCGGCGGCTCACTTGGCCTGCACCGTGCCGTCGATCGATTGGGGCGTAAGCCTCACGCATTTCTACCTTGCCGAGGACATCGTGAAGGCGCCGCTGGCGCTCGGCAACGGTGTTGTCGAGCTGCCTTCGGGACCCGGCCTCGGCGTCGAAGTGGACGAAGGGCGGGTTCGGGTTGCCTGAGATCTCCGTCGAAAGGTCACGTAGAGGAGAATTGCAAGCATGTCGAACCGGATAAAGCTCCGCGCGGTGGCGCTGGGTCTGGCTGTTTTAGCGGCGCTTGGTTGCGGGAGCAGTACCGGCACGGCGCAAGAGGCGCCCAGACGTGGCGGCACGCTCGTCTACGGCATCAACTCGGGCGATCCGCCGACCTACGACTGCCACCAGTCGCCGCTGTTTGCCATCATCCACCTGCTGTCGCCGCACTACTCGAACCTGCTCCGCCTCGACCTTGCGAACTATCCCAAGGTGGTCGGAGACCTGGCCGAGAGCTGGACCGTATCTCCCGACGCCAAGGCCTACACCTTCAGCCTTCGCCCCGGCATCAAGTTCCATGACGGCTCGGCGTTCTCCGCGGAGGATGTGAAGGCGAGCTACGATCGCATCCGCAACCCGCCGCAGGGCGTCGTCTCGGTGCGCCAGGGCCTCGTCGCCGACATCGACACCATCGAAACGCCGGATGCGCGTACCGTCACGTTTCGCCTGAAGCGGCCCAACCGCGCCCTGCTGTACGCCTTCGCCAACCCCTTCAACTGCATCTACAGCGCCGCCAAGCTCAAGGAGAACCCGACCTTCCCCAACCGCAACGTGCTGGGCACAGGTCCCTTCCGCTTTACCGAGCATGTTGCGGGCTCGCACTGGAAGGGCGAGCGCTTCAAGGACTACTTCAAGCCGGACTTGCCTTACCTCGATGGCTTCCACGCCATCTTCACCCAGGGCCCCGCCCTCATCAACGCGCTGCAGGGCGGGCAGACCATGGCCGAGTTCCGCAGCGTGACGACGGCCGACCGTGATAGGCTCGTAGGGGCGCTCGGCAACAAGATCGTGATTTATGAGAGCCCATGGCTGAACGCGCTGCTCGTTACGTTCAACACCCAGAAGAAGCCCTTCGACGATGCGCGCGTGCGCCGCGCCCTCTCGCTCGCTGTCGATCGCTGGGCGGCGGCCGAGGTACTGCCGCGCTCCACCATCATGCGCTTTACGGGAGGCTACCTGCGCCCCGGCTATGAGCTTGCGGCCAGCGAGGAAGACTTGGTGAAGATGCCCGGCTATTCCAAGAGCGTCGAGGCGTCGCGGGCCGAGGCGCGCCGCCTGCTGGCGGAAGCGGGCGTGCCCAATCTCAAGTTGAAGCTCACCAATCGCACCATCGCCAACCTGTTCACCGGCGGTGGCGTGTACGTCATCGACCAGTGGAAACGGATCGGCGTGGAAACCGAGCATTTCCAGGCCAACGACGTGCTCTACAACACTGCGATCAACGAGGGCAATTTCGAGGTGGCTCTCGACTTCCAAGGTGACTTGGTGGATGAGCCGACCTACCAGCTCACCCGCTATCTCTCGGCGGACCTGTCATCGAACCGGGCCAGGTACACGGATCGCGAGATCGATCGGCTGTTCGAGGCGCAAAAGGACGCGACCGATCCGAAGGAGCGCTACCGCCTGCTGCGCCAACTCGAGACTCGCCTGCTGACCGAGGCCTATATCGTGCCGTTGCTGTGGTGGGAGCGCATCATTGCCATGAGCGCCAAGGTCAAGGGCTGGCAGATGTCGCCGAGCCACCTCATCGGGCAGGACCTGGAGAAGGTATGGCTGGAGGAGTGAGCTTGTGCCATGCGCGCTGCGGCCGTTACCTTGGCCGGAGCGCGCAAGCGCGGAGAGCCGGGATGACAGGTGCGTGCCCTCGCCCGCGCGCGCCTGCCGTTTCAGCAGCGGCCGTTACTTTTTCCGCGTGTCGATCGGCTCGTTGCGTTCCGCTGACAGATCCGCGGCGGTGCAAGCTTGCGCGGTGCTCCTTGCCCTTCCAACGCTGTCGGTGGTCCCGAAGCGCGAGAAAAGGGAAAGAAAAGGCGGGCGCAAAAAGGGGACGCGAGTGTGCCAGCGGTCGAGGACTAATTCTTGCCTCTAATATGTGATAAAGGATTCCCACCATAAGAGCCAAAGTTCAGCATTCAGCATAAAGCAGGTATTAGGGTGGAGTCCTGTGGCTATGCGGCAAGTGTTTGTAGCGGCACTGGTTCTTTTTGTCGGTGCAGTGGGCGCCATTCCGGTCCTGGCGCAATCGACAGCACAAGATGGCATCGCGCGCCAGGAACTTGCTCAAGCCGTTCCGAAGCGGCCGGAGGCACCCGTGGTCCAGGGTGGGCGCACCTACGCGGAAATGAAGGACAAGTATAATGCCTGGACGGTGGGTTTGGCCGCCGGGCTCTATGAGGGCGCAGGGAGCCGGTTTGCCGCCGAGCTTATCAAGGCGGTTGATGACGGCGAGAACATGCGGGTCCTGCCGCTTCTGACCAAGGGCCTGTTCGACAACGTTCTCGATCTTCTCTATCTGAAGGGCATCGACCTTGCCATCGTCAACGGCGACATCCTCGAGCACTTCAAGACCTCGCCCGAGGGCGGCATCGTCACACAGAGGATCAACTACATCGCCAATCTTTATGCTGGCGAAGTCCACATCCTGGTGCCGCCGCACATAAATTCGATTGCCGACCTTGAGGGCAAGGTCGTGAACGTCAACACGAAAACGTCGGCGACTGGGCATACGGGCCCGGTTCTGTTCAGGCGCCTGGGCATCAAGGTCGTTATCAATCACGATCCAACGTTGGCCGCGATCGCGGACATGGTCCGCGGCGAGAAATATTCGGCCATCGTGTTTGCATCCTCGAAGCCTCTGCCGCAATTCTCCAAGCCATTCCCACCGGGCTTCAAGTTGCTGCCTGTACCCTACAATGAGAAGGTGGAAGACCTGTACATGCCGACGGACATCACGTCCAAGGACTATCCGAACCTCGTCCCGGCAGGGGAGAGAGTGGAGACAGTGGCGGTTCCGACCCTTCTTGCCGTTTACGACTGGCCCCAGGAGCACGACCGCCATCGAAGATTGCAACGCTTCATCGACTATCTCTTCGACCGGCTGGAGACGCTGCAAACCACCCCCGGTAATCACCCGAAATGGAAAGAGGTGAGCCTTACCGGTACCGTTCCGGGCTGGAAGCGCTACCCTCCCATGCAGCGCCGCATCGATACAGCCGTGGCCCAGCAGGCGGCGAGCGCGAGGGGCGGCGGGTCACTCGATGCGGCTCAGGCAGGCCAGCAGGAGGCGTTGCTCAAGCAGTTCCGGGAGTGGTCCAAAGGAAGCGGCGGGCCACTCGATCCGGCTCAGGCACGCCAGCAGGAGCTGATGTTCAAGCAGTTCCTGGAGTGGAGCAAGGGAAAGCGCTGAGGCTCGCCGGCCAGGACAGAAGACGGGGCTGGCGATGAGCTATAGGCGCTCTCCAGACGCAGCCGTTCGTATCCATCGATAGGATGATCTAGCCGTCCTCGACCGCCTCGTACCACATAGGATCGCCGCGGCGGATGATGCGGTTCCAATACTGCGAGTTGCTTTGCGGGAGAAATCGTTTGAGTGCGACCGCGCGAATGTGATCACGCAGCTTCGACGCCGTCTTGCGGGTATACCGAGCCGGCCGCGAAGGCATGTAAACGATCTTCAAGATGGGTCAGGCCAGCTGGCAACTGAGAATGGTGAGTGCCGGTTGGAGGCCGTGGGCGGTACGTCTCCCCATCACCCGTAAATATCTATCTCACCAACTCATCAGCGCACCGCTTCCAGCCGCCGGAGCCGTTCAGCGGCTTCCGGTGCGCCGAGTGAACGTGCCTTCTCATACCATGTCCGGGCGGCTTGGACGTCCGGTTTCAGACCGATGACCGGGAGCTTCGGGAGCTCAGCGGGATCATAGGTGGCCGCTAGCGCCACCGCGCTCTCCGGCAGGCCAGCTTCGACGCCACGCTCGAAGTACTTGCGCGCCGCGTAGACGTTTCCGCTGTCCAGCTGCTGCAGACCTCTGGCATGGACTCTCAGGGCGCCCTCACGTTCGGCTGGCGACATTGTCGGAGCTTCCGGGATGAGAGCGGTTGCTCCTCGCCGCAGATGCCACTTCTTTCGGTGCAGGAGGTCGCAGAGCCGCCGTCACCAGGGCCATCTTCGCCTCGGCAAGCACGATTCCGTCAAGGTTGACGAGCGTGATCGTGAGTTCCGACGCCCCCTGCGCGCCCACGGGCAGGACGACGCTCAGATTCGCCAGGGCATTCAGAGGCACAGCCCAGGACCCCGGACCAATGGCATGGCCATCAGAGAGGGTGGCGGACGGCGGAAGGCCGCGAATACGTATGAAATTGTTGCTCTCCGCCGCACCGGCAGGGGTGATCTGGATTGGCAGCCGTGTCGTGGAGGCGGGCGCGACCTCCACAGGCGAGGAGGGTACCCGGAGGGCGATCCGCTGCTCCTGCCGCGCCTGCGCAAGTTTCACACGTGTCTCAAGCGCCTGCTGCGCGGAACCCGCGTCAGGCACAAGAAGCACCGCGGCAAGCACCAAGCCCGCGGCGTTGATGCGGCCAAGCAGCCGCAAGGAATGCTCGCGCGCCTGCTGTGGGCAATGGCTGCGTGATAGCTGGCGCGACAACCGGTCCGCAATGTTCGACAGTTTCGCCTCCCCTTGCTTTAGCCCGTCTGGCGTCGCCTTTCCTTCATGCGGGAGAGCATTGAACGCCAGGGCCAAGTCAGATCACGGCTCATCTCAGCGACCCCACAAGGGACACTGCTTGACCAAGTGGTCTGATTGACCGGGTTGTTGAGTGCTGCGCGGCTGCCTGCCGTAGCGCTGCGTACGGCGTTACACCGCAGATGGGGAACTGCGCCAAAGCAATGCGCTTCACCCGGAAACCTCCCCCAACACCATTGCAGACTGCACCTGCGCCCGATCCAACAGGGCACAAATGCAGCCGGCGGAATGAAACACGAAGCCTTTGTCTTCCTTAAGGCGTGTGCAGCGCAAATTTTGGGAGCTTAGGTGGGCCCTCCGGTCACCGAGTGCCCGATGCCGTCCCCTCCTCACGGGCCAACGATACGCCGTTCTACGCGGATTTGCCAACCCCCTTAGC
>CAVTJY010000022.1:0-107083 GCA_963735125.1 uncultured Alphaproteobacteria bacterium | reverse complement strand
AGTCTAGCGCTGCGCAGATGATGTTTTCCGCCTTCGGAATGTCCAAATCTGGCACTTTTTGCCCGTGCCGAGTTGACCGTCAGAATGTCTGGTTACGGAGGCGGATCGTCCGTTGCGAGACCGCTGGCGCAACGGGGAAAGTTGACCCAGAGGAGACAAAGGCGGAGTGGTCTATGCCAATCGGTCAAGGGTCTTCTTCATGACCGCCATACCAGTGTCGATGGCACTCGAAATGGCGGTCGCCGCGCTGTCCGGGAGGAAGTCGGCTATCCAGACCACTTTGCTCGATCCATCGTCATTGGCCGAGACTTGCACTGACGCATTGTAGTGTCTCGTTATGCCTCCTTCGGCCGACCACACGAGCCGCTTTTCCTGGTCGTCAACCGTCACGATGGGCTCGCGCACGACCATGCCATTCCCGAACGTAACGATCCGTACAGCGCCCTCGAGCTTGGTATCGGTAACAAAGCCCGGTACCAAGCGCGTGTGGAGTGCGCCCACATCTCGAATGGCCGACCACACGTCATCGATGCTAGCCTTGGTCACGATTTCTCTTCGAACTGATGCCATAGACAATCTCCAGATCTGTGATTTCACCCTTGGTGCGTCCATGTAGAGGTGGCCGTCAGCGACGGCGACAAGGTGCGGACCTCACGCTGGGCTCCGAGCCAAGCGAATTTTGCGAAAGAACTTTTGCATGTCATCGACGAGAAGCTCGGGGACTTCGAGGGCGGCGAAGTGCCCGCCGTGATCGAACTCCGTCCAATGCACGATGTTGTTTTCACGTTCGGCCCAGCTTCGGATGGTAACATCCTGGGTCAGAGAGACAGCTACACCGGTAGGTACGGTGTTTCGCGCCTTTCGATCTTTTGCGGCAGGATCGTGCAGGGTCTCGTAGTACAAATTGGCCGACGATCCCGCCGTGCCGGTGAACCAATACAGGCTGGCGTTCGTGAGAATATGATCGCGGCTGACCGCGTCTTCGGGTAGTGCGGCTGCCGGATCGACCCATTCCTTGAACTTCTCCACGATCCAGGCGAGCTGCCCGACTGGGGAGTCGGTGAGCCCGTATGCGAGAGTTTTTGGCCGGGTAGCTTGAATGTGCATGTAGCCCATCATTTCCTCGCGGAAGTGCTTGAAACGCGCCAGCCGCACGCGCTCCGCCTTGGACATGACAACGAGCCCTACCATGATTTGAATGATGCTTGGGATCTGAACGAGCGAATTAACGTGGACGCCGACGATATGAGCGGGGTCCACTCGACCCATTTCCGGGGCAATGAACGCACCGGCATCCCCACCTTGCACGCCATAGCGTTGATACCCGAGCCGGCTCATCAGCTCCGTGAATGCCTTGGCAATCTGGCGGTGCGTCCATCCCGGGCCACTGAGCGGCCGTGAAAAGCCATGTCCGGGAATCGACGAATCACCAGATGGAAGGCGTCAACGGGATCGCCTCCGTGCGCGCGAGGATCGCTAAGGGGTCCGATGATCTGTAGGAACTCGACGACTGAGCCGGGCCAACCGTGGATAAGCATCAGCGGGGCGGCGTCAGGCTCTGGCGAACGCACGTGCAAGAAGTGCACGGTCTGCCCCTCGATGGTGGTGGTGAATTGCGGGTACTCGTTGAGCTTCGCCTCATAGCTGCGCCAGTCGTGTTCGGTCTGCCAGTACTCGGCCAGCTCCTTGAGGTAACCGATCGGCACTCCCCGACTCCACCCTTGGCTGGGCGTTTCGTCGGGCCATCGGGTGTTGGCGAGTTCTCCTTGAGATCGTCGACCGCGGCCTGAGGCACCGCGATACTGAACGGGAGTAACTCGGCACCGTCTGATCGGTCGGTGCTCGAGGTCCCAGGCCATTGAAGCTCTGCGGCGCGGGTCGTCATTTCGAGCCCTCGTCTTGCGGGCGTATGACTTGTCAGTGCTCGACAGATGACTCCATGGCGGAGATCATCAGTGGCTTGGTTGTGAACGAACGTCGTGAAGCCGTGTTCCATAGGCGTTGTGAGTTTGATCACGGGACGAGCGACGGTGCTCGCTGAGGCGCAGGTCCATCCAAACAGGTGAGGTCCCAGCGCCACTTATCCGGACGCGTCCGCGCGTTTCGAAGGGATTAAGTTACTGCTGCTCGTCTGAATGGAAAGCGAGAACGGAGCCGCTCGCTCAAGCGGGCTTCAACTCTGTCGCTTGAGGTTGGATCGTGCGCTCGACCTTCGCTGAGGGCGCAGCCACGCAGCGCGCGCCATTCCAATGAACGGTCCTACGAACGCGCCGAAGGTCGCCAATGGCACCACATCCGGGCTGTCCTCCCTGAACGAGGCGACAATGACTCCGAGCCCAAGCGTCATCGCGAGGCCGGCACCAAAACCGGCGAGGAAAGCAATAGCAGTCCGCGCTCGTCCGCGATGTGACTGCCCGACGATAACATGGGCGGGTATCGCAGCCATCACCGCCACCCAAACTAGTGCGAGGCCCGGTATAGCCTCATCGAACACGTCCATAGCGCGACTGCATTGTTGACTGTGCCGGCAAAGTCGCGCGATTCGCGCGCCAAAAATGTGGCAACGCTCAATACGGCGCCAAGACCGCGGCACCTGGCGAACGAATACGCATCGCAAAAATCACCGTATCGAGACAAAACAAAAGAGTGATCGCGGTGCCAATCGCTCTCCTTTTGGCCGCCGAACTGACGAAGATGGAGGTGATGAGGATTGGCAGCTATCGGGGACGAACTGACGTACAGCACCAAAGGCCGCGAGGACCGCTTTGACCCAAGGCTAAGTCACGAGTTCAGGACCACAACGTCTCCTGATCGTCGTAGCGGTCCTCTACTAACTCCGCATCAATGCCATAGTTTGGTCGGTGCCGCGTGCCCATAAACCGGGCAACATCAGCAGACTGGTGCTGTCATGAAGTCTTCAAAACTTGCGGTCGCGCTGGGAGTATTGATCCTCGCAGCAAGTGGTATGCTGTCCGTGCTCGTTATGCTCCGCCAATCAAGGACGGTCACCGCGACGTTCGATCCGCCCTATCCGCAATTCAACGTGAAAGGCGATCCGATACGAGCGGTTATGGAAGGTCGCATCGCCTGCCCAGTGGCCGGATGTGAAAAACTGAAGATCACTCTCGTCCTCTACGAGACGGCGCAGCATCGCAATCCATCGACCTATTGGCTGGCCGTCGTCGGCACGAGAGGCAGCGAACGGGTCGTCACTCAGGGCACGTGGATCTCGAGCACAGCGTCGAAGGCTTTCCTGATGCCCTGGTCTACATGCTCGATAATGATGGGGGTATCGGCCTCCGCAACTTCTGGCGGGTGAACGACAACATCCTGCTGCTGCTCGACGAGCAGATGCGACCCCGCTCGGGCAATAGCGCCTGGAGGAACATGCTCAGTCGCTATGATGCGCCATACGGGCCACGCACATACACTTGGACTCGATAGCGCGATCAGTGGCCGGTGGCGGTCTGCTCATGACCGGCGAGCTGTCATCAAAATGATGCGAACGAACGACCGCAATTGGCACGAATTCCCAGTCGCGCTGCTCGCGCACGTCCGCTTGTTGGGGTAGTTCGACCGTGCCGATGTTGCTGGGCGGACGGGAATTCTGACGCTTTGCTGCAGACTTGCGAGCAAACAGAGGTCGACTATGACGGAAGTTCTGCTTTTTCATCACGCGCTGGGATTGACCCCCGGTGTGCGTGCGTTTGCCGATGACTTGCGTGCTGGCGGACACATCGTGCACACGCCGGATCTGTTCGACGGGCGCATTTTCCCGACCATTGAAAAAGGCCTTGCCTATATAGGGCAGATTGGGTTCGACGATTTAAGAAAGTGCGGTGTGCGCATCGCGGATGATCTGCCGTTCGAACTCGTCTACGCGGGCTTTTCATTCGGTGTGCTTCCCGCACAGCAGCTTGCACAAACACGTCCCATGGCGCGCGGCGCGCTGCTCTTCCATTCCTGTCTTCCGGTCAGCGGCGAGTGGGCCTTTGGGCCATGGCCGGAGAGCGTTCCGGTGCAAATCCACGGCATGGACAATGATCCCATTTTCATAGGCGAAGGCGATGTCAACGCCGCACGTGAGATTGCAGAAAAGGCCCACGATGCGCAGCTGTTTCTGTATCCCGGCAACCAGCACTACTTTGCCGACAGCTCGCTGTCATCTTATGATGCAGAGGCGACCAAGCTGCTCACTGGCCGGGTGCTCGAATTTCTGGACCGTGTCTAGGAGTGCCTCAGTAAGCGTGCTGTTGCGTCACCCGGGGCCAGCCGAAACATGCAGAACCGTGCGTCGAGCAGATGCGTCAACTCCCAGCTGCGTATTGCGGATTGGAACCGCTGAAGCTGCGTAATCCGCAATGAACGCGCCGACTTGCGGGCTTGCTTGAGCAGGTAGGATGGCGCCAAGAAAATCTGACCGCAGCAGTGAAATAGGCAGCCAGTTTACGCGCCTGCGTGATTTCCAATACTGGCACTCATTCCCGGTCGTCGCGCCGCGGAAATTCGTCAGCTTTCGGGGATAATCCTGCTGCGTGGACCAGCCGGCACGCAGCCTTGCCGTTGACCCTAAAAAGACCCATGAGACGCGGTAAGGCGACCGGCCTTCAAGCTTCGAAACGTATGGAGACACTGTCCGCTGATCGCTCAGCCGGCCCATGGAACACTGCTTCAATGTTGTTTCCGTCTGGATCGACCAGAAAGGCTGCATAGTAGCCCGGATGATAGGACCGCTTACCGGGCGCGCCATTGTCCCGGCCGCCCGCGGCGAGACCCGCCTTGTAGAACGCCTCAACAGCCGCGCGGTCTTTCGCCTGGAACGCGACATGCACGCGGCCGGTCAGTTTTCCTTGCGCGGCTTGGCTTTCAGCAGACGAGATGATGAATTCGTCCCACCAGACATAGCCGTCACCCTCGCCACCCACCGATATTCCAAGCGCTCCGAGCACTCCCTCGTAGAAACGCCGACTACCGGAGAGATCCTTCACCACCAATTGGACGTGGTCTATCAACCGGCCTCGGTGAAGCTCCATCAGTAAATCCTCCAACGCTCGCCTCGACTGCTATTCGCCAAGTGCACCCGAGGGCCGCGCACGCGGCAGCGGTAGGTCATTTCTTGTCGTTAGTTCGGGCATGGCTTGCAAACGTTGTCACGTATCGTCCGTTCCGAAAACGCCTGTGTCTTTTGTAGACGCGACAACTCATCAAGGCACGGAATTGCGTGCTTGGGCCGGGGGCTTGGGGGCGCGCGATCAAGTGAGCGTCCCGGATGGATAGTCGCCCAGCACTTCAGGCCACACCCGTCGCAGATCACCAACATCGTCCGTTCTGTGGATTGCGTCGCGGATCACGGGCCAGTCCGTGTGGATGGGGCGATAAAACAGGTCGATGTCTGCGCGCCTGCGCGCGTTCTCTTGGTCGACCGCATCCGTGATCCGACGGAACTGGATACTCTTTGCCTTGGCCAGGGAGACATTGATCGGTCCGCCGTTGTGTGGGGCCATTTGCGCCACGGCTTCTGGCAGAGCGGAGCAGACTGCCGCTTTGAAGGAGGCGGCAAGCGCCACCGGCGGCGTGTCGATGTGCGCCCCATCCCTTACGGCGTTCCGCTTTATGACGGGCGGTGGCGGCAGATGAGATGGATATGCCGCGGTTTCCTGGACAGCCAGATCGCAAAGCAGTCAGAGGAGTGCGGCGAACGCAACGCGCATCGCTTCGTGATGACCATGCAGTTCGGAGGATGCACGGATGCAGAAGCCTACAACCTGATGCGGGACCGCTTATGTGCACACGAGGGGACGGGTTGCGAGCTCTGCGATGTTGCCCACATTCCCACGGACCGCTGGTTCCGTGATGCCTGGATTCGCTCCTTACGACATATCCCTCGTTTGCTGGTACGCTTGCTGCTGCTCACAACAACGGGGGTGCACCTCGGCGGCATCACGTAAAATTGCACAGTATACGCCGGTAGCTTACCGACAATCACCACACAACTCACCTAACACTCGGCGAGCCTCTCGGTTTTCACGCTGACGCTCCCTGTCTCTGCGCGAGGACCGATGGCCGTCCGCTGCCGGCAGACCCCTCCGAATCGCATACTGTAGATCTCCCTTGCTGCGATCGATCGATGACTGCCGAAAAGATTTCACTCAACTGAGGTCGAGCTGCCGAGGGCTCATCGAACTAGCAACTCCGACCAAGTGTAGTGAGAAACTCGCAATATATGCAATTCAGCGGGGCCGAATTGGCCGCAACATGAAAGATGCTTATGCGGGATCAAGTTAAAGTACTCTATTGCGCCTTTCCTACCCTACCGGCAGAAAATGGCGGGAGTATCGTTTGTCGCCAGAACATTGAGCGCCTATCCGAGGTAGCCAATTGTCGACTGCACGTCTGCACGATCAACGACAAATCGGTCACTTCCGCCACGAATGCAATTGTCAAACGCTTTGGCGCGGACTTTCATCCGATTGAGTTTACTACCGGTAATTCCGACCGGAATTGTTTCTTCCCGTTGGGTAGGCAATGGCCGTTTCCGCTTGAACAGTTGGCGCTAGACAAGGCACGAACCGACAGCGATTTTTTCACACTCATGAATGCTGTTGAGCCCGACATTGTGATTGTCGACTATTTGCTGACGGCTCTATTCGTCCCATCGCTATTCAACAGTAATGCGCGCATTATAACAATAACAATAAATCGGGAGGCTCAATTCTTCGGGCAGTTGCGACGGCTAAATCGCATAGACGGGCGGTCATCCAATTCGATGATCGCAGAAGCGAGATTACGTCGCTTTGAGCGTGAGGTTTATGAACGCAGCGACGCTGTGGTCGCCCTTTCGGCCGGCGATATTCCATCGAATAGACAGCCTGGAACTCTTGCCTTCTGCATCGAGCCTGCGTTGAACGACAGGACCCAGCGCTGGCAGCTGACGGAAAGCAACCACCTCCTGTTTGTCGGAAATATCAACCATTACCCAAACTACCTCGCAATCCAGTGGCTCGCGCAAGAGTGCGCCCCGGAATTGCTGAGGATTGCCCCAGAACTCCGCATCAATATAATTGGCGCTGCAACCAATGACATTCCACTAACTTGGAGGCAACCGAACGTTGAATACCTCGGCCTATCGACGAAGGAAGAAGTCGAGAGGCAGATGCAGACCTGTAGGCTATTCATCGCACCAATAGAAAATACTTTTGGTTCAAAAATAAAGATACTGGAATGCCTCGCGCACGGAACACCAACAATCGCTTCACCGGAAGCCCTCTCCGGAATCCCATTCTCAGATCAGTTGCCGCAATTTCTGCTAACCGACCCGACAGCCGCTGCGCACAAGGTGGCGGAGCTAGCCAGGAAGCCTTGCGAGGTCGCCAGGTTGAGCGATGAAATCACGCGGCTCAATCGTGATTTCTCCGCGTCGCGGAAAATGAAATGGTCCGAACTCTTGACCTCGGTCAAAGTGCGACCGAAGGTACCCCGAGAGAATTTTGGCCTGCTGTCGCCGTCGCGACGAACACCGCTCGTGGGGGTAGACACATCGCGTCCCTGGCCGAGAAAATTCGAGGTTGGCGTCAAAGAGCCAATCGGAGTTTCGAGCGTAGGATGGCACGATGTCGAGCGCTTCAAAGGGTTCCCGCTTCGTTGGAGTTCGCCAACGGCATCAATTCGAGTTCGCCTCAATCACGACACGCTTCCGCGCAGATTGGTAGTGAGACGGCATGTTTTTGCGGTTACGCACTCCGTAGCCATCACCTGCTTCGCAGGTAATACCGTGATCTACCTCGGCAATCTCGGAAAGGGGAAACTCACAAAGACAATTCACTTGCCCAACTTGGAGTTCGCAAGATATCTCGATATCTCTTTCAAGGCGCAAGGCTTCCGACCTCCGGGTGATACGCGACATTTGGGGTTTTGCCTTCGTTCGCTGCGGCTCTGTCGCTGAGACAAATCGATCATCCGCGAACAGTCGCAACCAGTCTGCGTCGTACTCTACGCGCCAAACGGGCAATCGCTGGCTCTGAGCGCGATGCCATCTGCGCACGAACGGTTAATACTTCGGATCGCAACGCTTCGGTTTCGGGATCATATAGCTTAAAGAAGTCGAGTATGTTTACGGGGACCGAAAAATTCTTCAAGAGGTGATTGCTCTCATCTCTTACCCAAAAATCATTGACCCCGTCGAAGTACGCCATTTGGTAGCCGCTTCCGTTCAAACGTTCTTGCCACGGCTCAACCCTGCGCTTGTTTGTGTAGGGTTCCGTGCTTTCGATGACGATCACTTCCGGACGGTGGTTCCGCCAGTCGGTGGAAAGCACGATGGCATTTTCCGCACCCTCCACATCAATCTTGAGAAAGTTCACGTGCCGACCCGAGGCGTGACCATCAATGATCGAAGGCAACGTCTTGACCGTCACATGGATCGCCTGAATATCTCCCGCGCGTTCCGCGACAACATCAGGTATGTTCCGTTGAAGCGTTGACGTTCCGGGGTTTGCGGAATGAACCCAGAAGTTTGCGTGTCCATCGAAATCAGACACCGCGACCTTAAGATTGACATCTCGAGGGCGCTCGCGACGGAAGGCTTCAATTCCGTTGCCAGGTTCGATGTTGATCCCTGACCACCCGCGGTCGTAAAACCATCGGGTGACTGAGGACAATGTTGGATGATGCGCGCCGATATCAATATAAAATCCCTTCTTCACATCTCGAAAACATCGTTCCAAAAGCACATCCTCAAAGTTCGCTGTGTAACTGAGCACGGGATCCTCCCCTCCATCGTTCGTTTGGCTCGCCAGGGCGCGTTTGAAGTTAGCACGTATACATCCGGTTTAATTAGAGCGTATACATCGTTGTGGGTCAAGCTCGGGTCGGGCTTGCGGACGTCCGATTTGTGTGTGGTGTGGATATATGTGCACGTGTGCGACATTGCAGAGGCCATTGCTGATAAGCTTGTGAAGCCGGCCATGCGACTAGCTTTGGATTGTCGCAATTCCGCACGGAGCAACGGTGAGTAGGCGCGCCGATTTTGGGTTCCCGTGTTCGGCAAGGTGTCTTGGACGAAACCAGAGGTCTATCTCGGCCATGCAAGTCTTCATTTCCGGAATGCCGCGGAGTGGATCCACCTACTCTTTCAATGTGGTCAGACGCGCCCTGTCGCGTCGGGGTGGTGTAAGCGCAATCCTAGACGGCGCTATTAAATTCAAGAATGACGGGCGGTCCCACGCTATTTACAAGGCCCACGATGCTGACGATGAACTTGTTAGCAAGATCCGCGACGGAACGGTAAAATCGATCTGCACAATACGCAGACCTGAGAATGCCGTGCTGTCTTGGCTCAACACCTTTGGCGGTGAGCCAGCCGAGGTAATCGATGCTGTTATGCTGCCTTGGATGCGCCTCTACGAGCGCATCGCTAAGCACTCGCTAGTGATCAGTATGGAGGAAATAAGATCCCGTCGATTTTCCTCAACATGGAAAATCGGACGATATGCTTGTGGCGACTACAGCCCGCTCGAATGGTTGGTGGATTGTCGTCAATTCAGCAAAAACCGCGTCACCAACATGTTGAAAGACGTTGAGGCAAAAAGACGCAACATTGTTGATGCGGGAGGGACCTACTACGACAAAGAGACTTTATTCCACCGCAGGCACATCTCAGACCGCTCCAAGTTTGATTCTAGGGCGGAGGTATTGTTGGATATCCGACAAAGACTGGCCTTATGGTTGGACGACCGTGGCAATCTCATTCGCCTTACGTAGGATACTTATTTGCTGAAAGTCTGAAGAGAATCGTATGTGCCAGGGTTGGTCTGCGACAGCAGTGAGGCGCGCTGACCGGTCTGCCAGCTTGATCGTCGAACGCGACGCTATGGCCGGCGGAGCGCTCTCAACAGCTGGCGACGCCGGCGGACGCACACGGTTGTAATGCTGGCGCCAGCCGTCGATGCCCAATGTAGGCGGTTCGAGCCCCGACGGCGCTCGAAGATGGCAGCAACTGGACAATGGCAGCGCAGCAACGATCGATGCCGCCCTCAGAAGGCTAACCCGCAAGGTACCCTGTTCTACCCGAGTTGCAGGCCGCGCTCGATGCGATGCCGCGCACTGATGCGTTGACGTTCCTACTCACTGAGCACGGCAGGCCGTTCCGATCGGCGGCGGCATTCGGCAATCGCTTCAGCGATTGGGCAACGGCGGCAGGGTTGCAGCCCGTCACGTGCGATGACGGCAGGGTCCGCAGCTATCGTGTTCATGGCTTGAGAAAAGCAGCGTGCGTGCGCCTTGCGCATGCTGGATGCACCGCCGTCGAAATCATGGCTGTCAGCGGCCACGTCACGCTGTCGGAGGCGCAAAAGTACGTCGCCGATTTCGAGCGGGATCGGATGGCTAAATCGGCAATAGCTAAGATCGCCGCGCGGATCAAAACGAGCACAGGCAGTGACTAGCGCCAAGGAAAACGGGTGACTAGCGGTGTTGGAGGCATGTTGAGAACGCTAAATAATTCGGACAGGGGTGGCGGTCCCTACGGGAGTCGAACCCCTCGGCGACGAGGGTTCGTCGTGGTGTTTTTGTTTGGAGACATCTGCGAAGAACAAAGCTAATAGGTCGGTGTCAGCACGATCTTTCCGCCTCTTCCAGACGATGCAAGCTCGAACGCGCGATCGAAGTCGGCGAGCGGCAGGCGATCGGTAACCACCGAGGCAACGGTTGACGCGTGCGAGCGCAACAGGCCCTCAGTGGCGATCCAGGTTTCGTCGAGCTTGCGCCCATAGATGCCGCTGAGCGAAATCTCGCGCAGGACGACATGCCTCGTCACGTCGAGAGGCAGCAGCTCATCGTAGAGGCCGGCAAACACCATCCGTCCGCCGCTGCGGATGTGGTCCAGCGCCGCGCACACCGGCGCAATCTGTCCCGTGGTGTCAATCACAGCGTCGAAGCGCTGGGCACGTTCCGCTCAGCAGATCGGGGCCGCCGCTGACGTCGGCGCCCACCTGGAGCGCAAGCTCCCGGCGGCTGGGCGACAGGTCGGTTGCCACGATCTCCGCTGCGCCGTAGGCACGTGCCGCCAGAACGGCGAACAGCCCGATTGGGCCGGCGCCGAGAACCAGCACGCGCTGCCCCGCGACCCCGGCTTCCGTGATCGCCCGCACCGACACGCCGAGCGGCTCCATCAACGTTGCAAGCTCGATTGGAATGTCACGCGGCACGATGCGGAGAGCCGCGGCGGGCACCACGGTGTAGTCGCTGAAGCAGCCGAGCCCGAGCCTACTGAACAGCTGGAGGTTCTCGCAGGTATGGCGGCGGTTGAGGCGGCATTGGTGGCAGCGCTCGCAGGCGATGTGCGTTTCGGCGGTCACATGGTCGCCTGGGCCAATTCCGGTCACCGAAGGCCCGACGGCAACGACGACACCGCCGAACTCGTGCCCCAGCGGCAGGGGCGGCCGATAGGCGCGGGCCGCCCAATCGTTCCACCTGTAGATATGCAGATCGGTGCCGCAGATCGACGCCGAATGGATTTTGACGAGAACATCGGTCCCCTTGGGGTCGCCGAGGTCGATGGACCGGATGGCCAGCGCACCGCTCTCCGGGCGCTCCTTGAATACGAAGCGTGACGCGACACCCATGCCCGTGATGCTCCCGCGTCCTGACGGCCTCAGCGGCCCCAGCAAGCTTTGCCGCCGTCGACCGGCAGGCACACGCCCGTGATGTATTTGGCTTCGTCGGAGGCGAGAAACAGCGATGCGTAGGCCACGTCCCACGCGTCTCCCATGCGACCCATGGGGCTCGCCGCATGCCGCTTGGCAAGCATGTCCTCGGTGTCGGCAAATTGCCCGGCGATGTCGCGATGGATGAGCGGGGTGTCCATCACTCCCGGCAGCACCGCATTGGCGCGGATGCCATGCGGCGCGTAGTGCACGGCGAGCGCGCGCGTGAAGTGGTTGAGCCCGGCTTTGGCGGACAGATAGCCGAAATAGGGATAGGCGTTGATCTGCACGGAGGCGAGCGAGGAGACGTTGACGATGGCGCCGGCGCCCTGCTTCTGCATGACGGGCAACACATGCTTGCAGGCGAGGAAGGCGCTCGTCAGGTTGAGGTCGATGGCACGCTGCCAATCGGTCTCGGTGAGGGCGACGGGATCGCCCATGATGGTGCCGCCGACGTTGTTGTGCAGTATGTCGATCCGGCCGCCGCGATCGAGAGCGAGGCTCACGGCGCGTGCAAGGTCTCCAGAAACGGTGGCGTCCGCGACGACGGCGTGGCAGCGTCCGCCTTCGCCGACAATGGCGGCGCGCGTTTCCTCGACCGCCTCGCCATCGACATCGACGGCGATCACATGCGCGCCTTCGCGAGCAAACAGGACGGCCGCCGCCTTGCCGTTGCCCCAACCCGCTCGCGTGCCGCCGGCGCCGATCACCAGCGCGGTCTTGTTGCTGAGACGGCTCACGATCCCTTGTCCCTTCTGCCAATGGCACGGGTCGCAGCTCCCCCGGATAGCCCATCGCCTTGCCGAGCTCCGCGGCTTCGCGGGCAAGCATGCGCGCGAGCTGGGCGACGCGGGCTCCCGAAACCCTGCCTGTAATCGCCGCCAGGCTGAGCGCGGCCACCGGGCAGCCGGCCGCGTCGAGGATGGCAACGCCGATGGCATTCATGCCGGCGACAATCTTGCCCTCGACGAACGAGTAGCCGCGCCGGCGTGTTTCGGCGACCTTGGCGAGCAGCTCCTTGCGCGAGTGGCCGGGGTAGCGCGCAAACCATGTGGCGTTTTTCGCGATGATGTCGGCGATCTCCTGGTCTGGCAGGAAGGCGAACAGCGCGAGGCTGCCGGACCCGACGCCCAGCGGGCGCAAATGGCCGACCTCGAGTGATAAGGTCCGGATCGGAAACGAGCCGATCTCGCGCGCGACACAGACCGCGGCTCCGCCTTCGCGGACGGACGCGTAGACGGTGTCCTGGGTTTGCTCGGCCAGACGGATCAGGAAGGGTTTGGCGAGTGCCGCGAAGTCCTGCCGGTGCGCCGAGTGTCCCAGCAGAGCCAGGCCGACGCCCAGGCGATAGCGCTTGGTCTCGTGATCCTGGAAGACCAGGCCGGCATCGACGAGCGCGTTGAGAAGGCGATGCACCGTGCCCTTGCCGAGGCCGGTCTCGCGCGCCACCGCCGACAGCATCGCGCCGTCCGCATGCTCGGCCACCGCACGCAGCAGTCGCCCCGCGCGATCGATGGTCTTCACCGTCGCCTCTGAACCGTCGTCTTCCAAGACTGCTGGAGCTGCCACCCTTGCCTACCATCCTGTTTCGAATTGCACGGGCACGGAACTTGACCGTTGACAGGAGACAACATCGAATGTCATCGTTCCGTCAATAAGAATTCTTTGTTCCATATAATGGAACACTAGTAAGGGGAGTGGCATTCCGCCCGCATTGGCGACGGATCGGACTGTCTTGCGCGCGGCGTCATCTCCTTTGCCAACGCGGCCGCTCAAGGCATCGGCGCTGCCTCGCGCTCAACATCAGTCAGGACCAACCAATGACCATCGACAACTCGACCCGGCGCATGACCGGGGGGCAGGCTATCGCCGAGATGCTGAAGCTGGCCGGAATTGGGCCGATCTTCGGCATGGGTGGATTTCAGCTCCTACCGTTCTACGAGGCGTGCCGCGTGCTCGGCCTTCGTCACGCGCTGATCAACGACGAGCGCTGCGGCGCCTTCGCAGCCGACGCCTACGCGAAAGTGACGAACCGTCCGGGCTGCGTGGACGCCACGCTTGGACCGGGCGCCACCAACCTCGTCACCGGCCTCGTGGAAAGCCTCAACGCGGGCCTGCCCATGATCGCGATCACGGGCGACGCCAATCGCGAGCACGCCTGGAAGAACATGACGCAGGAGACGCGTCAGCTCGAAGTGCTGCGGCCGGTCGTCAAGGACCTGATACGCGTCGAGGTGATCAAGCGCATCCCGGAGCACATGCGCCGCGCCTTCGCCGTGGCGACGTGCGGTCGTCCGGGGCCGGTGCTCATCGATGTGCCGGAAGATGTTGCGCACGGCGAGCACGATTTCGACGCGGCGGACTTCTGGATCGATCCGGAAACCACCAAATGTCCCGGCGCGCCGCTTCCGTCCGGACCCAATCGACCTCGAACGCGCCGTCGCATTGCTCGCCAGCGCCGAGAGGCCGCTGGTGCTCGCCGGAGGCGGCGTGCACATCTCCCAGGCCTACGACGGCGCTGCTCGCTCTCGCCGAGCGGCACGGCATTCCCGTGGCCCATACGATGTCGGGCAAAGGGCGCGATTGCCTGCACGCATGCATTGTCGGCGGGCCTGTTCGGCCGCTACGACCGCATTGCCAATGCCATGGTGGCCGAGAGCGACTGCCTGCTCGTCGTCGGCTGCAAGCTGGGTGAGGTCGCCACCAAGCGCTTCCAGCTGATCCCGCCCGGCAAACGATTGATCCACATCGATATCGACCCCGTAGAGATCGGACGCACGACGCGAGCGGAGGTGGCGTTGATCGGCGACGCCCGCCTCACGCTCGAAGACCTTGCCGCCGCGCTGGGTGATGGCAGGGCGTCGGTTGCCAAGCGCGCGGACTGGATCGCGCAGATCCCGAAACGGATGGCCGAGTGGAAGGCCGGCGCACGCGACCGCCTGGAGTCGCGAGAAACCCCGATCAACATCGGCCGGCTGATGAACGAGCTCAACACGGTGATGCCCGCCGACGGCATCGTCGTCGCCGATGGTGGCTTCGCCGCCCATTGGGGCGGCCTGATGCTCGACACGAAGGCCGCCGGACGCCATTTCCTCCCCGATCGCGGGTTTGCTTCGATCGGCTACGGCGTGCCGGGCGGCATCGGCGCACAATTGGCAGCCGGGCCGAAGCGCCGCGTCGTGGCCCTCACCGGCGACGGCGGCTTCAACATGAGCCTCGGCGAACTCGAGACGGCGCGGCGGCTTGGCGCCAACTTCGTCGTCGTGGTCTTCAACAATGCCGCATCGGGCTACGTAAAGGCGCTGCAGCACGCGGTGTACGGCGCCGGCAAGTATCAGTCCTCCGATCTCGTCGAGCTCAACTACGCCGAGATCGCCAAGGGCTTCGGCTGCCTCGGCATTCGAGTGACCGACCCGGAGAAGCTGAGCGATGCGATACGCGACGGCCTCGCCAACACCTCGACTCCGACCGTGATCGACGTGGTCGTTACCCGCGACCCCGCCCGCATGCTGCCCGCCGCCGACAACCGCACGCTCAAAGTCCAGAAGGGCGATCGGCCGGTCTGAGGGCGGAGACGGACACAACACGCATTTGTTTTGGGGAGGCTGCATGATCTCGCGTCGCCATCTGCTCATCTCGTCCCTGGGGGCGGCCTTTGCCGCGCCATTCCCCGCCTTGGCGCAAGCCTGGCCGGCCCGACCCATCACCGTGATCGTGCCGTTTGCAGCTGGTGGGACGACCGACATCATCGCCCGCGTCGTTGGCGATCTGCTCGGACAGAAGCTTGGACAGACCTTCATCGTCGAGAATCGCGGCGGTGCGGGAGGCGCGATCGGCTCCGATGCGGTCGTACGGGCGGCTCCGGACGGCTATACACTGCTGCATGCGACGGCAGGTACGCTGACCTACAATCCCCACATCATCCAGAAACCCGGTCAGGGACCGCAGAACCCTCTCGCGGTGCTGACGCCGATCGGCCTGACATTTGCTTGCGATTTCGTCGTCATCGTGCGCAAGGGCTTCCCCGCCGAGACGCTGCAAGATTTCATTGCCCATGCGAAGGCCAAGCCTGGCGATGTCACGTTCGGGTCTGGCGGTCTTGGCTCAGGCGCACACGTTTGCACCGAACTCTTCATGGCCCGGACCGGCACGAGGATGCGCCATGTCACCTACCGCGGTTCGGGGCCGGCACTCAACGACCTGGCCGCTGGCCAGATCGACGTGATCTTCGACGCCATGCCGTCTGCACTCGGCCAGATCCAAGGCGGCACGGTGAAGATCCTCGCCACCACCGGACCGCAGCGCAGCGCCATCCTTCCTGCCGTCCCGACGGTCATGGAGTCGGGCCTCAAGGACTACGCCGTGACGGCCTGGGGTGGGCTGCTCGGTCCCAAGGGAACATCGCCTGAGGTTGTGCGAGCGGTGAGCGGCGGTCTCGCAGAGATATTGACGCGCAAGGACATCATGGACCGGTTCCTGCAAATCGGCGCCGAGGCCATCACGGAAACCCCCGAGCAGATGACCAGCCGGATCGAGGCCGAGTTCGGCCTCTGGGGCAAAATTATCGATGAGGCGAAAATCCGCGCGCAATAATTGCGCCCGGATTGTCAACGGCAAGCGGGTAGCGCGCACCTGGCGGCGCGAGGCGCCGGCCAACACGTCGAGGCCAGCCAGCATCGACCGCATCTTCACGCGTGATCCCCCCGCATGCTGCCCGCAGCGCACAACCGCTTCGCTATCTATCCTCGAGACGGCTATCCTCTCTCGCCATTTCACGCCGATGCGCGCAAGACGATGGTTGCGTTGTGCGCCTTTGACGGCCGCCGCCTCACCAGCGCGGGTTTCGTGCCGTGTATGATAAATGAGGAAAACCACGCGATCCCTGTTCAGGCGGCGAGCCATGACGGGCAGACTGTCGTGCAATACATGGAGCAAATCAGCGAGGCTGCTGGCCTGAGAACGCGCTACCATCAAGGCGATGTGCAGGTTGGCGGGTTTGGGGTGGTGACAGCGGCTGCGAGGTGACGATGCTGGTAGGGGTGCCGAAGGAGATCAAGGACCACGAATACCGGGTCGGGCTGGTGCCTTCGTCGGTCGCGGAATTGGTTCGTCACGGACACACGGTGTTGATTGAGTCTGGAGCAGGCGTGCAGACCGGCCTGAGTGACGATGACTATCGCGCGGCTGGCGGCAGGATCGTAGACGGGGCGGACCAGATTTTTGCCGAGGCCGAGCTGATCGTCAAGGTGAAGGAGCCGCTTGCCGCCGAGCGCAAGAAGCTGCGTCGCGGCCAAGTCCTTTTCACGTATCTGCACCTTGCGCCCGACCTGGCGCAGACGCGGGACTTGATGGCGAGCGGCGCAACCTGCATCGCTTATGAAACGGTAACGTCGCCGTCCGGGGGACTGCCGCTGCTTACGCCGATGTCTGAAGTTGCGGGCCGCCTCGCGCCGCAGGCGGGAGCACACTGCCTCGAGAAGGCACAGGGCGGCCGCGGTATCCTGCTGGGCGGTGTGCCGGGCGTGCCACCCGCTGAAGTCGTCATCCTCGGAGGCGGCGTATCAGGCACGCATGCGGCGACAATTGCGCTCGGTATGGGCGCCAATGTCACTGTCGTTGATCGGTCCGCGGAGGTGCTGCGCCGCCTTGGCGCGCAATTCGGCTCGCAGGTGCGAACCATCTTCTCCACGCGCGACGCGCTCTCGCACCTTGTGCGGCGTGCCGACCTCCTGATAGGGGCGGTGCTGGTGCCCGGCGCCGCGGCGCCGAAGCTGATCAGCCGCGAGATGGTGAAGACGATGAAAGCAGGCGCGGTCATCGTCGACATCGCAATCGACCAGGGTGGATGCTCCGAAACGTCTCGCCCCACGACCCACTCGCATCCGACATACGTGGACGAAGGCGTCGTGCACTATTGCGTGACCAACATGCCAGGCGCGGTCGCGCGTACCTCGACCTTTGCGCTCAACAACGTCACGCTCCCTTTCACACTGATGCTCGCTGACAAAGGATGGAAGCAGGCACTGCGCGAGGATGCGCACCTGCGCAATGGACTCAATGTCCACGAGGGACAGATCTACTGCCAGCCGGTTGCTGATGCGCACGGGCTTCCCGTGGGCGATTCAACGCAATTGCTCTCGACTTGAGGCACGACGAGACTTTGGCTCTCCCGGCCTGCCGCTCGCTTTCAAAGCCGGCTTGACCGCTCTGGGCCGATGCTCAACGCCAAGAGCGGCCGGCTAAACCCTTGTTCGACAGCATCGACCCGGGACGGACTCAGCGATCAGCTCGTAGACGTTGGCGGACAAATTCACGGTCGTGGGTTTCCGAGCCGTTGGTCACACCCTTGTGGAGCGACCGGGCGGCACGCAATGCGAGTTCGATATCCCGAGCGACGCGCGCAAGGTACGGTGCCATGGCACGACCGAGAGGAGTGACGGACACCTTCGGCTTGCGCGTGAACAGCTGGCCGCCAAGCTGTGTCTCCAGCCGTCTGATGCAACAGGTCAGAGAGGGCTGGGACACGCCGCAGCGCCGCGCTGCGCGTGTGAAGTTCAGCTCCTCGACAAGGGCTAGAAAGTATCGGATGTGCTGAACCTGCATGACGGCACCACGCGTTCCCAATGCCGCAAGACTTTCCCTCGGATGAAAAGCCAGCGCTGTATCCGGGGTAACAGGGCACAAGAATCCTCTGCGGATCCGGAGCGCATGCTCTCCTGGCTGGTGGACGTCTTGCCTGGCAGCCACCTGCGGCCACTCGCACCATGCGGCCGCATCCGATAGCGGGCATTGGCAAATGCCAACGCTGTCGCTGTGATGGATGCCGCCGGCCGCCGGACGAAGCGCGTCTTAGCTTGCGTCAGCTTTCGAAGGCGCGGACGCAGAGCCGAGACTCTGGATGTTCGCGTTCGAACGCCCAGACCCGTTCGAACCCCATGAGGCGCGAGAAATCGTTGAACGGGTACATTTCCCCACGCCACGACTTGCTGGACCCGGTCGACAGGATCTCACCATATACGGATTGCAGCGCGGCCCCCATCGCCAGAAATCCCGAGGCCGGGAAGATGGCGAGCTTGAAGCCCAGTTTTTCAAGCTCGGGCCGACTGAGGATCGGCGTGCGTCCGCCCTCCACCATGTTGGCCACCAGCGGCACGTCGAACGTACGGCCGATCTTCTCCATCTCTTCTTCGCTCTCGGGGGATTCGATGAACAGGGCGTCGGCACCTGCTTTCAAGAACGCTTCCCCACGGCGCAACGCTTCGTCGAGGCCCAGCGTCGTGCGCGCATCGGTGCGCGCGATGATGAGAAAGTCCTTCGACGACCGCGCCTCTGACGCCACCTTGATCCGGCGCGCGGCATCTTCGATCGGCACCACACGGCGTCCGGGCGTGTGGCCGCATTTTTTTGGATATTCCTGATCCTCGATCTGGATCGCCACAGCTCCGGCGGCTTCATAGCCTCGCACGGTAAAATCGACATTGAGCAGCCCGCCATAGCCGGTATCGCCGTCGGCAATCAGCGGCGTTGTCGTGCTCTGTGCGATCTGCCGCACGCGGCCGACCATCTCGGTGTAACTCGCAAGACCGGCATCCGGCAGGCCGAGATGCGAGGCGACCACGCCATAGCCAGTCATGTAGAGCGCATCGAAACCCATGCCGTCGGCGATCCGCGCCGATATCATGTCGAACACGCCCGGCGCCGAGATCAGTCCCGGCTCCTTCAAGCGCTTTGCAAGTGCTTGCTCCTGCTGGGCGTGCGCTTTCCATTGTTCTGCTGGTCTTTCCCTTGACCGCGTCAGGCGGAGCGGTGATGCAAACGATGATCGAGCCAGAGCAACGCACCGCTGGCTGAGACTGCGACAATGGCAAGCAGCATGATCGTCGCCATGATGGTCGCAACGTCATGCAGGCCGATGGCATTCATGATCAGGAAGCCCAATCCGCGCTGCGAGGCAAACATCTCGCCGATCAATACGCCTAGCAATGTCAGCGAGAATCCGATCCGCAGGCCCGAGACGATTTCCGGCAGCGCCCCCGGCATCACCACCGTTAGTAGCGTCTGAATGCGCGACAGATGCAAAACGCGGGCGGTCTTCATATGCACAGGGGCGAGATTGCGAACCGCCCCCATCGCGAAGATCGCAATCGGGATGATACCGTGAATCGTGCCAAACGCGACCTTGGCCGGCAGTCCCAACCCGAACACCAGCAGTATGACCGGGTAAAGTGTGACTTTCGGCAGGCTGTAGATCGAAACCAGGATCGGCCCCGCCACCTGAGTGGCGGTGCGGTTGAGACCGAGCGCCAAACCGATCGCAAGACCGCCGCCGATCGCCAGCAGCAGCGCGATTGCAAACGCCTTGCCGGTCTCGGTTGCATGCGGCCAGAACGCGGCGCTGTTGAGCAGGCTCCAGGCTTTGGCAGTGGTCTCGACCGGTGACGTCAACGCAAACGGCGCTGCGAGATGCATTAGCTGCCAGCAGGCCACACCCGCAATCATCACCAGCAAGACGTCCAATGCGCGCCGCATGTCAGCGCCCCAGCCGTCTGAGCAACCGCTGTTCATATACGTGGAACAGCGCATTGACGAGCGTGACCAGCACAATGACGAACAGCATCAGTGCATACATCGTGCGGTTGTCGAAACTGTTGAACGCATAAGCAATCGAATAACCGAGCCCCGACGGGGCCATGATGAATTCCGCCGCGATAACGCCGATGAAGGAATAGGCGATGGCGAGCTTGATACCAGTGAACAAATACGGGACCGCGCTCGGCAGCTTGATCCGCACAGCGGTTGCCACGGATCCCATGCGGTAGATCTGCGCGGTCTTTGCCAACACGCGCGGAATGCGGTCGAAACCAGTGAGCGTGGCAACGATCATCGCCACTACGCCGAACAGGAAGCCGATGGCGACGACGGCACCGCGCCCCAAACCGAACAGCACGATGAACAAAGGATAGAAGGCGAAAAACGGCAGCGCATAGTAACTCGCCAGGAACGGATCGACCGCACGCCGCAGTCGCGGGAAGGCGTGAATCGCAGCGCCGACGGCAAAGCCGCCCGCCACCGACAGTACGAAGGCCATCGCAACATTGCCGAGTGTCTGCGCGATATCGGCATTGAACTTGCCCGACGCCAGCAATTGCAGCAGCTGCGACGCCATCTCCGACGGAGCGATCAGGATGCGCGGACTGATCACACCTGTCCGGCACAAGACCTCCAGCGCCAGCACGAAGCCGCCAACCACCAGCAGGCGATACAGACCGACCCGGCTCACCGCGCAGCACCCTGTCCGATGGCCTTCAGCGATTCTTCGCGCAGCACTTTCCACAGATCCGCAGTGATGCGCCCGAAGCCCGGATCGGCGGCCACGCGCGAGTCGCGCTCGCGCGGCCAGTTGGTCACCACCTCCTCCAGGATGCGGCCCGGCCGCGCCGACATGATGCCTATGCGGTCCGATAGCATTGCCGCCTCGTCGAGCGCATGGGTAATGAGCAGGACGGTCGCGCCGGTCTCGCGCCAGAGTTTCAGCAATTCGTCGCCCATGATCAGGCGCGTCTGCGCATCGAGCGCGCCGAACGGTTCATCGAGCAGGATCATGCGCGGCTGCATCACAAGAGTGCGCGCAATACAGACTCGCTGGCGCATGCCACCGGAGAGTTGCGACGGATAGGACTTCGCGAAGTCCACCAGCCCCATCAGTTGCAAGGCAAAGTCGAGCCGCCGCGTCACCTCCGCAGGATCGGTGCCTGCCCTGCGCAGCCCGAAGGCGATGTTGTCGGCGACCGTCAGCCAGGAAAAGCTGGCATCCTCCTGAAACACCACACCGATGCCATCAGGCACCTTGCCGTCCACCCGCTTGCCCTCGAACGTGATGGTGCCGGACGTCGGCCGCGACAGCCCCGCCAGCACGTCGAGCAAAGTGGACTTGCCGCAGCCCGAAGGCCCGATCACCGCGTAGAATTCACCGCGTCGCAGGGTGAGGTCGGTCGCCGCCAGCGCATGCACACCGGGTTGACCGTCGACGCCCGCATAGGTGCGGGTGACGCCACGCATCTGCGCGTGGACGCCAGCAGCATCCGGCGTCGCAACCCCGGCGATTGGCAACACGGCAGGCACGGGCACGCTCACTTCACGAAGCTCTCGTCGACCACAGTGCTCCAGTCGATCTTGCCATCGACTTCGCCGATGATCTGCAGGCCACGTGTCATGTTGTCCATCGCGGCATATTCGAACTCGCCGGCCCCCCAGTATTTCAGCGCGCTGAGATTGATCACCGCCGCCAGGATGGTCTTCTCATCGGCGTTGTACTGTTTTGCGACGATCTTGGCGGTCTCCTCCGGATTGGCATAGACGAACTCCACCGCCTTCTTGCGCGCCTGCACCAGCTTGCGCAGCTTGTCCTTGTTGGCTTTGGCGTACTCGGAAGTCGTCACGCCCACCGTCTGCACCATCGGCGGCAATTCGTCTTTCACATGAAAGACTGGCCTGAACTTTGTCGACATCCTCGACCAGATCGGGTCCATCACCGGTGCGGCGACCACCACTTTCTGCTCGACCATGGTGAGACCCGAGCCGATACCGCCCGCGGCCACGGTTTCAGCTTTGATCTTGTGCTTGTCCATGACCATGGTCAGCAGCATGTCGGTCACCGATTTCGGCGACGTGAACGCCACCTTCTTGCCAGCCAGGTCCTGCACCGAATTGATTCCGGAATCCGGCGTCGTCACCCAGAGGATTTCGCCGGCCGTGCGCACGCCGGTGTGAATGATCTTGAGGTCGATGCCCTGCTTCATTGCTGCGATGGCCGCGGCCAGCGCGACCTCACCGTAAGGCAGGTCGGAAGCCATGACGTTGCGCATCGTCGTGCCGCCGCCCTTGGAGGTCAGCACGCCGTCAATGTCGAGGCCTGCATCCTTGTAAAAGCCCTTCTCGATCGCGACCGCATAAGGCGCGCCATACATCAGCACGCCCCAATGGGTGACGGAGATCTGCTCGGCTGCAGCGGGGCGCATGCCAGCCAGCAGGGACAGCGCAAGCGCGACAATTGCGGCCACATTGTATACAATGGACACGGAATCCTCCCTAGCGATGAACATTGTATTCGCCATCTTGGGCAGTAGGACTGGTCCCGCGCGTCACAATGTATACAATTGGTGGGCGTGTCTACACCAATCAAGTTGTTTTGAGACCCCATGCACAAGCCTGAGCGTCTACGCGCTGCCGATGTCGCCTATTCCTCTATCCGACAAGGTTTGATTGATGGCCGCTGGCCGGCCGGCTCGCATCTGCGCGAGACCGAGCTTGCCGACGAGCTCGGCCTGAGCCGCACGCCGGTGCGCGAGGCGCTGCGGCGACTGGCCAGCGAACAGATGGTGGAGTTCGAGCCGCATCTGGGCGCGCGCGTGCCCGGCTGGTCGCAGCAGGACATGAAGGAGATCTTCGCGCTGCGCGTTGAACTGGAAGGCTATGCGGCGGGGCAAGCAGCGGGGAATGCAACGCCCGAGCAGATCGTGCGACTTGAACTGCTGGCGCGCGAAATGGAACAGGCTGCGTTCGGATCGAATGCAGCGGACGCCGTGCGCATCACGGAGGCCAACGACTGCTTCCACCGGCTGATTGCTGAAGCGTCGGGCAATCGCCGGCTCGCCGGCATGATCGCGACCATCATCGAAATCCCTCTGGTGGTGCGAACCTTCGCGCGCTTCGACGAGCAGGCCATGGCGCGCAGCGTTCGCCAGCACTTCGATCTCGCCCAGGCAATCTCGCAGCGCAATGCCGACTGGGCCACCGCGGTGATGCGCGCGCATATTCACGCAGGCCAGCAGGCGATGCTCGAGCAGCCAACCCAGCCCGGCCTCGCGTCAACCGAAAGCACTCACACCACTCCCGACTGAGGACAGTAAGTTCGCGAAAAAACGGGAGCGTCCGCTAAGGCCGCGTTGGATAGCCAGGTCCGTGGAGTAGCGAGGGAGGCTCGCCTCCCTCGCTTGCTCACCTGCCTGCTCAACGTTGGACTTGCTTCGAGCGGCTCTTCTGATTCGAGGCGCGTGTGAGCTTCGGCAGCGGCTTCACCTCGAGCTTGCGGCAGTTCGGCGGCTTACCGACCATTCCCGTCGGGCACTTCTCGGGAACGAGCCGCTTGCAGTTGGGCGGGGTCCCGATCATGCCCTTCGGGCACTTGGGTGGCTCCGGCCGCTTGCAGTTCGGCCACTTGCCTGTGGTGCCTTCGGGGCATTTCTTCGGCTCCTCGACCTTGCGGCAGTTGGGCCACTTGCCAGTCGTACCGTCGGGGCATTGCTTGGGCTCCTCCACCTTGCGGCAGCTGGGCCACTTGCCGATCGTGCCTTCGGGGCACTTCTTGGGCTCCTCCACCTTTCGGCAGTTGGGCCACTTGCCGGTCGTGCCTTCCGGGCACTTCTTAGGCTCTTCACCTCGCGGCAGTTGGGCCACTTGCCGGTCGTACCCTCCGGGCACTCCTTGCGCGGCGGCTCGGCACAGCGCCGGCCGGTCCAGACCTCGCCGACGGGGCAGCAATGGCCCTTGTTGAGCCACTGACCATCCGGGCAACCGGGCAGCGTCACCAATCCCGGCCCGCGCGAGCAGCGGTCGCCGGTCCACCGGAAGCCGGGCGGGCAGACCTGCGAGGCCGGCTCGACGCGGTGGCACATCCGGGCCGGCAGATCATAGGCCGCGTGGTCCTGGTCATCAGCGGCCTGGATGTTCTGCGGCGCTCCCACCGGGCCGACGATGCGCGCCCAGTTGTTGAGCTTGCAGTTCAGCGTCCGCGCAACATTGTCGTCGCCTGACACGTTTGCGTTGAAGAACACGATGTCGTTGTTGTCGTTGGGCTTCAAGACGACGTTGCCGTTGGTTTGGCAGGTCTTGGTGGCGTTGTTGCACGACCACGGGCCGACTACGCCGTCCAGGCTGAGAGTGACGCCGCCGGGCGGAAGCAGATCGACGACCTTGATCGGACCGTTGAAGGTGCCGGGGCCGGTGTTGTACACCGCGATCCGGAACCTCCTGCACCACGTGGCATTGCCGACCAGCGGGCAGTCGGGCGGGATGCCGCCGCCGTAGGTCGTCTTCTGCAGCGCCAGGTTGGTCACGCCATTGCAGAACTCCTCCGGCACGAACGCCACCGCGCCGGCCTTGTCGTCGGCAGGGTTGGTGTTTTCGGCGCCGCCCGCCACGTGGGTGATTTCCACGATGTTGGGCAACCGGCAGCTCCTCTGGATCACATCGGCGTCCGAGAAGGTCACGTTCAGCTTCAGTGACGACCTGCTGCGTCGGCTGCAGGGTGAGATTGACCAGCGACTTGCAAATCGCGCCCGCACCGCCGGTGCCCTGGCAATTCCAGCCGAGATTCCAGCTGGCGGTGACAGGCTCGGCCGGCAGGGTCTCCTTCAGCTTGATCCAATCCTTGTAGACGCCGGGGCCGGTGTTCTCGACGGTGATGTCGTAGCCGCACCGCCAGCCCTGGGCCACCTTCGTGCACAACTGCGGATTGGCAACCTTGGTGACCTTCAAGTTGGCCGGTTGCGGCTGGTCGCAGATCTCGGCCGGAACGGTCGCCAGCACCGAGGCATGCTCGTCGCCCGCATCGGTGTTCTTGTTGCCGACCGGCGCGTAGGTGATGTGCACGCGGTTGCGGACCTTGCAGTCCATCTGCTTGGCGACGTTGACCGGCATGTCGACCCGCGCAACCACCAGCACGCTCTGGCCGGAGTTGAGCGACACCGGCGCAGTCGTCGTGCAGGTGTAGGTCGGCGGCCCACCGGGGCAGGCGTCGAACTTGGCGCTCGAGAAGGTGGCCGTCGTGCCAGGCGGCACCTGGTCGGTGAACTTGATGTTGTCGTTGTACACGCCGGGGCCGGTGTTGCGGACCCTGACGTGATACCCGCAACGGATCTTGTTGCCGGCGATCTTGAAGCACGCCAAGCGGAAGCTTCGTGATCTTCAGGTTGGTCTTTTCGGCCGGCGGATCGCAGAGGTCGGCCGGCATGTTGGCGATCGCGACGGCGTTGTCGTCGCCCGGGTTGGTGTTGTGGTCGCTGCCGCCCGGTGCGTGCGTGATGCTCGCCGTGTTGCGCACCTTGCAGTCCATCGCCTTGGCCTGCGCCTGCGTGATGTCGAGGCGCACGACCAGCAGGGCATTCTGGCCAGGGCTGAGGGAGACCGGATTGCTGGTGCAGGCGTAGGGATTGCCGCCCACGCAGTTCCAGCCGAGCGGCGCGGGGCCCGAGAAGATCGGCGTCGCGCCGGCGGGCATCGTCTCGCTGACGGTGATTGTGTCGTTGTAGTCGCCGGGGCCCATGTTCCAGACGCGGACGTGGTAGCCGCAGCGGATCTTGTTGCCGACGATCTTGAAGCACGACAGCGGCTGTCTTCGTGATCCTCAGGTTGGTCTTGTCCTTCGGCGGGTCCTTGCAGAGGTGGGCCGGCAGATGGGCCGTGGCCGCGTCATCGTCGTCGCTCGGGTCGGTATTCTGCTCGCTGGGCGAGGAGGCATGCAGGATCAGCGCCCGGTTCCTGACCTTGCAGTCGAGCTGCTTGGCGAGATTGTCGGGAACGTCCACGCGCACCGGAATCGTCACCTTCTCCCACGGCAGCAGATGCACGGGCGCAAGCGTCGTGCAGGTGTGGTTGGGCGGCCCGCCCGGGCAGGCGTCGAACTTCGGGCTCGAGAAGATCGCCGTCGTGCCGGCGGGAATCGTGTCCCGCACCTGGATATGGTCGTGGTAGACGCCCGGGCCCGTGTTGGTGACCTTGATGCTGAAGCCGCAGCGGTGCTTGCCGCCGCCGATCTGCCAGCAGGCGATGGCCTTCTTCTCCAGCCTGAGGTTGGTCGGTTTGTCACCGGACGGAGGCGAGCCAATAGTCCGGCCAATCGCCGAACCGGCCAATAGCCGGGCGTCAGCTGACCGAAGCCGATATGAGCTGTGGCAAGGCTGCCAGATTTCGACATCACCGACGTGGCCGGCCTTCTCGGCGTCGCCGAACTGGCCGTCGTAGTCGACGAAATAGCTCTGAAGGGCGGCTCGTTCTGCGGCCGCACCAGGGAAACGTCGTTGCCCTGCAGGCCGTGCACGTCGAGCGGGCCCTCGTCGCCGAGCTTGCCGCGTAGGCCGGGCTGTTGCGCAGGTTGTCTCCGGTCGACCAGAGCGTCCGGTTGCACGCGCCGCGGCGGATGCAGCCGGTTTCGTCGTAGCCATAGCCCAGCGCGACGCCGCCCGAGCCGTTGCGGAAGTCGGGAGGCAGGCCGATGGCATACTGCTCGGCGATCGGCACCCAGTTGGCCGGCGAAGTCGCGTCTGCCGGCTAGCGCGCTGGTAGCGCAGCACCGACGACTGCAGCGGCTCGGCAAACACCGAATAGTCATAGCTGCCGCGCTGCGCTCCCGCGCTGCGCCAGGTACATCCGGCCCTCGCCGTCGAACGCGATCTTGGTGATGGCGTTGTCGAGCAGTGCATCGCGACCTGCACTTCCAGGCGCGCGTCGCCGGCGAAACGGCCATCGGTCGCCGATGCCGATCGACCAAATCTCGTCCGCAACGGCGTAGTAGAGCCGCCCGAGCAGCATGGCCATGCCCGCACACGCCGCTCGGCCTGCGTGAAGCCCCAGGTTTCGGGTTCCTCCACGTCGAAGGCGGGGTCCTTGATGTCCATCCGCCGCCCGTCATCGGCAATCGCATCCAGCCCCGCGCCGGCGCGCCCGGCCGTGCCATGGTCGAAACTGTCGATCGCCGCACCGCTGGCGTCCAGACGGTGGATCAATCCGCTGTCGAGGTCCGACACGAAGAATTGCCGGCTGGCTCTGTCGAAAACGATTGCGCCGAGGCCGGCGCCGCTGTTGCCGGGGATGGTCGCGAACAGGGAGACTGCGCCAGTCTGACCGTCGATCCGATAGATGCTGCCGGGCCCGCCGCCCTTGTCGGTGCCGAACTGGCCGGCCATCCACTGCGCGTCGGGCTGTCCCTTCTTCAAGCGATCCGGACGGCCATCACCGTTGGCATCGGGGCCGACGATGTTGAGGCCGAACGCCGAGGTCTGGCCGACGTAGATGTTCGGCGGCAGGGCATCGTCGAGGGCGACGGCGAACACCTGTCCTGCATCACGCGCGCGCAGCTTGAAGGGCGTCTGCGCGGAAATGATCTGGCCTTGCGCCGGTGCGCCGGTCGCGCCCAGCTGGAGGATCTGCGCCGAGGGGCCGTCGAGATCGATGTGGAACATGTCGAGCGGGTCGGCGCCCGGCGCGATCGGCGCGTCAGGTGCCTTGATGCCGGCAAAGCCCGTGACGACGGCGTCGCCGGGCGAGAAAATGCCTTGCCCTTGCGCCCTGGCGCCGGTTGCCTGCAGCATCATGAGGCAAAGCGCGAGCAGGACTACCGCGGCCAGAAGAGCACACTCGTTGATACGCGCTGGCGCTGTCGCCAGCATGGCCTCGCGCCGGCCCGATGTTCGCTCCCGCCACCGGGCACCGACCTGTGATTCCCGTTCCTCTTCCAAGGGGTTCGGCTCGTATTGGCCAAAGCTGTGCTTCTGCATGGCAACCTCCTGCCCATGCGCGCATCGCAAATTCGCGGGCGCGCTTGCAGTGTTCGTCGCGGCAGAAGGCGATTTGGTTCAAACCGAAGGCGGAGCGCGTTCAAGCCGCGACCAGACGCCCCAAGTCAGCGTTGGCACTCATTTGCCCGTTCGGGGCGCTGTCCTATCTCGAAATGTGTGATTCGAAAGGTCTGCGGGTCGTATGTGTACCCAATGAGACCAATGGAATGCAGGCAGGGGACGTTGTGGCTTTTGGCGGCGACCTAACAAGTCGCAACAAGATCCATGCGCCAAAGCCATCGCACACAGACCAATAGAGGCGGTCTCCCGATATGAACATCACGTCATCGCTACCTCTCGGAGCAGCGGGTCTGGCGATCGGCCGTCTGTTGCTGGCCGCGATCTTCGTGCTCGAAGGCTGGAGCAAGCTCAGGGGCTACGACGCGGCAGCCGCCTACATGAACCGCTTCGGCGTCCCCGGCGTATTGCTGCCGGCAGTCATCGCGCTGGAACTCGGCGGCGGCCTGATGATCGCCGCCGGTTGGCAGACTCGACTAGCCGCCGCGGCCTTGGCCGTATTTTGTATCCTGGCGGCCATCCTCTTCCACGGCAATCTTGCCGACAGAAGCCAGTTCCTCCACTTCGAGAAAAACCTCGCCATCGCCGGCGGACTTCTGGTCCTGGTGGTCGCAGGCGCGGGACGTTGGTCAGTCGATGCGATCCGCTTCGACGTGCCGAGCGGCCGCGTGCGAAAGCCCGAGCGAAACAGCCGCGCCGTAGCAGGCAACGCCGCTTAGCTTCTGATCAGGAGCGCGGCAGCTTGAGCGAGGTCTGCTCCACGTAGGGCTTCAGGATCTCGTCGGCCGCCTTCTGGGCGGCGACCAGGGCCTCCTTCGGCTGCTTCTTGCCGGCGAGCACCGCCTGCACCTCGTCCTCCAGCGCCTTGCGAACCGGCACCGTCTTGTAGGTGGCGAACCACGGCTTGGCGAAGGTGAGCTGGTCGACGCCGACCTTGGCGTCGGGATTCTTGGCCAGGAACTCCTTCATCTCGGAGTGTCGTAGGCCTGCATGTTGGGCGCGAAGTAGCCCGTCGCCCTGCTCCACCAGCCGTTCTTCTCAGGCGCCGTCATCCACTTGATGAGTGTCCAGGCCGCCTTCTGCCGCTCGCCCTCGACACCTGCCGGAATGATCAGCGAGGCACCGCCGATCGGCACGGCATAGCGCACGTTCTTGGGAACGAACGCCACCTTGTAGGGGAACTTGGCGTTGCTGCGCACGTGTGTCAGCGATCCGGTCGAGAGGAGCATCATCGAGGCGTTGCCGGACAGGAACGCCGTCGACACGGCAGGCCCCTTCTGCTCGCCGGCCGGATGCACCTTGTGCTTGGCGACCAGATCGTTCCAGAAGGTCAGCGCGCCCAGCATCGAGGGCGTGTCGTAGTAGACCTCGCCGCCGAACTCCTCATTGTAGTAGCGGCCACCGTTCGACATGGTCAGCGCCGACATCATCCAGCCGAGGTAGTCGTAGTTGGAGGGGATCATGATGCCCCAGCGGGTGACCTTGTCGCCTTCGCGCTTGGTGAGCTTCATGGCCGCGGCCGCCAGCTCGTCCCAGGTCTGCGGCAGCTTGTCGGGATCGAGGCCGGCCTCCTTGAAGTGGTCCGCGTTGACGTAGAGCAGCGGCGTCGAATTGTGGAACGGCACGGCGTAGACAGAGCGGTCGATCACGGCGTTGGCATGCAGGGCCGGGAAGAACTGACCGATGAACTTGTCGTTGTTGGAGCCGTCGGCCTTGATCAGCGCATCGAGATTGGTGAGCTCGTTCTCGATCTTGAGGTCGAGGATGAAGTTGGCCGACATGATGACGGCGGCCGGCGGCTTGCCGGCCTTCATGGCGGCCCGCGTCTTGATCAGCGTCTCGTCGTAGGAGCCGGTGAACACCGCGGTCGCCTTGATGCCGGGATGGCTGTCGCTGAACTCCTTGATCAGGGTCGTCATGTCGCGAGCCAGCTGGCCATCGACGGGGACCGGGAAGAACAGCTCGATCTCGGCCGGCGCCTGGGCCAAAGCCGGTACAGCCGCGGCGGCGGCAAGACCCGCCGCAGCAACGATACCCAGAAAATCTCGACGTGAAGCACGCATCGATGAACCCTCCTATTTGATGCCTGACGTGACGAAGCTGTTGACGAAGCGCCGCTGGAACAGCAGGAAGCCGATCAGCAGCGGGGCTACGACCAGGAGCGTGCCGGCGGCGATGACGCCCCAGGCCTGCGCTCCTTCCTGGCCGCGCGTGAACGCGGCAAGTCCGACGGTGAGAGGCCGCTTGTCCGGCGAGTTGATGACCATCAGCGGCCACAGGAACTCGTTCCAATGCGCCGTCACCGAGACGATGGCGAAGGCGAGGAACGCGGGCAGCGACAGCGGCACGTAGACGTGGCGGATGCGCTGCAGTACCGCGGCGCCGTCGATCGAGCGCGGCGTCCTCCAGCTCGCGCGGGATCGCCTCGAACGCCTGGCGCATCAGGAAGGTGCCGAAGGCGGAGGCGAAGTAGGGCGCCATCACGCCGGCCAGCGTGTCGTAGAGGCCGAGCCGCGCCACCATCGTCAGGTTCGGCACGATCAGCACCACCGGCACCAGCATCAGCTGCAGCAGGAACAGGTAGAAGAGACGCCTGCTTGCCGGGAAACTCCATGCCGCGCGAAGGCATAGCCAGCGAGCGTGATGGTCACGAGCTGGACGGCCAGGATGCCGAATGCTGATGATGGAGCGTATTGAGATAGTAGCGAGGGAAATCGGCCGACTCCCAGGCCTCGACGAAGTTCGCCGAGCGTCGGGATGGCGTCGGGCAGGAGCGAGGCCATGCCAGGCCGCCGAACGCCTGCGGCCGCACCGAGGCAACCAGCATCCACAGCAACGGCACCAGCCACAGGGCAGCGCCGGCGACGACCACCAGGTAACCGAGCTTGGGCGTGATCTCGCGGCGCGTCGCCAGCGTAACCGCCGAGGATGCGATCACTCATCGCCGCCCCCCGAACGAGCGCTCGAGCGTGCCGAGCGAGCCCGCCGTGATGGCGATCAGCACGGCGAGCGAGATCAGCGTCGCCGCCGAGGCCTTGCCGATGTCGTAGCTCTCGACCGCCTGCTGGTAGATGTAGAACAGCAGCAGGTTGGTCGAGTCCGACGGGCCCCCCTTGGTCAGCACGAATACGTGGTCGACCTGGGTGACGACATTGAGCAGGGCGATGACGCCGACGAAGGAGAGGGTGGGCTTGAGGTAGGGCAGCGTGATGTAGCACAAGCCGCTGCCAGGGCGTGGCGCCTTCCAGGTAGGCCGCCTCGTAGGCTTCGTCCGGCACCGCCTGCAGGCCGGCCAGGAAGAACAGCATGTAGTAGCCGGCGTTCTTCCAGATGGTGAGCACCATGATGGAATAGAGCGCGATGTCCGGATCGCCGAGCCAGTTCGGCGGGCTCGCCAGGTAGTGGCCGAGGTAGTAGTCGAGCAACCCGACGTTGGGCAGGAAGATGAAGAGGAACAGGGACGCCGCCGCGATCAGCGGGATCAGGACCGGCAGGAAGAAAGGCCGCGCGCAGGGCGCTGTTGACGCGGGTGGAGCGCGCCAGCGCGAGCGCCAGGCCGAGCGCGATGACGAGGCTCGGGCCGACCGTTCCGACCGCATAGATCAGGTTATTGACGATGGCCTTGCGGAAGGCCTGATCGGCCAACACCGCCTCGAAGTTCTGCATCCCGCCGAAGGTGGGCGCCGCTCCCAGCGATCGCTTGACGCGCAGGCTGTCCCAGGCCACCTGCAGCAGCGGCCCGTAGGTGAACAGGGCGAGCGCCAGCAGCGACGGCAACAGCAGGGCGTAGGCCACGACGCCGCCGCCGTGGCGCGGCCGCCTGCCCGCACGCGCGGCCACGGCCGGCCGGCGTGCGACGATGACTTCCCCACTGGCGGCGATATCGGTCACGCCTGTCCCCAACGCCCTCTCGATGGCGCTGGCGATGCCATGTCGAGGTAACGCGTCGATGACGCCTACTTTGCGTGCAGTCCTCTCACGGGCGGATCGGACCCAGCATGTAGGCGCGGTCGTCGGTGTCGGGGCTGGTGAAGGGGAAGCGCGGGCTGGTGTCGAGGTAGTCGTGGGTGTGGACCACCACGCTCTGCTCGCCGATGAGCACGACGGCGTAGGCCGGCGGCTCGTGGCTCGCCAGGTGCGGCGCCTCCGGCGCCAGGTCGAACCAGACCTGGTGATTAGTGCCGCGCAGCGTCGAGAAGGGGATGCCCATCCAGTTGCCCGATATCGGGCGGTGCACGTGACCGAAGAACAGGTGGCGGATGCGGGCCTTGTGCGCCTTGACGATGTCGGCGAACGCGGCCCGCTCGGCCAGTGCGATGCAGTCCATCTCGTGCACGCCGACCTCGAACGGCGGGTGGTGCATGAAGAGATAGACCGGCCGGTCGGACGGTGTTCCTGCAAGCGCGCGGGCGCACCAGGCGAGCCGGCGCTCGCACAGCTGGCCGGCGTGGCTCGCCTCGTCGAGCGTGTCGAGAAACAGCAGCCGGCCGCCCGACACGTCGCGCCAGCCCTGCACGAAGCCGTTCGCGCGCGGAGCGGCGGCAAGCACGTCCAGGCAGGCTGCGCGCCGGTCGTGGTTGCCGACCAGGGCAACGTAAGGTACGCGCAAGGCCTGCATGCATTCGCGAAAGTTCAGGTAGGCTTCCACCTCGCCCCAATGGGTCAGATCGCCCGTGACGACCGCGAACTCCGCGTCGGCATGATGCCGGTTGATGTCGGCGATGGCCGCATCGAGCCGCGCCCGTGGGTCGAGCCCGTAGAGCTGCATGCCCGGCGCGACCAAATGGGTGTCTGTGATGTGGATGAGCTTCATGGTGGGATTGGCCGCCGGTTGTTGGTCGCGGTGACGAGGTGGGTTCTGCAAGGACGCGCGCTGGCGTCATCGAGGGTGGAGCATGCTTAAGCAGACGCATTTTGCAATCAGATGACAGAATTGATGTTGTCCGATGCCCGCATCACGGATCGCATGCCGGCGATCCTGCCGCGCGAAGCCTGGCCGACGTGGTTGATGCGACCAACGCGCAGCTGGCCGAGGTCGAGGGCGCTGCTGCGGACCTACGAGGACGGCGGCAACTGGACGATGCAACCGCAGGCGACCAGCCGCCCAGCTCGTCCACCAACGCCGTCAAGCGCGCAGGGCAGTTTGTTCTAGTCCCGTCGAGACTTAATACCTCAGCTCAAGACGCGCCCGTTCCAATCCTCCGATTACAAATTGGCAAGGCTGCCGCAAGCCTGCTTGTCGGCCGATTGGCGCATACACATATCCGCGAGCCGAAGGACGTACGCAAACGCCGGTGCAATTCGTCCGCCACCTGAACCTTTGCTGAAGGACTTGCGCACCGTGCAGTACGAAAAGCCCTGCCACTTCTGCTCCTATATCGATGCATGGCGCGGGTACATCTGGTCGATGCTCCCGCACCCGCCTCAGCCCAAGCGGCCCGATCAGCCGACGCCCAAGCCTGCCGCCGAGGTGGTGGAGCTGAGAACCGCGAATAGTTCCGACGAGCCACGTCGAGCCCGGTCGCGTCGATAGCGCGCGCGGCGTAGGGGCGTCACTTCGCCGGCGTGCGGAACACACGCGCGCGGCCGGCGTTCTGCTTCAACAACTTGAGCTGGAGCAGAGCCATGGACCAATACCGCTACGAACCGAACGCACCGCAGAAGTCGACAATGGACCAGGCGACCGAGATGGGCCAGCACGCCCTCGATCAGGCGACCGAGCTGGGGCAGCAGGCGCTTGACCAGGCGTCGCAAGCCGCCGCCGTTGCCCGCGACACGGTGAAAGAGAATCCGATCGCCACACTGGTGGTCGTAGGCGGACTGGCCTTCGCCATCGGCGCTTTGTGGAAGATGCAGCGGGCGAGCCGGACCAGTCACGTGGATGCGCTGATGGACCGTCTCTCCGGCCTGCAACAGCAGCTCCCCAAGCGGTGGCGGATTTAGGCGGGTCGCTACTTAGGCAGCGGCTGCGTCGTGCGGCGACAGCAGCGACCGTCAGCTCAGGCATGGGACGCGCGCGCCCGAACTTGACAATTCTTGAATATAATAGTCTACATTATGGGGCTGCCCTACCGGCTCCCTGCTGCCCGTTACACCTCCTCAGGGTGGTGGGCAGTGGGGAGCCGTTCTCGTTTTCCAGCGCCAGGGGCTTGCGTCACCTCGCCCTGCCACTCGGCGATGGCGCCGACGCCGCCCACGATCAGCAAGAACACCCTGATGCGAGCCATCCGGCGCGGATTTCAATTTGCCGGCGCTGCGGATAAGCTTGTTCGCTGCTGCCACTGCCTGAAACCGCTCGATGAGGGGACCTGCCATGCTGCTCGGCTGCATCGCCGACGACTTCACCGGCGCCACCGACCTTGCCAACATGCTGGTGCGCGGCGGCATGCGCACCATCCAGACCATCGGCGTCCCCTCGGCGCCGCTGGCCGAGGATGTCGACGCCGTCGTGGTCGCGCTCAAGTCGCGCACCATTCCAGTGCAGCAGGCGGTCGAGCAGTCGCTGGCGGCGCTCGCCTGGCTGAAGTCCGCCGGCTGCCGGCAGTTCTATTTCAAGTATTGCTCGACCTTCGATTCCACGCCCCGCGGCAACATCGGCCCGGTCACCGACGCCCTGATGGACGCCCTGCAGGCCGATTTCACCATCGCCTGCCCGGCCTTTCCCGAGACCGGCCGCACCATCTGCCACGGCTACCTGTTCGTCGGCGACCAGCTGCTCTCCGAATCCGGCATGAAGGATCATCCGCTCACGCCGATGACCGATGCCAACCTGGTGCGCGTGCTGGCCCCCCAGACCCGGCGCAAGGTCGGCCTGATCGGCTACGCGACGGTTGCCAAAGGCGCGGCTGCCATGCGCGAGGCAATCGCGTCGCCTCAAGCAGGACGGCGTCGGCATCGCCGTCGTCGACGCGCTGGCCGACGCCGACCTGCGCACCATCGCCGAAGCCTGCGCCGACCTGCCCCTGGTGACGGCCGGCTCCGGCATCGGCCTCGGCATGGCCGACCACTACCGCAAGGCCGGGCTGCTCGCGCACAGCGCGTCGGCCGCCACGCTGCCGCGCGTGCAAGGGACCGCCGCTGTGCTATCGGGCAGCTGCTCCACCGCCACCAACGCACAGGTCGCGCGCTGGCAGGCGGATCGGCCGTCCTTCCGCCTCGACCCGCTCAGCCTCGCGCAAGGCCCCGCGCACGCCGACGAGGCGCTCGCCTGGGCGCGGCAGCACGCATCCGGGCCGGTCCTGATCTACGCCACGGCGGCGGCCACCGAAGTGCGCAAGACCCAGCAGGAACTCGGCGCCGACCGCGCCGGCCAGCTGGTCGAGCAGGCCTTCGCCCGCATCGCCCAGGGCCTCGTGCAGGCCGGCGTGCGCAGGCTGGTGGTGGCCGGAGGCGAGACCGCCGGCGCCGTGGTCAGCGCGCTCGGCGTGCGTCGCCTGCGCATCGGCCCGCAGATCGATCCGGGCGTACCCTGGACCGAGAGCCTCGACGACCCGCAGCTGGCGCTGGCCCTCAAGTCCGGCAACTTCGGCAGCCCGGATTTCTTCGCGAAGGCGCTGGCGCAACTGGAGTAAGAGCATGCAGGAACACCAGCTTCGCGACCAGCTCTGCGAGCTCGGCAAGTCGATCTTCGACCGCGGCCTGACGCACGGCTCCACCGGCAACATCAGCGCGCGCTGCGCGGACGGCTGGCTGCTGACGCCGACCGGGTCCAACCTCGGCAAGCTCGACCCGGCACGCCTGTCCAAGCTCGATTGGAACGGCAAGCTGATCTCCGGCAACCCGCCCTCCAAGGAAGCCTTCCTGCACCTTGCCATGTATCAGGAGCGCGCCGGCGATGCAGCCGTCGTGCACCTGCATGCCACGCATTCGGTCGCCATCTCGGTGCTGGAGGATCTCGACCCCGAGGACCTGCTGCCGCCCCTGACGGCCTACTACGTCATGCGCATCGGCCGGCTGCCGCTGGTGCCTTACTTCGCGCCGGGAGACATGCAGCTGGCCGAGGCCGTGCGCGGCTACGCGGGGCGCCACCATGCCATGCTGCTCGCCAACCACGGCCCGGTGGTGGGGGGCAGCAGCCTCGTCGGCCGCGGCCGACGCCATCGAGGAGCTGGAAGCCACCGCCAGGCTCTACCTGCTTGCTGAAGGGCCAGCGTGTCCGACCATTGACGGAAGCCCAGGTGGCCGACATCCGCCGCCGCTACCCGCTACCTTGAGGATACGGCGAGGGCGCCCGTGCCAGCCCGGCAGGTGGCCGCGCCGCCATACTCGCCGACAAACTGAACTGTGTGGTCAATCGGCCACCAAATCCCCGACGCCCTGTGCATATTCTGTGCATAAGGGCGGGTCAGTGGCGTTTGGGGGTAGGCATGGGTTGGTTTGGCACGCGTTCCCTGTCGGTTGTGCTCGTTGGCGCAATGATGATGCTGGGGCAGGCGACGCCCAGCGCAGCCTCTGGTCCACCCGCGCCCATCTGGAGCGGCGTCTACGCCGGCATCCACGGCGGCCACGCCAGCGCTGACCTCGGCTACACCTTCGTTCTCGGCTTCGTGGAAGACGAGAAACTCGACCACAACGCGAGCGGCTGGTTTGGCGGTGGGCACGTCGGCGTGCAGCGGCAGTGGGGCCGCGTATGTTGCGGGCGTCGAGGCCAGCTACTCGGCACTGAACCTCAGCGACACCGTAGAGTTGAAGGTCATCCAAAACCGCTTCCGCCAGGTCGATATCGACGATCTCTTCACCCTGGCGCTGCGCGTCGGCTATGCCTTCGATCGCTGGATGCCCTACGTGAAGGCCGGCTATGCCAGCGCCAGCGTCGACACCAAGGTTTACGCGGGCGGCGGCGGAACCGGCTCGGTCACCAGTGGTCGCGAGCACGGCTGGATGGTCGGCGCGGGTGTGGAATTTTTCCGGGGTCGCGGCTTGGTGCTCGGCCTCGAGTACAATTATGTGCGTCTTGATCTCGACGACCGTTTCGGACTGCTGCCCGACTGCAAGCCGTTCGCCTACAAGGATTTCGACAGCGACATCCACACGGTCTCGGCGCGTCTGAGCTACAAGTTCGGCGACCACGAGCAGCACCGGCCTCTGAAGTAGAACGGCTGTTCCCCGGGCCCGCCAAGCGACGCGACGCCGGCGGGCGGGCACAATATCTCCGGACCAAAGCATGACGTGCGGCGCGCGAAGCGGCCGCACGAATGCCGATAGTTGCGCATCCCTCCAACGCTTCCTCAATCCTTCGCCGGCATGGTCGCCGGCTCGGGGGACGGGCGCGTCGATTTGCGAGGGCAGATGGGCTTTGCCGGCCTCGGCTACGACCTCTGGGCAATTGTTCTGGGACTTGGTGCGGGCTTCGCCTGCGGGTTCCTCAATACGGCGGCGTCCTCCGGATCGGCCGTCTCCCTGCCCATCCTGATGATGATCGGCCTCGACCCGGTGTCGGCCAACGGCACCAACCGCATTCCCGTGCTGATCGGCGCGCTGTCCGCCACCTGGAGCTTCCACCAGAAGAAAGCCTTGCTGTGGGCACTCGCCGTGAAGGTCAGCCTGCCGGTTGCGATCGGCGGACTGATCGGTGCCGGCTTCGCCGAGATCCTGCCGGGTCGCGACCTCGCGCTCGTCATCACCGCCGCCGTGCTGGTGGCGCTGGTGCTGCTCTTCACCAAGCTCAAGCAGGCGATCGAATTCGGCCACCGCGCAGGACGTGCGCTACGGCACGCGCGAGTTCGCCGTGTTCGTCGGCATCGGCATCTGGCTGGGCTTCATCGTGCTCGACGGCGCCACCTACATGCTGCTCGCCCTCACGCTGGTCGTGGGGCTGCCGCTGGTGCACGCCAACGCCATCAAGAGCGCGGCGCTGGTGCCGACCACGCTGGTTGCCATGGCCGTGTTCGCCTACAAGGGCAACATCGACTGGACCATCGGCGCCGTGATGGCGGTCGGCAGCATCGCCGGCGCCGTGCTGGGCGCTCGCCTCGCCACCTCACCGGCCGCACGCAAGTGGGTGTTCCGCCTGCTCGTGATCGTCATCTGCGCCGAGCTGGTGCACCTCACCACCCACTACGTCTTCTCGACGGCCTAGCACTCGGAACGTTGAGAGAGGCGCGTGCGGCTCCCCATCATGCCGACCTTGCGACGGAGACGGTCGGGGGTGGGGGTATTTTTACTTGGGTCGACCGCGCGGGTCACCCCACCCCTAGCCCCTCCCCATCAAGGGGAGGGGAACGGTTGGCGCGTGCGTCACGGTGCGCGCTCAATCGAGCAGGTGTTCGTGAACTTGGCTACTGCGTTGTGTCAAGCCGCGGCAGGCGTGGGCACCGCAACCGGCTCGCCGCGCGAGGATGACTGCTGCTGCCGGCGGCCGGCGGACTGCCACACCACCATGCGGCTCTCCAGCGCGCGCGCCAATATGTAGTAGGCGATCGACAGCACCAGGATCGCCAGGATCGCCGCGAACACGCGCGGGCTGTCGAGGATGGTGCGGTTGAGCGTCACGAGGTAGCCGATGCCGGCCGAGGAGGTCAGCATCTCGGCGACCACCACGCCGATGATGGTCAGCGCGCCGCCGAGCCGCAACCCCGCAAACATCGGTGGGCAGCGACGCCGGGATGATCACGCGCGTGATCTGCTGGGGCAGCGTGGCGCCCATGCTGCGGGCGGCGAGCAGGAACTGCGGATCGATGGTGCGGATGCCGGCCGCGGTGGACAGCATGACCGGGAAGAATCCGTAGATGCCGGCGAACGCGATCTTGGAGCTGGAGCCGATCCCGAACCAAGCCGTGAAGACGGGATAGAGGATGACGATCGGCACGGCATAGAGGCTCGAGAAGATCGGCAGCAGCAGGTCGCGCAGCATCGCGAACCCGCCGACCAGCGCGCCGATCAGGATGCCGAGCCCGCAGGCGATCAGCATCGACAGGGCGACCTCGTAGAGCGTGACCAGCAGCGCCGCGAAATATATGTGCCGGTCGATGTAGAGGACGGTCAGCGTCTTCGACAGCGAGGGCAGGAACAGCTCGGGCAGCGCGCCGGTCAGCGGCACGACCTCCCACAGGATGAGCAGGGCGGCCAGGATCATCCAGCGGACGGTGGCGGGGTCGGGACGGCGCATGATGGACCTCACGCTGTCTTGCGGATCTGCTGCCAGATGCGGTCGCGCAGGCGGCCGAACACGTCGGTCGCCATCATCTCGTAGGTGCGCGGACGCGGCAGCCCGACCTCGATGTGATCGATGATGCGGCCCGGCCGGGCGGACATCACCAGCACCTCGTCGGCGAGATAGACCGCTTCCGTGAGGCTGTGCGTGATGAACAGCACCGTCTTGCGGGTGGTGGACCAGATGCGCAGCAGCTCGTGGCCCATGGTCATGCGCGTCTGCTCGTCGAGCGCCGCGAACGGCTCGTCCATGAGCAAAACAGGCGGGTCCTGCACCAGCCCGCGGGCGATCGACACGCGCTGCTTCATGCCGCCGGACAGCTCGTGCGGATAGCGCTCGCCGAAGCCTTCCAGGCCGACCAGGCTCAGCATGGCCTGCGACCGGCGCCGGCGCTCCTCGCGCGAGGTGCCGCGCAGGCTGAGCGGGAACTCGATGTTGTCGAGCGTCGTCAGCCAGGGAAACAGGCTCGCCTCCTGGAAGATGACGCCGACGCGCTCGGGGTCGGGCTTCGGGATCGGCCGGCCGTGGCAGAGGATGGTGCCGTCGGTCTGCTGCCGGAGCCCGGCCATCATCATCAGCAGCGAGGTCTTGCCGCAGCCGCTCGGGCCCACGATCACCACGAAGCGGCCCTTGCGCACGGTGAGCGAGATGTCCAGCAGCGCCGGCACGCCGCCGTCCACCCCGGCATAGGTGTGGCTGAGGCGGTCGACCTCGATGGCGACCTCTCGGCCGCCTGCGCCCGCAGCTCGCTCACGTCCGCCAGGTGCTGCATCTTGCCTCCAGGGCCCGCACGCATTCGTTGAACAGGATGGCCACGGCCGACAGCACGATCACGCCGGCGAACAGCTGCGGCATCTGGAAGTTCTCGCCCCAGTTGGCGATCAGGTGGCCGATGCCGGTGCGCGAGGCATACATCTCCGCGATCATCACGCCGGTGAAATTGAAGATCATGGCGATGCGCAGCGCCTCGAGCAGGATCGGCAGCATGCTCGGCACGTAGACGCGCAGCAGGATCTGCGTCTTGGTGGCCCCGTAGGAGCGCGCCACCATGATGTGGTCGGAGCGCACCGATTCCACGGCGGAGGCCGCGCTCATCAGCACCACGAACGCCGTCGTGAAGGCGGCGTAGGCGACCTTCTGCTGGAAGCCGATGCCGAACACCAGGATGAACATCGGCAGGAAGATCGATTTGGGGATGCTGAACACGTAGAACAGCATCGGCTTGAAGATGTCGCCCACATATTCGTTCTCGGCGATCAGGATGCCTGCCGCGGCCCCGATCGGCACGGCGATGATGAAGGCGACGATCACCTCGAGCGCGGTAACCGCCACCGCCTCCTGCACCATCGGCCGGCGGATCAGCTCGACCAGCATGACCAGCACGTCCGACAGCGGCGGCAGCAGCAGCGGATTGACGATGCCGGCGCGCGGCAACCCCTCCCACGCGCCGAGCACGACAGCCAGCAGAACCAGCCGGATGGCAATGATCTGCGTGCGGGTCATGCGTTCCCCGTCGCAAACCGTGCCGGTTGCTGCAGGCACTGCAGGCGGGGCCGTGTCATGTCACGCCGCCGTCGGCTTGGGCCTGAACTTCTCGATGTACATGTCCTTGGCCGGCGCCAGGTCGGTCATGCCGATCAGCCGCGCCATGTCCAGCGCCCGCTCCATCCAGTCGAGCTGGTACTCGCCGGTCCGCGACAAATTCTTCAGGTTGCCGTCCAGTTCGCGCGCGGCGATGGCTTCCGGAATCTCGTCGATCTCGGCGATCAGCTTGACGGCGGCGGCGCGGTTGGCGTCGGCACACAGGAAGGCGACGCCGCCGTAGATGCTGTTCAACGCCTTCTGCAACAGCTCGGGCCGCTCGTTGATGATCTTGTCGCTGGCGATCCAGCTGGCGTTGGAGTGCGCGGGGATGGCGGCGCCGAAATCGATGATGGGCCGCGCCAGCTTCTCGTCCATCACCTTGTAGGTGAGCGGGGAATAGAGGACGGTGGCGTCGATATTGCCGGTCAGCAGGTTCGGCACCAGCCCGCCGCCGCCGAGCGGCACGCGCGTGAAGTCGAGCTTGTGCTCGGCGAGTGTCCAGCGGGCGCAGATGTCGCTGCCCGAGCCGGCCGACGTGATGCCGACCTTCTTGCCGGCCAGCTCGGAGACCTGCTTGAGCGGCGAGTCGGGCTTCACCACCAGGTACCAGCCGTAATAGCCGTTGGCGCCGTTGGCCACGCACCGGCTGTTGACGCCCTTCTTGAGACCGGCGGCGACACTCGAGGAAGAGTTGAGGACGAGGTCGGTTGCGCCGGCAGCCAGGGCCTCGAAGCCTTCCGCGCCGCTGCGATAGATGGTGAGCTCGCGCCTTGATGCCTTCCTTCTCGAACAGCTTCTGGCGCAGCGCCGTCTCGCAGATGATGGTCGGCCAGTAGGTCCGGGTCGGCACGCCGATGCGGATGGTGCCTGCGCCCTGCGCACGTGCGATGTGCGGCATGGCGACGGCTGCGGCGCCCGCAACCAGCACTGAGCGGCGCGACACGTCATGTGTGTTCCTGCCGGGCGTTTTACCCATCCGTTCCTCCCATGTTCTTTTTTGCGCCGGATGATGTCCGGCACTTGATGATGCGATCAGTGTAGATCGGCGGCGCTCGGCCAACAATCAGTAGGTGCACGATCTCGCTGGAGGACTGTGTCAGGAGTTGATGGGACACTGCCCAAGCGCCGACGCTCGATGCCTCGCGCGCGTCACGACACGCGGTAGCGCTCCATGACGGCCCTATCCGGCTCATAGCCGAGCCCCGGACCGTCGGGCACCGCGACCGCGCCGTTCGCATCGATCTCGACCTTGCCGCGCCAGAGGCAAGCCTCGCGCTGCATGTAGAACATCTCGACGAACGTGCCGTCGTCGCGCAGCGACAGCATTTGCAACGTCGCGAGGAGACCCGGCCCGAAATAGGGCGAATGCGGCGCCAGCTTCACGCCCATCGCGTCGGCCAGCGCGACGACCTTGAGATATTCGCTGATGCCGCCGACCTTGATGACCGACGGCTGCGCGTGGCTGACGGCGCCCGCTGTCAGCATCTGCCGGAACTGATGCACCGTGCACGCGTTCTCGCCGGCCGCAACGTCGAGCCCGCCCTCGGCCCGCACCCGCGCCAGGGTCGCGAAATCCTCCGGCGGCCACACCGGCTCCTCCAGGAACATCGGCGCAGCCTCGCGGCAGGCCTGTGCGAACGTGATCGCGGCGGTGCCGTCCATGGGGCAATTCATGTCGACCATCAGCGGGATGCCGGCGCCGATAGCCTGCCGCGCCGCGACCACGGCCGGCACCGTCGTCTCATGCAGCTTGATGGCGCGATAGCCGCGCCGCAGCGCCGTCTCGCACTCCTGCGCGATCAGCGCCGGATCACCGATGCGCAGCAGGCTGGCGTAGGCCGGAATGCGCGCCCGCTTGGCCCCGCCGAGCAGGCGATGCAGCGGCCAGCCCTTTGCCCGCGCCGCCAGATCCCACAAGGCGATGTCGAGCCCGGAGATGGCGAACATCGTGATGCCGTAGCGGCCGAACAGGTGCAGGTTGCGCTGGATGCGCCCCATGAAGGCCGGGATGCCGGCGGCATCGGGGGCATCCTGCCCGCGCGCCTGCGGCGCGATCATCTCGGCGATGGCCGTTGCCGTCGAGCGCGGACACACGTAGCCCCAGGCGTCGCCCCAGCCCGTCAGCCCGGCATCGGTCGACACCTCGACCAGCACGATGTCGAGTGCGGCGATGGCCGAGGCACCCTGCTTGAAACTCGCCACCCCGGCGTCATAGGGAATGCGGATATGGTGTGCCCGGACATCCGTGATCCGCATGCGCCAGCTCCGTTCGCCGTCCGGCCGCACCGCAACTCCATGGGCGCGTCAGCCGCACGAATCTCAGCGCTGCGCCGGCGCCAGGTCTCCGCTCACGCGCCCGCGGCACAGCAGCTCCATGAAGCCTGCAACCACGGCCGCCAACGGGAGACCGAACAGCACCGCTTCCGCGTGGTGCTTCAATTGGCCGAACGAGTTGAAGTGCTGCGTCCGGTCGGACACGAAGTAAACGCTGTAAGCCAGCAACGCCAGCCAGAACGCCCACCGCAGAACGCGTGCCGCCTGCCAAGCCACAAACCAGGCATTCATTCGCCGCCTCGTCGATTCTCGTCGCACGGGAGTAGCCGATTGCAGTTTGCACCGCCGCCACGCCCCTCGCAATGGCTAGGGGGGCAGCTGGAGTTATCGGAGGTCGAACTGGGAACTTGCGGTCGTCGCGGTCGGCCGCCGTGCGCGGCCGGCCCGCTCACTCCTGGGCGGTCGAGGCGGTGGCCTTGCGCCGCCCCGCCTTGGCAGGCTCCGGGATCGGCCGCTTCACATAGGCGATGCCGTTGTTGGTGACCGAGACCAGTTCCCATCCTTCGTTGCCGGCCCGGTTCAGCACTTCGATGTCGTCGCTCCGGCGCGGCGCGTCGTTCAGGTCCAGTCTGCGGTATTCCCACTGAGGCATTGATGCGGCTCCATAAATTCGGCTTGTGCGCGTAGCACGGCCTGAGCCGCATTACCGCTCATTTCCGCGGCACTGTCACATTTGTCGCGGCGCGGTTGTGGATATGGCGTATATGCACTCGATCCTGAGCAAAATGTCATCTCGGGCTCACCTGCGTCGGGACCAATGCCCCGATCGCTGTGGCCAGGCGCCGAAGCCCTTGCCGTAACCGAGACGCATCATCCCGAAATCTATTCGCATCTGGGACGGTGTTCTTGCGTTGCGCAATGCGAGGCCTACACCCTATTGTCGAAGCGTTGTGGGGTTGCTGCCTCATATTCGGCAGATTGGACGGCGTCGGCATTCCTTGTCGGCGCCGTTCACTACGTTGGCGCACGCGCTGGATCAGGCGGCCACCGGCAGGACGCTCGCCTCTTGCTCCAGGCTCGCCTGCGCGGCCGGCTTCCGTCCTGACGCGTCGATCCTGAACACCAGCGCGTACAGCGCCGGCAGGAACGTCAAGGTCAGCACGGTTGCCGCGATCACGCCGCCCATCATGGCCAGCGCCATCGGCGCCCAGAACACCTCGCCGGCCAGCGGGATCAGCGCCAGCACCGCCGCTGCCGCCGTCAGCACGATGGGTCGGAAGCGGCGCACGGCCGACTCGACGATCGACGTCAGGCCGTCGTGCCCTGCCGCCAGGTCCTGCTCGATCTGGTCGACCAGGATCACGCTGTTGCGCATGATGATGCCGGCCAGCGCGATCACGCCGAGGATGGCAACGAAGCCGAACGGCGCCTGGAACACCAGCAGGGCCGCCGCCGCGCCGATCAGGCCAAGCGGGCCGGTCGCCAGCACCAGCATGGTCTTGCCGAAGTGCTGCAGCTGCACCATCAGCAGCAGCAGGATGACCAGCAGCATCACCGGCATCTTGGCGTTGATGGAGGCCTGGCTCTTGACCGACTCCTCGATGGCACCCTGCAGCTCGATCCGGTAGTCGGCGGGCAGCGCATCGCGCAGCGGCTTCAGCTTGGCGAACACGGCGTTGGCAACGTCCGGCGACTGCACGCCATCGGGCACCACACCGCGCACGGTGATGGACGGCAGCCGGTCTCGGCGCCACTGGATGCCGGGCTCGAGCACCATCTTCGCGTTGGCGACCTGCCGCAGCGGCACCGAGGTGCCCGCCGAGGTCTTCACGTAGACACTGTCCAGGGCCGACAGCAGGTCACGCGTGCTGGACGGCTCGCGCAGCATCACCTTGACGGTCTCGTCGTCGTCCCGGAACTCGCCGATCTGGAAGCCGGACAGCATCGCCTGCAGCGAGCGGCGGATGTTCTGCGAGGTGACGCCGAGCGCGCGGGCCCGATCCTGGTCGATGTCGAGCTTGAGGCTCGGCACCGGCTCCAGCCAGTCGTCGTGCACGTTGCCGACCTGGGGCGTGGCGCGCATGACGTCGCCGACCTGGGCTGCCAGGCGACGCACCTCGGCCCGATCGGGTCCGGTGACGCGCACCTGCACCGCCCAGCCGACCGGCGGCCCGTTGAACAGGCGGTCGGCCTTGGAGCGCACGTTCGGGAATTCGTGCGCCAGCGTATCGCGTACCCGCAGCAGCACGCGCTCGCGCGCCTCCATCGACTTCGACATCAGCATCAGCTGGGCGAAGTTCTGGTTCTTGAGCTGCTGGTCGAGCGGCAGGTAGAAGCGCGGCGCGCCCTCGCCGATGAAGGTGGCGACGTAGGCGAGGTCGCCATCCTTCAGGAGCTGCTGCTCGAGGCGCTTGGCCTCGCGCTGCGTCTCCTCGAACGAGGAGCCCTCGGGCAGCCACAGGTCGACCAGGATCTCGGGACGGTTCGAGGTCGGAAAGAACTGCTGCGGGATGAAGGCGAAGCTGAACACGCTGGCGACCAGCGCCGCAATGGTCAGCGCGACGACGGTGCGCCGCCGCCGCACGCACCAGGCGACGATGGCGCGAATGATGCGATAGGGCCGGCTGTTGGAAGGCATCGTGGTGATCGCCCGCGCTGCGCTGCTTGCGGGCCTTCAGCAGCCGGTAGCCGATCCACGGCGTGAAATACACCGCGGCGAACCAGGAGATGATCAAGGCGATGCCGGTCACCCAGAACAGGCTGCTGACGTACTCGCCGGCCTGGCTCTGCGCGAACCCGACCGGGATGAAGCCGGCCACCGTGATCAGCGTGCCGGTCAGCATCGGGAACGCGGTCGACGTGTAGGCGAAGGTCGCGGCCGACAGCTTGTCGTAGCCCTCCTCGAGCTTGCGATCCATCATCTCGACCGCGATCATGGCGTCGTCGACCAGCAGGCCGAGCGCAATGATCAGCGCGCCGAGCGAGATGCGGTGCAGGTCGATGCCCATCAGCGACATGACGAAGAAGGTCGCCGCCAGCACCAGCGGGATGGTCAGCGCGACGACCAGGCCGGCGCGCCAGCCGAGCGCGATCAGCGACACCACCAGCACGATGCCGACCGCCTCGCCCAGCGCCTCCAGGAACTGGTGGATCGATGTGCTGACCACCTGCGCCTGGTCGGAGATGCGTCCGAGCTCGGCGCCGATCGGCAGGTTCTGCTCGATGCGCTTCAGGGCTTGCTCGACGGCGGCGCCGACCTCGGTGACGTTGCCGCCGGGCGCCATGGTGGTCCCGAGCAGCACGGCCTCGCGGCCCTGATAGTGGGTCTTGGCGGACGGCGGGTCCTCGACGGTCCGCTTGACCTCGGCGATGTCGCCCAGCCGGAAGGTCTGCTGGCCCGCCCGCAGCCGCAGCTCGCGAATGTCCTCGACCGATCGCAGCCCGCCCTGCACGTCGATGCGCACCGAGCGCTCGCTGGTCTCGATGCGGCCGGCGGGGTCCATGGCATTCTGGCCGGCGAGCGCCGCCTGGATGTCGAGCGCCGTCAGCCCGCGCTCGGCCAGCGCCGCGGACGAGACCTCGATGAAGATGCGCTCCTCCTGCAGGCCCAGCAGGTCGACCTTGGCGACGCCGGGGATGCGCAGCAGGATATCGCGCGCGGTCTTGGCGAAGTCCTTCAGCTCGGGATAGCTGTAGCCCTGGCCGGAGATGGCATAGAGCGAGATGTAGGTGTCGCCGAACTCGTCGTTGAAGAACGGGCCGATCACGCCCTCGGGCAGCGTCTGGCGGATGTCGCCGACCTTCTTGCGCGCCTGATAGAACGCTTCCCGCACCGCGTCGCCGCGCACGGAGCCCTTTAGATTGACGAAGATGTTGGCGAAGCCCGGCCGGGTATAGGAGCGCAGGAATTCGAGGCCCGGCGTCTCCTGCAGCTTGCGCTCGATCTTGTCGACCACCTGGTCCTGCATCTCCTCGGCGGTTGCGCCCGGCCACATCACCTGCACCACCATGGTGCGGAACGTGAAGTCGGGGTCCTCCTTCTGGCCGATGCGCGCCAGCGAGAAAGCTCCGGCCGCGAGCAGCAGCACCAGCAGGAAGGCCGTGAAGCTGCCGTGGCTGATCGCCCAGCGCGACAGGTTGAACCCCTTCGAAGGCTTGGCATGGATGAGATCGGCGGACATGGCACAACTCCCCTCGTAGCGTGGCGGACGCGCAGGCTTGCGGATCTACTGGCGCTCGCCCGGCAGCCGCACGCGCATGCCGTCGCGCAGGAACTGCACGCCGGCGGTCACCACCATGTCGCCGGCCTGCAAGCCGCTGGCGATGCTGACGCCGACGTCGGCGATGTCCCCCACGCCCACCGCCGTCTTGCGCACGACCTTGTTGGCCGCATCGACGACGAACACCACCGTGCCGCCGTCGCTTTCGGTCAGCGCCGTCAGAGGCACGACCATCGGTGCGGCTTCATCGGCGATGCTGAGCGACACCGACGCCGTCATGCCGAGCCGCATCGTGTCCGGTGGTGCGTTCACCGCGATGCGCACCGCGTACGTGCGCGAGGCCGGATCGGCCTGGCCGGCTATTTCGCGAATGCGGCCTTGCACGCTCGCGCGCGGTCCGGCCCACAGGGTGACCTTGGCCGGCTGGCCGATGCCGAGGCGCCCGGCATCCTGCTCCGGGACGGCAACCGCAATTTCGGTCTGCGTGGCATCGGCCAGCGTGACGACGGCCTGGCCGGCGCCGACCACCTGGCCCGGCTCGCCCGTCACCGCCGTGACGAGGCCCGCCTTGTCGGCCTTCAGCGTCGCGTAGCCGACCGCGTTGGCCGCCTGCCGCAGCTGCGCTTCGGCCGTCTCCAATCCGGCAGCAGCCGCATCCAGTTCGTTGCGCCGCGTGTCGTAGGCCGCCTGCGAGATGATCTCCTTCGGCAGCAGCACCTTGGCGCGTTCCAGATGATCGCTCGCCACGTTGTGACGGCTGCGCGCGGACGCCACGGCCGCCCTGGCAGCAGTCTCCGCGAGCTTGAGATCGGTCTCGTCGAGGCGCGCGATCACCTGACCGACTTCAACGCGGTCGCCCACATTGACCGAGCGCTCGACGATCTTGCCGGCCACGCGGAAGCCCATGGCGCTGTCGATCCTGGACCGCACCACGCCGGAATAGGTCAGCGTGCGGCTGCCGGAGGCCTCCGCAACCACCGCGACCTTCACTGGCCGCACGGCCACCTCCGGCGGGGCAGTCTCGCCTTTGCAGCCCGCCAGCAGCGCGACCACCGCCATCGGCCAACACCGCGCGAGGGCGTCGCGAATGTCCATTATTGACTGATAATATTTGATTCTTGTCACTTTCCAGGCGCATGACGTGTACTCCTCTAAGTGCTTGAGCGGAGGTTGCTATCTCAGGGCTTTGACGATGAAGTCCGCCATCTCGGATGGCGTCGGTTTCTCGGGGTCGTCCATGCACTGCACCAGCATCATGGGATGACGCAGCGGCGCGGTGGCCGTGCTGACGCATTCGGCCGCGCGCTTGACGTCCTGCTGGCGGAACTCGCCGCTGGCGATGCCGTCCTGGATCACCGTGCCGAACAGATCGGACACGCGATGGATATGCGCCCGGATGGACTCCCAGCGCTCCTCCAGAGCGACCGCCACCATCTCATGTACTTTCTTGTTTTCTATGAAGTTTTCCATCGAGCGGCGATTCAGCTCGATGACCATGCGGGTGAGGCGGTCGGAGGCCGGCAGCGGCAGCCGGGAAATGCCGGCCAGGGCCGTTTCGTCGTCGGCGATCACCCGCTCGCAGATGGCGTTGTTGATGGCCGACTTGGAGGCGAAGAAGCGATAGACATTGGCCGACGACATCCGGCACGCCTCGGCGATGTCGGCCACCGTGGTCTTGGAGTAGCCGTAGACCCGGAACAGCCGGTCCGCCTCGCCCAGGATCCGGTTGCGAGTCTCCAGGGCATCGAGCGACAGCGCCGCCACCCTTGCCGATCTGTCGTCCTGCGGTCCGATCATCTTGCCAAGTCTGTCCAACTGATGATTTTCGTTTTTTATCACTTGCGCGCGGATTGGTCAAGCGCCTCCTCACACAGGCGGCGGAATGCCCAGAATTTGGTCCGACCACGGTTTGTGTGGCGCCCGCGACACGAGGCGGCAGCAAGGCCGCAGTCCGTGCGCGTCCGTATTGTTGACTTTTTAGATCAAGTATTCGCGAATGCCTGGACGCTTCAGGCAGCCAGGTTTGTTCCCAGCCCCCCGCGTAAGCGACCGTGCGTATCCGGGGGGAGTTATCGTGGTCAGCGTTGCGTGTGTGGAAGTACGGGTCTCGCAGAACTATGCGCGCGCCCGGCAGGTGGTTCGTGTTGCTCGGCCGTCCAGGCTTGTGAGGTGGGCGGCGTTCTCGGCAGTTGCCGCGCTTTCGATGGCCGCCGGTGCTGCGTTTGCGCAGACCACGTTGCCGGAGGTGACCGTCGAGGCCAAGAAGGCGGCGAAGAAATCCACTCCGCCGAAGAAAGCGGCCACCGGCGGCGCCGTGGCAGCGCCGAAGGCCGCTGTGCCTCAGGTCGCGGAGACGGCGACCAGTCCGGTCAAGGGATACGTCGCCGAGCGGAGCGCAACCGGCACCAAGACGGACACGCCGCTCAAGGAGACGCCTGCATCGATCTCCGTGGTCGGCGCCGAGCAGATGCGCGACCAGGGCGTGCAGAACCTGCAGGAGGCCGTTCGCTACGTGCCGGGCGTCAATGCCGACAGCTTCGGCTTCGACTTGCGCAGCGACAACGTGGTGATCCGCGGCGTGCCGGCGGCCTACTTCATCGATGGTCTGCGCACCACGATGGGCTTCTACTACACGAGCGCCATGATCGAGCCGTACGCGCTCGAGCGCGTCGAGGTGCTGCGCGGCCCGGCGGCGATGCTGTACGGCCAGACTCCGGCCGGCGGCATCATCAACGGCGTCTCGAAGCTGCCGTCGGCGATCGCCTACAACGAGGTCAGCCTCGAATACGGGTCCTATAATCACAGGGCGCTGAAGATCGACAGCACCGGACCGCTCACCACCGACGGCAAGTGGCTGTATCGCATCACGGGCCTTGCCCGCAACGCCGACACGCAGGTCGATTTCGTCGAGAACGACCGCTACATGATCCAGCCGTCGATCACGTACAAGCCCAACCTCGACACGACGGTGACGCTGCTCGTCAACCTGCGCAAGGACGACAGCGGCTCGGTGCAGCAGTTCGGTCCGATACAAGGCACGCTCGAGCCTGTTCCCGGTCTCGGGCGCATGTCACGCAATACCTTCCTGGGTGAGCCCGGCGACTTCTACAATACCGAGCAGCAGTCCGTGTCCCTGCTGTTCGATCACAAGTTCAACAGCGCGCTGAGCATGCACCACGGCATGCGCTACACCCACACCGACGTGGCCTACGACACGACGCTGCCTCTCATTTTGACGCCCTACCGGCTCGGCCTTATCAATGCTGTCGTCGGCCCAAGCATCCAGCAGGCTTTCCAACTTCCTTTCACGCCTACGATCGATGGGAGTTTGATGCCATTCGTTGGTGCCCCCGGGCAGGTCCCCCGTACCCGTCTGACGCAGGACACCACGACCGACAACTTCAATTCGGACACCTATCTGACCGCGCGTCTCGATACGGGCGGCATCAAGCACAAGGTCACCGCTGGCGTCGACTACATGCGCTATTCCAGTCACACGTCCAGGACGGGCGTGATCGACAACCTGTATACGGACCCTTCCTTCCCGATCCAAACACCCTTCAACATCTTCAATCCGATCTATGGCCAGCAGACCGGCATTACGATCTCCGATTCTCAGGCTTCGACACTCCACGGCCGACCGAGGTGCAGGAGCAGCTCGGCGCCTATATCCAGGATCAGATCAAGCTCGGCCCCTGGATCTGGCATCCTGGGCGTCCGGCACGATGCGCTGAATATGGAGCGGCGGCAGCTTCTCCGACCAGGCGTCGGCGGTTACCTGGCGCGGCGGCCTGATGTACGAGACCAAGTTCGGTCTTACGCCCTACGTCAGCTACAGCCAGTCCTTTACGCCCCAGCTCGGCACACCGGTCGCGGACACCCTCGCTATTTTCGCGCCACTCAACGAGAGGCCGGCGGGTCCACGCGAAGGCGAGCAGATCGAGATCGGCGTGAAGTTCCAGCCGAAGGGCTCGCCCATTGCCATCAACGCCGCGGTCTACGAGCTGAAGGAATCGAACCTCATCGTGTCGGCCGACACGTTCACCAACAGCCTGATCGGCGCCGCGACACGCACGCGCGGCTTTCGAGCTCGAGGTGATCGGACAGGTCACGCGCGAGTTCAAGGTGATGGCGGCCTATGCCTATACGGACGCCAAGTACACCAGCTACCCCGATGCACTTGACGCTCCGGGTGCACTCGCTGAGAAAATCGGAACGCCGGTTGAATTTGCTCCCAAGCACATGGCATCGCTGTGGGGCATCTACACGGTGCCCGATGGCCCGCTGCGCGGGTTTTCGATCGGTGCGGGCGCACGCTACGTCGGCTCGATGACCGATATCGCGCCGATCCTCAATTGTCGACGGTTCGCCGGCGCCGCTCGCCTCGGTCAAGACGCCCAGCTACACCCTGTTCGACGCCATGATGGCTTACGAAACGCCCACCTGGCGCTGGCAGCTCAACGCGCAGAACCTGGAGGACGAGTATTACATCACGACCTGCCAGGTCTTCCGCGGCGACTGCGCCATCGGCCAGGGGCGCACCATCGTCACCAGCTACACGCACAAGTTCTGAGGGCGTGGGTCATCGGCTACGCAATGGATTTCTGATCGGCGAATGGAGGTCTATGGCACCCTCATCGGCAGCGCATTGCTGATCGGCGGCATTGCGCTGCTGCGGGCGAGTTGGATGCGGCCCCGCGGCGGCAAGGCCATACCTGCGGCTGGCGGGCTGGCTGTTTGTCGCTGCCGGACTGGCTGCCTTCATCCAGGCCTGGGGCGGCGAGGTGGGTACGACCTATGCCCTGCTCGCCCTGTCGGTCGTGGCCTACTGCGCCGTCGCGGCCGGCATCGAGCTGCGCAACGCGCCCAACCGCATGCCGCGCGACGTGGCGCTGGAGCCCGAGGAGCGCCCGACCAACTGGCGGCGCGGCGCCGCCAAGGCGCTGCTCGCCATCGTCCTGTCGGGCGTGGCCGCGATCGGCGTCGGCGTTGCATTTGCGATCTACATGCCGATGGCCACGCACGACCGCATCGTCATCGGCGGCATTCTCGTTCCGGTGCTTGTGGGGAGGCGGCATGGCCTGGACGCTCAGCGACGCCAAGCTGTTGCGGGCGACGCTCCTGCTGCTGGCGATCTCGGCCGTGTGCTACGGCATCGCCTTCCTGCCCAAGGTGTTTTCCTGATGGAGGTGCGCGTCGAGACAAGGCCCCGCAAGCGCCAGTTGTCTGCCGCCGGACTTCGTGCGCGCCATGCTGGCCGGCCACTCGGCGCTGGGCCTCGCCTTTGCCTGGCTGATCTACGTCGTCTGCCTGAGCGGTACGCTGGCCGTGTTCGCCAACGAGTTCAAGCGCTGGGAGCAACCCGACGGCCCGACCGTGCACGGCAGCGTCAGCCCTGAGACCGTCGCAGCCGCGCTTGCAGGCGGTTACGCCCAGGCGCTCGCCGACAACTCGGCACATGACCTGTCCATTCTGGCCCCGGCCCTCACGGGCGCCCGGTTGGTCGTCAGCTATCACGACCATCAGGCTGGCATTGAAGGAGTTTGGCTGGCGGACGCGGAGGGGCGTCTCGTCATGCGCGCCAAGGCGCCGTGGACCGAGTTTCTCACCCACCTGCACATCAACCTGCACCTGCCGAGAGCCTGGGGCACGTTCATCGTCGGGCTGACCGGTGTGGCGCTGCTGTCGTCCCTGGTGTCCGGCCTGCTGTCGCACCCGCGCATCTTCAAGGATGCCTTTGCCTTGCGCTGGGGCGGGTCGAAGCGCCTGCAGGAGGCCGACCTGCACAACCGGCTGGGCGTCTGGGGGCTGCCCTTCCACATCGTCGTGTCGCTGACGGGAGCCCTGCTGGGGCTCTCGACGCTGGTCGTCGGCGTGCTGGCGCTCGCCGCCTACGAGGGAGACTCGGAAAAGGCATTCGCGACGCTGCTCGGTCCGCGTGCCGGACCGGACGAGACGCCCGCCGCGCTCCCCGATGTGGCCGGCATGATCCGGCAGGTGCTGCGCGATAACCCGGACGCAACCTTTGTGCACGGGCAGTTCGAGCATGTCGGCAAGGCCGGCCAAGTCGTGCACGTCGGCATGCGCACGCCGGGGCATATCGCCTTCTCCAACAACTACTTTTTCGATGGCACCGGCAAGTCGCTCGGCGACGGCGGACTGGAGAAAGGCGGCATCGGGCAGCAAATTCTCGGCGCCATCTCGCCGCTGCACGTCGGCTGGTTCGGCGGGCTGACGATCAAGGTCGTCTACGGCCTCCTCGGGCTGGCACTGACGGTCGTCACGCACAGCGGCGTGACCATCTGGCTGGCGCGGCGCCGCGACAAGGGACGGCCGGCACCGGTCTGGGAGCGCATCTGGCCAGCCGCGGTCTGGGGACAGCCGCTGGCGCTCGCGACCTCCGCCATCGCCGCGCTGCAATTCGAGGAGCGCACCATTCTGCCGGTCTATCTCGCCACGGTGCTCGCATCGTTCGTGCTGCCTGCCTGCATGGGCAATGCCGCAAGCATCACGCGCACGCTCCGCGCCCTCACCGCCGCTGCCCTTGCTGCAGTAGTCTTGGTGCACGGCCTCGTCTGGGCGCCGAAGGTTTCCGACACGCTGGCCTGGTTCGTCAGCCTGAGCGCACTGGTCGCTGTCGTGGCCATCATGGCGGGGGCCGTGCTCAGCGCGAAAGCCGTCCACCGCCTGAATTTCAGCCGGGCTCGTCCGGCGCGAACCCATAGTGTCGTTGTGCGAACTCTTCGCTGATCTTGCCGTCGAGAATGTCCTCGCGCACCAGCGCTGGATCGCGCTGCCTCGGGGATCGCCGAAGCCGCCGGCGCCGGCCTGCTCGTGGATGATGACCGCGTTGTGTGGCACCGTCATCGTCACTTTGCCGGGCAGCGGCTCGCGGCTGTTGCCGATCTCGATGAAGTTGCGCGAACGGCCGCCCGGTCCGCCGCCGGCGAGCCCGTACGGCTCGAACACCACGCGGTCGGTGCGCATCTGCAGCAGCGCCTCCGGCGCGAGGATGCGATAGGAGCGCCGCAGCCCGACGCCGCCCCGCCATTTGCCGGCCCCGCAGGTGTCCGGCACGAAGGCGTATTCCTCCACCCGCACGGGGTGCTCCGCCTCCATCACCTCGACCGGCATGTTGGAGAGGTTCTGCGAGGCGTTGGTGACGGCCTCCAGCCCGTCCTTGTCGGGCCGCCCGCCCCAGGCGCCGCAGATCATGTCGACGATGATGAACGGCTTGCGGTTGGGCCGCAGCCCGCTGATGCAGATCACGCTGTTGCCGCCCTCGCCTGCCGCCGGCACCCGCTCCGGCACGATCTGCGACAGCGCGCCCAGCATGGTGTCGAACACGCGATAGCCGGTCAGCGCGCGCGCCGCGCACGGCCCCGGCATGACGGGATTGAGCACGGAGGCTTCCGGCACCTTGATCTTGATACAGCGGAAGAAGCCGACGTTGTTGGGCACGTCCTTGGGCAGCACGCAGCGCACGCTGAGATAGGTCAGCGAATGCGTGAAGCTGAGCGTGGAGTTGAGCGCGCCCTTCACCTGCGGGGATGAGCCCGTGTAGTCGACCAGCAGCGTGCCGTCGTCGCGCACCGTGATGGCGGCCTTGATCGGGATCGGCGTATCGGAGAATCCGTCGCTGTCGATGTGGTCCAGAAACTCGTAGGTGCCCTTCGGCCAGGTCTTGATCTCGGCCCGCGTCAGCCGCTCGGCATAGTCGAGCAGCTCCGACATGTAGGCCTCGACCTCGCCGGCGCCGTAGCGGGCGAACAGCTTTTCGAGGTCCGCGCTTGCCCACTTGCGCGGCCGCATACTGCGCCGAGAGATCGCCCCACACCCGGTCCGGCACGCGCACGTTGATCTTGATCAGCGTCGCCAGTGTCTCGTTGAGCACGCCGCGGTCGTACAGCTTGAGCGGCGGGATGCGCAGGCCTTCCTGATAGATCTCGGTCGAGTCCGAGGCATTGGAACCCGGCACACGCCCGCCCACGTCGGTGTGGTGGCAGATCACCACCGCGAACGCGCGCCGCCTGCCCTCGAAGAACAGCGGCATGAACATGAAGATGTCGGGCAGATGCATGCCGCCGTGATAGGGGTCGTTCATGATCACGGCGTCGCCGTCGTTAAGATCGCTCCCGAACTTCTCCAGCACCGCCGCCATCGCCTCGGGGATGGCGCCCAGGTGCTGGGCGATGGTCTTGGCCTGCGCCACCATCTGCCCGTCGGCGGCGCACAGCGCGGCCGAGAAGTCCATCACGTCCTTGACGATCTCCGAGCGGGCGATGCGCACCACCGTGTAGGCCATGTCGTCGGCAATCGAGTCGAGCCCGCTCTTGATGACGGCAAACGTGATGGGATCGATGGCTATCATGGGGTCAGACCCTTTGGCTCCGTCGGCGGCCGAAGATGGCTCGCGGGCTTAGGGTCTGACCCCGTCGCGCCGACGTCCAGAACGATGTTGCCCATGGCGTCGCGCCACACGCTGGCATCCGGCGGCACGATGGTGGTGGAGTCGAACTCCTCGATCACCAGCGGGCCGCGGCGGGGCGAGGTGGGAAGCGCGGCACGAGCCACGACCTCGGTCTCGATAGGCGCCGATCCGCGCATGAAATGGATGGCGCGCGACCGGTCGGCCGGCGCGCCGGCACGCGACTCGACGGCGAGGCTCCTGAAATCGAGCCGGCGCTCGCGCAAGCCCCGGCCGATCACGCGCAGCTTGACCAGCTCGATCGGGCTTTCGTCCCGATAGCCGTAGGTCTTCACGTATTCGGCGACGAAACGAGCGGCCATCTCCGGCACATCATCCCCGTCGTAGTGCACGGTCAGCTCGGTTGCCTGGCCCTCGTGGCGCAGGTCCGCCTCCCAGCTCAGCGCCACGCGTTGGCCGGTGAAGCCGTCGGCGGACAGCCGCCGCGTCACGTCGTCGGCCAGCCCGGCCTTCATGCGCTCGAGATCGGCGCTCGTCAGCGCATCGAGCGGCTGCGTGACGGTGTCGAGGGCGATGTGCTCGAGGTCCGAGGCCAGCATGCCGACCGCGCTGAACACGCCGGCGAGCGGCGGCACCACCACGCGGCCGGATGCCCAGATCGCGCGCCACGTCGAGGGCGTGGATGCCGCCGTTGCCGCCGATGGCGACCAGCGTCAGGTCGCGCGGATCACGGCCGCGCTCCACCGTGACGGCGCGGATCGCCCGCGACATGGCGGCGTTCGCCACCGCACGGATGCCGTGCGCCGCATCCTCCAGCGACAGCCCCAGCGGCTTGCCCACGTGCTCCACGATGGCCCGCTCGCTCAGGCCGCGGTCGATTGCCAGCCGCCCGCCGGCCAGCGCGCGCGGGTTGATCAGCCCCAGCACCACGTTGGCATCCGTCACCGTCGGCCGTTCGTTGCCGAGGCCGTAGCACGCCGGCCCCGGCATGGCGCCGGCCGACTCCGGCCCCACCTTCAGCAGCCCGCCCTTGTCGATGCCGGCGAGCGAGCCGCCGCCCGCGCCGACCTCGGCGATGTCGATGGCCGGCACCTTGAGCATGTAGCCGCCGGCCTTGACGAAGCGGCTGGAGGTCGAGATGCCGTCGCGGAACTCGTATTCCGACGTCATGCTCGGCCGGCCATCCTCGATGATCACGGCCTTGGCGGTCGTGCCGCCCATGTCGAACACGACGAGGTCAGGCTCGGAGCGGGCCGCCCCCAGCCGCGCCGCGCCGATCACGCCTCCCGCCGGGCCGGACGCCACCACGAACACCGGCTTTTCGCACGCGGTCTCCGCCGCCAGCATGCCGCCATTGGAGGTGATGACGCGGATCGGCGCGGCAATGCCGATGGAGCGCAGCCCCGCCTCCAGGTTCTTGAGGTAGCTGCGCATGGCGACCAGCAGATACGCGTTCACCACGGTCGTGCTGGTGCGCTCGTATTCCTTGCGCTCCGGCAGCACGGCGTAGGAGGCCGTCACCAGCAGCTCGGGCCACCGCTGGCGCAGGATCGCCTCGGCCCGCTGCTCGTGCGCGGCATTGCGGTAGCTGTTGATCAGGCAGATGGCGACCGCCTCGATGCCGGCGGCGGCCAGCTGCTCGCCCGCCGCAATCACGCTCGCCTCGTTCAGCGGCTCGACCACGCTGCCGTCGGCGGCCATGCGCTCGCCGATCTCGAATCGATGGCGGCGCGGCACCAGCGGCTTTGGCTTGTCCCAGGTGAGGTCGAACATGTCGGGCATGCGGATGCGCCCGATCTCCAGCACGTCGCGAAAGCCGCGCGTGGTGATGAGCCCCGTCTTGGCACCGGACCGCTGCAGGATGGTGTTGGAGCCGACCGTGGTGCCGTGCAGCACCTCCTCCACCCGGCTGGAGGGGATGGCCAGCTCCCGCAACAGCGCGTCGAGGCCGGTGACGACCGCCCGGCTCGGGTCGTCCGGCGTCGTGGAGACCTTGCTCTCGTGCAGCACGCCGTCGCCCGACATGACGACGATGTCCGTGAACGTGCCCCCGATATCTACCGCAACCCGCACGCCCGCTTGCATCGTGACCATATCGTCGCTGAACCCCACCTCCAGCCGAGCCCAGGCACCGGGCGTTGTCAACCTTGCGGCGATAATGATGGCTGTCGGGCGCTGCGATATTTGTCCGAGCCGCTCGCGCGGGCCAAATGGTCGTGCAAGAATGGAGCCTTGCAAGGCCGTCCGGCTGCGACTGGACGGGCAAGAGCTACAAAAGTGCCGGCAGAGACACGGCGCGTCACAGGGAGAGAAATATGGGAAGGCTCGCGCATCTCGCGTTTGCTGCTGCATTGTTGCCCGCATCGGCCGCCCTGGCCGACTGGCAGCCATCCAAGCCGGTCGAATTCGTCGTGACGGCCGGAGCCGGAGGCGGGACCGACTTGTTCGCGCGGGCCGTGCAGGCGGCCGTGCAGAAGAACAACCTGATGAGCCAGCCGATCATCGTCACCATCAAGGGCGGCGGGTCGGGCGCGGAGGGCTACGTCTACGGCAAGAGCGCCGAAGGCGATCCCCACAAGCTCGTGTTCGGCACCCACAACATGTACGTGCTGCCGCTCGCGGCCAAGGTGGCGTTCACCCACCGGGACCTCACGCCCATCGCGGCCATGGTGTTCGACGAGTTCATGATCTGGGTGAAGGGCGACAGCCCCATCAAGGACAGCAAGGCGTTCGTGGAGGCCGTCAAGGCCAAGGGCGGCCAGTGGAAGATGGCGGGTGCGCAGTCGAAGGACTCGGATGAGCTGATCACCAAGCTGCTCGACAAGTCGATCGGCACCAAGATCATCTATGTGCCGTTCAAGTCGGGCGGCGAGGCCGACGTGCAGGTGTCGGGCGGCCATCTCGACAGCCACGTCAACAATCCGGCCGAGTTGATCGGCAGCTGGAAGGCTGGCACGGTGCGTCCGCTGTGCGTGTTCAACAAGGAGACGCTGGCCGCGGGCCCGAAGGTGACCGAAACGCAAGCCTGGTCGGACATCCCGACCTGCAGGTCGCAGGGCATCGGCATCGAGCAGTTCCAGCAGCCGCGCATTGCCTCGCTGCCCGGCAAGGTCCCGCCGGACGCGGTCGCCTTCTATCAGGCCCTGATGAAGAAGGTCGCCGAGACGCCGGAGTGGAAGGAGTACGTCGCCCGCACCGCTCAAACCGGACGTGTGCTGGTCGGCGCCGACCTGACCAAGTTCATCGACGAGGACTATGCCCGCTTCCAGGGCGTGTTCAAGGAGCAGGGCTGGCTCGTCCAGTAGGGGCACCCGTCGCAAACAGGGCTGGCTGACGGCTTCATCCGCCGTCAGCCGCTCGTCCCAAGCGGCGGCATTTCAAGGAACGGGCCTTGCAGCAGCATGAGACATCCGACAGCCGCGCGCTCGTAAGCCGGCGCGGCCTGGCGATCATCACGGCGCTGCTGGCGCTCGGCTTCGGCGTGTCGATCGTGCTCGGCGCGCTCGAATACAACGTCGGCTGGGACGAGCGCGGGCCCGAGCCCGGCTACTTTCCGTTCTGGATGGGCCTGGTGGTGATCGCCGGTGCGACCGGCGCGCTGCTGGAAGCCGTATTCTCGCGCACCCAGGCCGTGGGCGTGGCGATCAGCCTGGACCAGGCGCGCCGCATCGCCGCATTCCTGCTGCCGATGCTGGGCTTTCTCATCCTGACCGTGGCCCTGAAGCTCGGCCTCTACGTCGGCATGATCGCCTATCTGTTCACGGTCATGCTGTGGCAGGGCCGCTATCGCCTGCCGGCCACGGCCGCCGTCAGCTTCGGCACGGCGGCCTTCTTCTTCCTGATGTTCGAGCATTGGCTCAAGGTGCCCCTGATGAAGGGGCCTCTCGAGGCCTGGCTCGGCATTCACTGAAGCGAACCTGAACCCGTACAGGGGTGAGGCTGGAACTTGGACAACATCGCCGACCTCATGCATGGGTTCCAGGTGGCGCTGACCGGCTATCACCTGGCGCTGATGGTGGCCGGCGTCCTGTTCGGCATTCTGGTCGGCGTGCTGCCGGGCCTCGGAGCGCCCAACGGCGTCACGCTGCTGATCCCGCTGACCTTCTCGATGGACCCGGTGTCCGCCATCATCCTGCTCGCCAGCATGTACTGGGGTGCGCTGTTCGGCGGCTCGACGACCTCGATCCTGTTCAACATTCCGGGCGAGCCGTCCTCGGTCGCCACCACCTTCGACGGCCATCCCATGGCCAAGCAGGGCCGCGCCACCGAGGCGCTGTCCTATGCCTTCCTGTCGGCTGCCTTCGGTGCGCTGTTCGGCGTGGTCCTCATCACGCTGCTGGCGGTTCCGGCCGCCAAGTTCGCGCACAAGTTCTCGTCGCCGGAATATTTCGCGGTCTACTTTCTCGCCTTCGCGTGCTTCGTCGGCCTCGGCGGCGCCTCGCCGTTCAAGACGCTGGTGTCCGCCGGCATGGGCTTCTCGCTGGCATCGCGTCGGCATGGATACGATCTCGGGGTCGCTGCGGCTGACGTTCGGATTGCCCGATCTGGTCAAGGGCGTCAGCTTCCTGGTCGCGGTGATCGGCCTGTTCGGCATCGGCGAGCTGATCGCCACCATGGAGGAGCGGCTCGAGTTCCGCGGCGTGCATGCGCGTGTCTCGCCACGCGATGTGCTGAAGACGATTGCGGCACTCCCGACCTACTGGGTGGCGCTGGTCCGCTCCAGCCTGGTCGGCTGCTGGATGGGCATCACGCCGGGCGGCCCTACCGCCGCATCGTTCATGAGCTATGGCCTCGCCCGACGCTTCTCGCCCCGCTCGGCCAACTTCGGCAAGGGCGAGCCGGAAGGCATCATCGCGCCCGAAGCCGCCGATCATTCCGCCGGCACCAGCGCCATGCTGCCGATGCTGGCGCTGGGCATCCCCGGCTCGGCGACGGCGGCCGTCATGATGGGCGGCCTGATGATCTGGGGCCTGCACCCCGGCCCGATGCTGTTCGTCGAGCAGAAGAGCTTCGTGTGGGGCCTGATCGCTTCGATGTACGTCGCGAACGTGGTGGCGGTGGTGCTGGTGTTGTTCACCGTCCCCCTGTTTGCCGCCATACTGCGCATTCCCTTCGCCATCATCGCGCCGGTGATCGTGGTGGTGTGCTTCGTCGGCGCCTGGACGGTATCGAGTTCGCCGTTCGATCTGTGGCTGGTGCTGGCATTCGGCGTGGTCGGCTATCTCTTCAAGAAGTGCGACTACCCGATCGCGCCGCTCGTGCTCGCCATGGTGATCGGCGACAAGGCCGAGGACGCGTTCCGCCAGTCGATGATCATGCACGGCGGATCGCTGGGTGCCTTCTGGTCGAACTGGCTGTGCGGGAGCCTGATGACGCTGGCCGTCCTGCTGCTGCTGTCGCCGCTGTTCGCTCCGCTGTTCAGGCGCCGGGCGGTGGCACCGGCTGCCGAGGTGCCGGTTCGTGAATGAGAGAGGAACGATGACGCAACCCTATCGCGGCGTATTGCCGATCGCGCCGACCCCCTTCGCCGAAAATGGCGATCTCGACCTCGACGGCATGCGCCGGGTGCTCGACTGCATGATCGACCAGGGCGTCGATGGCATCTGCATCCTCGCAAACTACTCGGAGCAGTTCCTGCTCACGGACGAGGAGCGCAACGTCCTGCTGGATCTCTCCCTGCGGCACGTTGCGGGCCGGGTGCCGGTGATCGTCACCTGCAGCCACTTCTCCACGCGCATCGCTGCGGATCGCGGACGGCGGGCGGCCGAGGCCGGCGCCGTCATGCTCATGCTGATGCCGCCCTATCATGGCGCGCTGCTGAAGGCCGACGAGGCCGGCATGATGCAGCATTTCGCGCAGGTCGCCGACGCGGCGCGCATCCCCCTCATGATCCAGGATGCACCCCTTAGCGGCGTGACCCTCGGCGTGCCGTTCCTGGCCAGGCTTGCCCGCGAGGTGCCGCTGGCGAGCTACTTCAAGATCGAGGTGCCGGGCACGGCCGCCAAGCTGCGGGCTCTGATTGCTGCGGGCGGCGACGCCATCGCCGGCCCGTTCGACGGCGAGGAGAGCATCACCCTGATGGCCGATCTCGACGCCGGCGCCACCGGCACGATGCCGAGTGCGCTGATGCCGGACCTGATCAAGCCGATCCTGGCGCATCACGCCGCCGGCCGGCGCAAGGAGGCCGCCGCGCTCTATCGCCGCGTGCTGCCGCTCATCAACTACGAGAACCGGCAGTGCGGCCTGCGCGCCACCAAGACGGTGATGGCCGAGGGCGGCGTCATCAAGAGCGACGCGGTGCGTCATCCGCTGCAGCCGCTCGATCCGCCGACGCGGGCCGGCCTGCTGGAGCTTGCCCGCGAGGTCGAGCCGCTTGCCCTGCGCTGGGGCAAGTGACACGAGGGAAACGTTCGCATGGACCTGCATCAATACTTTCCGGCCGGGGATCGCAAGGTCGAGACCTGCGTGATCGGCACCGGCAGCTTCGGCCGGAGCTATCTTGCGCAGGCCCGACGGGTGCCGCGCATGAGCGCCCGCGTCGCCATCGACGTGGATGCGGAGACGGCGGCGCGCGTCTTGCGGGATGTCGGCATCGAGGCACGCCGCGTGCGCATCTGCAGGACGGCGGCGGAGGCGCGCACTGCCTGGGAGGCGGGCGACCACATTGCTGCCAGCGATCTGGCGGTGGTGCTGGACCTGCCGATCGAGGTGGTGGTCGAGGCGACCGGCCATCCGGAGGCCGCCGTCCGCCACGCGGTACTGGCGATCGAGTTCGGGCCGCCACGTGGTGATGGTCAGCAAGGAGGCCGACGTCGTGGTGGGCCCCGGCCTCGCCGCGCGCGCGGCCGAGAAGGGGCTGGTCGTGACTCCCGTCGATGGCGACCAGCCGAGCCTGCTGATCGGGCTGGTGAGCTGGGCCGAGGTGCTGGGCTTCGACATCATCGCCGCCGGCAAGTCCAGCGAATGCGACTACGTCTTCGATGCCGCGAGCGGGAAGCTCGAGCACAACGGCGTCGTGATCGACGCCCCGCAGTTCCGCTCGCTTTGGGAGCTCGGCACCGGCAACGTGGCGGAGCTGGTGGCCGCGCGGGCGAAAGCGGCGTCTGCGCTGCCGCAACGCGTGGTGGCCGACCGCTGCGAGCTGGCCATCGTCGCCAATTCGTCCGGTTTGGGCGCCGATCGGCCGCTGCTGCATGCGCCCATCGCCCGCACCGTCGAGATCGCCGATGTGTTTGCACTTGAGCGCAATGGCGGCTTGCTGAGCGGTCCGCGCAAGATCGATGTCTTCAACGCGCTGCGCGCGCCGAACGAGCCGAGCTTCGCCGGCGGCGTGTTCGTGCTGATCTCCTGCAGCGGCGACCGCGCGAGCTGGGACCTGCTGGCCGGCAAGGGTCACGTCATCAGCCGCGACGGCTCCACCGCCATGGCCTACCTGCCGCGCCACTGGCTGGGCGTGGAGGCCGCCACCAGCGTGCTCGACGCCGCGCTCAATCGCCGCTCGACGGGGGCCAAGGTGCCGAGGCCGCATCTCGACCTGATCGCGCGCGCCACCAAGCCGCTGCCTGCGGGCACCGTGCTGACGATGGGTGGGCACTACCACACCATCGACGGCGTCGAGGGCGAGCTGCAGCCCGGCGCTCCCCTGGGCGACAACGCACCTGTGCCGTTCTATCTGGCCGCCAACCGCAAGCTCGTGCGGCCGGTCGCCGCCGGTGCGCCGATCGTGCTGGCGGATATGGAGATCGAGGCCGGATCGATGCTGCTCGCCGAGCGCAAGCGCCAGGACGCGCGCTTCTTCGGCGGCAAGGCATAGAACTCACGGAGCACGGCATGCGCCCGCCCCGCATCATCGATGCCCATCATCATCTCTGGGATCTCGACCGCATCTACTACCCGTGGCTGACCGACGAGATCGTGCCGGACTTCCTGTTCGGCGACTACGCGCAGGATCCGCAAGAACTACCTGCCGGAGGACATGCGCCGCCAGATGCAGGGCTGGAACGTCGAGATGACGGTGCATGTCGAAGCCGAGCGCGCCGACGACGAGCAGGTGCGGGAGACGCAATGGCTGTCGGAAATGCACGAGCGCTTTCGCCTGCCCAACGCCATCATCGGGCACGTGTGGCTGGCCGATCCGAATGTCGAGGAGCGGCTGCGCCAGCACATGCAGTATCCGCTGTTTCGCGGCGTCAGGTCGAAGCCGCGCACGGGCAAGACCGCGCGCGAAGCCAACCTGACTGGGCCCGCCACGATGAGCGATCCGCAGTGGCGCCGCGGCTTGAAGCTGCTGGAGACGCTCGGGCTGATCTATGACTTTCGCGTGCCCTACTACCATCTGAAGGAGGGCGCCGAGCTGCCGGGCCTGTGTCCCGGCCTGCAGTTCATCGTCAATCACGCCGGCCTGCCGCGCGACCGCAGCGCCGAGGGTTTGGCGATCTGGCGTGAAGGTATGAAGGCGCTGGCAGCCCACCCGAACGTCGCCGTCAAAGTCTCGGGCATCAGCCTGCCCGGCATGCCCTGGACGGTCGAGACGCAGGGCGGGGTGATCCTGGAGACGATCGACATGTTCGGCATCGACCGCTGCATGTTCGCCAGCAACTTCCCGCCGGACAACTGCGTCACCGAATACGCGCCCATGATGGAGGCCTTCGAGGCGGTCATGGCGCGCTTCAGCGAGGATGAGCGCGACCGCTTCTTCTACGCCAATGCCAAGAGGTACTACCGGCCGGTACCCTGACAGGGGAGCGCCGCCAGCCTACTGCGCGCGCGCGATCTGCAGCTTGTCGTACCAGATCGAGCCGGTGACCAGCTGCTCGGAGGCCGAACGCGCATCGAGGGCGAGCCTCACCTGCTGGGCGCGGCAATCTGCGTCAGGCACGGTGAACGCGACGGAGAACTCCGTCCATGCCGGCACCGCGCCGGTGACCATGGCGGTCTTGGCGATCGGGATTTCCGCGCCGGCACAGCTGATGCGCCACTCCAGCCCTCGCCGGCCCACCAGCTGGCCTCTGTATTGGCCTTTGAACACGTAGCTGCCCGGCGCAAGCATCACGTACTGCGCAACACCGCGGAAATCGGCGCGGCCGTGTCCGAACTCCACCAGCAGCGCGCGCTGGCCGGCATCGTCAGGCCGCCGCGCGAGGTCGATGGTGACGCCTGAGCCCGCCGTGATCACCCAATCGAACGGCAAGCCGGACGGGCGGCTCTCGAAGTCGCCGTTGAACAGCAGTCCGGCGCTGGCCAGCTGCTCCTGCGGCAGGAACTGCAGCCACACGTAGTAGGCAAGCTCGTGGAACTGGTTGCGCATCAGCAGCGCCAGGTATTCGCGCAGCTCGGCCGTGGTCGGCGGCGTTGGCGTGTCCTTGAGGCTCAGCAGCAGATCGAGCGGCGTGCGCGCATCCGTTATGTTGCGCATCAGGGTAGAGAAGAACGATGCGCGCCATGGCGGATTGGTGGCGAGCATTTGCTTGAGCTCGGGGCTGGCGTCCTTGTGCTCGGCAATGCGTGCCAGCGTCGGCGTCACCTGGGGCGCGACCTGCGGCCGGGTGCGGAGCAGGACATCGGCATGCTGCACGGCGGTCGCGAAGTCCTTGCGTTCGAAGCTCTCGCGCATCAGCCAGAAGACCGCCACGCTCTCTCGCCGCGACCGTCGCAGCCGCAGCCTGCATCAGCTTCGATGCTGCCGCCTCCTCGTTGGCGGCGTCCGCGATCTGTCCCAGGATGCGCAGGGCCCGCGCGTTCATCGGATCTTGTGCGAGCGCTGTCTGCGCGAGAGCCCCGACCTGCCTGCGCAGCTCTGGATCGCCGGCGTTGGAGGGAAGGCGCTCGGCAGTGCCGGCCGGCTCCTTCGCCTGACCGGACGCTCCTTCGGTTTCGCCTTGCTCGGACTCGCTGCCCGCTGCCTTCTTTGCATGGCGCGCGAAGGAAGGTATGCGGTTGCTCGGTGTCGCCGCCGGGCCGTGCGGCCGGCGTTTCCTTGCTCGGGTGCTCCAGGTTGAGCTTGCGATCGGAGATATTGATCAGCGCGGTCGGATCGTCGGACCGCAGCCTGAGTGCGGTCTCGGGCGAGGCCTCGGCCAGGTGTGCCACCAGGCTGTGCGCCAGCACCTGCCAGGTCAGCGCGGCGCCCAGCAGGGCAAAGACCACACTGCGGATAAACGGAAACGAGCTTCTCTCAGTCGCCAAGATCGCTCCGTCCCGGTCTCGTCGGTCGATCAATGTCTCGCCACGCCGAACAGCGTGAGCAATGTCCGCCACAGGCCTGAGGGCCGGTCACCGCGCCCATGCCTGGCGGCGTACGGGCCGGCCCACACCTTCCTGCTTGATGTGCGGCTGCGCGTTCCGGACTTGCTGCGACCAGGTTGTGTCTTGGCGCCTGCCTGCTGCTGCGCATCGTAGGCGGCGCGCCGCTCGGCGGTCTTCAGGTCCTCCCATGCGAGCGTGATGCGCCCCGCAAAGAGCGAGCGGTCGCCACTGCCGTTGTGCTCCATATCCGGGTGCAGCCATCGCAAGAGCAGCGCCATGTTGCGTCGCAGGTCGCTGCTGCTGGTCTGTGCATTGCCGCCCAGCACGCGATAGCTGTCGGCGCCGGGGGCGAGCAGGATCTGCTCGATGAAGAACGCGGCCGCGTCGCGCACCACCTTCTGCGTTCGGCCGGAAGCTTCGCTGGCTCGCTGCGTGGCGTCCGCGTCGCCCGCTGCGATCTCGAGCAGGATCAGCACGTCGCGCGGCAGTGCGGCCGACCGCATCGGCCGCACGCGCGACGGCACGTGCAGCAGGTCGATGGCGAGCTTGAGTGCGGTTGCCTCCCCCATCACCAGGTGCCGCGATCACTGGTCAGCCTGGTCGGCTGTGCCTCGCCGCCGCTGCCGCGAACGGCAGGGGTTTTGCCCTGGCCGTAGCCATAACCGTACCCATAGCCGTAGCCGTATCCATAGCCGCCCGACTTGTGGTCGTACTTGGTCAGGACCGCTCCGACCACCGGCCCGCGCGCCATCTCCAGGCGCCGCAGCGCGCCCTGCACGAAGCCCTTGCGCGCCTGGCCGGCGCCCATCACGAACACGGTGCCTGCGGCCACGCTGGACAACAGCGGGGCATCGGCCAGTCCCATCACCGGCGGTCCGTCGAGGACGATGAAATCGAACACCTCGAGACCCACGGACAGCAGCGAGAGCAGGCGCGAACTCGCCAGCAGATCGGCGGCGTTGGGCGGCAGCGGGCCGGACGCCATGAACGCGAGGTTGCCGATCGGCGTCGCCTGGAAGGTCTCGGGCGGCGTGCTCGCTCCGGTCAGCACGTTGCTGAGGCCGATCGAGTTGTCGAGGCCGAGCTTGGAGTGCAGCGAGGGATTGCGCAGGTCGGCGTCGACCAGCAACACCTTCAATCCCATGGTCGCGAAGTGACGCGCGATGGCGAGCGACGTGATCGATTTGCCCTCGGATGGTCCCGCGCTGGTGACGACCAGCGACTTCGGCAGCCCGCTTTCGGTCGAGAACTGCAACGCCGTGCACAGGGAACGATAGGCCTCCGACAGTCCCGAGCCTGGATCGGAGAGCTCCTGCTCCACCGTCGTGTTGTTGGCGATCTTGGGAATGATGCCGATGGTCGGCAGGCCCGACAGGCGACCGATCTCATCGGCGGTCTTGACCGTGTCGTCGAGGCGCTCGAGCACGAAGGCGGCCGCAACACCGGCGCCCAGGCCAAGGCCCAGGGAGAGCAGCAGCGCCTGCGACAGCAGCGGCGAGGACGGCGCGCCCGGAACCTCGGCCTTTTCGACCACGAACACGTTGTTGGCACCGACGCCGCCGGCGACATCCACCTCCTTGTAGCGCTGCAGCAACCCGTCATAGAGCGAGCGGTTGGTCTCCGCCTCCCGCTTCAGGATGTTGTACTGAATGCTGCGCTTCTGCAGGTCCAGCGCCTCCTCCTTCAGCGTGTCGATGCGCTTGCGCATCTCGCCTTCCTGATTGAGGGAGGACTCGTAGGCGGCCTTGAAGGAGGCTTTGATGGTCAGAACTTCCGCCGCCAGCTGGCGATCGAGCTCGGCGATCTTGTTCTTGATCTGCACCATCGCCGGATAGCCCGGCTTGAACGTCTCGAGCTTCTCCTCGTATTCGGTGACGAGCGCGTTGCGCCGTGCCCGCAGCCCGTCGATGACGCTGTTGGTGAGCAGCTGCGGCAGGTTGATGCCTTTGGCGGCCTCGACCTGGGTCCACAGCTCCTGGTTCTTGATGCGATCGGCGACCAGCGCGCCGAGCGCGGCATTGGCGGCCGCCAGGTTGTTCTCGGCGATGGTTGCCTTCTCGGTCACCACCACGATCTGCTCGCGCTCGGCAAATTCCAGCGCACCGCGTTCCGACTGCTCCAGCCGCAGCTTCAGTTGCTTGAGCTGGTCCTCCAGGAATGTCTTGGCGTAGGAATTGGCTTCGAAGCGCTTGTCGAGATTCGAGCTGATGAAGGCCTCGGCGTAGGCCGCCGCGATCTTCTGCGCCCGCACCGGCGAGGGATCGGAATAGGACACATCGACCAGCCGCGAGCCGGCCACCGGCGTCACCGTGCGGCGAGCCAGGACGATCCCGGCCGCACCTCGCTCCAGCACGGCCCGGTCGGACGAGGTCGTGGTCGGCGCGGATTGCAGCAGGCCGCGCAGCGTGCCCAACAACGAGAATCCGGTCGGCTTGAACAGATCGGCGTCTTCGCCGAGGTTGAGGGCGGAAGCCACCCGCTCGGCCATGGCGCGGCTCTGCAGCAAGGCATACTGCGTGCGCAGGAACTCGGAGTCCCCGCCTTCCAGCGGGGTCACCTCGCCACCCGAAACCACTTTGGCGACGTTGCGATCGATCTGCAGCCGCACCGTTGCGGTGTAGAGCGGCGTCGTCATCAGCGTGCGCACCGACCCGAACACCAGGAAGGCCGCGGCAATGCCGGCAATCAGCCACTTGCGCCTGTTCAGGATGCGCCAGTATTCGAGGAGGTCCAGCCCTGAGTCGACCGGCGCCTCGCCGGCGCCGCCCGTGTAGGCGCCGAGCGGGCCGTAGCCATCGCGTGTCGCGGGGACGGCGCGGCCCCGCAGCACCAGGCCTCCGGCCGTCGTTGCCCCTGTCTCACCTGGCGGCCTGGCGTGCGTGTCACTCATCCTGTCACTCGAGGCAGATTGGCGCCGGTCTGCCGGCTACAGCAACGCGAACACGCCAGCGATGGGTAGCGCCTTCAGGATGTTGTTGAACGTCTCCTTGATCGCCGACGAGCTGGCAATGATCAAGTCGCCGGATTGAATTGCGGGATCGGGTGTGTCGCCGCTGCGGATCGAGGAAAGATCGAACTTGGCAGCCGATCTCTTGCCGTTCGTCGTTCTGAAGACGACGATGTTGGAATTGGCGTTCGGATCCAGTCCTTCGGCCGTGGCGATGAACTGCAGCAGCGAGGCCTTGCCGCGGATCGGATAAACGCCGGGCTTCTTGACCGCGCCTTCGATCGTAACGCGCTGGCTGTTGTACTCTTTGACGGACACCGTGACTTGCGGCGACTGCAGGTACTTGCCGCCGTATCGCTTCACGAGGTCGCGCTCGAGCTGCTGGGCGGTCTTGCCGGCCGCGACGATGTCGCCAATCAGGGGCAGGTTGACGGTGCCGCTGTCGGCCACCTGCACCGTCCGCGACAGGTCGGCAACCTTGAACACGGCGATCTCGATCGTGTCCTGCGGGCCGATCTTGTAGGCGTTGCTGCCGGGTGTCGCGACGGCCGTCAGAGCCTCGGCCTCGCGCGGCAGCTTCACGGTTGGCTCTGCCGAGAGGCCGTAGCCGGTCTTGGTCTCGGCCTGCGCCAGCTCCTTATTTAAGGAATTGCCGCAACCGTGCAACCAAACCGCCGCCGCCATCAGCAGCGCCGGGTTCGCCACCGTTCTCCACGCGCCCCATACGCGTGTCTGTGTGCGACCTTGCGTGCGCATATGCCACCCCCGTAGCCGTCGCGGCCGACGCAGGCATCGGCAAACTCGACGGCTCCTGATTGTTCATTATACCCAACGGCCTTGTCACCACCAAGTGCTCGGCCTCGCCGTCGCCGACCCGTTTGGCGGCAATGTCGCGGCCCTGGCTGAGGTTGGGTGGTCGGCGCTGTGTGTTGTGAGCATCTGTTGCAAGAATGTGCACGAGCCCCTCGTCCAGCATCCGCTCGGCCCAATAGCGGGCGGTCTTGCCGAACCCCCCGGTCAGCGAGCCGGCGGTGATCTGCATCCATGTCCCGGCGCGCGCGAGGTCCTGAATGGCCGCATAGTGCGACTTGATCCAGCCCAGGCGCTCGGGATGGGTCAGGATCGGGACATAGCCGGCCACGATCAGCTGGAAGAACAGGTCATGCAGACGGGGCGGCGCCACATGGTGCGGCGGCTCCACCAGCACATACCGTGAATTGGCCAGCGACAGCAGGTGGCCCGAGCGCAGCCCGGCCACAAAATCCGGCACCACGTGCACGTCGGCGCCGGTGGTCAGCTGCAGGGCAACGCCCTGCGCATCCAGCTCTTGCTGGAGGTCCTGGACGGCCTGGCGGATCTGCGGCCCGGTGTTGTGATACACGCCCGGCAGGATGTGTGGCGTGCAGGCCACGACCGTAACCCCGTCGGCGACGAACGCCCGAGCCATCGCCACGGCCACGCCAAGGTCGGCCGCGCCATCATCAATGCCGGGCAGGATATGGCAGTGCAGGTCGATCACGACGGCCCGAACACGTTCTGCGCGAAAGCAATTGCGCGCTGGTCAGGAATATCCTTAGGCGCCCACCAAGGCCCGTATATGACGGCCCGTGCGTTGCGCAAGCAACCCGATTCTCATATTTATTTCGTTATATATCAATAGCATTACGATGTAAAACGGCGCTCGATCACCTGTCAGTGGATATCCTGCTTCCGAATGTTGTTAGCGGATTGGCGATGTCGATTGCCGACAGCACCGGTGGCCGATAGCTGTCGTCAGGCTCGGCTGTTTCGAATTGTTGGTGCGTCCCAAGAGCCTTTCGCGGGGTGGACCATGACAAACAGGCTGGGATGGTTGCTGGCCGCTGCAACCAAGGCGTGTCTCGGGGCGGCTACGCTGCAAGCCGCTACGCTGGAGGCGGTACAGGGCCAGGTGCTGGTCAATCGAGGCGGCGGGTATCAGTTCGAGATCGGCCCTACCGAACTCAAGGCCGGAGACATGGTGATCGCCAACGCGGGCGCCAGCGCTCACATCACCTATGGGGATGGCTGCGTCGTACCCATTGAAGCGGGTTCAGTTACGACCGTCGCGCAGCGTTCGCCGTGTGCTGCCCAGACTGGCGATGCCCCGTCGTTTGGTTTTAGCCCAGCCACCCTCGGGATCGGGGCGGCGGTGGTCGGAGCCGGTGTTGGCGTTGCGGCATTGCTAGGCAGCGGAGGCGACAAGCCCGCCAGCCCGTAGGCTGCGCTATCTGATTGCGCAGGCTATCGATATCGAGTGGCGCGACCGACACAACGGTCTGTCATCTTGCCGGTCTTCTTGTTCGCATGCCTGCCGGGTGCTAGTGAGTGAAGTGGCGTTCCTGAGGGACTGCGTATTATGCGAGCTGTAGCCGCTTCAACGGCAGCTATTTTGGCTATTTGTTTTGCCGGCCAAGCATTTGCGGCCACGGTGCGGGCCACGGGCGGCCAGGTTCTGATCAATCGTGGCGAAGGCTACAAGATGGTCGCGGGAACGATCCAAGGTGGGCCCGGCGATACGATTGTCGCCAATCCGGGTGGCAGCGCTCAAATCGTCTATCCAGATGGGTGCGTCATTGACGTGTTGCCTGGCAGTGTCGCGGTCATCAACGCGCAATCGCCATGCAGTGCGTCGAACACGACGGTCACGAGCGGCTCGGCTACCACCACTTCGACGACACCCGAACCCCTCAGCACCGATGGTGGTGGCGGCGGCGGGTCGGGGATCAGCGGGACCGCGCTTGCGCTTGGCGCTGTGGCCGTGGGCGGTGGGGTCGGCGCCGCGTTGTTCCTCGGAAAAGACAAGTCTTCGAGCCCCTAGGCAAGTGCGCGCCCAATCGCGGGCATCGACAACCCAGAGCAGGCCATGTTGAGCGACGGGCGAGGTCGCTTGGCCGGGTGGGATTGGGGCTTCATCGCCGCGAGCGGCTTTGTGCTGGCCTGCCTTGTGATGGGCGGCGGCGCTGCGGTCGGGTTCCTATCTGATGTCGTCATCCAGCTGCTGGCGATCCCGGTCCTGCTGGTCAGCGCATGGCGCTATCTGGATCTGCCTGCCGGCGAGCGGCCGCGCTGGGCGCTGACCCTCGCCATCCTGGTCGTCGCGGTTCCGGCGCTGCAGCTCGTGCCGCTACCTCCTGTGGTTTGGACCATGCTGCCGGGGCGACAGCCCTTGGTGGACTCGTTCACGCTCCTGAACAGCGAGTTGCCCTGGGCGCCGATCAGCGTGGCCCCCACCGCAACCTGGCTCAGCCTGGTCTCGCTGCTGCCGCCGCTGGCTGTTTTCTTCGCCACGCTGCTGATGAGTTTCCGGCAGCGGCGCCTGCTGAGTGCCTGGATGCTCGCTTTCGGTGCGACGAGCGTCTTTCTGGGCTTGAGCCAGGTGGCGGAGGGCCCGAGCAGCCTGCTGCGCTTCTTCGCCAACACCAACACGACTGAGGCCGTTGGCTTTTTTGCCAACCGCAATCACTTTGCCGCGCTGCTGTACGTGATGATCTTGTTGGCTGCGGCCTGGGCCGCCGATACCGCGACACAGCTCCTGACTGCACCAGCCCAGCGCCGGTTCGAGGCCGGCATCATTCTGCCGATGCTGGCATCGTTCACGCTGCTGGTGGTGTTCGTGGCCGGCGAGATCCTGTCGCGGTCACGCGCAGGCCTGGGCCTGACGATCATTGCCCTGCTTGGGGCGTTCGTGCTGGCCTATTCCGACCGACGGGCGAGGCTCGGCATGACATCGGCCAGGGTGCTGCTGGGCCTGGCCGTGCTGACGACGCTTCTTGTCGTGCAGTTCGGGCTGTATCGCGTTCTCGAACGGTTCGCCGTCGATCCCTTGGCCGACGGACGAATTCCTTTCGCGCGCAATACGATCGAGGCGGCACTGGCTTTCTTCCCGGTCGGCTCGGGTCTCGGCACCTTCACTGTCGTCTATCCGACATTCGAGAAAACCAATGACCTGATGGCGAATACCTTCGCCAATCACGCCCACAACGATCTCCTCGAGCTTTGGCTGGAGGCCGGCGTGCCAGGCGCCGTCGTTGCAACGCTGTGCGCCATCTGGATATTGCGGCGGACCTTTCACGTGTGGCGTGCGGCAAGCTGGGGCACGCGCAACGCCGACCTCCTGCTGGCCCGAGCGGCGAGCATCGGCATAGGTCTTGTCGTCGCCCACTCGCTGTTCGACTACCCCCTGCGCACAGGCGCCATGATGACTCTGGTAGCATTCTGCATTGCTCTATTGACCCCGCCCGCGGGGCATACTCATTTGCACGAGTGAAACCACAGAGTCGGGCGCTGGGCAGTACGAACCGGCCATGCGTCGCGCCCCGGCAACGTCCGAGCCTCGGCCCGGGTCTGGGTCTGGGCCTGTACGGAGCCCATCGTTCGGTGGGGAGCGGTGGGGCAAGGGGATCGAGTGGCCGGACGCCTGGCGCAAACCGAGTGGTGGTCCAGGTACAAATCCTCGAGGTCGCGGCAGTGACGACGAGAACGCAAACGACTAACGGCTCTCCGGCATGCGGCGCTCGACGCCGCGGGAGGGTGTGATGCGCCGATTGCGCTTGCTGTTGGTCGATTGCGCGCTGACGGCGCTTGCCGGCATCATCGCCCTCTTGCTGCGTGACAACTTCGAGCCGTCCCTGGCGCGCCTGGCGGCGCTGACGCCCTATCTGCTTCTGACGGTGGCCGGAACAGCGGTCGTGTTTCCCGCCTTGGGTATCAGCCGCACGATCTGGCGCTTCACGGTCATGAAGGACTACCTGCGCCTGCTTGCGGGGATCGTCCTGGCGATCGTGGCGGGCGTGGCATTCGCCTTCGGATACAATCGCCTTGAAGAGGTCGCGCGCGCCGTGCCGGTGCTGCAGGCGCTGCTGATGATCATTTTCCTGATCGGCGTGCGCGTGCTGATGCGGCTGCGGCATGCGGCACGTGCCAAGCCGGCCCAGCTGGTGGCGACGCCACGCCCCTCCCAGGCCGCCGAGACCGTGCTGGTGGTCGGCCTGTCGCGGCTGACGGAGCTCTATCTGCGCTCGGTTGCCGAGTTCGCGCCCGAGCGCGTGCGCATTGCCGGCCTGCTGGTGCACAATCCGGAACATACGGGCCGGATGGTGAACCAGTACGAGGTGCTGGGAACGCCCGACCAGATCGCCGCGACGATACGCGACCTCGAAGCGCACGGCGTCGCCGTCAATCGCATCGTCGTCACCATGGCCTTCGAGAGCCTGCCCGAAGCTGAACGCACGGCCCTGCTGGGCGTCGAGCAGTCCTCCGGCATTCGCCTCGAGTTCATCGCGGAGCGGCTGGGGCTGCGCGGCTCTTCCGAAGCGACCGGCTCCGCGCCCTCCGCGGAGCCCGATGCGGTTGCCTTCTCGATCTCCGACGACGAGCTGGCCGCCATGGCGCGACGGCCCTATTGGAAGATCAAGCGCGCCCTCGACTTTGTCGGTGCGGTGGTGCTGCTGGTGGCGATGGCGCCGCTGATGCTGTTTGCCGGCGCGCTGGTGGTGCTCGACGTGGGCTGGCCGGTGGTATTCTGGCAGCAGCGGCCAGGCCTCGGTGGACGGCAGTTCCGGCTCTACAAGTTGCGCACCATGGTCGCCGCACACGATGCCGAGGGGCGCCCCGTTCCCGAAAGGCTGCGTGCATCGCGCATCGGACGCGCACTGCGCCGCCTGCGCATCGATGAGCTGCCGCAGGTTCTCAACATTCTCGTCGGGCGAAATGTCGTTCATAGGACCCCGCCCGCTGCTGCCGGCCGACCAGTCGGCCGCCTACGCGGCCCGCCTGCTGGTGCGGCCCGGCCTCACGGGCTGGGCACAGGTCAAGGCCGGCCGCAAGGTGTCGCCGGCCGACAAGGCGGCGCTCGATGTGTGGTACGTCAAGAATGCGTCGCTTACGTTGGATCTCGCGATCCTGGTGCAGACGGCGCGCATGGTCATTCTTGGCGAGCGCATCAACGACGTGGCCATTCGCCATGCCTGGCATGACCTGCAGCGTGCCGGCATCTGCGCCTCGAGCAAATGGGAGAAAGAGGCAGCACGCGCACGAGCGTCTGCCCGGATCGGCGCGGCCTAGAAGGCAACTTCAGTCAACGTGAAGGCCACTGGCGCTGATGCCAGGCCCAGGCCGTGGCGATGATCTGGCCGAGGTCGGTGATGGCCGGAACCCAGCCCAGCTCTTGCTGCGCCTTGCTGGAGTCCGTGATGAGCGTTGCCGGGTCTCCCGGCCGCCGCTCGCCGCGCACGACGGGGATCGGCAGGCCGGTGACGCGCTCGGCAGTGTCGATCACCTCCTGCACCGACGCGCCGAGCCCGTTGCCGAGATTGTAGGCGTGCCGAAGGACGGCCGCCCTTGAGCGCCTCGAGCGCGCAGATGTGGGCGGCGGCGAGATCGGTGACATGGATGTAGTCGCGGATGCACGTGCCGTCGGGCGTGTCGTAGTCCGACCCGAACACGGTCAGGTTCGGTCGGCGCCCCGCGGCTGCGTCGAGCGCCAGCGGAATGAGGTGCGTCTCGGGGGTGTGATCTTCGCCGATCTGGTTGTCGGGGTCCGCTCCCGACGCATTGAAGTAGCGCAGCATCGCGAACTTCAATTTGTGGGCGACGGCAAAGTCCTGGATCATGCGCTCGACCATCAGCTTGCTGGCGCCGTACGGATTGATCGGCCGCTGCGGCGCGTCCTCCCGTATCGGAGCGGCGTCCGGAATTCCGTATGTGGCGGCCGTGCTCGAGAAGACGATCGTATCGATATTGCGATCGCGCATGGCCTCGAGCAGCGTCAGGCTGCCGGCCACGTTGTTGCGATAGTATTTGCCCGGATCGGCGACCAATTCGCCCACGTACGTGAACGCGGCAAAGTGCAGGACCGCGACCGGATCGTATTGCTTGAGAACCTCGTCGAGGCGCGACCGGTCGAGGATGTCGCCCCGCTCGAGCGGGCCCCACTTGGCCGCCCATTCGTGGCCGAAGCTCAGGTTGTCGTAGGCAATCGGCCGATAGCCGGCCTTGGAGAGAGCCTTGCAGGCATGCGAGCCGATGTAGCCGGCCCCGCCCGTCACCAGAATGTTCTGCATGTGCAGTCGCAACCCCGCGGCAGTGTTACAGCAGTAACCTAAGCCTCAAATGAATCCGAAAAGTGTAACGGCGCAATGGCGTTGAGCGCGCATGCGTCGGCAATGACGTGGAAACCCTAACATAGTCGGTGCTTTGCCCGCTTGGTCGGGTTGATCAGGCCAGCCCGGCCTGCGCCTCCTCGATGGCAGCGGCAATGCTGTCGACGGCCTGCAGCATCTCCGCCTCGCTGATGGTCAGGGGCGGCGTCAGGGTCAGCACATTGCCCATGGTGGTCTTCAAGGAGACCCCGCGATCCAGCGCCGCGTACATGCTGGCCTCGGCGAGATCGGAGTCAGGCTCCCGCGAGGCGGCATCGCGCACCAGCTCGATGCCGATGATCAGGCCGCGGCCGCGCACGTCGCCGATGGCTGGGTTGCGGGCCTTCAGCTCGGTGAGACGCTGCAGAGCGATTGCGCCGACGCGCGCGGCGTTCTGCACGAGGCCCTCGCTCTCGATGATCTCGATGGTGGTCAGCGCGGCGCGTGCGGTGACCGGATTCTTCTCGTGCGTGTAGTGGCCGAACGCCCAGTCGCCGCCGACGTCCAGCTCGGGTTTCGCGAGCACGGCGGCGATCGGCAGGATGCCGCCGCCGAGCGCCTTGCCGAGCACCAGCATGTCGGGCGTCACCTTGTCGTGCTGGCAGGCGAACATGGTGCCGGTGCGGCCGAGACCGGTCGGGATCTCGTCGAACACCAGCAGCGTGCCGTGCCGGTCGCAGGCCGCGCGCACACGCGCCCAGAAGCCGGCCGGCGCGATGTAGGGCACGGCGCGGACCGGCTCGGCGATGAGCGCGGCGATGTCGCCCTCGCGCTCGAGCACGTACTCGATCATGCGCGCGCAGGCCTCGCCTGACGCCTCCGCGCTCGACGTGCCGTACGGGCACCGGTAGCTGCCGAACGGCGCGACGTGGATGGCGCCCGGCACCAGCGACGCTATCGGGCCGGACCGGAACAGGGCCTCGCCCGACAGCGCCGAGGCGCCGATGCCGGCGCCGTGGAAGGCATCCCAGAACGACAGCGTCTTGAAGCGTCCCGTCGCCGTACGTGCGATCTTGATGGCGACCTCGATGGCATCCGACCCGCCGGTGGTGAACAGCACCTTCGCGCCTCGGATCGGGCCGATCTCGCCGAGCTTGCGGGCCAGGGCGGTCGCCGTGGCGTTGGCATAGCGGCGCGGCGAGAACGGCAGCGCATCCATCTGCGCGGCGATGGCAGCCTTCAGCCGCGGGTGGCCGTAGCCGATGTGGTGCACGTTGTTGCCGTGGAAATCCATGTAGCGGCGGCCGGCCACATCCTCGATGTAGATGCCCTCCGCCTTGGCAATGGCGTTCAGGCAGGGCGTGGAGACGGACTGGCGCAGGAAATGACTGTGCGTCGGCGTCGAGCAGCGTGCGGGTGGCGTCGTCGAGGGCGCGCGCCTGCCAGGCGCCGCGGCGGTCGGTGAGGTTGGTGTCCCCCTCCGACTGCGCGACGCTGTGCGCGCTCCGTCTTCTTGCTGGTTGGCGGCATCACTTCCTCGAGGGTCGATCGCATTGGCCCGAGTATCCGGATACATGGGCAGTCCGCGCAAGCGACGCTACCGCTTGCGCCAGGCCTGCAGCTTGCCGAACACCAGGCGATCGAGCAGCAGGTGCAGGAGCTTGGCGGCGAGCGCGGTCAGCACGATCAGCGTGGCCATGGCGGCCGCGGCCGCCGTGGCGCCGGCCTCGTCCATGTGCACGATCGAGATGGAGGCGAGCTTGTTGGAGGCGCCGTACAGGAAGATCACGGCCGACACCGTGGTGAGCGCATTGACGAACATGTAGATGGCGATATCGAAGATGGCCGGCATGCAGATCGGCACGGTGACGCGCGCGAAGGTGCGATAGAACGGCACCTTCAGCGACGCCGAGACGGCCTCGAACTCGTTGTCGATCTGCTTCAGGGCGGTGACGGCCGTGATGTGCGCGGTGGTGTAGAAGTGCGCGATGCAGTTGATGGCGAGCAGCAGGATGGTGCCGTACAGGAAGCCCAGCGGGTTCCACTTGGCATTGATGAAGAACACGTAGCCGAGCCCGAGCACCAGTCCCGGCACCGCCATCGGCAGCATGGCCAGCAGCTGTGCGAAGGCCCGGCCGGACGCGAAGCCCTGGCCCTTTTCGATCAGATAGGCGCCGCTGAAGATGATGGCCGTGCCGAGGATCGCCGCGATGGCGGCCATCTGCAGCGAGGCGAAGTAGGGCCCGAAGCCGTTCGGCTCGAACTCCGCGAAGTTGTAATTCTTCAGCGAGAGCGTGAGATTGTAGGGCCAATAGGTGATGAACGACGCCCATACGGCGACGCCGAGCACGGCTGCAACGAGGCCGCCGATCACCAGGCAATAGACCAGGAAGGCCGTGTCCTTCAGGCGATTGACGCGCGGCTCGAGCGGCACGGCGCGCGCCGACAGCAGCGCCACCTGGCGCCGCTGGATCAGCCGGTCGAGGGCGAAGGCGACCACGGCGGGCACCAGCAGAACGAAGCCGACCACCGCACCCATCTCGAAGTTCTGCTGGCCGATCACCTGCTTGTAGGCATCCGTCGCCAGCACGTTGAACTGGCCGCCGATCACCTTGGCGATGCCGAAATCCGTCACCACCAGCGTGAAGACCACGAACATCGCCGATATCAGGCCGTAGCGCACGCCGGGCAGCGTGACGGTGAGAAACACGCGCCAGCGCGGCGTGCCCATGGCTTCGGCGGCCTCGTAGAGCCGCCCGTCGGCGAGCGCGAGCGCGGTGATGAGGATCATCATCGCGTGCGGCAAGCAGTAGAACACCTGCGCCAGGATGATGCCGATCGGCCCGTACACGCTGGCGCCGAACAGCCAGGTCTTGAGGAAGCCCTGGTTGCCGAAGATGTAGATCAGCGAGATGGCCGAGAGCAGGGACGGCGCGAACAGGGGAAGCAGCGCGACGGCCAGGAAGAAACCCTTGGCGCGCATGCGTGTGCGCGTGAGGCCGTACGCATACAGGAATGCCAGCGGCACGACGATGATGGTCGCCACCATCGCCACCCAGAAGCTGTTCCACAGCGAGGCGACCAGCGACGGCGTTGAGAAATAGCGCGCGTAGTTGGCCAAGCCGACGAAGCGGCCTGTCGAATCCTGAAAGCTCTTCGACAGCAGCGTGGCCAGCGGCAGCGCGATGGCGAGCACCAGGAACACGACCAGCGCCAGGATGGCGACGCGCATCACCACGTCCTCGGTGGTGATGCCGCCGAGGTTCCCGCACAGCCACGGTTGCGGCGTAGGTCATGCGCCGCCCGCTGCGTCGGCATCGAACACGCGCAGCGACTCGGGCGGCAGGCCGATGGTCAGCGTCTGGCCTTCCGTGATGCCGAGGTCGCGCACGGCATTGGCCGAGAAATCGGAGCGCACGATGAGGTCGCGGGCAGCCGACGGGCGCAGGGTGGCGCGGCAGAAGGCGCCGAGGAAGTCCAGCAGCTCGACGACCACCGGGTATGGCGTTGGGCGAGCCCGCCTCGACGCCGCGCACGCGCACTTCCTCCGGCCGCAGCCCGAGCTTTACGCGCTGCCCGGCTTGCTTGCCGTTCAGTGCGTGACAGGCCAGGTGCAGGCTGCCGACGCGCGCCTGGCCGGGGCTTACCACCTCGGCGTCGAACATGTTCATGGCGCCGACAAAATCGGCGACGAATGCCGAATTGGGCCGCGCATAGATATCGGCGGGCGAACCTACCTGCTCGACCACGCCGCGGTTCATCACCACGATGCGGTCGGCCATGGCGAGCGCCTCTTCCTGGTCGTGCGTCACCATGATGGTGGTGATGCCGAGCCGCCGCTGCAGCGACTTGATCTCATCGCGCAGGCGCACGCGCACCCGGGCATCCAGGGCAGACAGCGGCTCGTCCAGCAGCAGCAGCGAGGGCGAGGATGCCAACGCCCGGGCCAAGGCCACGCGCTGCTGCTGTCCGCCCGACAACTGAACTGGATATTTGCTGGTCTGCTCGGGGAGACCGACCAGCGTCAGCAGCTCGGCCACGCGGGCCTTGATCTCCTTGCGCGGCTTGCGGCGGTTGACGAGGCCGTAGCCGACGTTCTGCGCAACGGTCAGGTTGGGAAACAGCGCGTAGGACTGGAACACGATGCCGAAATCGCGCTGCGAGGGCGGCAGCGGGGTTACGTCGCGGCCGCCGATCTCGATGCGTCCCGCATCCTGCATCTCCAGCCCGGCGATCACCCGCAGCAGGGTGGTCTTGCCGCAGCCCGACGGGCCGAGGAAGCAGACGAGCTTGCCTTGCTCCACGGCGAGGGAGACGTTGTCGAGCGCCGCGAACGCGCCGAAGCGCTTGGTCACCCCTTCGACGCGCACATGGATGGTGCCGCCAGCGTGTGCCGAGGACGGCGCGCCCGGAGCAGTTCGACCGACGATTTGATCCATGGACGTGGAACTCGATACGCCATCGCACGGTGGCCCCTCACGCTAGCACGTGAGGGGCCACGCAACGAGATGGGCGCGGGCCTACTTCTTGGGCGCCGCTTTCGCGTCGTAGCGCTTCGTCCACTCGGCCAGGATGCGCTCGCGGTTCTCGGCCATCCAGGCGAAGTCGTTCTTGATCATCAGCTTCTCGGCCCCGGCCGGATAGTTCGGCGGGTACTTGCCGGCCTCCGGCATGGCCACGATCGCGTAGGTCTTGGCGTAGATCTCGTTGGCGCCTTTGGTCGCCACCCAGTCGGCGACCTTCTTGGCCAGCTCGAGATTCTTCGTGCCCTTGACGATGGCGGTGGCCTCCATCTCCCAGCCGGTGCCCTCGGTGGGGATCACCACCTCGAGCGGGGCGCCCTTGGTCTTCTCCGACGCGCCGCGCATGTCGAGCGCAATGCCGGCAACCCGCTCGCCCTTGGCGGCCTGGACGCACGGCGCGCTGCCCGAATGGGTGTAGACGGCGATGTTCTCATGCAGCCCGTCCATGAACTTCCAGCCTTCGGCTTCGCCCATGGTCTGCAGCCAGGCGCCGACCATCAGGTAGCCCGTGCCGGAGGATGCCGGATGCGGCATCACCAGCTGGCCCTTCAGCGCCGGATTGAGCATGTCCTTCCAGGAGGTCGGCACCTTGACGTTGATCTTGCCGGCTTCGGCGGTATTGAAGCAGATCACGCCCAGGTAGGCGTCCATGCCCGTCCAGGTGTAGGGCTCCTTGGTGTCGCGGAAGGCCTCCTTGAGGGCATCGACTCCGGCGGGCTTGTAGGGCTCGAGCAGGCCCATCTTCTCGAACACCAGCAGGGCCGTGGCGGCGTGGCCCAGCACCATGTCGGCCTTCGGGTTGTCTTTCTCGGCCAGGAAGCGGGCGGTGATCACGCCGGTCGAGTCGCGCACCCAGGCGACCTCGACCCCAGGTACGGCCTCTTCGATCGACTTCTTGAAGTCGGCCAGCTGGTCGTTTTCGAGCGCCGTGTAGATCGTCAGCGTGGTTTTCTGGGCCATCGCCGGAGCGGCCAGCGCGCCAACCAGCAGGGCGCCTGCCGCCGCTGCTTTCAGATACTTCGCAAACATTGCAATTACTCCCATGTGACAGACGATAGTTCCCGCGTGCGGTTCAGGTTGGCCATGGCAGCGAATAGGTCTTGATATTCGTGTAGCTTTTCATGGCTTCCCAAACGCCTTCCTTGTAGCCGAGGCCGGAATCCTTGATGCCCCCGAACGGGCTCATCTCGATCCGGTAGCCCGGCACCTCCCAGATATTGACGGTGCCCACCTCCAGCTCGTTGACGAAGCGGGTGATGTAGTCGAGCCGATTGGTGCAAACGCCCGATGACAGGCCGAAGGCGGTGGAGTTCGAGATCTTGATGACCTCGGCGATGTCGTTCGGGACAGCGGATGATCGGAACGACCGGGCCGAACGTCTCCTCGTGCACCAGCTCGCAGGTGTAGGGCACGTGGTCGACGACGGTGGCGGGGTAGAGCGCGCCCTTGCGGTCGTTGCCGTGCAGCAGCTTGGCGCCCTTGGCGACCGCATCGTTGACGCGGTCCTCGAACATGCGGGCGGCCCGCTCGTGGATGACGGTGCCGATGTCGGTGGCGGGGTCCATCGGGTCGCCGCTCTTGAGCTTCTTGGCTTTCGCCAGCACGGCTTCCGCGAACTTGTCGGCGACCTTCTCCACCACCAGGATGCGCTTCACGGCCGTGCAGCGCTGGCCGGAGTTCTTGGTGGCGCCCTGCACGGCCAGCTCGGCCGCCTTGTCGAGGTCGGCATCCTCCATGACGATCAGCGGATCGTTGCCGCCCAGCTCCAGCACCAGGCGCTTGTAGCCGGCATTCGCGGCGATGTGCTTGCCGACCCTGACGCTGCCGGTGAACGTGACGATGTCGGCATGCGGATCGGTGATCATCGCATCGCCCATGCCGCGCGGATTGCCGGTGACGATCGACAGCATCTCGGGCGGCAGGCCCGCCTCGTAGAGAATGTCGGCCAGCAGCAGGGCGGTCAGCGGCGTCAGCTCGGTCGGCTTGGCCACCACCCGGTTGTTGGTGGCGATCGCCGGCGCGATCTTGTGGCTGATCATGTTGAGGGGATGATTGAACGGCGTGATCGCCGAGATGCAGCCCAGCACCGGCGTGCGCGAGGTATAGATGCGGCGCGGCTTGCCGTGCGGAGTGATGTCGCAGGAATAGATCTCGCTGTCGTCGCGGATCGCCATCTGGCCGGCCAGCAGGTAGACGTCGTAGGCGCGCCCGACCTCGTAGAGGGAGTCCTTGAGGCACAGGCCGGACTCGGCGGTGATCAGGTGGGCGATCTCCTCGCGACGCCGGGCCAGGATCTCGGCCGTGGTGGTGAGGATCTTCTGGCGGTCGTAGCGGGTGAGCTTGGACTGGTAGGCGTTGCCGATGCGGAAGGCCTCGGCCACCTGCGCCGGGCTCGCCGCCGCCACCGTGGCGACCACGTCGCCGGTGTAGGGGTTGCGCACCTCGATGCGCTCCTCGCCGTCGACCAGCTTGCCGGCAATGCGCATCTTCTCGTGCGACTTGACGGGCAGCTTTGCCTTTTTCACTTTTTCCTGCATGCCCTTGGCTCCTTGGGGCGTCGGCTCATGCGGCCGACTTCAAGTCCGTCACGCCGAGCTCCGCCAGCACCTCGGCGACCGCGGCCAGCACGCCGCGCATGTGGTCGGCGTTGAGGCGCCCGATGCAGCCGATGCGGAAGCTGTCGGCCACCGTCAGCTTGCCCGGATAGATCACGTAGCCCCGATCCTTCAGGCGGTCGTAGAAGGCCTGAAACACGAATTTCGGGTCCTTCGGCATATGGAAGGTGATGATGATCGGCGCCTGCAGGCGATCGGGCAGCAGCGTCGCAAAGCCGAGCTTGCGCATGCCATCGATCAGGACCTTGCCGTTCTCGGCATAGCGCCCGCCGCGTCCTGGCTGGCCGCCTTCGGCCCAGAACTCGGTCAGCGCCTGATGGAAGGACACGATGACGTGGATCGGCGGCGTGAAGCGATATTGCCCCGTCTTGGTGAAGTTCTGCCACTGGTCGTGCAGGTCGAGGACCAGCGTGGTCGCGTTGCCCTTGGTCTCCGCCAGCGCCGTCTCGCGGCAGATGACGAAGCCGAGGCCCGGCACGCCCTCGATGCACTTGTTGGAGGAGGCGGCAACGGCATCGAATGCCGTTGTGGTTGCATCAAGCGGTATGGCGCCGAAGGCGCTCATGGCGTCGATCAGCAGCCGGCGCCCGTGCTTCTGCACGAGTGCGGCGGTCTCGACGATCGGATTGAGAATGCCGCTGGTCGTCTCGCAGTGCACGGCGAACACGTGCGTGATGCCCTTGTCGGCCTGCAGCATCTTGTCGACGGCGGCGAGATCGGGCGGCGTGTCTTCCGGCGTTTCGTGCACCGCGTACGCGCGTTTGGCGATGTCGCAGATCTTCTTGGCGCGCTGCCCGTAGGCGCCGTTGATCAGAATCAGAACCTTGCCGCCGGCGGGGATGAAGGTGGTCAGCATCGCCTCGACGGCGAACGTGCCGGAGCCCTGCATCGGCACGGTGACATGCGTGCCGCGCGCATTGACGATGTCGGGCAGCCGGTCCAGCACCTCCTTGTTGATCCGGAGGAAGGCGGCGTCGCGCGACCCCCAGTCGTGCACCATGACCTCCTTGACCTTCTTGGAGGTCGTCAGCGGCCCAGGCGTCAACAGCAACGGATCGCCCGTCTCGGACGAACCGCGTACCGCCTTTGGCTTGGTCATGGATGCACCCCTTCGGGATCAACTCCCTGCCCCAGGCGGAAGCTAACCGCCTTGCGGGAGTTTTACAAATCTGTCGCGTGCCGATTTTCCGGGCATTCTTTGCTTCCAACACGCCATCCGAGGAACTGCATGCCCGATCCGTGTGACGGGGGCAATTATTCATCATCCTGCGCGGGGCTTGGTGCTGGCCCTTTCGACGATCTGGAAGCCGACGTCGATCACCTTGGATGGCAAAGGCTCGCCCGACAGCCGCTGCAGCAGGACCCGGCCGACCCGCCAGCCCAGGCCCTTGCGATCGATCTTTACCGTCGTGAGGGGTGGCACCATCGCGCTGGCGATGGGAAGGTCGTCGAATCCGGTGATCGCCAATTGCCCGGGAACGGCAATGCCGCGCCTCTGGCATTCGAAGATGGCGCCCACCGCCATGACGTCCGTACCGCATTGCAGCGCGTCCACCGGTCGGCCGAGCGCCAGCACTTCGGCCACCGCCCGGGCTCCACCCTCCAGGGAATTGACGCCGGCCAGGATGCGTTTGCGTTTCGAAAGCTTCAGCTCGGCGTGCGCGGTCTCATAGCCGCGCTGCCGGTCGCGGTTGCGATCGGTCATCTCGGTGCCGGTGTTGACGTGCACGATATGTTTGTGCCCGCGCTTGTGCAGGAGATGCGTGAGCTGCCGCAAGGCCTCGAAGTTGGAGTAGCCGACCACGCAATCGATCGGCGTATCCGTGAGGTTGCCACCCTCGACGACTGGAACGCCGCTCTCCTTCAGGAGGCGCCGCGTCGCCTCCGAGTGATCGATGCCGGTGACATAGAAGGCATCGGGCCGGCGCGCGAGAAACGCCGAGACGATCTCGCGCTCGACGTCGAGATCATAGCCCGCGTGGCCGATCATCAGGGTGATGCCGTGGTCGTGCAGGAACTCGGTGACGCCCTCGATAATCTCGGCGTGCAGGGAGTAGCCGAGCGAGGGGACCACGGCAGCGATGATGCCGGTGCGGTTGGCGGCCAGCCCACGCGCGACCAGGTTCGGCACGTACTCCAGGGCATTGATCGAGGCCTGCACGCGCTCGCGCGTATGCCTCGAGACGTTCTTGGCCCCGTTGAGCACCCTCGAAACGGTCCCGGCACCGACCCTGGCGTGCCGGGCGACATCGGCGATCTTGATGCGCACGTTGGTTGTTCCGACCATTGCAGATCAGCCCAAAGATCTTTTCCATACGCTGTCCCGAGGCACCCCGTCGATGGACTTGACGGCGGTCACGGAATGTTGCTCTATTGCGTGCCTGGAAGCGCTTCCAATCTAGCAATCGAGAAGCGCCCCAGCAAGACTGGTGGAGGAATCGCCGCGTGCCGCAATCGCCAATCTGTAGAATGCGCAGCTGCGCCGCCAGGCGCGCGAGTGCACTACGCCGGCTTGCCGAGGATCGCATGACCATGCGTGAGCTTGCTACATGAGAGTGCTGTGCACCGGCGGCGCCGGTTTTCTCGGCGCGTGGCTCGCCAAGCGATTGCTGGCGGGAGGCCACGCCGTCCGCGTCTTCGATCGCAGGGATGATCGCAGGCTGGTGGACGATATCGTCGGCGCGCAGGCCGCTGCCATCGAATGGCGGACCGGCGATGTGGCGCAACCGGCCGAGGTGATGGCGGCGAGCGAAGGCTGCGACGCGATCGCCCATCTGGCGGCGCTGCTGACCCCGGCATGCCGCGCCGACCCGATCACCGGCACCAACGTCAACCTGATCGGCACGATCAACGTCTTCGAGGCCGCGCGCCAGCGCAAGATGCGCAACGTGGTGTATGCCAGCAGCGCCGGCGTGTTTGGCCCGAACGATGGCGTCGTGCCGTTTCCGATGACGCTGTACGGCGTCTACAAGCTGGCGTGCGAGGGCGTCGGTCGGGCCTACGCGGCCGACTACGGCGTCGCCAGCGTCGGGTTCCGGCCGCTGACGGTGTATGGCCCAGGCCGCGAGCTTGGCGCATCGGCCGGGCCGTCGATCGCCTGCCGGATGGCCGCAGAGGGCGAGCCCTACGTCATCCCGTTCACCGGCGACACGGATATGATCTTCGTCGACGACGTGGCTGCGGCCTTCGAAGCGGCGCTGCTGCGGCCCATCATCCGGCGCGCATGTCTTCAATCTGCGCGGCTCGGTGACCACCATCGACCACGTGGTGGCGGAGATCCGTCGCCTGGTGCCGTCCGCAAAGATCTCGGCCGAGGGTGACGTGCCGCCGATCGCGGCCGAGCTCGAGCCGCACGACGTGGAAGCCGTGCTCGGCCCGCTGCCGAAGACGGAGCTGGTCGCCGGGCTGCGGCAAACCATCGACTTCTACCGACGCCAATCGGCCAGCAGGGCCAAGCTATAAGGCCCGATCACCAGGAGGAACACCCCATGACCTACGATCGCCGCTCTCTCTTGAAGCTGCTGGGCGGCCTGTCGGCCGGTGCGGCCGTGCCGGGTTCGATCCTCGGTGCCGCGGCACAAGACACCATCAACTGGAAGGCGGTCACCAACCACCGCAATGGTGCGGCCTGGTCGCATCGCTGGCCGTGGCTGCTGGAGGAGATCAAGACGCGCACCAATGGTCGCCTCGTCCTGAGTGTGACGACCGTGCCGGAGCTGGGCTTCACGGGCCAGGAGCTGCTGCGCGCGCTGCAGGTCGAATCTCGTCGACTTCTCCGACATCGTGGCGGGATACGTGGGCGGCGACTTTCCGGCCATCGACGCACCGCAGCTGCCGGGCGTCTACAAGGACTATGCGGCCACCCAAAAGGCCGTGGCGGCATGGGTGGAGAAGGTCATTGCGCCCGCCGAGAACATCATGGGCGGCCGCACCATCTCGAGCTTCAACTACAACTCCGTGTTCCTGTTCTCGAAGACGCCGATCAACAAGCTCGACGACCTCAAGGGCATGAAGGTGCGCACCTTCTCGCTGGGGCTGGTGGACTACATCAGCGCGCTCGGCGGCGAGGCCGTCAGCATGCCGGTCTCCGACCTCTACACGGGCCTCGAGCGCGGCACGATCCAGGCGGCCGTCACCGGGCCCGATCAGGTCGAGGGACAACGTCTGTACGAAGTGTGCAAGTACATGACCGACCTGCAGCTCGGCAGCTCGCCCGGCTACACGATCGTCAGCCGCAGGAGCTGGGATCGTCTGCCCGCAGACCTCAAGAAGGTGATCGACGACATTGCGCCCGCCGTTCACCGAGAGAGGATGGGAAGCGGGCCGGATCAACGACAAGACCGGCATCGAGCTGGCCAAGGCCAAGGGCATGACGGTCACGGAGGTGAAGGACGAATGGCGTCCCCAGCTCAGCAAGATCGCCAAGGATGTGGTCGCGGCGAAATGGGCCAAGCGCGTCGGTGACAAGGTCACGAAAGAGTTCAACGACATACTTGGGCCGATTGCCGGCTTCACCGTCTGAGCGGCTCGAGGGCGAGGATCCAGCCGGAGCTTCGCCCTCCGCACGCAACTCCGACCGAGGGCGGCACGATGGCGAAGCAGCAACGGCGGCGCATTGATGGGCGTGTTCGGGCTCTTCGAGCGCCTGAGCGTGGCGATGGCCTACATCAGCGGACTGCTGCTGACGCTGCTGTCCTTTTTCATCGCGGCGGACGTGCTCGGGCGCGGCTCGGGCAAATTCTACAGCGGCGCCACCGACGAAATCTCGGGCTTCGTCATGACGCTGGCCGTGACCTGGGCGCTGGCCTACACGCTGACCATCGACAAGCATGTGCGCGTCGATCTGCTGCTCGGGCTGGTGTCGGCGCCGGTGCGGCGCCTGCTCGACTGGCTCGCCCTGCTGCTGCTCACCGTGTTCGCGGGGTTGCTGGCCGTCAACTCCTGGGGGCTGGCGCTGGAGTCCTTCGACATCGGTGCGCTGTCGCCCTCCATCCTGCAGGTGCCGCTGGGTATTCCGCAGAGCGTCATGGCCTTCGGCTTCAGCACGCTCACGGCGCAGAGCTTTCTGACGCTGCTGGTTGCCACGTTCGATCCGGGCGGCCTGGCGCGGGCGCGCGCCGCGGAGAGCAAGGCCGCACCCATCCAGTACGACGTGTGAGGGTTCGACGATGGCCGGCATAGCCCTGCTTGGAATTCTCACCGTCCTGTTCGGGATGGGGATCTACGTCTCGGTCTCCATGGGGCTTGGCGGCCTGGCGCTGGTCACGCTGTTCGGCGATCGTCCGGTGTGGGACATCTTCGGCTACGTGCCATGGAACACCACGACCTCCTTCACGCTGGTGGCGCTGCCGCTGTTCGTGCTGATGGGCGAGGTGCTGCTGCGCTCCGGCGTGACGGAGGGCATGTATTCGACGCTGGCGAAGTGGCTCAACCCGCTGCCGGGCGGGCTTCTGCACAGCAACATCGCGGCCTGCGCCATGTTCGCCTGCATCTCGGGATCGAGTGCCGCCACCGCGGCGACGATTGGCGGCGTGTCGCTGCCGTTTCTGAAACGCTATGGCTACAGCGACCGGGTCGCGGCCGGATCGCTGGTTGCCGGCGGCACGCTCGGCATTCTCATTCCGCCCAGCATCGTCTTCATCATCTATGGCGTGCTGGTCGAGGAATCGATCGGCAAGCTCTATCTCGCGGGCTTCGTGCCGGGCTTTCTGATGGCGTTTGCGTTCATGGCCCTGATCGCCCTGCAGGCCATCCGCAATCCGTCGATTGCACCGAAGGTGCCGGCCTCGACGTGGCGCGAGCGGCTGGTCGGGCTGGGCAGCCTGCTGCCGATCATGTTCCTGATGGCGCTCGTGCTCGGCACCATCTACACGGGCGTCGCCACCGCGACGGAGGCGGCGGCGTTCGGCGTGTGCGGCGCCTTCCTGATCGCGCGTCGTCAACCGGCGTATCAGCCGATCGATGCTGCGCGAGACGTTCCTCGCCTCGGCCGGCACCACGGCGATGATCCTGTTCATCCTGATCGGCGCCTTCGTGCTGCAGTTCATCCTGGCCTTTCTCGGCCTGCCGGCGCTGATCAGCAACTGGGTGATCAGCATGCAGCTCACGCAGATGCAGGTCGTGCTGATGATCTGCGTGATCTACATCGTGCTCGGCACCTTCATGGAGGAGCTGTCCATGGTGGTGACGACCATCCCGATCTTCCTGCCCATGCTGAAGGCGCTCGGGGTGGATCTGGTCTGGTTCGGCGTGATCGTGGTCATGCTGGTGCAGATCGCGATCGTGTCGCCGCCGGTCGGCATGAACCTGTTCATCCTGCACGCCCTGCGCCGTCAGCTTGCGGGTCCCGGCAAGGAGCCGCCGATCTCCGACGTGTTCATCGGCGTGATGCCGTTCTTCTTCGTGATGATCCTGACGCTGGCGCTGGTCATCATGTTCCCGCAGATCGCGCTGTGGCTGCCGGGATCGGCGAAGTAGCAGGAGCGACGAGGCGAATATGAAGCCTGTGCAGTGGGGCGTTCTGAGCACGGCCGGCATCGGCCTCAATCGCGTCATCCCGGCCATGCAGCAGGTGCCGCTGTGCTCCATCCGCGGCATTGCCTCGCGCGACGGGGAGGCGGCGCGCGCCGCAGCCAAACGCCTGTCGATCGAGCGGACGTACGGCTCCTATCAGGCCCTGCTCGATGATCCCGATATCGAGGCCGTCTACATCCCGCTGCCCAACCATCTGCACGTGGAATGGTGCGCGAAGGCCATGCAGGCCGGCAAGCACGTGCTGTGCGAGAAGCCGATCGCGCTGACCGCAGCCGAGGCCGAGCCGCTGCTTGCCATGCGCGACCGCACCTCCCGCCTGATCGAGGAGGCGTTTGCGATCCGCAATCATCCGCAGTGGAGCGCGATGCGCGAGTGCCTCAGGTCCGGTGAGATCGGCGAGCTGCGCTCCGTGCAGGCGACGCTCGCCTACAACAACATGAACCCCAACGACATTCGCAACAACCCGGACATCGGCGGCGGCGCGCTGTACGACATCGGCAGCTACGCCATCGCCGGCTGCCGCTACGTGTTCGAGGACGGAGCCGGTGCGCGTGGTCGGCTCGCTGGATCATGATGCGGCTTTCAAGACCGATCGCCTGACCACGGCCATCCTCGAATTCCCCAAGGGCCACGCCAGCTTCACTGTCACCACCCAGGGCGGCCCCGACACCGGCGGCACGCATCAGCATTTCGGCATCGTCGGCTCGAAGGGGTGGCTGCGCGCCGAGTTCCCCTTCTCCCATTCGGTTCCGTCGCCCTGCCGGCTGTTCATCGGCCGCGACAAGAGCATCGGCACCAAGCCGGCGCGGGAGATCGAATTTCCGGTGCTGAACCAGTATGCCCTGCAGGGCGAGCGGTTCTCCCGCCTCGTGCGCGGCGAGGCCGTCGAGCAGCATCCGCTGGAAGGCGCCATCGCCAACATGCGTGTGATCGATGCCCTGTTCCGGTCGGCGCGCAACGGTGGCTGGGAGCGGGTCTAGCTCCGTCCTGGCCTCAAGTGGCTAGCGATTGCAGGCTTCCTTCACGAGGCGAGCGACTTCGTCGGCTTTGGCGTCCGAATATGCGAGCAGAGACCGGGCGCCGGAGGCGAAGGCTGCTCTCTTGGCGGCGGTGTAGCGGGAGCGGGCATCGGCGTCGGAGCGCAAGTATTCCCTGAACGCAATGTTGGCCTTCCAGTGCTCGCCGGAATGCAAAACAAGGTGCAGATTGATCGATACCGGACCTCGCAGGCGGAAATAGTATCGTCCTGGGATGCCTGCTTCTCCGAGCGGCTCATAGCCCAAGGTCTGCAACTTGGTCACCGTTGCAGGCGATGGCGGCAACGCATCCGTGCCAAGCATGAGATCGACAATCGGCTTGGCGATCAACCCAGGAACGGCGGTGCTGCCGATATGCTCGATGGCGGCATGAGGAAGGCCCAGGGCGGATTGAATACGCAGCGCCTCCCGCTCGGACAGGGCAGGCCATGCTTCATCGTACTCCACCAGCTGTATCGGTTCGTCGAGTTCGCTCATGTGCTCTCGTTGGCGGTTGTGCATGTATCGGCGTCGAGCATTGGTCGGCATGCGCGGCATTCAAGCAAGCCCGAGGTTGACACAGGGCATCATCTGTTGCGACAGACCATCATGAGCGACGGACTCCCCATCGATGCCCAATTTTTGACGCCGCGAATGACGCGAGGCGATTGTGATGGCGGACACGCTGCCGACCTTTGAACTTTACGCCATCCGCTATGCGATGCGCGAGGCGCGACGCGGCGAGCACTTCATCGGCGGCGATCCGCACGACGGCCCGATGCCGATGGACTACTTCCTGTGGGTGGCGGTCGGCGCCGACCAGAGCTTCGTCATCGACACCGGCTTCACGGAGGAGGTGGCGGTGCGGCGCAAGCGCAAGTTCCTGCGCTGTCCCATCGATGCGCTGGGGCTGGTCGGCGTGCAGGCGGAGACGGTGCGCGACGTCATCCTGACGCATCTGCATTACGATCACGTCGGCAACTTCCACCGCTTCCCGAAGGCGACCTTCCACCTGCAGGAGCCGGAGCTGACCTACGCCACCGGGCGCTACATGCGCCACAAGAAGCTGGCGCACTCCTTCGAGGTGGAGGACGTGGTCGGCATCGTGCGGCTCAACTATGCGCAGCGCGTGCGCCTGCACGATGGCGTGGTCGAGCTGGCGCCGGGCATTACGCTGCATCCGACCGGCGGGCACTCGGCCGGCCTGCAGTTCGTGCGCGTGCACACCCGCCGGGGCTGGGTGGTGCTGGCCTCCGACGTGACGCACTTCTACGAGAACCTGGAGACGCAGCGGCCCTTCACCACCGCGTTTCACGTCGGCGAGATGCTGGAAGGCTTCGATCGCCTGCTGGCTGTCGCGCCAAGCCCCGACCACATCGTGCCGGGGCACGATCCGCTGGTCATGCAGCGCTACCCCGCGCCGCGTCCCGAACTGGCCGGCATCGTCGCCCGTCTGGATGTGGCGCCGACGAATTCCTGATCAGCCTGTCATCCCGGGCTGAGGGCAACAGCTCAGACCCGGGACCCATTGTGGTCGACGATCGCGCGGATCTGGGTCCCGGATGCGCGTCATGCTGGAAGCATGCCTTCGGCTGCGCGAGCTTCCGGGATGACAGCAGTCAGCTCTGCGGCAGGGGGATGAACTCGGTCTCGCCGGGCACCGGCTTGAACTTGCCGGTCTTCCATTCCTCCTTGGCCTGCTCGATGCGCTCCTTGCGCGAGGAGACGAAGTTCCACCAGATGTAGCGCGGGCCCTCCATGGCGGCGCCGCCGAGGAACAGCAGGCGCGCGGGCGTGACGGCCTTGGCCGTGATGCGGTCGCCGGGGCGGAAGATGAGCAGGCGCGGGCCGGTGAAGGCTTCGCCGGCAACCTCGATCTCGCCGTCGACGACGTAGATGGCGCGTTCCTCCTGGTCGGGATCGAGCGGTGCGCTGGCGCCGGCTGCCAGCACCACCTCCGCGTACAGCCAGGGCGAGTACATGCCGACCGGCGAGGTCTTGCCGAACGCGGAGCCGGCGATCACGCGCGCCCACACGCCGTTGTCCTCGACGACCGGCAGGTCGGCGGCGTCGAAGTGCTGGAACGACGGGTCGATTTCCTCGCTGGCTTCGGGCAGCGCGATCCAGCTCTGGATGCCGTACATGCCGCCGCCGCTGCTGCGCACCGTAGTCGGCGTGCGCTCGGAGTGGGCGATGCCGCGGCCGGCGGTCATCAGGTTCATGGCGCCGGGCGTGATCTCCAGCGCGTTGCCCTCGCTGTCGCGATGCATGATGCGGCCGTCGAACAGGTAGGTGACGGTGGCGAGGCCGATGTGGGGATGCGGGCGCACGTCCATGCCCTGTCCGGCGATGAACTGCACCGGTCCCATCTGGTCGAAGAAGATGAAGGGCCCGACCATCTGCCGCTTGCCGTGCGGCAGCGCGCGGCGCACCTCGAAGCCGCCGAGGTCGCGGGCGCGCGGCACGATGACGAGATCCAGCGCGTTGCAGGAGTGCGGGTCGCCGAGGACGGGATCGCTCGATGGCATCCAGCTCATGGTTGTCATCCTTGTTGGTTGGGGTTGGCGCCATTGTGCCACGGCAGCGCGGCGCGTGCGGATGGATTTCTGCAGCCGCTTGCCGAAATCGTGATCTGTTTAGGCCTGCGCCCGGCAATAGGTCTCGCGCACGGCGCAGAGCGAGGCGAAGCCGATCACGCAGCAGGCCACGATGGAGGTCAGCGCCAGCCGGTAGTCGTCGGTCTCGTACAGACGCGCGCCGAGCGGAGAGGTCTGCCCCCTCCACGACAGGTCGAGCAGCAGGCCGACCAGCGGCTGGAACAGGGCGCCGGTGCCCGTGACCATCGCATTGGTGAAGCCGATCGACGTGCCGCTCAGCGCCGCGGGATGGCTCTCCTTGGCGAGCGCAAAGCAGAGGATCTGGGAGGCACCGAAGAAGCCGGTCAGGAAAGTTAGGATTGCAACGACCGGTATGGGGAGGCCCGGGATATAGAGAAGCGCGGCGAAGGCGAAGGACTGCAGCGTCAGTCCGGTCAGCAGCGGCGCCTTGCGCAGGCCGATGCGATCCGACAGCCAGCCGAACGAGGGAGCGCCGAAACCCCAGCCGGCGATCATGGTCGATGTCAGCGTCGCGGCCGAGGTGCGCGGCAGGCCGTAGGCGGCCTCGAAGAACGGCACGCCCCACAGTCCGGCGAAACCGAGCAGCGGCGCGGAGGTGGCGAGGCCGGTCAGCGCGATCAGCCAGGTCTGGCGATGGCGGAATACGATGCCGAGCCCGCCCAGCACGTTGCCGAGGCCGCCCTTGCCGCGCCACTTGTCGCGCACGGTGGCCCAGATGGCGACGCCGAGCAGCGCCCCGGCGCCGGCCACCAGCAGGGTGGTGGTGCGCCAGTCGGTGGCTTCCATGATGAGGCGCACCGGTGCCTGGCCGAATACGCCGCCGGCCATGCCGGCTGCCATGGCCAGGCCCGACAGCAGCGCGAATTTGGTCGGCGGAAACCACTGGCCGGCAATGGCCATGGCGCCGACCAGGCTGAAGGCGGCCGATGCGCCGATCAGGACGCGGGCGACGGTTGCGGCAGCCAGCGTCTCGGCGGTCGCGAACAGCACGCAGCCGCCGGCGCAAACGAAGGCGGCGACCGTCATGAGGCGGCGGGGGCCGAAGCGGTCGAGCAGGATGCCGACCGGAATCTGCATGCCGGCGTAGCCGTAGAAATATGCAGCCGAGAGGTGGCCGAGCACGGCGGCGCCGACATTAAAGTCGCGCATCAGCTCCTCGACCATCACGCTGGGAGCGACGCGCAGGATCCAGGCGTAGAAGAAGAACATGGCGCCCGCCAGCCAGCCAAGCAGGGGCAGGAGCGATCGATCTGGCGCCGCTGGCGCGCGCATGGAAACTGCCTCAACGAGGATGATCAAGAATTGGGCATGCAGCGGTGTCTTACCGCACTCCTGCTGTCAACGGGCGGAGCGGCGGGCAGCCATGCACGGGCGCAAGCGAAGGGCGGTCACGAGTCCGGAAGACAGGCGCTCGCAGACGGCCAGCGCCGCCGCGGCGTCGCGCTCGGGCTTCCTCCGAGGTCGGGTCGCACATGTGCTTGCGGACGGCGGGCACGGCTTCCGGCTCGAGCTGCTCGAGCGCGGTGGCATAGAGATCGGCCAGTACGGCGATCTGGGCGGTCGTGAAGCGGTAGGAGAAGCGGCGCAGGGCCGTGGCGATGCTTTGCTTGCACACGAGGCCTGCCGGGCTGGCGACCGTCGCATTGAGCAGCGCATTTGACGACCACCCTGTTGCCATCCACGAACAGGTTCTGGCGCGCGAAGTCATCCACAGGCGTGCCCTGCAGAAGCGTGACGATTTCCATGACCAGCCGAGCTTTGCCCATCGCAAACCTGGCACAATCTGCCCATAGAAGTGGCAGTATATGTATAGATTCTGGGCAATCGCAATTGGGGTGAGTCCGCCGGAAGATGCCCGGCTGTTCCGTTTGCCAAGCTGACCTGTAAGAGTGTCGCCAGATTCAATTGGGGGTAGACCTTATGCGCGGTGCCATCCGCCTGCTCGTTGCGACGTTGATCCTGCTGTTTGCAGGCCCCGTGCCCCGGTCTGGCCCAGGACAACAAAGGCTATCTCGGCGCCGAAACCCGGGATGTCAGCGAAAGCCGAATCCGACCAGCTGGGCTGGGATTCCGCCGCACGGCGCCAAGGTCACCAATACCCCTGCGCCCGGATCGCCTGCCGAACGGGCCGGCATCCGCAACGGCGACATCATCCTCGCGATCGACCGCACGGTGATCGATGGCAGCGCCGACGTTGACGCCTATCTCGCAGGCAAGCAGCCGGGCACCGAGTTGCGCCTGCAGGTCCTGAGCGCCGGGCGCGAGCGGCGTGTCACGGCGACGTTGGCCACGCGACCGGCGCAGCAGGTGGCAACCCAGGTGATCGACAACAACGACAAGCCGATCCTGCAGCTCGACAGCGGCGCGCACATGGCCCTGATCAAGGGCATCGCCTTCACGCCCGACGGCACGCAGCTGGTGTCGGCCTCGGACGACAAGACGATCCGCGTCTGGGACTGGAAGAGCGGCAAGACGGTGCGCACCATCCGCGGCCAGGTCGGCCTGAGCCACGAGGGCAAGTACTTCTCGATGGCGCTGTCGCCCGATGGCCGCCTGATCGCGGCGGGTGGCTGGCTGAACAAGGAGTGCGCGGGCCGCTGCGGCGAGATCCGCCTGTTCGACTTCTCGACGGGCAAGCTGGTGGGCCTGCTCAGCAAAGGCCATGTCGGCGTGGTGAGCGGCCTGGCGTTCTCGCGCGACGGCAAGCTCTTGATGTCGGGCAGCGGCCTGCAGGACCTGACCGCCATCATCTGGGATGTCGACAATCGCCGCATGCTGCATCAGCTGCGCGGCCACACCGACCAGATCTACGCGCTGGGCTTCTCGCCGGACAAGGAGCGCGCCTATTCGGGCGGCTACGACCGCACCGTGAAGATGTGGTCCGTGCGCGACGGCAAGGAGATCATGACGCTGTCGGGTCACAAGGACAAGGTGCAGGCCCTGGCGGTGTCGCCCACCGACGGCACGCTGGCGACGGGCAGCTGGGACGGCGAGACGCGGATGTGGGACGGGCGGAGCGGCCGCTATATCCGCAGCGTCCAGAACCAGGGTGCGCTGGTCGGATCGCTGGGCTTCACGCCGGACGGCAAGCTGCTGGTATCAGGCACCGGCGGCACGGCGGTTGCCCACGTCTGGGAGGTCGCCACCGGCAAGTCGGTCGCGACCTACACCAAGCACGACAACGTAGTGGTCGCGGCGGCCATCAGCCCCGACGGGCGTCTGGTGGCGACCGCGGGCGGCAACGCCTATCCGATCCACATCTGGGAGACGAGGACCGGCCAGGGCCAGCAGATCCTGGAGGGCACCGGCAAGAACACCTGGTCGGTGGGCTTCGCGCGCGACGGCAAGACCATCACCTGGGGCGCGTCACCGCATTATGTGAACCACAACGCGCGCGGCCCGCTGGAGCTGCAACTGCGTTTGCCGGCCGCCAAGCAGTCGCTGGGCCAGCCCGAGCCCGTGGTCGACTCGCCGAGCTTCGCGCGGGCGTTCACGACGTACGGCTCCTATTCGCTGGTGCATCGCAAGGGCGGGGACTTCGGCTACGACGCCTTCCTCGACATCCAGAAGGACGGCAAGACGGTCGCATCGATCGGGCGCGATCCCACCTCGGGCTACGGCCACTGGTCGTACTCGTTCACGCCCGACGGCCAGACCATCATCTCGGGCGATGCGAACGGGACGATCCAGGCCTACGACCTGACGGGCAAGAAGATCGGCGACTTCATCGGCCACGAGAGCGTGATCTGGGCGCTGGCGCCGTCCGCCGACGGTCGCTACCTGATCTCGGGTGCGGGCGACCAGACCGTGCGCCTGTGGAACCTGCAGACGCGGGAGCTGATCGCATCCCTGTTCCGCGGCGTGGACGGCGAATGGGTGATGTGGACCCCGCAGGGCTACTACATGGGCTCGCCGGGCGCCGATACCATCGTCGGCTGGCAGATGAACAAGGGCCCGGAGAATACGGCCGACTACGTCGGTGCGGACCAGCTGCAGAACCCACCTGAACCGGCCCGACGTCGTCGAGAAGGCCATCATCCTGGCCTCCGCCGAGCAGGCCATCCGCGAGGCGCCGGGCACCACCTTCAAGCTGGTCGACCTGCTGGCGCGGCCGGTGCCCAAGTTCCGCATCGTCTCGCCGGCTGCGGGCACCAGCCTGCGCTCGGGCCGGGCCGAGGTGAAGATCGATGTCGAGGCGGTGCGCGATCCCGATCAAGGTGATCCGCGTGCAGGTCAACGGCCGGCAGGTCGACGAGATCACGCCGGAGATGGGCAGCGGCGGCTTCGCGGCCGGCCTGCGCACGCTCGACGTGCCGCTCGGCAAGGGCCGCAACGACATCCGCATCACGCTCAGCAACGACATCGGCGACAAGGCCGAGACCACCACCTTGAACCTGGACGGCGAGGGCGCGCTCGACCAGCGCGGCACGCTCTACATCCTGGCGATCGGCGTCGACCAGTATCCCAAGCTCGGCCAGACCTGCGGGACGTCGGGCAACGGCACCTGCGACCTGCGCTACTCGGGTGCGGATGCCCGCAAGTGGGTGGAGGCGGCCGAGCGCAGGCTCGGGCCGGCGCACTCCAAGGTCGTCAAGCGCACGCTGATCAACGGCGCCAACTGGACCGAGCTGCCGACCGCCAACAACATCCTGGACGCCATCGATCTCCTCAAGCAGGCCAAGGAGACCGACACGGTGATGCTGTTCATCGCCGGGCACGGCTTCAATGATGGGCCGAGCTACCGCTTCCTGGCCACCGACGCGGAGCGGGTCGGCGACGGCTTCCGCGGCGCCACGGTGGTGCCGTGGCAGATCATCCAGGAGGCGGTCGAGTCGGCCAAGGGCCGGCGGGTGCTGTTCATCGACACCTGCCACTCGGGCAACGCCTACAACCAGAAGCTCGGCAACGCGTCGTATCACGCCAACATCATCGCCTACACGGCGGCGCGCTTCGACCAGGAGGCGATGGAGGATTCCACCCTCGGGCACGGGCTGTTCACGTACGCGGTGGTGGAGGGCCTGGAGGGCAAGGGCACGGCCAAGCGCGAGCTGTCGACCAAGGAGCTGGCCGACTACGTGGTCAAGCGCGTCGACCAGCTGGCCAAGGGCCTGCGCGGCGAGCAGGAGCCGCAATACTACAAGGGCCGCGACGCCCAGGACTACGTGCTGGCCAGGTGGTGAGCGGATTCAGGCGGGTTTGTCGCCCAGATAGCGGCCGAAGCTGACGGGGTGATCCTGGCCGAACAGGATCACCTCGTACACTTCGGGGCGGCCGCCTTCCATGCCGGGCGAGCCGATCGGCATGCCGGGCACGGCGAGGCCGCGGGCCTTGGGTTTCTCGGCGAGCAGGCGATTGATGGCGTGTGCCGGCACGTGGCCTTCGATGACATAGCCGGCGATCTCGGCGGTGTGGCAGGAGGCAAGCTCCTCCGGCACGCCGAGGCGCGTCTTGACGGCCGGCATGTCCGCCGTGTCCGTGACGTTTGCCGTGAAGCCGTTGTTGCGCAGGTGCTCCACCCAGCCGGTGCAGCAGCCGCAGTTGGGATCTTTCGAGACATGGATGGCTGGCTTGGGCGCAGCGCTGGCACCGGTCGCAACGCCGGCGGCGGCCGATGCAGCCAGAATGAACATCAAGCGTCGTGTGAGAAGCGGCGTATCGGTGGTCATGGCTATCTCGGCTCCTGTTGGTGGCCGCAAACGACGATCAGCGCGAGCTGCGGCCCAGCACGTCCATCAGCTCGGCGATCTTGCGACGCTGCTCGGCGGCGTCGCCGCTGACGATGGCGTGCTCGACGCAGTGGGCGATGTGGTCGCGCAAGACCTCCTCCTCGACCCGCCGCAGCGCCGCGCGAACGGCTGCGATCTGCGTGACGATGTCGATGCAGTAACGGTCTTCCTCGACCATGCGCGACAGCCCGCGCACCTGACCCTCGATGCGGCTCAGGCGCTTCAGGCAGGCGGCTTTGGAATGCTTGCTCATGCTTGACGGATACCCTGCCGGGGTATACGCGTCAAGCATACTCCCCCATGGGTACCGGCCAAGGTGTCGGCGAGAGGAGCAGCATGTCGGACCATCACGGCCACCAGCACCATGCCCACGGCGCGCGCGAGCAGCAGCCGGCGGACGCGCGTGAAAGATGTGGTGTGCGGCATGACGGTCGATCCGCACACCGCCAAGCACCGGCATGTGCACAACGGCCGGCCCTACTACTTCTGCGGCAACCGATGCCGGGAGAAGTTCGCGGCCGATCCGCAGAAGTATCTCGATCCGGCGGCCCGCGCCGCCGAGCCCGTCGTGCCGGGCGCCATCTACACCTGCCCGATGCATCCCGAGATCCGGCAGGTGGGGCCCGGCTCCTGTCCGATCTGCGGCATGGCGCTGGAGCCGGAGATGGTGTCGGCGGATAGCGGGCCCAATCCCGAGCTCGCCGACATGACGCGGCGGCTGTGGATCGGCCTGGCGCTGACCGCGCCGGTGTTCGCGCTGGAGATGGGCGGCCACCTGTTCGACCTGCATGGCTGGATCGGCCAGCAGACGTCGAACTGGGTGCAGCTGCTGCTGGCGACGCCGGTGGTGCTGTGGGCCGGCTGGCCGTTCTTCGAGCGCGGCTGGGCGTCGCTCAAGACGCGCAACCTCAACATGTTCACGCTGATCGCCATGGGCACCGGCGTGGCCTGGGTCTACAGCGTGGTGGGCACGCTGATGCCTGGGCTGTTCCCGGCGGCGATGCGCGGGCATGACGGCTCGGTGGCCGTGTATTTCGAGGCCGCCGCGGTGATCACCGTGCTGGTGCTGGTCGGCCAGGTGCTGGAGCTGAGGGCGCGCGAGCAGACCGGCGGCGCCATCCGCGCGCTGCTCGACCTGTCGCCGAAGATGGCGCGCCGGATCAAGCCGGATGGCGCCGACGAGGACGTGGCGCTGGACCAGGTGATGGTCGGCGACCGGCTGCGCGTGCGGCCGGGCGAGCGCGTGCCGGTCGACGGCGAGATCGTCGAGGGCCGCAGCGCTGTCGATGAATCGATGGTGACGGGCGAGTCGATGCCCGTGACCAAGGGCGCCGGCGACCCGGTGATCGGCGGCACCATGAACCAGTCGGGCGGCTTCGTGATGCGCGCCGGCAAGGTCGGGCGCGACACGCTGCTCGCCCGGATCGTGCAGATGGTGGCGCAGGCGCAGCGCAGCCGCGCGCCGATCCAGCGGCTGGCGGACCAGGTGTCGGGCGTGTTCGTGCCGGCGGTGATGCTGGCGGCGCTGCTGGCGTTCGCGGCGTGGTCGCTGTGGGGGCCGGAGCCGCGCTTCACGTATGGGCTGATCGCGGCGGTGTCGGTGCTGATCATCGCCTGTCCGTGTGCGCTGGGGCTGGCGACGCCGATGTCGATCATGGTCGGCGTCGGGCGCGGCGCGCAGTCGGGCGTGCTGATCAAGAACGCCGAGGCGCTGGAGCGCCTGGAGAAGGTCGACACGCTGGTGATCGACAAGACCGGCACGCTGACCGAGGGCCGGCCCAGCGTGGTGGCGATCCAGACGGCTGCCGGTTTCGACGAGGCGCAGCTGCTGCGCCTGGCGGCGGGCCTGGAGCGCGGCAGCGAGCATCCGCTGGCGGCCGCCATTGTGCGCGCGGCGCAGGAGCGGGGTCTCGCTCTGCCGGACGCGCAGGGCTTCGACTCGCCGGTCGGCAAGGGCGTAACCGGCACGGTCGAGGGCCGCAGGCTGGTGATCGGCAATGCGCGCATGATGGCCGATGCCGGCATCGCTACCGGTGCGCTCGATGCGGCAGCCGAGGCGCTGCGCAGCGACGGGGCAACCGCCATCTACGTTGCGGTGGACGGCACGGTGGCGGGCGTGATCGCCATCGCCGATCCGATCAAGGCCTCGACGCCGGCCGCGATCGCGGCGCTGCGCGAGGCTGGCATGCGCGTCGTCATGCTGACGGGCGACAACGCCACCACGGCCAATGCCGTCGCGCGCAGGCTCGGCATTGCCGAGGTCGAGGCCGAGGTGCTGCCCGAGCAGAAAAGCACGGTGGTCGAGCGGTTGCGCGCGGCAGGGCCGCGTGGTGGCGATGGCCGGTGACGGGATCAATGACGCGCCGGCGCTGGCGGCGGCCGATGTCGGGATCGCCATGGGTACCGGCACCGATGTGGCCATCGAGAGCGCCGGGGTGACGCTGCTGGGCGGCGACCTGACCGGCATCGTGCGCGCCCGGCATCTGTCGGAGGCGACCATGGCCAACATCCGCCAGAACCTGTTCTTCGCCTTCGTCTACAACGCGGCCGGCGTGCCGATCGCGGCGGGCGTGCTCTATCCGGTGTTCGGCCTGCTGCTGTCGCCGGTGATCGCGGCGGCGGCGATGGCGCTGTCCTCGGTCAGCGTGATCGGCAACGCGCTGCGGCTCAACCGCGTGAAGTTGTGAGCGCTGTCATCGTGTATTCTGGGTCCCGGATATTCGCTGGCGCGAATTCCGGGATGACAGATGCTACACGGACGGGACGGAGCGGCAGGGCTCGTTCTTTTCCGCCTCGGTCGCCTGCTCGGGCAGCACGCAGAACGACTGCTCGCCGATCTTCTGGTCGTTGGACCAGATCTCGAAGATCCACAGGCCGGGCACCACCTCCCAGGCGTGCTCGAAGGTGTAGCCGACGATGTTGCTGCCGCCGATCGGCTTGGGGGCAGCGCTCCATTGCTCGCGATAGGTGCGCTCGGCCTTGGCCGGATTCTTGAGGCCGGCCTTGGGCAGGTGGACGACGATGGTGATCGGCACGTTCGCGCCCACCGGCCGGCCGTGCAGCGCATATTCGAGGCCGAAGCTGACGCCCAGCCGTCCCTCGACCGTGGTGGTGGCCTGCAGCTTGCGGGTGTTGACCAGCTGGTTGGTGCGGCCGGCGGCCGTGTTGGGCTGAACCGTGGTCGCGCCGATCTGCGCCTCGTAGAGGCCGGCCCACCGGACCTCGGCGCGCGCGACGCTGGGCGCCTCGGCGGCGGCGGACGTGATCCAGCATATGGTCAGGGCGAGGACTGCCGCGAACGTACGCACCACGCTGCTCCGCCTCCCTCCGCTCGACTTTGCCGCAGGATTGAAGCCTGCCAATTGCGGGGTTTGTTGGGCTGCGACGCTACTTCCCGCACCGATGGTCTATCGGAAATGCCTGTGCAACCGATTTTCGCCAGAGCAGGATCGCTTCAGATTGCATTACATCGCCCCGAGCGGATGGTCGCTGAAGCGAATCCTGCCTGCTTCTTAGTGTGGAGTGGATTCGTTCGTGCATGCTTCCAGCAGGAACGATCTCGCTCCAGGACCGACGAGGCGCCGCCCATGACCGACACCGTTCTGATCATCGATTTCGGCAGCCAGGTCACGCAGTTGATCGCGCGGCGCGTGCGCGAGCAGGGCGTCTACTCCGAGATCGTGCCGTTCAACAAGGCCGACGAGGCGCTGGAGCGTCTCAAGCCCAAGGCGGTGATCCTGTCGGGCGGCCCGGCCAGCGTCACCGAGTTCGGCACCCCGCGCGCGCCCGACTGGGTGTTCAAGGCCGGCCTGCCGGTGCTCGGCATCTGCTACGGCGAGCAGACCATGGTGGCGCAGATGGGCGGCGGCGTGGAAGGCGGCCACCACCGCGAGTTCGGCCGCGCCGAGTTCGAAGTGACGGGCGACACCGCGCTGTTCGACGGCGTGTGGAAGAAGGGCGAGCGCGACACCGTGTGGATGAGCCACGGCGACCGCGTCACGCAGCTGCCGGCCGGCTTCAAGGTGGTCGGCATTTCCAAGGGCGCGCCGTTCGCGGCCATCGCCGATGAGACGCGCAAGCTCTACGCCGTGCAGTTCCATCCCGAGGTGGCGCACACGCCGAAGGGTAGCCAGATCATCGGCAACTTCGTGCGAAGGATCGCCGGCCTGCCGGGCGACTGGAGCATGGCGCATTTCCGGTCGAGCGAGATCGCCAAGATCCGCGCCCAGGTCGGCAAGGGCCGCGTCATCTGCGGCCTGTCGGGGGGCGTCGACAGCGCGGTGGCGGCCAAGCTGATCCACGAGGCGGTTGGCGACCAGCTCACCTGTATCTTCGTCGACCACGGCCTGCTGCGGCTGAACGAGGCCAAGGAGGTGGTGTCGCTGTTCCGCGGCCATTTCAACATTCCGCTGGTGCACGTCGATGCCAGCGAGCGGTTCCTGAAAGCGCTGGCGGGAGTAAGCGACCCCGAGGCCAAGCGCAAGACCATCGGCGCGCTGTTCATCGACGTGTTCGACGAGGAGGCCAAGAAGCTCGGCGGCAGCTCCTCTTCTGGCGCTTCAGGTGCCGACACAGCACCCGCGCAGTTCCTGGCACAAGGCACGCTCTATCCCGACGTGATCGAGAGCGTGTCGTTCACCGGCGGGCCGTCGGTGACCATCAAGTCGCACCACAACGTCGGCGGCCTGCCCGAGCGCATGAGCCTGAAGCTGGTCGAGCCGCTGCGCGAGCTGTTCAAGGACGAGGTGCGCGCGCTCGGCCGCGAGTTGGGGCTGCCCGAGCATTTCATCTGGCGCCACCCGTTCCCGGGGCCGGGCCTCGCCATCCGCATTCCCGGCGACATCACGCAAGAGAAGCTCGACATCCTGCGCCAGGCCGACGCCGTCTACCTCGACGAGATCCGCAAGGCCGGGCTGTACGACAAGATCTGGCAGGCGTTCGCCGTGCTGCTGCCCGTGCGCACCGTCGGCGTGATGGGCGACGACCGCACCTACGACCAGGTGTGCGCGCTGCGCGCGGTGACCTCCACCGACGGCATGACGGCGGATTTCTATCCGTTCCCGCACGAGGTGCTGGGCCGCGTGGCGACGCGCATCATCAACGAGGTGAAGGGGATTAATCGCGTGGTGTACGACGTGACGAGCAAGCCGCCGGGGACGATCGAGTGGGAGTAGTGTTAGCTGCGCCGGAGATTCTGGTGACATATGCCGAAAAGAAAGCGGCGTCGGAACAACATTTGGCTGCGGTTGCATCGGGGGCTGTAGATGAGACCACGCCCTCCGCGGTAACGTGACAGCCTCGCCGCACAGTTTGCAGGCAGCTAATGTTCGGAACCGATGGTTTGCGTGCCTGTCGTTAGAGACGATGCACATCTCACATCGGTGCTCCACGTTAAGAGTAACTCGAGAATGAGGCAGTGCATTGTACGGATGGATTCTTGAGCTGTGCAGGGAGGCTCGGTCGGAACCTCTGAGTCTTACGTGCAAGCTCCATGGCGAAAAAGCATTCGTTCGTTCCGGATCGCAACTACCCGCAAGACTTCGACTTTGATCGTCGGCCCGGCAATCGACGTGTTCGCCATTTGCGCTTCACCAGACCACTCGCATGAGGCGGCGGCCCGAGTTGAACATATGAAGCCGTCGCAGCGAGAGACGAACGACGCGCGACAAGGTCGGCGAGATCTTGAATGAGTGGATTGCAGCTCGACTATCGCTACTCGCGGCTTCTTTTGGTTTTTGCGCGACTTAAATTCAGGAGGGCCATCTGGATGAGGCCCGGCTTGCTGGTCTGTCGTGAAGAGAAGCTGGCTGCGCAACGAAATCTAATCGTCGATTAAGGCGCGCTCGCAATAGTCTGCGTCGTCATCATCCCCACTACGACCGCCATCGGACTTAGCCGGCCGACGGCGTGCAGCAGTCCTGCCCGCCACGCGCAAGCGGAGACGTGCATGGGTCCCCGCCTTCGCGGGGATGACGCTTGTGAGGCGGGCGGTGCGCTATCCATGGCGTCAGTCCCGCGGAGGCGGGAGCCCAGTTCACGTCGCGTGCTACTCCGCCGAACGAAGCGGATTGAGCGTCTCCACTCCGGGGAAATCCTTGTCGTTGTCGGTGACGACCACGCAGGCGTTGGCCTCGGCAATCGCGGCGATGATGGTGTCGAGGGCGCTGCGCGGGCGCCCCTTGGTCTTGCCGGCCGCCATCAAGCGCGCCCAGGCGAGCGCGGCCCTTTCGTCGAACGGCAGCACGCGTCCCGCAAACAGGGCTTGGGGGCCCTCGGGGCCGGAGAACCAGGCTTCCAGCTGGCGGCGCCGCTTGCCGGCCGGCTTTTCCAGGACGCCGCGCAGGATCTCGGCGACCGTCAGCGAGGCGATGCAGAGATCGCCGTCGGACTGCTCGGCCATCCATTCCAGCAGCGCCTCCGATGGCGCCGGCTGGTGACGTTGCCGAAGATATTGGTGTCGAGCAGATAGCGCATCAGATGTCGACCTTGCGCCCCGCCTCCCGTGAACGCGTGAGGTCGAGATCGGCGCCGACCAGCGGCGAGCGCCGCAGCGCGGCCAGGATGCCGCCTCTCTTGGGGGGATCGCCGCCAATCGATTGGCTCACGGTTGCGCGCAGCTGAGCGGCTTTCGGACCATCCTCCGCCAGGCGGCGCGCGAGCGAGCGGATCAGCTCGCGGTCGGTGCTGCGCGCCAGCACCTCGAAACGCGTCAGGCCGCGATTTGCGAGGCGGCTGCGGTATTTCTGGATGGCGCGCCTTTGCGGTGAGTCCATGCCGGTTCACTCCATATTTCCAGTAACATATCTGGAAATATGGACAGTTCAAGTCTCGGAGGGGCGCGTCGTGTACGACGTGACGTCGAAGCCGCCGGGGACGATTGAGTGGGAGTGAGGTAGCAACGTTTCTACAAATACTTGATTGGCGGCCTTGTTGGTGGTAGGCGTGTGGGCTCTTGGAGATCGCCAATGGCCACCACCACCATTTCGAGCCGCGAATTCAACCAGGATGCCGGGGGCGCCAAGAAGGCGGCGGACAAGGGACCGGTCATCATTACCGACCGCGGTCGTCCCGCGCATGTCCTGCTCAGCTTCGAGCATTATCAGAAGCTCATCGGCGCGAAGCGAAGCCTGCTCGACGTGCTGGCGCAAAAGGAAGCAGGCGACTTCGATTTCGATCCGCCGCGCATGGGCGACGACATTTCGCGTTCTGTGGATCTCGACGATGTTTCTGCTGGACACGAACGTCGTGTCGGAACTTCGCCGGCCGGAGCGAGCGGATGCGAACGTGCGCGCCTGGGCGTCCAGCACGCCTTCGGAGCTGTATGCGATTTCCGTCGTGACGGTCCTGGAATTGGAGAGGGGAACCCTGCTCATGGAACGTCGCGACGCTGTGCAAGGGGCCATTCTGCGGCGGTGGTTGCAACACGAAATCCTGACGCCGCTGGCCACACGCATCCTGTCGATCGACGTCGCCATCGCGCGGCGGTGCGCGAGCTTGCATGTTCCCGATCCACGGCCGGAACGCGATGCCCTCATCGCCGCGACGGCTTTGACGCACAGGCTGACCGTGGTCACGCGCAACACGGACGATTTCGAACCGATGGGCGTTGCCTTGCTCAACCCGTGGCTGGCGCCTGCCGCGTGAGGTTGGATCGAGTGGGCGTAGGTTGGGTCAAGCGGAGCGCAGACCCAACATCGGCGTAGTACTTGGATTGCGTTGGGTCATCGCTGACGCTTGACCCAACCTACAAGGCTAAGCACGGAGGGGC
>CAVTJY010000021.1:112500-378180 GCA_963735125.1 uncultured Alphaproteobacteria bacterium | reverse complement strand
GGCGCGCGCGGGCTGATGCTGGACAAGATCGAGGATGCGCCGCGTATCGTCGCGCAGACGCTGGCGCACGACGGGCCGGTGGTCGTGGATGTGAAGACGGCAGTCGAGCATGTCAGCCCGTTTGCCACCATCGAGTCATTGCGCGGCTGAGGGAGTAAATCTTGATGGACCAGCGTGTGACGCTTGTGACTGGCGTGAGCAAGGGCATCGGCAAGGCGGTTGCTGAGGACATGACGGCGCGCGGGCACCATGTGGTGGGCATGTCCCGGTCGCGGCCCGGCGACTGGTTCAAGGGCACGTTCGTGGCGGTGGATTTCGCCGATGCTGCCGCGACGCAGGACGCGCTGGCTCGCGTGGTCAGGGAGCATCGCATCACAGGGCTCATCAACAACGCCGGCGTATCGAACGCCAAGCGCGCCGAGGACGTGACGCTCGAGGATATCGACAAGGTGATGGGCGTGAACTTCCGCGCGCTCGTGCAATGCATCCAGGCGGTGCTGCCCGGCATGCGGCAGGGCAAGTACGGCCGCATCGTCAATATCGGCTCGCGCGCCGCGCTCGGGCGTGAAGCCCGCATCGTCTACGGCGGCAGCAAGGCTGCAGTTGCCTCGATGACCCGCTCGCTGGCGCTGGAAGTGGCGAGCGAGGGCATCACCGTCAATTGCGTGGCGCCGGGTCCGGTGGAGACCGAGCTGTTCCTGCAAAATCATCCGCATGGGTCGGCGGCGCGCCAGAAGATCGCCGGTGCCATCCCGATGCAGCGCATCGGCACGACCAAGGAGGTGGCGGCTGCCTGCGCCTACTTCCTGTCGGAGGATGCGGCCTATACGACCGGGCAGGTGCTGTACGTGTGCGGCGCATTGTCGGTCGGGCAGGCCCTGATGTAGGCGGGCGGACCCGCTAACCGTACGGAAATGCTATTTCTGATATACGGCCGGTGCGGATACCGGACCCGCCCGGCTGCGGCTACCATGCGCGTCGCAACAAACGAACAATAAGCCCAAGCACGCGCAGTCGTGCGGGGCCGGAGGAAGCGCTGCATGGCCACGAAGCTCTGGATTCGTCGGTGTCGGCCGCATGGGCGGCCACATGACCTCGCGTCTGCTCGACGCCGGCTACGCGTTGACCGTGTTCGACACCAACGCGGAGGCGACCAAGCCAATAGCCGAGCGCGGTGCAACCGTGGCGGGCTCACCGGCTGAGGTCGCCTCCGACGTCGAAACCGTGCTCATGTGCCTGCCGATGCCGGACATCGTGCGCACGGTGGCCATCGGCGAGGGCGGCGTCATGCACGGCTCCAAAGTGCGCACCCTCATCGATCTGTCGACCACGGGGCCGACCATCGCCGGCATCGTCGCGCGCGAGATCGGCAAGCGGAAGATCACGCTGGTGGATGCGCCGGTCAGCGGCGGCGTGGCCGGTGCCAAGGCCGGCACGCTGGCGGTAATGGTGTCGTGCCCGAAGGCGACCTACCCGGCGGTCGAGCCGATCCTCAAGACGTTCGGCAAGCTGTTCTATACGGGCGAGAAGCCGGGCCTCGCGCAGATCGCCAAGCTGGGCAACAACCTGCTGGCGGCCGCCGCCATGGTCGTCTCGTCGGAGGCGCTGGCGATGGGCGTCAAGGCCGGCATCGATCCGCAGGTGATGATCGACATCATCAACGCCGGCAGCGGCCGCAATAGCGCCACGCAGGACAAATTCCCGCGCTCGATCCTGCCGGGCACATTCGATTTCGGGTTCGCCACGGGCCTTTCCTACAAGGACGTGCGGCTGTGCGTCGACGAGGCTGAGGCGCTCGGCGTGCCGATGGTGGTGGGCGCGGCCGTGCGGCAAATGCTGGCGGTAACCAACGCCAAGTTCGGGCCGCAGTCGGATTTCACGCACATCGCCAAGGTGGTGGAGGAATGGGCCGGCGTCGAAATCCGCTCGCAGCGCAAGGGCAGCAACAAGGATAGCGGTACATGATGGCCGCGGCCTGGGCATCGTCGCGCGAAGTGCCGCTGGCGCGCCAGCTGGCCCGCTCGGCGCTGGCCGTGACGCTGGCGGACCTGCCCGCCGATGCGATCGCCAAGGCCAAGGACTGCCTGCTCGATTTCCTGGCCTGCGCGTTCGAGGCGCGCAATCTGCCCTGGAGCCGGCAGGCGGTCGCCACCGCCCGGTCGATGGATGGCGGGGTCAACATCATCGCCGGGGGCGGAACGGTCAGTCCCGCCGATGCGGCGTTCGCCAATGCGGCTCTCGGGCACGGGCTGGTGCGCGAAGACATGCACGCGGCCAGCATCTGCCACCACGGGGTGGTGATCTGGCCGGCGTTGCTGGCGCTGGCGCAGCGCACGCCTTCGTCGGGAGCGGCGCTGCTGGTGGCGGCCGTGGTCGGCTACGAGGCCGGCGGCCGTATCGGCCGGGCCCTGATGACGGCCGACCTGGCGCGGCTGTACCGTCCCACTGGCTTGGTCAGCCCGCTGGCGGCGGCACTCGCAGGGGCCGCGCTGCTGCGGCTAGATGATGGTGCCGCCACCACAGCGGTGTCGATTGCGGCCAATACCTCGAGCGGGCTGAACCAGTGGCCGCACATGGGCGGCAGCGAGATGTACTTTCATCCGGCCTTCGCCGCGCGCAATGCTGTGACGGCGGTGGAGCTGGCGGAGCTGGGTGCCTACGCCTCGGAGAACATCCTGGAGGGCGAGGCCGGTTTGTTCGCGGCGTTCCGCCGCCAGCCGGCGCCGCGCGACATTGCCCTGTTCTCGGACGGGCAGCCGGAAATCCTGAGCGTCTACAACAAGCCGGTCCCGGCCTGCAATTTCGCGCAGACGGCGTGCCAGGCCGCGCTGCATGTGGCGGGCCGCCTGGGGGAAGACCTTGCCAAGGCGCGCGCCATCCTGGTGCGCGTGCCGGCGGCGGCGATGCGCTATCCGGGCTGCGATTTCGCCGGGCCGTTCCAGCGCGCGCTGCAGGCCAAGATGAGCATCCAGTTCGGGGTGGCAGCCGCCCTGCAGCGCAAGGCCATCGCCGAGGAGAACTACCAGCGCCTCGCCGATGCCGGCATCCTGCGCCTCATCTCGCTGACCTGCCTGGAGGAGGACGAGACGTTCACGCAGCGTTTTCCGGCGACGCAGGGCGCAGAGGTGCGCGTCAGCCTTGCCGACGGCTCGCTGGTCATGGACCGGCTCGACGACGTGGTGCCGGCCACCAGCGATGAGATCCGCGCTCGCTTCCACGCTGCGGCCGCAGCGGTAGTCGGGCCTGCGCGCGCGGGCGAGATCGAGGCGTGCGTCGATGGCCTCGAAGGAGAAGTCGACGCTGGGCGGGTGGCTGCGTTGTGCAGCGTCGGGGCCGCCGTGGCCGGGACGGAAAGCCGTGCGGAAAAGCGTGCGGGGAGGAGCGGGGCATGACCGCGCAGATGGTGGAGAACTTTCTGCAGGCGATGGCCGCCGGTTTGTCGGTGGGCGCCATCTACGGCCTGATGTGCGTCGGCCTGGCGCTGATTTTCGGCGTCATGCGCGTGATCAATTTCGCGCAGGGCGACTTCATGATGCTCGGCATGTACGCCGCCTATTACTTCTTCGCGGTGTTCGGCGTGCAGGCCTTGCTCGGGTCGACGGTCGGCCCCTACGTGGCGGCGGTGCTGGCGGGTCCGGTGCTGTTCTGCTTCGGCTACGTCGTGCACAAGGCGCTGATCGGCCGCGTCAGCGGCACGCGCGCACAGGTCGAGGGCGAGGGACATTTCGCCCAGCTGATCCTGACGCTCGGCATCTCGCTGATCATCCAGAGCGCGGGCCTGATCGCGTTCGGCTCGATCCTGGTGTCGGTGCGCACGCCGCTGTCCAGCAGCGCCTGGGAGATCGGACCGCTGTGGGGCGACCTGATCTCGATCTTCGTCAACAAGTCGCGGGGCGTCGCCGCTGTCATCTCGATCGCGACCATCATCGCGCTGGCCCTGCTGATCGGGCGCTCGCGGCTCGGCAAGTCGCTGCGCGCGGCGGCCGACAATCCCGAAGCGGCGACCTACATGGGCATCGACGTGGACCAGGCGCATCGCGTCGCGTTTGCGCTCGGCGTCGGCGTGACCGCGATTGCCGGCGGGCTGCTGGCAACCAACTACCCATTCGCCCCGTTCGTGGGGCTCGAGTACGTGATCATCATGTACGCCGGCGTGGTGCTGGGCGGCTTGGGGAGCATTATCGGGCCGTTCTGGGGCGGCATGACGATCGGGCTGGTGCAGCAGCTTTCGACGCTGGTGCTGCCGACACAGTTGCAGAATACGGCGATCTTCGTGGTCTTCCTGCTGATCGTGTTCTTCATGCCGCAAGGCTTCTTCGGTCGCTCGGTGGAGAGGACCTAAGATGGTGGTGGCAGCGCTCCGGTCACTCAAGCCGTTCTTCATCTTCGCCGGGGTGTATGCCGTGATCGCGTTCACGGTCACCAACTCCTACTACCAGCTGATGCTGACGCTGGTGCTGGTGTGGGCGAGCTTCGGCCTGTCGTGGAACATTCTGAGCGGCTACACGGGGCTCGTGTCGTTCGGGCACGCGGCCTTCTTCGGCATCGGCGCCTACACCACGGCGCTGGGTCAGATCCATTTCGACCTGTCGCCCTGGCTGCTGATCCCGGTCGCGACTGTGCTCGGCGCGCTTGCCGGGCTCCTGATCGGCATTCCGACTTTCCGACTGCGTGGCGTCTACTTCGCGCTCTCGATGCTCGCCTACCCGCTGGCCCTGCTCTACGTGTTCGAGTGGCTGGGCTACCAGGAGGTGACGCTGCCGATGAAGCGCAAGTTCGGCGGCTGCGTACATGCAGTTCGCCGACCATCGCATCTACACGCTGTTGGCGCTGCTGCTGCTGGCGGTCGTCGTGCTGATCACGCGCATGGTCGAGCAGTCGCGGTTCGGCATGGCGCTGCTTTCCATCAAGCAGAACGAGGCAGCGGCAGAAGCTGCGGGCATCAACACGCTCAAGTGGAAGCTGTACGCCATCACGCTGAGCGGCGCGTTTGCCGGCGCCGTCGGGTCCTTCTATGCGGTGGTGCTGCTGGTGGTGACGCCCGTGTCGGTGTTCGGCATGCTGGTGTCGGCGCAGGCGCTGACCGTCACGCTGTTCGGAGGGGTCGGCACGCTGTGGGGTCCGGTGATCGGTTCGGCGATCCTGATCCCGACGGCCGAGATCCTGCATGCCGAGCTTGGCCACATCATTCCGGGCATCCAGAACGTCATCTACGGCGTCGCCATCGTCATTCTCATCCTGGTGGCGCCCGAAGGCATGTTCTGGAAGGCGCGCGATTTCGTGTATCGCCGTTGGCCGCACCTGGTCACGACGGCGCCCGACGCCCTAGCAGCGACGGCTGCTGCGCCCTGCAGCGGGACGAAAGTTGCCAAGCCGACGCTCGCGCCGGTTTCAGACAATGCCGCGCCGATCCTGTCGGTGCGCGGGCTGTCCAAGAGCTTCGGCGGCCTGAAGGCGGTGCAGAACGTCGGCTTCGACGTGTCGCGAGGCTCCATCCTCGGCATCATCGGCCCGAATGGCGCCGGCAAGACCACGGCCTTCAACCTGCTGAACGGCTTCCTGCCGCCGGACGCGGGGCAGATCATGCTCGATGGCCGCGACGTCACGCGCCGCAAGCCCTACCAGCTGTGCGCGGCCGGCGTCGGCCGCACATTCCAGGTCATGCGGCCGTTCGCACGCATGACGGTGGCCGACAACGTGGTGATCGGCGCCTACGTGCGCGCCGATACCGATGCGGAGGCACGCCGGCTTGCGGCGGATGCAATTGCCCGCGTCGGACTGGTCCCGTATGCGCATCGCCTTGCCGGTGAGCTCACCACGCGCGAGCTGCGCCTGATGGAGCTGGCGCGCGCGCTGGCCGGTCAGCCGCGCATCCTGTTGCTGGACGAGACGCTGGCGGGGCTCGGACACACCGAAGCCGAGGAGTTGATCGGCATTATCCGGCGGCTGGCGCAGGACGGCATCACCATCGTCATCATCGAGCACACCATGCAGGCCATGGTGCGCCTCGTGGATCGCTTCGTGGTGCTCGACCATGGCGCCGTGCTGGTGGAGGGAAGTCCGGAATCGGTGACGCGCGATCCGCGCGTGATCGAGGCCTATCTCGGCAAGAAATGGACGGCCTATGCTAAGAGTTGAAGGGCTCAGCGCCGGCTACAGCGAGCTGCCGGTGATCAACAACGTGTCGATCACGGTGGGCGCGGGCCAGTTCGTGTCGATCGTCGGCCCCAACGGCGCCGGCAAGACCACGCTGTTCAAGACGATATCCGGCATTCTTGTGCCGAAGGCCGGCCGCATGCTGTTCGAGGGTGTTGACCTCGCGACTGTGCCGGCGGCGCGCCGGCCGCATCTCGGCATCGCGCACGTGCCGGAAGGCCGCCAGGTGTTTCCGTCTTTGACCGTGATGGAGAACCTGGAGATGGGTGCCTTCACCGAGGCCGGCCGGCGCAACTGGAAGGACAACCTGGAGCGCATCCTCACCTGGCTGCCGGTGCTGGCCGACCGGCGCGCGCAGCTCGCCGGCACCCTGTCTGGCGGCGAGCAGCAGATGGTGGCGGTCGGGCGCGGTCTGGCCTCGTCGCCGAAGCTGCTGATGCTGGACGAGCCGTCGATGGGGCTGGCGCCGACCATTGCCGATTTCATTTTCGAGAAGCTGCTGGAGATCCGCCGCGATACCCGGCTCACGATCCTGCTGGTCGAGCAGCGGGTGGCGGAGGCGCTGGAGTTGGCCGACCACGGCTACGTGCTGGAGGCAGGGCGCGTCGTGCTGGAGGGCAACAACGAGAGCCTGCGCGCCAACGATCGCGTGCGGCAAGCGTATCTGGGGATGTGAGGAGATTTCAGCGGGGCTTGTCACCGGCATTTGGCCCAGTCCACGGGCGCTGGAGCAACAGCGAGATGGTCCCGGTGACAAGCGCCGGGACGAAAAGAATACGAAGGTAAGGAGGAAGCACATGCAGAAACGTTCATTCCTGAAGCTGCTGACCGGTGGCGCGATGCTGCCGCTCACGGCGATGCTGGCCGGTGCACCCGCGCAGGCGCAGAACCCGAGCGAGGTGAAGGTCGGGCTGCTGGTGCCGCTGTCGGGCATCTACGCACGTCCCGGCGCGGTCATGCGCATGGGCGCCGAGATGGCGATCGAGCGCATCAACGCGCAGGGCGGCGTGAAGGCGCTCGGCGGTGCCAAGCTGAAGCTGGTGCTGCTCGACTCCGGCGACACTACCGAGAAGGCCAAGAACGCGGCGCAGCGCATGGTGGCGCAGGAGACCGACCTGGTTGCCGCGACGGGCTCGTACCTGAGCTCGTTCACGCTGGCCGTCACCGAGGTGACCGAGCGGGCCAACCTGCCGATGCTGACGCTGTCCTATTCGGACCTGATCACCTCGCGCGGCTTCAAGTACGTGTTCCAGACTTCGGCGACGGCGGCGTCGCAGGCCGAGCAGTCGCTGCCCGTGATCGTCAAGATCGCCGAGGCCGCCACCGGCACCAAGCCGAAGACGGTGGCCATCATCACCGACAACACCGGCGCTTCCGTTGCCTCGGTGAAGCCGATGAAGGAGCGCCTGCTGAAGGAACTCGGCATCGAGCTGGTGGTGGACGAGATCTTCACGCCGCCGCTGTCGGACGCCACCCCGCTGGTGCAGAAGGTGCGAGCGGCGCGGCCCGACCTGCTGTTCTTCCTGCCGACCGTCATCTCGGATGCCAAGCTGGTCATGGAGAAGATGAACGAGTTCGGCATGGGCCAGGGCAAGGTGCCGGTCATCTCGTTCGGCATCGCGATTGCCGAGCCGGACATGCTGCGCACCATGTCACCGAACTGCTGCAGGGCGTGATGAGCGCCGTCGGCAGCTGGGGCTCGAAGGGCCATGAGGACCTGATGGCCGAGCTGAAGCAGAAGTACAACGAGCCGTGGATGACGCAGAACGCCATCTCCACCTACGCCGACATGTGGGTGATCAAGGAGGCGCTGGAGAAGGCCGGCAAGGCCGACCGCGAGGCGGTGGCCGAGGCGCTGCGCACCATGGATGGCGGCCCGTCCAAGTTCTACCCGGGCGGCCTCATCAAGTTCGACGACAAGGGTCGCCGGGTGGATGCGGGGCTGACCATCATCCAGTGGCAGTCGGGCGTGCCGGTGACGGTGTTCCCGGACAATCTCGCTTTCGCCAAGGCGATCTGGCCGAAGAAGTAGGGTTCAGGTTCTAGGTCGCAGGGGTCAGGTTTCAGGGGTGAGTTTCCCTCAAGCCTGGCCCTTCTCAATGGAGGACGCTGCTGCAGGTCGGCATCTACTGCGGGGTGCCGCCTACCAGCGGTTGACCGGCAAGACGACCAGCTGCGCGATCTGCACGCTGCGCGGCTGGGCGAGCGCAAACGCGATGCAGCGCGCCACGTCGTCCGGCTCCAGCGCCATCTTGAAGGTGTCGAAGTAGTCCTTCTCCTTGACCGTGTCGCCGCGATAGCGCGTGCGAATGATGCCGGTGCGGGTGAGGCCGGCAGGATTTCGGTGACGCGGATGCCGGTCTCGGCCAGCTCGCCGCGCAGCACGTCGGTGAAGGCGCGCACGCCGGCCTTGCTGGTGGTGTAGGCGGCCATGTCGGGGACGATGCGCAGCGCGCTGATCGAGCTCATGTTGACGATGTCGCCGGTGTCGCGGGCCACCATCGGCGGCAGCAGCGCACGCGTGACGCGCATCAGGCCGATCAGGTTGGTCTCGATGATGGCCGACCAGTCGTCGGCCGAGCCGAGATCAAAGCGGGTGCGGCCGCCGATGTCGTGGCCGGCGTTGTTGACGAGGATGTCGATGCGCCGCCAAGCGGGCGGAAGGTTATCGATGATGCCGTCGACGGCGGCTTTGTCGGTGATATCGAGCGGCAGGGCGAGCGAGGCATCGCCAAGCTCCGCCGCCAGCTTGCGGACCGTATCGGCGTCGCGATCGGCCAGGATGACGCGATGGCCGGATTGCAGGAGGGCCTTGCTGATGGCGGCGCCCATTCCGCCCGCCGCGCCGGTTACCAGGGCGGTTTGTGGTGCATCTGCGGTCGTCATGTCGGCGTTTCCCTGTGTGCATTTACCTCGCTTTGGCCGAGGCTTATGCGCAGTTGTGCCAGATGCGCTACGCGTGTTCTGCCCCAACATTTGTGATATCAGTTATGACGGCGGCGGATTGATCGATGGATTGAAGTGAGCACGGCTGCGGGATGGATATCAAGAAGCTGAAAGCGTTCGCGATGGTCGCGGAATTCGGCAGTTTCTCGCGCGCCGCCGCCGTGCTGGGCGTGGTGCAGCCGATGCTGAGCCGGCAGGTGCGGGCGCTGGAGGAGGAGCTGGGCGTGCAGCTGGTGCATCGCAACGGCCGCGGCATCGTGCTGACCGAGGCCGGCAGCCTGCTCAACGAATACGCCAAGGGCATCCTCGCCACGCTGGCGCGCGCCGAATCCGAGGTCGGCGCGCTGCGGTCGAGCCCGCGCGGCAACGTGGTAATCGGCATGCCGCCGTCGATGGGGTTCGTGCTGACCGTGCCGCTGATCCAGCGCTTTCGCAGCGAGCACCCGTCCATCAACATGCGCGTCATCGAGGGCTACAGCGGCTACCTGCTGGAGTGGCTGCTGACCGGCAAGATCGACGTGGCTGTGCTCTACAACGCGCCGCGCACCAAGAGCCTGCTGTCGGAGCCGCTGCTGGATGAGGAGCTGTTCCTGATCGGCGCGGCCAACGACCCTTCCGCGCTGCCGCCCGGGCCGATCAAGGCCAAGCGGCTGGCCGAGCTGCCGCTGATCCTGCCGAGCCGGCCGCATGGCTTGCGCCTTCTGATCGACCAGCTGCTGAGCGGTGCCGGCATCTCCGCCAATGTCGAGCTGGAGGTCGACGCGCTGCCGGCCACCATCAAGCTGGCGGAAAAGCGCGTCGGCTACACCATCCATTCCTATTCGCTGGCGCACGACCTGATCGAGGAAGGGCGCATCCAGTGCTGGCCGATCGTCGAGCCCCGCCTCGCGCGCCAGCTCATCCTGGCCACATCGAGCCAGCGGCCGACGACGACGGCGACCCGCGCGCTCACCAACATGGTGCGCATCCAGGTGAAGGAGCTGGCGCGGCAGGGCTTGTGGCGACCCGCATCGCCGAAGACGACCAAGGCCAAGTCGACCGCGCCGGTGACTTAGGAGAGACCTCTGCAAAACTCCTCACTGCCCTCTTCCCCGTCATGGGAGATTGGAGACATGCCTGCCGGCTATGGCCTGATCGCTGGACGCGTCAGGTCATGACTGGCGGCATACGGGCGCGAGCACCTGCACCTGAAACATGCCATCGAGCTAGCTCGCCGGTCGCGTTCGCCGATGCTCGGTGATGGGCGAGCTAAACTCGTGGCATTCGTCCTCCCGTCCGTGACGACGGCCTGCATCCGGCCTTCGCCACAGGGGGAGGAAACGCAGCGGGCTACCCTGCGGGCGACGCGGATGGTGATGGCCTCCGATCGCGCGGTGTTCGAGGCGTCAGCGGTTCGACGGCCGACTGCGGCGCGAGCCATGGTGTCAGACCCGGAGGGTCTGACAGCTACGCTCAGGCCTCTAGAGCGGAGCCAGCGCCACCTCGGGTCCTAGCGTGGACAGCATGCGGTCTATGCGGGCGTCGTGCGGGGCGCACGTATAGACTTCGGTGTAGATGGTCGATAGCCAGCGCCTCAGCGTAGCCGCGGGCAGCGAGGCTTGGTCGCGCAGCCCGTGCACCAGCAAGTACATGGGGGCGGCTGGCCGCCGACATCGAGCGGCAGGATGTAGCTCAGCCCCTCCACGCGCCGGCAGCCTTCGCGCGCGTAGAACCGCAGTCGCGCCGCGGGATCGTTGTTTGCCGATACCGGCGCGCCGGGCTGGTCGACCTCCAGCACGCACGGCCCGTGGCTGTCGCCCTGCCGAGAGCGCAGCCCGGAACAAGGCGACGCCGACACCCGACGATCTCGCCCCGGCGTCGACGGCCATGTACTCCAGAAGCCAGAAGTCCTGGCCCTTGGGGAAGAATGACATGGCAAAGCCGATGACGCCGGCCGCATTGCGGGCCACGAGGATGGAATATCGCTTGTCCTGCAGCAGGGCCGCGATGGCCTCCGGCGGCTTCTGCTCGCTGCTCTCGATGGATGCCCGGTAGATGCCCAGCATCTGATCGAAGCCGGCGCGATCAGCCGGTCTGAGCGTCTCGACATTGAGCATCATCGTGTCAGCGGTTGGCGGGCCAGGGGTTGCGCTGGAGGAGGATGTTGGAGTTGACTTGGCGGATGTCGCGCAGGCCGCACAGGGCCATGGTCATGTCGAGCTCCTTGCGGATGATGTCGAGCGACATGGTCACGCCGGCCTGGCCCATGGCGCCGAGGCCGTAGATGTAGGAGCGGCCGATCATCACGCCCTTGGCGCCGAGCGCCAGCGCCTTGAGGACGTCCTGGCCGGTGCGGACGCCGCCGTCCATCAGGACTTCGATGCGGTCGCCGACCGTCCTGACCACCTCGGGCAGCGCCGAGATCGACGACTGCGCGCCGTCGAGCTGGCGGCCGCCGTGGTTGGAGACGATCAGCGCGTCGGCGCCGCTCTTCACGGCAAGCTCGGCATCCTCCGGGTCCATGATGCCCTTCAGGATCAGCTTGCCGCCCCAGCGATCCTTGATGCGCTTGACGTCGTCCCAGCTCAGCGTCGGGTCGAACTGCTCGGCGGTCCAGGAGGCGAGCGCGCTGAGATCGCCGACGCCCTTCGCGTGGCCGACGATGTTGCGGAAGCTGCGGCGCTTGGTGCCGAGCATGCCCATCCACCAGCGCGGCTTGGTGGCTATGTCGGCGATGTTGGTGAGCGTCATCTTGGGCGGCGCGGACAGGCCGTTCTTCAGGTCCTTGTGGCGCTGCGCCAGGATCTGCAGGTCGAGCGTCAGCACCAGCGCCGAGCAGCCGGCAGCCTGGGCGCGGCCGATCAGGCGGTCGATGAAGTCCTTGTCGCGCATGACGTAGAGCTGAAACCAGAACGGCTGGTCGGTGTTCTCCGCCACGTCCTCGATGGAGCAGATGCTCATGGTGGACAGCGTGAAGGGAATGCCGGCGGCGGCGGCGGCGCGTGCGGCCAGGATTTCGCCGTCCGGGTGCTGCATGCCCGTCATGCCGACCGGTGCGAGGGCGATCGGCATGTTGACCGGCTGTCCCACCAGAGTGGTGGCCAGCGTGCGGTTCGACATGTCGACGGCGACGCGCTGGCGCAGCAGGATCTTCTGGAAATCGGCCTCGTTGGCGCGGTAGGTGCCTTCCGTCCAGGAGCCCGAGTTGGCGTAGTCGTAGAACATCTTGGGCACGCGGCGCTTGGCCAGCACGCGCAAATCCTCGATGCAGGTGATGACCTCGGACATCCTGATTTTCCTCCCGCGGCGCGGTCTCGGCCGCTGGCCCCTCGTCGCTTTCCACCAGACCCTGGGGCGATGATCAAGCTCTAGCGTCCCGATTGCGAATTGCCGAGCGGAAATGGGGGCTCGGGCTTGCAGCAGGCCGTGGCAAATGCGTCACGGCCTAGGCCTTTGATTTGAAAGGGCTCTATTTGTCTTCCAAATATCGGCGAACACAAATATGCGCTGAATAATCAATGCGCTTTCCGAAACAAATTCAGTGTTTATCTCAACAAAGGGGCAGAACATGCGGAATATCCAACCAGCTAAGCCGATGGCAACGTCGGCCAAGAAACCCGCCGCCAAGGCCAAGGCGGAGACCGTCACGCTGAAGCATCTGGCCGCGACTCTGGCGGAGAGCCACGAGCTTCCCAAGAAGCAGGCCGTCGCCCTGCTCGAGGGCATGGTCGGCGTCATCACCAAGCATCTCAAGAAGGGCGCCCGCATCCGCATGGCGGGTCTCGGCATCCTGCAGGTGCGCAAGCGTCCGGCGCGCATGGGCCGCAATCCGGCCACCGGCGAGGCCATCAAGATCAAGGCCAGCAAGAAGATCGCCTTCCGCGCGGCCAAGGACCTCAAAGAGGCCATCTGAGCTGCGGCAGCTCATACCCGTACTGCAGAACCTTTCAGCCCCGCTTCGGCGGGGCTTTTTGTTTGCGTGGGGTCCGAACTCCACCTCAGCCCTGAGCCCTGTCGAAGGGCGGGTGAGTCCGGCATGGCGTGCTTCGACAAGCTCAGCACTAGGTGGCGCGAATCGGCCGGCGTTGCAAATCGTGCCGGCCGTTAATGGGCTGTTTAGCCTGATCGCACATTCTGTGTCCTGCATCGGTCAGTGGTGTGGTTGCGGACGGGGAGTTTTTGACATGGCGATTGCGGGGCTCGGGAACGGTGGTGTTCCCACGACGAACATCGAGGCGCTGGCAGGCGAGCTGCGCTTCCTGAAGTGCGGACTGGCCGACATGCAAGGCCGGCTCGATGCGCTGCTGAGCGAGATCGACGGCGAGTTGCAGGGCGCGCAAGGCGAGAGCGAGCCGGCTGCCGAAGTTCATGAGACGAGCGACATCGAAGCGGTGCCTGCCATCGAGCCGGACCTGTTCTCGCTGGGCGCGGACGTGGCGACGCCGACGAACGGTGTCGAGGAGCCGGTGGTGGCCGTCGTCGAGGCTGCTGCGCAGACCGAGACGGTCGCGCCGGTCGAGATTGCAGACGCCGCGACCGCCATCGAGCCGACGGCCGTCGAGACTGCTGTGGCGGAAATTGCCGAAGTGGCAGTGCCGGCCGAGACGATCGCGGATGCGCCGCGTGTCGCCGATGCGATCCCAACCGTTGACAGCACGGAGCCGGTGGCGACCGTCGAGGTCTGGTCGGAGCCCGTCGTACCGGTCGCGGAGCAGGTCGATACGCCGGCTGCCGAACTGCCGGGGCAGAACGTCGTGGTTCTCGCCGAACATCGCGCGCAAGTCGGCAAGCGCCGCGGCGTGATCGCACGGACGGCGCGCTGGGCCGCGGCCATTGCGCTGATCGCGACGGTCGCGGCGGTTGCGGCTGCCGGGACCGGTTTTGCCGGCAACGGCGAACTGCTGATCAAGAGCGTCTGCGCGATTGCCGGCGAGGGCTGCTCGATCACGCTCGGCATGCCCTAGCTGTCAGGCACCAACAGACGATGTCGCTGTCATCCTCGGGCTTGTCCCGAGGATCCAGCCTCCCGCAAGCGCCGAACATAGCGGATGGCTGGATGGTCGGGCCAAGCCCGACCATGACAACCTTCGGGCCAACCGACGGTGTCGGACCTCACTTGCACACGGATGACCGCCATGAACGTGCAGCAGCCAGTCAGAGGAACGGTGGTGCCGACGTTGCGGTATCGGGACGTGCCCGCCGCGGTTCACTGGCTGTGCATGGCCTTCGGCTTCGAGAAGCAGATGGCGGTGACGGGCGAGGACGGCACGGTGCGCTATGCGCAGCTGGCGTTCGGCGACGGCCTCGTCATGCTGGGGACGATCGAGGACAAGGGCGCCGGCCGGTTGATGGCGCAGCCGGAGGAGATCGGTGGGCTGGAGACGCAGCTCTGCTACCTGTTCGTCGCGGACGCGCGGTCGCATTGCGCTCGGGCGAGGGCGGCGGGCGCGGCCATCGTGCTGGATGTCGACGACGAGGCGACCGGCGGACGCGGATATTCCTGCCGCGATCCGGAAGGGCACATCTGGACGTTCGGAACCTACGACCCGAGGCAGCGCCGGTCGGTGCGGCCGGCGCATCGGGCAACGCTGATGCAGCGCCTGGCGCAGCGTCTGGCCCTGGTGGTCGGCCTGCTCGCCAACGTGGTGACGTCGGCGGCCTTCCTTGGCTGGATGTGTGCGGCGAGCGGGCATGCCGTGACGGCTGCCTACGCGGGCCTGCCGTAGCGCCTATTCCGCCGGGTGGGGCCGGCCGCTCCGCGAAGCGGTGAGGGCGGCGACGGCGCGCTGCAGGATGGGGCGAACAGGATCACCACGGGCAGCATGGTGAGCCAGGCGACCAGCCAGGCAAGGGTCCATCGTTGCAGGAACAGCAGGCCGAACCCGGTCAGCTGATGGGTGGCGATGGCGGTCGCGACGGCCGTGGTGATGGCGGCCTGGATGACGCCGAATACGAACGGCGCGTATTTCTGCGGAAGGCGTGCCATGCGTAGGCCCCTCGACTGCCCTGCTGCTTGATAGCCGCTGCAAGCCGCCGCATGGGAATTACCCTTGATTGGGCAACCTGCTGAAATTTTGCGCATATTTGCGGTGGGTACTGTGGCTCGTTGCCGCCAAGTCCAGCGGCATGCGTCAAGTGGCCCTGGCCGGGGGATTGCATTGCACCTGCTCTAGCGTCAGATTGTGCAGTGCAACATAAGCGGCCTCCGAGCGCACCCTTTTGTCAAATCCGACGTCCGACGCCCCCCTCAAGATCCTCGTCATCGACGAGAACCCGATCCGGCGCGCCATCCTGGAGGCGGGGCTGCGCGACGGCGGCTTCGACAACATCACCCTGCTCGGCGACACCACCGGGCTGGTCGACCGCATCTACAGCGATCGATCCCGACGTCATCATCATCGACCTGGAGAACCCGAGCCGCGACGTGCTGGAGCAGATGTTCCAGGTGTCGCGCATCGTGCGGCGGCCGATCGCCATGTTCGTCGACCAGAGCGACCGGGCGACCATCGCGGCCGCCATGGAAGCAGGGGTGAGCGCCTACATCGTCGACGGCCTGAAGCAGGAGCGGGTGCGCGCCATCCTCGACATGACGATCTCGCGCTTTTCCGTGTTCGACCGGCTGCGCTCCGAGCTCGAGGAGACCAAGAGCGCGCTCAAGGAGCGCAAGGTGATCGAGAAGGCCAAGGGCATCCTGATGAAAACGCGCAGGCTGGACGAGGAGGCGGCCTACGCGCTGCTGCGCCAGACCGCCATGAGCAAGGGCAAACGCATCGCTGACGTGGCCGAAAGCCTGGTCAGCACCTACGAGCTTCTCAGAGACTGACAGCAAGATGACCATGCCCATGACCGGCCGCAGTTCGCGAACCCCGCTTCGGGTGGGGTTTATCCCTCTGGCCGACGCCACCGCGCTGATCGTTGCCGTGGACAAGGGCTTCGCCGCCGAGGAAGGGCTCGACGTGGAGCTGGTGCGGGAGGTGTCGTGGTCGAACGTGCGCGACCGGCTGAATATCGGCCAGTTCGATGCGGCGCATCTGCTGGCGCCGGTGGCGATTGCCTCGAGCCTGGGCCTCGGGCATGTGCGCGTGCCGACCACGGCGGCGTTCAATCTGGGCCTGAACGGCAACGCCATCACGGTGACGAATGCGCTGTTCGCGGCGCTGAAGGGCGAGGCCGACGGCGACCTCGCCGATCCGCGCGTGTCGGCGGCGGCGCTGGCGCGGGTGGTGGCGGCGCGCAAGCGCAACGGTGCGGGACCGCTCACGTTCGGCATGACGTTTCCCTACTCGACGCACAACTACCAGCTGCGCTTCTGGATGGCCTCGGGAGGCGTCGATCCCGACCAGGACATTCGCCTGGTGGTGCTGCCGCCGCCGTTCATGGTGGAGAGCATCGCCAACGGCCACGTCGATGCGTTCTGCGTGGGCGCGCCGTGGAATTCGGTGGCGGTCGATCTCGGCATCGCCCACATCCTGCACTTCGTCTCCGAGATCCTGCAGCGCGCGGCCGAGAAGGTGCTGGCGGTGCGCAGCGACTGGGCGGAGGGCAACCCGGCGATCCTCGACGCGCCTGATCCGCGCGCACGGCAAGGCGGCGGATTTCGTCGAGGACGTCGCCAATCGCGAGGAGGTGTGCCGCATCCTGTCGGCGCCGAACCGGATCGGCGTGGCGCCGGAGGTGATCCGCCGCACGCTGGACGGCCGCCTCAAGGTATCGCCCGACGGCACCTTCCGTTCCAGCGAGCGCTATCTGATGGTCGGCCGCAAGGGCGCGGCCCGACCCGATCCGGTGCAGGCGGCCTGGCTGTACGCGCAGATGGTGCGCTGGGGCCAGGCGCCGATGTCGCGCGAGCTGCTCGATACGGCGATCGGCACATTCCGGCCCGATCTGTACGACGCGGTGCTGGGCCCTGCCGACGGACGGGTGCCTGGCGAGCCGGCCGATGGCGTCGGTGCGTTCGCCGGCCCTGCGTTCGACGCCAACGACATCGCCGCGCATCTGGCGCCGTGGAAGATCAAGCGCACCGCGGTTTGAGCCGCTGCGCCGGACTTTGTCATCCCGGCCTGAGCAGCAGCTCAGAGCCGGACCCAGGGGCTAAGGACGTGCCTGCCGCCCTGGGTCCCGGATATTTCGCTTTGCGAATTCCGGGATGACAGAGTTGCGCCGGCGGTCACCAGATGACGCAGCAAGCGGCAGGTCGCATGCGCGACTAGCCCAAGAAGGCGGCAAAAATTCCGCTGCCCGTTGTTTGTGCAATGCGATAAGGCGCTGATTTAACGCCGCAATGTCGGTCAAGCTGAACTGGCATGAAGCTTGAGTAGTCCGCTTTGACCGACGGCTCAAAGACGGGCCACCCATAAGCAACGCCGCTTTCTGGAGGACGCATGCACGCGTGCGCCCTCGGAATGCGGCGTTTTTGTTTTGGCGGCGAGGAACGCACCGGAGGGGATCGATCAAGATCCACCCGAACTGCAAAGGACGATGACGGCATGACCAGCACGAGCATGAAGGGGACTCGGGCACAGCGCGCCTTGAGCCGGCGCACATTCCTGAAGGCGACAGGCAGCACGGCGGCCCTGGTTGCTGCTGCCAAGGCGACGGTGCTCGGCGGCGCCAACGTGGCGTGGGCCGCCGGTCCCGAGGTGACCAAGGCGGTGCTCGGCTACATCGCGCTGATCGATGCCTCCGCGCTCGTCATCGCCAAGGAGAAGGGCCTGTTTCGCCAAGCACGGCATGCCGGACGTCGAGGTCGCCAAGCAGGCCTCGTGGGGCGCCACGCGCGACAACCTGGTGCTGGGCTCGGAGAACAACGGCATCGACGGCGCGCACATCCTGACGCCGATGCCCTACCTGATCTCGACCGGCAAGGTGACGCAGAACAACGTGCCGACGCCGATGTACCTGATGGCGCGGCTGAACCTCGATGCGCAGGCCATCTCGGTCGCGCAGGAATACAAGGACCTCGGCGTCACCACCGACGCTTCGCCGCTCAAGGCCGCGTTCGCGAAGAAGAAGGCCGAGGGCAAGGAAGTGAAGGTCGCCATGACCTTCCCCGGCGGCACGCACGACCTCTGGATCCGCTACTGGCTGGGCGCCGGCCGGCATCGATCCGGACAAGGATCTGGCGACCATCGTGGTGCCGCCGCCGCAGATGGTGGCCAACATGAAGGTCGGCAACATGGACGCCTTCTGCGTCGGCGAGCCGTGGAACGAGCAGCTCGTCAACCAGGGCATCGGCTTCACGGCCTGCACCACCGGCGAGATCTGGGCCAAGCACCCCGAGAAGGCGCTCGGCATGCGCGCGGCCTGGGTCGACAAGCATCCCAACGCAGCGCGCGCATTGCTGATGGCCGTGATGGAGGCGCAGCAGTGGTGCGAGAAGATGGAGAACAAGCAGGAACTGGCCGAGATCGTCGGCAAGCGCCAGTGGTTCAACGTGCCGGTGCCCGACATCATCGGCCGGCTGAAGGGCGACGTGAACTACGGCAACGGCCGCGTCGCGACCGGCACCAAGCAGTACATGAAGTTCTGGAGCGAGCATGCGTCGTATCCCTTCAAGAGCCACGACGCCTGGTTCGTCACCGAGGACATCCGCTGGGGCAAGTTCGAGCCGTCGACCGACATCAAGGCCCTGGTCGACAAGGTCAACCGCGAGGACGTCTGGCGCGATGCCGCCAAGGCGCTGTCGCTGCCGGCGTCCGACATCCCGGCAACCTCCTCGCGCGGCAAGGAGACCTTCTTCGACGGCAAGGTGTTCGATCCGGCCGACCCGATGGCCTACCTGAAGAGCCTTTCCATCAAGCGCGCGGACGTCTGATGCGCACAAGCCCGATGCCCAGAAGTCCGATGCACATCCGGCCGCCGTGCGGGACGGCCGGCCTCTACCGTTTGCATGGAGACAAGCGATGAACATGACCGTTCGCAAGGCCGAGGCCGTCCAGGCGCTGCCGATCAAGCAGGCCGCCGAGGTGGTGCGGCTGAAGGCGCGCAAGACGAGCTTTGCCGACAGCCGGCTGGTGGCCGGCCTGTCCGCGGTGGCGGCGCGGGTGGTCCCGCCGCTGGTGATGCTGGCACTGCTGCTGATCGTCTGGCAGCTGCTGTGCAGCAAGCCCGGCGCCACGCTGCCGTCGCCGACCAAGATCTGGAGCGAGGCGCGCGACCTGATCGTCGATCCGTTCTTCGTGGCTGGTCCGCAGGATATCGGGCTCGGCTGGCGGGTGCTGACCTCGCTGCAGCGGGTGATGATCGGCTATGGCCTCGCCGGCGTGATCGGCATCGCGCTCGGCACGCTGATCGGGCAATCGGTGTGGGCGATGCGCGGGCTCGATCCGATCTTCCAGGTGCTGCGCACCATCTCGCCGCTGGCCTGGCTGCCGATCTCGCTGGCCGCGTTCCGCGACAGCCAGCCGTCGGCGATCTTCGTGATCTTCATCACCTCGGTGTGGCCGATCATCATCAACACGGCGGTCGGCATCCGCAACATTCCGGAGGACTACCGCAACGTGGCGCGCGTGCTGCGGCTGAACCAGTTCGAGTTCTTCATGCGCATCATGATCCCGTCGGCGGCGCCCTACATCTTCACGGGATTGCGGATCGGCATCGGCCTGTCGTGGCTGGCCATCGTGGCGGCCGAGATGCTGACCGGCGGCGTCGGCATCGGCTTCTTCATCTGGGACGCGTGGAATTCCTCGCGCCTGTCCGACATCGTGGTGGCGCTCGTCTACATCGGCCTGGTCGGCTTCGTGCTCGACCGCGTCGTGGCGTTCGTCGCCAGCATCGTCACCCGCGGCACGGCTACCACTTGAGGGCACGCACATGGCTTATCTGAAGATCGATCACGTCGATAAGACCTTCATCCGCGGCTCGCAGGAGACGGAGGTTCTGACCGACGTCACGGTGGAAGTGGCGAAGGGCGACTACGTCTCCATCATCGGCCATTCCGGCTGCGGGAAGTCGACGCTGCTCAACATCGTCGCCGGCCTGACCACGGTGACGCGCGGCGCCGTGCTGCTGGAGGACAAGGAGGTCAACGATCCGGGTCCGGATCGCGCCGTGGTGTTCCAGAACCACAGCCTGCTGCCGTGGCTGACCGTCTACGAGAACGTGCGCCTCGCCGTCGACAAGGTGTTCTCGGCGCAGCAAGACGCGGCGCGAGCGCGACGACTGGGTGATGCACAACCTCAACCTCGTGCAGATGGGGCATGCCAAGGACAAGCGGCCGGCGGAGATCTCGGGCGGCATGAAGCAGCGCGTCGGCATCGCCCGGGCGCTGTCGATGGAGCCCAAGGTGCTGCTGCTGGACGAGCCGTTCGGCGCGCTCGATGCGCTGACGCGCGCGCACCTGCAGGACTCGGTGATGGCCATCCACCAGAAGCTCGGCAACACGGTGATGATGATCACGCACGACGTCGACGAGGCGGTGCTGCTGTCGGACCACATCGTCATGATGACCAACGGTCCGGCGGCGCGCATCGGCGAGGTGCTGGCGGTGCCGCTGGCGCGTCCGCGCAAGCGCCTCGATCTGGTGGCCGACCCGGCCTACATCCGCTGCCGGCAGCGCGTGCTGGAGTTCCTGTACGCACGCCACAAGGCCCCGACCCTGCAAGCCGCCGAATAGGGCCGCCGAATAGGAGGTGAGCATGCGCCCAGGGCTGCTTCGAGAGCGGCTGGTGGTGGTCGGCAACGGCATGGCGGGGCTGCGCTTCCTCGAGGAGCTGGTGCGGCGCGCGCCGGGCCGCTTCGAGGTGACGGTGGTGGGGGCCGAGCCGGAGCCGGCCTACAACCGCGTGCTGCTGTCGTCGCTGCTGGCGGGCGATATCGGCGCGCGGCGACGTCGAGTTGCGGCCGCGCGAATGGTACGCCGAGCACGGCATTGCGCTGGTGACCGGGCAGGCGGCGTGTGCGCTGGATGCGGCGGCGCGCACGGTGACGCTCGACGGTGGCGAGGTGCTGGGCTTCGACCGGCTGGTGCTGGCGACGGGGTCCGATGCGATCCGGCTGCCGCTGCCGGGCAGGGAGCTGGCGGGCGTCATGACGTTCCGCTCGCTGGGCGATATCGCCGGTTTGGAGCAGGCGGCGTCGGCGGGCATGCCGGCGGTGGTGATCGGCGGCGGGCTGCTCGGCATCGAGGCGGCGTACGGGCTGGCGCGGCGCGGCATTCCCGTCACGCTGGTGCACCTGATGGACCGGCTGATGGAGCGGCAGCTCGATGCGGAGGGCGCGCGGCTGCTCGCCGATGCGATCGAGGCCAAGGGCGTGCGCGTGCTGCTGGGTGCGGAGACGGGCGCCATCCGTGGCGACTCGGCGGTGGAGGCCGTCGAGCTGAAGGATGGGCGGGTGCTGCCGTGCGGGCTGGTGGTGATGGCGGTCGGCATCAGGTCGAGCACGGCGCTCGCGGCGACGCGGCGGCTTGCAGGTCAAGCGCGGCATTGTTGTCGATGACGGCATGCAGACTTCGGTTGCGGGCATCTACGCGATCGGCGAGTGCGCCGAGCATCGGGGTGTGTGCTACGGCCTGGTCGAGCCGTGCTACGAGCAGGCGCGCGTCGTCGCCGCGGCGATGGCCGGCGAGCCGGTGCGCTATGCGGGCTCGGTGCTGGCGACCAATCTCAAGGTGTCGGGCGTCTCGGTGTTCTCGGCCGGCGATTTCGAGGGCGTCGGCGCCGAGAGCATCGTCGTGCGCGATGCGGGCAAGGCTCCTACCGCAAGCTGGTGGTGCGCGAGGAGCGCCTGGCGGGCGTGGTGCTGGTGGGCGATACGGCCGAGGCCATGTGGTACGCGGACCTGATCCGCGCACGCACGCCGGTGTCGGCGCTGCGCGAGGCGCTCGCCTTCGGCCAGGCGTTCGCGGAGGCGGCGTGATGAGCGCCCAGGATTTCAGCGACGAGCAGAAGCGCTATCTCGAGGGCTTCGTGTCGGGGGTGCAGGCCTCGCGCGCGGCGGCCGGCCTGAAGCCGCTGGCGGGAGTCGGTGGCGGCGGTGCGGCGCGAGCCGGCCGGTCCGGACGCGGAGCATCTGGCGGCCATGGCGCGCTTCGAGGCGGAGGGCAAGAAGCTCTCGCCGGAGGAGAAGGCCAAGCGCGACGAGCATCCCTTCGATGCCTACGCGCGGCTCAAGTCCGAGAGCGCCAAGGGGCAGTATCCCAAGGGCGTCGACAATTTTCGCTGGCGCTTTCACGGGCTGTACTACGTGGCGCCGGCGCAGAATTCCTACATGTGCCGCCTGCGTATCCCGAACGGCATTCTCACGCACTGGCAGCTGGCGGGCGTCGCCGACATCGCCGAGCGCTATTGCCACGGCTATGCGCATGTCACGACGCGCGCCAACCTGCAGGTGCGCGAGATCGCCGCCGACAACGCCATCGCCGTGCTGGAAGACCTGGCCGAGATCGGCCTGGTGGCCAAGGGTTCGGGTGCCGACAACATCCGCAACGTCACCGGCTCGCCCACGGCCGGCATCGACAGCCAGGAGCTGCTCGACACCCGACCCTATGCGCGGGCGTGGCATCACCACATCCTCAACGATCGCTCGCTGTACGGCCTGCCGCGCAAGTTCAACGTCGGCTTCGACGGCGGCGGCATCATCCCGGTGCTGGAGGACACCAACGACATCGCCTTCACGGCGGTGCGGGTGGCAGACGGTGCGGGCGTCGAGCCGGGCGTGTGGTTCCGGCTCGGCCTGGGCGGCATCACCGGCCATCAGGATTTCGCGCGGCCGACGCGGCGTGCTGGTCAAGCCCGAGGACGCCGTTGCGGTGGCCGATGCCATCGTGCGCGTGTTCATCGATCACGGCGACCGCACCGACCGCAAGAAGGCGCGTCTCAAGTATGTGCTCGATGACTGGGGCTTCGAGAAGTTCCTGGCCGCCGTCGAAGCCAAGCTCGGCAAGCCGCTGAGCCGCGTTGCCAGCGATCAGGTGGCGGAGCCGAACCGGCAGCACCGGCAGGCGCACATCGGCGTGCATGCGCAGAAGCAGGCGGGCCGCGTCTGGGTCGGCGTTGCGCTGCCCGTGGGCCGCATGACGGCGGCGCAGATGCGCGGGCTGGCCGGCATCGCGCACGAGCTGGGCGACGGCGATATCCGCCTCACCGTCTGGCAGAACCTGCTGATCTCCGGCGTCGCCGCCGAGCGCGCCGACGAGGTCGAGGCGCGCCTGCAGGCGATCGGCCTGACCGTCGAAGGCCTCCAGCATCCGCGCCGGCCTGGTCGCCTGCACCGGCAACACCGGCTGCAAGCTCGCGTCCTCCAACACCAAGGACACGGCGATGGCGATTGCCGAGTGGGTGGAGGCGAGGGTCGGCCTCGACACGCCGATCAACGTGCATCTGACCGGCTGCCCGAACTCGTGCGCGCAGCACTACATCGGCGACATCGGGCTGATCGGCTGCCGCGTGCCGATCCCCGACAGCGACGACACGGTGGAAGGCTTTCACGTGCACGTCGGCGGCGGCTTCGGCGCGGACGCCGCGATCGGCCGCGAGATCTATCGCGACGTGAAGGTGGAGGACTGCCCGCAGGTCGTGGAGCGATTGCTGAAGGCCTATCTCGCGGCGCGCAGCGATGCGAGCGAGACGTTCCTCGCGTTCGCCCGCCGGCATGAGACGAGCGCCATCAAGGCGATGGTCGATGCTGTCGATGTGGAGGCCGCGGCATGAGCATCGAGAGCCGCAATGCGCGTGCGCTTCCTGCGTCCCCTCCCCCCTTGTGGGGGAGGGACAGGGTGGGGGGATCGCAGACCGTTGATCGTTGGGCATTCCCCCCACCCCTAACCCCTCCCCACAAGGGGGAGGGGAATCCGGGGAGTTGCGGCTAGTCGAGCAAGGGGCGGGCGCATGACGATCCAGGATGCGCGCACGGGCAGCGTGCCCGTGATCCCCGACGGGGCGCCGTTCTCGATGGAGCAGCGCGCGTGGCTGAACGGTTTCTTCGCCGGGCTGCTGTCGCTCGATGCAAAGGCCGGCATCTCGCCGATGACGGGAGAGCTGCCCGGTGCCGCTGCCAGGGCATTGGCCGGCGACGGCGACGACGGCGAGGCGCCCTGGCACGACGCGGCCATGCCGATCGACGAGCGCATGCAGCTTGCCGACGGGCGGCCCTTGAAGCGCAAGCTGTTCGCGGCCATGGCGCAGCAGGACTGCGGCCAGTGCGGCTTTCTGTGCGAGAGCTACTCGGCGGCCATCGCGGCGGGGACGGAGACCAAGCTCAACCTGTGCGTTCCCGGCGGCAAGGACACGAGCCGCATGCTGAAGCGGCTGCTCGAAGAGGTGCCGGCGGCCCCGATTGCGCCGGTGAGCGATGCGCCAGCGCCAGAGGCTGCGCCGGTGAAGGAGACCGGCGAGCGCGGCTATAGCCGCGACCTGCCGGCCGAGGCCGTGTTCCGCTCGGCGACGCGCATCAACGGCGCGGGCTCGGAGAAGGACACGCGCCACGTCGTGATCGACATCTCCGCTTCGGGTCTCAGCTACGCGCCGGGCGACAGCTTCGGGCTCTATGCGAGCAACTGCCCGCAGCTTGCCGATGCGGTGCTGGCGGCGATGCGCGCGCCGGCCGACTTTCCGGTGGGGGGCAAGACGTTCCGGCAGGCGCTGATCGAGGACTATGCGCTGGGGCCCGCACCCGATGCGCTGCTCGAGCTGATCGGCTACCTGGCGGGCGGCGCCAAGCGCAAGAAGGCCAAGCTGCTGGCGGCGGGCAATGATCCTGACGGCGACGCCGCCACCATCGACGTGCTGGCCGCGCTGCAGGCGTTCGGCCCGATCCATCCCGATCCCGAAGCGTTCCTGGAATGCCTGGAGCCGCTGCAGCCGCGGCTCTATTCGATATCGTCGTCGCCGCTGGCGACGCCGGGCGAGGTGCACCTGACGGTCGATGCGGTGCGCTACGACATTGATGGGCGCACGCGGCTCGGCGTGGCCTCCACGTTCCTCGCCGACCGGATGTCGGCGGGGACCTGCGTGAAGGTCTACCTGCAGAAGGCGCACGGCTTCGGGCTGCCGGATGATGCGGGCAAGCCGATCATCATGGTCGGCCCGGGCACCGGCATCGCGCCGTTCCGATCTTTCCTGTGGCAGCGGCGCGCGATGAAAGCGCCGGGCAAGTCCTGGCTGTTCTTCGGCCATCAGCGCGAGGCGACCGACTTCCTCTATCGCAGCGAGCTGGAGAACCTGACGGCATCCGGCACGCTGACGCGGCTGTCGACGGCGTGGTCGCGCGACGGTGCCGCCAAGGTCTACGTGCAGGATCGCATGCGCGAGGCCGGCGCCGAGCTGTGGGCGTGGCTGCAGGAGGGCGCGCACTTCTATATCTGCGGCGACGCCAAGCGCATGGCCAAGGACGTGGAGACGGCGCTGGTCGGCATCGCCATGGCGCACGGCGGCAAGAGCGAGGGCGGCGGCAAGGAATTCATCGCGGGGTTGAAGGCTGCGGGCCGCTATCAGGCGGATGTGTATTGATGGCGGGGCGATTCCGCACTCATCGTCTCCCTCTCCCCGCCTGCGGGGAGGGGTCAGGGGCGGGGGCAGAAACTCGCGCGCGATTGCGGCTGCCCCTCACCCTGGCCCTCTCCCCACTGAAGGGGGGAGAGGGAGAAGCGGCGGCCACCCCAGTCCGCACCACGTGCCCTTATTGCGGGGTCGGGTGCGGGGTGCTGGCGACGGCGGATGGGGTGGGTGGCGCGGCGATTGCCGGCGACGGCGAGCATCCGGCCAATTTCGGCAGGCTGTGCTCGAAGGGTGCGGCGCTCGGCGAGACGCTGGGGCTGGACGGGCGGCTGCTGCATCCCGTCATCGGCACCCGCCGGGTCGGCTGGGACGAGGCGCTCGACCATGTGACGGCCGGACTGCGCCGCATCATCCATATGCATGGGCCGGAGTCGGTGGCGTTCTATCTGTCCGGGCAGCTCATCACCGAGGACTATTACGTCGCCAACAAGCTGGCGAAGGGCTTCATCGGCACGCCGCACGTCGATACCAACTCGCGGCTGTGCATGGCCTCGTCGGTGGCGGGGCATCGCCGCGCGTTCGGCGCCGACATCGTGCCGCAGTGCTACGACGACCTGGAGCTGGCCGACCTCGTGGTGCTGGTGGGCTCCAATGCGGCCTGGTGCCACCCGGTGCTGTACCAGCGCATCCAGGTGGCGCGAGCCGAGCGCGGCGTGCGTGTCGTCAACATCGATCCGCGGCGCACGGCCACCAGCGAGGGCGCCGACCTGCACCTGTCGATCAGGCCCGGCACCGACGCCCAGTTGTGGAACGGGCTGCTGGGCTGGCTGTTCGATCGTGGCGCGCTCGATTGGGAGTTCATCCGCGAGCATACGGAAGGGTTCGAGGCGGCGCTCGATGCGACACGCGGGCGGTGCAGCCGCGTCTCGGCCGTGGCGCAGGAAACCGGGCTCGAGGCCGCCGACATCGAGACGTTCTATCGCTGGTGGACCGAGACGCCGCGCGTGGTGAGCTGCTACTCGCAGGGCGTCAACCAGTCGGCGCAGGGCACCGACAAGGTCAACGCCATCATCAATTGCCACCTCGCCACGGGGCGCATCGGCAAGGTTGGCTCGGGGCCGCTGTCGCTGACCGGCCAGCCCAACGCCATGGGCGGGCGCGAGGTCGGCGGGCTCGCCAACATGCTGGCGGCGCACATGGGCTACTCGGAGGTCGAGCGTGATCGCGTACGCCGCTTCTGGGGTGCGCCCAATCTGGCGCGCGGCGAGGGCCTGAAGGCGGTGCAGATGTTCGATGCCATCGCCGACGGCCGCATCAAGGCGCTGTGGGTGATGGGCACCAATCCGGCCGTCAGCCTGCCGCGTGCGGATCATGTGCGCGAGGCGATGCGGCGGCTCGAGCTGCTGGTGGTGGCGGACAATGTTGCCTCCAGCGACAGCGTCAACCTCGCGCAGGTGCGGCTGCCGGCGGCGGCCTGGGGCGAGAAGGACGGCACGGTTACGAATTCGGAGCGGCGCATCTCGCGGCAGCGGGCGTTTCTGCCGTTGCCCGGTGAAGCACGGCCCGATTGGTGGATGCTGGCCGAGGTGGCCCGGCGCATGGGTTGGGGCGGCGCCTTCTCCTATCGGTCGGCGGCCGATGTTTTTCGCGAGCATGCCAGCCTGTCGGGCTTCGAGAATAACGGCGCGCGGTTGTTCGACCTCTCGGGGCTTTCACGGCTTGCCGACCAGGATTACGACGCGCTTATCCCCGTGCAATGGCCGGTGCGCGGCAGGCGCCCGGCAAGCGGGACCGAGCGGCTGTTCGGCGACGGGACATTCGCGTTCCCGTCCCGCCGCGGTCGCTTCGTTGCCGTGGGCACGGGCCGTCTCGCCAACGCGACCGGTGGTGACTGGCCGCTGCTGCTCAACACGGGACGGGTGCGCGACCAGTGGCACACCATGACGCGCACCGGCATGAGCCCGCGCCTTGCCGTGCACGTCGCCGAGCCGTTCCTGGAGATGCACCCTTCCGACGCCGCGGTGCTCGGCCTGCAGCAGGCCATGCTCGCCCGCGTCGAGACCGTGCACGGGACCGCGGTGCTGCGCGTCATGCTCAGCGAGCGCCAGCAGCCGGGCTCGGTATTCGCGCCGATCCATTGGTCGGGCGAGAACAGCTCCGCCGGGCGGATCTGCGCGCTGGTGCAGGCCGACACCGACCCCATCTCGGGCCAGCCCGAGGCCAAGGCGACGCCGGCGCGCGTGACGGCATTGCCGGTCGGCAGCCACGGGTTCGTCCTGTCGCGGGGCGTGATCGATACCGGCGGCTTTGCCTACTGGGCCCGCGCACGCATGCCGGCCGGTCACGCGACGTTCTTCGCGCTCGCCGCCGCGCCCGCCAGCTGGCGCGCCTGGGGCCAGACGCTGCTGCCCCCCGGCGAAAGCCTGTCCTACGAGGACGCGCGCGCCGAGCAGTTCCGCACCGCCGTGCTGCGCGAGGGCCGGCTGGAGGCCGTGCTGTATGCCGCGCCGGGCCCGGCGCTGCCGTCCATCGAGTGGCTGAAGACCTGCTTCGCGCTGCCGGTCGTCGAGCCGGGCCTGCGCCGTTCGCTGCTGGCCGGGCGTCCGGTGGGCGGCGCCGACGACGGACCGGTCGTGTGCGCCTGCTTCCAGGTCGGGCGCCGGCGCGTCGAGGCGGCTATCGCTAACGGCGCCTGCTCGGCGTCCGAGGTCGGATTGGCCACGCGCGCCGGCACCAACTGCGGCTCCTGCCTGCCCGAGATCAAGACGCTGCTCGGCTCGGTGCGGCGCGCCCTGCCCACGGCGGCGGAGTAGGTGTGATGCGAGAGATCCTGCCGACCGAGACACGTCCTGCCCGCATGGGTGCCCTGGCCGTACTGCCGGTCTTTTTCGATCTCAACGGCCGCCGCGCGGTTGTTGCCGGCGCAGGCGATGGCCTCGTGTGGAAGGCGGAGCTGGTGGCGGCAGCCGGTGCGCACGTGGACGTCTTCACGACCGCGCCCTCGTCCGACCTCGACGCGCTCCGCGAGTCGCCTCCTGCCGGCAGCATCCGCATCATCGAGCGGGAGTGGCGTGCCGATGATCTCGCCGGCGCAACCCTCGCGATCGGCGCTCTCGCGGGTGAGGACGCACAAGCCTTCGCGGCGGCCGCATGCGAGCAGGGCGTGCCCGTCAATATCGTCGACATGCCCGACATCTCCACATTCTCGTTCGGCACCATCGTCAACCGCTCGCCGGTGGTGATCGGCATCAGCACGGCCGGCGTGGCACCCGTGCTCGGCCAGGCGATCCGCGCCAAGATCGAGGCGCTGTTGCATCCCGCGCTCGCCGCCTGGGCCGCCGCGGCCAAGCGCCTGCGCGCCGAGATCACTGCCCGCTTCGCCATGGGTCCAGCCCGCCGCGATGTGTGGCGCAGGTTCGCCGATCGGGCTCTGGCAGCTCGCGCCGCACCGACGGAGAACGATGTTGCGGCGACGGCGCGCATCGCCTCGGTTGCAGGCGGCAGCGTCGCGCTGGTCGGTGCAGGTCCCGGCGATCCCGAGCTGCTCACCCTGAAGGCGCTGCGCGCGCTGCAGTCGGCCGACGTTATTCTCTACGATCGCCTGGTCAGCCCCGAGATCCTGGAACTCGCCCGCCGCGAGGCCAGGCGCATGCTGGTCGGCAAGGCCGGCAACGGCCCGCGCTGCCGCGCAGGACGACATCAACGCGTTGATGCTGAAGCTCGCCCGCAGCGGCCAGCGTGTCGTGCGCCTCAAGGGCGGCGACCCCATGGTGTTCGGCCGCGCCGCCGAGGAGATCGCCATCTGCCGCTCGGCCGGCATTCCGGTCGAGGTGGTGCCCGGCATCACTGCGGCGCTCGGCGCCGCCGCCGAGCTGCAAATCCCGCTCACCGACCGGCGCCGCGCGCGCCGCCTGCAGTTCATCACCGGCCACACCGAGGCCGGCGGCCCACCCGCCTGCAACTGGGCGAGCGTGGCCGACCCGCAGACGGTCACTGTGTTCTACATGGGCGCCGGCACCTTCGCGCGCATGCTGCCCGAGCTGCTCGCCGCCGGCCTGCCCGCCGCCACGCCGGCGCTCGCCGTCGCGTCGGCCACCACGCCGCGCAGCACCCACGTCCGCTGCGCTGTCCGCGATTTGCCGGCGGCGTTGGACAGCCTCGACCGGTCCGCGCCCTGCCTGATCATGCTCGGCAACGGGCTCTGGCTGACGCCGACGTTGAGGCAGTGCGCGATCGAGAGCGAGCGTAGGTTGGGTTAGCGCGTCAGCGCGTAACCCGACACGTCTCGGCATTGTTGGGTTACGGGCTTCGCCCTAACCCAACCTACTTTTCGGCGGCCGAGCTTGCTCCGGCCTCGCACTGTGGCTCGGCTCCCACGCAGGTTTGTGCGCCAGACGGCCCCCGCCAAGGACCACCGCCATGAAGCTCGAAGTCGCCCAGAAGATCGTCGCGGTCGCGCTCGCTCACGCCAGGGCACGCAATATGTTGCCGCTGTGCGTGGCTGTGCTCGATGCGCGCAGCGCTACCCGGGCGCTGGCCGCCGAGGACGGCACCTCGATCAAGCGCAGCAACGTCGCGACGGCCAAGGCGCACGGCGCTCTTGCCATGGGGCTCGGCTCTCGCACGCTGGCCAAGCGCGCCGAGACGCATCCGCATTTCATTGCCGCCGTGACGCACGCGGTCGGTGGCTCCCTGATTCCCGTGCCCGGCGGCGTGCTGATCCGCGACGGCGAGGGATCGCTGATCGGTGCGGTCGGTGTTTCCGGAGACACCTCCGACAACGACGAGGCCTGCGCCATCGCCGGCATCGAGGCCGTCGGACTGAAAGCCGATCCGGGCGTGTAACTTCGCAATCGGGACACTAGCCATGCCCGAATTGCCGGAAGTCGAGACGGTGCGGGCCGGGTTGGAGCCGCTGCTGCGCGGGCGTCGTTTCCAGCGCGTCGAGCAGCGCCGCAAGAATCTGCGCTTTCCTTTGCCCGACCGCTTCGTCGAGCGCCTGACCGGCGCCAGGGTGCTGAGCGTGGACCGCCGCGCCAAGTATTTGGTCCTGCCGCTCGATAGCGGCGAGGTGCTGGCCATGCATCTCGGCATGACCGGCCGCTTCACCGTATCGGCTCCGGGCGGCGGCCAATGGCCGAGTGCTGGGCGACTACACCTACGAGCACGGCGGCGACGCCACGCACGACCACGTCGTCTTCACCATGTCGGGTGGGGCGGTCGTCACCTACAACGATGCCCGTCGCTTCGGCTACATGACCCTGATCGCCGCGGACGCGCTCAACCAGAACGCGTTCTTCGCCGGCCTCGGCGTCGAGCCCCTCGGCGACGACCTCAATGGCGATTACCTCGCCGCCAAGGCGCGCGGCCGCAAGCTCGACCTCAAGGCCTTCCTGATGGACCAGCGCATCGTCGCAGGGCTCGGCAATATCTATGTCTGCGAGGCCCTGTTCCGCGCCCGCCTCGATCCGTTCAAGGGCGCGGCGCGGCTGGCCACCAAGACCGGCAAGCCGACCCCTCATGCAGTCCGCCTGGCGTCCGAGATCAAGGCCGTGCTGCGCGATGCCATCCGCGCCGGCGGCTCCACTCTGCGCGACTACAAGCAGGCCGACGGCAGCAGCGGCTCCTTTCAGAAGGAGTTCGTCGCCTACGGCCGCGAAGGCGAGCCTTGCAGTCGCAAGGGCTGCCGGGGCATCGTGCGGCGCAAGACGCAAGGCGGGCGCTCGACCTTCTGGTGCCCCGTCTGCCAGCGCTGACGTGCTCCATGTGTGCACGTCCCGCCAATCGATCCGGGAACCCAGGAGCACGCCATGTCCTACGAGACCATCATCGCTGAAACCAAGGGCCGCGTCGGCCTGATCCGCCTCAACCGTCCGAACGCGCTCAACGCGCTGAATGCGCAGATCATCAAGGACATCTCGGCCGCCCTCGACCTTTACGAGGCCGATGACGGCATCGGCGCCATCGTCATCACCGGCAGCGACAAGGCCTTCGCGGCCGGCGCCGATATCAAGGAGATGCAGTCCAAGACCTACATGCAGGCCTACCAGGAGGACTTCATCTCCGCCTGGGATCGGGTGGCACGCTGCCGCAAGCCGACCATCGCCGCGGTCGCCGGCTTCGCCCTGGGCGGCGGCTGCGAGCTCGCCCTGATGTGCGACATCATCATTGCCGCCGACACCGCCAAGTTCGGCCAGCCCGAGATCAAGCTCGGCGTCATGCCGGGAGCGGGCGGCACCCAGCGCCTCACCCGCCAGGTCGGCAAGGCCAAGGCCATGGAGATGTGCCTCACCGGGCGCATGATGGACGCCGCCGAAGCCGAGCGCGCCGGCCTCGTCAGCCGGGTCGTGCCGGCGGCCGGTCTCCTCGAGGATGCCCTCAAGACGGCCGAGACCATCGCCTCCATGTCCCTGCCGATCGCCATGATGACCAAGGAGAGCGTCAACCGCGCCTACGAGACCACCCTTGCCGAAGGCATCCGCTTCGAGCGGCGCGTGTTCCACGCCATGTTCGCCACCGCCGACCAGAAGGAGGGCATGGCCGCCTTCGTCGAGAAGCGTAAACCCGACTTCCAGCACAAATGACCGCCCAGACAGGCAAAATCTGGCCCGATTCCGGCTTGCCGCATACGGCTGGTTGTTGACCCCCGCGGGCCACGCAGTCTATTAGGAGCCCGAATTCACCGGCGCGAACCCGCCGGGCGGACGAGATCATCACCCTATAGCCACCCCATAAGGAGCCATCGATGGCCAACACCTCATCGGCCAAGAAAGCCGCGCGCCAGATGGTGCGACGGACCGAGATCAACAAGTCGCGCCGGTCGCGCCTGAAGGCGCAGGTACGCAAGGTCGAGGAGGCCATTGCCTCTGGCGACAAGGGCGCCGCCAAGAACGCTTTGGCCGCTGCCGAGCCCCTCCTGATGCGCACCGCGCAGAAGAATGTCATCCACAAGAAAGCCGCCTCGCGCAAAGTCTCCCGCCTCTCCGCTCGGCTCAAGGCGATGGCCTGAAATGCCCCTGAACGGGATTCTTTCGATTCAGCCGCCCCCTCCCCCGTCTGTTGCGCAAATGTCGCACCGGACATTATTTGGGAGGGGGCGTTTTTCGTTAATAAATCGATAACATTTCAAGCGCTTGTCGCCCCGCGTGCAAGTCGCCTGCGAGCCGAATTTCGAGAAACGGACTCGGGCGCCTAAAAGAATCTGACGGTTGGACGACACTTCCGAGACAGCTGCCTCAGCCGCCCGCGCGGTCCCGGAATCTCCCCATGGAGTCAAAGCGCTTCTCCCCAGCTTATGCGTCGGCGGGCCGGGTTTTCCACGTCGCGCTGGATAAGCTGTGAGCGGACCCCGCGCTCCAGTCATCGCCGACGCGGGTTGTCAGCCTCCGCACCGTGCTCTACAAAAGGCCCCTGGCAGTGGCTGATCCAGCCAAGAAGCTGCCAAGTGTGGCTGCGTTATTTCCCGAGCATTGGCCAAGTAAGAGTCGCGCGGGATTGTTTGGCCATTGGCCACATGCGGGTGTATCTGCGTCAAACAACTTGAGTATTCGGAACAAGATCTAGGTCTTGTCTTCGATTGTTTCCTGCGGAGCGCGTCAGCGTGCATCCGCGGGAGCAGCAAGCGTTCTAGGGTGGTGAAGGCGTGAGCGAAGTCCACATCCCGGCGGTATCCGTGGGCGACACGTGGACCAAGCTGGAGAGCGACGCGGGAGCGGTGCTCGTCGATGTGCGCACGATCGCGGAGTGGTCCTATGTCGGCCTTCCCGATCTCTCTGCGATCGGCAAGCAGCCGGTGCTGGTGGAGTGGCAGGGCTTCCCTGACAACCGCCTGAATAGCGCCTTCGTCGAGCGCCTGACCGAAGCTTTGGCACAACGTGGTGCCGACAAGGGAACTGAGATTTTTTTTATCTGTCGTTCTGGCGTCCGCAGTCTCAATGCGGCCCAGGCGATGGCGGCGGCAGGCTATACGCACTGCCGCAACGTGGCGGACGGCTTCGAGGGGCCACTCGATCCGGACCGGCACAGGGGGCAGCTCGGCGGCTGGAAGGCCAAGGGGTTGCCCTGGACGCAGGGATGACCGGCGTCCTGTTTGAGTGAGTGTGTGTTGCGTCGAGTGAGTAAAGCGGTACTCGCGCCTGGGGTGTTCCTGCGTACGGACGTGAGATGGAGGTTTAGCCCGAAAAGCGGCAACGAATAGTTATGTGCGGGGGTCAAACATGCAAAGCATCCAAAGCATCGATCATGCGCAGATCGTGGCATCCGAGCCTGTCGAAGGCGGCAAGGCGGAGGTGGTAGTCAAGTCTTGCGCCGGCAAGGGAGACAAGGTGCGCGCCATGCTGCGTGCGCGGCTTGGTGAGGACATCTATACGAGCTGGTTTGCAGCAATGGAGTTCGACACCTTCGATGGCCGCGTGGTGCGCGCCACCGTGCCGGTCAAATTCCTGAAGAGCTGGATTCAGTCGCACTACGCCGACGACCTGTTGGAGTGCTGTGCGGCCGAGTTCACCGGCGCCGAGCGCGTCGACCTTGCCCTGCGCCAGCCGGGCCTGGCGAACGGTCGGCCGGTGGTGGCTTCCGCCGTGGCGACGCCACGCAATACGCTTCCGCATGCGGCCGACGCAGGCGGACCCGAGGTGCGGCGCGTCGCCGTCAGCCCGGGCCCCGGCGTGATGATGGGGCGCACCCACATCAATGGCTTCGAGGGCTCGCCCCTCGATCCGCGCTATACGTTCGACAGCTTCGTGGTCGGACCGGCCAATCGCCTGGCGCATGCCGCTGCCACTCAGGTGGCGGAGACGGTGCTGGCCGATGACCGCGGCTTCAATCCGCTCTACCTGCATTCCTCGGTCGGGCCTCGGCAAGACCCACCTCCAGCATGCCATCGCCTGGGAGGTGAAGCGTCGCACGCCCAAGGCGCAGGTGCTGTACCTGACAGCGGAACGCTTCCGCTATCAGTTCGTGGAGGCGATCAAGGCCCAGGACGGCTTGGCCTTCAAGGAGAAGTTCCGCCAGATCGATATCCTCTTGATCGACGATCTGGAGTTCATGCGCGGCGAGAAGACCGAGCAGGAGTTCGAGCACATCATCAATTCGCTGCTCGACGGCGGCCGTCAGGTGGTGGTGGCCTCGGCCCGGCCGCCGGGACAGCTCGACGGTGTCAACGACCGCATGCGCTCGCGGCTGCAGCGCGGCCTGATCACCGAGATCAGCGCGCTCGATCCGGCGCTCAGGCTGCAGATCCTGGAGAAGCGTACCCAGGAGAAGCGGGCAGCCGATCCCTCCTTCAGCATCCCCGGCGACGTCGTGGAGCTGCTGGCGGACCGGCTGACGGAAAGCGGACGCGAGCTGGAAGGGGCCATCAACCGCCTCTACCTGACCTGGCAGCTGATGCGGGCTCCGGTCACGCTCGATATCGCCGAGACCATCATCCGCGATCTGGTGCAGGGCATCGAGCCGCGCCGCATCAAGATCGAGGACATCCTGCGCATCGTGTCGCGGCACTATGCCGTGTCCAAGCAGGACATCCTGTCGGAACGCCGGCATCGTTCGGTGGTGCGCCCGCGTCAGGTCGGCATGTATCTCGCCAAGCACCTGACCTCGCGCTCGCTGCCCGAGATCGGCCGCCGGTTCGGCAACCGCGATCACACCACGGTGCTGCACGCGATCCGCAAGATCGATCGTGAGGTCGGCGAGAATCCGCGCCTCAAGGACGAGATCGAGGAACTGAAGCGCCAGCTCAGCCGCTAGCGCTAGCGTATATCCAGTCTGTGACGGTCATCCCGGGGCTTGTCCCCGGGATCGATCTTCTAGCTTCCTCTGACGCATGTAGGCGCCGCGCTTCCACGACCGCGGCGTTCGCAGTTCCGATAGGAGTCGGAGCCCAAAGGGGAATTCAGCCCCGCTGCCGCACGTATCGGTAGCGGGTGCAGCCTCGCAAGCACGATCAGCCGGCTCCGTCCCTGCACATCGTTTGGCCTGCGGCATCGGCGAAAATGCCGGGGGGCGGCTCATGGCCGGCCCTTGCAAAGCCCGGCGTCGCGGTCCACCTTGACCAAGCCTGCGAATCTCCCAATGCGTTCCAAGGGTTTTTCGCTTTGGCGAACGATCTGCGATGCTTGGCGCCACGGGCTGGCGCCGGTCGCGCACACAGTTTTCCGTCGAGGCTAGAGCATGAAGCTGGTGATTGAGCGCGGTGAGTTGATGCGGGCACTCGGTCACGTCACGAGCGTGGTCGAGCGGCGCACGACCATCCCCATTCTGTCGAATGTGCTGCTCAAGGCGTCGGGCAATGCCCTGCAATTCAAGGCCACCGACCTCGAGCGCGAGGTGCAGGAGCAGGCGCCGGCCGACGTGTCGCAGCCGGGCGCCGTGACGGTGCCCGCCCATATCCTGCACGACATCGTCCGTAAGCTGCCCGACGGTGCCGAGGTCGAGATCAAGCGCGACGTCGAGAAGGAGCGGCTGACCATCACCTCGGGACAGTCGCGCTTCGCCCTGCAAACTCTGCCGCCGGAGGATTTCCCCGATCTGGCCGCGGGCGAGCTGAACCACAAGTTCGAAATCGCGGCCAACGACCTGAAGCGCCTGATCGACAAGACGCGCTTTGCCATCTCCACCGAGGAGACGCGCTACTACCTCAACGGCATCTATCTGCATGCGGCCACGCGCGGCAAGGAAGCCACCTTGCGGGCCGTTGCCACCGACGGTCATCGCCTCGCGCAGGCGGAGCTGCCGCTGCCGGCCGGTGCCGCCGGCATGCCGGGCATCATCCTGCCGCGCAAGACCGTGCACGAGCTGCACCGCCTGATCGAGGACAGCCAGGCGACCGTCTCGGTCGGCGTGTCGACCGCCAAGGTGCGCTTCGAGATCGGCACCATCACGCTCACCTCCAAGCTGATCGACGGCACCTTCCCGGACTATGCCCGCGTGATCCCGAAGGGCAACGACAAGGTGCTGAAGGTCTCCAACGAGGAATTCAAGAGCGCGGTCGATCGCGTCTCGACCATCGCCAGCGAGCGCGGCCGCGCGGTGAAGCTCAACCTCAACCGCAACAAGCTGATCCTGTCGGTCAACAATCCGGAAGGCGGCAGCGCCACCGAGGAGATCGGCGTCGAATACGAGGCAGCGCCGCTCGAGATCGGCTTCAACGCGCGCTATCTGCTCGACATCGCCGGCCAGCTCGAGAGCGACGCGGCGCAGTTCCAGCTGGCCGATCCGGGCTCGCCGACCATGGTCAGGGACGGCAGCGACGAAGGCGCGCTCTACGTGCTCATGCCGATGCGCGTCTGAGTAGCGGATCCGCTAGCGAGCGAGATGGCCAATGTCCGACATGTTGAACTTGCCGAGCAAGCCGTAGCCGGCCCGGCCGCGACCAGCTCGTGGGTCGAGCGGCTGCATCTCACCGCCTTCCGCAACTACTCCGGCCTCTCCCTCAGCGTCGGACCGCAGCCTGTCGTGCTGTGCGGGCCGAACGGTTCCGGCAAGACCAATATGCTGGAGGCGCTGTCGCTGCTCGCATCCGGCCAGGGTTTGCGCGGCGCGCCCTACCAGGAGCTGGCCAAGGTCGGCGAAGCGGGCTGGGCGGTTGCCGCGCACCTGCGCACGCAGCACGGCGGCGTCGACATCGGCACCGGCGGCTCGGCCAGCCCGGAGACCGGCCGGCGCAGCGGCCGTATCGTGCGCATCGACGGCGAGGACCAGTCGGGCTCCGGCGCGCTCGCCGACTACGTCGAGATGGTGTGGCTGACGCCGGCCATGGACGGCCTGTTCATGGGCCCCGCATCCGAGCGCCGCCGCTTCCTCGATCGCTTGATCGCCTGCTTCGATCCCGGCTATCGGCCCCGCGTCGGCCAGTTCGAGCGGGCCATGCAGCAGCGCAACCGCCTGCTCGCGGAGCATGTGCGCGATCCCTCCCGCTTCCACGGCTTCGAGCGCATCATGGCCGAGACCGGCGTGGCTATCGCCGCCTCGCGCGCAGCCGCCGTCGCCGAGGTACAAGCCGCCATCGACCTGCGCCGCAGTGCGCCGGCCGGCAGTGTCTTCCCTTGGGCCGAACTGGCGCTGTCCGGCACGCTGGAGACGGACCTGGCGAGCCGCCCGGCCCTCGACGTGGAGGACGACTATCTGCGCGCGCTCGCGGCCGGCCGCGAGCGTGACCGCGCCGCCGGTCGCGCCCTGGAGGGGCCGCATCGCTCCGACCTGATCGTCGGGCATGGCCCCAAGGAGATGCCGGCCAAGGTGTGCTCCACCGGCGAGCAGAAGGCGCTGCTGATCGGCCTCGTGCTGGCCCATGCCGACCTCGTGCGGCAGCGGCGCAACGGGGCCGCGCCGATCCTGCTGCTGGACGAAATCGCAGCCCATCTCGACCCTCAGCGCCGGGCCGCCCTGTTCGACGAGATCGTCGCCCTGGGCGCCCAGGTCTGGATGTCCGGCACCGATCTGGAGGCCTTCGCCGCGCTCGGCCAACGGGCCCAAAATCATCGCGTCGAGGACGGCCGCGTCACCCGTCTGGACTGAGGCCGCGCGGCGCGCCGGATGGACGCCATAAGTTATTGAACAGAAATATATTTTTAGGCGTTTTTGGCCGGCCTTTTGACGTGCTTTCCGCGGGCCTTTGATGTATCTTCAAAGCCAGCCAAAAGCACCCCCCAGGGACATCACCCGACATGAGCGCGAAGCCCGCCAGGAAGCCCTCCGGCGCCGACAACTACGGCGCCGAGAAGATCAAGGTCTTGAAGGGACTGGATGCCGTCCGCAAGCGGCCCGGCATGTACATCGGCGACACCGACGACGGCTCGGGTCTGCACCACATGGTCTACGAGGTGGTCGACAACGCCATCGACGAGGCGCTGGCCGGTTTCGCCGACGAGGTGTCCGTCACCCTCAACGCCGACGGCTCGTGCACCGTGCACGACAACGGCCGCGGCATCCCGACCGGCATGCACCCCGAGGAAGGCATTTCCGCCGCCGAGGTGGTCATGACCCAGCTGCACGCCGGCGGCAAGTTCGGCGAGGGCGAGGACGACAACCCCTACAAGGTCTCGGGCGGCCTGCACGGCGTCGGCGTGTCCGTGGTCAACGCCCTGTCGACCGTGCTCGAGCTCAAGATCTGGCGCGACGGCAAGGAGCACTTCGTCCGCTTCCGGCACGGCGTCACCGAGGCGCCGCTCAAGGTGAGCGGCGATGCCGGCGACAAGCGCGGCACCGAGGTGACCTTCTGGCCGAGCACCGAGACGTTCCACAACGTCACCGAGTTCGACTACGCCACGCTCGAGCATCGCCTGCGCGAGCTGGCGTTCCTCAACTCGGGCGTGCGCGTCGTGCTGACGGACCAGCGCCACGCCGACCAGAAGACCGAGGTGTTGCAGTACGACGGCGGTCTCGGCGAGTTCGTGCGCTACATCGACCGCTCGAAGGCGGCGCTGCTCGATGCGCCGATCATGCTGGGCGGCGACAAGGACGGCACGGGCGTCGAGGTGGCGCTTGTGGTGGAACGACGCCTACCACGAGCACGTGCTGTGCTTCACCAACAACATCCCGCAGCGCGACGGCGGCACGCACCTCGCCGGCTTCCGCGGCGCGCTCACCCGCATCATCAACAAGTACGCCGACGAGACCGGCATCGCCAAGAGGGAGAAGGTGGCCCTCACCGGCGACGATGCGCGCGAAGGCCTGACCGCGGTGCTGTCCGTCAAGGTGCCGGACCCCAAGTTCTCCAGCCAGACCAAGGACAAGCTCGTCTCCTCCGAGGTCAAGCCGGTGGTCGAGAGCATCGTCGGCGACCAGCTCGCCGCCTGGTTCGAGGAGCACCCCAAGGAAGGCAAGATCATCATCACCAAGGTGGTGGAAGCTGCCGCCGCCCGTGAGGCCGCCCGCAAGGCGCGCGAACTCACGCGCCGCAAGGGTGCGCTCGACATCAACTCGCTGCCGGGCAAGCTCGCCGAATGCCAGGACCGTGACCCGGCCAACACCGAGATGTTCATCGTCGAGGGCGACTCGGCCGGCGGCTCGGCCAAGCAGGGCCGCAACCGCGAGTTCCAGGCCGTGCTGCCCCTGCGCGGCAAGATCCTCAACGTGGAGCGCGCGCGCTTCGACAAGATGCTGTCCAGCCAGGAGATCGGCACGCTGATCACCGCGCTCGGCACCGGCATCGGCCGCGACGACTTCGACCTGTCGAAGCTGCGCTACCACAAGATCATCATCATGACGGACGCCGACGTCGACGGCGCCCACATCCGCACCCTGCTGCTGACCTTCTTCTACCGGCAGATGCCGGAGCTGATCGAGAAGGGCCACCTCTATATCGCCCAGCCGCCGCTCTACAAGGTCAGCAAGGGCAAGTCGGAGACGTATCTCAAGGACCAGCCCGCGTTCGAGGATTACCTCATAGTCTCCGGCCTGGAGGAAGCGAGCCTGACGCTCGGCAGCGGCGAGATGCGCGCCGGGCGCGACCTCCGCGACATCGTCGAGCAGGGCCGCGGCACTTCCAAGGTGATCGACAACGTGCACTCGCGCTATGCCCGCTACGTTGTGGAGCAGGCAGCCATCGGCGGCATCTTCAATCCGAACCTGCTGCAGTCGGCCGAGCAGGCCGGCAAGGCGGCGGAGCGCATCGCCGCGCGCCTCGACGCCATCGCGGACGAGACCGAGCGCGGCTGGAGCGGCCGTTTCGGCAACGAGGGCTACGTGTTCCGTCGCGAGGTGCGCGGGGTGACCGAGACGCACACGCTCGACCGCGCCCTGATAGGCTCGCTGGAGGCGCGTCGCCTCAACGAGCGGCATGCGCATCTGGAGGAGATCTACGGCACGCCGGCCAGGCTCAAGCGCAAGGATGTCGAGACGCCGGTGTTCGGACCCCGCACGCTCCTGCAAGCCGTGTACGACGTGGGCCGCAAGGGCATCTCGATGCAGCGCTACAAGGGGCTGGGCGAGATGAACCCCGAGCAGCTGTGGGAGACGACGCTCGACCGCAACCAGCGCACCCTGCTGCAGGTCAAGATCGACGCCGGCGGCGATGCCGACGAGATCTTCTCGCGCCTGATGGGCGACATCGTCGAGCCGCGCCGCGAGTTCATCCAGGCCAACGCCCTCGCCGCCAGCGTGGACATTTGATAGCATCGCCATCGCGAGGGGGAGGGCCAACCGCTAGGACCAGAGCATGCCGGGCGATTTTTTGCGGCGCGCGCCTCAGATCACGATGAAGCAGTTCCACGCCTTCCGGGATTCCCGCCCGGAGGAGGAGAAGTGGGAGCTGATCGATGGTGTGCCCATGATGATGCCGCCGCCGACGCTGGTGCATCAGCGCATTGCAGCCAATCTCGATCGTCTGCTGAACGGCCGGCTCGAGGATGCAAAGCCCGAATGGCGCGCTGATCGCGAGGTCGGCATCTGGCTGAAGGGCGACAAGAACTACAACCCCGAGCCGGATGTCACCGTCATCGATGCCGCTATCGCGCTCGGCCAGATCTACGTCACGCGCTTCTATTTCGTCGCCGAGGTGCTGTCCGACAGCGACGAGAAGGCGGTGCTGGATGCCAAGCTCGCCTACTACAAGGAGCACGAGCACAACCGCTGCATTCTCTTCGTGCGCCAGGATGCCGTCGGCGCTGATCAGCACAGCCGCCAGAGCAATGCGCGATGGCGGCACAAGCGGCTTTCCGACCCCGCTGCGGCCCTGACGTTGCCTGAGATCGGCGCCATTGGCCGATTGGGCGACCTCTATAAGTTCACGCCGCTCGATCCGTTCGCCTGAGCGGCGTGAGCATCGTTCGTCTGGGTGGAGATCAAGACTTCTCCGTCAGCTTCCGGAACGCCGACCTCGGCACATCCCCGCGCTGCAGGCCCTTCGCCGCCAGATCGGCGTCCGATTGCGACTTCAGCTGTTCGTAGTGGTGTGCCGCGATCAGGCCGCGCGAGCAGATGGCCAGTATCTCCCGAACATTCCGGACGACAGTGCGCCATCTGTTGCGCGCGTCCGAAACGGCCGGCCGGGAAATCTTGAAGTGAGCAAATCTCAGACGGCTGCCGGTGGTTGGCCATGTGGTCATGACAATCTCTCCGTTCGCCCAATGCAGCGATAACGGGAATGGCGGATGAATCCGTCGTCGCACCAATGCCTGCGCTGCAATCTGCAAAGCCAGTCGCGCGGAATAGGCAGAGTCACCGAGCGCCGATCGCGCACCTGGGATTGCTGGAGCGCTGCGCGGTTTCGCCGGCCGTCGAACCGATCTAGTCTTTCAATTCATGCAGCGTGGAGAGAAGATCATGAGCAAGCCGAAGCCCGTGGACTATGCCCAGGCCTCGCCCGAGGTGCGCGCGGTGTTCGACGACATCAAGACGTCGCGCAACGTGCCCGACGTGAACAATTTCTGGAAGTATCTGGCGAGCGATCCGGCGCTGCTCAAGCGCACCTGGGAGAGCGTCAAGGAGGTGATGGCGCCGGGTGCGCTCGACCCGGTCGTCAAGGAGATGATCTATCTTGCCGTCAGCGTCACCAACGGCTGCGGCTACTGCATCGCCAGCCACGGCGCGGCCGCGCACAAGGCCGGCATGACCGAGGCGATGTTCGGCGAATTGATGAGCGTGGTCGGCATGGCGAATGAGACCAACCGGCTGGCCAACGGCTATCGCGTGCCGATCGACGCGGCCTTCGACAAGTGAGGCGCCTGCGCCTCGGGCGCACCGCGGTCGACGTGCCGTCCGTGGTCGGCCAGGAATTGCCGGCCGGCGGACGTGACCACCACGCTTATGGCGGCGCCGTCCGTCCGTTCGCGTGCGACGAAGCCGCGGTCGACTGCGTCCTCCCAGACCGTCAGGCGCGGGCAGGAGGTGCGCCACGCCTCCATGACGTCGGCGTAGGCCCGGGGCTCTTTGGCCACCCATTCGACCAGGTCCAGGATCAGGGGATCGAGTTTCTGACATGAGCGTTCGGGCCTCGCTTGATCGACGCGCGCGAATAGTATCCTCGAGAGCAGATAGGAGAGAAGCGGCCAGGGAGGCAACGGGCCATGGATTTCGGCGTAGCGACGCTGACGCGCGGGGCGCTGGGCAACCGCAAGGGCTATCTGGCGGCGGCGGAAGCGGCCGAGCGGCTGGGATACGGCTTCATCAGCGTCAACGATCACATCGTCGTGCCGCGTGACATCGCCTCGCGCTATCCCTACAGCGAGAGCGGCGAGTGGGCCGCCCGCACCGCCGGCGAATGCCTCGACCAGCTGGCCGCGCTGGCCTTTCTGGCGGCGTGCACCGAGCGGCTGCGGCTGCTCACCTCGGTGATGGTGGTGCCGCAGCGCCATCCCGTGCTGACCGCCAAGATGCTGGCCACCATCGATGTGCTGTCCGCCGGACGATTGATCGTCGGCTGCGGCGTCGGCTGGCTGAAGGAGGAGTTCGAGGCGGTCGGTGCGCCGGACTTCGCCGAGCGTGGCCGGGTGACGGACGAGTATCTCGACGCGTTCAAGGTGCTCTGGACGGCCGATGATCCCGTCTATCGCGGCCAGCACGCCCAGTTCGAGAACATCATGTTCCTGCCCAAGCCCGTGCAGAAGCCGCACCCGCCGATCTGGATCGGCGGCGAGAGCCCGGTCGCCATGAAGCGGGCGGTGCGCGTCGGCGACGGCTGGTATCCCGCCAACAACAATCCGCAGTACCGCCTGGACACCGCCGCACGGCTTGGCGCGGCGGTGCAGGAGTTGCGTCGGATGTGCGAGGCCGCCGGGCGCGACCCCGCCAGCCTCGACGTCGCCTACATCGCCCTGACCCCGGTCGACTGGACAGCGCAGAAGGCCGGCGACGGCGAGCGGCGCATCTTCACCGGCGACGCGTCGGCGATGGCCGCCGACGTCGCCGCCCTTGAGCAGGCCGGCGTGCGCCACGTCTGCCTCAGCTTCCAGACCGGCGACCTCGCCGAGACCCTGGAACGCATCGAGCGCTTCGCGCAGGAGGCATGCCTGGTCGGCGCGTAGGTTGGGTTAGGGCGAAGCCCGTAACCCAACACAGTGCACGCATATATCCCGTGTTGGGTTACGCGCTGACGCGCTAACCCAACCTACGTGACGCACCACGCTTCAGGGGCGCGGACCCCGGCCTGTTCGGTTCGCTGAAGCGCAGCTTGTTGCCGAACGGGTCGCCCACCTCCATCACCTTCGCATCCCAGGGCGCATCCTCGACGCCCGGCTTGTAGTAGCGGTAGTTCTTGGCCAGCAGCTCGCGATTGTAGTCGGCGATGCCGCGCATCCAGATGAACACCGTCGAACCGGGGCTGGCGTCGCCATGGTGCTCGCTCAGGTGCAGCCTGAGGCCGAGGCGGGAGACCTGGGCATAGAGCGGGAAGTTGTCGCCGAAGCGATGCTCCCAATCGATCTTGAAGCCCAGGAAGTCGACGTAGAACTCCTTGGCCTTGTCGACCGAGAAGATGCGCAGGATCGGGATCGCCACCTCCAGCTTCTGCACGCCTGGGGCATCGGTGGCGCCGGTTGGGCGGCATCGATCTTGGCCGACAGGACGTTCCAGTTGTCGAGGCCGAATTGGGCGGCCACGAGTTCCAGGCTCTCGCTGTGCGTCAGGGAGACCTGCTTCTCGCCCAGGGCGGAGCGCAGGGACTTGGCCATGGCCTTGGCGTCAACGAATGTGCGCATGTGTTCGATCCTTCGCGTTACGGCGAACCGGGAAGATCAGTGCTTGCCTTGCTGACCCGTTCGCCATGGTGCAAAAGGATCGCGAAATGGAGAGAGATGCGTTCACCGAACCCGTAGGGCGCAAGCGGCAGGCTGCATCGGCCTGACCCAAACCTACGCGGGCGAGGGTGAGCTACGTCAACAGGGAGGGTAGCCGAAGTCATGTCCAAGCTGAAGCCGGAGACGCGCGACAAGCTCAAGACCGTGAGCACGGCGACGCTGTGCACGGCGCTCTACAAGCGCGGCCTGCGCAATCAGTTCATCCAGGACGTGCACCCGCTCAACCCGAACGCCGAGCCGATGGTCGGCGAGGCCTTCACGCTGCGCTACATCCCCGCGCGCGAGGACCTGAACCCCATCGGCGTGTTCCAGGATCGCGCGCATCCGCAGCGCAAGGCCGTCGAGGAGTGCCCGCCCGGCGCCGTGTTCGTCATCGACAGCCGCAAGGACGCGCGGGCCGCGTCGGCGGGCTCAATCCTGGTGACGCGCCTGATGGTGCGCGGCGCGGCGGGCGTGGTCACCGACGGCGGCTTCCGCGATGCGCCCGAGATCGGCAAGCTCGGCATCCCCACCTATCACAACCGCCCGGCCGCGCCGACCAACATCACCCTGCACCAGGCGCTCGACATCAACGTGCCGATCGGCTGCGGCGACGCCCCGGTGTTTCCGGGCGACATCGTGGTGGGCGACGGCGAAGGCGTGGTCGTGATCCCCGCGCACATCGCCGACGAGATCGCCGCGGAAGCCGTCGAGATGACGGCGTTCGAGGATTTCGTGACCGAGGAAGTCACGAAGGGCCGCTCGATCATCGGCCTTTATCCCGCGACTGATCCGCAAACGCCGGGCGAGTTCGCCGCCTGGCGCGCCAAGAACAAGCGATAGGTTGCGCCCGCGTCAGAGTTGACCGCGCCAGGTGTGCTTGGGCTGATAGCCGAGCATGCGCCTCGCCTTGTCGATCGACAGCAGCGTGTCGAACTCGCCGATGCCGGGCTTGACGGGTACGCCCGGAAACGCCTTCTCCATCAGCGCAGCGCTCGGCTCGCGCATGAGCGTGTCGGCCGCGGCAATGGTGAAATGCTCGGCTCCCTGCAGGTCGGCCTCGAGCGCCAGGCGGCAGGCCTGCGCCACGTCGCGCGCATCGACCCAGCTCCACAGGTTCCAGCGGCGCAGGGCAGGATCGTCCCAGAACGATGGAATGGCGGCATAGTCGGCCGGCTCGAAGATATTGGAGATGCGCAGCCCGACGAAGCTGGTGCCTGGATTCCATCGCGCCATTTCGCGCGCCATCTGCTCGCACAGCACCTTGGCGAGCGCGTATCCCGTCTCGGGCACGAGCGGATGGTCCTCGGTGAGCGGCGCGAACTTCGGCGCTTCACGCGTCAGCGGCAGACCGTAGGCGGTCTCGCTGGAGGCCCACACGACCCGCTTCAGGCCGAACAGCGTGGCCGCGCTGAACACGTTGTAGGTCGACATCAGATTGTTCTGGAAGGTCACGGCGTCAGGCGCGAGGCTCGGCGCCGGGATGCCAGCCAGGTGAATGATCGCCTGAGAGTTGCCGAGCGGCGAACGCCGGCGATCGATCGTGCCGGCGGCACGACGCACGGCCTCCACGGCCTGCCCGAGGTCGGTGAGGTCGGCCTTGAAGAAATGGCACAGCGGTTGCGCGGGCGGCGTGACGTCCACGTTCATGACCGCATAGCCATGCTCGATCAGTTCCTTGATCACCGCGCGGCCGGCCTTGCCGCTGCCGCCTGTCACCACGACGCTTTTCATGTGTTCCTCGATGTTGTGCTCAGATGCGTCCAGCTGGCGCGTTCCGTTGCGGTGATCGAGCGTCGGCTCCAGGGCGGCGCGGCCGCGGATCATGTCCGAGGCCTTGTCGGCGATCATCAGGGTCGAAGCGTTGAGGTTGGCCGAGATCATGCGCGGCATGATCGAGGCGTCGACCACGCGCAAGCCCTGCAAGCCGTGCACCCTGAGCTGGTCGTCGACCACCGCCAGCGGATTGCTGGAGGGGCCCATGCGGCAGCTGCAGCCGGGGTGGAAGGTCGTCTGGGCGCGCTGGGTTGCTGCGGCGAGGAACTCGTCGTCGCTCTGCACGTCGGGTCCCGGAAAGTCCTCGCGCTCGTAGTAGGGGGCGAGCGGCTCCGATGCGAGCAGACGCCGCGCCAGCCGCATGCCGGCCACCACCACGCGGCGGTCGATCTCCTCGGCCAGGTAGTTGGTCTGGATGATCGGCGCCGCGAATGGATCGGCCGAGCGGCAGCGCACGTAGCCGCGGCTTTCCGGCCGCTGCTGCCAGGCCGCGACCGTCATGCCGGGCTGGTCCTCCAGCTTGCCCTGCTCGCCCTCCTTGTAGCTCGCGGGCGTGAAGGTGAGCTGCAGATCGGAGCTCTCGGCGGTCTCGCCGGAATGCCAGAAGCAGTACACCAGCGTCGGCGAGAGCGAGAGAATGCCGCGCCGCGTCGCGCCCCACTTCATCACCTCGAGGGCGAGGTTGAGGCCGCGTGCACGCTCGTTGATGGTCTTGATGTTCTTCACGCGTGCGACCGAGCGCGGCGCGTAGTGATCCTGCAGGCCCTCGCCCACTCCGGCCAGGCCATGCTTGACGGTAATGCCGAGCGACGTCAGCAGCGATGCGGGTCCGATGCCGGACAGCTGCAGCAGCTGCGGCGAGTTATAGGCGCCGCCGGCCAAGATGACTTCCTTGCGGGCCCGCACTTCCTCGGGCGCGCCGCCGCGGCCGCCCTTTGCGTAGCGCACGCCCACCGCGCGCTTGCCGTCGAGAATGATGGCGGTCGCGTGCGCTGCCGTGCGGACATGCAGGTTCGGCCGCTGCATGGCCGGACGCAGGAATGCGGTCGCCGCGCTGACCCGCCGCCCGTTGTGGATCGTCCGCTGCGCGTAGGACACGCCTTCCTGGGTGGCGCCGTTGTAGTCGGGATTGCGCGGGATGCCGAGGCTCACGGCGCCGGCGATGAAGGCCTCGCACAGGGGATCGTGCCAGTCGATATCCGTGACCGTCAGCGCACCGTCGCGGCCGCGATATTTGGCTCGCCCTCGCCGATGCGCCGCTCCAGCCGCTTGAAATAGGGCAGCACGTCCGCATAGCCCCAGCCGCGATTGCCGATCTGCGCCCAGGTATCGAAGTCCTGCCGCTGGCCGCGATTGTAGATGTGGCCGTTGATCGAGCTCGACCCGCCCAGCGTCTTGCCGCGCGGCGAGAAGATGCGCCGGCCCGCGGTCCACGCGCCCGGCTCCTGCGAATAGCACCAGTTGATGCGGGTGTTGTAGAAGGTCTTGATGAAGCCGGCCGGCAGATGGATGAAGGGGTGCCAGTCGGCAGGCCCCGCCTCCAGGACGCAGACGCTGGTGCCGGCATCCTCGCTCAGGCGGTTGGCGAGCACGCTCCCGGCCGAGCCCGCACCCACGATCACGTAGTCGAAGCTGTCCATGCTGGCTTTAGCTCATAGTGTTGCGCTGTCGTGACTCGACCAAAACGAGCCCGGCCAAAATGAGCCCGGCTTGTCATGCCGGGGCTTGTTCAGGCCGAGCCGTGGCATGACACCCGGCCGCTCCGTTCCTGTCACGCAGAATCGCCACCCGCGGCGACACGATCGGCGGCACCGGCCGCGCAGGAGGCTCGGCCTGGGCCTGCGGCAGGGTGAATTGTATGGTCGCACCCGGCCCGGCGTTGGCGGATGCCCAGATGCGTCCGCCGTGCGCCTCGATGATCGAGCGGCAGATCGACAGCCCCATGCCCATGCCGTCCGGCTTGGTGGTGAAGAACGCATCGAACAGCTTGTTGGCCTTGTCCGGCTCGATGCCGACGCCGTTGTCGTGCACCGCAACAATCACCTTGTCGCCTTCGTAGACCTGCGAGCGAATCTCCACCTCGCGCGGACGGCCGGTCACGTCTTTCATGGCGTCGATCGCATTGACCACCAGGTTGATCACCACCTGCTGCAGCTGAATCCGATCGGCGAGGACCTTGGGAAGCGTCGGGGCCAGCTGCAGCCGCAGCAGCACGCGCTGACTGATGGCCTGGCTGCGCACCAGCGGCACAGTTTCCTCGATCACCTCATTCAGGTCCAGCCGCGCCATCTCCGGCGCAACCTTTTTCGCGAGAGCCCGGATCCGGCGAATGACGTTGCTGGCGCGCTCGACGCTCGCAGCGATGCGGTCGACCAGCGGGCGCGCCTCTGCCACCTTCGGCGGGTCCTCCGCCAGGTATTGCTGGGTGGCCTCCGCGTTGATGGTGATGCTGGCGAGCGGCTGGTTCACCTCGTGCGCGATCGAGGCGCTCATCTCGCCCAGCATGGTCACGCGCGATACGTGCGCAAGCTCGGCCTGCACCTCCTCGAGGGCCGCCTGCGCCCGCTTGCGCTCGGTGATGTCCGTGATGGTCTCCAGGATCGCGGCGGGTTGTCCGTGCTCGTCGCGCTGCAGGGACCATCGGCTCGACACGACCACTTGCGTCCCGTCGCGCTTGGTGTGCACGAGATCGCCTTCCCATCGTCCGGTTTGCACAAGTTCCGCCGTGATCTGCTCGGGCGGCACCGGGAACACGGTGTGCAGGAACGCGTGGCTGACCTGGCCGATGGCTTCCGCCCTGCTCCAACCGTACAGCTCCTCGGCCGCGCGGTTCCAGTACGTGATGACATCGTCCATGCCGCGCACGAAGATGGCGTCGTGCGTCAGGTCGAGAAGGCTCGCCTGCTCGCGCAGGACCGTGTGCGCCGATTGGTTCATCAGTGCCAGCACGGTTGCGATGCCGATCGCCGACAAACTGACCAGGCGCCGCATCAGCGCGGCATCGGCCCGGATCTCGTGCGTCATCACATAGCTCAGCACGCTCAGCGCAACGCATGCCGCGGACACGATCAGGACATCGCGGCGACCCAGGAAGACGGCCGCAATCAGCACGACGACGACATAGACCACGGCGATGGCGATCTCGACCGTGCTGATGGTATCGAACAGGAAGATGCCGATCGCGAGCGCACCCGCCGCAAGGGGCAGCATCGGCGAGGCAGCGGCGTTCACAAGAGCAGGTTGCGCCGTCCTGAGCGCCTTATCAGCGCGTGTCTCGCGCCACAACGCGGCACCCGCGTTCCTAAGCCAGGCCGGTTCGCTCATCAAGTTCTCGCTCGGCGGCAAACGTGAGTGTTATTTCTCACGTAGCTTATAGCGCCTTGCTGAGAACGCCCGGCCGGAAGGTGACATTCAAATTTAAGAGAGTTTGCGCACCGACCGGATGTGGCACGCGCGCAGCGTGCAGATCTTTCCCGTTCGCGTCGCCGCAGCCCGTGACCCGCGGCCGCATGGATCCCTCAGGATGAGGTAGCAGCCTCGTCGACCACGGTGTTGCGCAGCGTGCCGATGCCGGCCACCTCTACCTCGATCACGTCTCCTGGCACCAGCCAGCGCGGCGGATCGAAGCGCGCACCGGCCCCGGTCGGCGTGCCGGTCACGATCACGTCACCGGGCTTGAGCGTAGCGAAGGTCGACAAGTAGGCGATCAGGTGGTCGAATGGGAACATCAGCCGCGCGGTGCTGTCGTGCTGGCGCACCTCGCCGTTGACGCGCGTGGTGAGTATCAGCGGCGCCTTCAGGTCGATGGCGTCGCTCGTCACGATCCAAGGGCCCAGGCTGCCCGAGCGGTCGAAGTTCTTGCCCTGTGTGACATTGAACTTGCCGTGCCGCAGCCAGTCGCGCACGCTGCCCTCGTTGCACAGGGTGAGGCCGAAGATGTGGTCGAGCGCCCGCTCGCGCGCGATGTGCCGTCCACCCCTGCCGATCACCAGCGCGATCTCGCCCTCGTAGTCGAGCTGCTTGGATATGCGCGGGCGCTCGATCGGCTGCTCGTGTCCCGACCAGCGAGGTGGGCGCGCGGCAGAACAGGCTCGGATATTGCGGCGCCGCCGAGCTGTCCTTGTATTCGTCATTGCGCTCGGCGTAGTTGACGCCGATGCACCAGATCTTCTCGGGCACCGGCACCGGCGGCAGCAGCGTGACGGAGACGAGCGCATGATCCGGCGCCGCCCCGCGTACGGCCTCGCCGGCCATCTTCAGCGCATCGGCAGCAATCAAATCGCGCAGCGTCGCATGCTGCGGCAGCCGCGCCCGCAGGTCGACGATGCCACCCTCCACGACCGCGCCGTAGCTGTCGGAACTGCCCATCCTGTAGCTTGTCAGGCGCACGCGCCGGCCCTCCCGCCATTCGATGCGTCACTCTACCTCATCTTGCGGGCTCGATCCTGCCTTGGCCAGGCTGCGGAGCCCACGCACGCGTCGCTACGTTGTTCTGGTACGTTCCACACGAGATGATCCAGTCGATTGGGATACCCCATGACAGCGATGTTGATATTTGCGGTAGTCGCGTCGGTCGCGGCTGTGTTCGGCGCCATCGCCGGCCGCGTAATAGCCGTGGAAGCCCAGGGCCGGCTGGCGGCGATTTTGGCGGGCACATATGTGGCTGCGGGCGCCGGTCTGTTGACCGCCCTGCTGATTGGCCCCGCGCTGGCGCTTGCCGCGCAGCTCCTCGACGCGGAATCGTCCACCTGGTTCGACGCTTTGGATGCGGCGGGTATGTCCCTGCTGTGGGGCACGGCGGGCGGCGCAGCCGGGGGCTTGGTCATCAGCCTCATGGTGGCGGTGCTCAAGACCTGGCAGCGTGTTGGCTCAATTGCCCGCGGATCGGGTCAAGGCTGAGCCTGTGACCCGACTGGCGCGTGTAGGTTGGGTCAAGCGAAGCGCCGCCCAGCACCGTTGCATGGCAGCATGTGCTGGGTCCTCGCCGACGCTTGACCCAACCTACGGATTGGCACCGATCGCGCGCATGACAGCGCGCCCGTCTTCGGCTATGTGCAGCCCCGATGCTGCACATCAATGACCTCACCTACCGTATCGAGGGCCGCACGATCTTCGACAAGGCCACGGTCGGCATTCCGGCCGGGCACAAGGTCGGCTTCGTCGGCCGCAACGGCTCGGGCAAGACCACGCTGCTCAAGCTGATCGCCGGCGAGTTGCATCCCGACGACGGCAGCATCCGCCTGCCGCGCGCAACCCGCATAGGCTGGGTGACACAGGAGGCGCCGGGCGGCCCCGACAGCCTGATCGAATTCGTGCTGGCGGCAGACCAGGAGCGCCACCGCCTCCTGCAGGAAGCCGAGACCGCGCACGATCCCGAGCGCATCGCCCTGATCCACGAGCGCCTCGCCGACATCGGCGCGCACGCCGCCCCGTCGCGTGCCGCCCGCATCCTGGCCGGCCTCGGCTTCGACGATGCCGCCCAGCGCCGCGCCTGTGCCGAGTTCTCCGGCGGCTGGCGCATGCGCGTCGCACTCGGCGCGATGCTGTTCACCGAGCCCGATTTGCTGCTGCTCGACGAGCCCACCAACTACCTCGACCTGGAAGGTACGCTGTGGCTGGAGGAGTATCTGGCCGACTATCCGCACACCGTGCTGATCGTCAGCCACGACCGCGAGCTGCTCAATCGCTCGGTCGGCTCGATCCTGCATTTGGGCCAGGGCAAGCTCACCCTCTACACCGGCGGCTACGACCAGTTCGAGGAAGCACGCCGCGAGAAGCAGCGCCTCGATCTGAAACTCAGGAAGAAGCAGGACGACGAGCGCCGCCACATCGAGGCGTTCATCGAGCGCTTCAAGGCTAAGGCCTCGAAGGCCGCGCAGGCGCAGAGCCGCGTCAAGGCGCTGGCGCGCATGCAGCCGATCGCCGAGCAGATCGAGGAGCGGGTGGTGCCGTTCGCCTTCCCGAGCCCAGCCAAGGCGTTCGCAAGTCCACTGATCCGGCTCGAGGAAGCCGCCGTCGGCTACGCCGAAGGCATGCCGGTGCTGCAGGGTCTCAACCTGCGCCTCGATGCCGACGACCGCGTCGGCCTGCTGGGTGCCAACGGCAACGGCAAGAGCACCTTCGCCAAGCTGATTGCTGGCCGCCTCGCGCCCATGCACGGCCGCCGCTATGGCTCCGACAAGATCGCCGTCGGCTATTTCGCCCAGCATCAGATGGACGACCTGCCGGCCGCCAAGACGCCCATTCAGCACATGCTCGACCTGATGCCCGAGGCGACCGAGGCGCAGCGCCGTGCGCGGCTCGGCGCCCTCGGCTTCGGCGCCGACAAGGCCGATACCAAGGCGGAGAACCTGTCGGGCGGCGAGAAGGCGCGGCTGCTGTTTGCGCTCGCCACCTTCGGCGGCCGGCACCTGCTGATCCTGGACGAGCCGACCAACCATCTCGACGTCGATGCGCGCGAGGCGCTGGTGCGCGCGCTCAACGACTACGAGGGCGCCGTCATCCTGATCAGCCACGACCGCCACTTGATCGAGGCTTGCGCCGACCGGCTGTGGATCGTGCGCGACGGCACGGTGCGCGGCTACGACGGCGACATGGACCAGTATCGCACCGAGTGCCTCAGCGAGCGCGGCGGCGAGGATGGCGCGCGCGCCAAATCCAAGTCGGCCGGCGCATCCAAGCCGACGCAGCAGGCAGCGCGCCGCCAGGCGGCCGAGCAGCGCGCGGCGCTTGCGCCCCTCAAGAAGACCGTGACGAAGGCCGAGGCCGAGATCGAGCGCCTGAGCAGGAAGATCGCCAGCATCGAGAGCGCGCTCGCCGACGGCACGCTCTACGCCGGCGACGCCATCCGAGCCCAGGCGCTGGCGCGTGAGCGCGGCGACCTGATCCGCGCCCGCGACGCCGCCGAAGCCGCCTGGCTCGAAGCCAGCGAAGCCTACGAGGCGGCAGCGAGCATCAAGGACGAGGCGGTGTAGAAATCGTCGGGTCGTTCAGCCGATGCCCGAGACTATCCGGGATCTGCGACGGAGAGTTTGCGGCAGGTCCCGGCCCCCGATGCAAGCATCGCGTCCGGGATGACGGGTAGAACGGTCAGTGGATCTGCGCCAGATAGCTCGCAGCGACGCGGCACTGCCCGAGGCGCCACTCGACCGCGCGGCCGTCGATGGTGCGCACGACGCGGTCCAGCACCATGACCGGCGAGCCTTCCGGGACATGCAAGGCCTCCGCGGCGCCGCCCGACGCCTTGCCGACCGAGAGCCTCTCGTCCGCCTTGCCGAGCAGCAGGCCAAACTGATGCGCCAGCAGGACGATGCGGGTCGAACTCTCGCTCAGCTCGGGGAACAGCGCGACAGGCAGCGACACCTCCTCGTACATGAGCGCGTTGTCTCCATCGAAGCGCACGCGCCGGATGCGCCACACCGGATCGCCGCTGATGAGCTGCAGGCGCTGCGCTTCCGTGGCATTGGCGGAAGCCTTGGTGACCTCGGAGGCCTCCACGCGGCCGACCACCGGTTTGCCCTCGGCCCCGCGGATGTTGCAGAAGCGGTCGGCCAGGCCCTCCGCCACCGGATCGTTCACGAACGTGCCGCGGCCCTGTCGGCGCGTGATCAGGTGCTCGTTCTCGAGAAGCGACAGCGCCTTGCGCATGGTGCCGGCGCTCACGCCGAACTCGCGCGCCAGTTCACCTTCGTTGGGAATGATGGCGCCGGGTTTCCACGCACCCTTGGCGATGCGTTCAGCCAGCAGGTCGCGCAGCTGTTGATAGATCGGCTTCGTCGAAAGCTGTACGCGTGACATCGACAAGGCTCCCGCATTCGACCAGGATCGCCACCCCCGCGGATGCACGATCTCCAGGTCCCCGTGACATGTGCTGTTGGCGACGGCGATTGGGCCGAGCAGCGGCCTGGGCTGAAACAGCCGGCGACATCTGCGAAAATGTTGGGCTGGCGGTTCGACACACGACACTGCTTCCCGCAAACACTGTCTCAGTCGGCCATGACTATTCATCGTTAACAGTGCGACAAACGTACGACGTTGCCGCGTGATGTCAACGCCTCCGTTTGAATTCGTACAGTCACAGAAGCGTGCGCGAAGCCGGTCTTGTCAAAGATCGTACACGGATGGGTTTTGAAAATTTGCGCACGCTTCGGCATATCGGAGCCACCGACACGTGCGCACGAAAATACGATTCCTGCTGCTTATTGAATGCCGAGCGAGATCATCTTCTCACGCCAGGCGAACTGCTCCCGTCAAGGAAGGTCGCCCTGCTGCATTGCACTCAGCACTCAGCGCTCGCGCGTGGGGTAGATGCCGTTCGAGCTTTTCTCGAGCGCCTTGCGGTCCAGGATGGTGATCCTGCCGCGCTGCGTCACGATCAGGCCCGCTCTCTCCAATTCGTGCAGAGCGATCGTAACGCCCGGGCGTTGCGTGCCGAGCGTTGCGGCGAGGAACTCGTGCGTGAGCGGAAGCTCGTTGGTATCGAGGCGATCGGCCGCCATCAGCAGCCAGCGCGCCAGCCGCTCCTCGATCTTGCCGAGCCCGTTGGCGAGTGCGGTCTGCGCGATCTGCATCAGGTAGGCGTGCACGTACACGAGCAGCGATCGATGCAGCGTGCGGCTCTGGTCATTGAGCTCGCGCAACTTGGCGGTGCTGACGCGCAGGCCTTTGCCGGCGATCTGCATGAAGGTGTCGTGCAGCGCGCGCTCGACACCCAGCGCCACCGCAAGTCCGGTCATGCCTTCGCGGCCGATGATGCCGATCTCGATCTGCTTGGCGTTGCCGCCGCCGACCACCGAGGCGATGCCGGCTTCGAGGAAGTACACGTCGTCGATGCGCTTGCCGCGAGCTGTGAGCTGCTTTCTTACGGGAAGGTCGACGGCCGCCAGATGCGGCTGCAGCAGCTGGAAATCCTGACGCGACAGTTGCGATAAAATGCCGTTGCCGCTCGCATTGGGAGGCTGGGTTTTAGCCAAGGACCGGCACCGGGAATACAGGCGGAGGGCGCGCCGGACCCGCAGTCCGATGCGCCCGGATCGTCGGCTGTCGTAGCATTAGCCTAGCTTTGCGGACAGAGCGAAAAGTGTCTGATTTAATACACTAAAGTACAATTCGCCGACATCGCGTTGGATCATTGTGGTAAGCGCCGACTGAACCATTTTCAGCAGAAGCGTTGCGTTGCATAAGTCACCGTGGCCCTCGATTCTCCATCCGCCGAGGTCGGCAACGACAATGCCCCGCTGGGCGAGGCGCGCGATGTCCTGCGCCGCGTGTTCGGCCACGCGGATTTCCGCGGGCTGCAGGCGGCCGTGATCGGCGAGGTGCTGGCCGGACGCAGCGCGCTTGCGGTCCTGCCGACCGGCGGCGGCAAGAGCCTCTGCTATCAGATTCCCGCTATCCTGCGGCGTGGCCTCGGTTTGGTCGTTTCGCCGCTGATCGCGCTGATGACCGACCAGGTGGCGGCCCTGCAGCAATCGGGCGTTGCAGCGGAGCGGCTTGACTCCAACGTCAAATTTGAGCTTCGCGGTGACATCTGGCGCCGCATCGAAGCGGGCGCGCTGGACCTGCTCTACCTGTCGCCCGAGGGGCTCATGCAGCCCTCGATGCTGGAGCGGCTGGCGCAGCTGCCGCTGGCGCTGGTGGCCATCGACGAGGCCCATTGCGTCAGCCAGTGGGGACACGATTTCCGACCCGAGTATCGCATGCTCGGCCGCCTCGCCGAGGTGTTCCCCGACGTTCCGCGCCTGGCCGTCACCGCCACCGCCGACGCCCGCACCCGCGATGACATCCGCGCCGAGCTCAAGCTCGGCCGCGCGCGCGAGTTCGTCGACAGCTTCGCCCGACCCGAGTTGGCGCTATCGGCCGAGCGCAAGCGCGGCCAGGGTCACGCCAGGGTCATCGAGCTGGTGGCCGAGCGGCCAAGCCGTTCCGGGGTGGTCTACGCCGGCTCGCGCGACGGCGTCGACAAGCTGGCCGAGAAGTTGGTTGCAGAGGGCGTTCCGGCGCTCGCCTACCACGCCGGCCTCGACAAGGATGTGCGCAGCCGGCGCCTCGAGCAGTTCCTGGAAGCCGATGCGGCGGTGATGGTGGCGACCATCGCCTTCGGCATGGGCGTCGACAAGCCGGACGTGCGCTACGTCATCCACGCCGATCCCCCCGCTGCCATAGAAGCCTACTGGCAGGAAATCGGTCGTGCCGGCCGCGACGGTGCCGCCGCCGAAGGCATCACGCTATACTCGTCCTCCGACCTCGCCTGGGCCTTGCGCCGCATCGACAGCCGTGACGTCGACGCCAGCGTCAAGGGCGTGCAGATGCGCAAGGTGCGTCAGCTCTATGCCATGCTGGAGGGCATGGGCTGCCGGCCGGCGGCGGTGCGCCGCTACTTCGGCGAGGCGGGTGTCACGCCGTGTGGCCAGTGCGACCTGTGCCTCAATCCCCCGCAAGGGGTCGATGCCACCGAGGCCGCGCAGAAGGCGCTGTCGGCGGTGCATCGCCTGGGCGGCCGGTTCGGGCGCGGCCGCATCGTCGATCACCTGACCGCCAAGACCAAGGACCCGCTGGACAGCGAGAAGCGGCTCACCACCTGGGGCATCGGCCGCGACATGAGCGCCACCGCATGGCGCGACCTGATCGACCAGCTGCTGTTCGAGGGCCTGCTGCGCGAAGACCCCAACGAGGGCCGGCCTCTGATCGACCTCGGCGAGGCCGAGCAGGTCAAGGCGGTGTATCGCGGCGAGCGCCGAATTGCCGTGCGCAATGCCCCGGCCGTCGCAGGCGAGAGCCGGCCGGGCCGCCAGCGCAAGCGCCACAGCGGCGAGAGGCTCGGCATCGAGGCGGCGGATGCCCCGCTGTTCGAGGCCCTGCGTGCCTGGCGCCGCGAGCGGGCCGCCGAGCAGCACGTGCCGCCCTACGTGATCTTCCACGACGCCACCCTGTCGGCCATCGCCCGCGATCGCCCGGCCAGCCCCGAGGCGCTGGCCAGCGTCAGCGGCGTCGGCCAGAGCAAGCTTAAGCGCTACGGCGCCGATGTGCTGAAGGTGGTGCGAGAAACTACGTCGGATAGCCGATCCGGCCGATAGCTGGACAAAATCAACAGCTACTTGAATGATCTGCACTGGCGAGTTGGGTCGACCGCCAACTATGTATCGGCAGGGTTTGTGCGCACAATGAGCCAAGGGGGATGGTCATGACGCTCAGGCCGCTTGCCGCATCCATTCTATCGCTGGCCCTCGTTGCCGCCTTCGCGGCACCCGGCTGGAGCCAGGCCAAATCCAAGAAGCCCATTCCCGCCATCGGTTTCGATGCCGGGCCCGCGGACGGCGAAGGGCCGGACCCGCTGGCGCCCAAGGACGGCCCGAAGAGGGCGCCCACCGCACCGGGTGCCCCGACCAAGTCGGCCGAGCCAAGCTCGGCTGCCGAGGTGCATCCCATCATCACCCTGGTGCGCGAACGTCTGGCGACCCCTCTGGCGAAGGCCAGCGCCGGAGGCCGCGAAGACTTCGCGGCGCTGGCGTCGTTCTATGCCGAGGGCGACGGGCAGCCCATATGGACCAGCCGCACCGGCCTCACCCAGCGCGCCAAGGATGCCATCGCCGAGTTGCGCAAGGCCGACGACTGGGGCCTGCGCGCGGCCGACTACGAGGTGCCGACCGTCGACAGCGCGGCCTCGTTCGAGATGCTGGCCGATGTCGAGGTCAAGGTCAGCCTCGCCGTCATGAAGTACGGGCGGCATGCGCGCGGCGGCCGGCTCGACCCGGGCTCGGTCAGCAAGCTGTTCGACCAGGACCCGCCGATCTACGATCCGAAGTCGCTGATCACGGCGCTCGCCGTCGCCGATCCGGTCGATGCCTACCTGCGCCGGCTGCATCCGCAGCATCCGCAGTTCGAGCGGCTGCGGCAGGCCATGCTGACGGCACGCGGCGTGAAGCCTGAGGTCAATCCCGCGCACGTGCGCGTTCCGTCGGGACCGCAACTCAAGCCCGGCCAGCCGCATCCCGACGTCGCCCTGCTGCGCCAGCGCCTGAGCGTCGCCGCTCCGGCCGGCGGCCAACAGGATATCTACGACGATGCGCTGGCCGACGCGGTGAAGGCCTTTCAACAGCAGAGCGGGCAGAAGCCGACCGGCGTTGTCACTGGGGCAACCCGCAACGCCTTGAACAACGCGCTGCGGCCTTCGGGCGGCGACTCCACCTCCAGGCTGATCATCAACATGGAGCGTTGGCGCTGGCTGCCTGAGAACCTCGGCCCGTTCTACGTCTGGGACAGCGTGCCCGAGCAGATGACCAAGGTCTACGACGAGGGCAAGCTGGTGCTGGCCGAGCGGATCGTGGTCGGCAAGCCCGAGACGCCCACGCCGATGTTCTCCGCCGACATGCTGTTCGTGATCTTCCATCCCGTCCTGGGGCGTGCCGCCCGGCATGAAGGCCAACGAGCTGCTGCCGCAGCTGCGCGACGCCGGCGGCGGCTTTTTCGGCCTGTTCGGCGGTGGTGCAGGCGCGGTGCTGGAGGCGCATGGGCTGCGCGTCATGCGCGGCGGCCAGTCCGTCAATCCCAACTCCGTCACCTGGACGGCCGCCACCATCCATCAGTACGATTTCGTGCAGCCGCCCGGTCCCAAGAACGTGCTGGGCATGGTGAAATTCCGCTTCCCCAACAAGCACAACGTCTACATGCACGACACGCCGGAGCGGCATCTGTTCGGTGGCGGCCTGCGCACCTTCAGTCACGGCTGCATGCGCGTGCAGAATCCGGTGCGGTTCGCCGAGGTGCTGCTCGCTCGTGACAAGGGCATGAGCACGGACGCGGTGGCGGGCTACGCGCGGCGCGGCGGCGAGATCAAGCTCTCGACGCCCATCCCGGTGCACGTCACCTACTTCACCACGACCGTCGACGACGACGGCAAGGTGCAGCAGTGGCCCGACATCTACGCCCTCGACGGGCGCCTGGCGTCGGCGCTCGGCGCAGGATCGGTCGTGACCGGCGCCGTCACGGCGTCGAGCTCGAGCGATGCGGGCGAGCCGGTTGCGCGGCCAAAGGCCCGCGTCAAGCAGAAGGGCCAGCAGCCGCAGCAGTCGACCGACCTGTTCTCGGGCCTGTTCGGCAACTGACGCTCTCATCTTGGTTTCTTTGCGATCCCCGCGCTGCTGTCATCCCGGAATTTGCCGCAGGCAAATATCCGGGACCCAGACTATCGGATCCACCCTGTCGCCAGCGCGCTCGCCCATTCCGGCCGGTCTGCGGATCTCGCCATCTCCGCCATCGCGAGGTTGTCGTACGGTACGTAGCGAAAGCTGACGCTCCATCGGCCGCCCTGCTTCTCGAGCACGGCGTAGCAGGCGTCGGGTGTGCCAGCTTGCACCACGTGGTGGACGGGCACGTCGTCCTCGTAGCCAGGGCACCCAACGCTGCCCGGGTTCACGACCAGCCGGCCATCCCGCAACCTCACGACGCGAGGAATATGCGTGTGACCGCACAATATCAGCGGCAAGTCGATGCCCTCGGCTGCCTTCTCGATATCTTCAATCGCCGCCATCTGCACGAAGCCGTTGGCGCTCACCTGCTCCATCCAATAGGTGGTGTCGCTCGCCGGCGTGCCGTGGCACAGGAAGATCTCGTCGCGAAACACCAGGGTCGGCGGCAGTGCCGAGAGCCATTGCCGGTGCGTTGCCTGCAGCTGTGCATCAGCGGCCTTGTCGGAGCGGCCCATCTCTGCGGGGGCCTGCTCGATCAGCCAACGGTCATGATTGCCGCGAATCGATGGGAAATCGCACGCGATCAGCAATTCCGCCGTTCGCCTGGCCTCCAGCGGCCCGCTCAGGTGATCGCCAAGATTGACGACGATATCGATGTCCAGGCGCCGGATGTCGGCCAGCACGGCCTCCAGCGCCAGGCAGTTTCCGTGAATGTCAGCGATCGCGGCCAGACGCATCGACCTGCTCCCATGCAGACGGCGACACACACGCCGCTGCAATAGCATATGGGAGCGCAACGCTTGCGTCTCTGCGGCCGACAGCAGGACGCAGCTCTGAGGCCGCTCAACTGCCGGAGGCGCCTTCGAATGCGTCGGTGCTCCTGCCTCCGCCGGCGGCCAGCTGATCCAGCGCACGCTCGAAGCCGCTGCGGCTGGCGGTCGGGATCGGCAGGAACGGCTTGTTGAAGCGCCGGCACAGCACCTTGGCGAGCTTGCAGGCGCCGTGGCTGACGCAGTCGATCGGGCAGACCACCGCGTCGCAGCCGCCGACCAGCTCCTCGATGCGGTGCGTGCTGTCCTCCATGCCCCCATCGTGGACCAGCAGGATGGCCTCGCGCGCCTCGGCCGCGGACTTGAGATGCGGCAGCACGCTCTTGCGTCCGCCCAGGTAGAGGATGCGGCGCCCGTCCAGGCGGCAGGGCAGCGTCTCCGGCTTGCAGCAAGCGCAGGTCAGTTGCGCCGGCCGCTCCCTGCGCTGCTCGCGCTCCATCGCTTGCACAACGGCCTGCAGGCGCGCGTTCTCCGTTTCCGCATGCCGGGCACGAGCACGCGCAGCCGCGAGCACGCGATTGCGTTTGCCGGACGCGTCCTTGCGAGGTGAAGCAACCCGCGCGGGCTCAACTCCCAGGTCAACCGTGCTCACTTCGGCGGCACGCGCCTGCAATTCGGTACGCACCGCATCGCGTTCGGCCAGCGCCTCGTTGCGGGCCGCCTCGGCCCGGCGCAGACGCGCCTCGGTCTCGGTGGCGCGACGCTGCATCTCGGCGATCTGGGTGGCCATCTCGCGCACGCCGCAGCCATGCAGGTGCGAGAGCATGTGCACCTCGCCGAACACCTGCTTGATCACCTCTGGCGCAACGTGCGTGTGCGAGGCGATCGCCCAGTAGGCGGCGCCGACCTGGCCCGAGTTCGCGCAGCTTCTCCCACAGCGCGAAGATCTCCGCCTCGGTATCGGCCCGCGAGACGAGGCGCACGGCCCCCTCGTAGCGCTTGTCCAGCAGCTTGTGCAGTGCTTTGGAGAGAACATTGCTGGAGGTCGCCATCTTCACGCAGTGGGCGTGGATGTCGTAGCTCGTGACCGCCCCCTGCAGGGACAGGCCGCACTTGCGGATCGCCCCCAGCAGATCATCCTCGCCGAGGCAGGTGCCCAGCACCGAGCACTGCATGCTGCCGCCGATCTCCCACAGCATGCGCCGCTTGCCCGTGCGCTGCGGAGGCAGCCAGGAGGATGGGACGTCGCCGTTGGCGGGCTTTGGCAGCTTGTGGTCGATCATGCACGCTATTCATCACGCCGATGCACGCGACGGCATATTCTTGACGATAAAAATCAACAAATAGCATGCCCGCGCCCAAGTCAAGCCGCAACGACGGGTAACACCCGCAACACCCGTCATCCCGGACGCCGAGGCGCAGCCGAGACGATCCGGGACCTCGCAATTCCTGGAGATCCCGGATCGCGATGCAAGCATCGCGTCCGGGATGACGGGTGAGAGTTGGTTACTACTTGATGCGGAATTGGATGGGGATATTGAGGTTCAGGGTCTCGCCCTGCACCCCCACGGGCAGCGGCGGCAGCGGCGATGCCCGCTTGAGGATTTCGAGCGCCTCCTCATCCAGCAGCGCGGACCCGGAGCTGCCGGCGATCTCCGACGACATCAGACGGCCGCCGCGATCGATCAGGACGCGCACCTGCACCACCCCCTGCATGTCCTGCGAGCGTGCCGCTGAGGGATAGCGCTTGTGCCGATTGATCTGCAGCATCACCGAATTCTGCCAGGACACGACGCTGCGCGCGGTGCTGGCCGCGGTGCCGGCGTCGGGAGCCGCCGACTTGGCGGCCAGCTCCGCATCGATGTGCCGGGGCGCCGCCGCCTTGCTGGCCGCGGTGGGCTCCTGCGCGACGCGCACCTGCGGGCTCGTCTCCTCCTTGACCTCTTCCTTGGGTTTCTCCTCCACCGGCGTCGGCTTGGGCAGCGCGACTTCGGGGGCGACCGGCGAGGGCAGGTCGTCTTTCGGCGCTTCCTCCTCGACCTTCTGGATCTGCTGGTCGGAGGCGGCCTGCGTCGCCTCGCGCTCGTCCGCCAGCTTGCCGAGCGGCGCCGTCATGTCGGACTCGAGCGCGGTGGCGATCGGTGCGATCTCCACGACGATGGCGCCCGGCGCCTCCTCGACCAGCTCCTCCACCCACCGCAGCATGGCGAAGCTGCCGCCGCCGATATGTATGGCGCTGATCAGCGTCGCCGCGCCGATCCAGCGTATCAGCCAGCGCCGGCGCGGTTCGAGCAGGTCGATGCTCGGGATCATTGCGGCTTGTCCGGAAGCAGCACGGGCTCGCCCGGCTTCAGGGCGTCCGTCGCCGCCGCAGCGGGTCCGCCGGGGCCACCGACGCCTTCAAGTCCGACCAGCGCGATCTTCAGGTAGCCGGCCGCGCGCAGCATGTTGAGCACGTTCATCAGCTCGCCGTAGGGGACGGTCTGGTCGGCGCGCAGGAACAGGCGCTTGCCCTTGTCGGACTGCGTCGCCGTCTCGATGGCGGAGGCCAGCTCGGACCGCGCAATCGATTCGTTGCCGATGGTGAGCTGCAGGTCCGACTTGATCGTGATGTAGAGCGGCTTGTCCGGCCGCTGTTGCGGCTTGGCGGTCGACGCCGGCAGGTCGACGTGCACGTCGACGGTCGACAGCGGCGCCGCCACCATGAAGATGATCAGCAGCACCAGCATGACGTCGATGAACGGCGTCACGTTGATCTCGTGCGCCTCCACGAGATCGTCTCCGCCTTCGTCGATGCGGCCGGCCATTGCTCTACTCTGCTGCCTTGACCACCCGCAGCGGGCTCGCGGCCCGATCCATGTCGCGGGAGACCAGTCGTTGCACGTGCGCCGAGGCATCGCCGACCAGCGCGCGGTAGCCGGCGGTCCAGCGGGCGAACTGATTGTAGATGATAACGGCCGGGATGGCCGCAACAAGTCCGATGGCGGTGGCGAGCAGCGCCTCGGCGATGCCGGGTGCCACCACGGCGAGGTTGGTGGTCTGCGCCTTCGAGATGCCGATGAAGCTGTTCATGATGCCCCACACCGTGCCGAACAGGCCGACGAACGGCGCGGTCGATCCGATGGTGGCGAGCACGCCGGTGCCGCGCGCGATGCCGCGCGAGGCAGCCGCCTCGATGCGCCCGAGATGCGAGGCAACCCGCTCCTTCACGCCGGCCGGATCGGGCATGGTTCCGGACTGGCGCACTTCGCCCGCCGCCGTTTCGATCATGGTTCGCACCAGGCCGCCGCGGCCTTCCAGCCGGTTCAGCGCGCCCAGCAGCGAGCCTTCCCCGCTGATCCGGCGCAAGGCCTGGCGCAGGCGCCGGCTGGCCACGATCAGCTCCAGGCTCTTGGCGAGGCCGACCGTCCAGGTCACGACGGAGGCGACGAACAGGCCGATCATCACGCCCTGCACGATCACGTCGGCCGACTGGAACATGCCCCAGGGCGACAGGTCGTGCGGCAGATGCGCCATGCCCGAGGCGGGTTCGCCTTGCTGCGCCTGTGAAGACGCGGCCATGGCGGCGACCGCAATCGCGCAAAGGCAGGTCATCGCCGTGATTTTGACCGGCAGCCGCACGTTCGCGCTGCCGCGTCGCCTTGAGAGATGCCCGTTGGGATTGTCGCCCATTCCCCTCACCACCCGCTCATTCCGATGCGTTGCACAAGGCGTCATAATATAACATTAGCCATAATTCAGGCTGCGCGCGCGGGCGACGAGCGGACATGGCTAAGCCGGGAGGCCTGGCTGGGCCGACAGGAACAAGACGCGGCGCCGCATCAGCAGGCGCGTGTCGATTAATAATACCTGAATGTGATTGTCAAGATTTGGCGTGCGCGCAGCTGCCCTGCTGGAGCAGGATCGCTTCGCATTGAACCCGAAGTGCCTTCCATGGCCGATCTCACTCTACGCGCGATGGTAGGGGTGGCCGACAAGGATGGTGGCTGTCCGATAGAGCTGCTCGGCCAGCACGATGCGGGCGAGGCCGTGCGGCAGCGTGATGGCACCGAGCGACAGCACCAGCTGAGCGGCGTCGCGCACCTCGGGAGCCAGCCCGTCCGGGCCGCCGATCAGGATGGCCATCGATTTGGCGCCGCCGTCGCGCACCTTGGCCAGGTGACGGGCGAAGGCGTCGCTGGAGAGCGATTTGCCCTGCTCGTCGAGCGCGATGACGGCATCGGCCTCGCGGGCGAGCTTGAGCAGCGCGGCGCCTTCCTCCTGCTTGCGTTGGGCTACGCTCGCGGCCCGGCTTTCGCCGATCTCGTGCCACGCCACCGGCGCCAGGGCCACCCGCTTCGACAGCGCCTCGAACCGCGCGCGATAGACGTCGAGCAGTTCGCGCTCCGGCCCATCCTTCAACCGGCCGACCGCGGCAACCATCAGGCGCATGTCAGCCACCCGGTGTCATCCTCGGGCTTGTCCCGAGGATCCAGCTCTCAACGAACGTCCGGAGCAAGCGGATCGGTGGATGGCCGGGACAAGCCCGGCCATGACACCCCTAAGCATCAGCCGGAACAACAGCGCTAGTGCGTCGTCGTATCGCCGGAGGGATCGCTCGGGCGCTCGGCCGACCACATCTTCTCGAGATTGTAGAACTCGCGCACCTCGGGCCGGAACACGTGCACGACGATGTCGCCCACATCGATCAGCACCCAGTCGCAATGCGGCTGCCCTTCCACGCGAACGCGCCCGTAGCCTGCTTCCTTGAGCTTGCGATGCAGCTGGTCGGCGATGGCGCCCACATGCCGGTCCGACCGGCCCGTGGCGATCACCATGTAGTCGCCGATGGAAGACTTACCCTTGATATCGATCGCCACCACCTTCTCCGCCTTGGCGTCGTCGAGCCAGGCCGTCAGGTTGGCGAGTAGGGCTTCCGAGTTGTGGCTGGGCACGAGTTCGGCCGGAGGCGTGCTCTTGCGGGCACCCTCAAGTGCGCTTGGCATCTTGTGCTGAGTATCCTTTCGTCATCAAACCCCAGTGGGGAGGAAGCGTCCGGGTTTGATGCTCACGCGCCCAGACGCCGGCAACGAGCCTGCGAACAGACTCGCTCCCCAAACATAGACAGTCGGTACCCAGTGTTTCAAGCCCCTGAGCCGGGGGTTATGGGCGCTCCATCGGCGCCGTTCACTGCCGGGGTGGTCTGGTCGGCGCCGTTCTCGGCAGATTTGTCCTTGCGCCAGGACAAGCCCGGCCGGCGACTGAGACTTTTTTGCCACACTGGCGGGTCGGGCCTTGGCCTTGCCGCGCAGGGCCGTCGAGGACAGGTGCGACAGCGGGCCGGTCAGGAAGGTCCAGGCCGGCGCCGGAGCATGCAGCAGCGCGCGGGCGTCGGACTCGGGCACCCGCTTGTCGGCGAACGCCTGCGCCGCCTTCGATGCCAGCGCCTTCAGGCGCCAGCCGGGCCGGTCCACCACCACGATCGGCACGGTGGTGAAGATCTCCCGCCAGCTCTGCCAGCGGTGGAACGAGGCGAGGTTGTCGGCGCCCATGATCCACACGAAGCGGACCAGCGGGCTGCGCCGCTTCAGGAAGGCGATGGTGGAGGCCGTATAGGGCGTCGGCAGGTCGGCCTCGAAGTCGGTGACCTCGATGCGCGGGTTCTTGGCGATTGCCCGGCAGAGCACCATGCGCTCTGCCAGCGGCGCCTGCTCGGCCCGGTTCTTCAGCGGATTGCCCGGCGAGACGATCCACCAGACCTTGTCCAGCCCGAGCCGCTTGAGGGCCGTCTCGCTGATCAGCCGATGCGCGGCGTGCGGCGGATTGAACGAGCCGCCGAGCAGGCCGATGACTTGGCCGGGGCCTGCGTACGGTGGCTGGGCCTTGATGCGGCCGAATGTGCTTGCAGCAGGCATGAACTCACGCGCGGTTCGCTCCGACGAGATGATTGTAGCGCGAGGCTTCCGCGGCGCGGAAGGGTATTTGTGACAAGCTGGGACTTCCGGCGAGTATCAACCCGGCAGGCGCGCGATGGCTTCCACCTCGATCAGGAATTCCGGCTTCACCAGGCGATCGACGATCAGCAGCGTGTTGGGCGGATACTTGCCGCCGGGGAACAGCTTGGGAAACAGCTTGGCGCGCTCGGCCATGAAGGCTGGGATGTCGTCGGCGCTGGTGAGATAGGTCGTGAACTGTGCGACCGACTCGAAGTCGGCGCCCAGGTCCTTGAGGATCTTGCCGAGGTTCTCGAACACCACCGGCACCTGTGCCGCGACATCGCCGACGCCCAGAGGAGTGCCCTTGCCGTCGATCGCCACCTGGCCGGCGATGAAGGCGATCTCGCCCGGCGTCATGCGCGCCACGTGGCTGTACATGCCCTGCGCCGGCCCCGCACTCGGCGGATTGACGTAGGTTACTCCTGACTTCGCACATGGATTTCTCCCAGGCCATGATAGTGCACCGCGCACCACTCTATCGGTCACGAACTCCACAACGGCAGCCAGTCGATCCTCTCGGCGGCAGGGCAGTTGCCGGGAACGGCTACGAACAGCACCGTATCCAGCCTTTCCGCATGGGAAAGCCGATCAGCGAACCAAGCTTGTGCTTGAACCATTGCCAGCGCAGGGAGCGCGGCTCGGCCGTGCTCCAGGCCTGCCCGACAAAGACGTAGCGGCCTATATCGCCGGGCAGCAACGAGGCTTCGAGCAGCGGCGCTTCCTCCAGGCTGAGACGCATCGGCGTAACCCTGCAGTGGCTGGATCGCAGCCCGGCACCGACCACGTTCATCGACCGGCCATAGCCCAGCCCGGCCGACGGATTGGAAGTGCTCAACCCTTGGTCCTTGAGGACGTCCGCCAGCTTCGCCAAGGCATCGGTTCTCGGCGCGTGGAACGCCTGGATCTGGCTCGCCACCGTTGCGAGCAAGAGCGCGGCGAAATATGACTCGGAGAACGGACGGCCTCATGCGCGCACGCGTCGCAACGCCCCCCACAGGCTTATTCCGATGACCGTCGCCGAGGTGGCGAGCGCGAACAGATCGGCGCCGAAGCCCGAATGCCAGTAGGCGTACATATCAGCTGCTCAGGGCCATCAGGAAGATTCTTGCAGTGTTCAAGACCAGCACCGCCAGCACCACCAAGGCCGCGATCCATGCATCGCCCGGCGCCCAACCCGGACGGCTGAGCTTGGTGATGGCGATCCAGCAGAGCAGGCCGAGCGAGATGTTGTGAAACGACGAGCAGGGGCCGAATATGACGAGGCCATGCCCATCCGACTCGATGATGGTACCGTGCCAGGAATAGCCGGAATGCAGCAGCGACAGCAGGCCTCCGACCAGGGCCGTATCCGCAATCAGGAGCGGGAAGGCGAACACCTCGAACAGCTTGTGACCCCAGAAGCCGTTGAAGGCCAGCGCCAGGAGGACGATGCCGGCCGCCCGCAGGCTGGGATCGCCCTTGCTTGTCGCCCAGAGATACAGGGCGGTAGCCGTGCTCGCGAGCCACGGCGGCGAGTACGCCGGAGCGAAGGCGACCAAGGCAGCGATCAGCGCAAAGGCAATGTCGTAGCGCGATGAGGGCTGTTCGCGATCAGCAGCGATCGCCAGCTGAAACACGGCGTACCAGCCGAGATAGTGAAACACGCTCCTTGATGTGAGCGACTGGGTGAGCGCCTCGATAAAGGTCCCGCCCTTGTCGGGATCGATGCGCAGGAAATAATGCGCCGCCAGGATACTCAGCAACCAGACGAACAGCTCGCGACGGCCTAGGCGGCTGATCGACGCCGCGGCCGTATGCGAGCTGGTTTGCACGTCAAGCGGCATCCCGACGCCTTACGAGGCGATACCGCCGCGCACAACCGGTATCCGTCGCGGCGAACCTGGGCCGCTCTCGCATGCGCTTGCGGCGAGCTAGTTCTTGCCGTAGCGGCGAACAAGCCAAACGGCGCCGAACGCCAGCGCTGCTACAGGCAAGCCAATTCCGATCAATGGGGCGGGGCCTGGCAAAGGCCGGGTGCCACCGAAAGCCGCTTCGGCAAAATCAACGCCGAATCAAGACCAGTACTGCCGCACATGCGGCCAACACTACAAATCGAAGCATGACACCCCCACGGACAATAATATTCACCACGCCATAATCCACAATCTATTCACACGGTGTCAAGGGCTCGCGCGGAGCCGCGCCGCAATGACGAATACCAGTCAAGAACGGCCGCGGTTTGCCGGGCGACTGTGGCGCAATGGTCACCACCAGGAGAGGCCCTTGACCATACAGTCCTGCAGAGAGTGCCCGGGGTATTGCTTGTGCGGGGCTTGCTGAAAATCGGCTTGGTTGCGTCAGCGCTGTATGTCCCTTTGGCTAGCACCGCGGCATTGGCGGAGAAAGCTTGCTAGCCCTGGGGTGTTCAGTTGGTCCGGCTTCTATGCTGGCGTGAACCTGGGCCACTCCTGGTATGATGGCGACATCCGCACAGACGCCGGTGTCGAGAGCTTTTCTCCGCTCTCATATTTCGCTGCTTCAGATATCGCTGCTATCAATCAACTCGCTTCGGGATCTTTCCGCGGCGATGGATCTGTTGGTGGCGTGCAGGTCGGCGCCAACCAGCAGATTGGCAACTTCGTCTTGGGGTTCGAGGCAGATTTTGGAGCGTTCGGTCTAACTGGCACGCGCGTTGGAGTTTACGACATCCCTATTGGAATCCCTGCGCAGGGCACTGTGCGGGTGGCGATGGAAACGGACTGGCTGTTCACGGCTCGAGGCCGCTTAGGATGGACGCCCAGCTCCAATCTGCTCATTTACGCGACCGGCGGATTGGCGGTGACCGAGCTTAGTGTGTCAAATTCATATACCGATAATGCCCCGAGCGCAGGTGTCGGTGGCTCCAGCGCCAGCAAGTTGATGTTTGGTTGGGCTCTAGGTGGCGGCGCGGAGTGGGCGCTGACGCAACACTGGAGCTTGAAGGCAGAGTACATGCATATCAAGTTTGGTTCCGTCTCGACACAAGGTTTCGTGTTCTGCGGACCATCCTCCACCGTTGACTGTTCCGGCGGTGACGCAATTCCAAGCCGGATGTCGACCTCGGCCAATCTATCGGCCGACATCGCTCGAGTGGGCATCAACTACAAGTTTGATTGACGGCTGGTACCCGCAAGCCGCTCGGCCGTCTGATTGAGCCGAACGTAGCGCCCACTACGCCCCCCTGATCCACACGTGGTTGTCGTGGAACGGCGCGCCGCCGTAGGGCGCGGCCTGCACGGCGCTGGTCAGCGTGTTGATGCCCCAGCCGCCCTCGAACTGGTCGTTGGGGGCGATGCTCTCGACGATCACCACGCCACGCAGCACGCCCTCGAAGGCTTCCGCCGCCAGCGTGATCTCGCCGCGCTCGTTGCCCATGCGCACGCGCGCGCCATCGGCGATGCCGAGCGCCCCCAGATCCTCGGGATGCATCTTGACGCGCGGCGGCCCGGCCCGCTTGCGGCTGGTGGGCATCTCGTTGAACGACGAGTTGAGGTACTCGCGCGCCGGTGATGTTGCGAGCCGGAACGGATGCTTGGCATCCGCCTTCTCGATCACGTCCCAATGATCGGGCAGCGCCGGCATGTCGCGGCCCAGCCCCCAGTCGTAGCTGCGCCCGGCCGGCACACGCGGCCACTCCGGCTTGAAGCGGAATTTCTTGTCCGGATAGCCGAAGCCGCCGACGTAGTGCGCCGTGTCGAACTCGGGCTGGCAGTCGATCCACTTCTTCTCCTCGAGTTCGCCAAGCGTGCCCCAGCCCGAGTTCTGCAGCGTCCAGTCGATGATCTGGCGCGGGCTCATGCCGAAGCCGCGATGCTCGGCGCCGACCCGCTTGGCCAGCGCCGAGATCACATCGTGGTTGGACCAGCACTCGCCCGGCGCCTCGACCAGCTTCGGCCCGAGCAGGATGCTCTGCTGGCCGCCGGCCTGATAGACGTCGTCGTGCTCGAGGAACATGGTGGCCGGCAGCACCACGTCGGCCATCTGCGCCGTCGCCGTCATGAAATGCTCGTGCACGGCCACGAACAGGTCCTCGCGCGCGAAGCCGGCCTTCACCTTGCGCTGCTCGGGCGCCACCTGCACCGGGTTCATGTTCTGGATGATCATGGCCGTGACCGGCGGCCCGCCCTTGATGTCGTAGGGATCGCCGGTCAGCACCGGGCCGATGCGCGACATATCCAGCGTGCGCACGCTGTAGTCGGCGACGTCGAGGCCTTCGATCAGCGACTTGTTCCAGTGGAAGATGGCGCCGTTGTTGTGGAAGGCGCCGCCGCCCTCGTGCGCCCAGGCTCCCGTGACGGCCGGGATGCACAGCGCCGCATGCATGTTGTGGGCGCCGTTGCGCTGACGCGCGAAGCCGTAGCCGAGCCGGAAATAGCGTGCGCGGCGTCGTGCCGACCATGCGCGCGAAGGTCTCGATTTCTTCCACCGTCAGCCCGGTGATCGCGCTCGCCCACTGCGGAGACTTGTCGCGCAGGTGCGCTTCCAGCTCGCGCGGGCAGTCGGTGTATTGCTCGAGGTAGGGCCAGTTGGCATGGCCGTCGCGGAACAGCACGTGCATGACGGCGCAGGCCAGCGCGCCGTCGGTGCCGGGCTTCAGGCACAGCGCCAGGTCGGCCTGCTGCATGGTGCCGTTCTGGTAGATGTCGATCGCCACGATCTTGGCGCCGCGCTGCTTGCGGGCGCGCATGGCGTGCGTCATCACGTTGACCTGCGTGTTGACCGGATTGGTGCCCCAGATCACCACCAGGTCCGACTTGGCCATCTCGCGCGGATCGACGCCCGCCAGCTTGCCGGTGCCGGCGATGAAGCCGGTCCAGGCCAGCGTCGTGCAGATCGACTGGTACATCTGCGAGTAGCGCTTGGCATGGCGCAGGCGGTTGATGCCGTCGCGCATCACGAGGCCCATCGTGCCGGCATAGTAGTAGGGCCAGACCGCCTCGGGGCCGTAGCGGCGCTCGGCCGCCAGCATCGCCTCGGCCGTCAGGTCGAGCGCGTCGTCCCAGGAGATGCGCTCGAAGCGGCCCGAGCCCTTGCCCCCGACGCGGCGCATCGGATGCAGCAGGCGGTCCGGGTGATGGATGCGCTCGGCGTAGCGCGCCACTTTGGCGCAGATGACGCCGGCCGTGTAGGTGTTGTCCTCCGCACCGTGCACGCGGCCGATGCGGCCGTCATCCAGCAGCTCGATATCGAGCGCACAGGTCGACGGGCAGTCGTGCGGGCAGGCGGAATGGCCGATCTTGGCGTGCGCGTTCATGGGCGCTCCTGGCGTGCGTCTTGCGCAACGCTATCCGAGTTCCGCGCCCGGGCCAACAATCCCAATTGATGCAGCAAACGTCAGGAGGCCCGCGTGCTGGGCACGCGGGCCTCATTCATCCTGGCAGTCGGCAGGCCGTTAGCGGGCAGTACGCTCGAGCTGCTCGTAGAAGCTCTTGGCATCGAACGCATTGGCCGAGGCCGCGACGCCGGTCAGAACCGACAGGGCAACGATGGCGGAAAGGATGGTCTTCATGATCAGTCTCCTACTCTTGAGAGTGGTTTTTGTTGGGTCTGGTTAGCGGGCGGTGCGCTCGAGCTGCTCGTAGAAGCTCTTGGCATCGAACGCGTTGGCCGAAGCCGCGACGCCGGTCAGAACCGACAGGGCGACGATGGCGGAAAGGATGGTCTTCATGATCAGTCTCCTATTTCTGAGAGTGGTCCTTGTTGGACCTTGTTAGCGGGTGCTGTTGTGCTCGAACTGCTGGTAGAAGCTCTTGGCATCGAACGCATTGGCCGAAGCGGCAACGCCGGTCAGGACCGACAGGGCGACGATGGTGGAAAGGATGGTCTTCATGATCAATCTCCAGATTTTTCTTGCCGTGCAGTTCTCTGCACAGATCAGGAGATGGTCGTGGCCCTCTCGGGCGACAAGCGATGCTCACGCGTGGGTGACTAAGAGTGATCCCGGCTCGCGAATCCGCGATCCGCGCGCGATCCTCGCGTGAAGCCTAGAGCAGGATCGCTTCGGATTGATCCCTTCGCCTTGATCGATACGCGGCGGCCGAAGCGTGAATCCTGCCTTGTGTTGAGGTGAGCGCTGCGCTCTGACCCAAGCCGAAGGAATTCATCAGGAACTGATCTCACTCTTGAGCGTGCGTCAAGTTGGCATGAAGGGCAGGTCGGTGGCGTCCGGCTTGCGCTTGAACTGCGTGAGCAGGCAGTGCGCCTGGCCGCGATGGTGGGTCTGGTGGTTGAAGAAATGCGCCACCAGCAGCGCCGCGGGTTTGGTCACCTCGCGACCCATGGCGCCGGAGTACCAGGTCAGGTCGCCGGCCAGCCATTGCGGGTCGAGGCGCTCCGCCCAGTCCATGATGACTTCATCGAAGGCAGCCCGCTGCTGCTTGAGATCGTTCCAATCCGGCACGGCCTCGACGCTTTCGGCGATCGACTTCGCCTTGGGGGCGGGCGTGCCGGCGAACCGGTGCATCCAGATCTGATCGCCGAACACCAGATGGCTGAGCGTGCCGTGGATCGACCCGAAGAAAGCGCCGCACTGCTGCTTGCGCTCGGCGTCGGTGAGCGCATCGGCCTCGCGATACAGCGAGCGGTTCTGCCAGCGGTTGTAGACCGCCATCGTCCGCGCGTACTCAGGCGTGATCATCAGGACCTCAGCACGCGTGCGAACCTGGCGATATCCTGCGTGACGATGTCATCGGCGGACTTGTCCGCGCCGGCCACCGCCTCCAGCATCGCGATCAGGTCGGAGCGTTCCGTCGCCCCGCAGGTGCGGTGGATCACTGGGGTCAGGCGGCGGAATACCTCGCCGGCATCGGCACTGTCCTTGACGAGCCAGCGGGCCCGGGCGAACAGCGCTTCGGCCTGATCCGGCGTGGCGCCGAAGCGCTGCACCATTTCGCTGGTGATGGCCGTGCGCTCGCGTTCGGTGATGCTGCCGTCCGATTGCGCCACCACCACCATCATGGCTGCGGCGGCCTCGCGCGCATCATCGACCGTGTCGAGCAGATGCTTGGCGTGCTTCCGGCGCCAGCTCCAGCGCCGGAACAAGCCGCGCGCCTCGTCGGCCGCATCAACGATGTCGCGCGTGGCGTTGGCGGCCTGCTGCATGCGAAACAGCGCAAACAGCAGGACGCCGACAACCGCGCCCAGAATGGCAAGAATATGCATGGCTGCTCCCCCACCCGCATTGAACTGTGATGAGATGCGCCGACGCATAGTGCCAGCGGCGGACCATCGTCCGCAGCTGTCAGCCTACGATTTCATCTGGGCGGAAATTCAGCGCGATTTCGATCGCCGCGTTCTCCGGGCTGTCGGAGCCGTGCACGGAGTTGCGCTCGATGCTTTCGGCGAACTGCTTGCGGATGGTGCCGGCGTCCGCCTTGGCGGGGTCGGTGGCGCCCATCACGTCGCGGTACGTCTTGACCGCGTTCTCGCCCTGCAGCACCTGCACGACGATCGGGCCCGAGGTCATGAAGGCCACCAGGTCGGCGTAGAACGGCCGGGCCTTGTGCACCTCGTAGAACTTCTCGGCCTGCGCCTTGCTCCAGCGCGTCCGTTTCTGGCCGATGATGGCCAGGCCTGCCTTCTCGATGACGGCGTTTATGGCGCCCGTCAGGTTGCGTGTGGTCGCGTCCGGCTTGATGATGGAAAAGGTGCGCTCGATGGCCATCCCGTACTCCGTGGAATGCATTTTCCCTTGCTGTGGCGCGGGTTATAGCTTGCCGCGGCGAGCCGGTTCAAGGGACGGATAGCGCTCCGGCCGGCGATATCGGCGGGCGACTGCCTTGGCGTGGCCGTAAGTGGTGGCTAAGTCGTTGGAGTGCTGGAGAATTGGCGCCAGCTGTGCCATGACTTGACGGTGGCCCAGGGTAGCGCGACAGCACCGAGAGATTTCGAGCGGCATTCGTGCCGGAACATCCCATGACGGCGCCAGCCTCACAGGTACAGTGGTTTCTCGCTCGCGAGGGTCAGCAGTATGGCCCCCTGAGCGATGCGGAGCTTGGCAAATTCGTCGAGCTCGGCCACCTGCAGCCCAACGACCTGCTGTGGCGCGAAGGCCTCCCCGACTGGCGCCCAGCCCTGGTTTTGTTTCCGCCGAAGTCGAAGGCGAGCCCTGCCGCCAAGCGTCCGCCTCCCGACTTTGGCGGGCCGGCGTTGCTGCGTTCCGGCGCCGAGCGCCAGTCCACCGAGCGCACGGCCACCGAGCGCACGCGCCCTGGCCAGCTGACGGCGCCCGAGCCGGCATCCGAGCCCGAGCCAGGCGAACCGGGCCGCTCCTTCGGCGCCGTCCTGCGCAAGATCGTCGTGGCGGCGATCCTGCTCGGCGGGCTTGCCGCTTCCGTCTGGCTCGCCTATCCGCATCGCAACAAGCTGCTCGAGTTCACCAGCTTCCTGCCGGCCGTGACGTTGAGCAACCCGGTCGACCGCAAGAGCCTGGAGGCCCCGCCGCTGGCCGGCCTCAAGGGCGACGCCAAGGCCATCGACACCGCCATGCAGGCAGCAGCCGTGTGGCGCCTCGTCAAGCGCGAGTTCCCCGACTGGTACGCGCAGCGCCTGAAGGAGATCGAGGCGATGTCGGCCGGCGGCAAGGACGATGCCGCGATCGGCCAGCATCTGGCGCGTGCCCTGGTGACCCTGCGGCGGCAGCAGGTCGACAACGCGCTGGCCGCACAGATGCCCAACCTGAAGCGCGTTGCCGCCGCGTTCCTCGACAACCTCGACAGGCTGCGGAAGACCGGCTCCGACGCCTGCTACAGCTTCATCTCGCAGGGCGAGCCGAGCCCGACCATCGTCGGTCTGCTGCAGGGCTCGGAGCACGTCGTGTCCCTGCAGACGCAGATGGTGGCGATCGTCGAGGCCATCTCGGATGGCCGCCGGTCGCCGCGCGTCTATGCGCCGCCACGCCAGACCGACTACGACTTGCTGGCGGCCGATCTTGGCAAGCGCGGCTGGACCAACGCCGATCTGCAGCTCTTTTCCGATGAGCGTGCGCTCGCCCGTGCGGCCCCCGATAAGGTGTGCCAGCTCGTCTACGACTGGTTCGCGGCGCAGCTCGCCATCTCGGACGGCGAGGTCCAGCAGAGGCTGCTGGTGGATTCGTTGCGGCCCGTCGTGGCCGGTTGAGCGCGCCCGCAGAAACGCGCGTGGCTTGCTCGATTTGTGTGCTGTTGCGGTGAACGGGGCTCATGGGACACACGCCGCCGGCTTCACCTCGCACGCCTCCGTACCGCCCGAAAGTCGCCACGGTTGGATCGCTTCTGGCGACGCCTTTGTCGAGGCCAAGCTTAGAGGGCGGTTTGGCGCCGATCCATCGACAGGGGCCGAGGCGAGACCTGCGGGGACCAGATTGGAGGATCGACAATCTGGTGGCCTCGCCTTGCATATCTGTGCAGGAAATTGAGCTTTGATTTTTTCGTGCACACGATTTCCCCAAGTGGATCGCCAACGCGATTCATTGCCGGGCGGGAACCGCACCGGCGGAGAGTAAGGTGCGCGTAGAGGAGCCGGCCTGCTGCGGTTTCGGCGGGGAACTGCTTCCGGCGACCGAGGGCCATCGGGTCTGCCGGTTGGCGGGTTGGCTCCTCGACCCCTCGAGAAGCGCGGTCGCTAGAGCAAGATCGTTTCTGATCGAAGTACTTCGCTTCGATCACGGAACGTGAATCTTGCTCTCAAGTCTATGAATAGAGCAGGATTCACGCTTCGGCCGCGACGTTGCGATTGCAGTGAAGTGATTCCGTCCGAAGCGATCCTGCTCTAGCGACCGCGCTTTTTTGTTGCCTGCCGCGGCCAGCCTCGGCACGATCCGCGCCCGGACATCCCCACGCCCAGAGGCCGACGCATGATGAAGCTGCTGTCGAACCCCTTCTCGCCCTATGGGCGGAAGGTGAAGATGACGTTGGCCATGAAGGGCTTGAAGGACAAGGTCGAGGTCGTCAACATCGACACCAACATCCCGGCCAATCCCGAGATCACGGTCGCCAATCCGTTGGCGAAGATCCCGGCGCTCGTGCTGGAGTCGGGCGAGTGCATGTACGACAGCGCGGTGATCTGCGAGTACCTCGACAGCCTGACGCCGTCTCCGCAGCTGTTCCCCAAGTCCGGCGCCGAGCGCTGGAAGACGCTGACGCTGGCGGCGCTCGCCGACGGCATTCTCGATGCCGCGCTGCTGCTGGTGTACGAGAAGCGCTTCCGCCCCGAGGAGAAGTGGCACGAGCCCTGGACGGACCGTCAGCGCACCAAGATCGATCGCTCGCTGGATTTCCTCGAGCCGAACCCGCCGGCCTGGGGGGCAAGCCCGGACTACGCACATATGACCTTGGCGGCGGCGCTCGGCTATCTCGATTTGCGCCACGAAGGCAAATGGCGTGCCGGCCACCCCAATCTGGTGGCCTGGCTCGACCGGTTCGCCAAGGCGGTGCCCTCCTTCGACGAAACCCGCCCCAAGCAGTAGCTCACCGGCGAATGTGGATTTGTTGCAATGCTCCGCCGGCGGGGCATTGCCATGCCCCCGCTGGCTCGGCGATGATGGTGCATGAAGATCATCAGCGGCGGCCAGACCGGTGTGGACCGTGCGGCGCTTGATGCGGCCATCGAGCGCCAGATGGCGTGGGGCGGCTGGTGTCCGAAGGGCGGCTGGGCCGAGGACCTTCCCAATCCGCCGGGCCTGTTGGCCAAGTATCCGAAGCTGAGGGAGACGCCGCTGCCGCATCCCTTGCAGCGCACCCGCTGGAACGTGCGCGACAGCGACGCCACCCTCATCATCACCGACCACGACGGCCTGTCGGTCTCGATCGGCACCATGCGCGCGCATCATTGCGCGCATCGCTATGCCAAGCCGCTGCTGGTGGTGCAGGCCAGCGCCTCGGCGGCGCCCGATCAGGCCGCGGCCTGGCTGCGAGCCCAGCGCGAGCGCTTCGGCCCGCACATGACGCTCGGCATCGGCGGCCCGCGCGAGAGCGAGGCACCCGGCATCTACGTCCACGCCCGCGTGCTGATTCTGTCGATCCTGCAGCGCGTGGCGTGATCTCTCAACTGCAGGCCGGCCGCCCGGAGCAGGATCGCTCGGGGCGGCCGGTCCGGCTTACCAGTAGCTACGGTGACCGTAGCCGTAGCGGTGCCACTTGTGGGCACGGTGTCCCCGCCAGCAGTGGCGGTAGCCATGATTCCAGTGGCAGTGCCGGCGATACTTCCACGTCACCTGCTCGACGGCGTTCGTTGCGTCGCGATCGATTGCGGCGGCGAGACCCGTGGCAGGCGCTGCCTGGGCCGTCGACGCAAGCGCCGCGAGAGCGAGCGCTCCGAGGCCCGCCGACAGGATGGACTGCATTTTCATGTAGCAACTCCTCGCTGTTGTTCCCCAGCGATTGGAGTTACGGGCCGGCGCGAGGATGGTTTCGCAGTATCGCCAACGTGATGTGTGATGATCGAGGTGGGCGGCAGCGGCGGCGAGGAGACCAGACGGAGGGCCAGCCTCTCCGCCGCGCCGCCACGACATCGCCGCCACGATGGCGATGCCTTGGACGATTCCGGCCGATGCCGGGCTATCGACTGAGCGTTCCGGCGGTAGCCGCGCGGCCGGACACCGAAGCCGTCGGATCGGTCAGGCCGACGGCGAGGCCGGTAGCCATTCCGCAGACCAACAGCCCGATGCACAGCTTGGCCACAAGGCGACGCAACACGACGACCTCCAGATCCCGCTCGCTTTGATTAGACAAGCTACGGCCGAGATCGATCGCAGGTTTCGCCTCGGCGATCACGCTTTGTTGAGTGCCGCGCGTTGTAGACGCGCGATCAGCGGAAACGTCTGAGCCTGTCGCTGCTCGGCAGAGTTCCGCCGGCCTTTCAGGACTTGTCCCGATGGCGCCGACGCACCCCTGCCTCCACTGTTGCGTCTGCGCGGCATGGCGGGCGTGCGCGCGGTTGGATCGGCAACAGAGGGTGGCCAACACATGCTCCGTTCATGCTCGTTCTTTGCACTCTCGGCGCTCGGCGCACTCTGCGCGCCTGTGCAGCCTGTCGCACGCCCAGGTTCTGACGGTCGAGGAGCAGCAGCTGGCCGACACCTACTTCAACGAGTGCGCGAAGGACTGGGACGCCTCTACTCACATGACCAAGGTCGAGTGGGAGCGCACGTGCCGGCGCGTCGCCACGGATCGCGTGCGCTTCAAGATCCAGCAGCCGCACGACGCCAAGCAGAATTGAGCGGCCTGCCTCGCCTGATTTCGGTCTCGCCCGGCCCCTAACCTCCGCCGACCAACAGGGACCGGCGGAGAGACCGATGGCAGAGTCGTCCCGACATGACGCCTGGCAGGCAGGCGACCGCTACGAAGCCTACATGGGGCGTTGGAGCCGTCAGCTCGCGCCGCGCTTTCTCGATTGGCTTGGCGCCGGGTCTGGCCTCGACTGGCTGGATGTCGGCTGCGGCACCGGCGCGTTGTCAGCCGCCATCGTGACCCGCTGCAATCCCGCGAGCCTGATTGGCGTCGATCCTTCCGAAGGCTTCGTCGCGACGGCGCAGGCACTGCTTCCGGATCGGCGCGCGGAGTTCCGCGTGGGAGACGCACAGGCTTTGCCTCTCGACACCGCCAGCCGGGATATTGCCGCAGCAGGCCTGGTCCTGAATTTCGTGCCCGACAAGCAGAAGGCGCTCGCTGAGATGAAGCGCGTGGCCCGGCCCGGCGGGATGGTCGGCTTCTATGTCTGGGACTATCCCGGCGTCAGCGTCGAGTTCATGCGGGCGTTCTGGACGGCCGCCACCGCTCTCGACCCCGCAACGCGGGACCTTGCCGAGGACCGGCGCTTTCCGTTCTGCACGCAGGATGGCTTGATCGAGCTGGTGAAGGCCGCCGGCCTTGCGCGCGTCGAGTGCACGGCGATCGAGATACCCACCGTGTTCCGTGACTTCGAGGACTATTGGCACCCCTTCACGCTGGGTGCCGGCCCGGCTCCTGGCTATTGCGTCAGCCTTGAGCCCGAAGCACGGCAGCGGCTGAAGGAGCGCCTCGAACACAGCCTGCCGCGCCAGGCGGACGGATCGATACCCCTGAAGGCAAGGGCCTGGGCCCTCAAGGCGTTCAGTTGAGCGCCAAGGCTTCGATGTCGGCGCGGTTGCGGGTGCGCGTATCGTCGGAGTCGCTCATGATGATCACCGCCAGCAGCTGCGATGCCGGCCGGGCGAAGGCCCGCAGATGGTCGGCGCCGAGATCGACCTCCTCGTCCAGCCACACGGACTTTTGCGCATCGGCCGGGCGCAGCACGATGAACTTGCCGCGCTCGCCCATGTGCGGGCTCGGCAGTATGCGGCCGCGCGGCTTGTCGCCGCCGAACACGTAGACGAGCGCCGTCACCGTGGCGGAGCCGAGCAGGGCCATCGGGCTCTTGCTGGCATCTTCGGGCGCGCCGAACATGAAGTAGATGCCGAGCGCGCGATCATCGGCTCCACGGATCGTCAGGTCCGTCGCCGGCGCGCCCTGGCGAACACGCCAGCGCCAGCGCGCCTTGCGGTCCTGCCAGTTGGCCCGGTCCAAGGTCAGGCACAGCAATCCGGCGCCAGAGTCGGTGGACACCTCGAGGCTGGAGAGTCCGGTCGCCTTGAACGAAGCCGGGGTGATGCCGAAGAAGCTGATGGCTCTCCAGCCGGCCTTGTCCAGGTCCGGACCGAAGGCGAGTTCGCTCGCGTACGCGCAAGGGCTCATCAGCAGCGCGAGACCGCCCAACAGCGTACCGATGAAGAGCTTGGCTGCGATCATCGTCTGCGCGCCCGTTGCAGTCAGATGACTGTAGCGCGCAATATGGCGGGAATGCCGGGCACGGGCGCTCAATGCCAGTGCGGCCAGTCGGCCGAAACATCACGTTTCTACGCCGCCTGGCCGCACTGTGCTTCGGGTACGCGAAACAGGATCCCGTCGCTTGGCTCTATATAAGCCCGCCCGACGTTACAAAATTGACAACAGCTGCTCAACTTTCGTCTGGCCCACGCGGTTTCAGCAGCCACCCGACGATCGGGACCAATAGCCTGTGCGGCGTCAGGCGCATGGCGAGAGCCAGGATCGGCGCAACCACTCCGGGCACCACCACCCGCCAGCCCAGCGCGAAGGCGAGGTAGCCGGCGCGCGCCACGCTGTCTGGGTTGGACACCGGCAGCAACCGGAGATAGAGGCCGCTCTCGCCCTGCATGCGCTGATGGAACGGCGTGGCCACCGGCCCCGGAGCCAGCACGCACACCCGCACGCCCTCTCCGGCCGTCTCGGCCGCCAGCGCCTCGCTCAACGACATCACGTACGCCTTGCTGGCGTAGTAGGCGGCCTGATAGGGGCCGGGCGTGTAGCCGCCCAGCGAAGCCAGGTTGAGCACCCCGCCGCGCCCCCGTGCCCGCATGCCGACGAGGAAATGCCGCGTCAGGGAGGTGAGCGCGCGGACGTTGAGATCGACCAGCCGGTCGAGATCCTCCGGCGATTGCGCGAGGAACGGACCGGCGAGGCCGATGCCGGCGCTGTTCACCAGCACATCGGCGTAGGCGCCCTGCCGGGCCAGCTCGGCCTCGATGCGCGCGACTCGCATCGGGCGCCGTGATGTCGAGCGCCAGCGTGACCACCTCGACCTTGGCGTCGGCCCTGATGGCCGCCGCCGCTTCCTCCAGCGGCTCGGCGTTGCGCGCGATCAGCAGCAGATCATGCCGGCCGCGCGCGAACTGACGCGCCAGCGCAAGCCCGATGCCGCCGGACGCCCCGGTGACCACCGTCACCGGCCGCAACCCGGCATAGGCCGCCAGCGCCGCTGGGTCGGGACGCCACCAGCGCCGGCGCCAGGCTGTCGCAAGTCTCTCGGTCAGGTTGGCCATGGCGAGTCAACGGCGGCCGTCTCTCGCTCTCACCGCACCAGCGCGGGCGCCACATCAAGCCTGCGCCTCGCCCGCGTGACCGGCTCGTGGCCGTCGTGGCGGCGGAAGCGCGAGGCGAACTCCTGGCGGATGTGCCGCGCCAGCTCCAGCGCCACCTCGCTCTGCTGCACCGGCGGCAGGTACATATTGACGAGGTACATCGGCAGCCGCGGCAGGCGGGCCTCGTCATCGATCACCTGCAGGTAGTCGGGAATCGTGCGCCGCAGCAGCGGCCCGATCGCCAGGTCGGCCTCGATCGTGGCGAGCAGCGGCTCCATGCTGGAGACCTCGCACACCGACCGCCAATCGCGGCCGGCATCGGCAAGCGCCTTCAGCACCGAGCGGCGGAACTCGCACTTCTCGTCGCCGATCGAAACGGGCAGCGGATTGCGCCGGTGCGCCATGCCGCTCGCCGCCCCCACCCAGACCAGCTCGTCCTCGATCAGCGTCTCGCCGTTGCGTCCGCAGCGCTCCTCGGTGGTGAGCGTCAGGTCGATGCTGCCACCCCGCAGCAGCTCGTGGAGCTGCGGGGTGGTCGTGCAGATCAGGGATACGCGCACGCGCGGCCAGGCCTTGTCGAAGCGGCGCAGGATCGGCGGCAGGTAGGGGCCGACGATGTCATGCGGCACGCCGAGGCGCACCTCGCCCTCGTAGGCCGGCGCGGTCATGGCGCCCCACACCTCGTCGTTGAGCGAGATCATGCGCTGCGCGTGCGCCATCAGCCGCTCGCCGTTCGGCTTGAGCCTGAGCCGCTTGTGATGCCGCTCGAACAGCTCGGCGCCGAACATCTCCTCGAGGCGCTTGACCTGCTGGCTGACCGCCGCCTGCGTGAGGTTGAGCAGGTTGGCGGCGCCCGTGACGCTGCCCGTCTCCACGACGCCAACGAAGGCGCGCAGCAGGGCGATATCGATGTCGCGACGCATGGCTCTACCGGAGCCTCCTGATTAAGGGATCGTGATGCAGAACATAAATAACATTCGCTTTAGTTATGCAAGTGGGAAGGGTAAACGAGCGCTCGTTGTCGCCAACCACGGAGCAAACAATGTCCAGCATTGCATCGGCGGCGCTGCGGCCCTGGACGGGGCTAACGCACTTCGCCACACGCCTGTCGACCCTCGCGCTGACCATCGGGCTCGCCATGCAGGTGCGCAAGGAGCGCCGCATGCTGATGCGCCTGGACGACCGCGCCCTGCAGGATATCGGCTTCGACCAAGGCCGCGCCTACAGCGAAGCCAGCCGCACCTTCTGGGACGTCCCGCTGGACCGCATGCGGGGCTGATGTCATCCGGAATTCGCGCCATGCCGAGGCATGCTTCCAGCATGACGAGTATCCGGGCCCCATGCGAACCAACAAGATGATCATGCTGCTGATCCCGGCTCCGAGCCCCGCTCGGGCCGGGATTTCAGTTTGCGGATGCGCGTTCCCTCGGGAACAGCGTGCACGGAGCGAGGTGCCTAGGGTGGCTTCGACAACGAGATCAGCCGCCAGCCACGCGAGAGTGCCATGCAAGACCCGACCGCCAGAATCACCGCCATCCTGACCCAGTACGCCCGCGACCTCGGCTTTCCGGTCGCCAGCTGGACGCGCTTCAGCGACCTCGGCATCGATCGGCTCGACCTGCCCTTGATCGTGCTCGACATCGAGGACGCCTTCGCCATCCAGATCCGCTACGACGAAGAGATGGACGGCTTCACCAGCGTCGGCGACCTCATCGCCTGCGTCAGGGCGCACCTGCAGACCAAGCGCACGCGCTCCCCCTCCGCCCCACGCTCCAAGCGCCCCTGGATGTCCAAAGCCGCCTGATATCCGCGGCTGATCGCTCGCCCTCCCTCTCCCCGTGGGGAGAGGGTCGGGGTGAGGGGCAGCCACAGATCGCAGCGCCGGTCTCTGCCCCTCACCCTGACCCTCTCCCCATGAAACAGTGGGGAGAGGGAGACACTCGCTCACCCCTTCACGCACACGATCTGCCGCAGCGTGTGCAGCACGTCCACCAGGTCGGTCTGCGCCGCCATCACCGCATCGATGTCCTTGTAGGCCATCGGCGTCTCGTCGATCACGCCGGCGTCCTTGCGGCATTCGACGCCCTGCGTCGCCGCGGCATGATCCGCCAGCGTGAAGCGCCGCTTGGCCTCGCCTCGCGACATGGCCCGCCCAGCTCCGTGCGAGCACGACTGGAAGCTCTCCGCATTGCCCTTGCCGCGCACGATGAAGGACTTCGCCCCCATCGAGCCCGGAATGATGCCGAGATCGCCGTCGCCGGCCCGCACCGCGCCCTTGCGCGTCACCCACACCTGCTCGCCGAAGTGCTGCTCGCGCTCGACGTAGTTGTGGTGGCAGTTGATGGCCTGCTTCTCCATCTGGAACGGCGGCAACTGCTCGCGCAGCACGCGCAGCGTCGCCGCCATCATCACCTCGCGATTGTGGCGTGCGAAGTCCTGCGCCCAGGCCACCGCCTCCACGTAGTCGGCAAACAGCGGCTCGCCTTCCTCCAGCCAGGCGAGGTCCCGGTCCAGCAGCGGCCGCGTCAGTTGCCGCCGCTCCAGCGCCTCGCGCGCCTTGGCGATGAAATGCGTGCCGATGCGATTGCCGATGCCGCGCGAGCCCGAATGCAGCATCACCCACACGCGATCCGCCTCGTCGAGGCACACCTCGATGAAGTGATTGCCGCCGCCGAGCGAGCCCAGGTGCGTCACGCTCTGCGCCTCGCGGATGGCGGGGTGCTTGTCCTCCAGCGTCTGCAGTCCTTCGGCGAGCCCGCTGTCGGCGAACCGGCGCGCCACGGCATTCGGCACGCCGTCCTTCCAGCCGCCCTTGATGCCGATGCCGCCATGCGGAACAGCCGCCTCGATGCCGACCCGCAGCTTGTGCAGGCTGTCCGGCAGATTGCTGGCCGTCAGCGTGGTGCGCACCGCCATCATGCCGCAGCCGATGTCGACGCCCACCGCCGCCGGCACGATCGCCGCCTTGGTGGCGATCACCGAGCCCACGGTGGCGCCCTTGCCGAAGTGCACGTCCGGCATGATGGCGACGTGGTGATGGATGAAGGGCAGCGCGGCGATGTTGAACAGCTGGCGGCGCGCCGCGTCCTCGACGGGCACGCCCTCGATCCAGGCCTTGATCGGCGCATAGCCCGTCTCGATGACCTCCGGGCCAGCCATGACGCAATCTCCTTTTGCTGTGTTATTCGTCGCCGCTTGCTGGCGGCGGGGCCGGTGCCGCTATACCCCATCAACGGCGAAATGGTGTCGTGCCAAGGTGTCAGACCCTCCGGGTCTGATACCATCCCGCAACCGTGCCCAAGGTGTCAGACCCAGAGGGTCAGACACCATCATTTCAGCGAGCGCAGCGAGCTCGGCCCGCGACTGCACGCCCGGCGCGTCATGCCGAAGGCATGCAAGTAAAGAGGTGCGCCGGCCATCCACATGCACACGCGCAGTTTCTCTCCTGACGCTCGCTCACAGCGAATGTCAGCTCAAGAAAAAGAGGGCGCGGGGCTCAGAGTGCCGCCGGACCACAAAAATAGACGCGGCTCTCTGAGCCTCGCCGTCGCGCTGGATATCCGGCTGATTGGTCCAAGTCCCATCGGCCCGGATGCACGGACTTTGAACCGTGTCACCGTCGCGCGACCCCCGGCTCGTGCTTCGCTCTCAAGGTGACCCTCGCGAGCGGGCACCCCTCGTTGAGCCGAGGTGCCAACAGTGTCTCATGCGCGCGGATCAGCGGGGATACGCAACGCGCGTGCAGTTGCCGGCGATGGTGAATTCACGCGCGGGAAACGACTGCATCGCCATGTTGGTTTGACAGACAAACCAACGTCCTGGCAGTTTGCTGCACATAGAGGACGATTGCAGGTCGATTCGACAGCTCATGCGCACGCAAGTTGGGATCATCGGCGGAGGACCGTCCGGGCTGCTGCTCGCCCGGCTGCTGGGGCTGGCCGGCATCGATTGCGTCGTGCTCGAGCGGCGCACGCCCGAGTATCTGCGCGCCCGCATCCGCGCCGGCCTGCTCGAGCAGGGCACCGTCGATCTGCTCAACGAGATCGGCGTCGGCGTGCGGCTCAACCGCGACAAGCTGGTCCACGACGGCGTCGAGCTGGCGTTCGACGGCCGGCGCCACCGCATCGACCTCAAGGCGCTGTCCGGCAAGTCCGTCACCATCTACGGCCAGGCCGAGATTCAGAACGACCTGATGAACGCGCACGAGGCGGCCGGCACGCCGATCCTCTACGAGGCCGACAACGTCAGCCTGCACGGCCTGACCGGCGAGGCGCCGCATCTGCGCTACACCAGGCGCGGCGAGAGCCACCAGCTCGCCTGCGATTTCATCGCCGGCTGCGACGGCTTCCACGGCGTCAGCCGCGAGGCCATCCCCAAGGACGTGCTCCGCATCTACGAGAAGGTCTATCCGTTCGGCTGGCTCGGCATTCTGTCCGAAACGCCGCCCGTCAATCACGAGCTGATCTACACCAACCACGAGCGCGGCTTCGCGCTGTGCACCATGCGCTCGCTGACGCGCAGCCGCTACTACCTGCAGGTTTCCGCCGAGGAGGACGCCGCGCACTGGTCCGACGACCGCTTCTGGACCGAGCTGAAACTGCGCCTGCCGCCGGACGTCGCCGCCGCCCTCGTCACCGGCCCATCGATCGAGAAGAGCGTGGCGCCGCTGCGCTCGTTCGTGGCCGAGCCGATGCGTTACGGCCGGCTGTTCCTGGCCGGCGACGCCGCCCACATCGTCCCGCCGACCGGCGCCAAGGGCCTCAACCTGGCGGCGGCCGACGTGCGCTTCCTGGCCGAGGCGCTGGTCGCCCACTACAAGACCGGTCGCGCCGAACTGCTCGACGGCTACTCGGCGAAGTGCCTCGCCCGCGTCTGGAAAGCGCAGCGCTTCTCCTGGTGGATGACCAGCCTCACCCACCGCTTCCCCGAGGCCAGCCCCTTCGAGCGCCGCGCCCAGGCCGCCGAACTCGCCTACCTCACCGGCTCCAAGGCCGGCCAGACCACGCTCGCCGAGAACTACGTCGGCCTGCCCTTCGATTGAGCGGCTGCGCTTCCCCTCGGCGAAATGTAGGGCGCAATAGGCGAAGCCGTATTGCGCCGACTGCCGTTCACTTCTTCGGAACGACCACCGTCAGGTACGGCGCAGACGGCGTCGCATCCGGCCCCGCCAATGCCGGCACGGCATTGCGAACCGGCGCCATCCCCTTCAGTTAGCGTGCGAGATCGCGCGCGTCCTTATCGGTCAGCGCCGCATACGAATGCCACAGCATCACGGGCGCCAGCATGCGGCCATCGGGCCGCACGCCCTTTCGAACCGCACCAACGATGTCGGCTTCGCTCCACGCGCCGAGGCCCGTCTCATTGTCGGGGGTCAGGTTTGGCGGATAGAAATAGCCGAGCCCCGGAAGATGGAAGCCGATGTCGGAGCCCGCCAGATAGCGAGCCTGATCCGGCTTGCCCATCAACGCGCCCGGCGTGTGGCAGCCTGTGCAGTCCATGATGCGCGCAAGGTATTCGCCGCGCGATTGAGAGCTCTTCGGCTGCGACAGCGCCGGCACGGCAGCCAATGCGAGCAGCACAATCGCGCTGGCAGCAGAGTAGTTTCGGGTACGGGACATCGTCTTTTCTCCAATCGTCAGCCGAGAATATTAAATCACTGACGTGCGCTCTGTTTCTTCGCCGCCTCCACCAGCGCCCGGATGGCCCAGCGCTTCACCTTGCGCGCCTCGGCGTCGTCGAGCTGCAGCACGTCCTTGCACACGACGATCGCCTTCCGGCCCCATGATCAGGGCGAGCGCCTTGCTCAACGTCTGCCAGGGCCGCGGGCTTGAACTGCTCGCGCGCCGGCTCCAGCGCGGCCTCGATCAGCGGCGTGCGGCGGTTCTGGCGTCGCGGGCAGCTCGCCGTCCTCGTCGCCCTGCAGGCCGCGCTGCAGGGCGTGCGCGAGCATGCGTGCGCAGCGCCGGCTCGTTGGCCAGGATCATGTCGTGCAGCGCGGCATCGACCCGCTCCATCGCGGGCTACCGGGTCGCGTCGATGCGTCGCCGCCGAACAGCTCGTCCGCCTCCGGCACCGCGACATCCAACGAGGCCTCCACCAGCAGCGCCTCGACGCTCGGGAAATAGCGATAGGCCGTTGCGCGCGACACCAGCGCCTCCTTGGCGATCTCCTCCAGGCTCGGGCTTGCGCCCCTGCTTCATAAGTCGCGCCGCAGCGCTGCAGCAGATCCTTGCGGGTGCGCGAGCGTCTGGTTGGGGCGCCCCGCATTCTCCGGTCTGCCGCCATGTCAGTCCTGCGGCAGTTGGCTGCATGATGGCGGCGAGATCGACCCACACGTTCTCGCGCTTGATGTCGCCGCCCTCCGCAGAACTCGACCACGTGCAGCAGGCGGAACTCCAGCGGCCGGCCACGGCCCGTCGAGGCCGAACGGCTTGCCCGGCGCCCTGCCGCTCCACAGCGGACTCGTCGACCATGAAGTTGTCGCCGTACAGCCGCTTCACAGCACTCGAATCTTGCTATCGGCCAGATCGACGAACATGGTCTCGTAGAAGCGGCGCGCGCGCCTCGCGCCCTTGCGTCGGCCCGAGCGGCCACCCGACGATGTCGTGCTCGACGTCGTCGCGTGAGCGTTGCCAGCACCCCTTCCACGTCGTCTCCGCCTTCGAAGGCGAAGTGCTCGTCCATTTTCGCATCCATCTGCTGCGGGGTCAGCGACATGCAACGCCTCCAGTCTGCGCGTGATACTGCAGACCTATAATGAGACGAGTGTATCATGTCAATATAGATGTCGCATTGCCGCCGAGGCTTGGGGTTAGCCGCAATGCGGGCCAACACCCCGGACGTGCTTGTAGCCCAGGTGGATCCTGTCGATGATCTTGCTGTAGGTGTCGCGCTCGCTCGCCGGGTATGTCAGTCGCCAGCGATGGATGATGCGCCCGTCGCAGGCAAACGTGGCCCGCTCGTAGAAGCCCTCCTCGCCCCTGCTGCCCGCCAGCACGAACCAGGTCTTGCGCAGGGGCGCGTATTCGACGCTGGCTCCCTGATAGGTCTCGTCCAGCACCGCCTGGCGATAGGATGCCGTGCTCAGGTGCTTGCTGTTGAAGCCGGCGGTCACCAGCAGCCTTGCCTGCCCGTCATGCGAGACGAACAGGCGCCAGAAGTCGCCGAGCGTTCGATCGTCGACCGCGAATACGTCAGCGGGGTAGTCGATGGCGAAGCCGAAGCGGTCGTTGCGGTAGGTGATCCACGTGTGCTGCGGGGCTGCGTCCACCGCTTCACCGCTGGGCCGTTCTTGTGTCTCAGCGTGCGGCGTCACTCGCCGTCCGGCCGTACCAGCCTCCGTTTCGTCGATCGGCGCCCGCGACGGGGCATCCTCTTGGGCCGGTGTATCGATCTGCGCGGGTAGCTCGCGGCGTACCCCGGCACCAGCGTCAAGCGACGCCATCCTGAGCACAAGCCCTTGCTGCTCGGCACTCCGGATCAGCTCGCTGCTGCCGCTCGCTTGCACGGTGTCGTCCAGCAGCGAAAACCGGGCCAGCAACAGCACGCCGGCAACTGCAGCTGTCGTCACGGCAAAGCTGGCCGCCATGACCACGGCCGCATGCTTGCGGCGCCGGCTGGTTTGGCCCCGCGCTTTCAGCAACAGCTGGTCGTACGCCGATCGCCGCGCTGGATCTTTCAACAGCTCATAGGCCTGATTGACCTCGCGCAACCTCTTGCTCCGCATCCGCGCTGCCAGCGTTGCCATCCGGGTGCAGCTGCTTTGCCAGATTGACGTAGGCAGCTCGGATGGCGCCCCGGTCCGCGCCGGTCGCCACGCCAAGCACGTCGTACGCATTGACCATCCGAGCGCTCCCCGTGCGAACAGACCCCACCGGTAAGAGCTACGCAGCGCCCCCTGCTCGGGTTTGATCAATCAATTGTGAGCCGTCTGACGATCGCCCCTTCGTGACCAGAAGTGATTGAATCTGCCTAAAGAACTGCATGAGGGCTGTGCTTATGTGCGCCACCTTCATAAGCCCGCAGGCAAAATCCCATGCGCAATTCCTTGCTCCGTTTCTTGCTGTTGTGCGCCTCGCTGGTGCTGGCGCCGTCGCAGCTCAGTGCTGCGCGCGAGAGCGCCGTGGCGCTGGTGATCGGCAACTCCGCGTATCGCTTCGCACCGGAGTTGCGCAATCCGAGGAACGACGCCGCCGATATCGCGGCTCTGTTGCGAAAGCTCGGCTTTCGCGTCCTCGAAGGGTTCGACCTCGACAAGTCCGCCTTCGACACCACGATCCGCGCCTTCGCCGACGCCCTGGTCGGCGTGGACAACGCGGTCTTCTTCTACGCGGGTCACGGCCTGCAGGTCAGCGAGCAGAACTACCTGGTGCCGATCGATGCCAGGTTGGCCACGCCCGACCGATCTCGACTTCGAGGTCGTGCGGCTGGACGTCATCCAGCGCGCCATGGAGCGATCGGCCAAAGCCAATGTGCTGTTCATCGATGCCTGCCGCGACAATCCCCTGGCGCGCACGCTGGCGAATGCCATGGGCACCAGGTCGGCCCAGGTCGGTCCCGGCCTGGCAGGCAGCACGTCCAGTCTCGGCACCCTGATCAGCTTCTCGACGCAGCCCGGCAACGTTGCGCTCGATGGCGAGGGGCGCAATTCGCCGTTTGCGGCGGCCCTCAAGCAGCACATCGCCAGCCCGGGCGATGATCTGTCGACCATCCTGATAAATGTTCGCAACGATGTCGTGCGCGCGACGGCGGCGCAGCAGGTGCCCTGGGAGCACTCCTCGCTGTGGGCGCGCTTCTACTTCAGCCCACCCGCGGCCGCATCACGCAACGCCGACGCCGTGGCCCTCAATCAAGAGCAGCAGGCCGAGCTGGCACTTTGGAATTCGGTCAGGACGAGCGGTGATCGCGCCGCACTCCGCACCTATCTCGATCGCTTCCCGCAAGGCAGCCATGCCGTCCTCGCCAAGATGTTCCTGGTGCGCCTCGAGCGGTGGGACGACGGCGCCGGCCAGCGCGTCGCGGGCAGCCGCCAGGGCGGCGATGGCCAGTCCAGCTTCTCGCCGACCTCGGACTGGCTGCCGCGTGCCGGCCCCGTCGACCGGATGCGTTGCCGCCGCCTCTACACGCAACTGACCGAGCGCGCCCAACAGGTGCGCCAGCAATGCAGCCACGTGCGTGGAGACGTAGTGCGCTGAGAACCCGCCGGATCAAGCCGCCGACACGCGGCTCTTCTCCTTGGCGAACGGGCTCAGGCCCAGCCACTGCTGCATGGACTTGGCAATCGCCTTGTCGCCGATCAGCTCGATCTGGCCGGCGGCGATTTCCTTCTGCACGGTCGTCATGCCCATCCAGACCGCCGTCATGCTGCGCAGCGAGCAGCGCACATAGAGGTCGACCTCGAAGCCGGGATTGGTGGAGCACAGGTCCACCTTGCCGGTCGTCGATCGACCAGCCACCAGGACTGCTTGCGCGGCTTCACGTCCGGGATACACGAAATTGATCGTGCAGCGCCGCGGCGGCAGCGGCGTCGGATCGAGGCTGCGGCGCATGTCCCACATCAGCAGCGAGGGATCGAGGTTCTTCAGCGACAGCGAGGATTCGACCCAGCGCTGGCCCCAGATGCCGAGCGACATGACGACCGGCCGCAGGTCCTCGCCGGCCTCCGTCAGCCGGTATTCGACCACGCCCGGCCTGTCCGGTCGGGATGGTGGTGATCACGCCAACCTCCTCCAGCTCCTTGAGCCGCTTCGACAGCAGGGTCGGCGACATCAGCGGCACGCCGCGCCGCAGGTCGTTGAACCGCCTCGTGCCGCACAGCAGCTCGCGCACCACCAGCGCGGTCCAGCGCGAGCACACCATCTCCGCGGCCATCGCCACCGGGCAGAACTGGCCGTAGCTGCCGCGTTCGATCTTGTCGCTCATCGCTGTCCTCCTGAGAAATGCCGTTGCCGGATTGTCGCCAGCAACAGGCTACCCGACCAGCAGTACAGATACTGTACCAACGGAACTGCGAACGCCATGACGGCTCATCCGGCGAAGTCGGGCTTCGCAAAAATGTCGGCATTTCAGTGGCTTGCGAGGTCCGCCCGCGGAGCGCCATTCGTCGGCCGGTACAGTTCCTGGACTGGAGGCGCTCGGCAAGCCGGGAGCGATGATGCGGCCATTCAACCGTCCGAACAACCCCGACTACCGCAAGGGAAGACACCATGACGCACCAACACATCCCTAAAGGCCGACCGCGCCGCAAAGCACCGTCGAAATCGCCCGCGAGCTCGGCGCGATCTTCGCCCAGCGCGCCAACGAAACCACCGACGAGGATCGCTTCGTCGCCGACAATTTCGCCATGCTGAAGTCGTCCGGCCTCGTCGAGGCCGGCGTGCCGCGCGAGCTGGGCGGCGGCGGCGCCGATGTCGACGAGCTGGCCGCCATGCTGCGCACGCTCGCCTATCACTGCGGCTCCACCGCGCTGGCCTTCTCCATGCACACCCATCAGGTGGCCATTCCGGCCTGGCGCTGGACGCACCAGAAGGCGACCGGCCGGTCGAGCCGCTGCTCAAGCGCATCGCCGGCGAGCGCATCCTGCTGCTGTCGAGCGGCGGCTCGGACTGGATCGCCGGCTCCGGCAAGGCCGAGAAGGTCGAGGGCGGCTATCGCATCAACGCGCGCAAGATCTTCACCTCCGGCGCGCCGACCGGCGACCTGCTGATGACCGGCGCGGTCCTCGAGAGCCGACGGCGAGCCGCCCATGGTGCTGCACTTCGGCATCCCGATGAACTCGCCGCACGTCAAGGTGCTCGACACCTGGCGCACGCTCGGCATGCGCGGCACCGGCTCGCACGACGTGCTGATCGAGGGCCATGTCGTGCCGGAGGCGGCCGTTGCCGTGAAGCGCAAGGCCGGCGAGTGGCATCCGCTGTTCCACATCATCGCCACCATCGCCTTCCCGCTCATCTACTCGGTTATCTCGGGCGTGGCCGAGGGCGCGCGCGACATCGCCGTCGAGCTCGCCAAGCGCAAGAAGCCCGGCCGGCACACCATCGATCTGGCCGGCCGCATGGAGACCGAGCTGGCCGGCGCGCGCCTGGCGCGTCGAATCGATGCTGGCGGCGGTCCGCCTCAACGCGCCGTCGGCCGCCACCATCAACCAGGTGATGATCGGCCGGCAGCTGGCCGAGCGTCACGCCATCGCCGCCGTCGAGTACGCCATGGAGATGGCCGGCGGCGCCGGCTTCTACCGCTCGGCGGGCCTGGAGCGCCGCTTCCGCGACATCCAGGCCGCCCGCTACCACCCCCTGCAGGCCGGCCCGCAGGCCGAGTACGCCGGCGCCATGGCGCTCGGCCTGCCCATCGAGCAGGTGTTCTAGGAGGTTGAGCTGTCGGAAGGTTGCACTGGTGTGACCTTCCGACACTTGCCATGCAACCCAGCTCGGCACAGCTCAATGTCGAAGAGTGGATCTTACATAGATGCTTCCGGCATAGCCTCGAGCCTTGCGCAGCAAGCATCTCGGAGATCGGAGCTGGGTGTCGACTTACCAGGGGGACGCATGCGCCGGATGGCATGGTTCGCGGGTGGCTTTCTATTTCTTGTAGCAATGTGGTTTGTCGGAAGGTTTGCGTTTGCGCAGATGTTCGGGATCAGTGAGATCACGTACCGCGGCGAGATATTTCAACTGTCAAGAAAGTACATCGACTACGACGACTACAAGAATGACGCCACCAGCCTGGCCGAGTCTGAGATACCTCGGATCGAGAAACTTATGACAGACATCAGGATAGGACCGAGCTTTCAGAGCCTGGATGATTTTTACAAGCAGTATTCTACGATCAAGTTTCCGGGGTATGGCGCGGGCCCCGGACCGAGGGCGCAGATCGTCGGGCGGGTATTTCAGGTTCGAAAACTCGAAATTCCACGGTCTGGAAAGGCTCGCTACTTTGTCGTCGAAAAACTGGATGACGGGCGTGTCCACTTGGTCGACGATTTCGTGGAGCTCGACAACGATCCCTCGGCTTTTGCTTTCATTGCGTCGATGGGACTTGTCGGCGACAGCTCATCTACAGGGATCGGCAGTCCAAAGTTGTGCGGGAAACGCCATCCGTTAGCAGTCGCTCCGGGCTGTTGAGGCAACACTTCTAATACGACCTCGGCAGCCCCAGCACGTGCTGCGCCACGTAGGCCAGCACCATGTTGGTGGAGATCGGCGCGGTCTGGTACAGCCGCGTCTCGCGCCACTTGCGCTCGATGCCGTACTCGCGCGCGAAGCCGAAGCCGCCGAACGTCTGCAGGCAGGCTTCCGCCGCATGCCAGGTTGCGTCGGCGGCCAGCATCTTGCCCATGTTGGCCTCCGCGCCGCAGTCGCGCTGGGCTTCGAACAGCGCGCACGCCTTGCGCACCATCAGCTCGGCGGCAGCGGTCTCGGCATAAGCCCGCGCGATCGGGAAGGCCACGCCCTGGTTCTGGCCGATCGGCCGGCCGAACACCACGCGCTCCTTGGCATAGTCGCTGGCGCGGCGGATGAAGAAGCGGGCGTCGCCCAAGGCCTCCGAGGCGATCAGGATGCGCTCGGCGTTCATGCTGTCGACGATGTACTTGAAGCCCTTGCCCTCCTCGCCGATCAGGTTCTCCGCCGGCACCTCCAGGTTGTCGAAGAACACCTCGCAGGTGTTGTGGTTGATCATGGCGTCGATCTTGCGGATCTCGACGCCTTTGCCCTTCGCCTCGCGCAGGTCGACCAGGAACACCGACAGCCCGTCCGAGCGCTTCTTCACCTTGTCGGCCGCCGTGGTGCGCGCCAGCAGCAGCATCAGGTCGGAATGCTGCACGCGGCTGGTCCACACCTTCTGGCCATTCACCACGTAGCGGTCGTTGCCCTTCTTGTCGGCGCGCGTCTTGAGCTGGGTGGTGTCGGAGCCTGTCGTCGGCTCGGTGACGCCGAACGCCTGCAGGCGCAGCGTGCCGGCGGCGATGCCGGGCAGGTACTTGCGCTTCTGCGCGTCGCTGCCGTGCCGCAGCACGGTGCCCATGGTGTACATCTGCGCGTGGCAGGCAGCCGCATTGCAGCCCAACTCGTGGATCGTCTCCAGGATGGCGCAGGCGGCCGACAGCGGCAGCCCCGCACCCTCGTACTCTTCCGGGATGAGCGCGCCGAGGTAGCCGCCCTCGGTCAGCGCCGCGACGAACTCGGCCGGATAGGCGTCCGCGTGGTCGAGCTTCAGCCAGTATTCGTTGGGGAACCGCTCGCAGACGCGCTTCACGCCGTCGCGGATCTCGGCCCAGCCGGGGTCGAGGGGGATGGAAACGCCGTCGGTGCTGTTGGTCATGGTGTCCGGCTCCGGGCTGCTCGCCGAAGCGATAGCGAACGGGCGCCGTCTTGACCAGATGCTTCAGCGCGTGCCTGCTCCGTCGTCGAGACCGTCGCGAGTGCTACGCGACTTCGCGTTCACCAACGGCGGTCTCGAGACGATCTCGATCGCGGTTTGCTTGCTGCCACCCCGGCGTTGGCCGAAGTGAGGGGCATGCCGCGACGGCGAGGCTTACTTCGGTTGCTTGGACAGCTCCGTGCAGGACGCGATGCGCGAGGCCGATGACAAATGCAGGTAGCACATCTCCATTCGGTCAGGGCTCAGCATCGTCACCACGTTGTAGCCGTCGTCGTCGACCATATAGATCGTACCGGAGCGGGAAACGACGGCGATGACCGTCTCGCTGTGGCGCGCGGACGAGAATGTTCCGGAGAAGCGGCGGCCCTCCTGCTTGTCGATCACCAGCGTGAAGGGAACGCTCGTCAGCCGCGGCTCGCCCGCCTGCTGCTTGGGATGATGCGGGGTGCCGCCCAGCACGATCGATTGGCTCTCTCCCTTCCAGGTGCCGCGCAGGTCGGGAACTGCGTTGTCGGCCGCAGCAGGTGCCACAAGGGCCATGAGCACAATGATCCAGGCATATTTCGACATGGGTGGTACTCCGGTGATGTCTGCGGGCCCGCGGTCATGCAGCGAACCGCTTCGCGAGTGGGGTTCCGAAGGTCGGCCCGCACAGCCTTACGGCAGATTAATTCGAACACAGAAAATAGACGCGTTGCCGGCAATTGGTGAACCGGGAGTATTGCCCGACGCCATGCGTCGACGCGTCAGCGCGCGAACGCCCAGTAGTTGACCGGATTGTCGGGACACTCCAGCGGCCCGCACTGCAGGAAGGTCGTCACCGCGTTGAGCGCGGTGACGCCGATCGCCGCCCAGGCCAGCCCGTATTGCAGTTGCCTCGGCAGCGGCCGTGCAGGGGAGGTCGGTCGCGGCAGCAGCAGCAGGATGGCGGTGCCCAGGATCACCGCGGCAAACAGCAGGAACGACCACGTATAGAAGTGCAGCCCGAACAGCGGCGCCCCGTACGATCCGGTGCCGGGGGTGATGTGCAGCAGGATCTGCCGCCCTGCCACCGCCATCCCGAACAGCGCCGCCAGCAGCATGATCCCATACGATGAAGGCTGCGGGCCGTAGCGCAGGTTCAGCAGCAACCCGAACGCCACGCCGGCCACCGCCACGCGCTGCAGCAGGCACAGCGGACACGGCAGGTCGTGCCCCGCGAACTGGTCCGCGTAGGCGACCAGCAGCACCACGACCAGGCCGGCCAGCCCGACGCCGTTGAGCAGCTCGGCGATGTCGAACCGCGCGTTTCGCCATCAGAAATCCAGCTTGAGCGGGTCAGTCAGGTGGTGGTTGAACCACGCCACCGACAGCACTGCCGCCAAGGCGAACACGGCAACGCCGGCCCGGCGGTTGCCCCGCCAGGCGAGCCCCATGGCGACTGCGATCAGCAGAAACAGGAGGGATGTCATGCGCCTTGGCGAATTTCAGCGTTGCCCAGACGCACAGCGTGACACGCGCGGCCTACCGGACCGTCGGCGAATTGCCTACGGTTTTATCCAAAGGCCAGCCATCAGCCCGAGACGCCTATGGCCGCTTCGGAATGTTCAAGCCACGCTGCACCGCCGGCCGTGCGAGGCCGCGCTCCAGCCAGGCCGGCACGCGCTTCAGGGCGTCGAACTCGACCAACTCGCCCGCCCCGTAGAACCCGACCAGGTTGCGCACCCACCCCAGCATGGAAATGTCGGCGATGGTGTACTCCTCGCCCATGATCCACTCGCCGCCGCTCAGCCGCGTTTCCAGCACGCCGAGCAGGCGCTTCGACTCGTCGCGATAGCGCTCCAGCGGCCGCTTGTCCGCGATGTCCTTGCCCGCGAACTTGTGGAAGTAGCCGACCTGCCCGAACATCGGCCCGATGAACGCCATCTGGAAGAACACCCACTGGATGGTCTCGTAGCGCCGCGCCGGATCGGCTGGCACCAGCTTGCCGGTCTTGTCTGAGAGATACAGGAGGATGGCGCCCGACTCCAACAAGGCAATCGGCGCTCCGCCCGGCCCGTTCGGGTCGATGATGGCCGGAATCTTGCCGTTCGGATTGAGCGACAGGAATTCCGGCGTCCAGGATTCGTTCTTGCCGATGTCGACCAGGTGCGGCTCGTACGGCAGGCCCGATCTCCTCCAGCGCGATCGAGACCTTCACGCCGTTGGGCGTCGGCAGCGAGTAAAGCTGCAGCCGGTCCGGATGCTCGGCCGGCCAGCGCTTGGTGATCGGAAATGCGGATAGATCTGGCATGCATGACTCCGCTTGAATCTCGACTGGGTCGGTTGCGTTCAACGATAATCAGGTGCCGCCGCTCGTGTAACTTCAACGAAGATTTACCCGCCGCCCGCCGTCAGCGCCCCTTGTACTTGGGCTTGCGCTTCTCGTTGAAGGCGTTGATGCCTTCCTGCCGGTCCTCGGTGACGACCGTGCGGTTGTAGGCCTCGATCTCGAAGGCATAGCCCGAGCTGCGGTCCAGCTCGGTCGCCTTGTCGAGCGCCTTCTTGGCCTGCCGCACCGACACCGGTGCATTGGCGGCGATGCGCGCCGCCGTCGCCAGGGCATCGGCCATCAGCCGGTCCGGCTCGCAGATTTTGTTGATCATGCCCCAGCCAAGCGCCTGCTCGGCCGTGAACGGCTCGCCGGTCAGCACGATCTCCTTGGCGCGCCGCACGCCCACCGCGCGCGGCAGGTTCTGCGTGCCGGCCGCGCCCGGCATGATGCCGAGCGTCACCTCGGTCAGCGCGAAGCGCGCCGAGGGCACCGCGTAGACGAAATCGCAGGCCAGCGCGATCTCCATGCCGCCCGCATAGGCCGCACCATTCACCGCGGCGATCACCGGCACCGGGCAGTCCATGATCGCCCGGATCATCTGCTCGACGATGGCGTGCTGGCGGCGCCAGACCGCATCGCTCATGCCCTTGCGCTCCTTGAGGTCGGCGCCGGTGCAGAAGCCGCGCGCGCCCTCGCCGGTCAGCACCAGGCAGGCCGCCCGATCCGGCTCGACGTAGAGCTGCGAGAACACGTCGCGCAGCTCCTCCATCATGCGCGTGTTCATGGCGTTCAGCGCTTCCGGCCGGTTCATCGTGACGATGCCGACCTTGTCCTCGCCGATCGCAACTTTCAGGGTGTCGTAGGTCATGAGCTGGTTCCGCCGCGCCTGAGTCTGTCGCGCGCATCATCACCGATTATGCCAACTCCTTCTTCAGCAAGCTCTATCTCTGCCTACTACTTCCGCACTTCTGCTTCTTCGTCGGTGCCTTCGACAAGTCACCTATGAAACAGCATCCATGCTACCTGTGCCTCCAAACAGCAAGCTTGATGCCTCCAGCTTCGACTCGGCAGCCATAACATCGGCTCGGGAATATTCTCTGGCACGTCGGCGGTCTGTCCTGAGTTCGCGGGTGCCATCTCGTTGCTACGCGAGCTTACGCGAAGAGAGCATCGCCCGGTCGCGGTGCGCACAGCGCTCTCGAAGCCTGCCATGCACATAACCAAAGGCAAGATTACGTTTGGTGACAAGGACTGCTTCGGCATCGATCTTACAACTGTGCCGGGCTTGGCCAATACATGCGCTGCCTGCGAGTTTATCGCGGCGATAGCCTGATAGCCCCTACGGCTTCGCGCGGTCTACTAAATTCGAAGGCGTTATCGGTTTACATCAGGCCTGCGTTCGAAGCCGGCACAAACGCCAAGGGCGGCGACCCGTCCGGGTTCGCCGCCCTTGTTTGCGATAGACGCAGCCCTCAGTAGCGATACTGCTCGCTCTTGTAAGGCCCCTGCTGCGACACGCCGATGTACTCGGCCTGGTCGGGCCGCAGCGTGCTGAGCTTGGCGCCGACCTTTTCCAGGTGCAGGCGCGCCACCTTCTCGTCGAGGTGCTTGGGCAGCGTGTAGACCTTCTTCTCGTACTTGCCGGGGTTGGTGAACAGCTCGATCTGCGCCAGCGTCTGGTTGGTGAACGACGCCGACATCACGAACGAGGGATGCCCCATGGCGTTGCCGAGGTTCACGAGGCGGCCCTCCGACAGCAGGATCATGCGCTTGCCGTCGGCGAAGGTGATCTCGTCGACCTGCGGCTTGATGTTGGTCCACTTCAGGTTCTTGAGGCCCGCCACCTGGATCTCGTTGTCGAAGTGGCCGATGTTGCAGACGATGGCGCGATCCTTCATGGCCCGCATGTGGTCGAGCGTGATCACATCCTTGTTGCCGGTGGCGGTGACGAAGATGTCGGCGCGCGGCGCCGCGTCCTCCATGGTCACCACCTCGTAGCCCTCCATCGCCGCCTGCAGGGCGCAGATCGGATCGACCTCCGACACCAGCACGCGGCAGCCGGCCTGGCGCAGCGACGCGGCCGAACCCTTGCCGACATCGCCGTAGCCCGCGACCATCGCCACCTTGCCGGCCATCATCACGTCGGTGCCGCGGCGGATGCCGTCCACCAGCAACTCACGGCAGCCGTACAGGTTGTCGAACTTCGACTTGGTGACGCTGTCGTTGACGTTGATGGCGGGCCACAGCAGCGTGCCCTTCTTCTGCATCTCGTAGAGGCGATGCACGCCCGTGGTGGTCTCCTCCGACACGCCCTTGATGGCGCGGCCCAGCTCGCCGAACCAGCCCTTGGGCTTGTCCTTCAGCGTCTTCTTGATCAGCGCGAACAGGATCTCCTCTTCCTCGGAGCCGGCCTTGTCGAGGAACTTGGTATCGCCGCCCTCGGCGCGCACGCCCAGGTGCACGAACAGGGTGGCGTCACCGCCGTCGTCCAGGATCATGTTGGGCATGCCGCCATCGCCCCACTCGAACAGGCGCAGCGTGTAGTCCCAGTAGTCCTTCAGGCTCTCGCCCTTGATGGCGAACACGGGGGTGCCGGCAGCGGCGATGGCGGCGGCGGCGTGGTCCTGCGTCGAGTAGATGTTGCACGAGACCCAGCGCACGTCGGCGCCGAGTGCCGTCAGCGTCTCGATCAGCACGGCCGTCTGGATGGTCATGTGCAGCGAGCCGGCGATGCGGGCGCCCTTCAGCGGCTGCGACTTGCCGAACTCCTGGCGCGTCGCCATCAGGCCCGGCATCTCGGTCTCGGCGATGGAGATTTCCTTGCGGCCCCAGTCGGCCAGGCCGATGTCCTTCACTACGTAGTCGTCGCGTCGCGTCATGAGCGCTATCCTGCTGTGGTGGTTGATTTTTCCCCAGCGCGTGCATGGCAGCCGTCTTCTTGCGACCTGCTGCCGAAACCGCACCCGAATGCATGTGTGCCCTTCATACCGGCAAGCGGGCGGAAGCGCAATAAAGATATAAAGAACTCGTTATGTCACCTGCGCGACCACCAGCCTCGGCTTCATCGGTTCGCCTCGTACACGGTGACGTCCCGGCCGCCGCACTCGGAGCAGCGCAGGCGCCTCGGCAGATCGGCCAGGGTCAGCTCCCAGCCGAACCTCGGCCCGATGTTGACCGGGAAAACCAGGCCTTCGTGGCGGCACTGGCGGCACACGACGAGGATCGAGCAACGGATGTGGGCGAGTTCCAGCAGCGTCCGGCAGGTCATGCCCGACATCAGAACATAGCAAGAACAAAGTCAACGCCAGAGTAGCTCAGGCCCAGTCGCTCAGGGCCCTGCCGCCGAGGGCCGAGCCCACCCAGCATTGGTATATCAAGAGTTTCTTTGGCCATTCTCATTTTATGCAAATTTGCATAAAACAAACATAAAATAGAATACAAATATAATTTTATTAATCGATATTATTTACGCGCGGGCAACGAATGCTCCCTAGCGTGGCGCCAAGCTGAGTAATTCCGCAAAGGAGAGTTCTCCTCATGTCGGCCACATGCACACGCACCGCAAAGCCTGCGGGAATTCGTAACGGGTCGGCGTCCTGGCCGTCGCGGGCCAGCGCGCGCCTGGCTGCGCTGGCGAGCAGGTTCGCCCGCGACCGCTCCGGCGCCGTCGCCATGATCTTCGGCCTGATGCTGATCCCGATGGCCGCCATGATCGGGCTCGCCGTCGATTTCGGGCGCGTCTACTCCGTCAACTCCTCGACGCAGGGCGCGCTCGATGCTGCTGCCTTGGCCGCCGGCCGGGCAGCGCAGGTCGAGCCGAACGACCCCATCAACAAGGCATCCGCCGCGGCCACGGCCTACTTCAACCAGGCCAAGCCCAAGAACGTCGTCAGCTCCACGCTGCAGTTCTCCCCCAACTCCGCCGAGACCGCCTTCACGGTGACGGCGACCTCCTGGGTGCGCACGCCGTTTCTCGGCGCACTCGACTTCATCATCAAGAAGGATGCGCAATCCGGCGCGCCGACCGTCTGCAACGGCAGCTACTTCAACTGCGTGAAGATGACCACCACGTCCACCGCCGAGCTCAAGGCGGGCGGCGACGGCGGCAGCAACGTCGAAGTGTCGATGATGCTCGATGTCACGGGCTCGATGTGCAGCCCCTGCTCCAAGATCGATGCCGCCAAGGATGCCGCCAAGGACCTCGTCGACATCGTCATCTGGAACGATCAGAGCCAGTACACGTCCAGGATCGCCCTGGCTCCGTTCGCCGAGGCTGTGAATGTCGGCAAGACGCTGGCGCCGCTGGTGCGCGGGACCGTGACCTCGGGCACGCAAACTCTCACCAGCAGCGACATGAGCAACACGTCGGTGCAGCCCACCAAGCAGAACCTCAAATATCCCAACGTGAGCAGCGGCACACCCCACCTGGGTAATCTCGTCCAAGTGCGTGACGGAGCGGATCGGCAACGACAAGTACACCGACACCGCCCCCACCTCGACGGCAACCTACGTCGGCAAGGGCTATTTCGGCACCAATACCGATACGTCCTGCGGCGTCGGCAACTTTACCGACGACGAGGTCAACTCGGTGTATCCGCTGACCGCCGACAAGGAGACCCTCAAACGCCGCATCGACAAGTTGACGACGGCCGGCTCGACGGCAGGCCATCTCGGCACGGCCTGGGCGTGGTATCTCCTGTCGCCGAAGTGGAACACCGTTCTGGCCCAGGCTTTCCCGAGCGCAAAGCCGGCCGGGGCTTACAGCGACCTCACCACCAAGAACGCCAAGGGCGCCCCGAAGCTGCGCAAGATCGCCGTGCTGATGACGGACGGCGACTACAACATCAACTACTGCAAGGGTGTGGAGGCCAAGAATTCGGACCAGAGCCCGGACATCAACTGCAACTCGGAGAACGGCAAGTCGCTCGCCCAGGCCACCAGCTTGTGCTCGGCGGTGAAGACGCCGCTCGGCTCGGGCAATGAAGCAAAGATCGAAGTGTTCACCGTGGGCTTCCAGGTCAGTTCGGCCTCCAAGACGTTCCTGCAGAACTGCGCGACCGACAGGGACCACTACTACGACGCGACGACCGACGATGCGCTGAAGGCTGCCTTCCGTGACATCGCGCTGAAGATCTCGACTTTGCGCCTCACGAATTAGGACGGGGCGGACGCAGGACGGAGGGCGCCCCCCAAAAGGGCGCCCTTTCGTTTGCGCCCGACACATTGCGGCTTGGCTTTCGCGATCCGCAGCATTATGTCTCCGGCAGACGTGCGGCCACCAGCGGTGTCTCACGTCCCGTCAGGACACAACCCAATGAACAGCGACAGTACCGGTCGATCTTGCATGCCGTCGCGCGCGGTGGCGTTGGCCTGACCTTGTCGGGCTCGCGTTGGCCGCACCGACGGCCAACCTTGCACGGAGCCCAACATGCTGCGCATCTACCGTCACGCCGGCGACCGCCTCGTAGCCAGCAACGGCACGCCTCCCGCGCCGCCCGGTGACGGCGCGGTCTGGCTCGACCTCCTCAGCCCCACGGCCGAGGAGGATCGCCTCGTCGAGCAGACGCTCGGCGTCTCGCTGCCGACGCGCGAGGAGATGCAGGAGATCGAGGTCTCCGCCCGTCTCTACAGCGAGGCCGGCGCCGAGTTCATGACCATCACGGCGCTGGTCAACATCGACAGCGACGAGCCGGTGCACACGCCCGTCACGTTCGTGCTCAAGGGACCGATGCTGGCGACCCTGCGCCATTTGGAGCCCAAGGCCTTCCTGTCGTTCGCCGCGCGTGCGCAGAAGGCCAACGGCGTCGCCTGCGCGAGCGGCGAGCAGATCATGCTCAGCCTGATCGAGGCGCTGACCGACCGCATGGCCGACGCCCTGGAGCGCGTAGGCGCCGAGATCGACGGTGTGTCGCGCGATGTGTTCCGCACCAAGGCGCGACAAACAGCATCCACCACGGCGACGCGCGACCTGCGCGCCACGCTGGAGCAGATCGGGCGCAACGGCGATCTCTTGACCAAGCTGCGCGAGAGCCTGGTCAGCATCAACCGGCTGCTCACCTACCATTCGACCATGGAGGTCGCCGACAAGAAGGCCGCCAAGGCGCGCGCCAAGACGCTGCATCGCGACGTGGTCGCCCTCAGCGATCAGTCGACGTTCCTGTCGCAGAAGATCAATTTCCTGCTCGACGCCACGCTCGGGCTGATCAACCTCGAGCAGAACCAGATCATCAAGATCTTCTCGGTCGCGGCCGTGATCTTCCTGCCGCCCACGCTGGTGGCATCCATCTACGGCATGAACTTCGATACCATCCCGGAGCTGAAATGGGCGTTCGGCTATCCGATGGCCATCGGGTTCATGATCATGTCCGCGATTCTGCCCTACCTCTGGTTCAAGCGGCGCGGCTGGCTGTAGCGGCGGTCATTGCGGAGAAGCCCAGGGGTGCCCGGCGGGGGGCGGCTCGGCTAGTTCTCTTCGCCGAAGCCATCTTCCACCAGGGCGACCAGCGCCTCGATGGCCTCGGTCGCCTGCGGACCCTCCGCTTCCAGGTGGATGACGACGCCGGGGCCGGCCGCCAGCATCATCAGGCCCATGATGGAGGTGCCGCCGACGGTCTGCCCGTCGCGGGTCACGCGTATCGTCGCCTGGAAGGTCTCCGCGCACTTGACGAACTTGGCCGAGGCCCGCGCATGCAGGCCCTTGCGGTTGCAGATCGTGACGGCAGCGGTCGGCTTGTCGCGATTCAACACGGGAGTTGGCCCTGCCCTGCCATCGGCTCCGGTCAGGCCTCGCCCGACAGCACCTGACTGGCAATGCTGATGTACTTCCTGCCGGCCTCCTTGGCCGCCTTCACGGCATCGCCCAGCGTCGCCTCGCCGCGCACGCTGGCCAGCTTGATCAGCATCGGCAGGTTGATGCCGGCCAGCACCTCGGCGCCGGTCTCGCCCATCACCGAGATGGCAAGGTTGGAGGGCGTTCCGCCGAACATGTCGGTGAGCACCACCACGCCGCGGCCGCCATCGACGCGCCGGACGGCCTCGATCAGCTCCACGCGTCGCTGCTCGACGTCGTCCTCCGGGCCGATCGAGAAATCCTCCAGCCGCTCCTGGCGACCGACCACATGCTCAAGTGCCGCCCGAAATTCCCCGGCAAGGCCACCATGAGCGACAATCACGACGCCAATCATGTGTCGATCTGCATCCCTTTTGCGGGGGGCGCCGGTCAGCGTTCGCTCACACGCGACAATGGCATGCCCGAGGCGGCGCATGATGGTTCAGGCCCCAACGTCAGGCAAGGGGAAAGCGAACGGATTGCTCAATGACTATTTGGTTAGGTTTTTCGGGCCCTTGCCAGGGCCAGCGCCAGCTTGATGGGGGCCGACGGCTCCGCCGCCACGAGCCGGATGGCGGCCACATCGACCCCGAGCAGGCTCTCCCATGGCGCCGGCGTCGGGCATGCGTTCCACCTCGCCGGCGGCCACCAGGTCGGCCACCAGCACCAGCTCTGCTTCCGCGGTGGACTTCATCTCGACGATGCCGAGGCCGCGTACCTCCAGCTTGCCGCGCAGGGTTGCCGGCGCCTCGACCAGCAGGCGGTCGCCCTCCCGGCGTATCCGCACCTGATCGTCGGCGACCAGCGTCGGCGGCTCGAGGGCTGCCGGGCCGCGGCGGGCGAGGAAGAGGAAGCGTAGCGCCAGGTCCGACTTGCCCGACCCCGAGGGCCCGCGCAGCAGGGCAGCCGAGCGGCCGAGCGCCACGCAGGTGCCATGCACGAGTTCAGCTGCGTCGGGCAAGCGACGGCGCTCCTCTGGATGGCGTGGCATCCGCCGCCGGCAGCCGCACCGTGAACCTGGTGCCGGCCACACCGGCAGCGCGCCGGTCGCGCAGCTCGACCTGCTCGTCGAGCGCGAAAGCCTCGGCTCCCGGCGCGGTCATGCGATTGACCGCCCAGATGCGTCCGCCGTAGGCCTGCACGATCTCGCGCGAGATGCTCAGGCCCAGGCCCGAGTTTTTGCCGACCGTGCTGTCCGTCTGCGGCCGATCCGAATAGAAGCGCTTGAACACGTCCTCGAGCTTGTCGGAGGGGATGCCCGGGCCGTCGTCGTCGACCACCAGCTCGATCTCGGTCCCGACGCGGCGCGCCACCACCTTCACCACGCCAAGCTCGGGAGAGAACGAGATGGCGTTGTCGACCAGGTTGGTGAGTACGCGGCCGAGCCGCGCCTCGTGGCCGCGCACCACGAACGCGTCGGGGTTGCCCGGCACCTCCTCCACCTCCATCACGACCCTGCGCGTGTCGGTGCTCAGGATGTCGTCGAACACCTGGAATACGGCGTCGAGCACATTCAGCAGGTTGACCGGCTCGGTCTCCTCGAAGGCGAGCTCCGCGTCGAGCCGCGAGGCGTTGGACACATCGGTGATCAGCTTGTTGAGGCGCTTAAGCTCTTCCTGGATCTGGCGCACCAGCTCCTGCTGCATCGCCGGCGTCTTGGCATAGGCCAGGGCCTCGGCGGTGGAGCGCGCTGCCGTCAGCGGGTTCTTCAGCTCATGGGCGACGTCCTGCGCGAACCGCTCGCTCGCCTCGATGCGCCGGTACAGCGACTGCGTCATCTCGTGGAACGAGGTGGCCATCTGCCCCACCTCGTCGGCGCGGCGGGCAAACTCTGGCAGCTCGCGCCGCGCGTTGATGTTGAAGCTGACGTTCTCGGCCGCTTCCGACAGGCGGCGCATCGGCCCGGCGATGGTGCGTGCCAGCAGGAACGAGGCGAGCAGCGTCGCCGCCAGGGCGACCAGCGCCAGGCCGAGGATGCTGTTGCGCTCCTCCGCCAGGATCTCGTCGATCTCGCCGGGGCGGGTCGACAGCAGCAGCACGCCCTGCACGGCCTTGCGGTACTGGATCGGCACGGCCACGGACACGATCTGCTCGCCCTTGTCGGTGACGAGCAGCATCGGCGTCACCGAGCCGTTCAGCGCCAGGCGCACCTCGGGATAGGCCGTGCCGTTGGCGGCGCCGATCTCGCGATAGATCGGCAGCTCGCCGCGCATCAGCCAGGTCAGGAAGCGCACCCAGGGGTTCTTGATCTTGGCGCCCCGGCCTTCCTGCTCTCCCGCCGGCCGCGAGAGCTGGCCGCGGCCCAGGATCTGCGTCGTGTCGGTAATCAGCGTGCCGTCCTGGGCGTAGACGCGGGCGCGCGTATCGGCCTGCGGCACCAGGCGGCGCAGGATCGGCGTGACGCGCTCCGGCGCCAGCGACAGTTGCAGTGCCGAGAAGCCGTCGTCGCGGAACGGCGCGCGCGGTCCCTCCGCCTCGGGCAGCTTCTCCGGATCGAGGATGATGCGCCCGGTCTCGATGGAGGCATTGGCGGCGATGGCCGCGGCGATGATCTCGCCCTGCGCCTGCAGGCTCTCGCGCTTGGCCTCGATCAGCCAGACGTGCGACTGGCTCAGGTAGAAGATGCCGCCCAGCAGGGTCGCCAGGCCGATCACGTTGGCGAACACGATGCGCCGCAACAGCGTGCGGGTGACCAGCCGGATCAGCGGGCCGTGTGTGAGAAACTCGTAGAAGCCGGTACGCTGGTTGAAGCTGCGCAGGGCGGATTTGATCGCCCTCAGCCCGTCACCGATCCCCGCCCCAAATCGTGACCCGCCCGTCTGGATCGCCATACCTTGCCCTCGGCGCTCACGCCTCCTTGAAGCGATAGCCAACGCCGTAGAGCGTCTCGATCACGTCGAAGTTGTCATCGGCCTGCTTGAACTTCTTGCGCAGCCGCTTGATGTGGCTGTCGATGGTGCGGTCGTCGACGTACACCTGATCGTCGTAGGCGGCATCCATCAGCGCATCGCGCGTCTTGACCACGCCGGGCCGCGTGGCTAGCGCCTGCAGGATGAGGAACTCGGTGACGGTCAGCATCACCGGATGGTTGTCCCAGTGGCAGGTGTGCCGCTCGGGATCGAGGCGCAGCTTGCCGCGTTCCAGCACGCGCGCTGCTTCCGCCGCCGCGCTGCCCGGCTCCTTGGGCTGGAAGCGCCGCAGCACGGCCTTGACGCGCTCGACCACCAGACGCTGCGAGAACGGCTTGGCGATGTAGTCGTCGGCGCCCATCTTGAGGCCGAACAGCTCGTCGATCTCTTCGTCCTTGGAGGTCAGGAAGATCACCGGCATGTCGGTCAGCTGACGCAGGCGACGCAGCAGCTCCATGCCGTCCATGCGCGGCATCTTGATGTCGAGGATGGCGAGGTCGACCGGCTCCTCCGTCAGCGCCTCCAGGGCCGAGGCCCCGTCGCTGTAGGTGCGGACCTTGTAGCCTTCGGCTTCGAGCGCCATGCCGAGCGATGTGAGGATGTTCCGCTCGTCGTCGACAAGTGCAATCGAACTCTTTTCTTTCATGACCTTGGCATCCTCGAGCGTAGCCGCGGAGACGCGCTTTATGGCTCCGCCTTGCGTAAATTGTGGCAAGTCTGTTGGATTAGGGCATATTGTTACTCGATAATAACAACCTCGCAATCCGGTGGACACACGCCGAGGGGGACATGAGCATGGCTGCCAAACCCGAGGCCCAGGTGCCGCTGGCCTCGCAGATCGACCCTGGCACGGCTGCCCGGCGGCTTGTCCGCACGGCGCTGAAGGCGTCCCTGGCTACCCTGGACCGTGATACCGGGCATCCATACCCTTCTCTCGTTCTGGTAGCAACCGAGCCGGACGGCTCGCCGATCCTGCTGATCTCCCGTCTGGCCCAGCATACCCGTAACCTTGAGGCTGACGCCCGCGCAGCCATCCTGTTCGATGGCACGGATGGTCTTGGCGATCCCTTGGCCGGCGGGCGCGTGACCGTCTCCGGAGAGGTGCGCCCCACGACCAGCCCGACGGCCTTGCGGCGCTTCCTGGCGCGGCATGCTTCCGCCCAGGGTTATTCGGCGTTTCCTGATTTCTCAGCCTACGCGCTGACTATTTCCAAGGCACATTTCATCGGCGGCTTCGGCCGCATCGTCGGCTTGGATGCTCCCGCCCTCATCACGCCGGTCGATGGCGCGGATGCGCTGATCAATGCGGAGGCGGACATCGTCGCGCACATGAACGAGGATCATGCCGACGCCGTCGCTTTGTACGCAACCCAGCTTGCCGGTTGCGCTGCCGGCGAATGGCGCATGGTCGGCATCGATCCCGGCGGATGCGATTTGCTGCATCGCACCAATGCGGCCCGCATCGATTTTCCGGCGCCGGTGCATTCGCCGGGCGAAGCACGCGCGGCGTTGGTCGCGCTCGTCAAGGAAGCGCGCTCGCGTATTGGTCAGACCGCCTGACCAGCAACCGGGCGTCGTAGTTCAACGTTGTGCATCAGTCTTCATGAAGACTTCAGCTTGGCTGCGGCGATGCTGCAGATTGCGCGGGCGGCGCGTTTGCCTAAACCGTGAAGGGTACAAAACTCGTGAGCTGTGATGCAGAGCGGATTGGAGAAGTGTAAGGTTGCTTTTCCGCTTTATCTCGGCGGCACAAAACAATCCCAGCTGCACCGGCCAAGTCTGGTCAGCTGAAATCCCCATGTTACGAAGGCGGCGGTTCGCAGATGACGATTGAGCTGTTTCCACTGAACTCCTCGGCGACGATCAAACACAACACCGGGCAGGTGGAGCTGATCGAGCTGGCTATCCGCAAAGCTGAAGGTCAGTTCGCGGCTTGCGGCGCCCTTGCCGTCGAGACCGGCGCGCACACCGGCCGTTCCGCGCAGGACAAGTACGTCGTGCGCGATGCCGCCACCGAGAAGGCGGTCTGGTGGGACAACAACAAGTCGATGACGCCTGAGCAGTTCGACCTGCTGCTGTCGGACTTCCGCGAGCACGCCAAGTCGCGCGAGCTGTTCGTGCAGGACCTGTTCGCCGGCGCCGACCCTGCGCAGCGGCTGAATGCGCGCATCTTTGTCGAGTTCGCCTGGCACGCGCTGTTCATTCGCCATCTGCTGCGTCGGCCGGAGGCCAGCGAGCTGGCCGGGTTCAATCCGCAGTTCACCGTCGTCAACCTGCCGAGCTTCCGCGCCGACCCCAAGCGGCACGGCGTGCGCTCCGAGACGGTGATCGCCTGCAACTTTGCCAAGCGCCTGGTTCTGATCGGCGGCACGTCCTACGCGGGCGAGACCAAGAAGTCGGTCTTCACCTACCTCAACTACGTGATGCCCGAGACCGGCGTCATGCCCATGCACTGCTCCGCCAACGTCGGCACCGGGGGCGACGCCGCCGTATTCTTCGGCCTGTCGGGCACCGGCAAGACGACGCTGTCGGCCGACCCCAAACGCATCCTGCTCGGCGACGACGAGCACGGCTGGTCGCAGAGCGGGATCTACAATTTCGAGGGCGGCTGCTACGCCAAGACCATCCGCCTCTCCAAGGAAGCCGAGCCCGAGATCTGGGACGCCTCCAACCGTTTCGGCACCGTTCTCGAGAACGTCATCCTCAAGCCCGGCTCACGCGTGCCCGACTTCGACGATGGCCGCCTGACCGAGAATACGCGCTCCGCCTATCCGCTGGACTTCATCTCCAACGCCAGCAAGACCGGCACCGCGGGCCATCCCAAGAACATCGTCATGCTGACCGCCGACGCCTTCGGCATCCTGCCGCCGATCGCCAAGCTGTCGCCGAGCCAGGCCATGTATCACTTCCTGTCCGGCTACACCGCCAAGGTCGCCGGCACCGAGAAGGGCATGGGCAACGAGCCGCAGGCGACCTTCTCGACCTGCTTCGGCGCACCCTTCATGCCGCGTCATCCGAGCGTGTACGGCAACCTGCTGCGCGAGCTGATCGCCAAGCACAAGGTCGACTGCTGGCTGGTCAACACCGGCTGGACCGGCGGCAAGTACGGCACCGGCCGGCGCATGCCGATCAAGGCGACGCGCGCGCTGCTCGATGCGGCCCTGTCGGGTGCGCTCAAGTCGCAGCCGATGCGCACCGATCCGGTGTTCGGCTTCCAGGTGCCGACCGCGCTGGCTGGCGTCGATCCGGCGATCCTCAACCCGCGCGATACCTGGAGCGACAAGGCCGCCTACGACGCGCAGGCCCGCGCCCTGGTCGAGATGTTCAACAAGAACTTCGAGAAGTTCGCGGTCCACGTCGACGCGGACGTGAAGGCCGCCGCGCCCGGCCTGCGGCAGGCCGCGGAATAAGCGCGGGCTCGGTCGGCGCTCAGCGGAAGTCGTCGACCGTCAGCACGGCCGAGAACGGGATGCCGGCCGCCTTGAAACTGTCGGCCGCGCCCTCCAGCCGGTCGACGATCGTGATGACCCGCACGACGCTGGCTCCCTCGGCCTGGACGGCCTCGATGGCCTTCATGGACGAGCCGCCGGTGGTGGTGACGTCCTCCAGGATGACGACGCGCTTGCCCTGCAGGCTCTCGTGGGGCGCCAGTCCTTCGACCAGCTTCTTGGCGCCGTGCTCCTTGGCCTGCTTGCGCACGAAGAACGCCTGCAGCGGCCAGCCCAGGGTTTGGCTCATCACGGCGACGGCGGTGGCCAGCGGCACCGCGCCCATCTCCAGCCCGCCGACCAGGTCCACGTCCTCGCCCTTGATGCTGTCCAGCACCAGCGTGGCGATCAGGTAGGCGCCCTCCGCATCGAGCATGGTGGGCTTCATGTTGAAGTAGAAATTGGAGGAGCGGCCCGACACCAGCTTGATCTCCGCGCCGGTCGAGAACGACCGCGCCTTGACGATCTCGATCAGTCGCTTGCGGTTGGCATTGTAGTTGGACATGGATGCTCGTCTCGCCGGCTGTGCTGCGTCGAGAGCCTTCGCTCCCTCCGACCGCTCATGTCAAGATGCCAGCCAGGCGCGAGCAGGGTTGCGCACAGCCGGGAACAACAAATGAACACGGATTTGCCGCAGCGGTATCCAGGCGCTGCCTACATCGATCCCGCCGCACAGGTTTACGGCAAGGTCGAGATCGGCACCGGCTCCAGCCTGTGGCCGTGCAGCGTGATCCGCGCCGAGAGCCACGAGGTGCGCATCGGCCGGTTCACCAATCTGCAGGACCACGTGATGGTGCACGTCGGCTACCACGCCCCCACCATCGTCGGCGACTACTGCTCGATCACGCATCGCGTCGTGCTGCACGGCTGCACCATCGGCGATCACTGCCTGATCGCCATCGGCGCCACCATCATGGAGGGCGCGGTGATCGGCGAGAATTCCATCGTCGGCGGCCACGCGTTTGTCCCCGACGGCATGATCGTGCCGCCCAACTCGATCGTGATGGGCACGCCCGCCAAGGTGGTGCGCACGCGCAACAACTTCGTCGCCAACCGCATCAACGCAATGCTCTATCACCACAATGCGCTCTGCTACGCGCGCGGCGAGCACCGCGGCTGGGACGGCCCCGAGTACGAGGCGGCGGCGCGCGGCTGGCAGGAGGAAGCCGAGCGCGAGTTCAAGGCGCGGTATGGTTAGGTTGTCATCCCGGAATGGCGACGTCAGGGCGAGGGCAGCATACTCGCGTGGGTCCCTCTCACCAGCCCTCCCCGGGAGAAAGGATCAATTCCCCGGCAGCACGAGCACCTTCGGCTCGGGCGGCAGCGTCGCCTGCGAGACGACGATGCTGGCCGTCTCGGACATCTCGACGGGGAAGTCGCCGCGGATGCGCTCGACGAAGCGCTCCAGCGTGTAGGGATTGAAGTAGTGCATGGGCAGGATCAGGCGGGCGCGCAAGCTCCGCAGCACCTCGACCATGCCGGCCACGTCCATGGTGTAGCTGCCGTCGACGGGCACCAGCACCACGTCCAGCTGACCGATCTGGCCGATCTGCTGCTCGGTCAGCGTGTGGTGCAAGTGGCCGAGGTGGCCGATGCACAGGCCGGCGATCTCGAACACGAAGATGGAGTTGCCGTACGGAATCGCGCCGCCGGACCAGTCGCGGATGTTGGTCACCACGTTGCGCACGCGCACGTCGCTGTAGGTGAGGTCGTGCTTCACCGGGCTAGCGCCGTCGGTGCTCCAGCCCTTCAGCACGTGCTTGATGTTGGGGTCCGGGAAATTGGAATAGTGGGTGGTGTGCGCCCGGTTCATGGTGGCGATGTCGGGCACGATCTGCGGCCGCACGTAGTCATTGTAGTCGGTGGCGATGGTCGCGCCGGCCGCGCTCTCGATCACCCAGGTCGAATGCCCGACGAACGTCAGGCGCACTTCCGATTTCTTCAGCGCGACGGGCTGGACCAGGCGCGGGGCCTGCGAGACGGCGAGGCAGCGATCGGCGATCTGCGCGCTGGCCGCCAGCGCTCCACATGGCTATTGAAAGGGCAGCCAGAACGGACGACAGCAAACGCGCGGCGAGCATGCAAGGCTCCCGAATACTTCCGACCGCGAGAACAATAGGGTGCCCGGCGCAGCCGCGCCACCGGCTTGTCGCCTCACGGCAGGTGCGCGAGCACGCGCAGCCAGTCGTGATCCTGCAGCCACTTGATCAGGTCGTTGAACGGAACGGCGAGCAGGAAAAGGGAAGCGTCCATGAACGTGCGGCGCACCAGCTCCGGCCTGACCACCAGCTGGTCGGCTTCCTGCCAGGTCGAGAAGCGCGGGAAGAACAGAGGCACGCGCTCGGCATAGGCGCGATACTCGCTGCCGAAGGTTTCGGCCAGGAACGCCTGCTCCTGCAAGGCGACCGCATAGAACACGATCGCCACCAGCGCAGCCAGCGCCACGGGCATGGTGAAGCTGCCCGCCTGCGCACCGACTCCCGCCACGCCGATGATGGTGAACACGTAAAGCGGGTTGCGGACCAGCGAGTACGGTCCCTGGGTGACGAGCTGCGTCTTCTTCAGGCCGCCGATGTACAGCGTGCACCAGGTGCGGCCGGCGATGCAGATCAGGATCAGCACGATGCCGACCCGAGCGATCAGGTCATGCAGGGCCGGCGCCTCGGTGAGCCAGACGGAATTGGTAAACAGCAGGACGCCGACCCCCACCCCGAGTCCGAGCCGCAGCGTGTACTTGCGCAGGCGCTGGACGTACTGGAGGTAGGAGCGATTGGCTTGGTCGAAGCGCGGTATCATGGCGGGCGCTGTGTCGCACGCCCGGCCCAAGGGTTCAAGCATGCAGGCCCGGCTGCGTCGGGGCCTGGTAACGCCGACGTGGAAAACTGCCACATGGCCGATTTTTCCCTGACCCGCCCGTGACATAATTTGCGGCAAGGTTGCGCCCAGCCGGCCTCAGCCATGGACATAAGGAGCGCCTCGCACAGGCTGCGGGCGCCGACGTCGACGCGATGACCGATCCCACACTGCCGACACAGAGCGACGCTGGCCTGCGCCAGGCCGCGCCAAACAGGCCGATCGACGCAAACGGCCGTCCAATCCCCGTGCGGGTACCGCGCGCCCCACCGCCCCGCCGCCAGCCGCGCTGGCTGGCGACCGTAGGCTATGCGGTGCTCGGCGTCGGCTGTGTCCTGGCCGGCGCCGTGACGTTCCTGCTGGTTGCCGCACCAGTTGATCTCATTCGCGACCGGGCCGTCGAGCTGGTCAAGGCACGCACCGGTCGCGACCTGGTGGTCGCCGGGCCGACCAAGCTCACCTACTTCCCGCGGTTCGGCGTTGCCTTCTCCGAGGTCTCCCTGGCGGCGCCTGCCGACATGGGCGGCCCACCCTTGCTGGCGGCGCGCAGGCTGCAGGTCGAGCTGCCGGTGTGGTCGCTGCTGTCGGGGCGCGTCACCGCACGGCGGGTGCGCATCGAGGCTCCGGTGATCGAGCTGCGCGTCGATGCGCAGGGACGCCGCAGCTGGGACTTTGCGGCCTGGCAGGATCGGCCCACTCGCCTCGCCCAGGCCGGCACAAGAGCCAACGATGCAGCTCCCGACATGCGGCTGCCAAGCAGCGAACGAAGCCGCGCGGGCCTGCTGCCCGCCTCCAACCTGCAGATCGCCGACGCAACGGTGCGCTATCTCGACGAGCGCTCCGGGACCTCGCAGGAAGTATCCGGGTTGGATATGGATCTGACCGCCGACGATGCAGGCAACGGCATCGTAGCCAACGGCGGGTTGAACTGGACGGGCGAGAAGATCGGCTTCGAAGCGAAGGTTGCGTCACTCCAGGGGCAGGACCCGGCCAAGGTTTCCCTGCGCGTCACGGGCCGGCCGTTCGAGGCCACCTACGACGGCAGCGTCGCGCTTGGCAGCAGCCTCGAAGCCGACGGCGCCCTCAACCTGCGGGCCGCATCTTGGGCCGAGCTGGTGCGGTGGCTTGGCAAGCAGCGCGTCACGGCGCCCGAAACGGGCGCGCTGGCGGTGTCGGCCCGCGTTGCGGCAGCCGACCGTCGCATCGCACTGAACGACCTGTCCGCGACGCTGGGCGACCGCTCGCTGACGGGCGCTATCACGGTCGCAACGGGCGGGCCCAGACCGCATGTCAGCGGCCAGCTGCAGCTGTCCGAGCTCGACTTCCGGCGCCTGCTGGTCCGGCCGCGCTCATCCCAGCCCGCCAGCGGCGGTACGACTGCCGACCCGATCGCTGATCTGCTGCAGGGCAAAGGCAGCGAGCCCGGCCAGACCCCGCAGGTGCAAGACTCCGCCAAGCGGTCGGCCAAGGGCTGGAGCGACGACATCATCGACCTGGCGCCGCTCGGGCTCGCCGATGCGGATCTCGCCCTGTCCGTCGATCGGCTCGTCTACAAGAACGTCACGACCGGCCGCAGCCGGCTCAACTTGGCGCTCCAAGATCGCGTGGCGAAGGTGACGCTGGAGGACGTGCAACTCTACTCGGGCCGCGCCCGCGGCGTGCTCACCCTCGACGGCCGGGCGCAGACGGCCGCCACGACGACCAACCTGACCCTGGACGGCGTGTCCGTGCTGCCGCTGCTGAGCGACGCCTTGGAGTTTGCCTGGCTCGACGGACGCGGCACGATCGCCCTCTCGCTCGCCGGGCAGGGCAGCTCCGAGCGGCAGATCGTCGAGACGCTGCGCGGCAAGGTGGACCTGTCCGTCACCGAGGGCGCCATCATCGGCCTGGACATCGGCCGGCTGCTCGCCAACCTCGAGAAGGCGCGCTTCTCCGAGCTGCGCACCAATCCGAAGGACAAGACGCCCTTCAGCGAGTTCGGCGGCTCGTTCGTGGTCGCCAACGGCGTTGCCCAGAACCAGGATCTCAAGCTGACCAGCCCGCATCTGCTCGTGAGCGGCTCGGGCTCCGCCAATCTCGCGCTGCGCCAGGTCGACTACACGGTGCGCCCGAAGATCGCGGCGAGCCAGACCGGTGAAGGCAGCGTTGTCAGCCTCGCCGGATTGGAGGTGCCCATCCGCGTCGAGGGAGCCTGGGAAAAACCCACCTTCACACCGGATCTGAAGGGCGTGCTGGGCTCGGAGCAGGCCGGCCAGGCGATCAAGCAGATCGGCAAAAACCTAAAATCGCAGGACGTTCAGGACGCCATCCGCGGTCTGCTCGGCGGCGGCGACGGACAGCAGAAGGTGAAGCCGCGCGAGCTGCTCGAAAAGCTTCTCAAGAAAGACTGACGGCCATCTCAAACCGTCGTTGAGAAATCGCGCTAGAAACCAAGTTCAAAAAAATTCGTCACAGGGGACATTTTCTCTTGCACGGGGGGGCGATTGCCATCATATGACCCGTCTCCGTTCGTCTCTCTATCTCATGCCGAGTTGAGAGGCGGCGGGTTGGCTGTCTACTGGTTGGAGGGGGAGGTCCTAATGGCCTACACCGATTCCCTCTTCCAATTGGGGATGGACTTGACCCGTTCAAGCACCGCCCAAAAGGAAGATCATGGTCAAGCCGCGCTAGGCGCGCACGACGACAGGAAAGACTACTTCATCGAGCGCGATGGGGTCCGGTTCGCCGGAACGCATCTGCTCATAGACTTGTTTGGCGCCAAGCGGCTTGATGATCTCAAGCACATACGAGAGACGCTGAAGCGGTGTGTGGATGTCGCCGGGGCTACGCTCCTGCATATCCATCTGCATCACTTCACCCCCAACGGCGGTGTGTCCGGCGTTGCGGTGCTATCGGAGAGCCATATCAGCATCCACAGTTGGCCCGAGGTCGGCTACGCCGCGCTCGACGTCTTCATGTGCGGCGAAGCTAAGCCGCATCTGACCGTCGATGTGCTGCAGGCCGCCTTCGGACCCGACCGGGTGGTCGTGAAAGAGTTGCTTCGTGCCCATACCCTGGACGAGCGGTCCTGGGCCATCGGTTCCGCCAAGAAGGCGCCGGTGCGGGTGCGAGAGGCCAAGGCGAAGAAAGCCGCCTAAAGCCCTGCATCTCATCTGCAGCGAGCGCGTGCCGTCCATTGCGGACGGCGCGCGCTGTCTGTTTGCAATCACGTGTGCTGGAGGCTGAGCATGACCGACTGGATCGAAGAGACCTTCCACCCGCACTGGCGCGTCCGCCTCGAGGCGAGCCGCGTGCTGCACGAGGTGAAGACCGAGCACCAGCACCTGGTGATTTTCGAGAACCCGACCTGGGGCACCGTGCTGATGCTGGACGGCGTGTGCCAGCTCACCACCTCGGACGAGTTCGTCTATCACGAGATGATGGCGCACGTGCCCCTGATGGCGCTGGACAAGCCCAAGCGCGTGCTGGTGATCGGCGGCGGCGATGGCGGCGTGCTGCGCGAGGTGCTGAAGCACCCCTCGGTCGACAAGGCCACCCTGTGCGAGATCGACCGCACCGTGATCGACACGGCGCTGCAGCACTATCCGGGCATCCCCGGCAAGGTGTTCGACGACAAGCGCGCCGATGTCGTCATCGCCGACGGCCTGAAGTACGTCGCCGAGACCGACGAGCGGTTCGATGCCATCATCGTCGACAGCTCCGAGCCGATCGGGCCGAGCGCCGTGCTGCACACGCGCGAGTTCTTCACCGACTGCAAGCGCGCCCTGAAGGACGGCGGCATCCTCGTCACCCAGAACGGGCTGCCCTTCCTGTTTCCCGAGCACCTGCACGGAACCACGGCCGTGTTCGCCTCGCTGTTCAAGCGCGTTGCGCCCTACATGTGCACGCAGCCCTGCTACTTCGGCGGACCGTTCGCGCTCAATCTGGCGACCGACGACAAGCACCTCCTCAAGCTCGACGCCGACGACCTCGCCAAGCGCCAGAAGAAGCGCGGCATCGACGGCCTGCGCTACTGGACTCCGGCCGTCCACGTCGGCGTCGTTCGCGCTGCCGGCATACGCCCAGCAGGTGGTCGACCGGGCCATCGAGGAGGCGCATGACAAGGGCAAGAAGGCCAAGGCCTACGCCGAGCTGCCCAAAGCCAAGTCCGAGGCGAAGGGCAAGTCCAAGGCTAAACCTAAAGGCAAAGGCAAGACAGCCACCAAGGGCGGCTTGCAGAAGGTATAACCTGAAGTTATACTTCCGGTATGAAGACAGCCATCTCCATACCCGACCCCCTGTTCGAGGAGGCCGAGGCCGCCGCCAAGGATCTCGGCCTCTCCCGCAGCAAGCTCATTCAGACGGCGCTGGAGGAATTTCTCCGGCGCCGCCGCGACGATGAGGTTACGCGTCGCCTCAACGACTCCTATGCGAAGAGCCCACCCGAGCCCGATCCTTTCCTCGATCATCTTTCCCTCGAGGGTATGAAGCGCGCGGAATGGAAGGAGTGACCCGTGCGCCGGGGCCAAATCTGGTGGGCGGCCATGGGCGACCCATCGGGTTCAGGGCCCGGCTATCGCAGGCCCGCGATCATCATCTCGGCCAATGACTTCAACGAGAGCGCGATCAACACCGTGATCGTCGCGTTCTTGACCACCAGTGCCGTGCGCGCCAAGGACCCGGCAGTGATCCGCCTACCCGCACGATCGACGGGGCTGCGAGTGACGTCCTTTGCCAACTTCAGCCAGATCTACACGGTTGATCGGCGGGTCCTGCAGAGCCAGATCGGGCGCGTGCCGGATGACCTGGTTCCCGGCATGGACCAGGCGCTGCGCCTGGTCCTCGCGCTCGGCTAACCCCGGTCGAGGCCCTTCTGGGCGAGCGCAGGCCAGGTACTCGGCCCAGCGCTTGTCGCGTTCGCGGTCGAGGATCTGCAGGTACGACCAGGCGTACAGCCCCGTGTCGTGGCCATCGTCGAACACGATGCGCACCGCGTAGTTGCCGACCGGGCGCAGCTCCTTGATCTTGACCTTGCGCTTGCGGGCGACGGTGACGCGCTGGTCCGGCGAATGGCCCTGCACCTCGGCTGACGGGCTCATCACGCGCAGCATCTCGGCTGACAGCAGGAACGGCTTGCCGCCTGCGAACGCAACCGACAGCTCTGTGCCGCCGGCCACCACCTCCAGCTTGGGCGGCTCGATGCGCGCGCCCTTGCTGCCCTGCAGCTCCTCCCAGGCCTTCGCCGCGATGTCACGGTAGATCTGGGCGTGGACGCTATCCGGGCTGCTCGCCACGATCGGCCGGCCGTCGTCGGAGGTGGCGCGGATGTCCATATGCAGGGGCACGCCGCCCAGGAAGGCGATGCCGAGCTTCTCGGCCTCGGCTTTCGCGCCGCCATGGCCGAAGATGTCCGAGCGCTCGCCGCACTTGGGGCACACGAAATAGCTCATGTTCTCGATGATGCCGAGCACCGGCACGTCGACCTTGCGGAACATGTTGAGGCCCTTGCGGGCATCGATCAGGGCCAGATCCTGCGGCGTGGAGACGATGATGGCGCCGGCCAGCGGCACCTGCTGCGCCATGGTCAGCTGCACGTCGCCGGTGCCGGGCGGCATGTCGATGATCAGCGCATCGAGCTCGCCCCAGTCCACGTCGCGCAGCATCTGGGTGAGCGCCGAGACCACCATGGGACCGCGCCAGATGATGGGCGTGCCCTCGTCGACCAGGAAGCCCATCGACATGGCCTTCAGCCCGTAGGCCTGCATCGGCTGGAGCTTGTTGCCCATCGCCTGCGGACGCCCCGACAGGCCGAGCAGGCGCGGCTGCGAAGGTCCGTAGATGTCGGCGTCGAGGATGCCGGTCTTGAGACCCGCCGCCTGCAGGCCGAGCGCCAGGTTGACGGCGGTGGTCGACTTGCCGACGCCGCCCTTGCCCGAGGCAACGGCGATCATGTGCTTGATGCCTGCAATTTGGGCAAGCTGGCGCCCGCCACCGGCGGCCGGCTGTGCCGGGGCGGCGCCCGCTCTCGGCGCTGCGGAAGCGCGCGCCTGCTGCACGCGCGTGCTCTCCGGCACCTGCGCGCCTCGCGCGCTGTTGGGCGTCGACCCACGCGGCTTCTCGGCCGTCAGCACCGCCAGGACCGACGTGACGCCCTCCATGTCACGCACGGACTTCTCGGCCGCCTGCCGCAGCGGCTCCAGCTCGGCTGCCCGTTCCGCAGGCACCGTTATGGAGAACGATACGCGGCCATCCTTTAGTAGGACCTCCGACACCAACCCCAGGTCGACGATGTTGTTCTGCATGTCGGGTCCCCTGACCCGGCGCAGGCGTTCGACGACCGCCTCCCGACTGAGGCTCATTAACGGTCTCCTTAAGTCTGCGACGAAGAGGCAACTTCCACGCGGGCACAGCCACTGGCGGAAGGCACCTGTTTTGCTTACGCTATTGGCTGATAGTGGCAGAGGTGCCGCTGGATGTCACGGTAGGCAGCCGCTATACACGAGCGATCTGGGCGCAGGATGCCGATCCGGCAAGCCCACAAGAACAATAATAAATGGTCCAATGGGAGGCGCGATTGCAGGCATTGCTCGGGATTAGTCATGCCATCGATGAGTTCAATCGATGGATCAGCCGGATCGCAATCTGGTGTGTGCTGCTGGCGGCGCTTCTAAGCGCCGGAAACGCCTTCTTCCGCTACGGCATCGTCGAAATCATCGATCTCGCGAAGAGGTACCAGCAGCTAGGCGCCTTGCAGACGGTCGTCAATGCGTACGGCAACAACTCGAACTCCTTTCTCGAAGCGCAGTGGTACATGTTCGCGGCCATCGCGTTGTTCGGCGCGGCCTATACGCTGAAGGTCAACGAGCACGTCAGGGTCGATCTGATTTACGGCAGTGTTGCCGAGCGCACGCGTACCTGGATTGATCTGTTCGGCGGCATCTTTTGCCTCGTGCCGTTCTGCGTGGTCATGATCTACGTGACGTGGCCGTGGTTTCTCGACTCCTGGCGCATCAACGAAATGTCGACCAACGCAGGTGGTCTTCCGCGCTGGCCGGTCAAGCTCGTCACACCCGTCGGCTTTGCGCTCGTGCTGTTGCAGGGCGTGTCCGAGATAATCAAGTGCATTGCCGCCCTCACGACTGACTACGTGCGCGAGCACGCCTACGAGAAACCCCTGCAATGATCATTGAATTCGTAACGCACAACATGGCCCCGTTGATGTTCGCGGGGCTGATCTTCGGCATGATCATCGGCTATCCGGCGGCATTCTCGATCGCCGCGGTCGGCCTGATCTTCGGGTTCGTCGGTGTCGAGCTGGGCCTGATCAGGCCCGACTTCCTCGGCAACCTGACCTTCCAGATGTACGCGGTAATCTCCAACGATCTGCTGCTCGCCATCCCCTTCTTCACGCTGATGGGCACGATCCTGGAACGATGTGGGTTGGCCGAGGACCTGCTGGAGGGGTTCGGCCAGCTGTTCGGCGGCATGCGCGGCGGCTTGTCGTATGCGGTGATCATCGTCGGTGCCGTGCTCGGTGCGATCACGGGAACGGTAGCCGCCTCCGTCATCGCCATGGGCCTCATCTCGCTGCCGGTGATGTTGAAGTACGGCTATTCGAAGCGGCACGCGACCGGCGTCATCGCGGCGTCAGGGACCATTACGCAGCTCGTGCCGCCCTCGCTCGTGCTGGTCGTGCTGGCTGATCAGCTCGGCCGGTCGGTCGGCGACATGTACAAGGGCGCGATCGGCCCGAGCCTCATCCAGATCGCGCTTTTCATGGGCTGGGTCGCCATTCTCAGCGTCATAAGACCGCAAGACATTCCCGCGCTGCCGCCCGAAGCGCGCACGCTGAGAGGCTGGCCTCTGTTCTGGAAATGCACCAAGGGCATGGTGCCATCGCTGATCCTGATCTTCCTCGTTCTCGGCACCATCTTCATGGGGCTGGCGACTCCAACGGAAGCCGGCGCCATGGGTGTCGTCGGCGCGCTTGTTCTGGCGGCACTGAACCGACGTCTCACGTGGGACCTGCTCTGGCAGGGCATGGAGACGACCATGAAGATCACCGCCTTCGTGGTCTTCATTCTGCTGGGCGCGCGAACCTTTAGCTTGGTCTTCCAGGGCGTAGGCGGCAAGGAATGGATCGAACACCTGCTCACCGCGCTGCCGGGCGGCGTGACGGGCTTCCTGATCTTCGTCAACGTGTTTGTGTTCATCCTGGCGTTCTTTCTCGATTTCTTCGAGATCGCCTTCATCATCATCCCGCTGCTGGCGCCGGTCGCAGAGAAGCTCGGCATCGATCTGATCTGGTTCGGCGTGCTGCTTGGCGCGAACATGCAGACGAGCTTCATGCACCCGCCGTTCGGGTTCGCGCTATTCTATTTGCGAGGTATCGTGTCGCGAGCCGAGGTGCCGAGTAGCGACATCTATTGGGGCGCCATACCGTGGGTATTCCTGCAGCTGCTGCTGTGCGCCATCCTGATCTTCTGGCCGCAGTCGGTGACCTACTTCCTGGACAAGCCGCCGACCGTCGATCCGAGCAAGATCGAGATCCAGATTCCAGCGTTCGGCAAGGATGGCGGGGTCGGCCTCGTGCTGCCGCCACTCGGCTCGGGCTTCGGCCAGGGGCCGAATATCCCGGTTCCAACCTTCCCGACGCTGCCGACGACAGGCCCCGATTTCGGCGGCGCTGCGACCAAGGCGCCGGAGGCCACGCCCACCGAACCCTCCGCTCAAACCAAGACGGAGGAGGCCCCGAAGGCGGAAGAGGCCAAGCCGGAGCCCAAGACCGAGGCCACGCCGGAAACGACACCCAAGTAGGCGGCCGTCGAAGGTCGCCGCAAACAAAAAGGCCGGGAGCGCTGAGGCGCTCCCGGCCTTTTTGCTGTCAGAGTGATGCGATCAGAGCGTCTTCTTGCGCTGCTGGATCATCATGTAGGTGTCGAAGGTGTTCTCCGACAGCTGGAACCAGAGATACTGGTCGGCCCGCAAGGCCTTCATGGCCTCATAGGTTTTCTTGAAGTCCTCGTTCTTGGCCGTGATGTCCGCATAGACCTCGTTGGAGGCCTTGAAGCAGGCGTCCAGCACCGACTCGGGGAACGGACGCAGCTGCGTGCCCGCCGCCACCAGCCGCTTCAGCGCCGCCGGGTTGAAGATGTCGTAGCGGGCCGTCATGTACTCGTTGGCGCGGTTGGCCGAGGCGCGCACGATCGCCTGGTAGCTCTTGGGCAGGCTGTTCCACTTCTCCAGGCCGGTGAAGACGTGCAGCATGGCGCTGCCCTCCCACCATCCGGGGTAGTAGTAGTTCCTGGCGACCTTGTGGAAGCCGAGCTTCTCGTCGTCGTACGGCCCGACCCACTCGCACGCATCGAGCGTGCCCTTCTCCAGCGCCGGGTAGATGTCGCCGCCGGCGATCTGCTGCGGCACGGCGCCGAGCTTGGCGATGACCGCGCCGGCAAATCCGCCGATGCGCATCTTGAGGCCCTTCAGATCGTCCGGGGTGTTGATCTCCTTGCGGTACCAGCCGCCCATCTGCGAGCCGGTGTTGCCAGCCGGCAGGCCGAAGATCTGGTGCTTGGCATAGAAGGCGTTCATCAGGTCGATGCCGCCGCCCTCGTACATCCAGGCGTTCTGCATGCGGCAGTTGAGGCCGAACGGAACGGCCGTGCCGAAGGCGAATGTCGGGTCCTTGCCCCAGTAGTAGTAGGAGGCGGTGTGGCACATCTCGACGTTGCCGCTGCTGACGGCGTCGGCCGCCTGCAGGCCGGGCACGATCTCGCCGGCGGCAAACACCTGGATCTGGAACTTGTTGTCGGTCGCTTCGGCCACCGACTTGGCGAAGATTTCCGCGGCGCCATAGATGGTGTCGAGCGACTTCGGGAAGCTCGACGTCAGCCGCCACTTGAGCTCGGGCGCCGATTGCGCGATGGCCGGCGAGGCGACCGCAGCGGCGGCTGCCGCAGCGCCGCCTGCGCTTGCCACTTTCAGGAATTTGCGACGATTGACATCTGCCATATCCGATTTCCTCCAGGGGGACTCCCAACCCAACCTCCGCTCCGTTCGGGAAGCGGTCGGCCCCTCCGCGAACTTGGCGGCTTGATCTTGTTACCTAGCGTCGCCCGCGGTCTTCGGCGAGTCTCCCTCCATTGCAAATTGGTAAGGAAGCTGGCCGTTCGCTGCGCTGCGACGGGCCGTTCGGCGATCTAGGCGGGCGCACTATAGGGTAGGTCGAGAGATCTCCTCAATGCTTGAATGACGCGATCTTCAGTCATAGTTGCAGCGTGTTATCGGCGCGCCTGCAGCCGGACCCGGCAGGCATGTCGGCGCGCGTTGCAGACCAGCCCCGCACATGCCTGCGGCCTCGTGTGCGACAAAGGTCTGCTATGCTTGCCGATCATCGCCCGAGCGGTCTTGTCGCATCAAGTCTGTCATTGGAGAAAACTCTCGTGCCGGAGCGGCAACCAGTAACCTTAGTTTCCGGGTGGCCGCGAGGTCGTGCTGACGGCCAGCGGCGATCGACCGACCTCCAGGCGGCGAAGTTCGGTCCGACGCACGCGCACGACGAAAGTCGCAGGCACGCCCGCACCCATGGCCACGCGGAGGCTATCCCTTGAGCGAAACCGGTGAGCATGCGAAAGCGCCCGTGACGGGTGTGGTCCTGGCAGGTGGCCGCTCGCGGCGGATGGGCGGCGGCGACAAGGGGCTGCTCGAGCTGGCCGGCAAGCCGATGCTGCGCCACGTCATCGATCGGCTGGCGCCGCAGGTCTCGACGACCGTCATCAACGCCAATGGCGACCCGCAGCGGTTCGCGGCCTTCACCCTGCCGGTGGTGGCCGATACCGTCGAAGGGTTCGTCGGCCCGCTGGCCGGCGTGCTGGCCGGCATGCGCTGGTCGCGCGGTAATGTCCCCGACGCGCGCTGGATCGTAACGGCACCCGGCGATGCGCCGCTGCTGCCTCTCGATCTGGTCGAGCGTATGATGGAGGCGGTGGCCGGACGCGAGGACAGCATCGCGCTGGCGCAGTCGGGCGGCGAGATGCATCCCGTCGTCGGGCTCTGGCCGATCGCGCTCATGCAGGACCTGGAGGAGCAGTTGAAGGCCGGCGTGCGCAAGGTGCTGCACTGGACGGATCGGCATGGCGCGGTGGCCGTGGCCTTCCCGTGCACACGCTTCTGCGGCCTCAGCATCGACCCGTTCTACAACGCCAACACGCCGCAGGAGCTGGGCGAGCTGCGTGCGATGCTGCGCAAGACCCCGTCATGAAACCGGGCGCCGGCGACACACCCGTGATCGGCATCGCCGGCTGGAAGAAGTCCGGCAAGACCACGCTGGTCACGCGCCTGATCACGGAGCTGACCCGGCGCGGCCTGAAGGTGGCAACCGTCAAGCATGCCCACCACGGATTCCAGATCGACGAGGCAGAGACCGACAGCGGGCGCCATCGGCGCGCCGGCGCCGCGCAGGTCGCGGTGGTGTCGCGCGACCGCTGGGCGATGATCACCGAGCTCAAGGGTGCGCCGGAGCCGGAGCTGGCCGAGGTGCTGTCCTGGCTCGACCCGTGCGATCTCGTGATCGTCGAGGGCTACAAGGGCGCCGCCATCCCCAAGATCGAGGTGCGCCGCAGCGAGGCCTTCGGCAATGAGCCGCTGGCCGATCGCGACCGCATGGTGCTGGCCATCGCCGCCGACCATGCAGCGGAGGGGCACGGCCTGCCCGTATTCTCCCTCGATGACGTGACGGGCATCGCCGATTTCATCCTGGCGCGAAAGGCGGCCCGATGAGCCGGGGCCTGGCGTGGCTGCTGGTGATGGCCGGCACGATGCTGTGGGCGGAGATCGCCGCGGCCCAGGGGCGCAAGCCGAAGCTGCCGGCGGGGTTCGATCCCGGCGGCGTCGCCATCGCCATCCTGTCCACCGGCATCGATTATCGCGCAGCCGACATCGCGCAGCGCCTGGCCCGCGACGGCGAGGGGATCTGATCGGCTGGGACCTGGTCGACCGCGACAATCGCCCGTTCAATGCCGTGGCCGCCGAGACGCCGGCCGCGCTGGGCGGCGATGCGAACGCCTTGATCCGGGCGATGGGGCAGCCGGGCCGGCGCGTCGTGCCGGTGCGCATCGACGCGCGCGATCCGGTCTCGCTCGCCAGAGCCGCTTCGTTCGTCGCGCAGACGCCGGCCCGCATCGTCGTGGTGCCGATGTGGACGGCCTCCGCCGACCAGTGGGCGACGTTCGGCATGGCCATCAAGGCTCTCCCCGACCTGCTGTTCATCGTCGCGGCCGGCGACGAGGGGCGCGACATCGATCGTGAGCCGGTGTGGCCGGCCGCCTTCGGGCACGGCAACCTGCTGGTGGTGAGCGCGGCGCCGGCCGAAGGGCCTGCGCAGGCCGCCGCAGGTCCGAACACTGGGCCCAACACTGGGCCCAAGACCGTCGCGGCCATCGTGGATGGCGCCGAGACCAGCCGCATGGCGGCCGTGCTGGCCGCCGACGTCCTGGCCGGCTGCTGGGCGCACCTGCCCCAGCGAGCCAAGGGCGAGGCGCTGAAGGCCGCGGTGCTGGCCGAGGTGGCCAAGCAACGGCCCGGCTCCAGCACGCCCGTCATCGAGCGGTGCGGCCCAAGCGGCCTGCCCGCGCTGAAAATCCAGTAATTGCGGGCAGATGCATTCGCGGCCGGGCTGCGCGGTCGAACCTGTGCGGGTGTGCCCCCCGCGCTCTGGCCAGGCGTGGCGTGGCCCCCACATAATAGTTAATGATTCGTTAAACCCGGAGGGCCGGTTCTTCGCGCTGGGGGCAGTGGTTTCGCGTACGCCGTATCGCGGGTGGGCCGATATGATCGGCGTAGATGTGGCAGGCAGACGCTAACGGCAGCTCTGGCAGGCCGCGAGGGGAGCTGGCTGTGCTCCTGCTGGCGAGCCTTGTCGTGGTTGCGGCCCTCGTGGTCGCCGTCGCGGACGGCGGCTCGATTCCGCTTGTCGGCCTGCAGCCGCGCATCATCCTGGTTCTCAGCATCGCTGCCGGCGCCGCGGCGCTGGCGGGTGCCATGCTGATGCGACGCTTCAGCAGGCAGAGCGGCGCGCACGGCAGCGGCGTCGATGAGATCGCCGAGCTGCGCCGCAACCTCCTGACCACCGAAGCCATCATCAAGGCCGAGCCGCAGGTGCTGGTGTTCTGGGACCAGGGCCAGGGCGTGCGCGTGATGACGCACACGCTGGCCGGCATCGGCGGGCTGCCGGAGGACGAAGCGGAGCTGCTCAAGTTCGGCAGATGGCTCGACGTCGCCTCGGCGCAGGAGCTGAAGAAGGGCCTGGACGGGCTGTTCGCGGAAGGCCGGCCGTTCACCCTGCTGCTCAAGACGGTGGCTGGCGGACATATCGAGGCGGATGGCCGCGCGACCGGCGGGCGGGCCATCCTGCGCCTGCGCGAGGTGGCCGGACGCAAGCGCGACCTCGCCAAGATCCTGGAGCAGCACCGCCTGCTGGTGCGCGATACGCTGGCCGGGCGCACGCTGCTCAATGCGCTGCCGCTGCCGGTGTGGTTCCGGCACTCGGACGGCCGCATCGAATGGGTCAACGACGCCTACGTGAAGGCTGTCGAGGCGCGCGACGACAAGGAGGTGCGCGAGCGCCAGATCGAGCTGCTGGAGGCGCGTCAGCGCGAGGCGGTGCTGGCGGCGCTGACCAAGGGCGCGCCCTACCGCGAGCGGGTGCATCTGATCAGCGCCGGCGCGCGCAAGGCGCACGACGTGGTGGTGCTGCCGCTCGAGGGCGCCACCGTCGGCGCGGCCATCGACGTGGCGGCGCTGGAAACCGCGCAAGGCGAGCTGGTCCGGCATGTGGCGGCCTACGAGCGCACGCTCGACCGCGTTGCCACCGGTGTTGCCATCTTCGGCCCCGACCAGCGCCTGACGTTCTTCAACGAGGCCTATCGCAAGCTGTGGCTGCTCGACCCGCACTGGCTCGCCACCAAGCCGTCCGACAGCGAGGTGCTCGACCGGCTGCGCGAGCTGTCGCGCCTGCCCGAGGTCGGCAACTATCGCGACTGGAAGGCCAAGCTGCTGGCCGGCTACAAGACCGGCACGGAATACGAGGACTGGTGGCACCTGCTCGACGGCCGCACCATCCACGTGGTGTCGGCGCAGCGGCCCGATGGCGGCCTCACCTACCTGTACGACGACGCCACCGAGCGCTTCGCGCTCGAGAGCCGCTACAATGCCATGATCGACGCCCAGCGCGAGACGCTCGACAGCCTCAAGGAAGGCGTCGCCGTGTTCGCGACCGACGGGCGGCTCAAGATCTTCAACTCGGCCTTCGCGCAGATCTGGCGCCTTACGCGCACCACGCTGGGCGAGGGGCCGCACATCGACGAGATCATCGGCGCCTGCAACGCGCTCTACGACGATCTGCCGACCTGGGCGCGCATCAGCCGGGCGGTGACCGGCATCTCGGATCGCCGCCAGCAGGTGGCCGGCCAGATGACGCGGCCCGATCAGAGCGTGATCGACTTCGCCGTGTCGCCGCTGCCGGACGGGGCCACGCTGATCACCTTCGTCGATGTCACCGACACCAAGCGCTACGAGCAGACCCTGCTCGAGCGCAACGACGCGCTGGTGGCCGCCGACCGGCTGAAGAACCATTTCATCAGCCATGTGTCCTATGAGCTGCGGACGCCGCTCACCAACATCATCGGCTTCAGCGAGCTGCTGTCGAGCCCGCGCACCGGCGATCTGAACGGCAAGCAGCGCGAGTACCTGAACGACATTTCGGCCTCCTCGCGCACCCTGCTGGCCATCATCAACGACATTCTGGACCTCGCCACCATCGATGCCGGCGCCCTGGAGCTGAAACTGGCGCCGGTGCGGGTGGCGGCCGTGGTCGAGACCGCCGTGCTGGGCGTGCGGGACCGGGCCAACCGGGCCCGCCTAAATCTCGACATCCGGGTTGCCCAGGATGCAGACGAATTCGTAGCCGACGAGGCCAGGGTTCGGCAGGTGCTGTATAACCTGCTTTCGAACGCTATCGGCTTCTCCAAGCCCTCCGACACCATCAGCATCAGTGCGTGGCGCGAGGCCGGCATGATGGCGTTCGCAGTCGAGGACAAGGGCGTGGGCATACCCAAGGAGCAGCAGCAGCGCGTGCTGGAACGGTTCGAAAGTCGCAGCCAGGGCTCCAAGCACCGCGGTGCGGGTCTGGGGCTGTCGATCGTCAAGAGCCTGGTCGAGCTGCATGGCGGCAGCATGTCGCTCGAGTCGGAGCCGGGTCACGGCACGCGGGTGACGGTGCGCTTCCCTGAGGGCGGCATGCGCCATACGGAGCAGGTGGCCGAGCAGGCCGAACGCGCATGAGTTTCGTTGTGACCTTCGAGTTGGATGAAGCCGGCGTGGTGCGGCTGGCCGAGCTGATCGCGCTCAAGATCAGGCCCGGCGATGCGATCGCGCTGAGCGGTGATCTGGGCGCCGGCAAGACCACCCTGGCGCGCGCCCTGATCTCCGCGCTGCTGGAAGACCCGTCGGCCGAGGTGCCGAGCCCGACCTTTTCGCTGCGCCAGGAATATGCCACGCGTCGCCTGACGGTCGCGCATTTCGACTTCTATCGCCTGGGCTCGGCGGACGAAGCCGTCGAACTCGGCATCGACGAGGTGCTCGATACGGGCGCCGTGATCGTCGAATGGCCGGAGCGCGCTCCGGGCCTGCTGCCGGACAACCGGTTCGAGATCACCCTGGCGGAGACTGCGGATGCGGGCGTGCGGCGCGTGAGCCTGCGCGGGCATGGCACCGCCGCGGCGCGAGCGCGCAGGATCGGGCAGATCATGGCGTTCCTCGCCGGCCTGCCGCAGCTGGCGCGGAGCGCGCATCGCCTACCTGCAGGGCGATGCCTCGACCCGCAGCTATGCGCGCCTCTCCGGTTCGCATGGGACGGCGCTGCTCATGGACGCACCGCGCCAGCCGGACGGTCCGCCGGTTCGCGACGGCCTGCCCTACAGCCGCATCGCCCATCTGGCCGAGGACGTGCGCCCCTTCTCGGCGATCGGCCGGGCGCTGCGCGGGGCCGGGCTGAGCGCGCCCGAAATCCTCGCCGAAGACCTCGATGCCGGGCTGATGCTGATCGAGGATCTCGGCGAGCGCGTCTACAGCGCCGAGGTGGCGCGCGATGCCGGCCTGCAGGAGGAGCTGTGGCTGGGCGCGGTCGATGTGCTCGTCAAGCTGCGCACGGTGCCGGCGCCACGGCAGCTGCCGCTCCTGGACGGCAGCGACTATCCAATTCCCTCCTACGACCGCGGCGCAATGCAGATCGAGGTCGAGCTGCTGCTCGACTGGTATTGGCCGGCGCTGCACGGCGAGCGGGTGTCGCCCGAGGTGCGCGCCGAGTTCCTGGCGCTGTGGGGCGAGGTGTTCGACCGCCTGCAGCAGGAGCCGCCGGCTTGCGTGCTGCGCGATTTCCATTCGCCGAACCTGCTGTGGCTGCCGGACCGCACCGGGCTTGCCCGCGTCGGCATCATCGATTTCCAGGACGCGCAACGGGGCTCGACCGGCTACGACCTGGCGTCGCTGCTGCAGGATGCGCGGGTCGATGTGCCGGAGGCCCTGGAGGTGCGGCTGCTGGAGCATTACCTGCGCGAGGCGGCCAAGCGCCGACCCGGCGTTCGACGCCGATGCGTTCAAGTTCGCCTATGCCGCGCTCGGTGCACAGAGAAATACCAAGATCCTCGGCATTTTCGTGCGGTTGTCACGTCGCGACGGCAAGGCCCAGTATCTGGCGCACCTGCCCCGCATCTGGCGGTACGTGGAGCGCAACCTGCGCAATCCGCGGCTGGACAAGCTGGCCGCGTGGTATGATCGCTATTTCCCGGCAGAGACGCGCACCGGCGCGCTGCCGGCCTGAGGGGGTGAAGATGGGGGTGAAATCAGGGGGCGGGTCTGCCGTCCTGGACACGGCCATGGTGCTGAGCGCCGGGCTCGGCACGCGCATGGCGCCGGCTAACGGCAAGGTGCCCAAGCCGCTGGTGCCGCTCGCCGGCAAGCCGCTGATCGATCACGTGCTCGACCGGCTGGCGGCGTCAGGCGTGAAGCGCGCCGTCGTCAACGTGCATCACATGGCCGACCAGATCGAGCAGCACCTTGAGGGCCGCCGTGCGCCGGTCATCGAGATCTCCGACGAGCGGGCCGCCCGGCTCGACACCGGCGGCGGCGTGCGCAAGGCCCTGCCGCGGCTCGGCGCCGGGCCGTTCCTGATCCACAACTCCGATTCCGTGTGGATCGAAGGCATCGGCTCCAACCTGTCGCGCCTGATGAACGCGTGGGACGATGCACGCATGGATTGCCTGATGATGCTGGCGCTGGCATCGGCCAGCCACGGCTACCAGGGACGCGGCGACTTCGCGTTCGGCAGCGACGGCCGCATCCGCCGCCGCAAGGTCGAGCAGGAGCTGGTGCCGTTCGCATTCACCGGCGTGTCGATCGCCCATCCGCGCCTGTTCGAGGGAGCGCCGGACGGCGCCTTCTCGCTCAACCTGCTGTGGAGCCGGGCGATCGAGGCCGGCCGGGCCTATGGCATGCGCATGGACGGCGTCTGGATGCACGTCGGCACGCCGGAGGCACTCGCGCAGGCCGAGACTTGTCTGCAGGGCGTAGACGCTTGAGCTGAACGAAAGGGGTGGCGGGTGGCCCCACGCATCTACACGGTAGCTGCCGGTACGCCGTTCCTGACGGCGGTCGCGCGCGCCTTGCTGGCCGGCGATCTGCCGGCGCCCGGCGGCAAGCGGCCTGGTCCGCTGGAGCTGGCCGAGGTCACGCTGCTGCTGCCGACGCGGCGGGCGACGCGCGCGCTGCAGGAGGCGTTTCTGCGCGCCTCGAACGGTGCCGCCGTTCTGCTGCCGAGGCTCAAGGCGCTGGCGGAGGGCTCGGAAGACCTCGACCTGATCGCCGGCGCGGAGGAGTTCGCCGCCGGTGCCGAAGCCGGCTCGCCGCGCGTGATCAGCAGGCTCGATCGCCATCTGGTCCTCACCGAGCTGGTGCTGCGGTGGGCCGCCGCGCAGCGCGCAGAGGCCGGGCGCGATGGCGATTTGGCCGGCTATGCCGGCGCGGGTGCGGCCACCCCGGCGCAGGCGGCGCGGCTGGCCAAGGAGCTGGCCCGGCTGATGGACACGCTGGAGGCGGAGAACGTCAGCCCGGAGCGCCTCAACGAGCTGGTGCCCGAGGATTTCTCCGAGCATTGGGCGCGCACGCTGGAGTTCCTGCGCATCGTCACGCAGTTCTGGCCGGCGCATCTTGCCGAGCAGCGGCTTGCCTCACCGGTCGAGCATCGCAACCGCCTGCTGCGCGCCGAGGTGGCGCGGCTGCAGGCGCAGCCGCCCAGGGCGCCGGTGATCGTGGCCGGCGTGACCGGCGCCGATCCGGCGGCGCTGGAACTGATCCAGGCCGTGCTCGGGTTGGAGAACGGCGCCGTCGTCCTGCCCGCGCTCGACCAGTCGCTCGACGCGGACAGCTGGAGCGCAGTTGCACCTGACCATGCCGAGCATCCGCAATTCGGCATGGCTAAGCTGCTTGCCAACCTCGGCATCGCGCGCGACCAGGTATTGCCGCTGCCAGGCACCGCGTCTTCCACGGCACAGAAGGCGCGCGCCTCGCTGACCAGCGAGGCGATGCGGCCGGCCGGCACCACGCAGCGCTGGCATCGGTTCGTCGCCGGCGCCAGCAAGCGCGACATGGAAGCCGCCTTGTCCGGCGTGTCGATCCTGGAGGCGGCCAACGGCGAGGACGAGGCCGAAGCCATCGCCCTGATCCTGCGCAAAGCGGTGGAGACACCCGGCCAGACGGCGGCCCTGGTGTCGCCAAATCCGGCATTGGTGCGGCGCGTGGCGGCCCGGCTGGAGGCCTGGCAGGTGCATGTGACGCCGTCGGCGGGCACCGCATTCGCCAAGACGGAGATCGGCGCGTTCCTGGACCTGACGGCCGAGGTCGCAGCGCGCGAGTTCGAGCCGGTCGTCACCATGAGCCTGCTCAAGCACCGCCTGTGCCGGCCCGGCATGACCGCGACCGATGTGCGGCGCGGCGCCCGCACGCTCGAGCTGATGGTGTTCCGCGCGCCCTACTTCGGCAAGGGGCTCGCCGGCATCTCGGCGGCGCTCGACAGCGTGGAAGGGGATGTCAGCTTCGGCCGCCGGCGGCATCGTGCGGTGCAGCGCCTGCAGCGGGTCGACATCGAGGCGGCGCGCAAACTGGTGACGAGTCTCGAGGCGGCCTTCAAGCCGCTGACCAAGCTATTCGCTTCATCGGCCAAGCGCAGCCTGCACGAGCTGGCACGCGCGCATGTCGAGACGGCAACCGCGCTGACGGCCGGCAGCGAGTCGCCGTGGCAGGGTAGGGAAGGCGAGTGGGCGGCGAAGTTCTTCGCCAGCCTGCTCGACGAGCGCGCCGCCGCGCCCTCCATGCAGGCGCCCGACTATGCCGAGTTCTACCGCGCGCTGGTGGCGGAGAAGAGCATCCGCCCCGCCGGGCCCACGCATCCGCGCATCTTCATCTGGGACACGTTCGAGGCGCGCCTGCAGCAGCCCGACATTGTCATCCTGGGCTCGCTCAACGAGGGCACCTGGCCTCAGCCTGCCGATCCCGGTCCGTGGCTCAACCGGCCGATGCGGCAGACGCTCGGTCTGCCGGCGCCGGAAGAGCGCATCGGCGAGGAAGCGCATGTCTTCGTGGCATTGCTCGGCGCCGAGCGTGTCTATCTCACGCGCGCCGCCAAGATCGACGGCGTGCCGACGGTGGCCTCGCGCTGGCTCTTGCGCCTGCAGGCGCTGCTGGCGGGCCTCGGCCAGACGACGGCCGCCAGCGAGCCGTGGCTCGCCTGGGCGCAGGCACGCAACCACATCGAGGGACAGCCCACTCCCGTGCGGGCGCCGGAGCCCAAGCCGCGCCGTTGCACTGCGTCCGCGCCAGCTGAGCGTGACGACCATCGAGAAGTGGATCGCCAATCCCTACGCCATCTTCGCCGAGCGCATCCTCGGGCTGCAGGCGCTGCCCGTGCTCGGCCGCGAGCCCGATGCGGCGTTGCGCGGCCAGATCGTGCACGAGGCGCTCGGCCGGTTCGCGCTGGCGCAATCCCGATCGGCTGCCGAAGGATGTGCAGGCCGAGCTGATGAAATACGCGCAAGCTGCGCTGGCCGACTTCACTGGTTCGCCGCGCGTCGCCGCATTCTGGGCGCCGCGCTTTGCGCGCTTCGCCGGCTGGTTTGCCGAGACGGAGCCGGGGCGGCGTGCCGGCATCACCCGCTCGCACGCCGAGGTGGAAGGTGCGATGGCGCTGGAGGGGCCGGCCGGAGCCTTCACGCTGAAGGCGCGCGCCGACCGCATCGATACGGGCGACGGCGGCATCGTCATCACCGACTACAAATCGGGCGCCAACCTGAAGAACCTTGTGACCCGCGCCAAATCGGGCGAGTCGCCGCAGCTTCCCCTGGAGGCGGCGATTGCCGCCGCCGGCGGCTTCACCGGCATCGCCGCGGGCCGCGTTGCGCTGCTGCGCTACATCTCGACCTCGGGCGGCGAGCCGCCGGGCTGCGACTTCGACCTCGATGTCGATGACGTCGCCGCCAGCGCTGACGCCGCGCGCGAAGGCCTGCTGCGCCTGATCGCCCAGTTCGACCGCGAGGCGACGCCCTATCGCGCCGTGCGCCGTCCACGCTTCCGCTACGACTACGACGACTATGCGCACCTGGCGCGGGTCGCGGAGTGGTCGGTCGAGAGCCTGGCCGACGCGGAGGAGGTATAGAGGATGGGCCTCTTCTCCTGGGCCAAGCCTGACAGCGTGCTGGACGAGACGCGCCGCAACCAGGCTGCCGCCGCCGACCCCGGGTCGTCGGCGTGGGTGAGCGCCAACGCCGGCACCGGCAAGACGCACGTGCTGACCATGCGCGTGCTGCGCCTGCTGCTGGCCGATACGCCGCCCGAGCGAATCCTGGCGCTGACCTACACCAAGGCCGCTGCCGCCGAGATGTCGAAGCGCGTGTTCGATCACCTGGCCGGCTGGGTGACGGCGCCCGATGCCAAGCTCGAAGGCAAGCTCAAGGAGCTGCTCGACCGGGCGCCGACCTGGGACGAGATGCAGCGCGCCCGCCAGCTGTTCGCCATCGCCATCGAGACTCCCGGCGGCCTCAAGGTGCAGACCATCCACGCCTTCTGCGAGCGGCTGCTGCAGCGCTTCCCGCTGGAGGCCGGCGTCGCGCCGGGCTTTGCCATCCTCGACGACCAGGAGCGCAATGCCCTGCTGCGGGAGGCGATCGACGAGGTGCTGACCGAAGCGACCTCGAACGCCAAGTCGCCGATCGCCAAGGCACTGCAGTCGGCGATCGGCTTCGCCACCGAGGGCGACTTCGACGTCCTGCTGGGCGAAGCCCTGCGCGAGCGCGACTGGCTGACGGCGGCCGTGCGCCTCGACGACGATGAAGCGGGCGGTCTTGTCGGCGCGGAGGCGATCTACCGGGCAGCGCTCGGGCTCGACGACGGCGCCAGCCTGGAGGAGGTCTGCAAGCAGCTCGATGGGGTGCTCTCCAAGGCCGAGCTGACGCGGGCGCGCGATGTGCTCAACGCCGGCAGCCCCACGGACGTCAAGATCGCCGCGCACCTCGCCACCGCTCTCAAGGCGGGCGGGGCGGCGCGGCGCATCGAGGCCCTCGAGGATGCGTTCCTGACTTCGTCCGGGCGAGCCGCGCAAATCGATGATGACCAAGCCGCTGGCAGCCTCGCACCCGGACATGGAGCCGCTGCTGACGCGGGCGCGGGATCGCTTCGTCGCCCTGCACGCCGAGCGGCTCCGGCTGGTGCTGCTCGACGCGGCGATGGCGCTGCTCCGGCTTGGGCAACGCCGTCATGCAGCGGTACGCCGAGGCCAAGGCGCGGCGCGCGGCGCTGGATTTCGACGACCTGATCGTGCGGGCCTCGAACCTGCTCGGCACTTCGGCTGCGGTCGAATGGGTGCTCTACAAGCTGGACGGCGGCCTCGACCACATCCTGGTCGACGAGGCGCAGGATACCAGCCCGGTGCAGTGGCAGGTGGTGCGCTCGCTGGCGGAGGAGTTCTTCTCGGGCACCGGCGCGCGCGAGGTGACGCGCACGCTGTTCGCGGTCGGCGACGAGAAGCAGTCGATCTACGGATTCCAGGGCGCGGCGCCGCACATGTTCGCCGACGTCGGCAAGGCATTCGCCGAGCACGCCGGCCGTTCCAAGCTGCCCTGGCGCAATGTTCCCCTGACGCTGTCGTTCCGCTCGGTGGCGCCGCTGCTGCAGGCGGTCGACCGGATCTTTGCCGATCCCGTGCGCGCGCCGGGCCTGACGGCGGCCTCGGAGGTGATCCAGCATGCGGTGCATCGCTCCGGCCACGCCGGGCTGATCGAGGTGTGGCCCACCGAGAAGCCCGAGACGGTCGAGCGCGGCGAGCCCTGGTCGCCGCTCGACGACGCCAGCGCGTCCTCGCCGGTGGTGCGGCTGGCGACGCGCATCGCCGGCGAGATCCACCACTTGTTGAAGTCGAAGGAGATGCTGGCGTCGGAGGGCCGGCCGATCCGCGCCGGCGACATCCTGATCCTGGTGCGCAAGCGGGCACCGTTCGCGCCGGTGATGGTGTCGGCACTGAAGGCGCGCGACATCAAGGTGGCCGGTGCCGACCGCTTGATGCTGATCGAGCAGATCGCCGTGCAGGACCTGGTGGCGCTCGGCGATTTCATCTGCCTGCCCGACGACGACCTGGCGCTGGCCGCCGTGCTCAAGTCGCCGCTGATCGGGCTCGACGACGATCACCTGCTGGCGCTGGCGCCCAAGCGCAAAGGCTCGCTGTGGCAGGCGCTGCTCGGTGCGGCTGCCGGCGATGCCGATCTCAACGCGGCGGCGGAGCGACTGCGCGGCTGGCGCGCGCGGGCCGAGCGTGTGCCGCCGTTCGAGTTCTACGCCGGTCTGCTGGATAGCGAAGGCATGCGCACGGCCATGCTGAAGCGGCTGGGGCCGGAGGCGGCCGAGCCGATGGACGAGTTCCTCAACAAGGCGCTGGCCTACGATGCCGGTGCGCCGCCGACGCTGCTCGGATTTCTCGGCTGGCTGCGCGAGGGCAGTCCCGAGATCAAGCGCGACATGGAGCAGGGCCGCGACGAGGTGCGCGTCATGACCGTGCATGGCGCCAAGGGGCTGGAGGCGCCGATCGTCTTCCTGCCCGACACCTGCTCGACGCGATCGGGGCGGCGGCCGGGCGGGCTGCTGCGGCTGGAGTCGGCGACGCGGCCATCGGGCCTGCCGCCGCCGTTCCTGTGGCCGGTGAAAGGCACGAGCAAGGTTGCGGCCGTGCAATTGGCGAAGGGCGATGCGGAGCGCGCCGAGGGCGAGGAGCGCAATCGCCTGCTCTACGTGGCGCTGACACGCGCGCGCGACCGGCTGTACGTGTCGGGCTTCGAGAGCGCGCAGGGCGCGCCGTCGCCCAACTGCTGGTATCGCCTGATCAAGGACGGCCTGAACGGAGAGCTGCGCGAGGTCGCTGGCCGTGATGGGCGCCCGGTCTGGCGCATCGAAAGCAAGCAGACCGCCAAGCCGGTTGCAGGCAAGGGCGCTGCGGTCAGCGCAACGAGTGCCATGCAGCTGCCTGAGTGGGCGCAACGCGGCAGCGCCGCCGGAGCCGCTGCTCACGGTGCCGCTCAGCCCCTCGCGCTTGGCGCCGCTGGAGACCGACGACGAGGGCGAGCCCAAGGAAGCGCCGCGTCGGCGCTACGCCGAGCCACCACCGCTCAGCCCGATCGCACTGGCCGACGACAGCCGCTTTCTGCGCGGCACGCTGATCCATGCCCTGCTCGAGCATCTGCCGACGCTGCCGCAGTCCGGCTGGCAGACGGCCGCGGAAGCATTCGTCGCGATACGTGGCGATGCACTGCCGAAGGCGGTGCGCAAAGCGATCGTCGCCGAGACGCTGGCGGTGCTGCGCGAGCCGGCCTTCGCCGCGCTGTTCGGACCGAACAGCCGCGCCGAGGTGGCGATCGCCGCCGAGGTGCCGCGACCCGACGGCAAGGGACCGGCGCTGCGCCTGACCGGCAAGATCGACCGGCTGGCCGAGGACGGCCAATCGGTGCTGATCGTCGACTACAAGACGAACCGGCCGCCGCCCGATGCACCCGACCGCGTTGCCGATGCCTACCTTCTGCAGCTTGCCGCATACCGGCTGTGCATCGGACGCATATTTCCCGGCGGCCCGTCCGGGCCGCGATTCTCTGGACCGACGGGCCGCGCATTATGGAAATCCCGCAGGCAGCGCTCGATGCCTATCAACACCGGCTCTGGCAGCTCGATCCCGCGAGCCTTGACGCCTGAGGGGGGCGTCCCTACGTTCCGCCCGACACATTTCCTCGCCCGCCAGGGCGTCCCCACAAGGAGACCTCACAATGCCTGGAGAGACCGTCGTCGTCTCGGACGCGAGCTTCGAGAAGGACGTGCTGCAGTCGTCGGAGCCGGTGCTGGTCGATTTCTTCGCCGACTGGTGTCAGCCCTGCAAGGCGATGGCGCCGGCATTGGAGCAGGTCGCGAGCGAGATGAAGGGCAAGGTGAAGATCGCCAAGCTCGACGTCGACGCCAACCCTGGGGTCACGCAGAAGTATCACATCCAGGCCATGCCGACGCTGATGATCTTCAAGGACGGCAAGAAGGTGGCCGAGCGCGTCGGCGCGCTGGTGCAGAAGAAGCAGCTGGCGGACTGGATCAACGGCTCGATCTGATAGCGCAGCCGCGCAGGTTTTGAACGAGGCCTCGGGAGCGATCCTGGGGCCCTTTTCGTTTCACGAGCGACGATACAGCATGCGGGCGCGGATGGTGCCGGACAGGCCGCGGATCTCGCGCACGATGGCCTCGGCATCGGCCACCTGGCCGTCGGCATCGAGCACCACGTAGCCCAGCTCGCCGTCGGTCTGGTAGTGCTGCGCGGCGATGTTGACCTTGTGGCGCGCGAACACCTCGTTGAGGTGGCCGAGCTCGCCTGGCAGGTTGCGCTGCACCTGGATGAAACGCGTGCCGGCCGGACGCGGCGGCAGCTGCACCTGCGGGAAGTTGACCGCGCCGGTGGTCGAGCCGACGTCGGAATACTCGACGAACTTGCGCGCCACCTCGGCGCCGATGCGCTCCTGCGCCTCCTCGGTCGAGCCGCCGACGTGCGGCGTCAGGATGACGTTGTCGAGGCCCTGCAGCGGGCTCTGGAATTTCTCGGCGTTGGAGGACGGCTCGACCGGGAACACGTCGATGGCCGCGCCGGACAAGGCCTGCGACTTGAGGGCGGCGGCAAGCGCGTCCAGGTCGACCACGCTGCCGCGCGCGTTGTTGATGAAGATCGCGCCCGTCTTCATGCGGGCGATCTCGCGTGCGCCGATCATGCCCTGCGTGGCCGGCGTCTCGGGCACGTGCACCGTCACCACGTCGGCCTTGGCGAGCAGCTCGTCGAGGCTGTCGGCCGGCTCGACGTTGCCGTGGCGCAGCTTGTCGGTGTGGTCGTAGTAGATGACGCGCATGCCCATCGCCTCGGCGATGACGGCAAGCTGGCTGCCGATGTTGCCGTAGCCGACGATGCCCAGCACCTTGCCGCGCACCTCGTTGGAGCCGGCCGCGCTCTTGTCCCAGCCGCCCGCATGCGCGGACACCGACTTCGGGAAGATGCGCCGCATCAGCATGACGATCTCGGCCATGGTCAGCTCGGCCACCGAGCGCGTGTTGGAGAACGGCGCGTTGAACACCGGGATGCCCATGGTGCGACAGGCGGCGATATCGACCTGGTTGGTGCCGACCGAGAAGCAGCCGATCGCCACCAGCGAGCGGATGCCGTCGATCACCTCGGCGTTGATCTGCGTGCGCGAGCGGATGCCGAGCAGGCGCACGCCGTCGAGCGCCTCGCGCAAGGCCGGGCCGTCCAGGGCCTTCGGGCGGCGATCGATCTGCGTGTAGCCGGCGCCGCGCAGCACGTTGACCGCCGTCTCGGAGATGCCCTCCAGCAGCAGGATCTTGATCCTGTCTTTGGGCAGCGAATAGGGAAAGGGCTGCTTGAGCGTGTCTTGCGCGGACATGTGCGATCACCGAATGCGGGTCTGCAGGTCAGTTGGCTTGCGCCTGCACGCCTTCTTGCAGGGCCAGCACCTGGCCGGCAAGGTACAGGGAGCCGCAGATCAGGATGCGCATCGGTCCACCTTCGGCCTCCTGCAGATCGCGGATGGCGCTCTCCACGTCGGCAGCCGGCGCGGCGGTGAAGCCCGCCTCCTCTGCGAGGGTCGCGAGCTTGGCCGGATCATGCGCGGCTTCGGGCGCATCGGAGATCGGCACGGTGGCGATGCGGCGCACCAGCCCATTGAAGTGCGCAAGGAAGCGCTGCGTATCCTTGTTGCCCATCATGCCGAGCACGAGGCCGACCGGCTTGGGCGAGCGCTCCTCCATGTCGGCAAGCGTCTGGGCGATGGCCTGGCCGCCGGCCGGGTTGTGGCCGCCGTCGAGCCACAGCTCCGAGCCCGGCGTAAGCAGCCGCGCCAAGCGGCCCGCCGGCCAGATGCTGCATGCGCGCCGGCCAGCGAACCTCGGTCAGGCCTCGCTCGATGGCAGCAGAGTTCGTGAGGCCGAGCGGCTTCAGACGCAGGGCGGCGGCGATGGCGGTGCCAGCGTTGGTGATCTGGTGGCGCCCCATCAGGGCCGGCAGCGGCAGGTCCATCAGCCGCTCCGCGCTCTGGTAGACGAGCCGGCCGCGCTGCTCGAAGGCTTCGTAGTCGCTGCCCCAGACGAACAGCGGCGTCGAGACGGATCTGGCGTGCGCCGTGATGGCATCGAGCGCCTCGCCGGGCTGGGCGGAGATGATCGCGATCACGCCCGGCTTGAGGATGCCGGCCTTCTCCCAGGCGATCTTGGCCAGCGTGTCGCCCAGCTTGTCGGCATGGTCGATGGCGATCGGCGTGATGATGCTGAGCGCGGGACGCGCGACCACGTTGGTGGCGTCCAGGCGACCGCCGAGGCCCACCTCCAGGATCAGCGCATCGGCGGGGTGGTCGGCAAATGCCTGCAGGGCCGCCGCGGTGGTGATCTCGAATTGCGTGATGGGTGCGCCGGCGTTGACGCGCTGCGCGTCACGCAGCCGCTCGACCAGCTCATCCTCGCCGATCGGGCGCGCCTTGCCGTCGGCGCCGGCGATGGCGATGCGCTCGTGGAAGCGCACCAGGTGCGGCGAGGTGTAGACGTGCACGCGCTTGCCGGCCGCCTCCAGCATGGCCTTCAGGAAGGCCACCACCGAGCCCTTGCCGTTGGTGCCGGCCACATGGATGACAGGCGGCAGACGCTGCTCGGGATTGACCGAGCTTGGCCAGCAGAGCCTCGATGCGGCCGAGCGACAGATCGATCAGCCGCGGATGCAGCGTCTTCAACTCGGCCAGGATGTGATCGCTCGTGGGCATCGGGGTAAGCAGCCTGCAGGGCCAAAGACATTAGCACGGGAGAACGGCTCGAAAGCATTGCCTGGCAGCGTCGAGGCCGCCCCGCATCGCTACGTTATGGATTGGTCAACCGCGCGGGCCGGGACCCGGCCGGGGCTTGGCCCTGGCTTCGGTCTTGTCGCGAGCCTCGAAGCGCTCGTCGTCGTCGAGCGGCTCTGGCTCCATCACGTCGGACGAGCGGGCCAGCGTCTCGATGGTCTTGCCGTCGACCGAGTTGCCGTTGACATAGCCGTGCTCGAGCTTGGCAGCAATCGGCTTGCGTGCGACGGCTGCGTTGGCGGAAAGCAGGCGGCACAGGCGCGCCAGCGTCTCGCGCAGCTTGTGACGATGCACGACCATGTCGATCATGCCGTGCGCAAGCAGATATTCGGCTTTCTGGAAGCCCTCGGGAAGCTGCTCGCGGATGGTCTGCTGGATCACGCGCGGGCCGGCGAAGCAGATCAGCGCGCCGGGCTCGGCGATGTGCACGTCGCCAAGCATGGCGTACGACGCGGTGACGCCGCCGGTGGTCGGATCGGTCAGCACCACCAGATAGGGCAGGCGCGCGTCGCGCAGCCGCTGCACGGCGATGGTGGTGCGCGGCATCTGCATGAGCGAGAGGATGCCCTCCTGCATGCGCGCGCCGCCGGAGGCCGCAAACAGGATGAAGGGCGTGCGCCGCTCGACCGCGCGCAGCATGCCGGTGATGATGGCCTCGCCGGCCGCCATGCCGAGCGAACCCGCCATGAAGCGGAAGTCCTGGGCGGCGGCCACGATGTCCTGGCCTTCGAGCTGGCCTTCGCCGATCAGCACGGCGTCGTCCAGGCCGGTGTCGCTCTTGGAAGTCTTGATGCGATCGGTGTAGCGCTTGCCGTCGCGGAACTTCAGGGGGTCCTGCGGGACCTCCTGGACGGAGACCTTCTCGTACTGGCCGCTGTCGAACAGATGCTGCAGGCGCTGCTGGGCGCCCATGCGCATGTGATAGTCGGAGCCGGGGATGACGAACTGGTTGGCCTCGAGGTCCTTGTAGAACACCATCTGCCCGGTGTCGGGGCACTTGACCCAGAGATTCTCCGGCAGCTCCCGCTTGGTGGTCAGCAGGTTGCGGATTTTCGGACGGACGACGTTGTTGATCCAGTTCACGCCACTCATGCTCCTTCGGCACTTACCGGACCATCAGGCCCTCGCCTCGCTTACCAAATTGCCCGCTCCCAGCGCATCTTAGGTGCTCACGGACGAATTTGGCGCTCGCGCTACTTGTTGCGCAGCGACTGCGCCAAGCTTTTCACCAGATCTAGGACGTTGGGAACTGTTTTTCCAGTCGGTTCCCCTTTTGGACCCAGCGTAGTCCGAATGGTGTTAACTAAGGCTGAGCCGACCACCACGGCATCTGCGCCCGCGCCAATGGCGCGCGCCTGCTCGGGTGTCCTTACACCAAATCCGACGGCGATGGGAAGCTTGGTGGACTTGCGGATGCGTGCAACCTGTGCGTGAACCTGCTTCACGTCGGGGGCCGCAGCGCCGGTAATGCCGGTGATCGACACGTAGTACAGAAAACCGGACGTGTTGTTCAGCACGGCCGGCAGGCGCTTGGCGTCGGTGGTCGGGGTGGCGAGGCGGATGAAGTTCAAGCCGCGCTCGATGGCCGGCAGGCACAACTCGTCGTCGGCCTCGGGCGGCACATCGACGATGATCAGGCCGTCGACACCGGCCGCCACCGCATCGTCGAGGAAGCGCTCGCGCGGGTAGATGTAGATCGGATTGTAGTAGCCCATCAGCACGACCGGCGTGTCCTGGTCGCGGGCGCGCAGGGTGCGCACCAGGTCGAGCGTCTTGTGCATGGTCTGCCCGGCCTTGAGCGCGCGCAGCGAGGAGGCCTGGATGGCCGGGCCGTCGGCCATCGGATCGGAGAACGGCATGCCGAGTTCGATCAGGTCGGCGCCGGCGTCGGGCAGGCCGAGCAGGATCTTCTCCGCCGTCTTGTAGTCCGGATCGCCGGCCGTGACGAACGCGACGAGGCCGGCGCGGCCTTCCTTCTTCAGTGCCGCGAACCGGCGATCGATGCGTGAAGTCTTGGTCATGTCGCCGAGGCAGTAGGCAGTAGGCAGTAGGCAGTAGAGCCCGGCGCGGAACCCTATTGCCTATTGCCTACTGCCTATTGCCCACTCCCTCCTACATCTTCATTCCAAGGTGCCCGGCGACGGCGAAGATGTCCTTGTCGCCGCGGCCGCACATGTTCATGACCAGCAGGTTGTCCTTGGGCAGCGTCGGCGCCAGCTTGGTGACGTAGGCCAGCGCGTGCGCCGGCTCCAGCGCCGGGATGATGCCTTCCATGCGGGTGCAGAGCTGGAAGGCGTCGAGCGCCTCCTTGTCGGTCGCCGACACGTAGGTGACGCGGCCCGAGTCCTTCAGCCATGAGTGCTCGGGTCCGATGCCGGGATAGTCGAGGCCGGCCGAGATCGAATGGCCTTCCAGGATCTGTCCGTCATCGTCCTGCAGCAGGTAGGTGCGGTTGCCGTGCAGCACGCCCGGGCGGCCGCCGCTGATCGATGCGCAATGGCCGTTGTACACGTCGAGGCCGTGGCCGGCCGCCTCGACGCCGTAGATGGCAACGCCCTTGTCGTCGAGGAAAGGATAGAACAGGCCGATGGCGTTGGAGCCGCCGCCGATGCAGGCCACCAGCGTGTCGGGCAGGCGGCCCTCGGCCTCCTGCATCTGCTCGCGCACCTCGTTGCCGATCACGCACTGGAAGTCGCGCACCATGGCCGGATAGGGATGCGGGCCGGCCGCCGTGCCGATGATGTAGTAGGTGTTGTGTACGTTGGTGACCCAGTCGCGCAGCGCCTCGTTCATGGCGTCCTTCAGCGTCTGCCCGCCGGAGGTGACCGCGTTGACCTTGGCGCCCAGCAGCTTCATGCGGAACACGTTGGGCTTCTGGCGCTCGACGTCGACGGCGCCCATGAAGATCTCGCACGGCATGTCGAACTTGGCGCACACGGTGGCCACCGCCACGCCGTGCTGGCCGGCGCCGGTCTCGGCGATGATGCGCGTCTTGCCCATGCGCTTGGCCAGCAGGATCTGGCCGAGGCAGTTGTTGATCTTGTGGCTGCCGGTGTGGTTGAGTTCGTCGCGCTTGAAGTAGATCTTGGCGCCGCCCTTGCCGCCGGAGGCGGCGGACTTCTCGCGAAGATGCTCGGTTAGGCGCTCGGCCAAATAGAGTGGGCTCGGCCGGCCGGCGTAGTGCGCGTTGAGGTGCGCCAGCTCGGCCCGGTACTTGGGATCGGCCTTGGCGGCTGCGTAGGCCTTGTCCAGCTCGAGGATCAGCGGCATCAGCGTCTCGGCGACGAAGCGGCCGCCGAACAGCCCGAAGAAGCCCTGCTCGTTCGGCCCGGCGCGGAACGTGTTGAGGTTCGTTCCCTCGGCCTTCTTCTTCCTGCTCGCCATCTGCTCGAGACCCAGCAACATCAACGTCTTGCCGCGCGTCCACGTCCCATCATTTCGTGAAGGGGCGGCGGCGGGATGGACGTTATACGCCCTTTGCCGCCTGAAGGAAGCGCTGGATGAGGGCGGGGTCCTTTTCGCCCGGGCTCGACTCGACGCCCGAGGAGACGTCGACGATGGGGGCCCGGGTGGCGCGAATGGCCTCGGCGACATTGTCGGCGTTGAGGCCGCCCGACAGGATGAAGGGCACGTGCTCCTTGACCCCCGTCAGCACCCCCCAATCGAAGGGTGTGCCGTGCCCGCCTGGCCGCGTCGCTCCCTCCGGGGGCTGGGCGTCGAACAGGATGTGGTCGACCATGGCACGGTAGTTGAGGGCGTGGCGCGCATCGTTGGCGGTCGCCACCTTGATGGCCTTGATGACCGGCAAGTCCCAGCGGCGGCGGATGTCAACCGCGCGGTCGGGGCTCTCATCGCCGTGCAGCTGCAGCATGTCCGGGCCGACCGCCTTCACCACGGCGTCGATCAGGCCGTCCTCGGCATCAACCAGCAGGGCCACGATCTTGGCCCGGCCACGCGCCTTCGTGGCGAGCGCGGCCGCCGCCGCCGGATCGATGCTGCGCGGGCTGGGCGGAAAAAATATCAGGCCGACGTAGTCGGCGCCGCCGGCCAACGCCGCATCGAGCGCGGCCTCGGTTTTCAGTCCGCAGATTTTGACCTTGGTGCTCATGGGTGCCGCTCTTGTCTTTGAGGTGTAGGGGCCGTGAGCTGTTTTGTCCATGACGGGTGAGCGTCGGATCGACTTGCGCGAACAGGTGTGGCTGCCCGTCGCGTACGCGACGTTCGCAGCGAGGTCTTGGTGGCTGCGTCCCGTTTCAGGACGATGATGACGCTTGGGCTCACGGTAGAGATATCCGGTCGGACCTCCAGCGCACCTGCCCTCGACAAAGCCACCAAGTGCGTTCATAGCACCGCCCAAGATGCGGATGCGAGGATGTGCATGACCAGCAAGGCGAAAAAGCCGGCCAGGGCCAAGGCGACACCGGCGAAGGCGACGATCGCGAAGAAGACCGCAGCGAAGAAGGCCAAGTCGACCAAGAGCAAGGCGGCCGCCGGGCCGAACCCGCTGCTGGAGCGGTGGACGACGCCGTTCGAGGTGCCGCCCTTCGATAAGGTCCGCACCGAGCATTTCCTCCCCGCCATCGAGAAGGGCTTCGAGGAGAACCTCGCCGAGATCGACGCCATCGCCAACAACCGCGCGGCGCCCACCTTCGCCAACACGATCGACGCGCTCGAAGGGGCCGGCCGGCTGCTGGATCGGGTCTCGTCGGTATTCTTCAACCTGTCGGGCACCGACACCACGCCCGAGATCCAGGCCATCGAGCGCGAGGTGGCGCCGCGCTATGCCAAGCACGGCATGGCCATCTACCAGAACCCCAAGCTGTTTGCGCGCGTCGACGCGCTGATGAAGGATCGCAAGAAGCTCGGCCTGACGTTGGAGCAGACGCGCGTGCTCGAGCGTTACCATCGCGGCTTCGTCAAGGCCGGTGCCAGGCTGGACAAGAAGGCCAAGGCCCGCATGGCGAAGATCGCCGAGCGGTCGGCATCGCTGGGCACGCAGTTCGGCCAGAACGTGCTGGCCGACGAGCAGGACTATCTGCTGGTGCTGGACAGCGAGGCGGACCTCGCTGGCCTGCCCGATGCGGTGCGCGCCGCGGCAGCGCAGACGGCCGCCGATCGCGGCAAGCCCGGCAAGCATGCGATCACGCTGTCGCGCTCGAGCATCGAGCCGTTCCTGCAATACTCGGCGCGGCGCGATTTGCGCGAGAAGGCCTTCAAGGCGTGGATCAAGCGCGGCGCCAACGGCGGCAAGACGGACAACCGCGGCATCGTCAAGGAGATGCTGGGGCTCAGGGCGGAGCGCGCGCAGCTGCTCGGCTACAAGACGGCCGCCGATTCCACCCTCGAATACTCGATGGCCAAGACGCCGGCCGCCGTGCGCAAGCTGCTGATGGATGTGTGGGGGCCGGCGCGCAAGCGGGCGCTGGAAGAGCGCGACCTGCTGCAGAAGGCGGTGCAGGCCGAGGGCGGCAACTTCAAGCTCGCCGCCTGGGACTGGCGCCACTACGCCGAGAAGGTGCGCAAGGCGCGCTACGACGTCGACGAAGCCGAGGTCAAGCCTTACCTGCAGCTCGACAGCGTGATCGCCGCGGCGTTCGACGTGGCCACCAAGCTGTTCGGCGTGTCCTTCAAGGAGCGCAAGGACCTGCCCGTCTATCACCCCGACGTGCGCGCCTTCGAGGTGCTCGACAAAGCCGGCAAGCACGTCGGGCTGTTCTTCGGCGACTACTACGCGCGGCCGTCCAAGCGCTCGGGCGCCTGGATGTCGGGCTGGCGCGACCAGTACAGGCTGGGCGGCGAGGTGACGCCGATCGTCGTCAACGTCATGAACTTCGCCAAGGGTGCCCCGGGCGAGCCCTCGCTGCTCAGCATCGACGATGCACGCACGCTGTTCCACGAGTTCGGGCACGGCCTGCACGGCCTGCTGTCGAACGTGACCTACCCGGCTCTGTCCGGAACCAGCGTCGAACGCGATTTCGTGGAGCTGCCTTCGCAGCTCTACGAGCACTGGCTGGAGCAGCCGGCGGTGCTGCGCAAGTTCGCCAAGCACTACAAGACCGGCAAGGCGGTGCCCGAGGCACTCCTGAAGCGCATCAAAGCGGCGCGCACCTTCAACCAGGGCTTCGCCACCGTGGAATACCTGTCGTCGGCCATCGTCGACATCGACCTGCACGTGCTGAAGAACGCCGACAAGCTGGACGTCGACAAGTTCGAGGCGGACGCGCTGGCGCGCATCGACATGCCGGAGGAGATCGTGATGCGGCATCGCATCCCGCACTTCCAGCACATCATCGGCGGCTATGCGGCGGGCTACTACAGCTACATGTGGTCGGAGGTGATGGACGCGGACGCCTTCCGAGCGTTCGAGGAGACGGGCGACGTGTTCGATCCGGCCACCGCCAAGCGGCTGCGCGAGTCCATCTATTCCTCGGGCGGAACCCAGGACCCAGCCGACGCCTACAAGGCCTTCCGCGGGCGGTTGCCCGACACGCAGGCGCTGCTCGACAAGCGCGGCTTGAGCAAGCCGATCGCGGCGTAGGGATGGTCCGGGTTGCGCACCACGTGCTCGACCGGTTCCCCTCCCCTTGACGGGGAGGGGATAGGGGTGGGGTGAACCCACAAGCGGTCCGTTTCGGGGGAATACCCCCACCCCCGACCCCTCCCCACAAGGGGGAGGGGGGCCCATCGCCTTGCTCGTGGCAGAACGTGCGTGCGATACACGAAGATCGATCGTGTCGGGGACCGGAGCCATGCTGCGAGACAAGCTGGAAGCCCTGCTGGAGGCTGTGCTGTTCGCCAGCCGCTGGCTGCTGGCGCCGTTCTATCTCGGGCTGGTGGTCGGCATCGGCATCGTGCTGATCAAATTCGTCCAGGAGCTGTACCACATCGCCGAGAAGGCGTTCACGTCGACGGAAGCGGATGTGATCGTCGGCGTGCTGTCGCTGGTGGATCTGGCGCTGACCGGCTCGCTGCTGCTGATCGTCATTTTCTCGGGCTACGAGAACTTCGTCTCCAAGATCGATCACTCCGGGCACCGCGACTGGCCGGAATGGATGGGGGCCATCGACTTCACGGCCCTGAAGATCAAGCTGCTCGGCTCGATCGTGGCGATCTCTGCCATCCAGCTGCTCAAGCAGTTCATGGAGCTAAAGACCGCCTCGGATCGCGACCTGTGGTGGTACGTGATCATTCACCTGGTGTTCGTCGGCTCGAGCGTGCTGCTGGCCTTGTCGGACCGCATCAGCGGCGAGAGCCACCACGCGCCACCGCAGACGGCTGGCCCCAAGCCGGACGCGGACGTAAAGTCCAAGGCATAGCCGCGCGCCAAACATTCGCCTCGATCATCTTCCGGGAGAGAACGCATGCAGGCAACCATCAACGGCATTGGCATGAACTACGACGTTGCCGGCGGCGAGAGCGCGCCGGTCGTCGTGCTGCACCATCCGCTCGCCACCAACCTGACAATGTGGGACGAGCTGACGCCGGTGCTGGCAGGCAAGTATCGCGTGGTGCGGTTCGATGCGCGCGGACACGGCCAGACCGAGGCGCCGAAGGGTCCCTACACGTTCGAGACGCTGGCGGCCGACGTGGTTGCCCTGATGGACCATCTCAAGATCAACAAGGCGGACTTCCTGGGCCTGTCGATGGGCGGCATGGTCGGCCAGTACCTCGGCCTGCTGCATGCGGACCGATTCTCCACCCTGCAGCTGGTCTCCACCAGCAGCCGCGTCCCGGACGAGGCGAAGCCCTTGTGGGTCGACCGCGTGACGGTGGCGCGCGAGAAGGGCATGGCTTCGCAGGTGGAGCCGGCGATGGGGCGCTGGATCACGGCGGAGAACCGCAAGAAGCCGGCGCTGGTGGCGCGCTTGAGCAAGATGATCGAGACGACGCCGCTGGAGGGCTACGCCGGCTGGTGCCAGTGCATTCACGGGCTCAACGTCACCGACCGCCTGAAGGGCATCACGCTGCCGACGCGGGTGATCGTCGGCCAGGGGGACCCGGCGACACCGGTGGCGGCAGCCGAGACCATTCACCGCGAGATCAAGGGCTCCGACCTGGTGATCATTCCCGACACGTCGCACATGCTGTGCGCCGAGGACCCGGCGGCGTTCCACAAGCCCGTGTTGGAGTTCCTAGCCAAGCATCCGGCGACGTAGCCGTGCCCAAGGGTGGTCGGCCTCCGGCACTGTACCGCTCGCTACTTGGCGACCGATTCGACATCCTGCCGGAGCGCGTGCGTGAGCTGCACGACCTGACGGAACAGACGGTTTGGGTCGGGCGCGCCGATGTCGAGCGCGGGCGATCCTGGGTTGCTCGCACGGTCGCCGAGCTGCTCTCGCTGCCGCCGGAGGGGAAAGATCAGGCGCTGGGCGTAAGCTTCATGCCGGACAACGGGCGGGAGGCGTGGACGCGCTGGTTCGGCACGCGCACGTTTGGCTCGGTCCAGTTCGAACGCGACGGATTGCTGGCCGAGCGCATCGGCGCGAGCTGCCTGATGTCCGCGCTGGAGGCGTCCGAGGAGGGTTTGGCAACGCGGCTGCACGGTGTGCGTGTGCTCGGCATCCCGCTGCCGAGCTTCCTGCACCCTCGCGTGCGCACGTTCGAGCGCGAGCAGGATGGCGTCTATCAGTTCGAGGCCGAGGCGCACCTGCCGCTCGGCGGCCTGCTGGTGCGCTACACGGGCTGGCTCGAGAGATCTGAGGTTCCCAGCGCGTAATCAGGATGCCACTGGCCCGGATCGAGGTGGGTGAACAGGCCGGTCTTCATGCCGGATAAGGTGCGCACCATCTCGCGACGAACGTAGGGCACCTTGCCGGCGATCGGAAACGTGGAGTCGCGGAGAAGCGCGGCAACGCGGCTGTCCGACTGGAAGAACGGCGTGAGCCAGCGGCTGGCGAAGGAATAGAACTGCGTGTGCGCGCGCCTCTGCTCGGCGTAGGCGGCAAGCGCCTCGGCGAGCGACGGCTGCTCGCGCAAACAGCCAGCGAGCACGGCCGCGTCGATGAGGGCGAGGTTCGCCCCTTGGCCGAGCTGCGGGCTGGTCACGCGTCCGGCGTCGCCGATGAAGACGATGCGCTCGGCGTGGCGGTTGCGCAGCGTGACATCGGCGTAGGCGGCAAACGTCAGGTCGTCGGCGGAACGTATCTGCTCCACGAACGGCTGCACTTGAGGCCAGGCGGCCAGCACCTGCGCCCGCCAGCGTTCGATGCCGGCCTCGCGCCAGGCCGCGTGATCGCGTACGCGCAGGCTCCAGAACAGGGCGGCGAGGCGGCGCGGATCACCAGGGCGACGGCCCACGGGGAGGATGCCGGCCATCAGGTGGCAGCCGTCGTAGACCTGCACCAGCAGGTCCGGATATGGCCAGCCGTCGGGCATCTCGGCGATGCCCCACAGGGCGCCATAGGGATAGGGGCGGTTGACGTTCACTTCTACTGTCCCGGCACGCAGGGGCGAACGCTGCCCGGTGCCGTCGACCACCAGGTCGAACGGGCCGTGCTCCCTTCCCTGCGCGTCGAGCAGCAGGCGGGCGCCCGGCGCGCAGCGACTGGCGCGCATCTCGACCGAGGCCGTGATCGGAACGGCAAGGCGCCGCACTTCGTCGTACAGCAGCGCAAACAGCGCGCCGCGATGGATGCCGATCCCGAACAGGGACGGACCGAGCTCGCGATAGGCGACGTCGAAGATGTGCGCGCCGCGCACCGTCCGGCCGTCGATGCCACGCACCACCGCTCCCGCGTCGATGGCGGAACGGTCGAGACCAAGGCACGCCAGGCAGGCCAGACCGGTCGGCTGCAGCATCAGACCGGCGCCGAGAGGCCGCGGCTCGTCGAACCGCTCGAAGAGTTGAACGTCGTGGCCATCGCGGGTCAGGAATGCCGCCGCCGCGAGGCCGGCTGTCCCCGCCCCTGCAATGGCTATGCGAAGTGCCCGCATGCAACTCCCGCCCCGATGTCATCCCTAAATCGCACTTTGCCCCGAGACTAAGAGAGCTGGAAGTCCGCATCGCCGGGTGCGTCAGCTTGCTGGGGCAAATGCCTAAGGGATGTGCGGCTCCAACGCTCTTCCGCCGACGCGCCCAATGGCCTAAGAGCGCCGCAACCGGTTCCAGAGCGCAGGGCACATGATCCGTCTCGACGGCATCAGCAAGCAGAACGGCCACCAGATCCTCTTCATCGAGGCTGCGGCCGCGCTCAACAAGGGCGAGAAGATCGGCCTGGTCGGCCCCAACGGCGCCGGCAAGACCACCCTGTTCCGCATGATCACGGCCCAGGAAGAACCCGACGAGGGCCAGGTGGTGGTCGAGCGCGGCATCACCATCGGCTACTTCAGCCAGGACGTCGGCGAGATGGCCGGCCGCAGCGCCGTCACCGAGGTGATGGATGGCGCGGGACCCGTCAGCGCAGTGGCGGCCGAACTCAAGGAGCTGGAGGCCGCCATGGGCGATCCGGAGCGGGCCGACGACATGGAAAATATCGTCGCCCGCTACGGCGAGGTGCAGGGCCGCTTCGAGGAGCTGGACGGCTACGCCCTGGAGGGCCGCGCCCGCGAGGTCCTCGCCGGCCTCAGCTTCAGCCAGGAGATGATGGACGGCGACGTCGGCGCCTTGTCGGGCGGCTGGAAGATGCGCGTGGCGCTGGCCCGCATTCTCCTGATGCGCCCCGACGCGATGCTGCTGGACGAGCCGAGCAACCACCTCGATCTGGAAAGCCTGATCTGGCTCGAGCAGTTCCTCAAGGGCTACGAGGGCGCGCTGCTGCTCACCTCGCACGACCGCGAGTTCATGAACCGCATCGTCACCAAGGTGCTGGAGATCGACGGCGGCTCGCTGACCTCCTACTCGGGCAGTCTCGAGTTCTACGAGCAGCAGCGCGCGCTCGCCGAAAAGCAGCAGCAGGCCCAGTTCGCGCGCCAGCAGGCCATGCTGGCCAAGGAGATCAAGTTCATCGAGCGCTTCAAGGCGCGCGCCTCGCACGCCGCCCAGGTGCAGAGCCGGGTCAAGAAGCTGGAGAAGATCGACCGGGTGGAGCCGCCCCGGCGCCGCCAGAGCATCGCCTTCGAGTTCCAGCCGGCGCCGCGCTCGGGCGAGGACGTGGCGACCCTCAAGGCCGTGCGCAAAGGCTACGGCAGCCGCAGCATTTATGAGGGCCTCGACTTCCAGGTGCGCCGCCGCGAGCGCTGGTGCGTGATGGGCGTCAACGGCGCCGGCAAGTCGACGCTGCTCAAGCTGGTGGCGGGCTCGACGCAGCCCGACGACGGCACGGTGGCGATCGGCGCCAGCGTCAAGATGGGCTATTTCGCGCAGCACGCCATGGACCTGCTGGGCGGCGAACAGACGGTCTACCAGTCGCTGGAGGAATCCTTCCCGCAGGCGGGGCAGGGCTCGCTCAGGTCGTTGGCCGGCTGCTTCGGCTTCTCCGGCGACGACATCGAGAAGAAATGCCGCGTGCTGTCGGGCGGCGAGAAGGCGCGGCTGGTGATGGCCAAGATGCTCTACGATCCGCCCAACTTCCTGGTGCTGGACGAGCCCACCAACCACCTCGACATGGCCACCAAGGAGATGCTGATCACGGCGCTCGCCGCCTACGAGGGCGCCATGCTGTTCGTCTCGCACGACCGCCGCTTCCTCGCCGCCCTCTCCAACCGCGTGCTCGAGCTCACCCCCGAAGGCACCCACACCTACGGCGGCGGCTACACGGAGTACGTAGCCCACACCGGCCACGAGGCGCCCGGGTTGCGCGGGTAGAGCAGGGTAGCGTCTAGCCGATACGGGTCGAACCAAAATCCATACGCCGCGCACGATGCATCGTCATGCCGGGACCCAGAACACATCACGCAGAACTGGCGCGGGCGGCCCCTGACCCGATCGTGTCGCCATCGTCGAGCTGATCGGCGCGACCACGACCAAGGTCGGATTGAAGGTCCAGTGTGCGCTCGATGAGCGGACCTACGAGAAAGGCATCAAGGTCAGCGATGCCGAGATGCAAACCCTCGACATCACCGGCGACACGTTCCATCCTGAATGGAACTACACGATCAGGCCGCGCCAATCGTAGCGATTGTTGTTCGGGCTGGTCCTAAGAGGAATTTCCAATGACCAATTCAAGTAGCAATCCTGTGAAGAATGTCGTGCTCGTGCACGGCGCCTTCGCTGATGGTTCTGGCTGGCGCGGCGTCTATGATGAGCTGACGAGCCGCGGCTACCGCGTCACGATCGTGCAGAACCCTCTTACCTCGCTGGCCGACGACGTCGCCGCGACCAGGCGCGCCCTGGACAGGCAGGACGGCCCGACGGTGCTCGTCGGCCACTCGTGGGGTGGCACTGTCATCACGGAGGCGGGCGTCCATCCCAAAGTCTCAAGCCTTGTCTACGTTTCCGCATTGGCGCCCGACGCGGGCGAGACCACGGCGCAGCAATATGAGGGCTTCCCTCCCGCGTCCAAGTTTGTGCTCGACGTTCAGGCCGACGGGTACGGCTAAATTGACCTGACGCAATTCAAGATCGGCTTCGCCGCTGACACCAGCGACGGGGACGCTGCATTTCTGCGCGACGCTCAGGTGCCGATCAACATGTCGGTGTTCGGCACAAAGCTAGAGAACGCGGCATGGCGCACGAAGCCCAGCTGGGCTGTGATTGCGACCGAGGACAATGCCTTCGGCGAGGGGATGCTGCGCAGCATGGCTAAGCGCATCGGCGCCAAGATCACGGAAGTGAAAGCTAGCCACGCGCTGTTCATGACGCAGCCGAAGGTCATCGCCGGCGTGATCGTTGAGGCCGCTCAGAACGCTGGACAAGTAGAGCGTTGATCGCGAGCTAAACTCGGAAGACAGCCGCAATGTGCGATCGTCGGCTGTCTCCGCCATCGCAGCATCTTGAGACGGACGGCCCTTTAATTGAGCACACCCCTCAGTACACCCGCGCCTTCGGCTGGATGTACTGCACCTCGTTGGTCATCGTGAAGGTGTGCACCGGACGGTAGTCGATGCGCACCGTGCGGGTGGCATCGTCGGCCCAGGTCAGCGTGTGCTTCATCCAGTGGGCGTCGTCGCGCTTGGGGTAGTCCTCGCGCGCATGCGCGCCGCGGCTCTCGGTGCGGTTGGCCGCCGCGCAGACGGTCACGGCCGCCTGCACGATCAGGTTGTCGTACTCGAGCGTCTCGATCAGGTCGGAGTTCCACACCAGCGAGCGGTCCGACACCTTGATGTCGTCGGTCTCCTTCCACACCTCGGCGATCTTCTGCACGCCCTCGTCGAGCACCGGGCCGTCGCGGAACACGGCGCAGTTGGACTGCATGATCTTCTGCATGCGCAGGCGCAGGGCGGCGGTCGGCGTGCTGCCCTTGGCGTGGCGGAACTTGTCGAGCCGCGACAGGGCGAGGTCGGCGGCATCGCTCGGCAGCTCGGCCTGCGCGCTGCCCGCCTCGATCGTCTTGGCGCACTGCAGGCCGGCGGCGCGGCCGAACACCACGAGGTCGATCAGCGAGTTGCTGCCCAGCCGGTTGGCGCCGTGCACCGACACGCAGGCCGCCTCGCCCAGCGCCATCAGGCCCGGCACCACGTAGTCGGGGTTGCCGTTCTCCAGCGTCAGCATCTCGCCGTGATAGTTGGTCGGCACGCCGCCCATGTTGTAGTGCACGGTCGGCAGCACCGGGATCGGCTGGCGGCGCAGGTCGACGCCGGCGAACACCTTGGCGCTCTCGGTGATGCCGGGCAGGCGCTCGTGCAGGATCTTGGGGTCCAGGTGATCGAGGTGCAGGAAGATGTGGTCCTTGTCGGCGCCGATGCCGCGGCCCTCGCGGATCTCGATGGTCATGGAGCGTGAGACGACGTCGCGCGAGGCCAGGTCCTTGGCGTGCGGGGCGTAGCGCTCCATGAAGCGCTCGCCGGCGGCGTTGGTGAGGTAGCCGCCCTCGCCGCGCGCGCCCTCGGTGATCAGCACGCCGGCGCCGTAGATGCCGGTCGGGTGGAACTGTACGAACTCCATGTCCTCCAGCGGCAGGCCGGCGCGCAGCACCATGGCGTTGCCGTCGCCCGTGCAGGTGTGGGCCGACGTGCAGGAGAAGTAGGCGCGGCCGTAGCCGCCCGTGGCGAGGATGGTCTTCTTGGCGCGGAAGCGGTGCAGGGTGCCATCGGCGAGGCACAGGGCGATGACGCCGCGGCAGGCGCCGTCCTGATCCATGATCAGGTCGATGGCGAAGTATTCGATGAAGAACTCGGCCGAGTGGCGCAGCGACTGGCCGTACAGCGTGTGCAGCATGGCATGGCCGGTACGGTCGGCCGCGGCGCAGGTGCGCTGCGCCGGCGGGCCCTCGCCGTAGTCGGTCGTCATGCCGCCGAAGGGCCGCTGGTAGATGCGGCCGTCGTCGGTGCGGCTGAAGGGCATGCCGTAGTGCTCGAGCTCGAACACGGCCTCGGGCGCGTTGCGGCACATGTATTCGATGGCGTCCTGGTCGCCCAGCCAGTCGGCGCCCTTGACGGTGTCGTACATGTGCCAGCGCCACTCGTCGGGGCCCATGTTGCCCAGCGCCGCGGCGATGCCGCCCTGCGCCGCCACCGTGTGCGAGCGGGTGGGGAACACCTTGGTGATGCAGGCGGTCCTGAGGCCCGCCTCCGAGCAGCCGAGCGTGGCGCGCAAGCCCGCGCCGCCCGCGCCGACGATCACCACGTCGTAGGTGTGGTCCGTGATCGGGTACGCCTTGCCGTTCAGGGCCGGCTTGGCGACGCCGTTGCCCCCCTTGCCCCTACCTGTGTCGTGACCGTTCTGCGCCATCGTGTTCAGGCCCCGAAGCTCAGTTTCAGCACGGCAAATACGCAGGTCAAACCGACCACCAGCGAGAAGAAGGAATTTAGCATGAGGGCCATCACCTTGCGCCCTTCCGAATGCACATAGTCCTCAATGATGGATTGCATACCTAGGCGCATGTGGATGATGCCGGAAAGGACCAGCAACAGCAGGAGGATGGCGTTCTGCGGCTTGGCCAGGGCGCGCTTGACGGTGGCGTAGTCGGCGCCGATCAGCTTGGCCAGCAGCACCATGGCGATGCACACCAGGATCAGGTTGGAGACGGCGGTCAGCCGCTGCTTCCAGAAATGCTCGGTGCCTTCCTTGGCCGAGCCGAGCCCGCGGACCCTGCCGAGCGGCGTGCGAAAGCTGGTACGAAAGCTCATCTCACAGCCCTCCTCTCAGCGACAGGCCGATCGCCCAGCTCGCCAGCGTCAGCGAGACGGAGCCGATGATGGTCAGCCACGACAGCAGGTTGACCTGCCAGATCTCGAAGCCGCGCCCCGTGTCCCAGATGAAGTGGCGCAGCCCGCCCAGCATGTGATGGAAGATGGCCCAGGTGTAGCCGAACAGGACCAGCTTGCCGAGCGGGTGGCCGAACAGGTCGTTGACCATCGTGAACTGCCGCTCGCCCATGGCAGCCGCCACCAGCCAGGCGGCAAGCAGCAGCGTGCCGAAGTACAGGGCCACGCCGGTGATCCGATGCACGATCGACATCACCATGTTGATCAGCGGCCGGTACACCGACAGGTGCGGAGAGAGCGGGCGCTCGATCACTCGCGTGGCCTCGGCCATATGGGGACGTCTCCTGAACGCATCTGCAGTCGCGGCCTTTTAGCGCGGTGCCGCACGGCTCCGCAATCGCCGGAACGTCTCATGCTTCGCCGTGTGTTTCCGGCACAGCCTAAGGTGTATTGTATACCACGTCGCGCAGGCATCAGCGTGGCAGCACCAGCCAGCAGTCGAGGTCGAGGATCACGCCGTCCTCATAATCACCTTTGCCGTTGCGCAGGGGAAAGTCCGCGCAGCTGCGGTTCTTGACGGCGACCAGGCGCGTCCGCAGCGCGCCGATGTCGGACCGCCCGGCGATCTCCGCCGTCTCCAGCACCTCCGACCAGGCGTACACGGTGTCGCCGGCAAAGCACGGCGCCACGTGGCGGCCGCCGTTGATGGCGGCGAGGTGGAAGGCGTTGGCCAGCCCGTTGAACGACAGCGCGCGCGCCAGCGAGATCACCACGCCGCCGTAGATCAGGCGCCGCTTGAACTGGCCCTGCGACTGCTCATGCAGGTTGAAATGCACCTTGGCGGTGTTCTGGTAGAGGCGGGCGGCGATCTGGTGCTCGGCCTCCTCCAGCGTCATGGCATCGAGGTGGTCGATCTTCTCGCCCACGGCATAGTCGCCCCAGCGGTAGGGCGAGCCGGCCAGCGCCAAGTCGTAGCCGGCCAGATCGAGCTTCGGCACGGCGGCGCCGAGGCCCGCCGGATCGACCCGCTCGGCCAGCTTCGGCACCAGCGCAGTTGGCGCAGGCGAGGCGGCGTCGCGCTTGCGCACCATCACCCAGCGCACGTACTCCAGCACCGGCTCGCCGCTCTGGTTGCGGCCCGTGGTGCGCACGTAGACGACGCCCGTCGTCTTGTTGGCGTTCTCGCGCAGGCCGATCACCTCGGAGGAGGCCGACAGCGTGTCGCCCGCGTAAACCGGCTGCAGGAAACGGCACTCGGCGTAGCCGAGGTTGGCCACCGCATTGAGCGAGATGTCCGGCACCGTCTTGCCGAACACGACGTGGAACACGATGAGATCGTCCATCGGCGCGCGCGGATAGCCAACGGCCTTGGCGAACACCTCCGACGACTGCACCGCAAAGCGCGGCCCGTACAGGCCATTGTAGACCGCCACGTCGCCCACCGTGACCGTGCGCGGCGTGGCGTGCTGCAGCACCTGCCCGACCGCGAAGTCCTCGAAGAAGTTGCCGAGCCTGGCCTTGCTGGTGCCCATTGCCGCTCACTGCTCCGACAGCTTGATGCCGGGCTTGTACTCGCCGGGCGCTTCCTTGGTGATCGCCTGCCCGCACACGACGTACCCCTTCGCCTGATCGTAGGTGAGCGTCGGCTGGCCATACAGCTGCCAGCCGTTGTTCAGCGCCGCCGTCACGCGATGGCAGAAGCTGTCGTCGTCGGGTCCGGTCAGGTAGCGGTACAGCTTCATGGCGTGACCCCCGATCGCCTCGGCAATCGCCACCGTACGCCGCGCCATCTCGGCGTGCAGCAGCTCGACCATGCGGCCTTCGACGGTGATGACGCCCTTGCCGCGGCTCTCCGGCAGCTCGAACGCCGCGATGATCTTCCTGGCCCAGGCCACCTCGGCCTCGGGCGGCGCGAACACCTCGTTGGCGGCGGCGATCTGGTCGGGATGGATCAGCGTCTTGCCGTCGAAGCCCAGCGCGCGGCCGTGCACGCATTCGCGGCGATAGCCGTCGATGTCCTTGAAGTTGTTGTAGACGCCGTCGAGCACGTCCAGGCCATAGGCGCGCGCCGCCGTGATGGTCGCCGACAGCCAGTACAGCGCCGGCCGCCGGCTGCTCGACAGGTCGGCGCGCGTCTCCTTGACGAGGTCGTTGGTGCCCATCACGAAGCAGGCGAGCCGCGCGCCGGTGCCGCGCGCCACGGCCGCGATCTCGCCGAGGTTGAGGATGGCGAGCGGCGTCTCGATCATGGCCCACAGCCGCGTCTTGTCGGGCGCGCCGGCGCTGGCCATCGCCTCCGTGGCGCGCACGATGTCGGCGCCCGTGGACGGCTTGGGAATGAGGATGGCATCGGCTCCCACAGCCGCCGCGGCGGCGAGATCGGCCGCGCCCCATGGCGTATCGAGCCCGTTGATGCGGATGACCAGCTCGCGCTTGCCGTAGCCGCCCGCCTTGACGGCATCGCACACCTGGCGCCGCGCCGTCTCCTTGGCTTCCGGCGCCACCGCGTCCTCGAGGTCGAGAATCAGGCCGTCGGCCGCCAGCGTCTTGGCCTTCTCCAGCGCACGGGCATTGGCGCCGGGCATGTACAGCACGCTGCGTCGTGGACGGATCTGCATGGATGAAGCTCCGCTGATACCGTCCGCCCAAACTAGGCAAAGGTCATGCCGCCCGCCAGCCTGCCGTGCACCTTCGACGCAAGTTGTCGTGCAAGGCTTGGCAATGCCGGTGGCTTCCGCCAGACTCGATCGCACTCGTGCGAGGAGAATGCAGGGCAGCGTGGACACGGCAGACATCGTCATCGTCGGAGGCGGCATCGTCGGCAGCGCCACCGCCTATTTTCTGAGCATGGATGCCGCCGCGTCGGGCCGGCGCATCGTCCTGATCGAGCGTGATGCCGGCTACGGCACCGGCAGCACCGGCCGCTCGGCCGGCGGCGTGCGGGCGCAGTTCTCCACGCCCGAGAACATCGCCATGTCGCGGTTCACGCTGTCGGTGTTCCACTCGCTGAAAGAGATGTTCGGCGCCGATGCCGATGTCGGCTTCCGCGAGCAGGGCTACCTGCTGCTGGCGACGCCGGAGACCCGCGCGATCCTGGCCGAGAACGTCGCCCTGCAGCAGTCGGAGGGCGCCGATATCGAGCTGCTGGACGGCGCCGAGCTGGCGCAACGCTTTCCGTGGCTCGTGGCGGATGGCGTCGCCGCCGGCGCCTACGGCCGGTCGGGCGAGGGCTGGTTCGATCCGCCCAGCCTCGCCGCCCTGTTCCGCAAGGCGGCGCAGCAGCGCGGCGTCACCGTGCTCTATGACGACGTGACCGCCATCGAAGCCACCACCCGCGTCGAGGCCGTACGCCTGGCAAGCGGGCGCCGCATCGCCTGCGGGGCGCTGGTGAACGCCGCCGGCCCCTGGGCCGGCAAGCTGGCAGCGCTGGCCGGCCTGCGGCTGCCGGTCGAGCCGCGCAAGCGCTACGTCTACGTCATCGACAGCCGCGCGGCGTCCGACGCGCTGCATGGCGGGCCGCTGACGGTCGATCCCAGCGGCGTATGGTTTCGCCCCGAAGGCAGGATGTTCCTGTGCGGGCTGTCGCCCGAGGAAAGCAACGAGCCGCCGGCGGAGAACCTCGACGACATCGACCATGACTTCTTCACCAGCGAGGTGTGGCCAAACCTGGCCGCGCGCGTGCCGGCATTCGAGAGCGTCAAGGTGGTCAATGCCTGGGCGGGCTTCTACGACTACAACACGCTCGACCACAACGCCGTCATCGGCCCGCACCCCGAGCTGGCCAACTTCTATTTCGCCAACGGCTTCTCCGGGCACGGTGCGCAGCAAGGCGCCGCGGCCGGCCGCGCCATCGCCGAGTTGATCCTGCACGGCGGCTTCCGGACGCTCGACCTGACGCGCTTCGGCTACGCGCGCATCGCCGCCGGCCGGCCGCTGCTCGAGCGAAACGTGATCTGAAATGTGATAGGAGGAGCCATGGCACGCATCCTCGCCATCTCCTCGCACGTCGTACGCGGCAACGTCGGCCTTGCCGCCACCGTGCCGGCGCTGCAATCGCTCGGACATGAGGTCTGGGCGCTGCCGACCGTGTTGCTGGCGAGCCGTCCGGGATTGGGCCGGCTGAGCCGCTACGAGCTGCCGCAAACGGATCTCGCCGGCATGCTGGCGGCGCTGCAGGCCGACGGCTGCTGGCCGATGCTCGATGCAGTGTTCACCGGCTATTTCCCCTCGCCGGCGGCTGTAGCGTGGCAGCGGATGCGATTGCGCGCATGAAGGCCGCCAACCCGTCGCTGCTGGTGTGCGTCGATCCAATTCTCGGCGACGCCGGCCGCCTGTATGTGGGGCAGGAGACGGCCGAGGCGATCCGCGACCGCCTGGTTCCTCTTGCCGACGTGGCCACGCCGAACCTGTTCGAGCTGGCCTGGCTGACCGGCACGCCTGCGGAGACGGCGACTGACATCGTGCGATCGGCCTGCAACTTCGGGCCGGCCATGGTGGTCGTCACTTCCGCCGCTCACACGGCCGCAGGCGTCGGCACGCTGCTGGTCGTGCGCGGATCGATCTCGGAGCACCAGACCCGCACGCGCAGCGCGATTCCCAATGGGGCCGGTGATGTGCTGGCCGGACTTTTCCTCGGCCGCCTGCTGCGAGGCGAGCCGGCCGAAGCTGCGCTGCGCGCCAGCCTGGCCAGTCTGGATCAGGTCCTCGCCGCCAGCGAGGGCCAGCCCGTTCTCAACCTTGCCGCCTTCCACCGGGCCCCGACATGACCTCTGCGCCCGACGTACGCGACCGCCTGAAAGGTGCGCTGGCTTTCTTCCATCACGAGGCGGCTGCAGGGCTCGTGCTGATGGCGGCGGCGCTGGCGGCGCTGCTGATCGACAACTCGCCCCTGTCCTGGCTGTACAGCCTGTTCCTCGACACGCCTGTGGCCGTGCGGGTCGGTCCGCTTTCGCTCGACAAGCCGCTGCTGCTCTGGATCAACGACGGCCTGATGGCCGTGTTCTTCTTCCTGGTCGGATTGGAGATCAAGCGCGAGCTGGTGCGCGGCGAGCTGTCGACGATCAGTCAGGCCACCCTGCCGGCGCTGGCGGCGGTGGGCGGCATGGTGGTGCCGGCGCTGATCTACGTTGCCATCAACGCCGGCGATCCAACCGGCCTGAAGGGGTGGGCCATTCCTGCCGCCACCGACATCGCCTTTGCGGTCGGCGTGCTGGCGCTGCTCGGCAATCGCGTGCCGAGCTCGCTCAAGATCTTCCTGCTGGCGCTGGCCATCCTCGACGACCTCGGCGCCATCGTCATCATCGCGCTGTTCTACACGGACAACCTGTCGTGGCTGTCGCTGGCGCTGGCTGGCGCCGGCATCGCCGTGCTCTGGGCGCTGAACAGGCAAGGCGTGACCCGGCTGGCGCCCTATCTGCTGACCGGCGTGGTGATCTGGATCTGCGTGCTGAAGTCGGGCGTGCACGCGACGCTGGCGGGCGTGGTGGTGGCGTTCGCCATCCCGCTCGCCAGCCGCAACGAGGGCGAGCCGACGCTGCTCGAGCAGCTGGAGGAGAGCCTGCACCCCTGGGTCGCGTTCGGCGTGCTGCCGCTGTTCGCGTTCGCCAACGCGGGCGTGTCGCTGCAGGGACTGTCGCTCGCCAAGCTGCTGGAGCCTGTGCCGCTCGGCATCGCGCTCGGCCTGTTCATCGGCAAGCCGCTCGGCATCTTCGGCGTCAGCTGGCTGGCGATCCAGAGCGGGCTGGCGGCCAGGCCGGAGGGTGCGTCGTGGGTGCAGCTGCTCGGCGTCGGGCTGCTCGGCGGGATCGGCTTCACCATGAGCCTGTTCATCGGCACGCTCGCCTTCGACGAGGCGGCCAAGGCTGCCCAGCTCAGACTGGGCGTGCTGGCGGGCTCCCTGCTGTCGGCGACCGCAGGCTATCTCCTGCTGCGCCTTACCGCTTCCGGGCCGCCTCGATCGCGGGAATGATCTTTTCGTCGAGCGCCTTCGCCGTGATCGGGCCGACGTGCTTGTAGACGATCTGCCCCTTGCCGTTGACGATGAACGTCTCCGGCATGCCGTAGACGCCCCATTCGATGGCAGGACGCCCGCTGGTATCGACGCCGACGGCGGCGAACGGGTTGCCGTAGCGGCCGAGGAACCGGCGCGCCGCCGCCGGCTGGTCCTTGTAGTTGATCCCGAACAAAGGCGCGCCCGTGCGCTCCTTCAGCGCCACCAGCAGCGGATGCTCCTGCACGCACGGCCCACACCACGACGCCCAGAAGTTCACCACCGACACCTCGCCCTTGGCGAGATCGGCGCTGTCGAAGCCGCCGATGGTGCGCCCGCCGTCGGTCAGCCCCTCCAGTGCGGGCAGCGCCATGGTCGGCACCGGCTTGCCGATCAGCGCCGAAGGCAGTCGCTGCGGATCGCCGGTGCGCAGTCCATAGGCGAAGATGGCGGCCAGCACGCCGAAGATCGCCAGCGGCCAGCCAAGCCGGCCGATGCGCCGACCAGGCGTCGTCGATTGATTGATTTGCGTTTCGGCCATGCGGCTCTAGCTCTGCGACCGACTGGCCCGGTCGGAGCGCCGGCGGACGCCACTCGCCTCCAGCTCATCGAGCAGGCGCTGCAGGCGTCGCCCGTCGATCACCAGCCACGCGACCAGCAGCGACAGCCCGGCCGCCACGATCAGGTACGCCGCCCAGATGAAACCAGCATGCGGTCCGAAATCCATAGGTTGCTACCCTGCCGATTGCTGCGCCATGACGCCGCCGGCGTCCGCCCTGACGATGCGCAGCGCCTTGACGCGCCGCCGCAGCACCTCGTTGCGCATGGCCTTGAGATGCAGGGCAGCGAACAGCAGCGACATGCCCGATGCCATCACCAGCAGTGGCCACAGCAGTGACGAGTGAATTGCGGGGCGATCCAATGCGCGTGATGCTGGCCGGCTGGTGCAGGCTGTTCCAGTCGACCGAGAACTTGATAATCGGGATAATGACGATGCCCACCAAGGCCAGCACCGCGGTCAGCTTGCCGGCCAGCGACTTGTCCTCGATCGAGGAGCGCAGCGCGATCAGCCCGAGATAGAGCAGGAACAGGATCAGCACCGAGGTCAGCCGCGGGTCCCATACCCAGAAGGCGCCCCACATCGGCTTGCCCCATATCATGCCGGTCAGCAGGCACAGCGCGGTGAACACCGCACCGATGGGTGCCGCCGCCTTGGCCGACACGTCGGCGAGCGGATGGCGGAACACCAGCAGCCCGAAGCTCGACGCCGCAACCACCGTGTACCCTAACATGGCAAGCCACGCCGACGGCACGTGCACGTACATGATCTTGGCGGTCTGGCCCTGCTGATAGTCGGGCGGCGCGACGAACAAGGCGAGGTACAGGCCGATGGCGATCAGCACGCCGGCAGCCGCTGCCAGCCAGGGCAGCATGCGCGCCGAAAGCGCCATGAAATGCGTCGGGTTAGCGAGGCGTTGCGTCAGCGTCTGCATGGCAATGATCTAGGCCCTCACCGGCTGGAGTGCAAACCGGGTGCTTCCTCTCTCCGTCCCTACGTCCATGCGGAGTATGGCTTCGCCATGACGAGAGGGCTCCGGCAGAGCCGTGCCTTCGGGCACGAGCGAGTGGCAGCCACCATCGCTGGAGCAGGTCCGGGGCAGGCGCTAACCCTAGTCCCCCGAGGGGTAATCGTATCCTATTGAAGCTGCAGGCGCAGGGCGGCCCCGGTCGCGATGGGGGCCAGCGCCACCGATGCCAGCGAGATGGCGCCGAGGATCAGCATGGATGGCCCGTAGGCCTCCGAATTGGTTAGCGCGGCACTGATCGCCGAGATGCCGAAGATCAGCGTCGGCACGAACAGCGGCAGCATCAGCAGCGCCAGCAACAGCCCGCCGCGACGCGTGCGCAGCGTCAGCGCCGCGCCGATGCTGCCGACGAAGCTGATGGCCGGCGTGCCGATCAGCATGGTCGCGACCAGCACCGCATAGGCGTCGGGCTGCAGGTTCAGCAGCAGGCCGAGCACCGGCGCCAGCAGCGCCAGCGGCACGCCCGTGGTGAGCCAGTGCGCCAGGCTCTTGGTGGCGGCGACGGCCTCCAGCGGCAGCGGCCCGGTGCTGAGCACCTCCAGCGATCCGTCCTCCAGGTCGCTTTCGAACAGGCGGCCGAGGGACAGCAGCGCCGACAGCAGCAGCGCCACCCACAGCAGCCCCGGCGCGATGCGGGCGAGCAGGTTGAGGTCGGGCCCGAGCCCGAGCGGCAGCAGGGTGATGACGATCAGGTAGAAGCCGAGCGCCACGCCGATGCTGCCGCCGTCCTTCCAGGCGATGGCAAGCTCGCGGCGGAGAAGCTCGCGGAATGGTGTCATGCCGCGAGCGCCGCGGTGCCGAGCACCAGCTCGCGCGACCGGGTCAAGCCGAGCGGCAGATGCGTCGCCGCCATCACCAGCCCGCCGCCCGCCAGATGCGCGTCGACCACCTTGGCGAGAATCTCCTGCGCGGCCCGATCGAGCGACACCGTGGGTTCGTCCAGCAGCCAGATCGGCCGCTTGGCCAGCAGCAGGCGCGCCAGCGCCAGCCGCCGCCGCTGCCCCGTCGACAGGTAGCCCGCGGGGACGTCGCGCGCGCCGGCCAGACCAAATGTCGCAAGGGCTGGCCCAATGTCGGCAGATGCGCCCCCCAGGTAGCGGGACCAGAAGGTGGCGTTCTCCTCGACGGTCAGGCTGGCCTTCACGCCGTTGAGATGCCCAACATAGTGGCACTCCTCGCTCGGCGTTCGCTCAGGCTGCGCTCCCTCCAGGCGAATTTGCCCTCCGACGGGTCGCAGCAATCCGGCGATGGCGCGGATCAACGTGGTCTTGCCGGCGCCGTTCGGCCCGGTCAGCACGAGGGCTTCGCCGCCGTCTACGGAGAACGTTAGTTGCGTGACGACCATGCGGTCGCCGCGCATCACGCTCAGCGTCTCGGCTATCAACTTCATGAGGGCTTCCCCGACCCCGACGCACATATTAGAACGGTTTTATAAGTCCCCCATCCGCCTGGAGGCCAGTCCGAACTGGAGGCCTGTCCGAAACGCGTGCCAGGCGCGGCGCCGCCGGTTCTAGGAGATGATCAGCTCATGAGCCCAGCCCCTCTCTCGCTCGACAGCTTCAAGTGCAGGAAGACGCTGAAGGTCGGCGCCAAGTCCTACGAGTATTTCTCGCTTCCCGACGCCGAGAAGAACGGCCTCGCCGGACTGTCCAAGCTGCCGTTCTCGCTCAAGGTGCTTGTGGAAAACCTGCTGCGGCATGAGGACGGCCGCTCGGTCAAGGCCCCCGACATCAAGGCCGTGCTGGAGTGGCTGAAGACCAAGACCTCCACCGTCGAGATCGCCTATCGCCCGGCGCGCGTGCTCATGCAGGACTTCACGGGCGTGCCGGCCGTGGTCGACCTTGCCGCCATGCGCGACGCCATGCAGGCGCTCGGCGGCGACCCGGCCAAGATCAACCCGCTGGTGCCCGTCGATCTCGTCATCGACCACTCGGTGATGGTCGACTTCTTCGGCACCTCCGGCGCCTTCGAGAAGAACGTCGAGCTCGAGTACGAGCGCAACAAGGAGCGCTACGAGTTCCTGCGCTGGGGAGCCGGCGCCTTCAACAATTTCCGCGTCGTGCCGCCCGGCACCGGCATCTGCCATCAGGTCAACCTCGAGTACCTGGCGCAGACGGTGTGGACCAAGGATGTGGGCAAGGTCACCCAGGCGTTCCCCGACACCTGCGTCGGCACCGACAGCCACACCACCATGGTCAACGCGCTGGGCGTGCTCGGCTGGGGCGTCGGCGGCATCGAGGCGGAGGCCGCCATGCTGGGCCAGCCGGTCGCCATGGTGATCCCCGAGGTGATCGGCTTCGGCTTCAAGGGCAAGCTGAGGGAGGGCGTCACCGCCACCGACCTGGTGCTGACCTGCACGCAGATGCTGCGCAGGCGCGGCGTGGTCGAGAAGTTCGTCGAGTATTACGGCGACGGCCTCGACACTCTGTCCGTCGAAGACCGCGCCACCATCGCCAACATGGCGCCCGAGTACGGCGCCACCTGCGGCTTCTTCCCCGTCGACGGCGACACGCTGAAATATCTCAAGGCCACCGGCCGCGACCCGCATCGCGTCGCGCTGGCCGAGGCCTACAGCAAGGCGCAGGGCCTGTGGCGCGAGAAGGGTACCCAGCCGGTGTTCACCGATGCGCTGGAGCTTGATCTCGACACCGTCGAGCCGTCCATGGCCGGCCCGAAGCGGCCGCAGGATCGCGTCGCCCTCATCAATATCAAGCCCGATTTCGCCAAGGCGCTGCCCGATATCGTCAAAGGCGCCAACACCTCCCAGCGCGTGAAGGTCGAGGGCACGGACTACGACATCGGCCACGGCGACGTCGTCATCGCCGCCATCACGTCCTGCACCAACACGTCCAACCCCTCGGTGATGGTGGCGGCCGGCTTGGTCGCGCGCAACGCCCGCCAGAAGGGTCTCAAGGTCAAGCCGTGGGTCAAGACCTCGCTGGCGCCCGGATCGCAGATCGTCACCGACTACCTGGCCAAGGCCAATCTGCAGGACGACCTCGACGCGCTTGGTTTCAACCTGGCGGGTTACGGCTGCACCACCTGCATCGGCAATTCCGGCCCGCTGCCGGACCACATCGCCGATGCCATCCGCAAGGCCGATCTGGTCGCTGCGGCCGTGCTGTCGGGCAATCGCAATTTCGAAGGCCGCGTCAACGCCGACGTGAAGGCGAACTACCTTGCCTCGCCGCCGCTGGTCGTCGCCTACGCCATCGCCGGCACGCTCAACATCAATCTCGCCTCCGAGCCGCTCGGCACGGGCACCGATGGCAAGCCCGTCTATCTGAAGGACATCTGGCCGAGCTCGGCCGAGGTGGCCGAGCTGATCCGCACCAGCGTCACGCCCGAGATGTTCGACAAGCGCTACAAGAACGTGTTCGCCGGCGACGAGCGCTGGCAGGCGATGGGTAAGGCCAAGCCGTCTCTCACCTACCGCTGGAACTCCGGCTCCACCTATGTGCAGAACCCGCCCTACTTCGAGGACCTGCAGCCGACGCCGGCGCCGATCGGCGATGTGGTGGACGCGCGCATCCTCGGCATGTTCCTGGACAGCATCACCACCGACCACATCTCGCCGGCAGGCTCGATCAAGAAGGACGGCCCGGCCGGCGTCTACCTGATCGAGCATCAGGTGCGGCCGAACGACTTTAACTCCTACGGCGCGCGGCGCGGCAACCACAACGTCATGATGCGCGGCACGTTCGCCAACATCCGCATCAAGAACATGATGCTGGGCGGCAAGGAGGGCGGCAACACCATCCACTTCCCCTCGCACGAGCCGATGTCGATCTACGACGCCGCCATGCGCTACAAGGCCGAGGGCGTGCCGCTGGTCGTGTTCGCGGGCAAGGAGTACGGCACCGGCTCCAGCCGCGACTGGGCGGCCAAGGGCACGCGCCTGCTCGGCATTCGCGCCGTCATCGCCCAGTCGTTCGAGCGCATCCATCGCTCCAACCTGGTCGGCATGGGCGTCCTGCCGCTGGTGTTCGAGGGTGGTCTCTCCTGGGGCGACATCGGCATCACTGGTGAAGAAACGGTTAGCATCCGCGGCCTTGCCGACCTGAAGCCCCGCCAGAAGATGGTTGCCGTGGTGACCTTCGCCGATGGCCAAACGCGCGATGTCGAGCTGCTCTGTCGGATCGATACGGAGGAGGAGCTGAGCTACTACCGCAACGGGGGCATCCTGCCGTTCGTGCTGCGCAATTTGGCGAGTGCGGCCTGAGGGTTGCTGCAACTTCGCCTTGCGCTACGGGAGGAGGCTTCGATCCGCGCACGAAATGGTGCGTGGCGTCACCCTTTCGTGAGTGGCACTTGATCGTCGAAGCGCTGATATACTTGGCGTGTGGCACGCATGGTGCCCAAGACTGGTGCCCAAGACTGGTGCCCAAGACTGACAAGGAACTGTCCGTGCACATGCGCTTTCTTGCGCCGTTGGGGCTGTTTGCTGCTTTGGTGGGATCGACCGCCATGGCTGCCGAGCAGGTGACGACGTCTAAGGAGGGCGCAGCTGCCGACGGTCCCAAGGCCGTGGTCGAGCTGTTCACGAGCCAGGGCTGCTCCTCCTGTCCTGAAGCCGACGCGCTGCTAGGCCGGCTGGCCGCCCGCGACGATGTGCTAGCCCTGTCGTTCCCGGTCGACTACTGGGACTACCTCGGCTGGAAGGATACGCTCGCCAATCCGAAGTTCAGCGAGCGGCAGAAGTCCTACAAAAGCCCGCTCGGCGTACAGATGGTCTACACACCGATGATGGTGGTGAACGGCCTCACGCACGTCAACGGCAGCGACGAGGCCAAGGTGCAGACGGCCATCGAGAAGTCGACGAATATCCTGGCCGCGACCCGGGTTCCGCTGCGCATCGCCGAGAAGGGCAGTCATATCGTCATCGAAGCCGGGGCGGCACAGCAGGGCGGATCGGCCAAGGAAGCCACGATTTGGCTGGCGCAGCTGTCCAAGAGCGTGCCGGTCCCCATTACGCGCGGCGAGAACCGCGGCAAGACCATCACCTATCACAACGTCGTGCGCGACCTGATGCCGGTCGGTCTATGGACCGGCCAGCCCATCACCGTGCAGCTCGACCGGCCGTCGGTGGCGGGGCCGGGCGCGGAGCGTTGCGCTGCGTTCCTGCAGCAGGGCCGGGGCGGCCCCATCATCGGCGCTGCGGTGCTTTCCGAGTGCTGAGCCCGGCCTGCTTGAGACCAAGACCTGCTTGAGAGCAGACCCGCCTGAGATCGAACCTGCCTGAGACAAGCAAAAGCCAGCGCTAAGGCTGGCTGCAAGGTCGATACGTGCTCAGTGCCCCATTTTTTGGCCTTATAGGCCCGGTCGCTTCATCAAGACCCCGGGGGGCTGGGGGGCTGAGAATCCGAAGCCTCGTCGAAGGACCGGGCCGAGAGGCAACGGTGCCAGACTTGCAGCGTTTTCCGGCGGATGAAGGGCGGGTCCAAGGCGGTGTAAAGACCTCATTTGGGCAGAACCAAGATGCATGCCGGCAGTTCTGACGGGATGTATGCGCTCCTGGGCGGTGCTGGTGCTTGATTTCGCGGGCGCCAGCGATTAGGAGTTGCGGCGCCCGGCCCCTTGGCGGCCGCGCGAGCGTCTGCAGGCTGTGCCGCAGGCCTGGCAAGCACCGGTAGCTCAGCTGGATAGAGCACCAGACTGAATCTGGGGGTCGTGGGTTCGAATCCTGCCCGGTGCGCCAATCTCCCTCGAGGGTTTACGGGGATGCTGGTCCTCTCGTCTGGCTCCAAAGGGGCCAAATGTATTGACGGTGTATAGCCCCGGCGCACTTTCGACATCGCCCCCCTGCGTAGTAAATCCTGCCCGGTGCGCCACTCTCGCTCGAGGGTTTACGGCGATGCTGGTCCTCTCGTCTGACTCCAAGCGGCCAATATGTATTGACGGTGTATGGCCCCGGCGCACTTTCGAATCGTCCCCCAGCGTAGTGGCCAAATGGCCGCGTGGGAGTCAGGGCAGCCAACGGCCGTCGCTAGCACAGGACCAACCATCCCCGTTTCGCGATCCAGCGAGCGCAAAGCTCCCGTCAGTCCAGCGTCCGGCGGAAGCGGCGCACGGCGAAGGTCATCGCCACCAGCATCAGGCCGAGCAGGGCCAGCGCCTCGAACTGCAGGTCGTAGAGGTCGGCGCCTTTCAGCATGATGCCTCGCGCGATGCGGATGTAGTGCGTGAGCGGCAGGAATTCGCCGATCACCTGCGCCCAGCCCGGCATGCCGGCGAACGGAAACATGAAGCCCGACAGCAGGATGTTGGGCAGGAAGAACATGAAGGACATCTGGATCGCCTGCAGCTGGTTCTGGGCGATGGTGGAGAACGTGTAGCCGATCGACAGATTGGTGGCGATGAACAGCGTGCTCAGCACCGCCAGCAGGGTGATGCTGCCGGTGATCGGCACGTCGAAGATCAGCACGCCGAACACGATGATCAGCGCCGCCTGGATGAAGCCGATCACGATGTAGGGGGCGATCTTGCCGAGCATGATCTCGACCGGCTTGATCGGCATGGCGAGCAGGCTCTCCATGGTGCCGCGCTCCACCTCGCGCGTCACCGACAGCGCCGTGAAGATCAGCATGGTCATGGTCAGGATGGTGCCGAGCAGCCCCGGCACGATGTTGAGGCTGGTGACGGCGGCCGGGTTGTAGCGCCGGTGCTGGCGGATCTCGAAGGCCGGCACGCTCTGGATGGTCTCGGGCAGGCCGCGGTCGCGCGCCAGCGCTGAACGGACAACGCCTTCCAGGGCACCCAACGCCGTGCCTGCCGCTACCGGATCGCTGGCGTCAGCCGCCACCAGCAGGGCCGGGATGTCGCCTCGCCGCGCGCTGCGTTCGAACCCGGCCGGGATCTCGACGCCGAACAAGATCTTTCCTGAGCGCATCCAGTGATCCATCTCGGCTTCGCTGCGCGCGACGCGGACGAGGCGGAAATAGCTGGTGTTGCGCAGCGCCGCCAGGATCGAGCGGGTCAGGTCGTTGTCCTCGTGCACCAGCACCGCCGTCGGCAGCTGGCGCGGCGTCGTGTTGATGGCGAAGCCGAACAGCAGCAGCTGCATGACCGGGATGAAGATCATGGTCGCAAACGTCACCCGGTCACGGCGGAGCTGCACGAACTCCTTGATCAGCATGGCCCAGGTGCGGGTTGCAGCCCCGGTGCGCACGGGTGCGGAATTGGCGGTCATCTGAAATTGTCCTGCGAGCGCGACATCAGGTCGATGAAGACATCCTCCAGCGTGGGCTCGGAGATGCTCCACGCCAGGTGCGGGTCGGCGCGAAACGTGTCCACGGCCGCATCGAGTGCCGCCGCATCGCGTCCCGACACATGCAGGCTGGTGCCGAACGGCGCCACCATGTCGATGCCCGGCACGCCGAGCAGCTTGTCGGACAGGTGCTGCAGATCGGGCCCGCTGACGTTCCAGGTGCGCAGGTGCGACCGCTCGATCACCTCTTCCACGGTGCCCTGCGCCAGCAGCTCGCCGTAGGCGATGTAGGCGATCTCGTGGCAGCGCTCGGCCTCGTCCATGTAGTGCGTCGAAACCAGCACGGTCATGCCCTCGGCGGCGAGCTTGTGGATCTCGCCCCAGAACTCGCGCCGCGCCTTGGGATCGACGCCGGCGGTCGGCTCGTCCAGCAGCAGCAATTCCGGCTTGGGCAGGATGCACGCTCCGAGCGCCAGCCGCTGCTTCCAACCACCCGACAGCGTGCCGGCCAGTTGCTTCTCGCGGCCGTGCAGGCCGAGCCGGTCGATGGCGCCGCGCGCCTCGCGGACGGGATCTGGCAGCCCGTAAACGCGCGCCACGAATTCCAGGTTCTCCTGGATGGAAAGGTCCTGCCACAGACTGAAGCGCTGCGTCATGTAGCCGACGTGGCGCTTGATCTCCTCGTTGTCGGTGCGGATGTCGAAGCCGAGCGCCGTGCCGCGTCCGCTGTCGGGGGTGAGCAGCCCGCACAGCATGCGCAGCGTGGTGGTCTTGCCCGAGCCGTTGGGGCCGAGGAAGCCGTAGATCTGGCCGCGCTTGACCTGCATCGACAGGTTGCGCACCACCACCCGGCCGTCGAAGGACTTGGTCAGGCCCTCGACGTCGATCACCACCTCGCCGTTTGGTGCATCACTTGCTGGCATGGCTGCCACCGGCGAGCGGCTGCAAGGTGACGGTGACCGGCTGGCCGACCCTCAGGTCGTCCGGGCGCTCGGGGATCGCCTCCACCCGGAACACCAGCCGCGCCCGCTCCTCCTGGCTGTAGATGACGGGCGGCGTGAACTCGGCCTGCGCCGAGATGAAGCGCACGCGCGCTACAGATATCGCTCGCGCAGCCGTCGCAACGCACCGCCACCCGATCGCCGATGCGCACGCTTGGCAGCACCGCCTGCGGCACGAAGAAGCGCACCTTGATGTTGCCGGGCGGCAGCAGCGACACGATCGGCCGCCCCGCCTGCACCATCTCGCCTTCGCGGTAGTAGACCTCCTGGATCTTGCCGGCGGCGGGCGCCAGCACGCGACGCCGGTCGAGGCGCGTCTTGGTTGAGTTGAGCCGCGCCTCGGCCGTGCGCAGCGTCGAACTCGGCATCGTCGAACGCCTTCTGCGACCCCACCGCCCGCTTCAGCAGTTCCTGCGCGCGCTGGTAGGTGATGCGCGCGTTGGTGACCGCCGCGTCGTTCTCGGCCACCGCCGCGCGCTGCAGGTCCGCATCCAGGCTGAACAGCTGCGCGCCGGCCGCCACCTCCTGGCCCTCGCTGACGTTCAGCGTTTCCACGCGGCCGACCTCGTCGGGAGCGATGAACAGCAGTTCGGCCTCCACCCAGCCCTGGAACTGCATGGGCGCCGTGCCGCGATGCAGATAGGCGTAGGCGGCGACGCCGGCGAGGGCGATCCCGGAGATCGCCAGCAGGACCGCCCGCCTCCTCGATACGTTCATGACGTGCTCCCTTGAGGTTTGCCGCACAGCAGCTCGCGGTGCGCACGCAGCAGTCCGCCGACATCGAGCGGATCGATTTTCGAAAACATTCCGTCCCACAGCACCGACACCAGCAAGGGCGCGATGATCAGTTGCGGGAAGCGCGCCGCTGCATCTGAGCTGAACTCGCCGCTGGCCGCAGCGCGCTCGGCCACGCCGCGCATCAGCTTGATGCCGCGCGAGACGACCTCGCGGTAGTAGAATTCGGCGATCGCCGGAAACCGCGGGCCCTCGGCGATGATCAGCCTCAGCAGGAGTTTGCGGCGCGTGCCCAGCACTTCCTTCTCGAACATGCCGAAGAAGGCATCGAGCACGGCAACCGGCGGCACGGCGGGGTTGGCCGCAACCTTGCTCAGCGTGTCGATCACCGGTGCCACCGCGCCGCGAATCAGCTCCTCGAACAGCGCTTCCTTGTGCTGGAAGTAGAGGTAGAGCGTGCCCTTGGCGACGCCGGCCCGCGCCGCCACCTCGTCCAGCCGCGCCGCCTCGAAGCCGTGCTCGGCGAACACCGACAGCGCCGCATCCAGGATCGCCTGCCGCCGCGTGTCGGCGTCGACCTTGCGGGCGCGCATGCGCTTGGCGGGCGTCGCGGATTTGCTTTGAGCCAACTGCGCCGGAGCGGCCGCCATGGCCTTGCCGGGTGCGGCTTTGCCGGCCGGAGCCTTGCCTGACGTCTTGCCGGACCGCGCGCGGCTTCCGCTGCTGCTGCCCCGGCTACGCCGCGCCGCAGCGCCCGGCTTGCCGCCCGTTCTCGTCCGCTTTGCCATTAAGGTCGCCTTCACCATGCGTGACTGACCCGTCAGTCAGTTAATTAGGCGAGACCAGGCCCGCCTGCAAGAGGTTTCCTTACTGGGGTCTTTCCGAGGCCCAGATTGAGACGGCTTCACCGGCCGGACATGCACCTGCCTGATGATCCCTGACCGGTCTTCCACCCTCAGCCCTGAGCCTGTCGAGGGGCGACAGAGACGTGCCCTGCGATCCTGCGATGTTGTCGCACAGGAAGCACCCCTCCTCTCCGATCTCGAACCCACGTGGTGGGGGCGCACTACGCCGCCTGGACCTTCGCATTGCTCGGAGCAGTCGTTCCTTGAGTTTGTCACCTTGCCGCCACGAGCCTTCCGTTGGCATGGTGGCATGCGGACATTTGCTTTGGCCCGTTGCTTGATTGCGTTTCTTTCGCCTGCCCTCGCCCTCGCCCATGCTCACCGCGAAAGCTCAAGCGATATTGTTGTTCGTGATGCCGACAGGTTCCCAACCGTCGGCGCCGGAACCACTCCCGCGGCGGAGCAACTCCCTGCCACCGGCTTGCAAGCTAGTCTCAGTCGGTCTCCTAGCTGATTTTCTTGCGCGTGGAACTCGTAAGCGACTTCCACGGCATCACGATCGATCAGGGCATCGTCGAGCAAGCGCAATCCGACCGCTACTGCGCCCCCTTGCCCAGGCCAAGGGACACGCTCATCCTGATGCCTCAAGCAGCGCGCACCGCTCGGGGGCCGCATGCAGAAACGCAAACTCGCCGTCAATATTGAGAGGAGTGCCAATCCGACGGATCACCAACTCCTGTGCGCCCCACAGGACGTGCACTTGCATGACGTCCCCCAGAAACACCAACCGCATGATCTGCACCGGCCACACGTTGACCTCGCCAGCCGGCCGCTCCGCGGCCAGGGTAAGGTGCACCGTGCGGATAGAAATCGTTCCCGCCAGCTCGACCTGCCTGCCGTGTGTCACCCCATGCACCACCAGGCCATCCTTGGTTCGTATGGCAACGGTGCCCCGATTAGCGTCGCTCGCCACGACGTCGCCGGCGACGAGGTTGGCAGAGCCGACGAAGTCGGCGACAAATGCGGTCCTCGGGAAATCGTAGATGTCGGCCGGTGTGCCGCTCTGCTCGACAGCGCCCGCCCGCATCACGACAACACGGTCGGACATCGCGAGTGCCTCCTCTAGGTCGTGCGTGACGTAGAGCGAGGTCACGCCGAGCCGGCGCTGCAGCTCGCGCAGCTCGATCCTCATTTCGGATCTGAGCTTGGCATCGAGGTTCGACAACGGCTCGTCGAACAGGATCACCGACGGCGAGAACGCGACCGCGCGCGCCAGCGCAACGCGCTGCTGCTGTCCACCCGACAAAGCCGAAGCATTGCGGCCGGCATACTGTCCCATCTTCACCAGATCGAGGGCGTGCCGCACCTTGTCGGCCAGTGCCGCTCCCCCCTGCTTGCGCACCCTGAGCCCGTAGGCAACGTTCTCGAACACCGTCATATGCGGCCAAATGGCATAGGACTGGAATACCATCGACATGCCGCGCTGCTCGGTTCTCACATTGACGCCGGCCACATTGTCGTAGACCGCTCGGCCGCCGATCCGGATTGCCCCCGAGGTCGGCGTCTCCAATCCCGCTACTGCGCGCAGCGTCGACGTCTTGCCGCAGCCAGAAGGACCGAGCAGGGTGAGCTGCTCGCCGCCGGCAGCGGTGAAGCTCACATTTTCGACGGCGCTCACGACGCCGTAGCGAATGCATAGGTTCTCAACCTCGATGGCTGGCGCGGCGTTGGACATGGTTGTCGTCATTGCGCCGACGCCCCGCGCTGCGCCAAGCGGCGCGTGAACAGTCCGAACACGATCATCGTGGCCGTTATGACCACGGTCTGGATGAGCGCCATCGCCGCGGTCAACTCCGAGCTCGACGAGAACCAGGCCTCCACGATAGCAGGCGTCATGACCTTGCTGTCCGGCCCCATCAGCAGAATGGACGCACCGAGCTCCCGCACGCTCGCCACGAAGATCAACAGCCAGGCGGCCAGCAGGCCAGGGCGCAACAGCGGCGCCGTGATGGTACGCATGCGATACCACCAAGATGCCCCACAGACCTGCCCACACTCGTCGAGGCTCTTATCGAGTTGCAGGACGACGCCCGAGATGGCGCGCACTCCGAGCGGCATGAATACGGTCAGGTAAGCGATCAGCAACACCCAGAAGGTCCCATAGACCGGCAGAGGGAAAACCAGCCAGGCCCACATCATGCCGAACGCGAACACGATGCGCGGCACCGCCTGGGGGAACATGGCAAGATATTCGAGCGCGCCACGCCCGGGCAGCCGACTGCGCAGGATGATCCACGACAGCAATCCTGTCATGATCACCCCGAGTGTTGCTGTGACCATTGCCAGCATGATGCTGTTGAGCATGGCAGTGCGCACAGCGTTGAGGGAGAACGCCTGCCGGAAATGATCGAGTGTGAAATTGGATGCCGCCGGAAAGGCAACCGCCAGCTTTTGCAGGGAGGCGAAGAGCAACGTCGCCACCGGCAGGGCGGCGGCGGCCAACACGTAGAGGGCCACTACGGCAAACAGCACCCACCGAAGCGGTCCCATATCCATGACGCGCGGCCGAAACGCCTTGCCGCTTACCGTCACGAAGCTGTTGCGCGAGGTCAGCCAGCGGTAGAGCCAGAGCATCGCTAACATCACGGCGAACAGCGAGACCCCCATCGCCGCGGCAAGCGCAATGCGAGGCGGATACTGCGACACGAAATGATAGATGGCCGTGGTGATCACGTAGAAGCGCGCAGGCGTGCCGAGAACGAGCGCGACGGAGAACGAGCCCAGCATTTCCGCGAACACGAAGATGGCCGCTCCAAGCACCCCCGGCGCCACCAGCGGCAGCGTGATCCGCCACATCGTTCGCCAGCGGCTCCCACCCATGACCGCGGAGGCCTCCTCCAGGGCCGGGTCCATGGACTGCATGACTGCGCTGATCATGACATAGGCGACCGATCCTTCGAACAACGCCATCACCCAGGCAATGCCCATTGGCGAAGTGATGTCGATCAATGCCTCCGTACCGAAGAACTTGCGCCACACTTGATTGATGAAGCCGCTCTCCGGCGCCCCGAGGAGGCTCCAGGCGAGCGCGCCCAGCAGCGGCGTGACGTAGTAAGGCACGGTCATGAGCTGATCGAGCGTGCGCCTGAAAGGCACGTTGGTGCGCGTCAGGATCCAGGCGCTGATGAACCCGAAGAGTAGCGCTAGCAGCGTGGCCACACAGGTGACCACAAACGTGTTCCACAGCACCGTCGGGTAATCGAGCAGCTTGGCGAAGTTGGCGAGACCGTAGGCCGTGGGCGGCCGCGTGTCGGGAAGTCCGACGTCGAGCGCGGCCTGAAACAGGTAGTACATCGGATAAAGCACGAGCCCTGCGACCATGGCGACGATCGTCGCCATGGTCATAGTCTCCATTATCCGTATGCGCGCTCGGCTACTGGCAAGCTCCAGGTGCGCATCCCTGCCCGCGACGGTCGACGCCATGGCGTCACAGGCCGAGCATCGCGTTCCATTCCTTGTTGAAAGCGTCGCGCGAAGCGACGAAGGTATCCATCTCCTTGGTCGGAGACAGCAGCTTATAGTCCGCCAAGCGCTTGCCGCCCGGCATCGGTGGCGCGTCCTTGCGCACCGAGCCGTAATACAGGTACGGATTGGTCTGCTGATGGTTCTGCCCACGCAGCGACATCTGCCAGTCGATAAACAGCCGCGACGCCTCTGGACTGGACCCACGGTCCGCGATGCCGCACAACAGCGGAGCCGCCGGCAGGCCATCGGCCGGTGCCACGAACTCGACCGGGGCGCCTTTATCCTTGACGAGCAGGTATCCCGCGTACTCGGCCAGCACACAGATCCGCTCGTCGCCCTTGGCCAGGCGCTCAAACTGCTGGGCGCGCGAATCAAAGCCACGCGGCTTCAGCTTGGCGAACTCACTCCAGAACTTGTCGCCATAGAGCTTGCGCAGCTCGTACCATTGCACGAACTGCATGCCCGAGTTTGACATCTTGACGTTGGCGCCATTGGCCCAGACCGGCTTGAGGATATCCTTCCATTCCTTCGGCGCGTCCTCGGGTTTGACCTTCTCGGTGTTGTAGGCGAGGCCAACGAACGTCACGCCGATCCAAAAATAGTCGCCGACAGGGTCGCTCAGGTGCTCCGCCGCGTAGAACTCGCTCTGTGGAGAGACGTAGCGCGAATAACCGCCGCGCTTTTGGAAGTCCAGCGCGGTGGCCGGCTCCGAGAACTGGATTACGTCTGCCCCGAACTTGTTGGCCGAGCGTTCGGCGATCGTGCGAGTGAATAGCGTGCTATTCTGCGCGCGGACGTACTTGCCCTTGATCTTCGGGAAGTCCTTGTTGAAGGCCTCGAGTACGCCGGCAATCGCCGGCTCGCTGTCGTGGCTGTAGAAGGTGAATTCCCCTTCCGCCTCGGCCTTGGCTACATCGGCGGCGGTGGTGAAGTCGAGCACCTTGGTGACTGGCCGCCCCTGGGCGGCGAGCCGGTCGATCAGAAGCGTGCTTGCAAGAGGCATGGCGGCCACGGAAAGACTGCCTTTGAGCACACTGCGGCGGGTTGTCGAGCGCTTGGACATGGCATTTCTCCCTGGATGTTATTTCGTTCGTGAACTTGTACTACGCAACCGGCCAAATCGTCCGCCACGCGATTGTGGTGCTGGTGCCAACTCCCGATGCCAACGCGCCAGCACGGGCCGGCGGGTCTTCCAACATTTCTGATCCATTTCGTTTGAATTACGACATAGGTGTCGTCGATCGTCACCGGGAAAGTCTCGGCCACGTAAGGTCCCTCGACCAGCGGGGCGCCCTGCTCGACCGACACCGGGTAGTTCAACAGGCGCAACCGCTTGGGATCGCACCAGGAACGGCCGGTCCGTACATCGAATTCCCAGCCGTGCCACGGGCAGCGCAGAATCTCCCCGATCTCTCATAGACGCACTTGCCGGGCTCCGGTGATGAGACCACGCCCGCTAGCTTGCCGCGCGACAAGCTTCCGCCCTTGTGTGGGCATTTGTCGGACAGTGCGAATAGTTGGCCGTTGATGTTGAGTACAACGACATCACGTCCGTGCCAAACAGGTGCCGGCGGTCATCTGGCTCCTCCATCGGCTGTGAGGTTACCCAGATGCACTCGCGGACTTCGACGGCAGCCGCTTCAGATGTGGAACCTCGCTGCGGCTGCGCTCGAACAACTTGTCGAGCCGCCAAGTCAGCGCCGGCAACCAGCCGAAGCCGCCCTCGACGATCACGACCTTGAGGCGCGGAAAACGTTCGAACACTCCCTCGATGACCAAACTCGTAACCACGGTCTGGCACGAGGTCGAATGTCCGGAACTCTCCTCGACGTAGTACGAGGGCCAGCCGGCACCCGTGAAAGGATGGGGCCAACCACCCAGTCCCCGACACTGCGAAAGCACGGGGCATTGCCGTCACACCGCTCACGCCGGCAAAAATGAGAAACACAAGCGCTGCCGTGTGGACACGTTTCACCGATAGTTCGAGGTGCAGTACCATGGCTAGAACCAGCAGCCGCGCTTGCGGTTTCAATGAGAAGTGTCTTGCAGCACGGTGGTCCGAAGGCTCTCAGCGATGAAGAGCTGGCATGCATATGCGCCACTTCCGCCATCGAGAGTGCGTCGCTGGGCTTCGGCTGTCTCGCGAGCATTGTTATGGTCCTGGCTTTGTTCTTCGGGCAGCCTGCCTTTGGCGAGGCGGCCCTGCCCTTCGCCGGCGCATTTGCGCTGCTCGCGGCCGCCCTTCTGTTCTCCCATCATTTCCTCAGCCGTTCGAAGCGTGCGTATCGCGAAGAGCTGGCCTGCCGGTGTGGCACGGGGCCGTTCTCTCTGTATGTGGCGGAGGCGGAAGAAATCCTCCGCCAGCGCGGCGCTGATTGGGTTTTTGTGTTCACTGTGAGGGCCCTTCCGCATGGCGGCTTTTGGTGGCTCCAGCTGGCTTTGAATGAAGGACCGCCGGCCTCGGCGCGAGCCTCCTTGCGGGTCTTACCGCGATGGAAACTTCCCTTCGCCAGGCGGGTTGAGAGGGATGTCCCGGACGATATAGTCCAGGACTTGTTGACGATGCTTCAGGGGTTGGACTTGGTGGCGCTGACCGATGTGCCGTCTTTCGTTAAAGATGGCGCGCCTTGTCACGTGGCGGTCTTGCGCCGCCAGCCCCAGTGCCTGATCTCGGCAAGCTGCAATTTGGGAGACTGGACTGCCGAGCCGTTGCAGCATCCAACAGCGGCGGTTTGCTCAAAGCTCTGCGATATCGCTTGGCGCCTGTCACCAGAACGCTGAATGGAGGTCCCACAGCGGGACTTGCTCGGCTCCGACTCCCGGCGGTCTCAACACAATTCTACAGTTGCGCAATGTCGCCGCTTTCGAGAAAATTACATTCGATCAACCGCCCGCCGAAAGCCATTCGGCGTCTTCATGCGGTGTGCCTGGTATCCAGCCGAATCGCTTCGACGAGCTGGACTGTCGTGTTCTCAATTGTGAGGCGTCCTGCCGTTTCATGCCAACGGCCTCGGCACGGTCGAACTGGAGCGAACCAATTCAAACTTCGCTCGGAACGGTAAGTAAGTGCCAAGAACGGTCGCCAGGTCAGCGCATGTCGACCTATTCGACGATTGCCACTCCTATGCAGAAGCGGACATTCGTTGCTTCAGTGAGCAAGACCAGCGGCTCCATTGCCCCCACCATCAAAGAGAGAGAGGGGCGGCCGAGCGTCGGGATCTGTGATCACCTCGATAAGGGTTGGTTTACGTGATTGCAGAGCTGCGATGAGCGCATCACGGATATCGTTTGCCTCCTCAACCCGAACGCCTTGCACACCGCAGGCCCGCGCAATTGCGGAGTGATTTACGGGAGCGAAATGGCATGCACTAGTGTGGTCACCAAATTTCACTCGTTCTGCATCGCGCTGGAAGCCAAGGATGCCATTGTTGAGCAGAATTATCGTGACCGGAATATCCATGCGCACGATTGTCTCCAGTTCCGCCCACGAGTGGGCAAACCCTCCATCACCAACCAATGCGACGACGGCTGACGCGGGGCTTGCCACCTTTGCGCCTATGGCGAGAGGCAAACCCCAGCCGAGACCGGCGAGGCCGCGTGGCGTCAGGAAGCGCATGCCTGGTGCGAGGCCGCGCAGTTGGCCGACGACCCACATCGACGCGTAGCTGGCATCCGCAACCACGATCGTGTCCGGCGTGAGCAACCGTTGCAGCTCGGCCATTATGCGCTCGGGACGAATGGGCCTCTCGTTGCGCTGCGAAAGGGGACGTCGCGCGGCATCGAATTGCGCCCAAGCATCTGCGATGCGTGTCTCGAGCATGGACCGGGTGGCGCGGCGCTTGTCGAGATCCGAGCGTTCAAGCCCCTCTGTCAGAGCCCGAAGTGTCTCCGCAGCGTCACCGACCAGGCGGACCGCCTCGTAGTTGCGCCCGATCTCCTGTGGATCAATGTCGATCTGGATAAGCTGCGCCGTCGCAGGTATGAGGCGCCAACTGTCGGTGCCATTCTGGTTGTTGCGGGTTCCGACCTCGACGATCACGTCTGCCTCACTCAGGATCTGGCGCGTGCACCGGCCCAGTGAGTTCGGTCCGGTCAGTGCTCCAAGCACGCCGCAGGAGAGGGGATGATGCTCGTCGACCGCACCCTTGCCCATGTTGGTCGTGAAAACCGGCAGAGAAGCGACGTCCTGGAGCCGCGCGAGGGCCTCGGCTGCACTCTCGGTCAGCGCACCACCGCCGGCCAGGACCACCGGTTGCGCCGCGTTGGCGATGAGTGCGCCCGCCTGCGCGATCGCCGCTGCGCCTGGCCGCACGCGGTCCAACGGCCAGGCCCCCAGGCTTGCGCTCCGCGGCGCCCTGTCCCTAATGGCCGCTTCGCGCAGCAGATCGGCCGGCAGAAGCAGGACGGCGGGACCCGGCCGACCGCTTGCAGCCGCGATGAAGGCGCCATCGACGTAGTCGTCTACGCGGTCGGCGGTGCTGATGCGGCGAATCCATTTCGAGCAACTCGCGAACAGGGCCAGGTGATCGAGTTCCTGGAAGGCATTGCGGTCGACTTGATGCCGCTCAACGTCCTGCACCAGCGCGACGATTGGCACGCTAGCCTTCATCGCCTCAGCAAGAGGTGGCACGAGCAGCGTTGCGGCGGGGCCGTTCTGGGCGGCTACGACTGCAACCTTGCGGGAAATACGCGCGTAGCCGTCGGCCATTGCCCCACCCATGTTCTCCTGGCGGTACGCGATCTGGCGAATGCCTATGGCTTCGGCCGCAAGGATGACAGCAGAGGGCAGGCTTTGGGCAAAGATAACTCCTACGTTGTGCCGCTGGAGCGCCAGTGCGATCGCCTGGGCGACGGTGAGTGAGGGCTGGGTCATTGCAAGAACCTGTTTCGTTTGGCTGTGGGACTGAGGATTTCGATCAATGCCATCTCACCGCTTCGTCACCGACGCGCGTCGAGCTTCCTTTCGAGGTGCCGGCTGTAGCGCGACATCGGGAAGAACATCGCGAAATAGATGAGCGAGATCGCGATGAACATCTCGAGGGCAAATCCTTGCCATTGGGGGTCGACGATTGATGCTTTGCCGGCGGCAAGCAGATCGTAGATGCCAACCACGAGCACGAGCGATGTGCTCTTGAAGAGCGAGATCGAGGTATTGACCAGAGCCGGAATGCTCGCTCGAACGGCTTGTGGAAGGATAATCTGAAACTGCGTGGTCCAGTAACCGAGGCCGAGAGCGGAGGCTGCCTCGTGCTGCCCGCGTGGGATGCTCTGCAGCCCGCCACGCACTGCCTCCGCAAGATAGGCTGCGGAAAACAAGACTAGCGCGAACTGTGCGCGAAGGACCTTGTCGATGGTGAGTCCCATCGGCAGGAAGATCGGTAAGACGAAAGACGTCATGAAAAGCAGGCTGACGAGGGGCACCGCACGGATCGCTTCGATGTAGCCGATGCACAGCGCTTTGATGATTGGCAGCGTCGATGCTTGCCGTCCGAGGGCGAGAAGAACGCCTATCGGCAGCGCGAAGGCGATCCCGAAGGTCGCGAGAACAAGTGTAATTGGCAGTCCGCCCCACAACTCTTGTCGGACGAACGACAAGCCGAGCACACCACCCCACATAAGGATGCCGATGCCCACAAGCCCGACCACCCAGATGAAGATCAATCGTCGACCCCAGAGAGCTTGGACCGCAGTCAACGCGATCAGCGCAATGAGCGATACGCAAACGGTTGCCGGGCGCCACTGCTGGTCATACGGATAGGTCGCAAACAGGATGAAGCGAGCCTTCTCCGCGAGGAGGGCCCAGCATGCACCTTGGCCGCGAGCTGCCCGACATGCCGAGGCATCGTCTGGCGGTGTCACCCAAACCGCAGACAGGATTGCCCAATCGGTGAGCTTGAAGCTTGCACTTGCTATGAGCAGAGCCAGCACCAGTGTGGTGGCTGTGCTGCGCCAGGTGCCGAAAAGGGCTTTGAAGAAATTTGACCCGACGTGGGCAAGGTGACCTTGCGCGAGACGCCGAGACAAGCTCGCAGGCCATCTCGCAAGATAGGACTGTGGCTGGCTCTGCATTCTGCCGCTGCAATAGTTCCAACGAGAGTTCCAACGAGCCTGGCGCTCGGTTTGGACCGGTTTTGGTTCCAGCCGAGCCATTATTGGCGCAGCCTCAGATGCGCGTTCAGTGCGTTCATCGGTACGGAAATGGCGAGATTGATCACCAGAAACGCAACCATGATGATGCCCACGCACTCGACAGCCCGTCCGGTATCGGTGATGACGCTGTTAGTCACGGCGACGAGATCGGGATAACCGATCGCGATTCCCAGGGACGACGTCTTAGCAAGATCCAGATACTGGCTCGTCGTGGGGGGGACGATGACGCGGATGGCTTGCGGAAGGATGATGAGCCTCAGCGTTTGCGACCGGGTAAGACCAAGTGCTGCCGCTGCCTGCCATTGGCCGTTGGGAACGGCAAGAATTCCCCCGCGGACGTTCTCAGCAATGAAGGCCGAAAAGTACAGCGTGAGGCCGGCGACCAGGGTGGTGAGCTCCGGTGAAAGCGCCTGCCCTCCGACAAAGCTCAAGCCCTGAAGACGCGGCAACGTCATGGAGAGCGTGGAACCGAAAAGTTGCCACGTAAGAGAGAGGGTGCCGAGCGTGGCAAGGACGCTCCACGCCAGCACAGCGGGACGACGTCCGGTCGCAACTTGCAAACGCACGGCCCGCCGCGTGAGCAGCACTGCCGCCGCGAGGCCGACAGCCAACGCAGGCACGACCGACAAAAGGACCCGCTCTGCCTCGATGTCGGGAACGACGAGGCCACGGTTGGACAGCAGAACGAGCCCGCCCAGTGAGATTGCCGAACGCAACGGCGGCAGCGCCTGAAGAGCCACGTAGATGAGGAACAGGTGGGCCAGCAAGGGCACGTTGCGCAAGAATTCCACGTACACCGTCGCCAAGCCGCGGAGCAGCGGATTTGAGGAGAGACGCGACACACCCACCATCACTCCGAGGCCGGTTGCGAGCACAATTCCGACGATCGAGACGAGCAGCGTATTCAACAGTCCAACGAGGATCGCAACGTACACCGGACGACCCGCCTCATAGTCGATCAAGCTCTCGCCGATCGATATGTTCGCTGGACGGACCAGAAAATCGAAGCCAACTCCGAGACGCCGGACCTCGAAATTGACGAACGCGTTGTGCACGAACCAAACCGCCAGCAGCGCCAGGATGACCAAAGCAAAGAGCTGCCACAGGACACGGCGAACGCGAAGGCTTGCGATTGAAAAGGGGATTGAGGGAACTTGCACTGGCGGCCCTTCAGGCGACGTGTCGCGTAACGCGCAAGACGGGGCGAGCCGCAACGGCTCACCCCGTGGCCTCTCAGTTGAAAGGCGGTGAGTACATCAGGCCGCCGTCTCGTGAGAGCGCATTGACACCGCGCGCCATCTTGACCTGCGAGTCCTTGCCGAAGTGACGGTCGAAGATATCGCCGTAGTTGCCAACCGCCTTGATGACCCGGGCCAGCCAGTCCTTGTCGAGGCCGATCAGCTTGCCCAGGTCATCCTGAGTGCCGAGCATTCGCCTGATGGCTACGTCCTTCGAGTTCGCGACCAGCTCCGCCACGTTAGCCTGTGTAATGCCTCGCTTCTCGGACTCGACAAGTCCGTAGTGCACCCAGCGGACGATGGCAAACCACTCCCAATCGCCGCGCGCGACATAGAGCGTGTACGGGTCGTCAGACATGAGCTGGTCGAGCACCAAGTAGTCGGCGGGATTGGGGGCCATCAGCACCAGAGCGCCCGCGAGGTCCGCCGCGCCGGCGATCGCTACGTCGCATCGCCCTGCCAGGAACGCCTGAAAGGTGTCCTGGAACTTCTCAAGCTGGATCACCTTGTGGGTGAAGCCCTTCGCTTTCATGATGTCGGCCAGCGTGCCGAGCGCCGAATTGCCTTGGCTGATGCAGAAAGTGCCGTTGTTCATATGATCGATCGACGTGATCTTTGCATCGCGGCGAACGATAAAGCCCGCACCGGTGTAGAAGTTGGTGACAACAGAAATGAGGCCGAGCGAGCCGTCGCGCGTGAGATTGACGATGCTGTCGCGCGCAAGAAGGTCCACCTCACCGCTTTGCACCGCGGCGAACCGCTGCTGGAGTGTGAGAGTGACGAAGCTTACCTTGTCCGGACTTCCCAGGACCGCGGCTGCTACCGCGCGGCAGTAGTCCACATCGAGCCCGCTCCATTGTCCCTTGCTGTCGAGCCTGGAGAAGGTGGGAATGGACCCGCCCACGCCACACCGCAGCGTATCCTGAGCTTTGACCTTGTCGAGTGCCGGCCCGGACTGGGCCGCTTGGCTGCCGGCGAACAGCAGTGCGGTGGCCGCAAACGTACGCAGATACTTTGTCGGCATTTTTGTCCTCCCTAGTCCCACTTTTGCTGTTGAACGACTTCACTCAACGCCTCGGCGATCGTGCTTGCGAGATCGCGGACGTTGCTCTGCGACATCGGAGTCGACAGCGCGCCCGAGCAGTTGGGGGTCAGCAAGACGCCTCGCTTCAGCACGGCAAGATGGATTTCCCGCAGTGCGGTCTTCTGCGCCGGCGTCGGATAAGCAGTGCGATAGTCGGAGAGCCGGCCCTTCTTGAGGTGCAGGCGGAAAAAGGATCCATCTCCGGTGACTTGCGCGTGGATACCCGCTCGGCCGATCGCCTCGCCAAGCAAGCCGCGCAGCAATGCACCCAGATCATTGAGGCGAGCCACTGCCGGGCCGTCGTACGCCTTGAGGCAGGCAAGGCCCGCCGTCATGCTCAGCGGGTTGGCGCTGAAGGTTCCGCCGTGGGAGACAGGCGGCTTGCCAGACGTGTGGTCAAACACTGACATGTGTCTAGCGGGCCCGGCGACTGCGCCGACGGGCAGCCCACCGCCGATGATCTTGGCGAGGGCAACAAGGTCCGGCTTCAGTCCATACAGCCGGTAAGCACCGCCGACGTCGAGCCGATAGGAGACGACCTCGTCAAGGACAAGCAGAATGCCATAGCGGTGACAACACTCCTGCAACGCGGTGCGCACGGCAGGCGCGACCGGCACCATGGCAATGCGTGAAGACAATGGATCAAGCAAGACGGCGGCGAGACGCTCCCGATTTTCTGTGATGATCGCGCGGCACATGTCCGCGTCGTCGTAGGGCAGAACAACAACCTGATCGGCTACCGTCTGCGGAGTCCCTCTGGCGTAGATGTGGCTCGCAGGGGGAGCGTCGGGGATTTGCCCGGGAGGTGGATCGAGGCTCACTTCGACGTAGTCGTAGGCGCCGTGATAGGCACCCTCGAACTTTGCGATTGCTGGCCGCCCCGTAATTGCGCGCGCCGCCTTGACCGCAAACATCACAGCTTCGGTGCCGGAGCCTGTAAACCTGATTTGCTCCAGTTCGGGGGAGCGCGTCCTGATCTCCTCGGCGAGGTCATTCTCGGCAGGCGTCGGCAATCCGTACGCCGTACCGTGCTGCAGAACTCCCTGCAGGGCCGCTACCACAGGCTCGAATGAGTGCCCGTGGATCAATGAGAAGAAATTGTTGGCGCAGTCGAAGATGCGATGACCATCCGCGTCTGTAATCCAAGCCCCTGATCCTGAGACTGCATAGGGCGGATGCGGAGGGAAGAAGGGTGCAGCGCGCATGCTGCCGCCCGGGGTGATGTCCCTGGCCCGCGCAAACTCCGCTTGCGAACGCGGGCCGAGCACCCTCGTCCGGTTGTGCCCTACCCCAGCCCGCACCCGCCCCTCCATAGTCATGCTGCTCTCTCGGCGACAATCCAGGCAAAGGAGCATATGGTTCATATCGAGTCAATATGGATCATTTGGTCCATTTCGGACTAATGTGGCATTGGAGGCAGTGAAAGGAGACGCAAGTTGCCGACGAGAACGCAGGTCGAGGAAAAGCTGCGAAAGCTGCTTCCAGCAGTCAGGGGCGCGACGTCCCGTGGCGTGCAGTTCATGATCGCGCAGGCGGAAGAGGTTCCGGTCCGATCCATGCGAGAACTCGCCAAGCGCGCTGAGGTCCCCCCGGTCACCCTCGTGCGAATTGCACAGCGCCTGGGCTTCGCCGGGTTCGAGCAGCTGCAAGAAGTGTACGTAGAGGCGCTCGTCAATGGCCAGACCAGCAATCACGAGCGCGCCGCCGAGCTCGTTGCCCTTGGACAGAAAAAGGGCATGCTCGGATTTGCCGCACAGTTCGCAGAGCGCGAAGTTGCGCTGCAGCGCCAAGCCATTTCCAGGCTCTCCGAGCGACGCCTGCGCGAGGCCGTGAACGCGATCGTTAAGGCCGGCCAGATCGTCGTTATGGGACGGCGTCCCTTTTTTGCGGCCGCCTATTCGGTTGCCTACTCGCTGAACAAAGTGAAGCCAGGCACGCTTCTCCTTAACTCGGGCGGTGGCGCAGGACTTGAGGTGAACGGATTGACTCCGGGCGACGTCTTCATTGGATTCTCGGCGTATCCGTACAGTCGCATGACGCTTGGCGTTGCACGGAATGCGGCGCGGCAGGGCGCGGTGGTCATAGCGATTACAGACAGCGAGAACGCGCCACTAGCGGGCGTCGCCCGTCATCAATTCGTTATTGACGTCAAGAGTTACGCATTTCCCGACTCAACCTTTGGGGCATGCCTCATCGGTAACATTCTGGTTGCTCTGGCGGTCTCGGCTCTTGGCAAGGAAGGGCTCGAGCGTATTCAACGCAACGAGGACGATATTCTGCAGTCGGGTGAGTATGTAATTGAAGACCCTCGCCGCAAATGACCTAACCCAATTGGGTCGTAGTTGGCCTCATGGCGCGTCAGTCCAGTCTCGTAATTGCAACGAAGTACGCAGGGACATGGCCGAGATCGGTAGCATGGCCGATGCGATAGCCGAACCCGTCGATCACGAAGCTGTCGAGCCGAGCTGGTCACTATGTCGGTCGGTCGGACGCCTGTGCCATCGAGACGTTGTGCCAGCGTGCGCGGGCCGATGCCGGCGTCGATGAGCAGGATGCCGGACGGCGACCGGAGGATCGTTGCGTTTCCGGCCGAGCCGCTAGCAAGGACGCAGATTGCGAGGGACATTGGCCTAGCGTGTATTGAGGCGGAGAACGTTCGTCTCAAGGCCACGTCATTGGGGCGAGATCAGGGTGTGAAACCTGAGGCTCGACCTCGATCTAGCGAAGCCGCTTCCAGGCGCTGGAACGGAAGCCGAGCCGATGTGATAGGTGAACGCGTATCGTACCAATCGCTTATTGGGCTATAACAAGCCATTGCACCGGGAGGACATCACCATGCATCGCCACATCATCGCGGCGGCCATACTCGGCCTTGCCGCATCGCCGGCACTCGCGGAGGGGCCGATCAACCTGCGCGGCATGGGCTCGTTCCACATCGGCGGCCGCACGGTGGAGATCACCGGCAAGCCCGTGCGCGAAGTGCTGCTGGGCGCCGGCGGCGTGCCGGCCAAGCTCGATCCGAACGGCCTTTACGCGGTCGAGCACATGTACGTGCAGTTCTTCCTGCCGCAGACCCGCAAGGGCAAGGTGCCGCTGCTGATGTGGCACGGCGGTGGGCTCACCGGCGTGACCTACGAGACCACCCCGGACGGCCGGGAAGGCTGGCTCAACATGTTCATCCGCAAGGGCTGGGACGTCTACAATTCCGACGCCGTGGAGCGCGGCCGCTCGGGCTTCGCCGGCCCCGACGTGTGGCCGAGCAGCCCCAACTTCCTGACCAAGGCCAACCCGTTCGAGCGGTTCCGCATCGGCCAGGGCGCCGGCTCCTGGAACGCCGATGCCGCCAAGATGAAGGTGCTGCCCGGCAACCAGTTTCCGATGGAAGGCTACGACAACTTCGTCAAGCAGATCGTGCCGCGCTGGCTCGACACCGACGCGCCAATCATCGCCGCCTACACCGAGTTGGTCGATAAGGTCTGCCCCTGCGTGATCCTGTTCCACAGCCAGGCCGGCGCATTCGGCTTCAAGGTGGCGCAGGCCAGGCCCGACAAGGTGAAGGCCCTGGTGGCCGTGGAGCCGGCCGTGCCCGGCGACGTCGACAAGGCGGCGGCGCTCAAGGGCATCCCGATCCTGATGGTGTTCGGCGATTACATCGAGCAGGATTCGCGCTGGCCCAAGATGCGGCAGGCAGACGTGACATTCGGCGACGCCGTGCGCGCGGCGGGCGGCAGCGTCGATGTGGTCGATCTTCCCGCGGCCGGCATCAAGGGCAACTCGCACATGCTCATGATGGATAAGAACAACGGCGAGATCGCCGATCTCATCCAGAAATGGCTGAGCGACAAGGGGCTGGTCGATCCGTAGAGGCTACGGCCGCGTGTTGCGCGAGGTCGGGGACAAGAGCCGAGAGGTTTTGCTTGCTCCGACGTGTGCGCCTACATCCCGCCAACGACGAACAGCAGCCCTTAGCCGCTTCCTCTCCGAGTGAACAAGCTCGCGCCTATCGAGTAGGTCTAAGCAGGCTTGAAACTTGGATATTTCGATCTCGTCCCCGGAGGCGTCCTGTGCTGCACTTGTAGGCAAGGCACTTGCGTGCCTTGCCAGGGCGTTGCTCACCTCCGCTACTTTCCAACAGGCTGCCATGTAGTCCCTGACCTCAGCGGCTGCATGGCGGGGAGCGTCGAAAAGAGAGGCGACAGTGATCTGCCCATCACGGTCCTTCTTCGGATCGACAACAAAGGGAACGCGAGCAGCGGCCAAGGATTGGACAGCGAGGAGGCTCAGCGCGGCTTGGTCCGGGCGAACTGCTCGGGCCACACCACCTCGTGCTGCCTGTCATTGGTCCACTGCACCATCATGGACGTTGCATCGAGCGGCATGCGGTCATCGCCGAATGCGAGCCCCATCGGCCGGCCCAGATAGAGATTCGGATCGCCGAACGGGATCTTCATCTTGGGGAAGGCCTTGTAGATCGCCTCACGATCGGGCGAGCCGGCGATCTCGAGCACCTGCTGCACAATGCGCGCCGACTGCGCTGCCTGGATGGTCGCCTGGCCGACCTCGGACTTGAGATTGGCCTTCGCTTTCAATTCGTCGACCAGCGCCTTCATGGAGTCGATCTTGGCGTCGGCGCTGTAGCCGGCCATGCCGAACAGATTGCGTGTCAGCACGGCCTTGCCGATGTCGGGGCCAAGCTCGCGCCAGATGACCTGGTCCGAGTACGGGCTGTTCCCGATGAAGACGCTGTCATGAAAGTTCACGCTGTAGCGGGCCTGCATGAGCAGGATACCGTCGCGCGGCTGCATGAGACCAATCACCGTATCGGGCTTGAGCGATCGGATGCGCAGCATTGCCGCCGTGTGGTCCTGCGCCTGCGTGTCGAGCGGCATGTCGGCGAGGACGGTAAAGCCCTTGTCCTTGAGCATGGCCTGCAGATGCTTGCTGACCTGCTGGCCAGCCTCGAAGTTGGAGCAGGCGATCACAGCGGTCTTGAGCTTGCGGCCGAAATCCTTGTTCAGCGCCTCGGCGAAATCCGCCATCGACTTGGCGTAGCCGCGGTCATAGGGGAAGCCGAGCGAGAACAGATAATTGGCGCGCGCGCCCGCCGGCCCACATGGCCAGCGTCGGCACCTTGTACTCGTCGACCACGGGCGAGATGCCGAGCATCTGCCCGCTGAGCAGTGTGCCGACGATCAGCGACACGTCCTCCTGCGTGATCAGGCGGCGCGCCTCGCTGGCGGTGCGGGCCGGCTGGCTGGCGTCGTCGGCGACCACGAGCTGGATCTGCGCGCCGCCCATGCTCTTGATGCCGCCCTTGGCATTGATCTTGTTGAAGATGTACTCGAGCGCCGGCTGGCCTTCCTGCGCGTAGGGCGAGAGGTTGCCGCTGATCGGCTGGATCACGCCGATCTTGACGGTCTTGGGCTGGGCGCGGGCGGCGCCGAGGCCCCCGGCCGTCGCCAGGCCCAGTGTCGACAATCCCGCAACAACCGTGCGGCGCGTAATTTTTTTTGTCATCTGGTAGTGCTCCCTGTTCAAGCAGCCGTCTTCGTGGACAGTTTGGCGAGATCCGGTTGCGGCCCACGCCGGCCGAATAGCTCCGCCAGCTTGGGCACCACGCCCCGCGGCATCAGCAGGATCACCAGCACGATCAGAATGCCGTCGATGAAGAAATGCAGGCCCGGCAGCACGGCGCCGACCTTGCCGCGCACGATCTCGCCGAAAGCCACCAGGAAGCCGGCGCCAACCAGCGGTCCCAGCACCGTACCGAGGCCGCCGATGGTGGCGAACAGGATGACCTCGACGGAAACGTGCGGCGAAGCCATCTGGTAGGGATCAACGAAGCCCGAATAGCGCGCCCAGGCGGTGCCGACCAGCGAGGTGAGAACCGCGCTCACCATCATGGCCAGCACCTTGTTGCGCAGCAGGTTGACGCCGATCGCCTGCGCCGCGTTCTCGTTGTCGCGCATGGCGCGCAGGAAATAACCGAGGCGCGAGTTCAGGATCAGCAGGTTGGCGAGCAGGCACAGGCCGGCGATCACGAACAGCAGATAGAAATTGCCGCGCGATCCGCCGAACTCGAACTGCAGGATGTTGCCCTTGTCGGGCGGCAGGTAGAGCCCCGACGCTCCGCCCAGGAACTCGATGCCGAGCGCCGCCAGCTGTCCCATCTCGGCGAAGGCCAGCGTGATCAGGGCGAAGGAGAGGTGGCTCAGACGGAAGCGGAAATCGAGCCAGGCGATGAAGGCCGCGAGCACCGCCGAGACCGCCGCCGCGATCAGCATGCCGAACCACAGATTGACGCCAAGCTTGAGCAGCAAGGCGCTCGACAGCAGGGCGCCGATGCCCACGAATACGCTGTGGCCGAGCGACATCTGGCCGGCGATGCCGGCGACGATGTTCCAGGCCAGCGCGAGACCGATATACACGAGTGCCAGGGTGGCGATGCCCAGGTAGTACGACGGCAGCCAGAACGGCATGGCCGCGGTGACGGCCAGGCACAGCAGGAACAGTGGGCTGCGCAGGAACAGGAAGGAGTTCTGGTTTCATCTCTAATGTCCTGCGATGAGGCCCTTGGGCCGGAACAGGAGCGCCAGCACGAAGATGGCGTAGGGCATCATCATGCCGGCGATGCCGGAGACGTAGACCGTGCCGATCGCCTCGGCCACGCCGATGACGAGGCCGCCCAGCAGGATGCCGACGAAGTTCGTCATGCCGCCCAGCATGATCACCATCAGCGTGATCACGGTGTAGCGCAGCCCCATGCCGGGATGTGCCGGCGTTCCCGGCAGCAGCAAAGCCGCGGCGATGGCGAGGATGCCGAAGCCTGCGGCAAAGGTGATGGTGCGCACCGCCATCACGTTGATGCCGACCAGGGCCGCCGCGCGCGCGTTCTGATGCACGGCGCGGATGCTGCGGCCGAGGTCGGTCTTCTGCAGCACCCAGTACAGCAGCCCGGCCAGGAACACGGACACCACGAAGGCGATCACCAGCGGCCAGCGCATGACGATCGAGTCGCCGACGAACAGCAGCTTGGCCTCGAAGGCGGAGGGCGTGCGCAGCGGCTGGCCGCCGAACACCATCAGCAATCCGTTCTGCAGCATGAAGCTCAGGCCCAGCGTCAGCTGGATGATCATCAGCATGTGCACGCCGACGATCGGGCGGATCAGGAAGCGATAGAGCACGGCGCCGAACACGGCAAACAGCGGCAGCGTGATGGCGACCGACAAGTAGGGATCCAGCGCGAATGCTCCCCAGAACGTGTAGCAGAGGAACATGCCGAAGGTGACGAAGTCGCCGTGGCTGAAATTGATCACGCCGCTGACGCTGTAGACGATGCCCATGCCGAGCGCGACGAAACCATAGGTGGCGCCGATCAGCAGCCCCTGGATGACGGCCTGGATGAGTATGTCGTCCATCGTGCTCCCCTACAGACCCAGGTAGGCCTTGCGCGTGCGCGGATCGTTCTTGAGCTCGGCGCTGCTGCCTTCGAGTATCATCGTGCCGCGCTCCAGCACGTAGCATCGCGATGCGTGCGCCAGGGCGAGATTCGAGGTTCTGCTCGACCAGCAGGATGGTGAGGCCGCCGTCATGCAGGGCCCGCAGTGCGCGGAAGATGGTCTGCACCATCAGCGGCGAGAGACCGAGCGAGGGCTCGTCCAGCATCACCACCTTGGGGTCGGCCAGCAGCGCCCTGCCGATCGCCAGCATCTGCTGCTCGCCCCCCGACAGCGTGCCGGCGAGCTGCCCCAGCCGCTCGCCCAGCCGTGGGAACAGGCCGATGACGAAGTCGAGCCGCTTGGGCCGCCCGGGAAGGGCCCGGCGATTGATGCCGCCCAGCAGCAGATTGTCGCGCACCGACATCTGCGGAAACACCAGCCGGCCTTCCGGCACCTGCGAGATGCCGAGCTCGACGATCTTGTGCGGCGCCACGTCGGTAAAGTCCTGGCCGTTGAATTTCAGCGTGCCGCCGGTGGGCCTGACCAGCCCGCTGATGCAGTGAATGAGCGTGCTCTTGCCGGCGTTGTTGGCGCCGAGCAGGGCCACCATCTCGCCCTGCTTGATCTGCAGCGACACGCCATTGAGAACCTGCCCGCGGCCGTATCCGGCGGTCAGGGACGAGATCTCAAGCATCGAGTTCCTCGCCGAAATAGGCGTCGCGCACAGCTTGGTTGGCCACGATCTCGGCCGGCGTGCCCTCCGCGACCTTCTCGCCGAAGTTGAGAACGACGATGCGATCGGCGGTCTTCATGACGATCGGCATCACATGTTCGACCGAGCACGAAGGTGATGCCGGCCGCTCTCAGCTCGCGGATGATGCCGACCGGCACCTCGGCCTCGGCCAGCGTGAGGCCGGCCATCACCTCGTCGAGCAGGATCAGCTTGGGATCGGTGGCAAGGCACTTCGCCAGCTCCAGCAGCTTGCGGTCCTGCAGCGACAGGTTGCCCGGATTCTCGTCGTGCTTGCTGGCGAGCCCCACGTGCACCAGGATCTCATTCGCACGGTCCACTGCCTTGCGCAGCGGCAGGCGCAGCAGGGCGGCCGCGGTCACGGCATCAACCACCGTCATGTCGGCGAAGATCTCGACGATCTGGAAGCTGCGGGCCAGCCCCTGCTCGACGATGCGATGCGGGGCGAGCCCGGTGATATCGCGGCCGTCGAAACTCACGCGTCCCGCGTCCGGCCTGAGGAAGCCCGACACCAGCCCGAAAGCCGTCGACTTGCCGGCGCCGTTTGGGCCGATCACCGCCAGGATCTCGCCCTGCGCCACGGAGAAATCGAGATTGTTGACCGCGACCAGGCCGCCGAAGCGGCGCGTCAGCCCTTTGACCTCAAGAATAGCCACCCACCGGTCCCAGCGTTTCCTCGGCCGGCGCTGTCGTCGCGCCCGCTCAACCCCTACCTGCGGATGCACTCGAGCATCTCGCGTGTTTTTGTACCCGCGCGGGCACTTTAGGCGATGGGTCGATCCGGATGCAACGATTTAATGAACCGGTTCATCAAAAATCGCATCACTCCCGACCTGCCGCAGGTCGACCTTGAAATGATCGCGATGCCGGACTGCGTTCCGCGTGCGGAACGGTGGACGACGGTCGGCCCGCTCGCTGCAGCGGGCGCTTTTTCTACCGACCATCGGGCAGGGATTTGTCCTCTTGCCGGCCGCTCAGCGAAACAGGTCCGTATCCCCCGCGCGGATCAGATCGCGCGCGCCGGCCTCGACGAGCGTGTAGGGAAAACCGCGGCACGCCGGCTATCCGACTGCCGCTCGTGCCTTGCGCATGTTCGGAGGCACGGCCTGGTTGCCGATGACGCCGGCCCGCGCCAGGCGGTCCAACTCACCTGCGTCAGGCCGAGCACCCCCTGCAGGACATCCTGGTTGTGCTGGCCAAGCGTTGGCGCCGGGTGCGCAATCGTGTATGGGCGCCCGTCCTCGCGATAAGCCGGCGAGGGTTGTGCATGCCGGCCTACGAACGCGCGCTCGATCCACTGCCAATATCCCCGTGCCTCGAGGTGCGGATCCTCCAGCAGATCGAGCGGTGGGCGCACCGCGCCGCGGCTACGCCTGCCTGCTGCAGGAGCTGCATGGCCGCGTCGGCCGTCCGCTGTTCGTCCACAGCGCGACGGCCTGCTCGATCTCGAGTTCACGCGCGCGGCGTCCGTCCACGCGGGCCAAGGCCGGATCGCGCGCAAAATCGACGCGGCCGATCACCCGCACAACGACTGCCATTGCCGATCATTCTCCACGGCCACCAGCACCCATGCGTCGTGCCCTGGCAGGGAAAACACCCGTGCGGCACATGCGCGGGATGCCGGCCGGCCATGCGCGGAGCAACGCCGCCATTGGCCGATTGCTCGATGATCCAGGGCGCGACCAGCGTGAACATGCATTCGACCTGTGACAGGTCGATGCGCTGACCTTGCCCCGTGCGGCGGCGGTGCTCCAGCGCGACCAGCATGGCGGCCGCTGCATTCAATCCGCCGATGGGATCGCCGAACGCGATGTAATTCATGGCGGGAGGGCCCTCCGGCCGACCGGAGATGCTAGGCAGGCCGGACGCCTGTTCGAGCGTCGAGCCGTACGCGCGGCAGTCGCCCCACGGGCCATCCGCCGCGAATGCCGGCATCGACACCATGACCAGGCCCGGATTCACCTTGCGCAGATTGTCGTAGTCGAGCCCGAGCTTGGGCAGCACGCCGATCGATAGTTCTCGATCACGGCGTCGGCGCCACGCACCAGGTCCTTGACCAGCCGCACGCCGTCGGGCGTGGTTAGATCCAGCGTCACCCCGCTTTTTGCGGTTGAGCACGTTGAAATAGGCGCTCTTCTCGTCGAGCACTTGCTCGATGACGATCGGGCGGTTGTCGACACCGCGCCACCATCGGGATACTGGCACGCCTCTACCTTGATAATGTCTCCGCCGAGATCGGCCAGATGCCGCGTCGCCAGCGGGCCCGCCCAACCCATCGATAAATCGACGATGCGCAATCCTTCGAGCGGACGCTTCGGATTTTCAGATACCGCGGCCGGCGCCGGCATTGCGCTTGCGCTCCTTTGCGCCACTGCCTCTTTCCCTCACCGAGCGCCGGCACCGCGCCACCTGCGCGCGGCGGGGTCGCACTCAGCCGTAGCGGCGATACCGGCATCTCATAGCTGCGCCCGCCGTGCGTAACCGGCACAAACGTATTGCGCCGCCTGTGCTCGTGGCTTGTCAGCAGATCGGCCATGTCGGGCACGACCACGAGCGGCATGCGCTGTTCCAGCGCCAGCGCAAACCACTCCTCCGCCGTGCGCTCGAAGAACCGCTGCGCAAAGCGCGCCTCGATTTCGTCGGCGTCGCGCAGCCGTCCGCGATTGATGGCGAAACGCGGATCTCCAGCCAAATCCGGCATGCCGAGCATCTGGCAGAATGTCTTCCACTGTACGGGCGTCACAACCGTCACGCCGATCCAGCCTTGCTTGCAGCGGAATATCCCGAGCGGATAGTTGGGCGGGAAACGATTGACGCCCCAGCGCTGGTCCCGGCCCCCCGCCGCCCAAGCCAGCGCTACGTTGTAGTCGGACAGTGCCAGGTTGGCGTCCAGGCTGCTCACCTCTGACCCGCCGGCCGTTCTGCGTCTGCCGAGACAGCAGCGACGCCATCGCTGGGAACCAATGCTGTTGTAGCCACCGACCGGACCGGCCTGATGGTCGGGAACGGGAACCGGCGGGCCTTCCTCGGACTGTTCGGGCACACCGCGTCCGTTCCCCGATAGCTCTGATAAGGCCCGCTCTCCCCTGAACTAACTCATGGAGAGGATGATCAGATTGGGGATGCTCGCAGTGCAGCGCCGCGTGATCGATGTGATACGCCCCGCGGCCGGCTGCATCCAGCGCGTCGACCAGCACGTCTGCACCCCGGACCATCTCACGAAGTGCCGCAACCTGGGCGTCATTGGCAGGATCGACCGGGAGGCCTATCTCGTCGGCGCCTTCGAGCATCCGACGCGCAAGGCGCCCGACAAGTCGGTCGCGCAGTTGCACGCCGAGGTCGCCAAGGGCGCGCTCGAGGACGCCGGGCTCACCGAGACGACATCGACGGCTATTTCTGCGCCGGCGACGCGCCCGGGCTCGGCCCCTTGTCCATGGCGACTACATGGGCCTCAAGCTCCGGCACGTCGATTCGACCGACATCGGCGGCTCCTCCTATCTGGTCCATGTCGCGCACGCCGCGGAGGCGATCGCCGCCGGCAAATGCAACGTCGCGCTGATCACGCTCGCCGGCCGGCCCAGCTCCGAAGGGCATGGCTACCGGCACGCCGCCGCGATCCGCGGCGCCGAAGCGGCCGGAAGCGCCGTTCGAGATGCCGTACGGCCCGGTGACGGTGAATCTCTACGCCATGTGCGCGATGCGCCACATGCACGAGTTCGGCACGACCAGCGAGCAGCTCGCCTGGGTCAAAGTCGCCGCCTCGCATCACGCGCAGCACAACCCCAACGCGATGCTGCAGGACGTGGTCACGGTCGAGGAGGTGGTCGAATTCGCCGATGATCTCCGACCCGCTGCACCGGCTCGACTGCTGCGTCGTCAGCGACGGCGGCGGCGCGCTGATCGTGGCGCGCCCCGAGATCGCGAAGACGCTCAAGCGCCCGATGGTCAAGCTCATCGGGCGCGGCGAAGCGCCCAAGCACCAGATGGGCGGCAAGGTCGACCTGACCTATTCCGGCGCGGCCGGTCCGGGCCGCGCGCCTTCGAGGAAGCGGGCGTGAAGCCCTCCGACATCAAGTACGCCTCGATCTACGACAGCTTCACGATCACGGTCGTGATGCAGCTCGAGGACCTCGGCTTCTGCAAGAAGGGCGAAGGCGGCAGCTTCGTCGCCGACGGCAACCTGATCTCGGGCATCGGCAAGCTGCCCGTTCAACACCGACGGCGGCGGCCTGTGCAACAACCACCCGGCGAACCGCGGCGGCATGACCAAGATCATCGAGGCGGTGCGCCAGTTGCGCGGCGAGGCGCACCCGAAGGTGCAGGTCACGAACTGCAATCTCGCGCTCGCGCACGGCACCGGCGGCGCGCTCGGGCACCGGCACGGCAGCCGCCACACTCATCATGGAAAGGGAGTAAGCGATGGCCAGCGCATCCAGGAGCGAAAAATTCCGCCACCCGGACCGAACCCGGAGACGAGCCCTACTTCGACGCCGCCGCCGAAGGCAAGCTCATGCTCAAGAAATGCGGCGCCTGCGGCGAAGTCGCATCACTACCCGCGCGCGCTCTGCCCGTTCTGCTTCAGCGACAAGGTACCGATGGGCAGCAGGCGAAAGGCACGGGCGTCATCTACACCTACAGCGTCATGCGCCGCGGCGGGCCGATGCCCTACTGCATCGCCTACGTCACGCTCGACGAAGGGCCCGACGATGATGACCAACATCGTCGACTCCGATCTCGACACGATCAAGATCGGCCAGAAGGTGAAAGTAGTATTCAAGAAAACCGAGGGCGGGACCTCTGATCCCGGTGTTCACGCCCGCGTCCAGCGGACCACGGTCACCGGCGGCTTAATCAGCTCCGCCAGCTCGGAATCGCCAGCGCCGATGACGGAGATGTCTTGAGGAATGCGCAGCCGCTCGGTCGAGATGGCCCGCAGGATGCCAGTCAGCATGGAAATACCGCCCGCCACCACGGCGGTCGGCCGGTTGCGCCCCCGCAATAGCGCGAAACGGCCATGTACGCGAAATCGGCGGTGAAACTGTGAGTGCGGATCAAATCGGAGTCGACGGCGACACCAAGCTGCAAAGGCGTCCTTGTAGCCCTGGACGCGCTCGCGCGAGGAGAGGGTGAGTCGGTGGCTCCAGTCACGAGGGCGATCGTCATGGCAGACGGCCTGCGCCGCCTTCACGAAGGCTGCCAGCGCCGGCACAGTTATATCGCGAATGATAAAGCCCACGGACCGCGTGCTGCCGCTGCGCATCCCCTGCGCCACGGCATCAGGTTGATAGTCAAGCTGCGCGATTGTCCGCTCGACGCGCGCCTTGATGTCGGCACCGACCGACTTGTTGCCGTTGAGTACCCGCGAGACGGTTCCAACCAGGACCTCGCTTTCCTGGCTACATCCTTGATGGTAGGGCGATGCTTCGGCGCCGCTGCCCCGGCCCCGGCCCCGCATATTCGCCTGGCTCATCGCTACGTCTCGGCTCGCTCGGCGATGCCGCCCCTGGTTCCATCCGGCCCGGTCGCGGCTTGCAGGTCACGCCAACCGCGCCCTCCGTTCGCATGCGGCCTAACTCATAGCGCGGGTCGATGCCGGTTGCATCATTTCATGCAACACCGATCCAGCGGCGGCTCCCAAAGGCGCAACCCGGACTTTCCGTTCAACGAGAGGAGCAGCAATGAAGGCCTATACCTTCTGCAAGGCCGAGCGCGATGGCCATGTGCTGATTGTTACCATCAATCGGCCTGAGGTGATGAACGCGTTGCATCGGCCGGCGAACCTCGAACTCGACCAGATCTTCAACGAATTCGCGGCCGATCCGACGTTGTGGCTGGCGATCCTGACGGGCGCCGGCGACAAGGCCTTCTCCGCCGGCAACGATCTCAAGTACCAAGCGCAGGGCGGCGATACCACGGCTGCGCCCGGCGGCTTCGGAGGCATCACTGCGCGCTTCGATCTCAACAAGCCGATTATCGCGGCGGTCAACGGATTGGCCATGGGTGGCGGATTCGAGATCGCCCTGGCCTGCGATCTCATTATCGCATCGGAGAAGGCCGTATTCGCCCTGCCTGAACCGCGGGTGGGCATGGCCGCGATGGCCGGGGGACTGCTGCGCCTGCCCAGACAAATCCCGTTGAAGCAGGCAATGGGCATGATCCTGACCGGGCGGAGGGTGTCGGCCGCCCAGGGCCTGACTTTCGGCTTCGTCAATGAAGTCGCTCCTCATGATCAGGTGTTGGAGGCGGCCAAGCGGTGGGCCGCTGAGATCATCGAAGGGTCACCCATGTCGCTGCGTGCGTCCAAGGAGGTGGTCTATCGCGGTCTCGATGGCGACTCCCTTGCGGCAGCCTATCGCGAGCAGCGCACGTATCCCGCGGTGAAGGCGCACCAGGAGAGCGAGGATCGCGTCGAAGGTCCCAGAGCCTTTGCCGAGAAGCGCAAGCCGCAATGGAACAACCGGTGAGACTGAGCTTTGATGAACTGTTTCATTGACCCTGCAAGTGCGTTCTCCTAATTCGCGCCTGACAACGATCAACATGGCCTCGATGCAATGAACCGTTTCCGTGACGGGTTGATATCTGCCCCCTCGCCGAAGCGCTGAGCCTGCGGAAATAGGTGTCCGGATATGGGAACAAGTCGAACTGCGGAGATCGCCGCGTTCTCGCAGGTGCCGATGCAAAACTTCATCGCCGGCCGATGGACCGGCTCGGATCGATCCTTTGCCGTTCGCGACAAATACACGGGCGCGGTCATCGGCGAGGTCGCGCAGGCCGCCACGCAGCAAGTCAAGGAAGCGGTTGCTGCGGCTGCCGCCGCGCTCGACAAGGCAGGGCCTACGCCGACGGAGCGGGCAACCATTCTCCGCCGGGCGCGTGACCTACTGGAAAAGCAGCGCGAACTCTATACCGAGGTTCTGGTTGCCGAGACCGGCTTCACGCGTGCCGACGCTGCGGGTGAGATCGACCGCTCGCTGGTGACGCTCGAGCTGTCCGCCGAGGAGGGAAAGCGCCTCGTCGGCGACATGGTGCCGTTTGACGCCAGCCCCGGACATGAGAATCGCATCGGCTTCACCATGCGCTTTCCGCTCGGCGTCGTCTGCGCCATCACGCCCTTCAACTCGCCGCTCAACACCGTCCTGCACAAGGTCGCACCGGCTTTCGCGGCCGGCAATGCGGTGATCCTCAAGCCCTCGGCACTGACGCCGCTCACCTCCGGTCTGCTGTGCCAGACGCTGCTCGAGGCCGGCTTGCCGCCCGGCCTGCTGAATCTCGTGCAGGGCGAGGGAGAGACTGTCGGCAACGCCCTGCTGAGCGAGCAGGCGATCGGTTTCTATGCCTTCACCGGCAGCACCCGGGTCGGCCGTCTTGTTCAGCAGGCAGCCGGGTTGCGCAGGACCCAGCTCGAGCTCGGCAGCATCGCCAGCACTATCGTCTGTGCCGATGCCGACATGGAGCGGGCGGTCCCCAAGATCGCCAATGCCGCCTTTCGCAAGGCGGGACAGGTTTGCACCTCGGTGCAGATGCTGTTCGTGGAGAAATCCGCCATGGCAGAGGTGACCGAGCGGCTGACCACCGAGATCGAGCGCATGCCGGTCGGCGACCCGCGCGATGCCAAGACACGCGTCGGTCCGATGATCAGCGAGGAGCAGGCGCAGCGCGCCGAAAGTTGGATCGTCGAGGCCCTCGAGCAGGGCGCCCGCCTCGTTCGCGGCGGCGAGCGCAAGGGGCCGCTGCTCGCGCCGACGGTGCTCGGCAACGTGCGCCGTGGCATGAAGGTGATCGATCGCGAGGTGTTCTGCCCGCTGGTTTCGATCATCCCGTTCGAGAACCTGGACGAGGCCGTCGCGGCCGCAAATGCGACGCCTTATGGCCTGTCGGCCGGGCTGTTCACCAGCAACGTCGTGCGCGGGCTGAATGCCGTGAAGAAAATGCGCTTCGGCAGCGTGCACTTGAACGAGGCCTCGAGCGCGCGTGCCGACGTGATGCCGTTTGGCGGCGTGAAGGACAGCGGCTTCGGCCACGAGGGCCCCGCCTACGCAGTGCGCGAGATGACCGAAGAGCGCCTCGTCACCATCAGCCTCTGAGCCAACCCTCGCCGCCGGAAAATTACGACCATGAAGATGACCGCTGCCGTGATGTTCGAGCAGGGTCTCAAGCGTCCCGTTTGCGCGAATCTCTCCCTCTGCGCATCGAGACCGTCGATCTCGACGGTCCCGGCGAAGGCGAGGTTCTGGTCAAGATCGCCGGCGCCGGGCTCTGCCATTCCGACCTGTCGGCCATCCAGGGCAACCGGCCCGCGCGCGATGCCGGCGGTTGTCGGGCATGAAGCGGCCGGCGTCGTGGTGGAGGTCGGCAAGGGCGTCAGCGCGTTCGCCGTCGGCGATCACGTCGTCATGGTGTTCGTCGCCAGTTGCGGCGAGCTGCGACATATTGCCGACGCTGGCCGGCCGAACCTGTGCCAGTGTCGTGGAAGGCCCGCACGGAAGGCACGCTGCAGAGCGGGGCACGGCGCCTGAGCCTGAACGGAAAGCCGCTCAATCACTACAGTGGCATCTCGGCGTTCGCCGAATATGCCATCGTTTCCGAGCTGTCGCTGCTAACGATCTCAAAGGCCATGCCGCTGATCGATGCGGCTATCTTGGGATGCGCCGTCATCACCGGCTTCGGCGCCGTCGTCAACACGGCCGGCACCGTGCAGGGCAAATCGTGGCCATTGTTGGTCTAGGCGGTATCGGCCTGTCCGCATTGCTCGGCGCCGTCATTGAGCGGCGCTGAGACAGCATCATCGCCATCGACGTCAACGACGCCAAGTTGAAGCTGGCGCGCGAGCTTGGTGCCACGGACACGCTGCTGAGCACCGATCCGGAATGCGCCGCGCGTGAAGGTGCGCAACATTTCCACGGCGGCGTCGATTTCGCGTTCGAAATGGCAGGCGCGATTCCGGCCATGGCGCTCGCCTACAGCGTCGGCCGGCGCGGCAGCACGACAATCTGCGCCGGCCTGCCGCCACATACGGCGACGTTCCCGATACCCTCCTCGGCACTGGTCGCCGACGAGCGCGTCATCAAAGGCAGCTACATGGGCAGCGCTGTTCCTACCCGCGACATTCCGCGACTTCGTCGACAAGTTCCTCCGCGGTCAAGCTTCCGATCGACCGCCTGCTGACCGACCAGATCGGTTTTGACGACCTGAATGCGGGCTTCGACCGTCTGGACGACGGTGTCGGCGTGCGCCAGGTCCTGAAGTGCACGGCCTAAGCCACCGCTCGCGGGCTTCGGCAGGCGCCTCCGCATGCCGCCGCAATCCGGCTAAACATCCGCAAGCATACGTCGACGGCAACTTCCACGGTACGTTCGACCCTGAGCCTGGCCAGGACCGATGGACCCAAGGGACGCAGGGAATGATACCGAACCCGCCCACCGAGTGCCCGCGCTGCAAGGCGTCATGGTTGGGTGAAGCGATTCCCGAGCATGAGCGTGCTCAGCATGGCGGCGCCACGCGCTACCCCAAACTCATTCTCGTCGACGACGAAGACCTCGATTGCTGGGTTGCCTATCGATGTCACCAGTGCGGTCACGAAGTTCCCCGTGACGCCTCGGAAATTGAGCGTGTGCGGCAACGGTAAGGCCAACGTGCCTACAGCAATGCGCTCTACACGCGGTTGTCGCGCCACCGGTAGTACATGATGGACGGGGCGAGGAACCAGGGATTGCCGGTGTAGAACGGGCGGGTCTGGAACGACAGGCCGTCGAACGCCGTCTGTCCTTCCTTGAGGCCGAGAATCTGCTGGCCGACCCGCATGCCCAGATAGCTGCCCATGCCGACGCCCGATCCGCAGTATCCCATCGCGTAGTAGAGGCCCTCGTGGCGGCCGACATGCATCAACTCGTCGAAGGTGTAGGCGACGAGGCCGTGCCAGGAGTAGCCGATGCGTGTTTGCGCCAGCTCGGGAAAGACCTTCACCATCTCCGCGCGCAGCAGGGGTCCGCTGACCCTTGGGTCGGTCTCGTGCAACGACACGCGCCCGCCGAACAGAATGCGCCGGCGATCCGGCGAGGCACGGTAGTAGTAGACGACCTTGCGCGTGTCGCTGACGATCCTGTTCTTCGGCATCAACCGCGCCATGACATCCGGCGGGAGCGGCTCGGTGGCGATGATATAGCTGCCGATCGAGATGACCCGTCGCCGCAGCCAGGGCGTCAGGCGGCCGGTGTAGCCGTTCGTCGCCACCAGCACGTCGCGCGCCCGGATGGTGCCGCGGCTCGTCGTCAGCCGGAATAAGGCTCCATCCTTGTCGATGGCGGTCACCGGACACCGGGCAAAGACCTGCGCTCCCGCGCCGATCACGCGCTGCAACAGCTCTTGATGGTAGCGGGCAGGCTGGATGGCGGCGTGCTGCCGGTAGACCACGCCGCCATGGTAGACGTCGGTGCCGAGTTCCGAGCGCTGCTCCGCGCGTGGCACGGCATGCGCCTCGACCTCGAGGCCCTTCGGCTGATCGGCAATGGACCGCGTCAGCGCCTCGTACTGAGCCGCACTGTGGGCGGCGTGAAACCGCCCGACCACCGCGAAGTCGCAGTCCATGCCTTCCGAGCCGACGAACTCCCCAAGCCAGGCGAGCGATTGTTGGCCCTCGCGCAGGATGCCGAATGCCCGCGCCTCGCCGTGTCGCCGGGCAAGGGTCGCATAGGATGGCTTGATGCTCGTCGAAATCTGGCCGCCGTTGCGGGTGCTGCAGCCGAAGCCGGCATCCTCCGCATCGAAGATTACTGTGTGCCGACCAGCGCGGGCGGTCTGCAGGGCCGCGTTGAGACCGGTGTAGCCCGAGCCGATCACGGCAACATCGGCAACCGCGGGCATGGGCTGCGCTTCGAACCTCGGCGTCTGCACGGTATCCCACCAGTAGGGGGTGAGCTTGGCATCGCTCGTGAACAGCGCGTCATCCATCGTTCTGGTCCTTCGCGATGTGTCGCTCAGGTCGCATCTTCGAGCAGCAGCGTCGCTGCCTTCTCCGCCACCATCAGAACGGGGGCGTTGGTATTGCCGGAGGTCAGGGCCGGAAAGACCGAGGCGTCGACCACGCGCAGGGATCCGAGGCCATGTGCCCTCAGGCGCCCGTCCACGACGGCCGAGCCGGGGTCCGGTCCCATGCGACATGTGCCAACCGGGTGGAACACGCTCGACGCCCGGGCGCGGATGTCGCCAACCATGTCCTCGCGGCTTTGCACGTGTGGGCCTGGAGCAAGCTCTTTTTCGATCACGGCGGACAATGCCGGCGTGGATGCGAGCCTGCGCAGCAGGGCCGCTCCGTCCAGCAGATCCTCCAGATCCTGCGGCGCGTCCAGCGAGTTTGGCACGATCACAGGTTCTGTGTCGGGCCTGGACGATCGCACATGCAGATAGCCTCGGCTGACGGGACGGCACGGCTGTGCGCTGAGCAGGATGCCGGGGAACGGGTCGGGACGCATCAGCGGACGTTTGCCGGGCGGAGCCCTGGTGTAGCTGACGGGCGAGAAGTAGAGCTGCAGGTTCGGGCGCACAAGCTCCGGCCGCGACCGAACAAAGCCGCCGCCCTGGTTGACGCTGAGGCTCAGCGGGCCGCGCCGCCGCAACAGGTAGGTCAGAGCGGCACGCAGCCGGCCAAGCAGCGGACGCAGCTCCTCGTTGAGCGTCGGCACGCGCGATCTGTAGACGTGGTCGATGCACAGATGATCCTGCAGGTTGGACCCGACCGCGGCATTCGCCAGCACGACGTCGATGCCGTGCGATTTGAGGATCTCCGGCGGTCCGACGCCGGATCGCTGCAGGATGAGAGGCGAGCCGATGGCGCCGGCCGCAAGGATGATCTCGCGGCCCGCCCTCGCCGTTCTCCTGACGCCGTTGCGGATGTAGTCGACGCCGGTCGCGCGTGTGCCCTCGAAGAGGATGCGGTCGACCAGCGCATCGGTTTCTATCGTTCAGGTTCGATCGATGCGCCGCGGGATTGAGATAGGCCCCGGCAGCCGACACGCGCAGTCCCGACCGCGTGGTGATCTGATAGAGGCCGACGCCCTCCATGGAGCGGCCGTTGAAGTCCTCGGATCGGCCCAGCCCGGCCTGCTCGCCGGCCTGCAGATAGGCCTGGCACAGGGGGTGCAGATCGGCGTCGACGTCTTGCACGGGCATGGGCCCATCGGCGCCGCGCCATGGGTCGGCACCGCGGCTGTAGGCCTCGAGCATCTTGAAGTAGGGCAGAACGTCGGCCCAGCTCCAGCCGGGATTGCCGAGCGCCGCCCAATCGTCGAAGTCGCTGGGATGCCCGCGCACGAACACCATGGCGTTGATCGCGCTGGAGCCGCCGAGCACTTTGCCTCGCGGCCAATAGCCTTTGCGGCCGTCGAGGGCAGGGTCGGGCTCGGTCCGGTACATCCAGTTGACGCGCGGATCGTAGAACGACTTGCCGTAGCCGATGGGTACGCGCAGCCAGAGCCGCCGGTCGTGGCCGCCCGCCTCGAGCAGCAGAACGCGGTGGCGCCCGCCGGCGGTCAGCCGATTGGCAAGGACGCACCCCGCGGACCCAGCTCCGACAATCACATAGTCATACTGGCTGTCGGCTGCAGTCACGCCATCCTCCCACGGGCCCTCCCACGGGCAGCGCTCAGCTTGCGGCCGTGCACCCGTCGGCCACTTGCACGGAACCTGCAAGATCGCTCGGCGGGTTGTCAGGTCCATTCAGGTCGTTGCCAGCAAGCCAGTTATCGGCCGGCCGGCAACAGTCTTGGCGACCTGCGCGGGGACGCCGGGGGCCGTTTGGCACAACCCGCGAGCACCTCCGCGAGCACCTCGATGCCGGCCTCGATCGCGGACGGCCTGACGCCGCCGAAACCCAGCACGAGCCCGTTGGTCCTGACGGGCGCGATGGTGAAGCGGCTGATCGGAGACACGGTTACTTGCCGCGCGTCGGCCGCTGCCGCCACGCGGCTTTCCGCCAGGTTCGCCTCGAGATGGCCGATCGTGTGCAGTCCGCTCGATGCCGGAACGACCCTCAGCAGTCCGCCGCAGCTTGCGCTTGGCGCTGGCGCACAGCACATCATTGCGCTCGGCATACAGCCGCCGCATGCGGCGAACGTGCGTATGGAAGTACCCCTCCTCCATGAATTCCGCGACCGTGGCCTGGGATGACGTGGGAACGCCCGTCAGCAGTCGGTTCATGATGGTGCGAAAGACGTCGATCAGCGACGGCGGCGAAAGAATGAAGCCGAGCCTGAGAGACGGAAAAAGCGATTTGCTGAACGTCCCGACATAGATGACGAGCCCGGTGGTATCGACGCTTTTCAGGGTCGGTGGCGGCCGTCCGCCGAAAAAGAACTCTCCGTCGTAGTCGTCCTCGATGATCCAGGCGCCGGCCGCCGCCGCCGCATTGAGAAGCGCGAACCTGCGCTCCAGGCTCATGACGGTTCCGAGCGGTTGCTGGTGAGAGGGGGTCACGAAGGCGAGGCGAAACTTGGGGCACGCCGCAAGACCGTCCTCCACCCGCATGCCTTCCTGGTCGACGGGAACCGGCACCATCTCGGCCCCACACGCGATCAGGCTGTTGCACGCCCCGATCGCTCCCGGGTTCTCGAACCAGACCTTTTCGCCCGGGTCGATCAGCATGGAGCCGATCAGGTGAAAGGCCTGCTGCGCTCCTCCGACGATGAAGACCTGCTCGGGATCGCAGGTGATGCCCCGGCAGGTACGCAGATGGGCAGCGATGGCCCGGCGCAGATGCGGATGGCCGCAGGGCTCGCCGTAGCCCATCACGTCGTTGCGGCCGCCGCGCCAATGCTTGGCCGCCAGACGAGTCCACTGCGCGATCGGAAAGGCATCGAAGGCCGGCAGGGCCGTCGTGAAGGCGCGCGGGACGTGCGGAAGCCTGATAACGTTCGCTGAAGCGCTCGGTGGCTGCCTCGAAGCCCTGGGACAGCTTCGGCGCCTTGATGCTCGCGCGATGGCGCCCCGCTCTCGGGCGGCTTTGGCCGATCCGAGTTGAGCACGGCACTGACGAACGTACCGGAGCCGATGCGGCTCTCGATGAGGCCGTCCGAGGTCAGCCGATCGAACACCTCGATGATGGTCGTGCGCGAGACACTGAGCTCGCGGGCGGCGGTGCGGGTTGCAGGCAGTCGCTCGCCGGCAGCGAAAGCGCCGCACAGGATCATGTCGCGCAGCGCCACATAGAGCTGCGTGCTGATCGGTCGTCTGCCTCCGCCCTCGATCTTGATGGCTTGCAGCAGCGCTCCAGCGGCACGCTTGACCATGCGGCGATGCCCTATGCGGTCCGAGATCCTGGCTGAAGTGGTATGGCAAGTTATCGAGACTGGACCTACTTGGCAAACCAATCCCGGTTGATCCTGCATGGAGACCGCTCATGTGCGCAGGCTGCCGCGATGAAGATCAAGTCGCATCGAAACGTTCTGCGACCCGTTCGTCGGCTTCGTGCGCGTGACCGAGGAGGACGGCGCGCAGGGCTGGGGTCAGGTCTCGACGTATAACGCGGATATCTCCGCCCTGGTGCTGCATCGGCAGGTGGCGCCCTGGTCGCTCGGACGGGACACCGACGACATCGGTGCCCTGCTCGACACCATCCAGGAGCGCGAACTCAAGTTTCCCGGCTCCTACATGTGCCGCGCCATGGGCGGCCTCGATACGGCGCTATGGGACCTGCGCGGCAAGCGGGAGGGAAAGAGCGTGTGCGAACTGCTCGGCGGCCGGCCGCGGCGCATTCGTGCCTACGCATCGTCGATGAAGCGCGACATTACAGCGGAGGACGAGGCCAAGCGCCTGCGCCGCCTGCGCGACCAGTTCGGGTTCGACGCGTTCAAGTTCCGGGTCGGCGCGGAATGCGGGCATGACGTCGACGAATGGCCCGGGCGCACGGAGCAGATCGTCCCGGCGATGCGCAAGGCGCTGGGCGACAAGGTTGCGCTGCTCGCCGATGCCAACAGCGGCTTTTCCCCGCAACGCGCCATCGAGGTCGGGCGCCTGCTCGCGGACAACGGCATCAGTCACTTCGAGGAGCCCTGCCCCTACTGGGAGCTCGAGCAGACCAAGGAGGTCCGCGACGCCCTCGACATCGACGTCACGGGTGGCGAGCAGGACTGCTGGCTGCCCGTCTGGCGACGCATGATCGAGATGCGGGCCGTCGACATCGTTCAGCCCGACGTCTGCTACGTTGGCGGCATCTCGCGGACGCTGCGCGTGGCGGCCATGGCGCACGCCGCGGGCCTGCCGTGCACCCCGCACAGCGCCAACCTGTCATTGGTGACCCTGTTCACCATGCACCTGCTCGGCGCCATTCCCAACGCCGGCAAATATCTCGAGCTGTCGATCGAGGGGCGGGACTACTATCCGTGGCAGGAGGGTCTGTTTGCCCGCGACCCCTATGCGGTGGACGGGGGCATGGTGACCATACCCAGCGAGCCGGGCTGGGGCGTCGAGATCAATCCCGTCTGGCTCGAGAAGGCTCGCTATCAGATCAGCGAGGCGACCTGATGCCGGCCTGTGCAAAGCTCGCGGCAATGACCCAATCGACCACACGCAAAGGGAGAGCAAGATGAGAACCCCGTCACGCAGAGATGTGCTTCTTGCCGCCGGATCGGCCGGATTGGCGCTCACGCAGGTGGCCGGCAGGTGCTTGCCCAGTCGGCTGGCCAGCTGACCGTGGTGTCGTTCGGAGGCTCCTACCAGGAGGGGCAGAGCAAGGCGCTCTTCCAGCCCGCCGCGAAGGCGCTCGGCATTACCGTCAAGGAAGAGACCTACACCGGCATCGCCGACCTGCGCCTGAAAGTGAAGGCGGGCGCTGTCACCTGGGACGTGGTGACCAGCGGCTCCGGCAGCGCGGCACGCGCCGGCTCGGAGGGCATCCTCGAGAAGCTGGACTACAAGGTCATAGACACCTCGACCTTCTTCCCGGGCATGGCAGAAGAATACTTCGTCGGCGGCGACGTGTTCTCGACGGTGCTCGCATGGAACACGAAGACATACGGCGACAATGGTCCGCAGAGCTGGGCCGACTTCTGGGACGTGAAGAAGTTTCCGGGCAAGCGGGCGTATCGCAAGGGCGTGGCCGGTGCGCTGGAGCCGGCGCTGATGGCGGACGGCGTGGCGCCCGACAAGGTCTACGAGGTCCTGTCCACACCGGCCGGCGTGGCGCGCGCGATCGCCAAGATCAAGGAGCTGAAGCCGCACATTGCGGTGTGGTGGGCCTCCGGCGCCCAGCATGCCCAGCTCATGAAGGACGGCGAGGTCGACATGACCACCGGGTGGAATGGTCGCTTCGACGTTGCCGCGAAGGATGGCGGGAAAGTCGCCTATACGTTCAACCAGGCCCTGCTCGACTATGACGCCTATGCCATACCCAAAGGCGCACCGAACAAGGATCTCGCCATGCGCTTCCTGGCCGAGATCAGCAAGCCTCAGTATCAGGCCGAGTTCACCAAATACATCACGTACGGGCCGACCAACAAGAAGGCCTATGACGGCGGCGCGATCGAGGCGGACTATGCCAAGCGGCTGCCGTCCCACCCCGACAACGTTGCCAAGCAGCTGCCGATCAATCTCGCCTGGTACATCAAATCGGAGGCGGATGCGTCCGCTGCGTATCAGAACATGCTAACGGAGTAGTCGCGGCATACCTCCTCACTGGCCGGGGCCGGGAGGCATGTGCGTCCCGGCCCCCGGGCCATTGACTGCACCGGAGTTCGAGAATGGGTCAGAGCGCATCGCTGCCGATCGCGGTCCGCGAGCTGACCAAGGCTTACGGCGCCGTGCACGCGCTCGACCATGTCGATCTCGACGTGAGGAGCGGCGAGTTCCTCACCTTGCTCGGGCCGTCGGGGTCGGGAAAGACCACGCTGCTGATGGTCCTGGCCGGCTTCGTGCGACCGGATTCCGGCAGCGTCCAGTTCGGGACGCAGGAGGTCGTTCGGCTGGCGCCGCATAAGCGCAACGTGGGCATGGTGTTCCAGAACTATGCCCTGTTTCCGCACATGGACGTGGCGGCCAACATCGCCTTTCCGCTCAAGTTGCGCGGCGTCGGCAGCAGCGATATCGCCCGCCGCGTCGAGGGCGCCCTCGAGCTGGTCCAGCTTGGCGGCTACGGCAAGCGGCACATCGATCAGCTGTCGGGAGGCCAGCGCCAGAGGGTGGCGCTCGCCCGTGCCATCGTTTTCGAACCGCGCATCGTGCTGATGGACGAGCCGCTGTCGGCGTTGGACAAGCAGTTGCGCGAGGCCATGCAGCTCGAGCTGCGCCGCCTCCACGAGAGGTTGGGAACGACCACGATCTACGTCACGCACGACCAGCGCGAGGCGCTGACCATGTCGGATCGCATCGCCGTCATCAATCACGGCAAGGTCATGCAGCTGGACACGCCGCGCCGCATCTATGACCGGCCCGCCAACCGGTTCGTCGCCGAGTTCATCGGCGAATCGGCATTTCTCGACGTCGAGGTCGCGGCCGGGCAGTGCCGCTTCGCGGGGCGGGCCATTGAGGTACGCGATATGCCGGCCGTGGAGGGGCGCTGCCAGCTCATGCTCAGGCCCGAGCGGCTGCGCATCCTGGACCAGAACGAGCCGGTCGCGGCGAACGTCCTTGATGGCACGGTGGCCAACATCGTCTTCCAGGGCGATACCCTGCTGCTGCAGGTGAGGCTCGCGGACGGGTCCGCGCATCAGCGTGCGCGGCCCCTCCAATGAGGGCGCGGTGTCGAAGGTGCCGGCCCTAGGGGGGCCGATCCGCCTGGGTCTCGACGCCGGCGATGCGATCCTGCTTCCTGCCGACGGAGGGTTAGCAGGTGTCGCCCGAGAGCAGCGCGCGAGGCCCGACGCTAGCTGCGCCCAACGCGGCCGGTCTCGCCCGCGATGCCCGACGGGAACGCTGGACCATGCTGGGGCTGACCGCGCCGGCGCTGCTGCTGGTGACGATCACCATGCTGGTCCCAATTCTGTGGCTGTTCTCGCTGTCCTTCCTTGCCGACGATGGAACCTTGAGCCTCGAGCACTATCGCCGCATGCTCGAGCAGCCGTCGTATCGCCGCAACTTCGTCGTGACGTTCGAGATCAGCTTGCTGACGACGGCCATCGCCGTCGCCCTCGGCTATCCGTTGGCCTATGTGCTCGCGCAGTTGCCGCCGCGCGCTGCCAACCTGTGCCTGATCGCGGTTCTGCTGCCCTTCTGGACCTCGCTGCTGGTGCGCACCTATGCGTGGCTGGTGCTTCTCCAGAGGCAAGGGCTGATCAACAAATGGGGTATCGCGCAGGGCTGGTGGTCGGAGCCGCTCGCGCTCGTGCACAATTTCAGCGGCACCCTGATCGGCACCGTCCACATCATGCTGCCGTTCCTGATCCTTCCCGTCTACGGGACGATGAAATCGATCGACGGCGGCCTCATGAATGCCGCGGCCAACCTCGGCGCCAGCCCCGCGCGCGCGTTCTGGTCCGTGTACTTTCCGCTGTCCTTGCCGGGCCTGATGGCCGGCGCGCTGATCGTCTTCATATTGAGCCTCGGCTTCTACGTGACCCCTGCGGTGCTCGGCGGCGGCAAGGTCACCATGGTCTCCAACCGGATCGCCAATGACATCGAGATATTCTTCAACTGGGGTGCCGCCAGCGCGCTCGGCGTCGTGTTGCTCGTGATGACGCTGGTTGTCGTCTACGCGGCGGCCCGGCTGCTCGGCTTGAGCCGCATAGCAGGCGCGGGCCACGCGCCATGAGGTGGCTTTCCCGACCAGCCTCTGCGACGCAGATCACCCATGGCTCCCGCCTGTGGCTGTACGCCTTCGCGGCGCTTGTGCTGGCATTTCTTACCCTGCCGACGCTGATCGTGGTGCCGATGTCCTTCTCGGGCTCGCAGTATCTCGAGTTCCCGCCCCGACAGTGGTCGCTGCGCTGGTATGAATCGTACCTCGGGTCGGCGTCGTGGATGCAGGCAACCCGGACATCCTTTGCCGCCGGTGCGCTGACCATGCTGGTCTCGACGCCGCTGGCGCTGATGGCGGCTTACGGGCTCAACACCCTGCGCGGGCGCTGGGCCGCAATCATCTATGCCGTGCTCGTCACGCCGATCATCGTACCGGTGATCCTGGTCGGCATCGCCATCTTCTATGCCTACGTGCGCCTCAACCTGGTCAACTCGCTGACTGGGCATCGTCCTGGCTCACAGCATCCTGGCGATCCCTGTGGCGCTGATGGTCATCGCGTCGGCGCTGAAGAGCTACGACATGAGCCAGGAACTGGTGGCCCGCAGCCTGGGCGCCCACCGGCTGAAGGCGTTCCTGCTGATCACGCTGCCGCAGATCCGTTTCGCGGTCGTCACCGCGGCGGTGCTGTCGTTCCTCACGTCGTTCGACGAGGTGGTGGTGGCCCTGTTCGTCTCCGGCGGCGACAACTCGACGTTGACCCGCAACATGTTCAACGCACTGCGCGATCAGATCGACCCGACGATCGCTACCATATCGACGATCATGATTGTCGTTTCCTCGCTGCTCCTGGCCGCCGCACAACTCTTCGGTCGACCAAAGGGGCAATGACCCTGATCGCGCTTTTGGCTGTGCGCACGACGCCACGCGGCGATCAAATATCGAACAGGAGCTCCGGCCGCGGCGAGACCTCGCCTCGCTCGACCTGGCGGACGATCTCGACGATGCGTTGGTGGGTCGGCGCCGCCAGCCCCATTGCCTCAGCTTTTCGGACAATGAACCCGTTGATCTCGCCGATCTCGGTGCGTCTTCCCTTCTGGATATCCTGCGCCATCGAAGGGCGCTGCAGATTGCTGCGGGCGCCTGCGCTCGTGCCGCCCTGCATGTGCTTCTCGACCTCGGCCAATGCGCCCGCGTCGCCCTGCGAGGCGGCAAGCAGTAAATGCGGTGCGAGCCCCGTGATGTGCTCGAGATCGTAGCCGAGCGCGCGCCCCACCATGACGGCTTCGCCGGCGAGGCGGATGACCACGCGACGGATCTTGGGATGGGCGTCGCGCTGGTTGCCGCTCATGCCGGTCGCGGCGCTGACGCCGTTGCGCATGCCGTTCACGCACAGCTTCGACCAGCGTACGCCCCACAAATTGGTGGTGACGGCAGCTCCGTCAATTGGCGCAAACAGAGCGTGGAGTTCCTGGACGCGTGGCGTTACGCGCCCGTGCACTTCACCGAGGAAGATCGATGTGGTGTTGAAGTCGCGCGGCATCGTTCGGCGCACGCGACCCGGTTCATACAGGTCGACGGCGAAATTGTTTCCCACGATGCAGCCGACGGTCCGGTCCCAGCCAACCACGCCGGCAATCGTCTCCTCGTTGATCGAATTCTGTGCCGAGAGGACATATCCTCCCGCTGAAAGGTAGGGTCGGACAAGAGCGGCGCACCATCCAGTGTCGTAGGATTTGCTCGAGACGATGGCAATGTCGATCGGCCGCTCCTTCGAGAGACGCTGCACCTCCGTGACATGCATCGTTGGGACCGCGACGGTACACGTCTCCTCATCCGTCATGCCGGACAGCTGCAGTCCATGCCTGCGGATTGCCTCCACATGCTCCGGCCAGCCATCGATGAGCGTAACGTCGTTGCCAGCCCGCGACAGGTGCCCGCCCAGATGGCAGCCAACCGCACCCGCACCCACAACTGCTATTCGCTTCTTCATGCTTCCCCCCTCCGCAGCAGCATCGCCGGCCGGGCGTCATGCACATGCATGGTTTCAGCGTAGAGCCTAGCGAGAACGCGCGGACAAATCACGATCCCGCTTTTGCAGGCACCTGAATCTCGAGGACGGACATTGACCGTGACCACCACACGCGCTTAGGCTCGAATTGCCGCGGGCTTTCGACCGGCAAAGAAACGGCGAAAAGCCCGTTCCCGCGCAGGCATACCCCGACCGGGGCTGCGCACAACCGCCCTGGGGAGGGACGTCATGTTGAAGGTTTTTGGCCATGCGCTATGGCTGACTCTATTCGCGCTCGCCGGTATTCTCGGCCTGTCGGCGGCCGACACGGCCGCCCAGCAGGCCAGCAACACGATTGCTCAGTCGGGCCTCGTTGGCAAACTCGAAGGAGCCACGATCGTCACCGACGCGGCAGCCTGGCCCAAGACGTTCCAGGAAGCCCCGCAACTGGCTGAACTCGTCAAGAGCTGGCAAGCTACCCCAAGTCAAGGATCGCATTCCGGCCGAGCCGATGGTGCTCAAGCCCGTGCATTCGGTGGGCAAGTACGGCGGAACGTGGCGGCGCGGCTTCACGGGGCCGGGCGACGTCGAGAACGGCAACCGCATCAATGCGTCCGACAAGCTGCTGTTCTGGGACTACACCGGCACCAAGATCGTGCCGAGCGTCGCCAAGAACGTGGATATGAGCGCCGACGGAAAAACCTACACCATCAGCCTGCGCAAAGGCATGAAATGGTCCGACGGCGCACCCTTCACCGCCGACGACTTCGTGTTCTGGTTCGAGGATCTGTACTCGAACAGGGACATCGTGCCGACGCCGATCCCGGACATGATGGTCAACGGCAAACCGGGCAAGGTCGTCAAGGTCGACGAAACGACGGTCAAGTTCGAGTTCGACGACCCCTACTTCCTGTTCTACGACCTGCTCGCCGGCGACACCCTGATCGGCGGTGGCCAGTCGGTGCGCCAGAGCCAGGGCTTCACGTTCGGCGCCTATGCGCCCAAGCACTACCTGAAACAGTACCTGCCGAAGTATTCCTCGCTCGAGGCGGTCAACGCGATCGCCAAGCAGGAGGGCTATGAGAACTGGGTCAAGCTGATCCATTTCAAGAAGGACTGGTCGCTCAACGTCGACGTGCCGACGCTCGGGGCCTGGCGCACCACGCGCCCGATCAACACGCCGACCTGGGTGCTCGAGCGCAATCCCTACTACTACGCGGTCGATACGGCAGGAAACCAGCTGCCCTACATCGACCGCATCGTGATGACCCTGTCCCAGGATACCGAGATCCTGAACCTGCGCGCGATTGCCGGGGAGTACGACCTGCAGGAGCGCCATATCGATCTCGGCAAGCTGCCGGTGATCATCGAGAACCAGAAGAAGGGCAACTACACCCTCCATCTCGACACCGCCATCAACGGCTCCGACACGACGCTGCAGATCAACAGCAGCTACCGCGCCGATCCGGAAATCGGCAAGTGGCTCGCCAACGCCGATTTCCGCCGCGCGTTGTCCATGGGCATCGACCGCAACCAGCTCAACGAGACGTTCTTCCTGGGCGTGGGCACGCCGGGCTCGGCGGTGCCGGGCGAGGACAGCCCCTACTTCCCGGGCAAGGAATGGCGCACCAAGTGGTCGACGCTCGATCTCGCGCAGGCCAATGCCCTGCTCGACAAGATCGGCCTCAGCAAGAAGGACAGCGACGGCTACCGGGTCCGCACCGACAACGGTGAGCGGCTGCGCATCCAGATCCAGGCGGTCAAGGCGTTCATGCCCTGGCCGGCGCAGGGCGAAATGATTGCCCAGCAGTGGAAGAAGATCGGCATCTGGGCCGAGTCGAAGGAGATGGAGCGCAACCTCGCCTTCACCCGCACGCGCAACAACGAGCACCACATCCAGATCTGGACCAACGGCGGCACGGAAATCCTCTATCTGTTCCCGCGCCACGCCATCCCGGTCGACCCCACGGAGAACTTCATGGGGCCGGAGTTTGCCATCTGGTACGCTTCGGGCGGCAAGCAGGGCCGCAAGCCCGACGATCCCAACTGGCTGAAGATCTTCGAGCTGTACGCATCGGCGGCAAGCAAGCCCGAGGCGGAACGCATCAAGATCGCGCAGGAAATCTGGAAGATCGTGGTCGACCAGCAGTACGGCATCGGCACGGTCGGGCAGTCGCCTGGGCTGATGGGCGTGCGCATCGCCAACAACAAGCTTGGCAACATTCCCAGTCGGGTATGCATTGCCCAGCATTGCCGCACACCTGGTGGCTCGCATCCGGAGACCTGGTTCTACAAAGAGTGAAAGTGGGCCGCAGGCAGACGGGTGGAGGCGACAGACGGAACGCGCGATGGTCGGCACGCACTTGCAGATCAGCTGCACTTGCCCATCGCGCGGATCGTTCTGACAACCACCTGCTGCCTGCCTGGCCGCTGCGCAATGCCCCTCGCCCCAGCCGTACGATCAGCAAAAGTGCGCCATGCTGTCTTTCATCATCCGACGACTGCTACTGGCGATTGCCACGATGTGGGCGATCACGGTGCTGTCGTTCGTCATCATCCAGCTGCCGCCAGGCGACTTCGTTGACGCCTACATCGCGCGGCTGTCGGCGAACGGCTCGTCCGTCTCGGCGGCGGAGGCCGAGGGTCTGCGCCAGCTCTATGGTCTCGATCAGTCCTATTCCATCCAATACCTGAAGTGGATGGGCAGGCTGCTGAAGGGCGATTTCGGCGAGTTGATGGAGTGGCAGCGCCCGGTCGCGGAGGTGCTGGGTGATCGCCTGTGGATGACGGTGGTGCTCTCGTTCGCGGCTCTCCTGCTCACCTGGGGGCTGGCGCTGCCGATCGGCATCTACTCCGCCGTCAGGCAGTATTCGGTGGGCGACTACGTCATCACGACGCTCGGCTTCATCGGGCTCGCGGTGCCGAATTTCCTGCTGGCGCTGATCATTCTCTATCTGTCCTTCCGCTGGTTCGGCTCCAACATCGGCGGGCTGTTCTCCGCCGAGATGGAGCTGGCGCCCTGGGGCTGGGCCAAGATTCGCGGATCTGATGTGGCATCTGCCGCTGCCGGCCCTGATCCTGGCGATTGCCGGCACCGCGCAGTTGATCCGCATCATGCGCGCGAACCTGCTCGATGAGCTGCGCAAGCCCTACGTCGTCACCGCTCGCGCCAAGGGCCTGAGCGAAATGCGCGTGATCCTGAAATATCCGGTGCGCGCTGCCCTCAATCCGTTCGCGTCGACGCTGGCCTACCTGTTCCCCTACCTCGTCTCGGGCAGCATCATCATCAGCCTGGTGATGAGCTTGCCGACGGTCGGCCCGGTATTGCTGAGCGCGCTGATCGCCCAGGACATGTATCTCGCCGGCACGATCGTGCTGCTGCTGGGGGCGCTCACCGTCGTCGGGACGTTCATCTCGGATCTCGCCCTGATGTGGATCGATCCGCGCATCCGCCATCAGGTGGACCAGTCATGACGACCGCGGCCACAGCTTTCGGTCGCCTGCTCGGCCGGACGCCGAAAGCGGCAGGCGCCGTCGCCGAGGACCGCATCGCGGTGGCGACGCAGCGGCAGCTGATCTGGTGGCGATTCAAGAAGCACAAGCTGGCCGTGGTGAGCCTGTTCATCGTCGCGCTGTTCTACCTGGTTGCCGTGTTCGCCGATTTCCTGGCCTACACCGACCCCGAGGCGAGCGACTCGCGCCGCGGCTACATCCCGCCGCAGACGATTACCTGGTTCGACTCCGACGGCACCTTTCGGCCCTACGTGCACGGGCTCAAGGGCGTGCGCGACATGAAGACGTTCAAGCTGGTCTACAGGATCGACGAGACGCGCAAGGTCTACATCAAGTTCTTCGCCGAAGGGTATGGCTACTACCTGCTCGGCTTCATTCCGGCCAATCGTCATCTGCTCAGCTTCGATACGTCGGTGCCGGAGAACGGCCTGTTCCTGCTCGGCACGGACGTGCAGGGCCGTGATGTGTGGTCGCGGCTGATGGTGGCCACCCGGGTGTCGCTGTCCATCGGACTGGCCGGCGTGACCATCAGCTTGTTCCTCGGCATCCTGTTCGGTGGCGTCTCCGGGCTGTATGGCGGCACGGTCGATACCGCGATCCAACGCCTCATCGAGCTGGTTCGATCCATTCCGACCATCCCGTTGTGGCTGGGACTGGCAGCCGCGCTGCCGAACACGTGGTCCTCGCTGCAGGTCTATTTCGCGATCACGATCATCATATCCCTGATCGGCTGGACCGACCTCGCGCGCGTGGTGCGCGGGCGGTTCCTGTCGCTGCGCGAGGAGGATTTCATCGTCGCCGCCGAACTGATGGGCGCAAGCCGCATGCGCGTGATCTTCCGGCACATGCTGCCGTCGTTCACCAGCCACATCATCGCGGCGGTCTCGCTTGCGCTGCCGGCCATGATTATTTCCGAGACGAGCTTGAGCTTCCTCGGATTGGGTCTGCGCCCGCCGGCGATCAGCTGGGGCATCCTGCTGCAGGATGCCCAGAGCGTGCAGACGCTGGCGATCGCGCCGTGGCTGCTGATCGCGGCCGTGCCGGTGATCGCGGTGATTCTCGCCTTCAACTTCCTCGGCGACGGATTGCGCGACGCGGCGGACCCTTATGGCTGAGGCATCCATGTCCGCAACGCCGCTGCTGTCGGTCCGCGATCTCGAAACCTGCTTCATCCAGGACGAAGGCGTGGTGCATGCCGTCGACAAGGCATCGTTCGATTTGTGGCCCGGCAAGACGCTTGGCATCGTCGGCGAGTTCGGGCTGCGGCAAGAGCGTGACGACGCGCTCGATCCTGCAGATCCTGGAACGACCGGGAAAGCTCACCGGCGGAGAGATCTGGCTCAATCGCGACGGTCAGCCGCCGGTGGACATCGCCAAGCTCGACCCTACCGGCCGCGAGATGCGCAATATTCGCGGCAAGCAGATCGCGCTCATCTTCCAGGAGCCGATGACCTCGCTGTCGGTCCACTACACGGTCGGCAATCAGATCAGCGAAGCGGTCCTGGTGCATGATCCCAAGTCGGACAAGAAGGCCGCCCGCGCGCGAACATTGGCGTTGTTGCGCCTGGTCGGCATCCCGCAGCCGGAGCGGCGCATCGACGAATATCCCTTCCAGCTGTCGGGCGGCCTGCGACAGCGCGTGATGATCGCCATGGCGCTCAGCTGCAATCCTCGCATCCTGATCGCCGACGAGCCGACCACGGCGCTCGACGTGACGACGCAGGCGCAGGTGCTCGACCTGCTGCGGTCCTTGCAGCGCCAGCAAGGTTTGTCGCTCATCCTGATCACGCACGACATGGGCGTCATCGCCGAGATGGCGGACGACGTCGCGGTCATGTATCTCGGCCGCATCGTCGAGCGCGGGCCGGTGGAGCAGATCTTTCATGCGCCGCGGCATCCCTACACGCGCGCGCTGCTGCGGTCGATCCCTTCGGTCATGGCCAAGCCGCGCTCCAAGCTGGAGACGATCGAGGGGTCGATCCCGCATCCCTACAACCGGCCGAAGGGATGCCCCTTCCATCCGCGCTGCGTCAGCATGATCAAGGGACGCTGCGACGTCGAGGCGCCATCGTTGACGGCGGTCGACGCGACGACGGCCGTCAGCTGCTTCCTGTACCAGCCGAGCGATGCACCTGCCGTCGGGATGCGCGCATGAGCAACGTGCTCGAGGTCGAGAATCTCAAGAAGCACTTTCCGATCCGGCGCGGTTTCCTGCGGCGCGTGGTCGGGGCCGTGAAGGCCGTCGATGGCGTCGACCTGACCATCAAACGCGGCGAGACGCTGTCGCTGGTCGGCGAGTCGGGCTGCGGCAAGACGACAGTGTCGCGCTGCATCGTGCGCGCCTTGAAGCCGACATCGGGCGCGATCCGGTTTCGCTCCAGCGACGGCCCCTACATCGACGTGGCGCGGCTCGATCGCCGCGGCCTCGCGCCCACGCGCCAGCACATGCAGATGATCTTCCAGGATCCCGTTCTCGTCCCTCAACCCGCGCATGATGGTGGGCGACATCATTGCCGAGCCGCTGCTCGTCAACGGGGTCGGCACGGCCGGCAGCCGGCGCGCCCGCGTCGAGGAGCTGCTCGACCTCGTGAAGCTGCCGAAGGCCTACCTCAATCGGTTTCCGCACGCCTTCTCCGGCGGCCAGCGCCAGCGCATCGGCATTGCCCGCGCGCTGGCCTTGAACCCCAGTCTCGTCGTCGCCGACGAACCGGTGTCCGCGCTCGACGTTTCGGTGCAGGCGCAGATCGTCAATCTGATGCTCGAGCTGCAGGAGAGGCTGGGGCTGTCGTACCTGTTCGTGGCGCACGACCTGTCGGTCGTGAAACACATGAGCGACCGCGTCGCCGTCATGTATGTCGGCCGCATCGTCGAGGAGGCGCCCACCGACAAGCTGTTCGACACACCCCGACACCCCTATACCGAGGCCCTGCTGTCGGCGGTGCCGAAGCCCGATCCGAAGCGGCGCACCGAGCGCATCATCCTCAAGGGCGAGGTGGCCGACCCAGCCAATGCTCCGTCCGGTTGCCATTTCCACCCGCGCTGCCGCTATGCCACCGAACAGTGCAAGGTCGACGTGCCTGTCGTCCAGATGATCGCCCCCAACCACAAGGTCGCCTGTCACCATGCGGCGACGCTGAGATTGACTGGCGTGGCGTCGTAGCGGCGCTACAGGAGCTGGAGCAGAGTGGTCCCGTGAAAATCGCATTCCATGGCGGCAACGCCGCCAACTTCCGCCCTGGCTTCGCGGAGATGCTGCAAGGCAAGCACGAGATCATCGAGCTGACCGATGCGCTCGACCGGCCTGGCGAGCGCGACCACTTTGCGTCGGCCGAGGTGATCATCGGTGTGCGTCTCGGCGCCAACGAACCCGATCCGACCAGGCTTCGCCTCTATCACGCGCCGTCCGCCGGCGTTGAATCGATCGATGCACGCCGCCTGCCGGCGGGTTGCAAGCTCTGCAACTGCTTCGGTCACGAGTTTGCAATTGCCGAATACGTGTTCGCGGCTCTCCTGCAGCGCCACGTGCCATCTCATGGATGCCGATCAAAAACTGCGGCACGGCGAATGGACGTACTGGGCGGGCTCGCCTGGCGCGCTGCGCACTGAACTCGGCAGCCAGACCATTGGCCTGCTCGGCTTCGGGCACATAGGCAAGGCAATTGCAGCCCGCGCCAAAGCGTTCGGCATGCGCGTGGTGGTCGCCAACCGATCGCCGGTCACGGCCTCGGCAGTCGTCGACCACAGTTTCGGCCTCGATGCACTGTCCGCAGTTCATGGGCGCGGTGGATATCGTCGTCGTTTCGTTGCCGCTCAATGAAGCCACCAGAGGCATTGTCGATGCGGCGGCGCTCGCCAGCATGCGGCCAAGCGCGATTGTCATCAATGTGGGCCGTGGGCCGGTGATCGACCAAACCGCACTTTACGATGCGCTGAAGTCCCATCGCATCGGCGGCGCGATCATCGATACCTGGTACACGTATCCGACGGCGGAGGGACAGAAGGTCTTTCCCGGCAAGCTGCCCTTCCACGAGTTGCCGAACATCGTCATGACGCCGCACATGAGCGGCTGGACGCACGGCACCATCCGCCGGCGTCAGCAAACGATTGCCGACAACATCCGCCGGCTGGACAACGGCGAGATGCTGGTCAACGTTGTTGCATGACATGGAGCAGGTCGCATGAAGGTCACCCCATGATTGGTGTTGGGATACTCGGCGCGGGCTACTTCGGCGCCTTTCACGCGCGCGCAATTGCCGCCGCCAAGGGTGCCCGCCTGGTGGCGGTGAGCGCGGAAGAGCAATCGCTGGCGGACGCGTTCGCTGGCGTGCATGGCGGCACGCCCTACGGCGACTGGCGCGCGATGCTCGACGACAAGGCGGTCGACGCGGTCGCCATCACCGCACCACATCACCTGCACTGCCCGTTCGCGGTGGCGGCGCTGCGCGCCGGCAAGCACGTCCTGCTGGAAAAGCCCATGGCGCTGTCGGTCGCCGAATGCAACCAGATCATCGCGGCGGCTGAGGAAAGCGGCGCCAAGCTGATGATCGGGCAGATCATGCACTTCGCGCTGCCCTGCCTCGTTGCGCGCGAGATCCTCGATCGTGGCGACCTTGGCCGGCCGGTCACGGGATCGAGCTCGCTTTTGAAAACCTGGATGGAGGTGAACCGGCGCGGCTGGCATCTCGATCCGGCGAGCGGCGGCGGCATGCTGATGACGGCCGGCATTCACGCCCTCGACCGCCTGGTGTGGCTGATGGATGGCCGGGTCTCGTCCGTCTCGGCAGCGGCTGCAACCGCGTTCCACGATCAGAAGGCCGACGACAGCGCCATGATGCTGCTGCGCTTTGCCGACCATCGCTTCGGGCAGGTTGCCAGCATCGGCTTCCGCGACGGCGCGGGCAGCTTCGACATGGACCTGGTTTGCGAGACCGGCACTCTCAGGATCGATTTCGATCGCGGTGTAGCGATCGGCCGGGGCGGCAAATGGACCGATGTCCCGAACTCCTACGACCGCGACTGGATGCAGAACGGCATCAACCGCGAATGGCAGGCCATGGTCTCGGCCATCGAAGGCAGTGCGCCGGTTGCGATTACGGGGGAATACGGCCGGCATATCATTGCCTGCATCGAAGCGGCAATGACGTCGGCCCGCGAACGTCGCGACGTGAATGTCGCTGCGTGACCGTCGGTCGGCCTACAGGCCGGCGAACCAGTTGTAGCCGTAGTTCTCCCAGTAGCCGGCCGGGTACTCGTTGGTCACGCGGATCTCGGTGACGAACTTGGGCTGCTTGAAGCCGAGCTTGGTCGGGATCTTCACGCGCATCGGCGCGCCGAACGGCGGCGTGATGGGCTTGCCGGCATAGGTGAGGCACAGGATGGTCTGCGGATGCAGGGCGGAGGCCATGTCGATGCTGGTCGTGTAGCTGATCGGGTCGTCGCAGTGGAAGCTGACATAGCGCGCGGTGAGATCGGCGCCGGACTTCTCGAGGAAGGCGCGCAGCGGCACGCCGCCCCACTTGCCGATCATGCTCCAGCCCTCGACGCAGACGTGCCGCGTCACGTCCTCCCGCTGCGGCATCCCCTGCAGCTGTTCGAGCGTCCAGGCCCGCTTGTCGCTGACGAGGCCGGACGGCTGCAGCCGCCAGGTGGCGGGGTTGATCTTGGGAATCCGCTCGATGCCGTATTGCGCGTTGAAGCGGAACTCGGCCGGCACCAGGCTCTCCGAGTAGGTCGGCGCCAGCTTGCGCGGATTGAACAGCGCGGCCTGCACGCCGTCGTTGAAGCGGCCGATGGCGCGCAGGAAGGCGTCGACCGGGCCGGTGTTGGTGACCACGTCGCAGCCGGTCAGCATGGTCAGCGCGCCGAAGCTCAGGCCGTGGCGCAGGAACAGCCGCCGCTGCAGGTTGACGACGTCGCCCTTGGCAAGGCCGCCATCGCGCAGGCGGCGCTCGATGTCGTTGGTCATGGCGAGGCTCCGGGCATCTTGGGCGTGGCGGCGGATGGCGGCGCGCGGCCGGTGATCATGGGCAGCAGCACCTTGGGCACCAGCAGCGTCAGGGCGATGTGCACGACGAGGAACAGCACGATGCCGACCATGCCGAAGAAGTGCACGTAGCGGGCGCCCTCGTACTGGCCCATGAGCAGGCTGAGCTCGTGGAACTGCACCGGCTTCCACAGCACGAGGCCCGACAGCAGCATCAGCAGCATCATCAGCAGGGCGAAGGCGTACAGCAGCTTCTGGATGGCATTGCGCGTGCCGAGATCGTGGGCGAGGTGGCCCTTGAGGAAGTCGGTGGCGTTGCCGATCACCTCGGCGACGGTGACCGGCACGTACTTGCGCCGGAAATGCCCGGACCAGAAGCCCCAGGCGACGAACACGATCAGGCTGGCGAACAGCAGCCACATGGCGGCGAAGTGCCAGAGCAGGGCGGCGGCGAGGCCGAAGTCGTTGTGCAGCTTGTTGGTGTCCTCGTAGCTGCCGCCGAGCGTGATCCAGACGGGGAAGGACACCTGTTCGAACACGGGATCCGATTCATAGATGCGCAGGCCGCTGCCGATCAGCAGCAGCACGCCGAGCGCCCACGTCCAATGCGTGATGCGCACGATGAGCGGGTGGAGCACGGGGGTTTGCTTGTCGTTCTGCATGGCATCGGCTCCTTCAGCTACTGCAACCCGTCATCCCGGAAGCCGAGACGCAGGCGAGGCTGTCCGGGATCTGCGGCGGGCTTCGACGGTTGCCGCAGGTCCCGGCTCGCGCGTCGCGTTCCAGCGCGACTGCGGCGGCCGGGATGACGGGTGGTGCGGTACGCGGCGCAGGGCACGGACAGGCGCACGAACGTCGTGGTATCTTCCAGGCGGCGCTGAGGCCGGCCGTCAGGTTGCCGGAGACCTTCGACTCGCCGCCGCGTCGCCGGCGATGGTCGACGGGGATCTCGCGGATGCGCAGCCCGGCGGCGGCGACGCGCATCTGCATCTCCAGGTTCCAGCCGTAGGTGGTCTCGGCCATGCCGAGCCGGCGCAGGCGATCCACGCGCATGGCGCGGAACGGCGACATGTCGGTGAAGCGCACGCCATAGACGGCTCGCAGCAGCGCGCCCGCCAGCCGCCCGGCCACCAGCTGCTGCGGCGTCATGCTGCCGGCCTCGCGCTGGCCGCGCAGGCGCGAGCCCATGACGAAATCGGCCTCCCCGCGCGCCACCGGCCCGACGATGTCGGCCATGAAGCGCGGCACGTCGCTGCCGTCGCCATCGAGGAAGCAGACGATCTCGGCATCGGCGCGAACCTGCGCGACGCCCGCCGCGCAGGCCCGGCCATAGCCGCGCGTCGGCTCGCGATACGACGCGAGCGCCGGCTTGGCGCGCCCGCTCGGCGGTGGCATCGCGCGAGCCGTTGTCGACCACGATCACCTCGTCGACGCCCTCGGCCAGCACCTCGCGCACGACGCCGGCGATGGCCCTTCCTCGTCGAGGCAGGGGATGACGACCGACACGATGGCATTGGCACCCGCGATCTGCATGGTCACAGGCTCCAGCGCATGCCGCAGTTGGCGCACGCCTGCGGCGGCTGATCGGACAGCAGGCCTTCGCGGAAGGACTGGTAGCGCGGCCCGTTCCAGATCTCGCGCAGGGTCTCCTGGGTGGCATCGCCGAGCGTGTAGTTCTCGTAGCCGTGCTGCGAGAACGGGCGCGATGCAGCAGGGCAGCGCGCGCCCGTTGGCGGTGAAATACATGACCGTCCACGGCCGCCGGCACAGCGACCAGGGGCTGTCGTCGCGCTTCTTGGCAAGGCTGAGCCCCGGCTCGGAGGCGGCGCCGGATGCGCTGAAGGTCAGCCCCAGCGACTTGGCGACAGCTTCGGCGGCGTCGAGGGCCTGGGCCTCCTCGCGGTCCATGCGCTCGAACAGCGCCTGATCGGGACGCGCGAGGCCGACCGCATCGCGATCGAAGAACACCAGGCGCTGCAGGTACACTTCCTTGACGCCGATCTCGGCGGCCACCCGCACGAAGGCCGGCAGCTCGTCGATGGTCTCCTTGAGACCCGTCAGCCAGGCCGACACGCGGGGCTTGGCGTGACCCTCGCGCTCCTGCATGGCGCGGAAGGCCTTCACGTTCTTCAGGATGCGCCGGAAGTAGTCCTTGCCGCGCACCTTGATGTAGGACTCGGGCGTCGAGGCATCGAGCGAGACGCGCAGCTCGTCGAGGCCGGCGGCGATCAGCGCGCGACCGTTCTTCTCGCTCAGCACGGTGCCGTTGGTGTTGAACAGCACGTAGGCGCCGCGATCCTTGAGGTAGCGCACCATGCGCGGCAGGTCTTTCACCAGCATCGGCTCGCCGACGCCGTGCAGGACGGCGCGGGACAGGTTCGGGCAGCTGGTCGACGATGCGCGTGAACAGCTGCCACGACATGTCGGCCGGCGGCTCCAGCTCGGCGTAGGTGCGCGGGCAGGTGGTGCACAGCAGGTTGCAGCGGTTGGTCACCTCCAGGTAGAGGCACACCGGCGGCTTGTCGGCGACGCCGCGGTCGGCTTGCGCGCCGGCCTCGAAGTAGCGCCGCGCGTCGACCTCCTGGCTGTCGGAGGGTGCGATCGTCAGCTCGTCCATCGGGAGGCTCCTTGGTTCTGTGCGAGCTGGCGTCCGCGCAGCAACGTGAACGCCACGGCGATCACGAACGGCAGCAGCGCCAGCGTTTTCCAGGCGAGATCGTTGTCGGGCAGGATGAGCGGCTTGTAGAGCAGGGGCGCGGCCAGCGTCATGGCCCAGGCCGGCGCGCCGCCGCCCAGCACCACGAACGGCACGATGATGAGGAAGTACCAGGAATAGTTCGGCGACAGCGCGAACATGCCCGCCATCAGCAGCACGGCGATATCGCGCAGCGTCGTCTCGGGTGAGCGGTCGGTGCGCCAGGCGGCGCGGACGCCGAGCCATGCCATCATGCCGGCGGCGGCGAGCAGGTAGGCGATGGTCAGCCCCGGCACGTTGCCGAACACCATCCGCAGCAGCGCGACCAGCCAGAAGCCCTCGCCGTCGGCAAAGCCTTCCTCGCCGAGGTAGCCGCCGGGCGTCACGAAGCCGAGCACGCCGCGGCCGACGCCGAGATAGGGCAGGTAGCACAGCACGATGGTGGCCACGATCGGCCGCAGGGACGCGCCAGTCCCACGGCCGCCAGAAGCTCGGCATGGCGACGATGGCATAAGGCTTGACCAGGGCGGCCAGCGTCACCAGAACACGGCTCCGGCGATGGCGCGCTGGCGCACCAGCAGCCAGACGCCCAGCATCAGCAGCGCCACCATCAGCGCATCGACGTGCCCGCCCTGCGCGATCTCCCAGATCGCCAGGGGATGCCAGGCCCATGCAACCACCGCCGTCGCCGGCAGCCGCAGCTGCCGCAGCAGGTCGATCATCACCAGGATCGATCACGGCCTCGCAGGCCACCATGGCGAGCCGCATCATCACCAGCGACTCGGAGATGCGCGTGACCGCCAGGAAGAATGCCTGCGCCACCGGCGGGTAGGCCGTGACGGCATAGTCGGCGCGGTTGATGTTGGGGTAGATGGCGGCGTCGCGCAGGGCGGCGAGGGCCGGATCGGCGGGCACGAGCGCGTACGGGTTGATGCCGGCCGCCTGCACGCGGCCGTCCCACACGTAGCGATAGATGTCGGTGGAGAGGAACGGATCATCGGTGATGACCAGCAGACGCATGATGACGGCGAGGCCGAGGATCAGTAGCAGCCCCGCCCGTGTCGGCACGCTGGGGGCCAGCATGGTGGCGGCGATCGTCAGGATGCCGGACGCGACGACGCTTGGAATGAAGACGGCGAAGTCGTACCTGGCGATGATCCACGGGCCGGCGGCCACGAATGCCAGCATGGCGAGCCCAAGTGCGCCGAGCGCAAGCAGCGGCGCGAGGCCTTCGCGGCCCGGGCTCCAAGGCAGGACCTGGGGACGCATTACCACGACGTCTCCGCAACGAGCGAGGCATGGCGCTGCTCGAGGAACCGCCGCGTGGCCGGCGCCGGCGCACCTCTCAGTCCGGCCTCGGCAAACGAGGGGTTCTGGCCGGCCAGCTCGGCTTCGAGGAGGCGCAGGGTCGCCCGGTCATCGACGTCATACCAGAGCGGCACCGTGACGACCGGCACGCCGATCTCGGCGGCGCGCTCGACGGTGAGGCGATAGACGTCCGGCGTGCTCCAGGGAATGTCCTCGAAGACGCGGGCGTGCGGCCGGGACAGGCCGATCAGCGTGTAGCCGCCGTCGATGGCCGGTCCGAGCACCACCGCGTCCTCGCCTTGCAGGGCACGAACCGCGGCGCGCAGGATCGAGGCCGGCAATGTCGGGCTGTCGGCATTGACCAGGATCGCACCGGCATGGCCGGCATCGAGCAGATCGGTGGTGGCCCGCCACAGACGCGTGCCGAAATCGCCGTCACACTGCAGCAGCAGGCGGAAGCCTGGCGGCAGCAGCGCGCGCAATCTGTCTTCCGTGCCGGCCGGCGTGTACACGGCGTAGGGCGTGGCATCGCCCTCCAGGGAAAGGGCGTGCATGGTGGTCGCCAGGTCGCGGATGAAGCACGCCGACAGCGTGCCGCACTCCTCCGGGCGCAGCGGCGGCGACAATCTGGTCTTGGAAAAGCCGGCAGCCGGCGTCTTGCAGAAAATCCCTACGCCCACCGTTTGCATGGTTCCGCCCTGTGCTGCCGCTGCCGGCCATGTCGGGTATTCGGCCGTGGCTACGGGGGCGTTACATCCCTCACGACAACGTGTTCCCCGGGGCGGGGCGCCATATGACGGGTCATGGGTGAAGGCTGCCGGTTGCCGATTTGTGTGCCATTGTGCGAGGCCTGGGTCGTCCTTGGGATGGTCCGGTGATCGCGCGGGTACAGGAATGCGGCAGGCACCACGACGATACGGACGCACGGCGGAGGCACGCTCTCGGGAAGGCGCGGGCGCCCAGCGGAACGCCGTGCTGACCATTCGCGTGGATTTCGGAGCGTTCGGCTATATCGGCCCCGGCAAGATCACGCTGATGGAGCTGATCTCCAAGCACGGCTCGATCTCGGCGGCCGGCAAGGAGATGGGCATGTCCTATCGGCGCGCCTGGCTGCTGGTCGATGAGATCAACCAGATCTTCAAGCAGCCGCTGGTCGAGAAGCAGATGGGCGGCTCCGGCGGCGGCGGCGCGCGCCTGACCATGCTGGGCCGCGATGTGGTGAGCCGCTATCGCGCCATCGAGGGGGCCGCCGCCAAGGCGACGGCGGCCGACCTCAGGGCGCTGAAGGCATCGCTTGCCGGAGGCGCCGGCACGCGGCACCCGAACGGGCAATTCCGAGTAGTACGCGGAGCGGCCTCCGTCAGGACTGGCCGTGGCTCGGCACGGTGAAGCCTTGCGCCTCGAATATCGGCTTGGCCTTGGCGGACCTGACGTAGTCGAGAAACGCCGTGGCACGACGGCCTGCCGTGCAAATAGGCAGGGCCGTTGACTATGCTCGCGCCCGCATAGGGTGATCCACCGAAGTCGATCCAGGGTTTCTGCCAATGTCGCCGCTGGCATGCGCGCGCTATCACCGCGGTAGTCGCGAACGATCACGAGATTGCGCGCTCGTCGGTCAGGTGTTGCCGCTGCCAAGGCCGCACCCCAAGTGAAACTGAGGGCTCCGCTCATCTGAACCGCCTGACAGGAGGCAATTGCGATGACTGCAGACACTGTGAAGACCCGCCGTACGGCTCCGCTGCGCACGCCGACGAATCTGGGATCGAACGCGACGAAGGATATTTCGGCCGCGCTGAACGCGCTGCTCGCCGACATGTTCGCCCTGTATGTGAAGACCAAGAACTTCCACTGGCACGCCTCCGGGCCGCACTTTCGCGACTACCACCTGATGTTCGACGAGCAGGGCGAGCAGATCTTTGCCACCACCGACGACATCGCCGAACGCGTGCGCAAAGTAGGCGGGACGACGCTCCGCTCCATCGGCCAGATCGCCAAGCTGCAGCGCGTCGCGGACAACGACGCCGACTTTGTCACGCCCGAGGACATGCTGGCCGAGCTGCGCAGCGACAACCAGGATCTCGCCCAGCGGCTGCGCGAGGTGCATGACACCTGCGACGAGCATGGCGACGTGGCGACCGCCAGCCTGATCGAGAACTGGATCGACCAAGCCGAGCGCCGCACGTGGTTCCTGTTCGAGGCGGGCCGCCGCACCTGACGGCTGATGCCCGCTGACGCTTCAGCCGGCGGGCCAGATCACTCAAGCGTTACACGCCGGCGACGGACATGCGCGCAACGGACGGCGGACGTGCGCGTTGTCCGGTCTGACTGATCGCCTTGCCTGCAAGCCAACGTGACGTCCCGGCACGTGCACCGGGCAAATGCCTCACAAATAGGCGGACGAGCGCGAGGCGGCTACGGAGAAATCGATCCGACATTTCGGGGTTGTCCCTGATAGTGACCGCTCGCAGCGACTGCCAGTATCGGCGATCATCGAACTCGTACGGCGGTCCAGTCGCGCCGGTCGAGGACATTTCGTTGCGTCGCCTCGATCCGACCAACAGCACGCCATTCTGTTTCGACTTTTGCCCAACCGCCTGACTGTGTGCGGCAAGCCGCACGCAGGACGGCGCTCGAACCGGTTCAGCGTTGTTGGAGGCCCTGAGATGGCACGAACGAGCAAGGCGGCGCAGACGCCGGAGAAGATTCCGGTGGTGCTGACCGTCAACGGCGTCGAGGCGCATCTGGACGTCGCGCCGTGGACGACCCTGCTCGACCCGCTGCGCGATCACCTCGATCTGACCGGCACGAAAAAGGGCTGCGATCACGGCCAGTGCGGCGCCTGCACCGTGCTGCTGGATGGCCGGCGGGTCGTCTCCTGCCTGACGCTGGCGGTGACGAAGGACGGATCGAAGGTCACCACCGTCGAGGGGCTTGCGACCAACGGCACGCTGCACCCGCTGCAGCAGGCGTTCATCGATCATGACGCGTTCCAGTGCGGCTACTGTACGCCCGGACAGATCTGTTCGGCCGCCGGCCTGATCGCCGAAGGCAAGGCGAAGACCGCCGACGAGATCCGCGAGCTGATGAGCGGCAATCTCTGTCGCTGCGGCGCCTATCCCAACATCGTCGCGGCCATCCAGCAGGCGATGAGGCAGTCATGATCAACTTCGAGTATGCGCGAGCCAGCGACGTCGCCGACGCCGTGCGCCGCATCGCCGCCGACCCGAAGGCCAAGTTCATCGCCGGCGGCACCAACCTGGTCGACCTGATGAAGGTGGACGTCGAGCAGCCCATCGCTGCTGATCGACATCACGCGCCTGCCGCTCAAGACCGTCGAGGAGACGGCGGGCGGCGGCTTGCGGATCGGCGCGCTGGTGCCCAATTCCGATCTCGCCTACCACCCGCTGGTGCAGCAGCGCTATCCGCTGCTCGCCAGCGCGATCCTGGCAGGCGCCTCGCAGCAGCTGCGCAACATGGCCTCGACGGGCGGCAACCTGCTGCAGCGTACGCGCTGCGCCTATTTCTACGATACGACGACGCCGTGCAACAAGCGCCAGCCCGGCAGCGGCTGCTCCGCGATCGACGGGCTCAACCGCGGCCACGCCATCCTCGGCACGAGCGATGCCTGCATCGCCGTGCACCCTTCGGACATGTGCGTGGTGCTGGCCGCGCTGGATGCCAAGGTGCATGTGCTGGGGCCGGCCGGCGAGCGGGTGATTGCCTTCGCCGACTTCCACCGGCTGCCGGGCGATACGCCCAACGTCGATACCAACCTCAAGCCGGACGAGATCATCACGGCGGTCGAGTTGCCGGCCAAGGGCTTCGCGTCCAACTACAGCTATCTCAAGATCCGCGACCGGCTGTCCTATGCGTTCGCGCTGGTGTCGATCGCGGCGGCGCTGGAGCTGGACGGCGGCACGATCAAGGAGGTGCGCCTCGGCCTCGGCGGCGTCGCGCACAAGCCGTGGCGCAATACGGCGGCCGAAGCGGCGCTGCGCGGCCGGCCGGCCGACCAGCAGGCCTTCGCGCAGATCGCGGATGCGTATCTGCGCGACGCCAAGGGCTACGCGCACAACACGTTCAAGATCGAGCTGGCGCGGCGCGGCATCATTCGCACGCTGACGCAGGCGGCGCGCGGCACGCCGCAGTCGCAATCCAACAAGAAAATCCTATGACCAAGCGTAGATCACGCAAGGCGCAGCACGCGCCGTCAGCCGCCGCGGCCAAGGTCGCAGGGCGCAAGGTCAGCCGCCGCCATGTACTCGCCGGCGCGGCATCGGCCGGAACACTGGCCTGGAGCGGCAGCGCCGCAGCCAGCACCGTTATCTTGCAGCAAAGAGGGAGCAGGCCGATGCATGCCTACATGGGGGCCCCGACGTCGCGCATCGACGGCGTGGCGAAGGTCACCGGCGCCGCGAAATATGCCGGCGAGTTCAATGTCGCCGGGCCTCGCGCATGCGTGCATGGTCGGCGCGACCATCGCCAAGGGCCGCATCACGCGCATCGATACCAGCGCGGCCAAGGGCGTCGCCGGCGTGATCGACGTGCTGACGCACGAGAACCGCCCGCCGCTGCCCGACAACGACAAGGCCTACAAGGACGACGTGGCGCCGGACGGCTCGCCGTTCCGGCCGCTGTACGACGGCAAGGTCATGTTCAACGGCCAGCCGATCGCGCTGGTGGTGGCCGAGACGCCGGAGATCGCGCGCTTTGCGGCGGCGCTGGTCGAGGTGGACTACAGCAAGGAAGCATCCGTCACGGATATCTTCAGCGCGCGCGACAAGGCAGTTCCGGTCAAGTCGACGGAGCCGGGAATGGCGCGTGCCGAAAGCGCGCGGGAAGCCGGACCAGGCGCTGGCTGCAGCCGCGGTGCGCCATGAGGCCGAGTACTTCGTGCCGATCGAGCATCACAACCCGATGGAGCTGTATGCCTCGACGGTGGTCTACGAGGGCGGCGGCAAGCTCACGGTGTACGACAAGACGCAGGGCGTGCAGAACGTGCAGAAGTACCTGTGCGGCGTGTTCGGCATGAAGCCGGAGGAGGTGCGCGTCATGTCGCCCTTCATGGGCGGCGGCTTCGGCTCGGGCCTGCGCCCGCAGTTCCAGGTGATGCTGGCGGCGCTGGCGGCGCGCGCGCTGCGGCGCTCGGTGCGGCTCGTGCTGACGCGCCAGCAGATGTACGTGCTGGGCTACCGGCCGGCCATGATCCAGAGCATCGCGCTGGGCGCCAACACCGGCGGCACGCTCGATGCGATCGCGCACGACGCGGTGACCATCACCTCGCAGTACGAGGACTTCCACCGCCAGGAGACGGGCTGGTCGGGCGTGCTCTACAAGTCGCCGAATGCCAAATACGCGCACCGGCTGGCCAAGCTCGACCTTGCGACGTCGTGCGACATGCGGGCGCCGAGCGCCGCCACCGCGCTGTTCGCGCTCGAGTCGGCGATGGACGAGCTCGCCATCAAGCTGAAGCTCGATCCGGTCGAGCTGCGCCTGCGCTGCTATACCGATCGCGACCAGACCGAGGACAAGCCGTTCAGCAGCAAGGCGCTGCGGGCGTGCTATCAGCAGGGCGCGGAGGTGTTCGGCTGGAGCAAGCGCAACCCCGAGCCGCGCTCGATGCGCGACGGCAGCGACCTGGTCGGCTGGGGCATGGCGACCGGCGTCTGGGAGGCGCTGCAGGTGCCGATCACGGTGCGCATCGCGCTGACGGCCAACGGCCATGCCGAGGTGGCGTGCGCGACCTCCGACATCGGCACCGGCACCTACACCATCATGGCGCAGGTGGCGGCCGACATGCTGGGCCTGCCGCTCGACAACATCTCCATCAAGCTCGGCAACTCGAGCCTGCCGCAGTCGCCGGTCGAGGGCGGATCGTGGATCGCGACCTCGGTGGCGAATGCGATCGCGGCGACGGCAGAGCAGGTGCGCGGCGATCTGTTGCGCGTCGCCGTGGCGGATGCCGAACTCGCCGCTCGCCGGCCTGGCGGTGGGCGATGTGGTGCTGGCCGACGGCAAGCTGGCGAGCCGGAGCGACGCCGCCCGCGCGGTGTCGATCGCCGATGTGATGCGTCACGGCGCCATGGATCGCATCGACAAGGAACTCACCACCAACCCCTCGCCGGACCATTCCCAGTCGCACAAAACGCATTCGGCGGTGTTTGCCGAGGTGAAGGTGGACGAGCAGCTGGGCGTGGTCCGCGTGACGCGTGTCGTCAGTGCGGTGGCGGCCGGGCGCATCCTGAACCCGAAGACGGCGGGCAGCCAGATCCTGGGCGGCGTGGTGTGGGGCATCGGCATGGCGCTGCACGAGGAGACGCTGATCGATCATCGGTTCGGCCGCATCATGAACGCCAACATCGCCGAGTATCACGTGCCGGTGCACGCCGACGTGCACGACATCAAGGTGATATTCGTCGACGAGCAGGACACCAGCAATCCGCTGGGCATGAAGGGCGTCGGCGAGATCGGCATCGTCGGGGTGGCGGCGGCCATCGCCAACGCGGTGCATCACGCTACGGCCAAGCGCGTGCGCGACCTGCCGATCACGCTGGACAAGCTGCTGGGCTGAATCTCGGCGCTACCTGCAAGTCGAAGCCGCGAATCACAGTAGTATCGGTTGTGCAGAGTTCATCGCTCTGTCCTTACGCACCGGTACTTCCCCTACGAGGATCGGTGCGTTATCCAGTGCCCCGGGGCCCCGACCTTTTCCCGAAGGTCGGGGCCTTTTCATTGAGTGACGGGTGTTACTTCGGCGCGCCATCTGACCCGTCATGTCGACGATGGGTTGCGTGGTGGCGACGCTCAGCAGCTTGACCTTCGGCGTGCCGCTGATCGCCAGGCTCGGCCCGTCCAGCCCCAGCGCCTTCATGTCGACCATGCGGATGGTCTGGTCCTCGTAGGTGCGCCAGTAGTAGCGCAGGTTCTGCGGGTCACGCGCCACGGTGTACAGGGTGTAGTCGTAGCCGACCTCGCCGCCGCGCTTCTCGCCGGCAACGCCCTTGGGAATGTCGAAGTTGTTCAGGATGTGGAACGTCTGCGTGATGCCCTCCTCGGCATTGGCGGACGGCACGGCAGTCGCGCTGTAGATGGCGGCGCGCACGAAGCGCGACGGCGGCGTGAAGTCGCCCGGCATGCCGACCATGCCGCTGCCCTGACCGAGCGGCGACAATTCGACCGGGCCGATCTTGACCGACGCCACGTTGAGCGGACGCAACGAGATGTAGTTGCGCAGGTTGGTCATGTGCCAGTCGAACGTCGGGGAATTGGTGACCACGCCGAGCGGGTTGTCGTGGATCTTGAGCGTGCCGCCCACCGGCTCGATGACGATCGATGCGCCGGTCTTGTCGTAGACGACGTAGTGGAACGGCGGCGGCTCCGGACCCCAGCCGTCGAGGACCGTCGGCGCGATGATGGCCTGGCCCGCCTCGACGGCCGATTTCACCTCCGCGACGGTGGCGAACTGGGTCAGCACCCAGTTCGTGAAATCCACGGGCGACAGGGCTTTGCTGCGGTTCTGGTCGGTGACCTGCGCATACTGCGCGAAGCCCGGGAAGTAGAAGATGCCGGTGGCGAGGCCGGCCTCGTTGAGCCCGTCCGCGAGGGCCATGTCCTTGAAGGTGACGGCGCCGACGGCCGCGTATTTGGACGTGTACTTGAGGCCATCGCCGCCCGGCGCCCGGCCCTTGAACTCGGTCCCGCGCGGAATTGCTGCGATGCTGATGTCGATCTTGGTGCCGAACTCGACGGTGCGGCCGTGCACGGTCGTGCCGTCCTTGTTGACGAGCTTGATGCCGGTGCAGGCCTCGGCCGCTGGAGCAACGGCCAGGGTGAAGGCCGCCGCGGCGGCGACAATCCTACTCAGTTGGCGTGTGCTCATGATGGTCTCCGGCGGCAGGGTGAGGGTTCCCTGCTTACCCGCATCGGAGCCGAGGCCGAATTGGGTGTTACCCCCATCCTCGATTGGGTCACTACCTAATGGTGCTCGAGCCCTTCCGGTTCTGACGGAATTGCCGTGGAGTACACGTGTCATGGTCGGGCTTGTCCCGACCATCCATCCATCAACTTGCTCAGGTGCTCATGGATGGCCGGATCCTCGGGACAAGCCCGAGGATGACAAGTTTGCTGCGCATTCCGGTTCGCCGCAATCTCGGAAAGACACTAGCTAGCGGCCGCGTGCGCGGCGCCAACAGGTCCCAGCAACGCAGAGACACTGCCGGTTCGGTGTATCCAAAACACATGCGTCTCTTTGGCGGCGGCCCTGCAGTCGTTGCCGCGTTGGCTTATCGTTTCCTTCGCACTCGTCGTGGCACGATCGGCCTGCAATGTCTCGACGCCGTAAGGATCCGGCAATTGCGATGACGACACCTGTTGTTTCACGCCCACCTCGCTCCGAGGCCGATAGCGGCGGAGAGCCGGGGCAGATCGGCCTCGCGGCGGCCGTGTCGATCGGCATCGGCGGCATGGTCGGCGCCGGTATTTTCTCGATCCTGGGCGTCGTCGCGCAAGCCGCGGGCAACGCCATGTGGATGGCGTTCGCCATTGGCGGCGTGGTGGCCCTGCTGTCCACCTACTCCTACGCCAAGCTCGGCGCGGCCTTCCCGTCCGCGGGCGGAGCGGTGCATTTCCTCGTCAAGAGCTTCGGCGACGGCGTGCTGGCGGGCGGGCTCAACCTGTTCATGTGGGCCGGCTACATCATCTCGCTGGCGCTCTATGCTACGGCGTTCGGAAGCTATGCCGCGACCTTCTTTTCCGATCCTCACTCGGTGCCGCTGATCGAGACGCTGGCGGTGGGCTCGGTGCTGGCGCTGACCATCGTCAATGCCTTCGGGGCCAAGGTCATGGGGCGAGGCGAAACGATCATCGTCGCCATCAAGGTCGCCATCCTGATCCTGTTCGCGGCGACCGGCCTGTGGTTCGTGCAGCCGGACAATCTCTCACCGGCACATTGGCCCGAGGCGCAGTCGGTGCTGTTCGGCGCGGGCGTATTGTTCATCGGCTACGAAGGCTTCGGGCTCGTGACCAACGCGGCGGCCGACATGCGCAATCCGCGGACCATGCTGCCGCGCGCGCTCTACACGTCGGTGCTGCTCGTCATCGCCATCTATCTGCTGGTGTCGGTCACGGTGAGCGGCAACCTCACCGATGAGGAGATCGAGCTGGCCCGCGACTATGCGCTCGCCGAGGCGGCCAAGCCATTCCTGGGAGAATTCGGATTTCGGCTGATCGCCATTGCGGCCCTGTTGTCGACGGCGTCGGCCATCAACGCCACGCTGTTCGGCTCGGCCAATGTCTGCTTCATGATCGCGCGCGACGGCGAGCTGCCGGCGCGATTGACGCGGACGACGTGGAAGGACGCGACCGGCGGGCTGCTGCTGACGGCCGGGCTGGTGGTGGTGGTGATCCTGTGCTTCGACCTGCAGGGCATCGCCATGATGGGCAGCGCCGCGTTCCTGCTGGTCTACGCAGCGGTGAATGCCGGCCACCTGCGCGTGCTGAAGGAGACGGGGGCGAACGCCACGATCGTCTGGCTGTCGCTGATCACGTGCCTCGTCATGTTTGCGATCCTGGCGTCTATACCTACCAGCAGCAGCCGGCCGCGCTGGTGGCGCTCGTGCTGATCGCGGCGGCGTCGTTCGCAGCCGAGTGGGCGTATCGCCGCCTGGTGGGGCGGCGGATTTCGACCGCACCTCTGAGCGAGGCCGTGTCGCGCGTGATCGAAGTCGGCCTGGGCGCGGCTTCAGCCGGTGCGCAGCAGCCTGGACGTGACTTTGCGGATTTGCCGGGCCGCGATGGTCAGAGGCGTCGGGTTCAACAGCGCGTGACGTGAGGTCCTGGGTTCGCCCAGCTTGGTCAGGTGGACGATGAACTCGTCCCAGCCGGTTTCGGGATTGCGCTGGGCCGGCTTGGAAATCTCGACATTCATGAGGCCCATGCCGACCACGCGTGACATGACGTCGACGAAGCTCGTCGGCGTCCACACCGTGCAGTGCACATCGAGGTAGTTGCCTTGGCGGTTCGAGTTGGCCGCGAATTCCAGTGCCTGGTCGTCCGTGTAATGCCGGGGCGCGGCGGCGAAGGGCTGGCTGAGGTCGAACCTCCGACCGTCTTCACGCGTGTCGTAGAACGACTGCGACAGGAAATCGACGATCTGCGCGCTGGTCGGCCGGCTCGGCGCGTGGATCCAGTTGCCGACCACATCGCCCAGCGTCGTCTCCCGGCGATAGAAGTCCATCGTGTGCCGCCGGTCAGGCAGCGCCAGCGCCAGGACGGCGTGATCGCGCATCACCTCGAGGATCTGGTTGAGCCAGCCGATCGTGTCCGGCACGTGCTCCATGACGTGCGTGGCAACGCAGTAGTCGAACGCGATGTCGGCGGGGATGCAGGAGCGCAGCGGCTTGCCGGGCGTCCAGACCCAGTCGATGCGCGGGATCTCGCGTCCGATCGCTCCGGGGTTGTCGGCGGCCTTCTTGGCGATGGTGTCGTTGTCGATGCAGTCGACGTAGCGCACGTCGTGCCGGGCCTTGTCCAACAACGGATAGAAGTAAGGCGCGATCTCGAGGCCCGTACCCGACAACTTGAGCGGAGCAGTCAGTACCTCGTAGCGGTCCATGGCAGTCCCCTCGTTGCAACCGGTGATGGACCTAGCACGGTTGCGGCATGGGCCGGAGGGTCTACGGCCAACGGGGCGGTGGATGAGTTGGGCGTTCGCTCAGTGCGCAGCGCAATTCCGCGCCGGGCTCTCGACATTGTGACCAGCGCTGGATTTGACCGCGCGGCCGTGGCGGCGCAGTCGAGCTCGCGGTGTTGCGATATGTCGGACAACGGAATGCGGAGACGGCATGTCCAACGCGCTATGCATTGGCACCGGCGTGCTGCGCCGCCGTCAATCGACCAGCAGGCGGCCGGCGACGATCGGGTTGCCGGAGGCGTCGAGACGCACGATCACCATCTCGCCCGAGGCCGGGCTGATGCCGGTCAGCGCATTGATGACGATGCCGTGCGTGACGAACAGCACGCGGGTGTTGGCATCGAGGCTCGCGAGGTAGGCCTTGAGCGCGGCGACCTGCTCGGCGGTGTTCTGCGACCGGCCGACCAGGTTGCTGAGCGGCGCGAACACCTCGGCCTCGCGCCCCATCGCCAGCAGGGCCGTCTCCTTGCAGCGGCACCAGGGGCTGGTGAGCACGCGCTGGAAGACGATGCCGTTGCGGCGGAAGGCCTCGCCGGTGCGGCGGGCGTGCGCGCGGCCGCTGTCGACCAGGTTGCGCTGGGTGCTGCAGTCGTCGAGCTTGTAGCCGGGCGGATCGGCGTAGCCGGGTGCCTCGGAGTGGCGCATGAAGGCCACGTGTCCCGGCTGGCGCAGCAGCGACCAGGCCGGCGCCTGTCCTGTGCGGCGGCGGGCGAGGCCACGCGGCGATGGACAGCGCGCACAGGAGGCAAAGCAGAGCCGGTGTCTTTATCCAGAAATTCGCCGAAGTTCGCGGCATGGTTCCATCCGTCCATCAAGTCGAGAGAAGAGAATGGCCGGCAAGACGTCCAGGAAGTCAACGAAGGTGGCAAAGAAGGCCGCCGCCAAGCGGGCCGCTGCGAAGCCGAAGCTGCTGTCGGGCGGCAACCCGCAGATCGCCAAGGGCTACGGCGAGGCTCCCGTTGCAGGCCTACATCGCGGCCATGCCGGGCTGGAAGCGCGAGGTCGGGCGCCGCCTCGACGCGCTGATCGCGCGCACCGTCCCCGGTGTCGCCAAGGCGGTGAAATGGAACTCGCCGTTCTATGGCGTCGAGGAGGGCGTCTGGTTCCTCAGCTTTCATTGCTTCGCGAAGTACGTGAAGGTGGCGTTCTTCCGTGGCGCGTCGCTGCGTCCGGTGCCGCCGGGCCAGTCCAAGCAGAAGGACGTGCGCTACCTCGACATCCACGAGGACGACGAGTTTGATGAAGCGCAACTCGCCGCTTGGGTGAAGCAAGCGAGCCAAGTTGCCGGGCGAGCGCATGTGAGCGGCTCGTGCGGGCGAGCCATGAGTGGGCGCAGCTCGCTGGATGAGTTGAAACAAAAGACAAAGTCGATAGTAACCCGTCGTAATTCTTTCAGACGTAAGCGTCGTGGGCATGACGCAGATTTCACGCCGCCTGCTTCTCACGTCAGCAACGGCCGGTGCAGCCGGTCTCACCTCGGCTCAGTACGTTGGCCCAATCGCCTGACCCAGTCACTGGCTATGATCCGGCCGTGATGGCAGCGCGCATTTCCGACAGACTGTTCGCGGACGATGGCTTGGCCCGTCCGATACCGAGTACGCCCACGGTTTCGAACCTGGCGAAAGGGCTTGACCGAACCTTGGTGCTGGGTGGCGGCGGCGAATATTACGTTGCCTGGTACTGTGGGTTTTTCCACGGGCTCATGGAGAATGGCGTCGATCTCAACGTCGCCGACATGGTGGTCGGCACCTCGGCTGGTGCTTACGCCGGATCGTCGCTGACCTCCGGGGAGTTTTATCGGCTGAGAGGGGCGTTCGAGTTTTTCGGGCATTTCCCGGGGCTGTTTGCCAAGCTCGCTCCTGTAGCGGCGCCCAATATCAGTCAGAAGCGGGCGCAGGAGATCAATTTCAAGGTCAAGGACGGCAGTCCGGCATCGATCCGCGCGATCGGCCACGCCGCACTGGCGGCAGACAACAAGGTCAACGGCAATGCAGTCGAGCGCCTGGCGGGACTGCTGACCGGCGACAGCAGGACCGATTGGCCGGTCGCGAAGATGTATACGACCGCCAACGACTGCTACACCGGCGAGCGTCTGGTCGTGGGGCAGGACGTCGCGAGGAAGAACAACATCCCGTTGGCGCACGCAACGGGTGCCAGCTCGTCATTGCCGGGTGTGATCGGACCAACGCTGCTCGGTCAGCGCTATTGCATGGATGGCGGAATTGCCAAGAGTTGGGCGCACACCGACGTGGTCGCGGGCTCGAAGCGGGCCTTGGTCATCACGTTGACCAACGGCTACGAGGGCAGTTTGCTGAGCGGCATTCCGCACAACATCCACAACGAGATGAAGGACTTGGAGGCGGTGGGGACCAAGGGCATGCTGATCATTGCGGGCACGCCCAAAGGCGTCAATCTGCTGGATCCCAAGCAGATCGAACCGGCATTGAAGGCGGGATACGAGCGTTCCAAGAGCGAGGCGGACAAGATCCGTCAATTCTGGGCGTAAGCAGCGGCCGCCGGTATCCGCCGCGCCTTAGGTCGGGATACGGCGGTTCTTGATCGCATCGTGCAGCTCGGTGAGGGATTTCTTCATCTGCTGGTCGGTGGTTTTGGAAATCTGCTGCGCGAGCTTCTTGGTAATGTCTTGCCGGTCCTGGTCCGTGAGGACCGGGTGATAGGCCGGCAGGGCTGCAAGGGCGGCCGTGATCAATTGTTGAATCTCGGATTTCGAGTAGAGGCTCGTCTCGGTCATGCCATGCACGAGGCTCGCGTAGAACTGGCGGGCAACGCCTTTCAATTTTCCAAGGTAGTCGACATGGACCTGGTATCTTTTGTCGTTTGCAAGCGTCGCAAGATAGGGGTCGCTGACCTCCAGTAGCGCCGCGGCGACCTTGGCCTCGTAGACCATCAGGTTGGCGAGTTCCGTGGCGTAGGGCTTGCCCTTCTTTGTCTCCTCCAGATAGAGGACCACGAGCTTGTGAATCGGATCGAGCGCGTTGTTCAGCCTCTGAAAGCGCAAGGTTACGGCGAATTTCGGATTGAGCCCCATACGCAGCGGGATGTTGTCGACGTTGACCATCCGCTCGAAGATCGGCTTGGTTCCCTCATTCGAAAGCGTCGGCAGCGCCAAGCCCTTGTCCCTCACCCGCTCGACCAGGGCCCTGTAGGAGGTGCCGTCCCACGGTTCATCGGCGGGGGGGTAGAGCTCATTGGGAGCATTTGCGGTCTGAGCATTTGCGGATTGGACTGCCAGGACCGCCCACAGGAGCAGCCACACCGACGACCTCAAAATCTTGAACAATTGTCCCATAAAAGCTCTCGACGCAGCTGGCTGCGACACTATGGTGCGATCACTGTGGCAGGAGTAAGTGACGAGCGGGACAAGTCGCGAGGACACGACAGCCATGAAGAAGACCGACCGCGCCACAACGGAAGGCGAAGCCTCACCTGCGCGGTTGATCGATGCGCGGATCGCGGCGCTGGGTGACTGGCGGGGCGAGACGCTGGCTCGGGTGCGAAAGCTGATCCGGGAGGCCGACCCCGAGGTGGTCGAGGAGGTGAAGTGGCGGAAGCCGTCGAACGGGATGCTGGGCGTGCCGGTGTGGGAGCACGACGGCATCATCTGCACCGGCGAGACGTACAAGGGCTACGTGAAGCTGACCTTCGCCAAGGGGGCGTCGCTGGAGGACCCATCGGGTTTGTTCAACTCCAGCCTGGACGGCAACGTGCGGCGCGCCATCGATATCCACGAGGGCGACAAGATCGATGAAAAGGCTTTCAAGGCGCTCGTTCGTGCGGCCGTGGCGCTGAACGCGTCGGCGCGGGCCACTCACACCGTCCGCTCGCAGAAGAAGACCAAGGGCGCCTGAGGGTGGATGTCCCGGCCGTCCGTCTATCAGCTTGCTCAGGCGCTTTTGGATGGCTGGATACCGGGGCCAAGCGCCCGGTATGACACGCGCGGAGCAGCCTACTAGGCCGGAAGCAGCGAACCGCCGGCTCTAGGTCCGGCGGCTCGCCCCCTACTCCTCCCAGAACACAGACGATCCAGCAGGAGCAGGTCGGTGGCGAGCGTAAACGATGGGCCGTGGGCTGACCAGTGGTTGGCGCGAGCATCGTAGTCGGTTCATGCCGTGAGGTGTTGGGTTACGGCCTTCGGCCTAACCCAACCTACAATTCCCGCATCGAATGCGCGTTCGAAATGTAGGGCGAGACGTTGCGCGGCCGAAGAAACGGCCTTTCCTATTGCGCCCCACGCTGCCAAGACGCGCCGAAGACGCTGAGGGTGCGACTTAAGTTCATTACCCCCACCTCCGACCCCTCCCCGCGTCGTGTTGAAGACACGCCTTCGGCATGATGGGGAGGGGAGCCCGCGCGGCTTGCGCTGACCAGACCTGCCGCGGAAGCGAGTGCTGACCGGTGGCGCGAAGCCGTCAGTTGTGGTCTTCGGGGAGGGCGGGGAGGGGGAAGAACTCGATGCCTTCGTCGGACAGGGACTTGGCTTCTTCCGCCGTCGCCTCGCCATGGATGCCGCGGGACGGGCTTTCCTCGTAGTGGATCTTGCGCGCCTCCTCGGAGAAGCGCGAGCCGACGTACTCGGACTTCGCCTCGACCTCGGCGCGCAGCTTGCGCATGGCGGCGGCCAGCTCCTTGTGGGCGGCAACGCGCTGGGTGTCGGGCTTGGGTGCGTCGGTGGCCGGCTGATCGCTGCGCCTTGCTGCGGCGCTTCGGCTTGCCGCCCTTGGCGATGCTGGGCGCCATCAGCGCCTTGCTGACCTTTGTGGTGCCGCAGTTGGGGCAGGTGACGCGGCCCTGCTTGGCCTGGCGGTCGAAGGCCGTGCTGCTGGCGAACCAGCCTTCGAACTGGTGGCCCTTCCTGCAGTTGAGCCGGTAGCGGATCATGAGGCTTCCTTGGTCTGTTCCGCCCCAACCTGGCTGATCTGGAACGGGCGGTCGTGCTGCAGCGAGGGGATGCGCTGGCGCGCCTGCCGCTACCTCGCCGAGCGCAATATCGGCAACGATGACACCGGGGTCAACGCCGGCCTCGGCGACGATTTCGCCCCAGGGATTGACGATCAGGCTGTGGCCGTAGGTCTCGCGGCCGCTCTCGTGGCGGCCGGCCTGCGCCGCGGCCAGGACGAAGCAGCCGTTCTCGATGGCGCGGGCGCGCAGCAGCACATGCCAGTGCGCCTCGCCGGTTTTGCGCGTGAAGGCCGAGGGGATGGCGAGCACGTCGGCGCCGGCCTTGGCCAGCGCGCGATAGAGGTGGGGAAAGCGCAGGTCGTAGCACACCGTGAGGCCGAGCCTGCCCCACGGCAGGTCGGCGACGACGCCGGTGTTGCCGGGCTGGTAGTTCTTCGACTCGCGGTAGCTCTCGCCGCCGGGCAGCTCGACGTCGAACATGTGGATCTTGTCGAAGCTGGCGGCGATGGCGCCTTGCGGGGAGAACAGCAGCGAGCGGTTGGCTATCCTTGCCGGCGGCGAGCAGGATCGGCATCGAGCCGATGTGCAGCCAGATGCCAAGCTCGCGGGCGAGGTCGGCGAAGCGGGGGATGGACGGATCGGCGGCCTGCGGGCGGATGGTGGCGAACAGGCGCTCGCGGTCCATCTCCATCAGGGTGGTGATCTCGGGGGTCTGGATATAGGTCGCGCCCTGCCCGGCGGCGTCGCGCACCAGGGCGCTGACGTCCTGCAGGTTCTTCTCGACACTGCGGCCGGTGCACATCTGCACCAGGCCGACGCGGACCGCGTCCGCCGAGCCTTGCGACATGGCTCACCTCTCCCCGTCTGATAAGGGGTTAATGTAGGGCTTCGGCCGGTTGCCGCCTAGTGCGAGTCGGGCCGGTACCCTGGTTCGATCGGACTGCTGTTAACTTAAGAAACAGAGCCGGATCACGCTTCGGCCGCCACGTATCGATCGACGTTGCGTGATTTCGTCCGAAGCGATCATCTGGCCACCGCAGATTTCCGGTGCGACGAGGCCGAGCGCCAGCACGTCGACGCGTTGGGCGCCGGCACGCTTCAGGGCGCGGGCGCAGGCGTTTACCGTGGCGCCGGTGGTGATCACGTCGTCGATGAGCAGGATATTGCGGCCATTGAGCTCTCGGAGCCGGCCGGTTGCGACGCGGAAGGCGCCCGCCACATTGCGGCGGCGCTGATCGCGGGTGAGGCCAACCTGCCTCGGGGTCGAGCGGGCGCGCACCAGCAGATGCGGGTCGACGGGGATGCCGGTTTGCCGCCCCAGCTCATGGGCGAGCACGGCAGATTGGTTGAAGCGGCGCAGCAACAGCCGCAGCCGGGTCATCGGCACCGGCACGATCACATCGATGCCCGGCAGCAGGTCGCGACCCGACTCGGCCAGCCACTGGCCGAACAGCTGGCGGGCATCGTGGCGGTCGGCGTACTTGAAGTGGTGCACCAGCGTGCGCATGCTGCCATTGAAATGGGCCACCGCACGGGCCCGGTCATAGGCGGGTGGATGGGCCAGCGCCAGCGCCGACACCACCCGCTCGCCGGTATCGTAGGGCAGCGGGATGCCGGTGACGTCGCACAACGGGGCGCGGATGAACTGTACGCGGCGCCAGCAGGCCCCGCAGAGCACATGATGGCTCGCCAGGGGTGTCCGGCAGGCGAGGCAGCATGGCGGAACGATCAGGTCGGCGAGCGCGCCGAGCGCGCGCGCAGGGCGGTGCCTGTCCGTATGGTCGGTGCTTGTCGGACAAATTCCGTGCCGTCGTCGAGCATTGGCCGGTCCCGGGGCCGTTGTGTCGATTGATAAAGCCCGTGCATGATACGCATGCTTCGTCCCTGGCAGCGAGACCGATAGCGTGACATTAGCGTGACTGGCGCCCCGGACATCTTCGACCGTCGCCTGCTGCGGCAGCGGCGCGACCGAGTCGCCCGGCACGCCGCCCGGCACGAGTTCCTGCTCGCCCGGGTCGCGGACGATATCGTCGAGCGGCTCGCCGCCGTGCGTCGCACGTTCCCGGTGGTGCTCGACCTCGGTGCGCATCACGGGCTGCTCGGGCGGCGGATCGGCCGCCTGCCGGGCGTCGCGACCGTCATCAGCGCGGAGGCGTCCGCCGGACTGCTCGCCCAGTGCGACGGTCTGCGCGTGGCGTGCGACGAGGAGGTGCTGCCCTTCCGCGACCGGTCGCTCGACCTGGTCGTCTCAGGGCTCTCCCTGCAGCACGCCAACGACCTGCCGGGCGTGCTGACGCAGGTGCGCCGCGCCCTCAAACCCGACGGACTGCTGCTCGCCGCCATGCTGGGAGGCAATACGCTGCACGAGCTGCGCACGTCGCTGCTCGCCGCCGAGGAGGAGCTCGAGGGCGGCGCCAGCCCCCGCGTTGCCCCCTTCGCCGACGTACGCGACTTGGGCGCTCTGCTGCAGCGGGCGCAATTCGCGCTGCCGGTGGTGGACTCGGAAACGGTGGTCGTCACCTACGCCAATCCGCTGGCCCTGATGCACGAGCTGCGCGGCATGGGCGCCGCCAATGCGCTGAGCGCACGCAGCCGCAAGCCGCTGCGGCGAGCCACCCTGCTGCGCTCGTTCGAGATCTACGCCGAGCGGTTCGGCCTCGCCAACGGCCGCATCCCCGCCACCTTCGAGATCCTCACGCTGACCGGCTGGGCCCCGCACGAAAGCCAGCCCAAGCCCCTGCAGCCGGGCTCCGCCAAAATGCGCCTCGCCGATGCATTGGGCACCACCGAGCAACCGGTCGGCGACCCTGCACGCCCACCCAAAGCCGCACGCTAGTGTGATGATCGAGAAATTCGCTGAAGTCCGCCGCTATGTTAGGAGCGAATTTCTCCATCTGAAATCACACTAGCAAATCAATAATTATAGTGTCCCTTATGATTCCGAAGTTCGCTCGGGACGCTGGCGGCGAGGTGTGGCGAACTTCGAAATCGGGACACTAGCCGGCTTCGTGGTGATGAGCGTCCAGCCATCAACGCCGGGGCCGGCGCCTCTGGTCTGTTGCCAGTGCGCTACGCGAGGATGGGAAGTCGCCCACGTCCGGTTCATAATTATTGACTATTTTAGTCAAGTATTCTTCCTTGCCGCGAGCTTCAGGCAGCACGGGCATTCCCAGCCACCCAGCAAGCATCTGGTTTGTGGAGTAAGGGGGAATGCGCGTGCGTACACCTGTCCCGGCGTTGCCGTCGATCGATCGTGCCTACATCTCCGTTGCGGCGAATTCTTTCTGGCAGTTCGTTTCTGGTTGCTACCACTTGCGCTTGCTGGCGATGTCCGCCGCAGCGCTGTTCCTGGTCGCCGGCACTGAGTGGGCGCTCGCGCAAACAACTTCGCAAACCCTCCCGGAAGTCACCGTGGAGGCCAAGAAGGGCGCCAAGAAGCAGGCGGCGCAGAAGAAGCAGCCGGCGGCAAAGGGCCCCGCACAGACGCAAGCTCGCCCGCAACAGCAGCAGGAAACCGCCACCAGTCCGGTGAACGGCTACGCCGCAACTGTTTCGGCGACGGCGAGCAAGACCGATACGCCGCTCAGCCAGATTCCGCAGTCGGTATCCGTGGTCGGAGCTCAGCAGATCCGGGACCAGGGCGCGACCACCATCCAGGAGACGCTGCGCTACGTTCCCGGCGTCTATGCCGACGCCTATGGGGCGGACAGCCGCGGCGACTTTCCGCGCATACGCGGCGCCGATCCGGATATTTTCCTCGATGGTCTGCGCCTGTCGGACGCCTGGCGCTTCGGCGAGAACAGGCTCGACGCTTACACCTTGGAGCGCGTCGAGGTCCTGAAGGGGCCGTCGTCGATGCTCTACGGACAGACCTCGGTCGCGGGCCTCATCAACGCCGTATCGAAGCGGCCGCAGGAGGAGACCTACCGTGAGGTCGGGGTCGAGGTCGGCAGCTTCGACCGCCTGAGGTTTCAGACCGACATGACGGGCAAGCTGACCGACGACGGCAAGTGGCTCTATCGGTTCATTGCCGTCGGCCAGCAAGCCGACATGCAGACCGATTTCGTGGACAACGATCGCGTGCTGATTGCCCCATCGATCACGTACAAGCCGAGCACCAGCACTATTCTGACGCTGATGGCCAAGTACCAGAAGGACAACTCCGGCTCAGCCACCGCGTTCCTCCCGCACGAGGGCACCATCAAGCCGGGCTACCTGGGCCAGCGCATCCCCATCAACCGCTTCGTGAGCGAGCCGGGCTTCGACGAGTACAAGACCGAGACAACGTCCATCGCCGCCATCTTCGAGCACAAGGTCAACGACACGCTCACCATCCGCCAGAACGCGCGCTACTGGCACACCGACAACATCTATCACTCGATCTATCCGAACTGGGCTTCGCTCGACCCGAACGACCCGCGCACCGTTACGCGCTATCGCCTTTATGGACGACGTGGTTCGCAATAACTTTGCCTCCGATTCCAATGCCGAGCTGAAGTTCAAGACGAGCGACATCGCGCACAAGCTGCTGGTGGGTGTCGACCACCGCCGCATTTATCAGAGCTCGAAGTTTGGCGGGGGCGAATATCCCGACGCCGTTCGATCTCTATGATCCCGTCTATAACGGATACACGCCTCCAGCCCTCACCGACGCGCCGGACCAGCTGCAGACGCAGAGCGGCGTGTACCTCCAGGATCAGCTCCGCTATGGGAACTGGATCGGCATTCTCGGCATCCGCCACGATTGGGCTTCCAACCGAGTCGAGGGGGATGGCAAGGAAAGCGTCGAGAAGACCACCTATCGCGCGGGCATCATGTACGAGTTGCCGTTCGGCCTGACGCCGTACTTCTCGTACGCGCAGTCGTTCAATCCCCAGTATCTGGGGGGCTGCGTGCCTGCGTGCGACCCATACCAGGGAGCGCAGTACGAGGTGGGCTTCAAGTACCGGCCGACGAAGCAGTTCGCCATCAACGGCGCCATCTTCGACATCACGGAGCAGAACCGCCTGACTTACGGAGATGGGCCAACGGATCCCGTGGCAATCGGCGAGGCACGCACGCGCGGCGCCGAGATCGAGTTCGTCGGCGCACTGACCAGCTACCTCGACATCATCGCCGGCTACTCCTACACGGACTCCATGGTCACCAAGGGAGACGAGGCTGGCAAGCACGTGCCGACCGTTCCGCTGCATCAGGCTTCGCTGTGGGGCAAGTACAGGTTCTCGATGTTCGGCCTGGATGGTTTCTCGGCCGGCGCCGGCGTCCGCTACATCGGCAACTCATGGGGCGGTGCAGACATCGTGAAGACACCAGGCGTGACGCTGTTGGATGCCATGGTCGGTTGGGAGAGCAGGCACTGGCGCTTCCAGGTCAATGCCACCAACCTCGAGGACAAGGAGTACTTCGCGACCTGCCTCGATCGCGGCGACTGCTTCTATGGAACCGGCCGGACCGTCATCAGCAACCTGACCTACAAGTTCTGAGCGTGCGGCCGCGGTCCGCCACACGGAGGGCACGTTCCGCCAATTGAGGGACTAGATGCGGGAGACATTCACGGTCATCCATCGCTGGGGTGGCCTGTTCATTGCGGTGTTCCTGTTGGTTGCGGGGCTGACCGGCGCCGTGATCTCCTGGGACCACGCGCTCGACGAATGGCTCAATCCGCACCTGTTCGATGCCAAGACCACGGGCGCTCCGCTTTCGCCGCATGAACTCGTGCGCAGGGTCGAAGCCAGCGATTCCGAGTCCAGGTGTCCTTCTTTCCGCTGTATGTTCGAGGCAGGCCACAATGCCAGCCTGTTCGTCGAGCCGCGGGTCAACCCCCTCGACAGGCGAGCTCTACGAGGTTCCCCTACAATCAGGTCTTCATCGATCCGGCGAGCGGCGAGGTGGCCGGCCGGCGCTTCTGGGGCGCCATCTCGCTGGATCGCGAGAACCTTCTGCCGTTTCTCTACAAGCTGCACTACTCGATGCACATTCCATCCTTCTGGGGCATCGATCGCTGGGGCGTCTGGTTCATGGGGGTCGTCGGATCGTCTGGATGTTCGACTGCTTCGTCGGCTTCTACCTGACGCTGCCGCGGCTGGGCGCCCAGAGAGGCAGAGGGCGCAGATGGCGAGGTTGCTGCAGTCGCGCCGCGGCGCACATGGTGGGAGCGCTGGAAACCCGCCTGGAAGATCAAGCGTGGAGCCAGCAGCCACCGCCTTAATCTGGATCTGCACAGGGCCTTTGGCCTGTGGCTGTGGGTGGCGTTGTTCATCCTCGCCTTCACATCCATTTCGATGAACCTGAACAACGAGGTGGTGCGCCCCATCCTGAGCCGGCTTTCGACATTGACGGTTGACGCATTCGACGATCGCTCTCCGGCGGCGCTCAACAAGCCTATTGTGCCCAAGCTGTCGTTTGCCGAGGCGATCGACATTGCGAGCGCCGAGGCGCGCCAGCGCGGCTGGAGCGAGCCGGCGGGCGCCGCCTTCTATGGTCGCTTGTACGGTCTCTACTCGATCAATTTCTTCCATCCGGGCGACGACCACGGCTCGGGCGGCATGGGCGTCAAGATGATCTTCCTGGACGCAGCATCAGGCGCGCTGCAGGGCCGACGGGTGCCTTGGGAAGGCACCGCCGCCGACATCTTCATGCAGCTTCAGTTCCCGCTGCACTCGGGGCGCATCGCCGGCGTGCCGGGGCAAATCTTCCTGTCCTTCATGGGCCTCGTCGTAGCGCTGCTGTCGGCGACAGGCATAGTCGTCTGGTTCAAGAAGCGGGCGGCCCGCATCGGCCAGAAAGCCATGGTCCGACTGGGGCACCGCATGACCGGGGCAGGGCATCCCTGAGCCATCTGCTCCCCAACCACCTACTTCATCGCATTGGTGGCCGTGTTGGCCGTGCTGCTCCAGCTGCCGCTGTTGCCGGAGCCGAGCGCCTTCAGCCCGGCCAGCATGCCGATCGCCACCAGCGCCGCGATCAGGCTGTACTCGATCGCGGTGGTGCCGCGCTCATCCCGCGCAAAGCTGCGCACACGCTCGGATATCCAAGATTGCGTTCCAATGCTCATGCCAGAGTCTCCCTGCCCGCAACATTTGCTCCCCCTCAGAGCAGGTCGCGCAGCATTGCCTTGCAGCGGCTCATCCGCCGGCGGCATTGCGTAGTCGACCAGCCTGTTGGCACGCACCCAGGTGATCTCCTGGCCTTGCTGCGGCTGCACCTCGCCCTGCCACTTACGACACACGTACAGCGGCATCAGCAGATGGAACGCCTCGTAGCTGTGGCTGGCGAAGGTGAATGGGGCGAGGCACTTGTCGGACACCACGATCGCCAGCTCCTCCTGGAGCTCGCGAATGAGGGCCGCCTCCGGCGTCTCGCCTTTCTCCACTTTGCCGCCGGGGAACTCCCACAGTCCCGCCAGTGGCCGCCCCGGAGGGCGCTTTGCCAGTAACACACGCCCGTCGGCGTCGATCAGCGCGCAGGCAGCGACCAGAAGGATGTCCAAGCCCATGCTCGACCTCAGGCTAGAAGGGCAGACGTTAAGAACCGGCGACAGAGAACCGTTAATGAGACGAAAACACAATCCGCGCAATTCGATCGATTGCCGCCGCGGCTGCTGTCATAATATTGTCGTCTGCGCCGCGTCCTGGCGCCCTCGGGGCATGCCGGCGACGGAGCAGGTGCTGCACCCCGACAACGCGCGAGCAAGTGCATGGCTGGATGGATTCTGCTGCTGCCCATCGTGGCGGCGCTGCTGCACGCCATTTGGAATGCTCTGGTGAAGACGTCAGGCGACCGACTGATCACCCTCGGCTTCATTGCCTGCACGAACGTCCTGACCGGCCTCGCCTTGCTGCCGTTCGTGGACCCGCCGAGCCAGGCCAGTTGGGCGTTCATCGCCGTATCGATGCTGGTCAAATACGCCTACTACGCGCTCGTCAATTTGGCCTACCGCGTCGGCGATCTCAGTCTCGTCTATCCGCTGGCGCGCGGCTTCGCGCCCTTGGCCGTCACGGTCGGCGCGGCGGTTCTTGCCGGTGAATATTTGTCCCTGCCGAGCCTGGTGGGCGTATTGATCGCCTGCCTCGGCATCTCGAGTCTGGCCATCAGGGGCATCGGCCGGCTGCACGACAGTCTGCCCATCTGGCTTGCCGTCGGCTCCGGTCTGACCATCGCCATCTACACCGTCTGCGACGGCCTCGGCATACGCGTGTCGGACAGCCCGTTCGGCTTCATCGCCTGGATCTATGTCCTGGAACTGCCCGTCGTGGTGGCCATCCTGTGGCTGCGTCGCCGGGGCTTGGCGCACGCGCTGGAGTCGCATTGGCGCTATGGATCGCTGGCGGGTCTATGCGCCGTCGTGGCTTACGCTTTGGTGCTGATCGCCGCCCTGCATGCGCCGCTGTCGATCGTCTCCGCGCTGCGGGAAACCAGCGTCATCATCGCGGCGTTGATCGGCACGGTGCTGCTCGGCGAACGGCCCTGGCAGGACCGCGTGGTCGCCTCCGCCTTCGTTGCCGGCGGCGTTGCCCTGATGACCGTCTATCGCTGATCGCCGGCCGGGGCAGCCCGCAAGGCTCCCCCGGCCAGCTGTTGTCCTACTTCGGCGCCGACTTGCCTTCGTAGCGCTTGATCCATTCCGTGAGGATGGCCTCGCGATCGTTGGCCATCTTCTGCAGATCGATCTTGGCCATCTTGGCTTCGGCGTCCGCCGGATAGTTGGGCGGCAGGTTGTTGACCTCGGGATGGGCCACGAGTGCGTAGTACTTGGAATAAAGCTCGTTGGCGCCTTTCGAGGCGACCCAGTCCATCACCTTCTTGGTCAGTTCAAGCTTGCTCGTGCCCTTGACGATCGAGGAGGCTTCCATGTCCCAGCCCACGCCCTCCGAGGGAAGGATGATCTCGAGCGGCGCGCCGTTGCTCTTCTCGCGGGCGGCGCGCATGTCGAAGCCGAGGCCGATCACGCGCTCGCCCTTGGCGGCCTGCACGCAGGGCGCAGAGCCCGAGTGGGTGTAGACGGCGATGTTCTCGTGCAGGCCGTCCATGAACTTCCAGCCGGCGTCGTTGCCCATGGTCTGCAGCCAGGCCGCCACCATCAGGTAGCCGGTGCCGGACGATGCCGGATGCGGCATCACCACCTTGCCCTTCAGCTTGGGGTCGAGCAGGTCGCTGTAGGCCTTCGGCATCGCCGCGCCGGCCTTGCCGCCTTCGACGGTGTTGTAGCAAACCACGCCCAGGAACGCGTCCATGCCCACGAACAGCCCGTCGGCCGATCGGAAGTTCGCCTTCAGCTTGTCGGTGCCGGGCGGCTGGTACTTCTCGAGCAGTCCCTCCTTGTTGAAGAGCAGCAGCGAGGACGCCGCGAGCCCGAGCACGATGTCGGCCTTGGGCGCCGCCTTCTCGGCCAGGAAGCGAGCCGTGATGACGCCGGTCGAGTCGCGCACCCACTGGATGTCGACGTCGGGGACGGCCGCCTCGATGGCATCCTTGAACGCCTTCAGCTGATCGTTCTCCATCGCCGTATAGACGACCAGCGGCGTTCTTTGAGCCTGCGCCGGCAATGCCAGCGCACCGAGCGCGACGGCAGCCACCGCGCCGAATGACAGAATACCTTTGAGCATGCGTGCCCCTTTGCACTGCGAACTGACGATGTTTTGATTTTCTCAGGCGGACGCAGCCTGTGCCAGCACTTAATTCGCGCGCGGCTCTTCGCGCTTGATCTGCCTTGTTTTTCAGCGGTTTTCAGTGCGCGTCAGGCTGGCCGGGCAGCCCGCGCCATGTAGTTGACGTCGGTGTCGCCGGCGATCGACCAGGCATCGGCCAGCGGGTTGTAGACCAGGCCCGCACAGGCGAAATCGCCGAGCCCGGCCGCCGCCACATGACCGGACAGCTCGTCCGGCGTCACGAAGCGGTTCCACTGATGCGTGCCGACCGGCAGCCAGCGCAGCACGTACTCGGCGCCGACGATCGCCAGCAGATAGGCCTTCATCGTGCGGTTGATGGTCGACAGCAGCATCAGGCCGCCCGGCCGCACCAGCGCCGCGCACGACTTGAGAAACGCGCCGACATCGGGAACGTGCTCGACCACCTCCAGGCACACGACCGCATCGAACGTGCGCCCCTGCCCCTGCAGGTCCTCGACCGTGCCGCTCACGTAGTCGATGGCAAGGCCCTGGCCGTCCGCGTGCCGGCGCGCCGCCTCGACGTTCTCGATCGCCGGGTCGAGCCCCGTCACCTGCCCGCCGAGACGCGCCAGCGGCTCGCAGATCAATCCCCCGCCGCAGCCGATATCGAGCAGGGTCAGCCCGGCGAGCGGCTTCATGCTCTCCGTCGGCCGCTGGAAATGGCGCACCAACTCATCGCGGATGTAGCCGAGCCGGGCCGGCCCGATCTGGTGCAGGGTGCGGAACTTGCCCGCCGGGTTCCACCACTCCGACGCCAGGCGCGCGAAGCGGTCCACCTCGCCCGGATCGAGCGTGCGGGAGCCGCGCTGGGCGGCGGTGTCGGTGGCTTCAGGCATGCCGCATTTGGCGGGTTGCATGGAAGCCCGTCAAGGTGGCGCCGTCATTGCCGCGCACAGGTTGCGAAGGCCGGCCCTTGTGGCTAAGAGTACGCGCCATAAGCCGCAAGTTAACGATCCTTGGATAGACCGGCGGCTCTAGTGTGATGACCGAGAAATTCGCCGGCGCTTGCGGCTTGGTTCGGAGCGAATTTCTCGATCTGAATCACACTAGCAAGTTTATGATTCTAGTGTCCCTTATGATTGCGAAGTTCGCTCCGGATGCTGGCGGCAAGGTGTGGCGAACTTCGCAATCGGGACACTAGCGCTGTCGGCAAGTGTGGGGTTCGGGTCGAGTTGCCATGTCGTTTGTGGTCATGAAGTTCGGCGGCACGTCCGTGGCGAATGTCGAGCGCATTCGCAACGTCGCCCGTCACGTCAAGCGCGAGGTCGATGCCGGCAACAAGGTGGCGGTGGTCGTGTCGGCCATGGCCGGTGCAACCAATCAGCTGGTCGCCTGGGTGCGCGAGGCCTCCTCCCTGCACGATGCGCGCGAGTACGATGCGGTGGTGGCCACCGGCGAGCAGGTGACGGCCGGGCTGCTCGCCATCGTCCTGCAGTCGATGGGCATCCAGGCGCGCTCCTGGCAGGGCTGGCAGATCCCCATCATCACCGACAACGCGCACGGCGTGGCGCGCATCAAGAGCATCCCCGGCGACAAGATCCGCGAGCGCCTGGAGCAGGGCGAGGTGGCGGTGATCACCGGCTTCCAGGGCATCGAGCCCGACCGCAACCGCGTCGCCACGCTGGGCCGCGGCGGCTCCGACACCAGCGCCGTGGCGTTGGCCGTGGCGGTCAGGGCCGACCTCTGCGACATCTACACAGACGTTGACGGCGTCTACACCACCGACCCGCGCCTCGTGCCCAAGGCTACACGTCTGTCCAAGATCTCCTACGAGGAGATGCTGGAGATGGCCTCGCTCGGCTCCAAGGTGCTGCAGACGCGCTCGGTGGAACTTGCCATGACGCAGCGCATGCGCGTGCGCGTGCTGTCGAGCTTTGCCCCCCCGGACAGCCTGAAGCCTGTCAGCCCGCAGACCTGGGACGAGGTGGGCACCATCATTTGCAGCGAGGATGAGATCGTGGAGCAGCACGTCGTCAGCGGCATCGCCTACGCCAAGGACGAGGCGAAAGTCACCCTCCGCCAGATCGAGGACAAGCCGGGCGTCGCCGCGCGCATCTTCGGCCCGCTCGCCGAGGCCAACATGAACGTCGACATGATCGTGCAGAACCTGTCCGCCGACGGCAAGCGCACCGACATGACGTTCACCGTGCAGGAGTCCGACCTTGAGCGTGCGCTCGAGGTGATCAAGGCCGCCAGGAAGGACATCGGCTATTTCGAGGTGAACAGCTCCTCCGACGTGGCCAAGGTTTCCGTGATCGGCGTCGGCATGCGCAGTCACGCCGGTGTTGCAGCGCAAATGTTCAAGGCACTTGCGGACAAAGGCATCAATATTCTCGCCATTACCACGTCCGAGATCAAAATTAGCGTGCTGATCGATGCGGCCTACGCCGAGCTGGCCGTGCGAACGCTGCATGCCCTATACGAGCTTGGCAAAGACTGATTTCATCGATTCTCGGCCACGACCGGGAACCGACAGGCCGTAGTGGTCAGCGAGGTTGGCGTCGCCGGATCGGTGCCGCCGCGGCCTGGGCGCGAGCGAGGCAGGGTACGCCGGGAGTGGTGATTAGGCGGTGATGGCGAACAGAGGCGGAGATATACCGAGGATCAATCCCTCGGAGCCGGCGCTCCGCATCATCATGCGCCGCCTTCGGGAGATCATGGCCGAGCCCTCGGACGGCCAGTCCCGGCTCGACAAGATCGTGCGCCAGATCGCCGGCCTGATGGTCGCCGAGGTGTGCTCCATCTACCTGAAGCGCCAGGACGGCTCGCTCGAGCTGTTCGCCACCGAAGGCCTCAATCCGGGCGCCGTGCACAACACCTTCATGAAGCGTGGCGAGGGTCTGGTTGGCCGCTGCGCCGAGTTGGCCGTGCCCATCAACGAGCCCGACGCGCAGAACCACCCGGCCTTCTCCTACCGCCCCGAGACGGGCGAGGAGATCTATCATTCCTTCCTGGCCGTGCCGGTGCTGCGCGACGGCGATGTGCTGGGTGTGCTGACCGTCCAGAACAAGACCCACAAGGAATACTCCGACGAGGACGTCGAGGTGCTGCAGACCACCGCCATGGTGCTGGCCGAGCATCTGGTCACGGGTGCGGTCGCGGGCGTCAACGCCGGTTCCGAGTTCAGTCGCGCGGTCGGCCATGTCGTGCGCGGCCAGCCGTTGTCGGAAGGCCTGGCGCTCGGCCATGTCGTGCTGCACCAGCCGCGCGTCGTGGTCACCGAGCTCAAGGCCGAGAACCCCGAGGAAGAGAACCGCCGCCTGGAAACCGCCGTCGAGGAGCTGAAGGCCTCCGTCGACGAGATGCTGGAGCAGGGCGAGATGGCGGCCACCGGCGAGCATCGCGAGGTGCTGGAAGCCTATCGCATGTTCGCGCACGATCGCGGCTGGCTGCGTCGCATGAACGAGGCGATCCAGCGCGGCATGACGGCCGAGGCAGCCGTCGAGCGCGTCCAGAATGATACCCGCGCGCGCATGCTGCGCCAGGCCGATGCCTACTGGCACGAGCGCCTGCGCGACCTCGACGAATTGTCCGATCGCCTGCTGCGCATCCTGGCCGGCCGCCCCCGCAACGGCGTGGTTACCGCCAATCTGCCGCACGACACGGTGCTGGTGGCCCGCACCATGGGTCCCGCCGACCTGCTGGATTATGACCGCTCGCGGCTGCGCGGCCTCGTCATCGAAGACGGCGGCGGCCAGAGCCACGTCGCCATCGTCGCCAAGGCGCTCGGCATCGCCGCCGTCGGGCATGCGCGCGGCGTCATGGAGCGCGTCGATGAAGGTAATCCCATCATCGTCGACGCCGACAGCGGCGAGATCCACATCCGCCCGTCCAGCGAGGTGATCGCCGCCTTCGGCGACAAGGCGCGCTTCCAGGCCCGCCGGCACCGCAAGTACCGGGCTTTGCGCGACCGGCCGGCCATCACCAAGGATGGGCAGAAGATCGATTTGCACATGAACGCCGGCCTGCTGATGGACATCCCGCATCTGGCCCAGTCGGGCGCCGATGGCATCGGCCTGTACCGCACCGAGCTGCAGTTCATGATCTCGGCCACGCTGCCGCGCCTGGAGCGGCAGATCCAGATGTACCGCTCCGTCATCGACGAAGCCCACGGCAAGCCGGTCGTGTTCCGCACGCTGGACGTGGGCGGCGACAAGGTCCTGCCCTACCTGCGCCAGCCGGCCGAGGAGAACCCGGCGCTGGGCTGGCGCGCCATCCGGCTGTCCCTCGACCGGCCTGGACTGTTGCGCACCCAGGTGCGTGCCCTGCTCAGGGCGACGGCCGGCCAGGAGCTGAGGCTGCTGCTGCCGATGGTGTCGGCGGTCGGCGAGTTCGATATGGCGCGCGCCCTCATCGATCGCGAGCTGGACCTGCTGCGGCGGCGCGGCATGAGCGATCCGATCAAGGTGCTGGTCGGTGCCATGATCGAGGTGCCGTCACTGCTCTATGAACTCGACACCCTGATGCCGCGCGTCGATTTCGTGTCGGTCGGCAGCAACGACTTGCTGCAGTACCTGTTTGCCGCCGATCGCAACAACACCCGGGTCGCCGGGCGCTACGATCCGCTGTCGGCCGTGTCCCTGCGGGCGCTCGGCGCCATCGCGGAAGCGGCCGGGCGCCACAACAAGCCCCTCAGCCTGTGCGGCGAGATGGCCGGGCGGCCGCTGGAGGCGCTGGCGCTGATCGGTCTCGGCTACCGCTCGGTGTCGATGGCGCCCGTGTCGATCGGCCCGGTCAAGTCCATGGTGCTGAGCCTGGATGCCGGGGCCCTGCAACGCTGGATGGCGGCCATCGTCAAGTCCGGCGAAGGCAGCCTGCGCGCCCAGCTGAAACGGTTTGCCGAGGAACAAGGCGTGGAGATCTGAACCGCACTACGGCCGGTCACACGGTGAACGCACTTTGACAATAGCCTGAGTTTGCTGAACAGTGGCGCAAAGTAACGGGGTTGCATCTGCGTTGGTTACCAGCATGAGGCAAGGTCCGGGAGGGCCGGCCGCCCATCGGGGCGGCCCTGTCGATTCGCGCATGCGTGTCAGCGCGGTCAGTGAGCCTTTGCCTGGGCGCGACGAGCAGCTCGGCCAGATTTTCATCAACATGCGCAGGGCCATGAACGTGTCGCGCGAGACGATCGCGCGTCGCCTTGCCACGCGCGCGCAGACCATCGACGATTTCGAGGCCGGCGCCGTCACCGCCCTGCCGCATTGGAAGGAAACCGAGAGGATCGTGCGCGGCTACTGCGAGCTGCTGCGCCTTGATCCCCAGCCCATTCTCTGGCGCATCCGCAGCCATCTGGACTCGCTGGCCCGGCCGCCGATGCCGGCTCCCCGGCCTCCCGTTGCGCAGGCCCCGGCCGTCCGCCCGAACGGCATGCCAGCGACGGTGGTGCGCACCAGCGAGCGCGCCAAAGACCGCGCTGACGAGGACGACCGGCCACCGCCCAATCGGCGTCGGCGCCGCATGCGTACGCTGTTCACCCTGACGGCCCCGGTTGCGCTCCTGGCGGGCATCGTCTATTCCGCCCACGCGGCACCCCGGCTCGTATACCCGGTGATCGCCATGTTGCCCGACCGGCTGGAAATCCCGGTGCGCGCGGGCCTCGAGTACCTGGTGCTGCTGACCGCGCCCAGCCGCGACGGCCTGCGCTGGATCGACGTCGGCGATCCGCAAATGCGCAAGGCCGATAAGCTGCAGACCAAATCGCGCTAGCGATGCTTGGATGAACCACGGTACGTCCTCCGGGACGGCCGCGCGTATGCGCTTGACGACGCGCATAGCCTTCAGGCATGGCCACGCCAATGATCGCCGTACCCTCAGATAAGCTGGACAAGGTGCTGCAGCGCTGGGAGTTCCTCCAGTATGAGCTGAGCCAGAAGCTCAATCAATCTAGCTACGCGCAGCTCTCCAAGGAGTTCTCCGACCTCAACCCGCTGGTCGCCACCATCCAGGCCTTGCGCAAGGCCGAGACCGAGCGCGCCGATCTCGTCGCCATGCTGGCCGATGCCAAGGCAGACAAGGATCTGGTCGCCATGGCCCGCGAGGAGCAGGCCAGTCTCGACGAGCGCATCGCCACGCTCCAGCAGGACCTGCGTCTGCAGCTGCTGCCCAAGGATGCCGCCGACGAGAAGAGCGCCATCCTGGAGGTGCGCGCCGGCACCGGCGGCGACGAGGCCGCCCTGTTCGCGGCCGACCTGTTCCGCATGTACAGCCGCTACGCCGACGTGCACGGCTGGAAGACCGAGATCATCAGCATCTCGGAGAACGACCTCGGCGGCTACAAGGAGATCGTCGCCTCCATCACCGGCAAGGGCGTGTTCGCGCGGCTGAAATTCGAATCCGGCGTGCACCGCGTGCAGCGCGTGCCTGCCACCGAGGCGAGCGGGCGCATCCACACCTCCGCCGCCACCGTTGCCGTGCTGCCCGAGGCCGAGGAAGTCGAGTTCGATATCAAGCCCGAGGACATCCGCATCGACACCATGCGGGCCGGCGGTGCCGGCGGCCAGCACGTCAACAAGACGGACTCGGCCGTGCGCATCACCCACCTGCCGACCGGCATCATCGTCGTCTCCGCCGAGAAGTCCCAGCACCAGAACCGGCGTCTCGCCATGCAGGTGCTGCGCTCGCGCCTCTACGAGCAGGAGCGCGAGCAGGAAGGACAGCGAGCGTGCCGCCCAGCGCAAGGGCCAGGTCGGCAGCGGCGATCGCTCGCAGCGCATCCGCACCTACAATTTCCCGCAAGGCCGCGTCACCGATCACCGCATCGGCCTCACCCTGCACAAGCTCGACCAGGTTCTGCAGGGCACGGGGCTCGACGAGCTGGTCGATGCGCTGGTGACCGAGCACCAGGCCGAGCAGCTGGCCGCCATGGAGCAAGATGCGAGGGCCTGACATAGTGTCCGGTGTCATGCTTACGGTGCAGAGTGCGCTGACCGAGGCAACGCGCTCGCTCAAGCGTGCGGGCGTGGAGGAGGCCGGCAACGATGCCCGGCGATTGCTGTCGGCAGTGCTCGGCCTGTCCAGCGCGCAGCTGCTCGGCTCGCCCGAGGCCATGCTCAGTGCCGAGCAGGCCGACACGTTCGCGCGCTACGTTGCCCGTCGCGCCACTCGCGAGCCGGTATCGCGCATTCTGGGCGAGCGCGAATTCTACGGCCGTACCTTCAAGCTGTCGCCGGCGACCCTCGATCCGCGCCCCGATAGCGAGACGCTGATCGAGGTGGCGCTCGGCTTTGTCGACCAGGCGGGTCTGCGCGCCGCGCCGCTGCGCATTCTCGACGTCGGCACGGGCAGCGGTTGCCTGCTGACCACACTGCTGTGCGAGCTGCCCGCCGCGACAGGCATCGGCACCGACATCAGCCAGGATGCCCTGCGCATGGCGTCCGACAACGCACAGCGGCTCGGCGTCGCTGCACGCGCGACGTGGAAGATTGCCGACGCCCTTGAAAACATCGAAGGCCCGTTCGATATCCTTGTGTGTAATCCGCCCTATATCCGCTCGGCCGTCATTGCCGAGCTCGAGCCCGAGGTGCGCGACTTCGATCCGCGCGCCGCGCTCGACGGCGGCAGCGACGGTCTGGCGATCTACCGGCGCATGGCGCCCCGCATACCGGCCCTGGTGCCGGACGGATGGGCCGTTTTCGAGGTCGGGTATGACCAGGCCGAGGCTGTTGCAGATCTGCTGGCATCGGCGACCGGGGCCAGGAATCCCCCGTCGTTAAGCCTTCACCTGGATGTCGCAGGAAAGAGACGCTGTGTTGCCTGGGGAACACGGGCGTGAGGATAAGGGCAGAAAGCCCTTGGATTCTCCCCCTGTCCGCGATAGTCTTACCCCAGTGGAATCGTCCACGCTCCTACTACGGCCGGTCTGCAGTTCGGTACCGATGTGGGATGCATGGACCGATGCGAAGCAGGTTGAATTGCTCGCAACAAGGCGACGTATCGTCAGCACCACTTACCGCCCAAGAGAAGCAGAAATGGCGTAATGCCGTTGTTGAACGCTTGTCCGCTCGCGGACGGCGGTGCCGGGAAGGCAAGGCCATCGCATTCGATTGTGGCTGTGATGTCAGGGCCGTGAATGAGCTGCTCACGGATGTTCCGGACCAGTCCGGGACTTGGCATCGCCGGCTGACCTTGCTCGCGTTCGCGGCACGGTTGAGGCCAATGGATCAGTCCTAGTAATACGGGAGCCTTAGAGGCAGTGAGGCAAGGACAACAAAATCGCCGCGGACGCGGCAACAACCGGAATCGGAAGAGCCAGAATCCGCTTTCTCGCAGTTTCGAATCCAACGGCCCGGATGTGAAGATCCGCGGCACCCCGGCGCATATTGCCGAGAAATATCTGACGCTCGCTCGCGATGCGCAGTCCTCCGGCGACCCGGTGCTCGCGGAGAACTACTTTCAGCACGCCGAGCACTACAGCCGCATCATCATGGCCTATCGCGAGCAGCTGCAGCAGAACGGCGGCGATGTGGCCAATGGCAACGGCCAGCGCATCGGCGGCGAGGGCGACGACTTCGGCGACGATGACGGCGGCGATGACATGCTGGACGACGGCTTTTCGCAGCCGCCCATGCCCCAGAATCATGGCCAATCGCATCAGGGCCAGCAGCATCAGCAGAACCGCCATTCGGGCTACGACGCCAATCGCGATCGTCCCTTCCGGCGCGACCAGAACCAGCGACCAGAACCGCTTCCGCGATCGTGACCGCCCCAATGACCGGGGAGATCGGGGCGACCGTGGTGATCGAGGCAGATCGAGCAGACCGGGGCGATCGTGGAGACCGCGAGCGCCAGCCGGTCGAGGCCCGTCCCAATCCGGTTGCGCAGGATCGCCAGCCCGATGCCCCGGCAGAGGCCGCCGGCGGAGTGGCGAGCGCAGCCGCGTCGCCGCGACCGTTTCCAGCAGCCGCACGAGCAGCCCGAGTTCCTGCGCCGTCCGGTTCGTCGCAGCCGGGCCGAGAGCAGCCCGGAGCCGGCCACGCCTGCCAAGGATGACTCGCGCGACTAGGTTGTCATCCCGGAATTTCGCGTGAGCGAAATATCCGGGACCCAGGAGCTTTCACTCTGGGTCCCTGCTCTCGCGCTTCGCGCTCGGCTGGGATGACGATAGGTGGGCCTACCCCGGCGGCACCACACGTGCACCCGCCGCCAACTCACCGCCCGTAACGACCTTGGCGTAGATGCCGAAGTCGGAATGCCCGAGCGACCGCTGCAGCCATGCGGGGATCGCCATGTCGCGGGCGCCGGTGGCAGGGTCGACATTGGTCGCGTCGCAGCGCTGCGTGCGGCTGAATACGGTGAGCTGTACCGGCCCTACGTGCAGGTCCTTGTCGAGCCAGCCGAACTCGGCCCACGGGGCCACTCCGTCGATGTACAGGTTGGCGCGGAAGCGCAGCGGATCGATCGGCCGGCCCTGCATGCGCTCGAATTCGCGCACGCTCGCCAGGTTGACGATGTGCACGCACTTGGCCGACACGTCCGAGAAGCTGTGTCCCGGCGCGTGCACGATCTTCGGGGCCCCGCGCAGCTCGGCCTTCATGTACCCGGCGATGAACTGCTCGATGAGCTGACGGCCGATCCGGCTGGTCAGCTGCCCGCGCGCCACCTGCTTGCCGTCGCGGAGAATGGTCAGCGTCTCGGTGGCATCGTCGAACTGCGAGCGCAGCGTCGCCAGCCGTTCATCGCGCATCAGCATCAGGAAACTGATCTTGGGCAGGTGCCGTGGCGCGTCCGGGTCGAAGCGGCCCGGCCCGTTCTCGATGGCATAGGCGCGGTCGAACGGCAGCGTCTCGCCGGCCGTCAGCGCGACCTGCTCCAGGCGCTCGGGCGTCAGGCCCTTGATCGGATAGCGGTACAGCGCTTTGAGCTCGGGACTTAATGGTTCGGTCATCACTGGCGGGCTGTATTTTGTGGTGGCTTGATCTGCATCATGCCCTTTCGGGCAGCGGACAGCCATCTTATATCCGGCGAGAGGCTCGACGCTGCAACGCCGCTCGCGGGTTGCAGATGAGCCTTGACGTTGGATCCTAACACAAGACGGCGGCTCCCGTGCCCGTAGGGGCGGACCCCGTGCCTAGGAGGGATGGATGGATTTCGAAAAGTTCACGGATCGCGCCAAGGGCTTCGTGCAGGCGGCACAGAGCCTGGCGTTGCGCGAGGGGCATCAGCAGTTCGCGCCTGATCATCTCCTGAAAGTGCTGCTCGATGACCCGGAAGGCATGTCCGCCGGGCTGATCGAGCGCGCGGGTGGACGGCCGGGCGACGCGCTGGCGGCCGTCGAGCGCTCGCTCGCCAAGCGGCCCAAGGTGTCCGGTGGCGGCGCCGGCCAGATCTACATGGCGCCCGAGCTGGCGCGCGTGTTCGACACCGCCCAGAAGATCGCCGACAAGGCGGGCGACAAGTTCGTCACGGTGGAGCGGCTGCTGCTGGCGCTGGCCATGGAGCAATCCGACGCCGCCCGCGTGTTGAAGGACGCCGGCGTCAACCCCACCACGCTCAACCACGCCATCAACGAGATCCGCAAGGGCCGCACCGCCGACAGCGCCTCGGCCGAGCAGGCCTACGACGCCCTCAAGCGCTATGCCCGCGATCTTACCGCGCTCGCCGCCGAGGGCAAGGTCGATCCCGTCATCGGCCGCGACGAGGAGATCCGCCGCACCATCCAGGTGCTGTCCCGGCGCACCAAGAACAACCCCGTGCTGATCGGCGAGCCGGGCGTCGGCAAGACCGCCATCGCCGAAGGCCTCGCCCAGCGCATCATCAAGGGCGACGTGCCGGAGAGCCTGAAGGACAAGAAGCTGCTGGCGCTCGACATGGGCGCGCTGATCGCCGGCGCCAAGTACCGCGGCGAGTTCGAGGAGCGGCTCAAGTCCGTGCTGTCCGAGGTGCAGTCGGAGGGTGGAAGGATCATCCTGTTCATCGACGAGCTGCACACCATCGTCGGCGCCGGCAAGGCCGAGGGCGCCATGGATGCCGGCAACCTGCTCAAGCCGGCGCTGGCCCGCGGCGAGCTGCACTGCGTCGGCGCCACCACGCTCGACGAGTACCGCAAGCACATCGAGAAGGACGCGGCATTGGCACGGCGCTTCCAGCCGGTGTTCGTCTCCGAGCCGACGGTGGAGGACACCATCTCCATCCTGCGCGGCCTGAAGGAGAAGTACGAGCAGCACCACGGCGTGCGCATCACCGACAGCGCGCTGGTGGCCGCCGCCACCCTCTCCAACCGCTACATCACCGACCGCTTCCTGCCCGACAAGGCCATCGACCTGATGGACGAGGCGGCCTCCCGCCTCAAGATGCAGATCGACTCCAAGCCCGAGGAGCTCGACGAGATCGATCGCGACCTCATGCAGATGAAGATCGAGCGCGAGGCGCTGCGCAAGGAGACGGATGCTGCCTCCAAGGACAGGCTGGCGCGGCTCGACAAGGACATCGCCTCGCTCGAGGAGAAGTCGAAGGCCTTGACGCAGCGCTGGGAGGCCGAGAAGAGCAAGCTCGGCTCGGCGCAGAAGCTCAAGGTCGAGCTCGACCAGCGCCGCACGGAGCTGGAGCAGGCGCAGCGGCGCGGCGATCTCGCGCGTGCCGGCGAGCTGGCCTATGGCGTCATCCCCGAGCTCGAGAAGAAGCTCACCAAGATCGAGGAGCAGGACAAGGGCGCGATGGTCGAGGAGGCCGTCACGCCCGACCAGATCGCCGGAATCGTCTCGCGCTGGACCGGCATCCCCGTCGATCGGATGCTGGAAGGCGAGCGCGAGAAGCTCCTGCGCATGGAGGAGTCGCTGTCCAAGCGCGTGGTCGGCCAGGAGGAGGCGGTGGAGGCCGTCTCGACCGCGGTCCGGCGCGCGCGTGCCGGCTTGCAGGACCCGAACCGGCCGATCGGCTCGTTCATTTTCCTAGGCCCGACCGGCGTCGGCAAGACCGAGCTGACCAAGGCGCTGGCCGCGTTCCTGTTCGACGACGAGAGCGCCTTGTTGCGCATCGACATGTCGGAGTACATGGAGAAGCACTCCGTCGCCCGCCTGATCGGCGCCCCGCCGGGCTATGTCGGCTACGAGGAGGGCGGCGCGCTCACCGAAGCGGTGCGCCGGCGGCCCTACCAGGTGGTCCTGTTCGACGAGATCGAGAAGGCCCATCCGGACGTCTTCAACGTGCTCCTGCAGGTGCTCGACGACGGCCGCCTGACCGACGGTCAGGGCCGCACCGTCGACTTCAAGAACACGCTGATCATCATGACGTCCAACATCGGCTCGGAATACCTCGTCAACCAGAAGGAAGGCGAGGACGTCGACGCCGTGCGGCCGTACGTGATGGCCGAGATGAAGACCAAGTTCCGCCCGGAGTTCCTGAACCGCATCGACGAGATCATCCTGTTCCACCGCCTGAAGCGCGAGCAGATGGCCGCCATCGTCGACATCCAGATCGGGCGCCTGCAGAAGCTGCTCGCCGATCGCAAGCTCAAGATCGAGATGGACGACAAGGCGCGCACCTGGCTCGCCAACAAGGGCTACGATCCGGCCTACGGTGCCCGGCCCTTGAAGCGGGTGATCCAGAAGTCGGTGCAGGACCCGCTCGCCGGGCTGATCCTCGCCGGCAAGATCAAGGATGGCCAGGCCGTGCGCTTGAGCGTGCGTGACGGCAACCTGGTCATCAACGACCAGCCGGCGACGAAGAAAGCCGCCGCGTAATCGCAAACCACCCGTCATCCCGGACGTCGAACCCCGGCCCGCAGGGCCGTGGTGAGGCGATCCGGGACCTCGCTATCGGTGATCGCCAGTAGGTCCCGGTTCGCGATGCAAGCATCGCGTCCGGGATGACGGGTGAAGACGGACCTACTGCACGCCGCGGCCCACCGCCGCAACCCTGGTCGACACGGGGTTGCGGCGCATCAGGGCATCGATGCGCGTGCGCTCCTTCTGGAAGTCGGCCAGCTGCTTGCCGGTCAGCTGCCGCTCGCGCGGCACCTGGATCGACATCGGGTCGACGAATTCCTTGTTGACCAGCACCTCGAAGTGCACGTGCGGACCCGACGACAGGCCGGTCGAGCCGACGTAGCCGATGATCTGCCCCTGCCGCACCTTGGCACCCGGCGCCACGCCGTTGCCGATGCGCAGCATGTGGCCGTAGGCGGTCTTGTAGCCGTTGGCGTGCCGGATGCGCACGTAGTTGCCGTACTCGCCTTTGCGGCCGGCTTCCTCGATGGTGCCGTTGCCGGCGGCCATGATCGGCGTGCCGGCCGCGCAGGCCCAGTCGACGCCGGTGTGCATCCTGGAGGTCTGCAGCACGGGATGGCGGCGCAGGCCGAAGCCGGACGTGATGCGCACGTCGTCGCCGCGCACCGGCCGCTTCATGAGGAACTTGCGCGAGGTGTTGCCTTCCTGGTCGTA
>CAVTJY010000021.1:0-102500 GCA_963735125.1 uncultured Alphaproteobacteria bacterium | reverse complement strand
CAATATCGAGGTGATCGCCGAGGCGACAGTCGGACGCAAGAACCTGACAACAGCCGGCCGGCGTGCCGAGCGCAGGTCGCGCGCAAAATGAAACCGCCCGGCCTTGCTAGGACCGGGCGGTTGAATTTGACTGAGCGGCGTCGCCGGGCTTACGCTGCTACGCCGCCTTGACCTCGGCGCCACCACCCTCCTCGGCCGCAGCGCGACGGCCCTTGGCGCTCTTGGACAGCACCTCGGTGATGCGCTGCACGGCGCCGCGCTCGTCGAGCTTCTCGACGGCGGCGATCTCGCGCGCCATGCGGTCGAGAGCGGCCTCGTAGAGCTGGCGCTCGGAGTAGGACTGCTCCGGCTGGCTCTCGGAGCGGTACAGGTCGCGCACCACCTCGGCGATGGCGATCAGGTCGCCCGAGTTGATCTTGGCCTCGTACTCCTGCGCGCGCCGGCTCCACATGGTGCGCTTGATGCGCGCCTTGCCCTTCAGCGTCTCCATGGCCCTCTTGACGACGCCGTCCTCGGCCAGCTTGCGCATGCCGACGCTGGCCGATTTGCCGGTCGGCACGCGCAGGGTCATCTTGTCCTTCTCGAAGGTGATGACGAACAGCTCGAGCGAGATGCCGGCGATCTCCTGCTCCTCGATGCCGACGATGCGGCCGACGCCGTGCGCCGGATAGACGATCCACTCGGTGGTCTTGAAGCCGTGCCGCTGGCTGACCGGCTTCTTCGGCCCGGCCGCGGCTGCCGCAGGCGCTGCGGCGGCCGCGGCGGCTGCGCGGAGCCGGCGTTCCGGCGGCCGGCGCCGTGATCTTCTGGCCGGTCTTGCTGGCGGCAGCCGGCATGGCGCGCGCACCCTGGGCCGGCGGCGCCTGACGGCCGGCAGCGGCGGCCATGGCCTGCTTGATGGCGACGGCCCTTGGGCAGCATCGGCGGCTTGGCGGCAGCCGGGGCCTTCTGGGCCGCCGGCGCGGACCACGGGCGCAGGCTTGGCCTGCGGCCTTGGCCGGCGACCGGCTTGGCAGCCGCGACGACCTTCTTGGCGGCGACCAGCTTCTTGGTCGGAGTCGACCTTGGCCGCAGCCGGCTTGGACGGACTGCTTGGCCTGGAGCCTTGGCCGGCTGCCCCTTGGCGTCGCAGACTTGGCCGGCGTTGGCTTGCGCGCGCTCAGCTTGCGCACGGCTGCCCTGCTGGCTGGCTTCTGCGTCGCACTCTTACCCGAGGTCTTCTTCCGTGCCATGTCGCTCGTCTCACTAGTTACTTCCGGTTGCAATTTCAGCATTACGCACGCTACTCTTTCTGCTATTGGCGCGTCAGTGCGCACACTGCCAGGGTCGCCGACGCGTGTCGCCGCCCGATTTTATCCCTCAAGCGTCACGGGGCCCGGCCTGCTAAGGCCGCACCTATGCCCCTCCCGCCTCTGTTGTATGGCTTGGCTGCCCAAAACTGCGCATCGTCATACCCGTACCTCGGTGTGCCAGATGGCACCATTGCGCAGCGATACCGCATACTTTGCGGATCTCAGTTCCGACTTTGTTCAGGCCGTCACCACTAAAAAGCACCATAACACAAACTTCACGCATTTTGAAGGGTCTGGGCGCAAAGAACACACCCCCTGGCATGCCAGATGCTTAAATGCGCGTGACGATGGGCCTGAATATTGAATGCAATCTATGCGAGCATTGACGAAAACTACACGCTTCAGCCCGCGTTGCTGGAAGATTAATCGCCTTCGCCCGGCTCCGGAATGAAGTATTTCTTGAACTTATCCTTCTCGTCGCGGAAGTTGTCGGCCTCCGGCAGGCGCGTCCTTCTTGGAGGTGATGTTGGGCCACTTCTCCGAATACTGCGCGATTGAGCTCCAGCCACTTCTCGAGGCCAGGCTCGGTATCGGGCTTGATGGCGTCCACCGGGCACTCCGGCTCGCACACGCCGCAGTCGATGCATTCGTCGGGATGAATGACGAGCATGTTCTCGCCTTCATAGAAGCAGTCGACCGGGCACACCTCCACGCAGTCCGTGAATTTGCACTTGATGCAGTTCTCGTTGACGATGTAGGTCATGCGCCTTCAACCTGCTGGCCCGGCATCCATTACCAGGCGGCTTCCTGTTGCCACACGTAGGTAGGGTGTCGCAAGTCGCATCGGGGGCTGCAAGGCCTCGGCTCTCCGCGCATGGCTGCCGGGCGAGATCGTTCTGGATGGAGCGGCTTCTCGGCCGGATGTTCCTCGGCTTCGCCTCAGGAACGGAAATACCTCTCTACGCTCGTGGAGCCAAGGCAGAATGCATGGGGTCCGCCGCAAGGCACCTTCGGAGGCTCATGTGAGGCAATCTGAAGCGATCCGCCCGCCGCGCCAAGACCTGTTCTGAAAGCCCAAGACCCGATCATGATCGTTGTCCACGGTACCGATGACGTCCCTGCCGCGGCCCGCGGCGGCGTGCTGGCCATCGGCAACTTCGACGGCGTGCACCGGGGTCACCAGGCGCTGATCGCGGCGGCCATCGCGCGAGGCGCGGCAGCACGGCTGGCCGGCCGGCGCCATCGTGTTCGAGCCGCATCCGCGCGAGTTCTTCCAGCCGGACAAGCCGCATTTCCGCCTGACGCCGCTGCCGCGCAAGCTGGCGCTGCTGGAGGCGCTCGGGCTGGACATGGCCGTGGTGGTGCGCTTCGACGCCGCGCTGGCGGGCCTCTCTGCCGAGACCTTCATCGAGCGCGTGCTGGTGCAGGGGCTGGGCGTGCGCCACGTGGTGGTCGGCTACGATTTCCGCTTCGGCAAGGGCCGCGGCGGCGATCCCGAGACGCTGCGGCAGGGCCGGGGCCGAGCATGGCTTCGGGGTGACGGTGGTGGCCCAGGTGGCGGAGGCCGGCGAGGTGTTCTCCTCCAGTGCCGTGCGCGCCGAGCTGGCGCAAGGCGACGTCGAGGGCGCAGCAAGCATGCTGGGCCACTGGTGGCGCGTGGCCGGCACGGTGGTGGGTGGTGCCAAGCGCGGCACCGGCCTCGGCTATCCCGACGGCCAACCTGATGCTGCCGACCGGCACGGCGCTGGCACATGGCATCTACGCCGTGCGCGCCTATTGCGATGGCCAGCGGCTTGACGGCGCCGCCTACCTCGGCACCCGCCCGACGTTCGACGACGGCGAGGCGGTGCTGGAGGTGTTCCTGTTCGATTTCGACGGCGATCTGTACGGGCGTCAGATCGAGGTGGAGTTCATCGGCTTCGTGCGCGCGGACGCCAAGTTCGCGCTCGGCTGCGGCCCTGCAGGAGCAGATGGCCAGGGATGTCGAGCGTGCCCGGCAGATGCTGGCGGCGGCGCCGGTCTGCGCCCGTCGTGGTCGCTGAAGGGTAGAAGGGATGCCGCCCCCAGCCCCGCAGCCGGTGTGACAGTGGCCTGTCATCGGCACTCATGGCGACATCCCTTGCGGGAACATAACGTCGATGCGGCAGATTCGATCCGCTGATTTCCGACGTTTCCGCATTCGCGCGCCGGTGCGTGCTGTGTCCGCAACGGAAGATCGCAGGTTGTCCTTTATAGTATCGCAGGTCTTACAAGGTTGCCCGCTCGGGCCGGCGCCGCTAGAACGACTGCACCATGACGCGATATCCGTTGCAGCTGAAGACCGCGCGAATTAGCGGCCCGGTCGCCCCGGATCAGCTTCTGAGGGCGCCCGGGGCTTGGCCCGCGTATTGTCGCATCGCAATCAGCTGACCGAAGACGGGTTATCCATGACCTCGACCAAGAAGGACGACGCGCGCGATTGGAGCGCGACGCTGTTCCTGCCCAAGACCGATTTTCCGATGAAGGCCGGGCTGCCGCAGCTCGAGCCGCGCCTGCTGGAGCGCTGGCAGCGCATCGACCTCTACCACCGCCTGCGCGAGGCCGCGAAGGGCCGGCCGAAGTTCATCCTGCACGACGGCCCGCCCTACGCCAACGGCAACATCCACATCGGCACGGCGCTGAACAAGATCCTCAAGGACATGGTGACGCGCGGCCAGCAGATGCTGGGCTTCGATTCCAACTACGTGCCGGGCTGGGACTGCCACGGCCTGCCGATCGAGTGGAAGATCGAGGAGCAGTATCGCGCCAAGGGCCTCGACAAGGACAAGGTGCCGGTCAACGAGTTCCGCAAGGAGTGCCGCGACTTCGCCGAGCACTGGATCGGCGTGCAGCGCGAGGAGTTCAAGCGCCTCGGCGTCGTGGGCGACTGGCAGCACTACTACTCGACCATGGCCTACAAGGCGGAGGCCGTCATCGCCAACGAGCTGATGAAGTTCGCCATGAACGGCGGGCTGTATCGCGGCTCCAAGCCGGTGATGTGGTCGGTGGTGGAGAAGACCGCGCTGGCCGAGGCCGAGGTCGAGTATCACGACTACCAGAGCGACACGGTGTGGGTGAAGTTTCCGGTGAACGCCTGGCGTACCAGCTCATACGTCGATGGACCAGGCAGCAAAGATCGGCTGGGATCAGGAATTCTGGACCTCCAGCGTGACATCGGCCTCAGTCGTTATCTGGACGACCACGCCATGGACGATCCCGGGCAATCGGGCGATCGCATTCTCACCAAAGATCGCCTACGGCCTGTACGAGGTGACGCGACGCGCCGGACGGCAATTGGGCTAAGGCGGGAGACACAGCTGATCGTTGGCCGACAAGCTGTGCGGAGCATGTCATGAAGGCGGCCAAGGTCGACGGCGTTCAGGAAGCTGCTCGTACGCTCGAGCCGCGACTCATCGCCGGCATTGATCTGCCATCATCCGCTTCGCGAGCATGGGCTACGACTTCGATGTGCCGCTGCTTGGACGGCGACCACGTCACGGACGAGGACGGCACCGGCTTCGTGCACACTGCGCCGGGCCACGGCCGCGAGGACTTCGATATCTGGATGGCGAAGGCGCCGGAGCTGCAGAAGCGCGGCATCGACACCGACGATCCCGTTCACGGTCGATGGCGATGGCCGCTTCACCAAGGATGCGCCGGGCTTCGAGGGCAAGCGTGTCATCGACGACAAGGGCAACAAGGGTGATGCCAATCAGGCCGTCATCGATGCGCTGACGAAAATGCACGCGCTGATCGCGCGCGGCCGGCTCAAGCACCAGTATCCGCATTCCTGGCGCTCCAAGAAGCCGGTGATCTTCCGCAATACGCCGCAGTGGTTCATCGCCATGGACAAGCCGCTGCGCATGCCGGCCGCGCGGCGGCAACCAGACGCTGCGCGAGACGCGCGCTCAAGGCCATCGCCGAGACCGAGTTCGTGCCGGCCTCGGGGCAGAACCGGCTGCGCGGCATGATCGACGCGCGCCCCGACTGGGTGATCTCGCGCCAGCGCGCCTGGGGCGTGCCGATCACCGTGTTCGTGCACAAGGAGACGGGCGAGGTGATCCCGTCGGCCACGTTCGAGAAGTCGGCCGAGCTGATGCAGCGCATCGCCACGGCGATCGCCGAGCGGGGCGCGGATGCCTGGTTCGAGCAGGGCGCGGCCGAGCGCTTCCTGCAGGGTCTGGTCGCCAATCCGGCCGACTGGCAGCAGGCCACCGACATCCTCGACGTGTGGTTCAATTCAGGCTCCACGCACGCCTTCACGCTGGAGGACCCCAAGGAGTTTCCGGGCCTCGCCGGCATCCGCCGCCTGCGCGACGGCGGCAAGGACCGCGTGATGTACCTGGAAGGCTCCGACCAGCATCGCGGCTGGTTCCAGTCCTCGCTGCTGGAGAGCTGCGGCACGCGGGCGCGGGCGCCCTTCGACGTGGTGCTGACGCACGGCTTCATCCTCGACGAGAAGGGCGAGGAGAAGATGTCGAAGTCCAAGGGCAACACCATGTCGCCGCAGGACATCATGAAGAACTCCGGCGCCGACATCCTGCGCCTGTGGGTGGCGTCCTCCGACTACACGAGCGACATCCGCTTCGGGCCCGGCATCATCCAGGGCACGGTCGAGTCCTACCGCAAGCTCAGGAACACGCTGCGCTGGATGCTCGGCACGCTGGCCCACTACGACCCCAAGAAGACGGTGCCCGTGAAGGTGATGCCGGAGCTGGAGCGGCTGATGCTGCACCGGCTGACCGAGCTCGACGTGGCCGTGCGCAAGGCCTACGCCGAGTACGACTACAAGCGCGTGGTGGCGCTGCTGACGCAGTTCATGAACACCGACCTGTCGGCGTTCTACTTCGACATCCGCAAGGATGCGCTGTACTGCGACCCGATCTCCTCCAACAAGCGCAAGGCGGCGCTGGAGACCATCGAGCAGATCTTCCGCTGCACCTGCCTGTGGCTGGCTCCGCTGATGTGCTTCACGGCCGAGGAGGCGTGGCTGGAGCGCTATCCGTCGGAGACGGCATCCGTGCATGTCGAGACGTTTCCGAAGCTGCCGGCCTCCTGGCGCGACGATGCGCTGGCGCAGGAGTGGGAGCAGATCAAGCGCGTGCGCCGCGTCGTCACCGGGGCGCTGGAGATCGAGCGGGCCAACAAGAAGATCGGCTCGTCGCTGGAGGCGGCACCGCAGGTGTTCGTCGACGACGAGACTGATGGCCGCGCTCGAGGACGTCGATTTCGCGGAAGTGTGCATCACCTCCGGCATCGAGATCGTCGCGGGCGAAGCGCCGGACGGCGCCTTCAAGCTGCCTGATGTGCCGAAGGTCGGCGTGCGTGCCGAAGCGCGCGGACGGCAAGAAGTGCGCGCGCTCCTGGCGCATCACCAAGGATGTCGGCAGCGATCCGGCCTTCCCCGAGCTGTCGGCGCGCGATGCGGCGGCCGTGCGCGAGTTCGATGCGCAGAAGGGAGCGATGCGGTGACGCCGGCTCACGCAGGGCTCACTGTCATCCCGGCCGGAGCGCGGCGCGCGGAGAGTCGGGACCCGAAGGGCACTTTCGGCGATCCGTCGGCCCGGGTCGGATCGTCGCTGCGCGACGACCGGGATGACAGGTAACGCGGGACGCGAGGCGCAGATGACCACGCAGCCAAATCCTGGCTGTATGGCCCCTACTCGCAGCTGGGCTACACCATCATGGTGCTGACGCTCGCCTTCGACCAGGCGCACAAGTGGTGGATGCTGCTGATCTACCGCATCGAAGAGAAGAGCCCGGTGGTCGTCACGCCGTTCCTCAACCTGGTGTTCGTCAAGAACAAGGGCGTCAGCTACGGGCTGCTGCTCCAGGACAGCGAGCAGGGTCAGTGGGTGCTGGCGGGATTTGCGGTACTTGCCTCGCTGGCCATGGCCGTCTGGCTGGCGCGCGGCGTCACGGACAAGCTGGTGGCGGTGAGCCTGGGGCTGATCATGGGCGGAGCGCTCGGCAACGCCGTGGACCGCCTGCTCATTGGGGGCGTGGCCGACTTCTTCCAGCTGCACGCCTTCGGCTTCTACTGGTACGTGTTCAATATCGCCGATATGGCCATTGTTGCCGGTGTGGTGGGCCTTCTATATGATGCGCTGGCGCCGAGTCGCAATCGTGCCGCAAAATCAACGTAGTTGATTGGAAGACATGAGACTTCGGCTCAGGTTGCCGGCTGGGCCCGGGGGATGAAGCGATGACGGGATGGCAGCTACGCATTGTGCATCTGGCGTCGACCGCTGCCTTTGCCGCGACGCTGGTTCTCGGCGGTTGCTCCGACGGCCTCGAGGTGAACGGCAAGCTGTTCGACTGGATGGGCATCAGCTCATCGGCCATGGAGCAGTCCAAGCGCGAGCCGCAGGTCGCCGCCCGTGCGCCGCTGGTGCTGCCGCCCAACTCCAGCCGCCTGCCGGCGCCGGGCTCCGAGGAGCAGGACCCGAGCACCCTTGCCTCGCTCAACGATCCTGATCGCAAGAAGGCCGCCGCCGCCAAGGAGCGGGACCGCAAGCATCTGGCCTACTGCCGCGGCGAGATCCAGTGGAAGGACAGGGTCCACAACAAGGATGACGCGGGGCAATCGCAGCCCCTACGGGCCTTGCCCGACCCTGCTCGGCGATTCGCTGAATAGCGTCAACAAGCCCTAGCATCTGCCGAGTCGATGCACGGCATTGCGTGGTTCATGCGACGGGCGCACGGCCGCGGCCGCATGGCGCCCGCGAGCATCTTCGATCTGAATGGCTCCATGCCGCCGGCCGTTAGCGTTATCGGCAAGATTAATCCCTTGTCATTTGACTTAGCGGCCCCGAACACCGGACATGGGCTTTCTGCGGTTTCCGTGCGCCAAGGACGCAAGAGCCGCATTCTCGCCCCGCATTCGATGGGCCCGCGCCGTCAGGACGGCTGTATGTCGCTCGCGCACAGGAACGATCATGCATATCCATGCTAGACAGCTTCCTCTTCTCCTCCTTGCACTCGGAATAATGATGTTCACGCAATCCTTCGAAAGCCTCAAAGCCAGCCCGATCGCCACCCGCGTCAGCGAGTACAAGCTCGCCAACGGCCTGCAGCTGATCGTCGTCCCCGACAATCGCGCGCCGGTGGTGACGCACTACGTATGGTATCGGGTGGGCGCGGCCGACGAGCCGGCCGGCGTGTCGGGCATCGCGCACTTCCTCGAGCATCTGATGTTCAAGTCGACCGACAAGATCGCGTCGGGCGAGTTCTCCAAGACCATCTCGCGGCTCGGCGGCCAGGACAACGCCTTCACCTCGCACGACTACACGGGATATTTCCAGCGCATCTCCAAGGACCGCCTCAAGACGGTGATGGAGATGGAGGCCGACCGCATGGTCAACCTCAAGCTCGACGCGAAAGAGGTGGAGACCGAGCGCGAGGTGATCATCGAGGAGCGCCGCTCGCGCACCGAGAACAATCCCTCCAGCATCCTGTCCGAGCAGATGTCGGCGGCGATGTACCAGAACCATCCCTACCGCATCCCGATCATCGGCTGGATGCACGAGATGAAGAAGCTGTCGCGCGAGGACGCGCTGGCCTTCTACAAGCGCTTCTACGCGCCCAACAACGCCATCGTGGTGGTGACAGGCGACGTCGTGCCGGAGCAGGTGAAGGCGCTTGCCGAGGCCGCCTACGGCTCGCTCCCCGCCAACGATGCCATCAAGCCGCGCCAGCGCGCCCAGGAGCCCGAGCATCGCGCCCCGCGCCGCGTCGAGCTGAAGGATCCGCGGGCCGGCAATGCCTCGATCCGCCGGTTCTATCTCGCGCCGAGCCATGCCAAGGCCGACAAGGGCGATGCCGAGGCGCTGTACGTGCTGATGAAGATCGCCGGCAACGGCAGCACCAGCCGTCTCTACCAGAAGCTGGTCTCCGAGGAGAAGATCGCGGCGGGCGCCGGCGGCTGGTACTCGGGCAGCGGCCTCGACAGCGGCTCGATCGGCGTCTACGCCACGGCCGCGCAGGGCGTCGGCCTCGACAAGGTCGAGCAGTCGATCGACGCGGTGCTGCACGAGCTGCGCGAGAAGCTGGTCACCAACGACGAGCTGGAGCGCGCCAAGAAGGCCTTCATCGCCGAGTTCATCTACGAGTTGGACAGCCAGGCCTCGCTGGCGCGGCGCTACGGCGAGGGCATCATCGTCGGCCTGACGATCGACGAGATCAACAACTGGCCGGTGGCCGTCGCCAAGGTGACCGCCGACGACGTGAAGCGCGTGGCGAACAAGTATCTGGACATCCGCCACTCGGTGACCGGCACCCTGATCCCGATTCGCGCCGACGGCCGAAAGCGACACCGCGGTCAAGCCCGCCCCGGCGAAGAAGTCCTAAGGGAGGCTCGTCTTGACCTGGTTCCGGTTCCGGCCATCGCGATCGGCCCGCGTCTTGAAGCCTGCCTCTTCGCGTTCCTGCTTGTGGCCGCGCTTCTGTCCCAGTTCAGCAAGGCACAAGCCATGAAAATCCAAGAGGTCAAGAGTCCCGGCGGCATTACGGCTTGGCTGGTCGAGGAGCACAGCGTGCCGCTGATCGCGCTGCGCTACGCCTTCGACGGCGGCAACGCGCAGGACCCGGAGGGCAAGGAAGGCCTCGCCAATTTCCTGGCCTCCATGATGGACGAAGGCGCCGGCGACCTCAACGCCAAGCAGTACCAGGAGCGCATGGAAGAGATCGCCATGCGCATGGGCTTCGACGATGCGCGCGATGCCTTCTACGGCAGCTTCGAGACGCTGACCGAGAACCGCGACAAGGCCGTCGCGCTGCTGGCGCTGGCGCTCAACAAGCCGCGCTTCGACGCCGATGCGGTGGACCGCATTCGCGGGCAGCTGCATGGCCGGGCTGATCCACGCCGCGCGCGATCCCGACCGGGTCGCCTCCGAGACGTGGTCGGCGACGGCCTTCGCGGGTCACCCGTACGGCCGGCCGGCCAACGGCACGGCTCGAGTCGATCAAGAAGATCGCGCGCGAGGATCTGGCCGCGCTGCGCACGCGCATGTTCGCCAAGGATACGCTGAGCGTGGTGGTGGTGGGCGACATCGACGCCAAGACGCTGGCCGGCATGCTCGACCAGATCTTCGGCGGCCTGCCCGCCAAGGCCAAGCTGACGCCGGTCGCCCAGGTGATCCCGAAGGCCGCCGAGAAGCTGAAGGTGGTCGAGATGGCGGTGCCGCAGTCGGTGGCCCGCTTCGGCCTGCCGGCCATGCCGCGCAAGGACAAGGACTTCCTGCCCGCGTTCGTGCTCAACCAGATCGTCGGCGGCGGCGTGATGTCGTCGCGGCTGTGGGAGGAGGTGCGCGAGAAGCGCGGGCTGGCCTATTCGGTCTACACCATCCGTGCAGCCGTTCAAGCACACCTCGGTGTTCGCCGGCGGCGTCGCCACCAAGAACGAGGAGATCGGCCAGTCGCTCGACCTGATCAACGCCGAGCTGAAGCGCATCGCCGCCGAGGGCCCGACCGAGGCGGAGCTGGCCAACGCCAAGAGCTACCTGATCGGCTCGTTCGCGCTGCGCTTCGACACCAACGCCAAGATCGCCAACCAGCTGCTGTGGGTCCTGCAGGAGGACCTCGGCATGGACTACGTGGATCGCCGCAACAGCGAGATCGAGGCGGTGACGCTCGAGCAGGTGAAGGCGGCGGGCAAACGGCTGTTCGAGGGCCAGGAGCTGATCACCACCGTCGTCGGCAAGCCCAAGGGCCTGGTGCCGCGCGGGTAGCGCGCTAGGCGGCTGCATGCGTCCCCTTCTCCCCTGGGGAGAAGGTGCCGAGGGCAGATGAGGGAACTTATGTGGAAACTCCCCTCACCAGTTCGGCCGAATGCTTACGCCGCGCATTACCTTGCCTGCATCCGCGTGCACGCGGCCGTAGTCATGGCCTCACGTCCTCTCCCCGCGGGGAGAGACGGAGACAGTGCCGCCGGGATGACAGGTGGCGCGGATTCGCGCTAGGGCTCGCGGCATGAGCACCAAGATCGCCGAGCGGGCCGGCGCGGCCCCCTACTCCCATTCGATTGCCGGCTGCCTCGACGGCGCGATCGGCCAGCATGGCCTGAGCCAGGCCGAGCTGACGCTGTGGATCGAGCAGCTGGCTCCGGCGCTCGACGCTCTGCAGGGCGACTATCGCGAGCGGCGCCTGCCGCTGCTGCGCATCGCCGAAGACGAGGCCGACATCGTTGCGGCCGAGGCGGCGCTCGCCAAGCTCAGCGCCGGCGCGCGCGCCATCATCTTCTTCGGCACGGGCGGCTCGAGCCTCGGCGGCCAGACGCTGGCGCAGCTCGGCGGCTGGAACATCCCGGGCCTCGCCGACGAGGCGCAGAAGAACCGGCCGCGCACCCGCTTCTACGACAACCTCGATCCGGTCACGCTGGAATCGGCGCTCGGCACGTTCGATCTCGACACCGCGCGCTTCGTCGTCACCTCCAAGTCGGGCGGCACGCCGGAGACGCTGGCGCAGGCGCTGGCCGCCATGTCGGCCGTGCGGGCAGCGGGCCTCGAGGCGCGCATCCCCGCGCTGTTCCTCGGCATCACCGAGCCGCGCGTGGCCGGCAAGGCCAACGGCCTGCGCGACCTGTTCGAGGGGCTCGGCATTCCGGTGCTGGAGCATCAACACCGGCATCGGCGGCCGCTTCTCGGGGCTGACCAACGTCGGCCTGCTGCCGGCGCTTGGCGCGCGGCCTCGATGTGCGCGCGGTGCGCGCCGGCGCGCGCAGCGTGGTGGATGCGATGATGGCGGTCGACTCGCCGTTCGCGTTCCCGCCGGCGGTCGGTGCGGCGGTGGCCGTGGCGCTGACGCGCGAGCGCGGCATACGGACCCACGTGATGATGCCCTACACCGACCGGCTGGGGCGCTTCTCGCACTGGTTCGTGCAGCTGTGGGCGGAGAGCCTCGGCAAGGACGGGCAGGGCACGGCGCCGATCGCCTGCGTCGGGCCGCTCGACCAGCACAGCCAGCTGCAGCTGTTCATGGACGGCCCGCACGAGCACCTGATCAGCATCGTGCGCCTGCCGACCTCGGGCATCGGCCCGAAGCTGCCGGCTGACCTGGCGGCCAAGGCGGGCGTCGGTTACCTGGCCGGCAAGACGGTCGGCGACCTGGTGGCGGCGCAATCGCACGCCGTGCCGGAGGCGCTGGGCCGCGCCGGCCGGCCGGTGCGCACCTTCGATCTCGACCGGCTCGACGAGGCGTCGCTCGGCGCGCTGATGATGCATTGCATGCTGGAGACGATCCTCGCCGCCCGCCTGATGGGCGTCGACCCGTTCGACCAGCCGGCCGTGGAACTCGCCAAGGTGATCACGCGCGAGCGCGTGGCGAAGGGTTAAGGCCGCAATCAGCCGTGCCACGCAGGGGGTGCAGGCGGCAGATGCCGGCTATGCACCCGCTGAGGTTGACGCCCGCATCCGCGGGGTCCAATGGTCCCGGCATGACGATGGTTGCCTCAGCCGAGCGCCGCCCGCTGCTGCCGATCCTGGTGGCGCTGAGCGGAGCGCATCTGCTCAACGACCTGATCCAGTCGATGATCCCGGCCATGTATCCCCTCCTCAAGGAGGCGTACGTGCTGGACTTCGCGCAGATCGGGCTGATCACGCTCGCCTTCCAGGTGACGGCGTCGCTGCTGCAGCCGGTGCTCGGGCTGGTTACCGATCATAAGCCGTGGCCCTACGCGATGGTGGCCGGCATGGGGGCGACGCTCGCCGGGCTGCTCGGCCTGTCGTTCGCGGGCAGCTACGCGATGATCCTGGTCTCGGTGGCCATGATCGGGCTCGGATCGGCCGTGTTCCATCCCGAGGCGACGCGCATGGCGCGCCACGCGGCGGCCGGCCAGCAGGGCTTTGCGCAGGGCATCTTCCAGATCGGCGGGCATGCCGGATATGCGATGGGCCCGCTGCTGGCGGCCGCTGATCGTGGTGCCGCGCGGGCAGTCGAGCCTCGCCTGGGCGTCGGTGGTGGCGCTCGTCGCCATGGTGCTGATGACGTGGACGGCGGGGCGCTATGCCGAGATGCGCCGCGCGCAGATCGCCGCGGCCAAGGAGCATCCAGCGAGCGCAGCCGACGAGCCGATTGCGACGAGCCGGCGCGTGATGTTCGCGATGACGATCCTGATCGTCCTGCTGCTGTCGAAGAACGGCTATACGGCGGCGTTCACGTCCTACTACACGTTCTTCCTGATCGAGCGGTTCGGCGTGTCGGTGCAGCTGTCGCAGATCATGCTGTTCCTCTACCTCGTGGTCGGCGCGCTCGGCGTGATCGTCGGCGGCATGATCGGCGACCGGTTCGGACGCCACCGCGTGATCTGGATCTCCATCCTGGGCTCGCTGCCGTTCGCGCTGCTGCTGCCGTATGCCGACCTGTTCTGGACCGGCGTGCTGAGCGTGCTCGTCAGCCTGGTCATGGCGAGCGCGTTCTCGTCGATCCTGATCTACGCCATCGACCTGGTGCCGCATCGCGTGGGTCTGGTCGGCGGGCTGTTCTACGGGCTGGCATTCGGCCTGGGCGGCCTGGCGGCCGCTGGGTTGGGCGTGCTGGCCGACCACATCGGCATCATTGCGGTGTTCAAGATCGTCGCCTGGCTGCCGGCGCTCGGCCTGCTGACCTTCCTGCTGCCGCACACACCAGCGGGGCGGTGAGCGCTCCCGCCTACTCTCGCGCTTGCATTCGTGCGCGCGCTGGCCGACGCTTTCGGTACACGCGCCAGCATGGAGCAAGCCGCATGTCCGAGCTTCCCAAACAGGTCCGATGCGTCGTCATCGGCGGCGGCATCATCGGCTGCTCGGTCGCCTATCACCTCGCCAAGCTCGGCTGGCGCGACGTCATCCTGCTCGAACGCAAGCGGCTGACCTCGGGCACCACCTGGCATGCGGCCGGCCTGATCGGCCAGCTGCGCTCCTCGAGCACGCTGACCAAGATGGCCAAGTACTCCGCGAGCCTGATGGCGGAGCTGGAAGCGGAGACGGGCGTGGTCACCGGCTTCCGCCAGAACGGCTCGCTGTCGCTGGCCCTGTCGGGCGAGCGCATGCAGGAGCTGAAGCGCCAGGCGACGATGGGCAAGGTGTTCGGCGTCGAGGCCTACATGGTGTCGCCGTCGCGAGGCGCGCGACAAGCATCCGCTGATCGACCTCAAGGGCGTGGAAGGCGGCCTGTTCATCCCGGCCAACGGCCAGGCCGATCCGGCCAACATCACGCAGGCGCTGGCCAAGGCGGCCCGCCAGCGCGGCGTGCGCATCTTCGAGAACACCAGGGTGACGGGCATCCGCCAGTCGGAGGGGCGCGTCACGGGCGTGGATACGGCGCAGGGTGCGATCGACGCCGAGTACGTCGTCAACTGCGCCGGGCTGTGGGCGCGCGAAGTCGGCCGCATGGCGGGCGTGAACGTGCCGCTGCTGGCGGCGGAGCATTTCTACGTCGTCACCGATGCGAGCCCCGACATTCCGCGCAACCTGCCGGTGCTGCGGGTGCCCGACGAGAGCGCCTACGTCAAGGAGGAGGCCGGCAAGCTGCTGATCGGCTTCTTCGAGCCGAGGGGCAAGGCGCTGCCCGACAGCAAGATCCCCGAGGACAGCGAGTTTCTCAACCTGCCCGACGACTGGGAGCACCTGAGCCGCGAGCTGGAGCTTGCCGCCGAACGCCTGCCGATCCTGAAGCGCATCGGCATGCACACCTTCTTCAACGGGCCGGAGAGCTTCACGCCTGACGGCCGCTGGGTGCTGGGCGAGGCCCCGTCGCTGCGCAATTTCTTCGTGGCGGCCGGCTTCAATTCGATCGGCATCCAGACGGCCGGCGGCGCAGGCAAGGCGATCGCGGAATGGATGGAGGCGGGCGAGCCGACCATGGACCTCACCAGCGTCGATATCCGCCGCTGCCAGCCGTTCCACGGCAACGCGACGTATCTGGCCGATCGCATCGGCGAGGCACTGGGGCTGCACTATGCCGACCAGTTCCCCTACCGCAGTCCGACCACGGCGCGCGGCGTGCGCACCACGCCGCTGCACGACCGGCTAGCAGAGAAAGGCGCCTGCTTCACCGAGGCCGCTGGCTGGGAGCGCGCCGGCTGGTTCCTGCCCGAGGCGGCGCGCGCGCGCGGCGAGAAGGCCGAGTATCGCTACAGCTGGGGACGGCAGAACTGGTTCGACTACGCGGGCGAGGAGCACAAGGCCGTGCGCACCGGCGTCGGTCTGTTCGACCTCTCGCCGTTCGGCAAGATCCGCGTCGAGGGCCGCGATGCGGAGGATGTGCTGCAGCGCATCTCGGGCAATGACGTTGCCGTGGAGCCGGGCCGCATCGTCTATACGCAATGGCTGAATGCGCGCGGCGGCATCGAGGCCGATCTGACCATTGCGCGCCTGTCCAGCGACGCGTTCCTCGTGGTGACGTCGTCGGCGACGGTGCTGCGCGATCTCGCCTGGCTAAAACGCCATACGCCGGAGGGCGCGCACTGCGTGGCGACCGACGTGACCTCGGCGGAGGCCTGCCTCGCCGTGATGGGGCCGCGCTCGCGCGAACTGCTCGCTGGTCTGGTCGATGTTCCCCTCACCAACGAGGCGTTCCCCTATGGCACGTGGCGCCAGGTCGAGATCGGCTATGCGGTCGCGCGCGCACACCGCATCTCCTACGTGGGCGAGCTGGGCTGGGAGCTGTACGTGCCGGCCGACATGGCGCGGCATGTGTTCGACACGCTGATTGCGCGCGGCGGCGAGGTTGGCTTGAGACTTTGCGGCGGCCACGCGCTCGACAGCTGCCGCATGGAAAAGGGCTATCGCCATTTCGGCCACGACATCGCGGGGACAGATCACGTTCTCGAGGCGGGCCTCGGGTTCGCGGTGAAACCCGACAAGGCGCGCGGGCGCTTCGGCGATTTCCTGGGCCGCGACAGCGTCGCCAAGACGAAGCAGGCGGGCCTGACGCGCCGGCTGGTGCAGTTCCTGCTCGGCGATGCGCAGCCTCTGCTGTACGGCAACGAGGCGATCTGGCGCGACGGGCGCGTGGCGGGCTACCTGACATCGGGCGCCTACGGACATCATCTAGGCGCCGCAGTGGCCTCGGCTATGTCGCGTGCGAGGCGGGCGAGACGGCGCGCGATGTGCTCGCGTCCGACTACGCGATCGAGGTGGCCGGGGAGAAGATCGCGGCTTGTGCCAGCCTCGAGCCGCTGTACGACCCGAAGGGCGAGCGGCTACGCGGCTGACGCTCAGGGAACAGAGCAGGATTGGCGCGGCGGCCCCACGTCTAAACAACGGTCAGACAGTTAAGCAAAACGCCGTGTTTCGTGACCCGAAACTACAAGCGGCGGAGCTGACGCCGCTTCATTCGGTCGCGCAGAAAAATAACGTAAACACGCTAATTAGACACAAAATCCACATTGCAATTGTAAGCATACCACCCGATCTAGGGCCGGCGAGCCGCGCCCACGGGGCCGGTGCCAAATCCACCACACGAGAGGTCGCATGAGGGACGAGCGTAGCACTATTCGGCCGGTCGATAGAGCCAGTCCCGCAGCGACTTCCCCGACGGTTTTCACCATGCTGAAGCGATCGGTGATCCGGGCGGGATTGTACGCGCGCGGCACGATCGGCGAGGCCGCACGTGCCGTTGCCGATGCTTGCGGCGCCTCTCCTGACGCCGGCCGCCTGTCCACCAGCGAGGGAAAGAAGGTCGTCTACGATCCGACGCAGGCCGCGCCGAGCTTTGCGGACATGCCGCTCTATCGGAGCATCCTCAAGCACAAGGAGATCGGGCGGCTGTTCGACATCGAGGACCCCTTCTATCGTTGCCACGAGGCGCGCCACGGCGTGACGACGCAGATCGCCGGGCAGAACTACGTCAACTTCGCCTCCTACGACTATCTGGGTCTCAATCAGCATCCGGCCGTCGTGGACGCTGCCAAGAAGGCGATCGACAGCCTTGGCACTTCGGTGTCGGCGAGCCGTATCGTCGCCGGCGAGAGGACCATGCACGGCGTGCTCGAGCGGGCGCTGGCCGAGTTCTACGGCGTCGAGGCGGCGATCACCTTCGTCAGCGGGCACGCCACCAACGTGTCCACGATCAGCACGCTCATGACGGCGGACGATCTCGTTCTCTACGACGACCTGTCGCACAACAGCCTGATCGTCGGCATCAGGCTGTCGGGCGCCAACGCCTACGCCTTCAAGCACAACGATGCCGAAGCACTCGAGGCGCTGCTGCAGAAGCACCGCCCGTTCCACCGACGCGCATTGATCGTGGCCGAGGGCCTGTACTCGATGGACGGCGACATCGGCGACCTGCCGAGCCTCGTCGCACTCAAGGAGAAGTACGGCGCGTGGCTGATGGTCGATGAGGCGCACGGCCTTGGCGTCCTCGGGGAGACGGGCCGCGGCTCGGCCGAGCATTTCGGCATCGACCCGAAGCGCGTCGACATCTGGATGGGCACGCTCAGCAAGGCGCTGGCGAGCTGCGGCGGCTATATCGCGGGCAGGCGCGAGCTGATCGACATCCTGAAATACCAGGCGCCGGGGCTGGTCTATTCCGTCGGCTTGTCGCCTCCGCTTACCGCGGCGGCCACCGCGTCGCTCGGGCTACTGAAGGCCGAGCCCGAGCGGGTTGCGCGCCTGCGGGCCAACGGCAAGCTGTTCCTGTCGCTGGCGCGTGCCGCGGGCATGGATACCTCAACGAGCGAAGGCTATGCGGTCGTGTCCGTAGTCGTGGGCGATCTCGTCAACGCCGGGCGACTGGCGGATCGCATGCTGGCGCGCGGGCTGAACGTGCTGCCCATCATCTATCCCGCCGTGCCGATCAAGGCGGCGCGGCTGCGCTTCTTCATCACCTCCGAGCATACCCCCACGCAGATCCGTGAGGCGGTGCGGGCGATGCGCGAGGAGATGGACGGCCTGGGCAAGAGACAGAAGCAGGCCGCGTGATGTGAGACGGCGCCGGCATCCGCTCGCTGGCCGTCGAACCAATGGGCGTCCCATGCTGAAACGATCGCCTGCCTCAGTCGTGCTGGTCACGGGTTGCTCGTCGGGCGTCGGCGGGGCGATCTGCGACCTGCTGGCTGCCGGCGGCGCGACCGTCTATGGCGGCAGCCGCACCACCTGCGCACCCTCCCAGTGGACGCACCTTCCGCTCGATATCACGGAGCAAGGCTCGGTCGATGCGGCCGTTGCAGAGGTGGTGCACCGCGAGTCGCGGCTGGATGCGCTGGTGGCCTGCGCCGGCATGGGCCTGGCCGGGTCGCTGGAGGACACGGACGACGACGAGGCCAAACGTCAGTTCGATACCAATTTCTTTGGCACGACCCGAACCATTCGCGCGGTCCTGCCCTTCATGCGCAAGCAATCGTCCGGCAAGATCGTGGTGATCGGTTCGATCGGTGGACTGATCGGCTTGCCGTTCGTTGCCTACTACAGCGCCTCCAAGTTCGCGCTGGATGGGTTGGTGGAGGCATTGCGTGGCGAGGTTACCCCGTTCGGCATCCAGGCGACCATCGTTCATCCCGGCGACATCAACACCGCGTTCGGCGCGAACCGCGTCTTTGGCCGCAATGTCGGCGACGCGTCGGCCTACCAGGCTCGCTTCCAGGACACGCTGCGGTTCTATGCGGCCCAGGAACAGAACGGCGCATCGCCGCAAGTGCTGGCGCGAAAGGTGCAGAAGCTGCTCGCCCAGCGATCGCTGCCCGCACGCGTTGTCGTGGGCACGCCGCTCGAGAAGCTCGGCGTTTCCGGAAAGCGCTACCTCCCGGGCCGCAGCTTTGAATATTTGATGCGGAAGGCTTATGCGCCTTAGCAGCGACTTCCGTTCTGAAGTGAGCGCGTATGCCGCCGATCACCCTCGCCTGATGTATCCAGCCATGTAGGGTGCCAATAGGCGTCAGCCGTATTGCACCGATCTGCACCAAGATCGAGACGTCGGATCGGCGCAATACGGCTTCGCCTATTGCGCCCTACTTTGCGTCGCAGCCACCTCAGCTCACCACCTCGCTCACCTCCGCGCGCCGCCGTCTTGCCGTCCACCAGCAGCTGCCGCCGATGATGGGCGAAGGCGCCGGACCGGTGCGCGATGCTGAGCACGGTGGCGCCGGGCAGGCGCTCGCGCACCAGCTCGTACATGCGCTGCTCCGCCGCCTCGTCGAGCGCGGAGGTCGCCTCGTCGAGGAACAGCCAGTCCGGCCGGTAGAGCAGCGCGCGCGCGAACGCCAGGCGCTGCTGCTCGCCGCCCGACAGGATCATCGACCAGTTGTTGGATTCACCCAGGCGCGCCACCAGATGCGGCAGCCCGCACGCCTCCAGCACCTCCCGGCATTGCCTCCTCCGTGTAGTGGCTCGGGCGCCTGCCGGATAGCTCAGCACCTCGCGCAGCGAGCCGAGCGGCAGGTAGGGCTTCTGCGGCAGGAAGAAGACGCGCGCATCCTCGGGCAGTGCCGACGCGTCCGCGGCCGAACGGCCATAGCCCCGCCAGCACCCGGAACAGCGTGGTCTTGCCGCTGCCCGAGGCGCCGCGCACCACCACCGCGTCGCCCTGCTCGACCGTCAGGTTGACGTTCTCGATCAGCACCTGGCCGTTCGGCAGCGCGCACGTCGACACCCTCCAGCACCAGGCCGCGCGGGCTGTCCGTGCGGTCGAAGGCCTGCTCCGTCCGCGCGGCGGTCTTGGCCTTGGCGATGGCGTCGCGGAAGCCGGTCAGGCGGTCCAGCGTCGCCTTCCAGGCGGCGAGCTGCGCGTAGGAGTCGATGAACCACGACAGCGAGCTCTGCACCTCGCCGAATGCGCCGGCCGTCTGCATCAGCACGCCGAGCGGGATCTGCCCGGCGAAATACTGCGGGGCGGCCACGATGATCGGAAACACCGAGGAGGCCTGCCCGTAGAACGCGGTCAGGCCCGTCAGCCGCTTGGTGTACTTCATGAAGTCGAGCCAGGTCGAATAGATGCGCCCGAACGCGCGCGCGCAGGCGTCGCTCCTCGTCCGCCTCGCCGCGATAGAGCGCGATGCTCTCGGCGTTCTCGCGGATGCGCGTCATGCGGTAGCGGAAGTCGGCGTTGTAGCGCTCCAGCTCGAAGTTGACCCGCACCAGCGGCCGGCCGATCAGGTAGGTCAGCCACGAGCCCAGCAGCGCGTAGAGGATCGCCGCCCACATCATGTAGCCGGGGATGGCGATGCCGCCGAAGATCGGCAGCAGGAAGCTGCCCGACAGCCCCCACAGCACGGTCGCGAACGTGATCAGCGTCATGATCTGCAGCAGCAGGTTGACGGTCAGGTTGAGCGTCTGCGTGGCAAACTGTCGCGCAGTCCTGCTCGATGCGCTGCTCGGGGTTGTCGGTGCCGCCGGGGTTGATGATCTCGAGCCGGTAGTAGGTGCGGTCGGTCAGCCAGTCGCGGAAGTAGACCTCGCTCAGCCAGCGCCGCCAGCGGATGGTCAGCAGCTGGCTCAGGTACAGGCGATAGACGGCCACCGTGATGAAGATGCGTCGCCAGCACCACCCAGTAGAGCAGCTCGGCCCAGAACGCCTCGGCGTTCTTGTCCTGCAGCGAATTGTAGAAGCGCGCATTCCAGTCGTTGAACAGCTTGGCCATGTACACGCTGAGCACGCTCAGCGTGATGATGATCGCCAGCAGCCCGCGGGCGATCCACGCCTCCTTAGGGTGATCGAGAAGCCCCAGAACTCGAGGCGCTGTCGCTCCTGGGCAAACCAGTAGGGGCGGGCCAGGGCCCACAGCTTCCTGAAAAAAGACGCGCGCGGCGGCAATGCGTTGCATCATGGCTGGCATCCAGGCGTTTGAGCGCGGACGCCCCTGTAGCACGCCGCGGTCGGGTCAACCTATTCCGCAGGATGACTCCTGCGGTCGAGGCGCCGTGCGCCGCCAGGCGCCGCGCGGCTGCCGCGCCGCTGCATATACTGCGCCAGCGCCATGATTTCGCCGACGATGCCGCGCCGGAACAGCAGCACGGTGACGACGAAGATGGCGCCCTGGATCACCAGCACCCATTCGCCGAAGCCGGCCAGGTAGTTCTGCATGGTGATGATGATGCCGGCGCCGACGATCGGGCCGAACACGGTGCCCATGCCGCCGACCAGCGTCATCAGCACCACCTCGCCCGACATCTGCCAGGCGACGTCGGTGAGCGAGGCGAGCTGGAACACGATGGCCTTGGTGGCGCCGGCCAGGCCCGCCAGCGCCGCCGACAGCACGAAGGCGATCAGCTTGAAGCGGTCCACCGCGTAGCCGAGCGAGATGGCGCGCGGCTCGTTCTCGCGGATCGCCTTCAGCACCTGCCCGAACGGCGAGTGGATGGTGCGCCAGATGATCAGGAAGCCGATGCAGAAGATGGCCAGCACCACGTAGTAGAACACGAAGTCGTTGGTGATGTTGATCACGCCGAACAGCGGCCGGCGCGGGATGGCCTGGATGCCGTCCTCGCCGCCGGTGAACTTGGCCTGCACGCAGAAGAAGAACACCATCTGCGACAGCGCCAGCGTCACCATGGCGAAGTAGATGCCCTGCCGGCGGATGGCGATGGCGCCGACCACCAGCCCCAGGGCCGCGGCCACCGCCGTGCCGGCCAGGATGCCGACCTCGGTCGGCCAGCCCAGCACCTTCACCGTGTAGCCCGAGATGTAGGCGGCGAAGCCGAAGAACATCGCGTGCCCGAACGACAGCAGGCCGACGTAGCCGATCAGCAGGTTGAAGGCGCAGGCAAACAGCGCAAAGCACAGCACCTTCATCAGGAACACGGGATAGACGAACAGCGGCGCCACCAGCCCCAGCGCCACCAGGCCGGCGAACACCATGCAGTGTGCTGGTTGCTGTTCGGTCTCCATGGCGCCTCTACTTGGGTGTCCCGAACAGGCCCTGCGGGCGCAGCATCAGCACGATCGCCATGATGATGAAGATCACGGTGTTGGAGGCTTCCGGATAGAACACCTTGGTCAGGCCCTCGACCACGCCGAGGCCGAAGCCTGTGACGATGGAGCCCATGATGGAGCCCATGCCGCCGATCACCACCACCGCGAACACGACGATGATCAGGTACGAGCCCATCACCGGGTTGACCGAGTAGATCGGCGCCGCCAGCACGCCGGCCAGCGCCGGCGAGGCCGACGCCGAAGCCGTAGGTCAGCGTGACCATGCGCGGCACGTTGATGCCGAACGCCTGCACCAGGTCGGGCCGCTCGGTGGCCGCGCGCAGGTACGAGCCGAGCTTGGTCTTCTCGATCATGAACCAGGTGCCGAGGCACACCACCAGCGAGAAGACGATGATGAACCCGCGATACCAGGGCAGGAACATGAAGCCCAGATTGATGCCGCCGGGAATGGGATTGGTATAGGGCAGGCCCGAGGAGCCGTACTGCTGGCGGAACAGGCCCTCGATGATCAGCGCCAGCCCGAAGGTCAGCAGCAGGCCGTACAGGTGATCGAGATGGTACAGCCGCGAGATGAACACCCGCTCGATGACGATGCCGGTGGCGCCGACGATGATCGGCGCCAGCACCAGCGCGCCCCAGAACGGAATGCCGAGGTACTGCAGCAGCATCCAGGAGCAGAACGCGCCCATCATGTACTGGGCGCCGTGCGTGAAGTTGATCACGTTCATCAGGCCGAAGATCACCGCCAGCCCGAGCGACAGCAGCGCGTAGAACGCGCCGTTGATCAGCCCCAGCAGCAGCTGGCCGAACAGAGCCTGCGGCGATACGCCAATCAGCTCGAACATGCGCTGGCTTCTCCGAGCCGCTTCGCGACTTGAGGTGTCAGACCCTGCGGGTCTGACACCATCCTCGACGGATTCGGCCACGGCGTCGACCCGCAGGATCTGACACCGACCTGCTACTTCACCAGCGGGCACTCGCCCTCGGCGAGCGGGCGGAACGCCTCGGCCGCCGGGATCGTGGCGCGCACCTTGTAGTAGTCCCACGGCGCCTTGCTCTCCTCGGGCTTCTTCACCTCGAACAGATACATGTCGTGGACCTTGCGGCCGTCCTGGCGGATCTCGCCCTTGCCGAACAGCTTGTCGTCGGTCGGCATGGACTTCATCTTGGCCACCACGGCGGCGCCGTCGGCGTCGCGTCTTCAGATCATGCACGGCCTTCAGGTAGTGCGTGACGGCCGAGTAGACGCCCGCCTGCACCATGGTCGGCATGTTGCCCTTGTTGGCCGGCCGCGAACTCCTTGGCGAAGGCGCGGTTGTTGTCGTTGCCGTCCCAGTACCAGGCCTCCGTCATGATCAGGCCCTGCGCCGTCTTCAGGCCGAGCGCGTGCACGTCGGTGATGAAGACCAGCAGGCCGGCGAGGTTCTGGCCGCCCGCGACGATGCCGAACTCGGACGCCTGCTTGATGGCGTTGGTCGTGTCGGCGCCGGCGTTGGCAAGGCCGATGATCTTGGCCTTGGACTGCTGCGCCTGCAGCAGGAACGAGGAGAAGTCCTGCGCCGGGAAGGGATGGCGCACCTTGCCCACCACCTTGCCGCCGTTCTTCTCGACCACTGCCGCGGTGTCGGCCTCGAGCGCATGGCCGAAGGCGTAGTCGGCGGTCAGGAAGAACCAGCTGTCGCCGCCCGTCTTGACGATCGCCTTGCCGGTGCCGTTGGCCAGCGCCCAGGTGTCATAGGTCCAGTGCACCGTATTGGGGCTGCAATCCTTGCCCGTCAGGTTGGACGCCGCGGCGCCCGACACCAGGAACACCTTGTTCTTCTCTTTGGTGATGGTGTTGACCGCCAGCGCCACCGAGGAGGTCGGCACGTCGACCACCGCGTCGACCTTGTCGACGTCGAACCACTGCCGCACCACGTTGGAGCCGATGTCCGGCTTGTTCTGGTGGTCGGCGAACACGACCTCGATCTTGTCGTGGCACTTGGTGGTCTTGCAGAAGTCCTCGATGGCCTTCTTGGCCGCCCACACCGAGCCCTGGCCCGACAGGTCGGCATAGGTGCCGGACTGGTCGTTCATGACGCCGATCTTGATGGTGCCGTCGCTGAACTGCGCGTGCGCGGAGCCGGCCGCGACGCACAGCGCGCCCGCGGCCAGCCACGTCGTCAATGCATGTTTCATCGCTCTCTCCTTCTGATTACACTCCGAGATACGTCTTGAGCTTCTCGCGGTTCGCCTCGATCGCGGCATTGGGGATCATGTCGATCACCTTGCCGTGCTCGACGACATAGTGGCGGTCGGCCACCGTCGCGGCGAAGCGGAAGTTCTGTTCCACCAGCAGGATGGTGAAGCCCTGCTCGCGAAGCATGCGGATGGTATTGCCGATCTGTTGCACAATGACAGGCGCCAGGCCTTCGGTCGGCTCGTCGAGCAGCAGCAGCTTGGCGCCCGTGCGCAGGATGCGGGCGATGGCCAGCATCTGCTGCTCGCCGCCCGACAGCTTGGTGCCCTGGCTGGAGCTGCGCTCCTTCAGATTGGGAAACAGCTCGTAAATCTGCTCGATCGAAAGCCCGCCGTCCTTGACCTTGGGCGGCAGCATCAGGTTCTCGCGCACGTTCAGGCTGGCGAAGATGCCGCGCTCCTCCGGGCAATAGGCGAGGCCCTGCCGGGCGATGCGGTCCGACTTGAGCCGGATCAGCTCCTTGCCCTCGAAATGCACCGAGCCCTGGCGCTTGGCAATCATGCCCATCACGGCGCGCATGGTGGTGGTCTTGCCGGCGCCGTTGCGGCCGAGCAGCGTCACCACCTCGCCGGCCTTCACGTCGAAGCTCATGCCGTGCAGGATGTGGCTCTCGCCGTACCAGGCGTGCAGGTCGCGGACGGTGAGCTGCGCCTCAGCTCATGGCCCGTACCCATGTAGGCTTCCACCACCTGCGGGTTCTTCGACACCTCCGCGTAGGTGCCCTCGGCCAGGATCTCGCCGCGCGCCAGCACCGTCAGCCGGTCGGACAGGTCGGCCACCACCGACAGGTTGTGCTCGACCATCAGCACGGTGCGGTCCTTGGCGACGCGCCGGATCAGCGCCGAGGTGCGCTTGATGTCCTCCGCGCCCATGCCGGCCATCGGCTCGTCGAGCAGCAGCACCTCCGGATCGAGCGCCAGCGTGGTTGCGATCTCGAGCGCCCGCTTGCGGCCATACGGCAGCTCGACGGCCGGCAGCTCGGCGTAGGCCTTCACGCCGACATCGTCCAGCAGCTGCAAGGCGCGCTCGTTCAGCACGTCGACCGAGCGCTCCGAGCGCCAGAAGTGATAGGCGGTCCCGAGCGCCCGCTGCAGCGCCACGCGCACGTTCTCCAGCACCGTCAGATGCGGGAACACCGCCGAGATCTGGAACGACCGCACCAGCCCCATGCGCGCCACCGCGTGCGGCTGGGCGCGGGTGATGTCCTGGTCCTTGTAGAGGATGGTGCCGGACGTCGGCTGCAGGAACTTGGTGATCAGGTTGAAGCAGGTGGTCTTGCCGGCGCCGTTCGGTCCGATCAGCGCGTGGATGGTGCCGCGCCGCACCTGCAGATTCACCTTGTTGACGGCGGTGAAGCCCTTGAACTCTTTGGTCAGGCCGTTCGTCTGAAGAATGTACTCGCTGGCCATCGAACGCGCCGTCTCCGCAACTTCAGCCCCTCGCGCGCGACATAGCCGGGCGCCAACCCCCGTCTCGCAGACCCAGGCGCGCGCCGCGCACAGGGCCAAGCGCTGCCTCATAGACGGGCCGCGATGCCAGGGCAAGATTCGACGCTAGCAGGCAGTCTATTCTGCCGGTGCGGTTAGCCGGCCCGGCCGTGGCCGCCTTCAGCTGCGCGCAGCCCCGTGCGCCCGATGCTCGCGGGCGACATAGGTGTAGACGGCCGGCGTGACGAACAGCGTAAAGATCGTGCCGACGGTCATGCCGGCGGCGATCACCAGGCCGATCGAGAAGCGGCTGGCCGCCCCCGCGCCGCTGGCGATCAGCAGGGGGAACATGCCGACCACCATGGCCGCCGTCGTCATCAGGATCGGGCGCAGGCGGATGGCGGCGGCCCGCTCGATGGCCTCGCGCCGGGACAGCCCGTCCTTCTCCTGCAACTGATTGGCATAGTCGACCATCAGGATGCCGTGCTTGGAGATCAGGCCGATCAGCGTCACCAGCCCCACCTGCGTATAGATGTTGATCGACGCCAACCCCAGGTTGATGGGGATCAGCGCGCCGAAGATGGCGGTCGGCAGCGCGATCAGGATGATCAGGGGGTCGCGGAAGCTTTCATACTGGGCCGCCAGCACCAGGTAGATGATGATCAGCGCGAACACGAAGGTGATGACCAGCGTGCCGCCCTCCTGCACGTACTGCCGGCTCTCGCCCTGGAAGTCGTAGGAGAACCCCTCGGGCAGCTTCTCCTTGGCCGTCGCCTTCAGGAAATCCACCGTCTCGCCGATCGTGCGTCCGGGAAACGGCACGCCCTGCAGCGTTGCCGAGTTGAGCTGCTGGAAGCTGGTCAGCGCATTGGGCTGCACCGACTCGGCCACCGTGGCGACGCTCGACAGCGGCACCAGCGCGCCCGTGTTGGTGCGCACCTGATAGCGCGTCAGCCAATCGGAAGTCAGCCGGAAGTCGCGCGGCACCTGCGGGATCACCTGGTAGCTGCGCCCGTACAGATTGAAGCGGTTGACGTAGTTGCCGCCCAGCAGCGTCGCCAGCGAGCCGCCGATGTCCGACATCTTGACGCCCAGGCTGTTGGCCTTGTCGTGGTCGATCTTCAGCTCCACCTGCGGCGTCTGGAACTTCAGGTCCGTGTCGGTGAAGATGAACATGCCGCTCTTGGTGGCTGCCGCCTGCAGTTCCGCCAGCACCTGCGACAGCTGCTGATAGTCAGCCGTGGTCTGCACCACGAACTGCACCGGCGGGCCGCCGCCGGCCGCGCCCGGCAGCGAGGGCAGCGGGAACGAGATGGCGAGGCCCCCGGCGATGCCGCCGAGCTTCGGCTGCAGGCTTTCCAGGATCTGCTTCTGGGTGCGCTGGCGCTCTTCCCACGGCTTGAACAGGATGCCGGCGATTGCCATGCGCACATCGCCGCCCATGCCGTTGATCAGGAACACGTGCTCCTTCTCGGGCACCGTGTCGAACACCTTGTTGAGCTCGCCGGTCGTCTGCTCGAGATAGTCGAGGTTGGCGGTCTGCGGCACCTTGACGATGTTGAACAGGATGCCCTGGTCCTCCTCGGGCGCCAGCTCCTTCTGGCTGGTGACGTACATGACGCCGACCGCGGCCATCACGCCGGCCACGATCAGCAGCGTCACCGGCCGATGGTTCAGCGTGCGCGACAGTCGGCGCTCGTAGCGCCGCCGGACGCTATCGAAGATGCGATCCAGGAACCGGTTGAAGCGGCCGCTCGAGGTGTGCGGCTTGAGCAGCAGGGAGGCCATCATCGGCGACAGCGTCAGCGCGATGATGCCCGACACGATCACCGCACCCGCCAGCGTAAAGGCGAACTCGCGGAACAGCGCGCCGGTCAGCCCCGACACGAACCCGATCGGGCGCATACACCGCCGCCAGCGTGATGGTCATGGAGATGACCGGCACGGCGATCTCGCGCGCCCCCGTCAGCGCCGCCTCGAAGGGCTGCATGCCCTCCTCGATGTGCCGGTGGATGTTTTCCACCACGACGATGGCGTCGTCCACGACGAGGCCGATCGCCAGCACCAGCGCCAGCAGGGTCAGCAGGTTGATGGAATAGCCCAGCGCCAGCAGCGCGAACATCACGCCGATCAGCGACAGCGGAATGGTGACGATCGGGATCAGCGTCGAGCGCAGGTTGCCGAGGAACAGGAAGATCACCACCACCACGATCACCGCCGCCTCCAGCAGCGTCGTCCGCACCTCACTGATGGAGGCATCGATGAACTTGGTGGCATCGTAGGCGATGGCCGCTTCCATGCCGGCCGGCAGCTGCTTCTCGATGTCCGGGAAGGCCTTGCGGACGTTGTCGATGACCGTCAGCGGGTTGGAGGTGGGCGTCGTGAACACGCCGACGAACACCGCCTTCAGCCCGTCGAACACCGAGGACGAGTCGGCGTTCTCGGCACCCAGCTCGATGGTGGCGATGTCGTTCAGGCGGATCAGCGCATCGCCGCGCGAGATCACCACCAGCTTGCCGAACTCGACCGGGGTGTTGAGCGCCGTCTCGGCGTTGATGGTGGTCTGCACGAAATCGCCCTTCACCTGGCCGGCGGCGCTGGTGAAGTTGTTGGTGGCGAGCGCGTTGCGCACGTCGAGCGGCGTCACGCCCAGCGCCGCCATCTTGTCCGGATTGAGCCAGATGCGCATGGCGAACGTCTGCCCGCCCAGGATCTGCGCGTTGGCGACGCCGTCGATGGTCTGCAGGCGCGGCTGCACCACGCGCGTCAGGTAGTCGGTGATCTGCGAGGCCGAGATCACCTTGCTGTTGAACGACAGGTACATCAGCGCGTAGGGCTCGCCCGTCTGCTTGATGACGATCGGGTCCTGCGACTTCACCGGCAGCACGCTCTTGACCTGCTGGATCTTGGACAGCACGTCGGCCACCGCGCGGTCGGGATCGGCATCGAGGCGCAAGTTGAGCGTGACGAGGCTGGTGTTCTGCTGCGAGGACGACGTCAGCGTGTCGATGCCCTCGGCGCTGGCCACCGCCTGCTGGATCGGCGTCGTGATGAAGCCCTTGATCAGGTCGGCGTTGGCACCGGGATAGACCGTGGTGATGGTGATGGTCGTGTTGGAGGTGCGCGGGAACTGCCGCACCGGCAGATTGAACGCCGACGCCAGCCCGATCAGCAGGATCAGCAGGCTGACCACGGTCGCCAGCACCGGCCGGCGGATGAAGATATCGGTGAACGACATGGGGCCGCTCCGCTACTGCTTGGGCCGGTCTTCGGGCCGCGTCAGCGGCTGGCTGTTGTCGATGCGAATGGCCACGCCGGGATTGAGCTTGATCTGGCCGGTGGTCACCACCTGCTCGCCGGCCTGCAGCCCGGAGACGATGGCGACCTGGTCCTCGCGCACCGCGCCCGTCTTGACGAAGCGGCGGTCGGCGATCAGGGCCGGCTCGGCCGGCTTTTGCGCGCCGCCGCCGCCTGGCCCTGCGCCTGGCCTTCCTTGGCGGGCGCCGGCTTCACCACGTACACGCTGTCGCCGTACAGGCTGTAGGTCACCGCCGTGCGCGGCACCGTCACCACATCGACCGGCTGGCCTGCATGCACCGTGACGTTGGCGAACATGCCGGGCAGCAGCACGCGCTCCTTGTTGGGGAGGATGCCGCGCACCAGCAGCGTGCGCGTATCCTGCGCCACGCGCGCGTCCAGCGACTGGATCTCGCCCTTGAACACCTGCCCCGGAAACGCATCGACCGTCAGGCTGATGGACTGGCCGACGCGCAGCTTGCCGATGCTCTGCTCGGGCATCGGGAAGTCGACGCGGATCGGATCGAGCGCCTGCAGCGAGGTCAAGGCCGGCCCCGCCGACACGTACTGGCCCTTCTCCACCTTGCGGATGCCGAGCCGGCCGCTGAACGGCGCCAGGATCAGCTTCTGCGCGATCACCGCCTCGACGCGCTTGACGGTGGCTTCCGCCGTGTCGCGCTTGGCGCGCGCCGTGTCGAGGTTGGCCTCCGACGTCACGCGCTTGTTGATCAGGTCGGTCTGGCGCTGGAAGGCGACCTCCGCCTCCTGCAGCGTCGCCTTGCCGCTGGCGAGGTCGGCCAGCTCGACCGCCACGTCGAGTTGCACCAGCTTGGCGCCCTGCGCGACGTCCTGGCCGCTATCGAAGAAGATCTCGGTGACGACGCCCGCCACCTGCGTGGTGATGTCGACGCCCTGCGAGGCGATCAGCGTGCCGATCGAGGTCAGCTGCTCGCCCCACTTCTCGACCTTGGCCGCCTCGGCCGTGACGGTCGCCGCCGGCGGCACCATCTGCGACAGGAACGAGCGGATCATCTGCGGCTTGAACACGAACTGGAACCAGGACAGCCCGCCGAGAAGTGCCGCGATGATGATGCCGGTGATGATGAAGCGTCTGCTCATTGGCTACTCGCAATGATGTGGTCGATGCACCGCGGCCGGATCCCGCAGAGAAGGTTCTCGCACGTCTCCGATCGGCGGTCGTGACCGAACGGCGACTTGCGTAAACCTCCTCACGGCTCCCCAGCTGACGGCGCGTTCTGCGTTGAGCACTCAATAACCAATCGGCGCGCGCGAGACAAACAAACAAACCGTGCGTATCCGTACGGCTTGGCAGTCGCAGAACCGCCGCATTTCGGCACGCCCTCCATTCGCTTCGCATCCATCAACGCCGCAGGTGCGACCGATTGACCGCCAATATGACAACCCCGCGACGTCCACCGCCCGACTGCGCGCCGCACCTCCCCTGGAGGGGGGAGGGCCAAACGCCACGATTTAGGCGGGCCAACGCTGACGGTTCGGCAGGCGCAACGGCCCGCCTAAGTCGTATGGCGTTTGGGTGGGGGTGACCGGCGCCCTCTCCGACGCTCGCCCCTAATACCCGCGCCGGCGGTCGACGATGTTCTCGAGCGGCAGGCCGTCGAGGTGCCGCTGCCGCTGGCGCAGGGCATAGCGCACGATCGCCAGCGGTGCGCTTTCCGCCGCGTTGTGCGGCGTGATGACGACGCGCGGGTGCGACCACAGCGGGCTTGCCGCCGGCAATGGCTCGGTCTCGAACACGTCGAGCGAGGCCGCGTACAGCTCGCCCGCCTGCAGCGCCGCCACGATATCGGCATCGACCTGCAGGCCGCCGCGCCCGGCATTGATCAGCACCGGCCCCGGCAGGCGCTCGTCGCGCGCCCTGGCGCGACAGCTTTCGGATCAGCCCCCGGTTCAAGAATGCCGCGCGTCTCGGGCGTCAGCGGCAGCACGCACGCCAGGATGTCGGTATCGGCCAGGAACGCGTCGAGGCCGGCCTCGCCGGAGTAGCACTGCACGCCCTCGATGGTCTTCGGCGTGCGGCTCCAGCCGCGCAGCTGGTAGCCCAGCAGCCTCAGCGGCGCGACCGAGGCCAGCCCCATCACGCCGAGCCCCATCAGGCCGACGCGCACCTCGTGCGCCGCCGGCTCGGCCAGGTACTTCCATTCGCGGCGCGACTGCAGCTCGCCGAACTCGGTCATGCGCCTGTGATGATGCAGCACGTGCAGCGTCACGTACTCGACCATGCGGCCCGTCAGGTCGGGGTCGACATAGCGCACCAGCGGCAGGTCGGGCAGGCTCGGATCCTCCAGCAGCGCATCGACGCCGGCCCCGATCGAGATCATCAGCTGCAGCCTGGGGATCGTCTTCAGCAGCCCCGGCGGCGGCTGCCAGGCCAGCGCCGTGTCGATCTCCTCGGCGCGGCCGAGATCGGGCGCCATGCGGATGTCGAGGCCGGGATCGAGCTTGCGAGCCGCCGCCGCGAACAGGTCGGCCCGTGTGCGGGCGGCAATGAGAAGCGCCATGCGATGCAATTCCGAGGGTTGTCGATCAACCCCGGTCTCGCATCAACGCGTCGCGGTTTCAAGACTTCGTCGCCAGCTCGACCAGCCTGGCGACCGTGTTCATGTTGCGCGCGGTGCCGGCCTTGGCCGCCGGGATGCGCAGCTTGGAGCGGCCCATGCCGCTCGGGTAGTGCACGAAAATCTCCCGCTTCCCCAGCCGCATCTCCTCGTCCTGCCGGCCAGAGACGCGCGCCAGCGCATCGGCCGGCGGCGCAGTATTCAGGAAGATCGCGTAGGTGTGCTTCGTCTCGGCCTTGGGAAACGGATTGGCCTTCAGCACCGCCGACATCTCGGCGGCCGTGCGCAGGAGGACGTCGATCGGTTTGCCCGCATAGGCCAGCAGCCGCGCCTCCAGCTCCGCCTTCACCTTCGACGCCGCGGCCTTGCTGTCGAACAGCACGTTGCCGCTGGCGATATAGGTCTCCACGCGAGCAAAACCGGCCTCCTCGCAGATCGCCCGCAGATCGGACATCGGCAGCTTGCCGGTGCCGCCGACATTGATGGCGCGCAGAAGGGCGATGTATCTGGTCATCGGCAGGTCAGCCCAGGCAAGGCCATGGTGTCAGACCCGGAGGGTCTGACACTCTCACTCAGGTCGCAAGCACGGCGCGCTCGGCCACCTTGAGGTCGAAGGCGGCCGCCAGCAGCGCCTTGGTGTAGGCGGCCTTCGGGTCGGCGAACACCTGGTCCGCCGGCCCCTCCTCGACCACCTTGCCGTTCTTCAGCACCACCACGTAGTTGCTGAGCGCCCGCACCACCTTGAGGTCGTGGCTGATGAACAGGTAGGCGAGGTCGTGCTTCTTCTGCAGGTCGCGCAGCAGGTCGACGATCTGCGCCTGCACCGACATGTCGAGCGCGCTGGTCGGCTCGTCGAGCAGCACGAACTTCGGCTCCAGCACCATGGCGCGCGCAATGGCGATGCGCTGCCGCTGCCCGCCCGAGAACTCGTGCGCGTAGCGGTCCTGCGCATTGGGATCGAGCCCGACCTCCTTGAGCGCCGCGCCGACGCGCCTGCGCCGCTCGTCGTAGCCCATGCCGGGGCTCTGGATCAGCAGGCCCTCCTCGATGATCTGGCTGACCGACAGGCGCGGCGACAGCGACCCGTAGGGGTCCTGGAACACCACCTGCATCTCCTTGCGCAGCGGCCGCATGCGCTTGGAATCGAAGGTCTCGATGCGCTTGCCGGCGTAGGCGATCGGCCCCTGCGACGACACCAGCCGCAGCAGCGCCAGCCCCAGCGTGGTCTTGCCCGAGCCCGACTCGCCCACCACGCCCAGCGTCTCGCCGGCGCGCACCTTCAGCGTGACGCCATCCACCGCCTTGATGTGGTCCACCGTGCGCCGCAGCAGCCCGCGCTTGATCGGGAAACCACACCTTGAGGTCGTCGGTCTCGAGCATCACGCGGCGCCGTCGGAGACCCCTGCGGGCGGCCTGCCCTTGGGCTCGGCCGACAGCAGATGGCGCGTGTAGGCATGCTGCGGCCGCTCGAACACGTCGCGCGTCTTGCCCTCCTCGACCACCTCGCCCTTGCTCATCACGTACACGCGGTCGGCGGTCTTGCGCACGATGCCGAGGTCGTGCGTGATCCACAGCATGGCCATGTGCAGCTCGCGCTGCAGCTTCTGCAGCAGCTCGATGATCTGCGCCTGGATGGTGACGTCGAGCGCCGTGGTCGGCTCGTCGGCGATCAGCAGGTCGGGCTCATTGGCCAGCGCCATGGCGATCATGACGCGCTGGCGCTGCCCGCCGGACAGCTGGTGCGGATAGGCGCCGAGCCGCTTCTCGGGATCGTTCAGGCCGACCTTGCGCAGCAGATCGAGCACGCGCTCGCGCACGCTCTGGTCGCCCAGGCCGTGGTGCACTTTCATGATCTCGCCGACCTGCTTCTCGATGCTGTGCAGCGGGTTGAGCGAGGTCATCGGCTCCTGGAAGATGATCGAGATGCGCTTGCCGCGGATCTGCCGCATCTCCGGCACGGAAGCCTTCAGCAGGTCCTTGCCGTCGAAGAAGATCTCGCCGGTCGGGTTGGAGGCCGCGGGATAGGGCAGCAGCCGCAGGATCGACAGCGCCGAGACGGTCTTGCCGGAGCCCGACTCGCCCACCAGCGCCACCGTCTCGCCCTTGCCGATCGTGAACGACACGCCCTTCACGGCGTCCATGAAGGTGTCGCCGGAGCTGAATCGCACCGACAGGTTGCGGGCTTGCACGAGGGAGGGCATGGAGGCCATCGGCGCCCTCACTTGAACGTCTTGCGCGGGTCGAGCGCATCGCGCACGGCCTCGCCGACGAAGATGAGCAGGCTGAGCAGGCCGGCGATCGAGACGAACGCGGCGAGACCCAGCCACGGCGCCTGCAGGTTGGCCTTGCCCTGCGCCAGCAGCTCGCCCAGCGACGGCGAGCCGGGCGGCAGCCCGAGCCCCAGGAAGTCCAGCGCCGTCAGCGCCGTGATCGAGCCCGACAGCTTGAAGGGCAGGAAGGTCAGCGTCGCCACCATCGCGTTCGGCAGCAGATGCTTGAACATGATCTTGGCATTCGACAGCCCGAGCGCGCGGGCCGCCGTGATGTACTCGAAATTGCGGCCGCGCAGGAACTCGGCGCGCACCACGCCCACCAGGGCGACCCAGTGGAACAGCATCAGCACGCCGAGCAGCGTCCAGAAGCCCGGCACCAGCACCGACGAGATGATGATCAGCACGAACAGCGATGGGATCGACGACCAGATCTCCAGGAAGCGCTGGAACACCAGGTCGACGCGCCCGCCGAAGTAGCCCTGCGCGGCGCCGGCCGTCACGCCGATGATCGAGGAGAAGATGGTCAGCAGCAGCCCGAACAGCACGGAGATGCGGAAGCCGTAGATCAGCCGTGCCAGCACATCGCGGCCCTGGTCGTCGGTGCCGAGCCAATTGTAGTTGCCGATCGACTTGTAGCGCGCGATCTGGTCGGGCGGCGCCTCGCACGGCTCCGCACGCGTCGACCAGGGCGGCGGCCCGGGAAAGCCCAGGCACTGGCCGCTCGCGTTCTTCACGCGCGGATAGTCGCGATTGATCGACTGGTACGAGTAGCTGATCGGCGGCCACAGCGCCCAGCCGTTCTCCCTGATCTCATCCAGGATGACCGGGTCCTTGTAGTCGGTCACCGCCAGGAAGCCGCCGAACTTGGATTCGGGGTAGTCCACCAGGACCGGGAACAGAACCTCGCCCTTGTAGACGGCGATGATCGGCTTGTCGTTGGCGATGAACTCGGCGAACAGGCTCAAGACGAACAGGCCGAGGAAGACCCACAGGCTCCAGTAGCCGCGCCGGTTCTTCTTGAAGTTGCGCCAGCGGCGCTGGTTGAGCGGCGTCAGCGAGAAACGGCTGAACTTGCGGAACGCCAGCACGTGACGGCCGATCTCTTCGGACGGCAGCGGCAGCGGCGGCTCGTCCGGGACGAGCGTCTTCTGCACGGGCTTGTCTTCGAGGCGCGTATCCAAGCTCACACCTCTCGCGTGTCGAAGTCGATGCGCGGATCGACCAGCGTGTAGATGAAGTCCGACACGAGATTAACGGCGAGGCCCAGCATGGCGAAGATGTAGATGTTGGCGAACACCACCGGATAGTCGCGGTTGATGACGCTCTCGAAGCTCAGCAGGCCGAGCCCGTCCAGCGAGAAGATCGTCTCGATCAGCAGCGCGCCCGAGAAGAAGGCGTGGATGAAGGCGCCCGGAAAGCCGGCGATGATCAGCAGCATGGCATTGCGGAACACGTGCCCGTACAGCACCTGCCGCTCGCTCAGTCCCTTGGCCTGCGCGGTCAGCACGTACTGCTTGCGGATCTCGTCCAGGAACGAGTTGCGCGTCAGGAACGTCATGGTGGTGAACGCGCCGAGCGACATGGCGATGATCGGCAGCGTCAGGTGCCAGAAGTAGTCGGTCGATCTTGCCGAACGTGGACAGCTGGTTCCAGTTGTCCGACGTCAGCCCGCGCGAGGGGAACCACTGGAAGAACGAGCCGCCCGCAAACACCACCAGCAGCAGGATGGCGAACAGGAAGCCCGGTATCGCGTAGCCGACCACCAGCACCGCGGACGTCCAGGTGTCGAACTTCTCGCCGTCATGCACGGCCTTGCGGATGCCGAGCGGGATCGAGATGAGATAGGTGATCAGCATCATCCAGATGCCGAGCGAGATGGAGACCGGCAGCTTCTCCTTGATCAGCTGCAGCACGCTGATGTCGCGGAAGTAGCTCTTGCCGAAATCGAACATCAGGTAGTTCTTGAGCATCAGGAAGAAGCGCTCGTGCGCCGGCTTGTCGAAGCCGAACTGCTTCTCCAGGCTCTTGATGAACTCGGGATCGAGCCCCTGCGCGCCGCGGTACTTGGAGCCGCCGTCGCCCGCGCCCTGCGATTGCCCGGAGGTCTGCCCGGCCATGTCGCCCTGGCCGCCGCCGATGCGCGCCGTCGCCGACACGTCGGTGCCGGTGATCTGGGCGATCACGCGCTCGACCGGCCCGCCGGGCGCGAACTGAATGATGCCGAAGCTGATCAACATGATCCCGAACATGGTCGGGATGATGAGCAGGATGCGCTTCAGGAGATACTGTCCCATCGATCACCGTGCCGTTCGAGTTTCGCCCTGCCCACGGAAGCGCTCTTGATGTTGCTAGCGCGCGGCGAGTTTGGCAGCTTTTTCCGCATCGTACCACCAGGTTTCCGGGATGCCGCGGGCGTACTTCGGCTTGACGCTCGGTCGGCTGAATTTGTTCCAGTAGGCGAGGTTGTGCGAGGCCTTGTACCAGTGCGGGACCCAGTAGTGCCCCGAGCGCAGCACGCGGTCGAGCGCATGCGTGGCCGTCACCAGCTCCTCGCGCGTATCGGCCTCCAGCACCTTGTCCACCATGGCATCGACCACCGGGCTGGCTATGCCGGCGAGGTTACGCGTGCCGTCCATGCGCGCCGACTCGCTGCTGAAGAAATCCTTAAGTTCCACGCCGGGCGTCAGCCGCATGCTGAAGCGCGTGGTGATGATGTCGAAATCGAGCGCCTTGACGCGGCGCTCGTACTGCGCCGAGTTCGACCCGGCGGATGCTGGCGCGGATGCCGATCGCTCTCAGGTTGCGCACGAAGGGGGCGATGATGCGCTCGAAGCTCGGCTCGTTGGTCAGGAACTCCACGTCGAGCGTCTCGCCCTTGTCGTTGCGCACGCTCGGCGGACGCGGCTCGGCAAAGGTCACGCGCACGGCGCGGCACACCACCCCGCAGGTCTTGTCGGCCGGGTCCTGGTTGTCCAGCGACCAGCCGGCCTCGTGCAGCAGGCGCTGCGCCTCGCGCAGGTTGGCGCGATCGCCCCATGAGCCCTGCGTCACCGGCGCCAGGAACGGGTCGTCGAACACCTCCGGCGGCAGCTGGTCGCGATACGGCTCGAGCAGCGCCAGCTCTTCCTTGGAGGGCTTGCCCTCCGCCTTCAGCGGCGAGTTCTCGAAGTAGCTGTTGGTGCGGATATAGAGATTGTAGAACAGGTTGCGATTGGTCCACTCGTAGTCGAACGCGTAGTTGAGCGCCTTGCGCACACGCGGGTCGGAGAACTTGCACTTGCCGGGTGTTGATGAAGAACCCCTGCGCGCCCGACGGGCTCTCGTCGCGCAGCGTCGCCCGCACCAGCCGCCCCTCCTTGACCTGCCGGCACGTCGTAGGCGGTCGACCAGTCCTTGGCGGTGAACTCCTCGCGCAGGTCGTAGGCGCCAGCCTTCAGGCTCTCCAGCGAGGCCGTGCGATCGCGGAAATACTCGTAGCGCACCTCGTCGAAGTTGTGCTGGCCGCGATTGACCGGCAGGTCCTTGGCCCAGTAGTCCGGCCGCCGCTTGTAGGTGACGTAGGTGCCCTGCTTGAAATCGCCGATCGCATAGGGCCCCGAGCCGAGCGGCGGCTCCAGCGTCGTCATGTCGAACGTGCGCGTCGCGTAGAACGCCGCCGACAGCACCGGCAGCGTGGCCACGATCTGCGGCAGGTCGCGCGTCTGCTTGCCCTTGAAGACGTAGCGCACCGTGTGCGGCCCGTCGGCGATCACGTCGACCACATCGCGCAGCGCGATGCGATACGTCGGATGCCCCTTCTCCTTGAGCGTCTTCAGCGTGAACACGACGTCGTTCGACGTCACCGGCGTGCCGTCCGCGAATTTGGCCTCGGGCCGCAGTTGAAACGTGATCGACAGGCCGTCGGGCGCCCGCACCACCGAGCGCGCAATCAGGCCGTACACGGCATCGGGCTCGTCGTAGGCACGCACCATCAAGCTGTCGAACAGCAGCGGCAGGCCCTGCGCGCTGTCGCCTTTCAGGATGAAGGCGTTGAAGCTGTCGAACGTCAGCGTCGCGCCGGCGCCCATTTGCGCGATGCGCCCGCCCTTGGGCGCGTCCGGATTGACGTACTCGAAATGCTTGAAGTCCGGCGGATACTTCAGGTCGCCGAAGGCCGAGATGCCGTGCCGTTCGACGCCCTCGGCCGCGCCGGCAATGGCGGTCTGCAGAAGCAAGGCAAAGGCGGCACAAATCCAGGTCCGCAATGGGCGATCGAATGCTTGCGAGAACGCAAGCCGCCTCATTGGCTGCGCGCCTCCGACAGCTTCTTGGCCGCCGCCTCGTCGTACCACCACACCCGCTCGAAGCTGCTCGACAGTGACGGCAGCTTATCGGGACGCCCGTACTTGTCCCAGTAGACGATGCGCTCGTAAGGGTAGTGCCAGTGCGGCACCACGTAGTGGTTCCACAGCAGCACGCGATCGAGCGCCTTGGTGGCGGCTACCAGCTCGGCGCGATCCTTGGCAAAGATGACCCGGTCGATCAGCTTGTCGATGGCCGGGTTCTTGATGCCGATGGCATTGGCGCCGCCTTCCTGGTCGACCGCCGCCGATCCCCAGAAGTAGCGTTGCTCGTTGCCGGGCGAATTCGACTGGCCGAACGAGGCGAACGTGATGTCGAAATCATACGTCCGCCGCCGCCGCTGATATTGCGCCGAATTGACCACGCGCAGATGTGCGTCGATGCCGAGCAGCTTGAGCTCTGAAAGGTATGTCAGCGTGTGCCTCTCGAACGTCGGGGACCCGAGCAGGATCTCCGCCTTCAGCGTTTGTCCGGACGCATCGCGCAACAGGTTGTCGTTGGCTTTGGGATCGCGCTTCCAGCCGGCCTGATCCAGCAGCTGCGCTGCCTTGCGCAGGTTGGCGCGGCGCGCTTCCGGTGTCGGGTTGGTCGGGTTCTTGTATTCGGTGGTGAACACCTCGGCCGGAATCTCGCCCTTCACCTCTTTCAGGATCTCCAGCTCCCGTCCCTGCGGCAGCCCCGACGCCTTCAGCTCGGAATGGTCGAAGAAGCTCTCGGTGCGGATGTACATATTGTACAGCAGCTGCTTGTTGATGTGCTCGAAGTCGAAGGCAAGGTTGAACGCCTGCCGCACGCGTGCGTCCTGGAACTGCGGACGGCGCATATTGAACGCGAAGGCCTGCATGGGCGCGACACGGTCGACCTCGAAGCGCTCCTTCTTGATCAGCCCGTTCTTGACGGCGGGGAAGTCGTAGGCCGTCATCCAGTCCTTGGCGACGTTCTCGTTCCAGACATCGATCCGCCCGGTCTTGAACGTCTCGAATCCGGCTGTGCGCTCGCGGAAGTAGTCGACGCTGATCAGGTCGAAGTTCCATTGGCCGCGCATCACCGGCAGGTCCTTGGCCCAGTAGTCGGCCACGCGCTCATAGGAGATGGCCCGGCCAGCCGTCACCTCCTTGATGCGGTAGGCGCCCGAGCCGACCGGCGGCTCCAGCGTCGTGTTGGTGATGTCGCGCTGCGCCCCGTTGGCGTCCTTGCCTTCCCAGTAGTGCTTGGGGAGGACATTGAGCTGGCCGACGATGTGCGGCAGCTCGCGGTTGCCCTTGGTATCGAATGTGAAGGTGACCTCGTGATCGCCGGTCTTCTCGGCCTTGACGACGTTCTTGTAGTAGTGCTCGGCCTGCCGGTTCGCCTTCTTCTGTGCCTCGAGCGAGTAGATCACATCATCGGCCGTGATCGGCTTGCCGTCCTGGAAGCGCGCCTCGGGGCGCAGCTTGAAGGTCACCGAGGAGAAGTCGGCCGGATAGGACACCCACTCGCAGATCAGGCAATACTGGGTCGATGCCTCGTCAGCGCTGTCGACCATCAGCGAATCGTAGAGCAGCCCGAGTTCGGAGGCCTTCTGGCCCTTGAAGCTGAACGGATTGACGCTGTCGAATGATCCTTCGGCGAATTGCCGGAGCGCGCCGCCCTTCGGGGCGTTCGGATTGACCCAATCGAAGTGCTTGAAGTCCGCGCCGTATTTCGGCTCGCCCACCAGCGACAAGGCATGATGCTTGGGGGAGGCGTCGGATGCCAGCGCGGCGGCACCGCCGCAAGCCAGGAAAAGCGCAACCGCGGTACCGGCAAGGAGGCTATGGCGGGGCATGCTTGGTCTGTTCCTCCCAAGGATCAGGCTGCGGACGGGACACGAGCCGCCACTGAGCGCCACCCGTGTACGCCATCAGTCTGAGCCATCAGTGTGCAACGACTATGCCGGGGAGGGAACGGAGCGCCAAATTAATCCTTGGTCATCCGAGAGCGCCTCGGAAAACTCCATGAAAATCAGCGCATTAGAGGCCGTCAGCCGGCATTCCGGCACGGTCCGGGGCCAGCGGCTACTTCGGCAGTGCAGCAGGCGTGTCGGCCAGCTTGCGCATGTAGACCAGCAGATCGGCAAGCTCGGCGTCATCCTTGATGCCGGGGAACGCCATCTTGTTGCCGGGGATCGCCACCTTGGGGTCGTGCAGGTACGCGGCGAGGTGCGCCCAGTCCCAATCGCCGCCCTTGGTCTTCATGGCGTCCGAATACGGGAAGCCGCCAGCCACTGCGACCTTGCGGCCGATCACGCCCCACAGATTGGGGCCGACCAGATTGCGGCCGCCCTTGTCGGGCGTGTGGCATTGCAGGCAGCGCTTGAACACGTCCTGGCCGCCGTCGGCGCTGGCTTTGGGCAGCAATGCCAAGACGTTGGCCGGATCGAAGGGGGCAGCCTGGGTCGCAGCACTCGAGGTCGGGGCCTCCGTGATCGGCAGGGCCCAGCCGGCCTTCTCGGGCTTGTGCTCTTTGACGACGATGTCGAGCAGCGTCTTGCTGCCGAAGACCACCAGCAAGGCCGTCAGCACGGCGCCTGCGATCTTGTTGAGTTCGAAAGCGTCCATGCGACCGCGTTTCCCCATTGCCGAGGCCGGCGGCGCGCCCCGCCAACCGGCGGCCAATATAGGGTTTCGCGATCGGCTTGCAACCGAACTCGGGGACGTTCCACCAGCGACGCCCGAGGCGAATTGTCACCCGGCGGCTACGGCGTCAGAGCGCCGAACGCCGGACGCCGTTGCAGCACCTCATGCACGGCCGGCGAAGCGCGCAAGGATGGCGTGCAACCTGCGCAAGGATCGGCGCAAGCGCGATCCTCGACGCTAGCTCGGCTGCGGTTGCGCACGCACGCGCGATCGAGCCGAGAGCAGCGCTGTCGAATGACCCCCTCATCATCCCGGCAGAACGAAAGAAGCGGAGTAAGCCGAAATCCATTTGTGTTATCGACGGCACAGTGATTGCCGCATTTGTATATGTGCGTTCCACTATCTGCCGATTAATGCCTCAATCGCACAATTCCCGTCCGCGCCGTAGAAACTCGATTGTTTGCAATCCGCGATAGAATTTTCGCGACACACCGAAATAATAATAAGCCGGTGATCTTCCTATAGCTTTTGACGGGCTGCCGATCATATGTTTCTTATGATGGTTAGCTGAGTTGAGCCGATCTGATCGGGCTGTATGCGTAGCGCACCGACGGCTGGCTCCTTGGCACGGCAACGTCTACCCCTGGGATCTGACCTGTGAACGACAAGCAGGCGTCGTATACGAGCGCGCGCAACGGCCATGACCTGCACTATCCCGTGGTCGGACCTGAGTTCGGCACGCCGGAGCAGGAGATCCAGCATCTCAAGATGACGATCGCCGGCCTGACCAGGGATCTCGAAGCAGAACGCGCCAAGCTGGTTCGAGCGACTGAGGGCGCGCGGCTTCTGGACGATCGCGTGTGGGAGCTTCAACAACTCCTGCAAAAAATGAATTGGTCCATCGGCACACGCATTCTGGATGCGCTGCGCGCCCTGCGCGAAGTGTGCGTTGATGCGTTTGCGCGATGACGCTCGCCGCGCAGGTGCTGCCGGGACATTTCGTCAAATCCAAAAAGCCGCTGCTTAATGTCGGCGGCGGCGCGACCCGCTAAACGCGGGGCACCTGCTGCAGCCGATCCAGCCGGCGCTCGCAGATCGCCAGCTTGTGGTCCAGCCGGCCGGCTTGCTCGAACGCATCGCGCGGTGCGATGGCGTCCCTGCCGCGACACATGAAGGCCGCCACGTGCTCGATCCGCTCGGCATTGGCATCCATGTAGCGCCGCAGCGCATCCAGCTCGATGGCGACACGGGAGGAGGGGCAGATTTCGGTCATTTTCATGGGCAGTGCAGGTTTCAGGTTCTGATGGCCCCATCAGAGCGAAATCGCTAGTGTGAGTCGCGAGTCGTCGGCAACCGGGGGCAACCGGGCACTGTCACATCGGCGAAACAGCGTGGCCCAAATACCCGATCCAACTTGCAGTTGAACCGAGGCCCCCAACCCAATCATCGTCGCAAAAGTGGGTGAAACGCGCGCGGCTTCCTGCTACGCAACCCCAAATTGCCACCGTTGGGATACGCCTGACTCTCATGCAACGCACGCTTGTGGTCATACCGGCCCGCATGCAGTCGACACGACTGCCCAACAAGCCGCTCGCCGACATCCATGGCGTGCCGATGATCGTGCACGTGTGGCGTCGGGCGATGGCGGCCGAGACCGGCCGCGTGGTGGTTGCAACCGACGCTCCGGAGATCATGGCGGCCATCGCCGCCGCCGGCGGGGAAGCGGTCATGACGCGAGCGGATCATGCCACCGGCTCCGATCGCGTCTTCGAGGCCGTCAACAAGATCGACCCGGAAGGCGACTTCGACATCATTCTCAACCTGCAGGGCGACCTGCCGACCCTGGAGGCGCGCCTGGCGCGCGATTGCCTGGCGCCCCTGTTCGACAAGGGGCCGCATATCTCCACCATCGCCGCGGAGATCACCGACCCGGCCGAGCGCACCAACCCCAACGTCGTGAAGGTGGTCGGCACACCCACCGGCGTGCCGCGCCGTCTGCGCGCCCTGCTGTTCACGCGCGCCACCGCCCCGTACGGCGAAGGCCCGCTCTACCATCACATCGGCATCTATGGGTTTCGCCGCTCGGCGCTCGAGCGCTTCGTCGCGCTGCGGCCTTCCACGCTCGAGAAACGCGAGCGGCTCGAGCAGCTGCGCGCGCTCGAGGACGGCATGCGCATCGACGTGACGCTCGTTGACACGGTTCCGCTCGGCGTCGATACTCCCGACGACCTTGAGCGCGCCCGTCGTCTGCTCGCTTGACTGCAGAGGCTTCCGCCGCTTCCTCTCACCACGCACGTCTTCTCATGGCAGACCGCAAGACCAAACAGCCGGCAACTCCGGCCAAGTCGCAGCGCGCGGCCGACATCGAGCGCAAGCGCGCCGGTTGGCATGCGCGTGTCCTACCAGGGCGAGCCCGGTGCCAACTCGCACCTGGCGTCCCTCGAGGTGTTTCCGGATTGCGAGCCGATCGCGTGCGCCACGTTCGAAGATGCGCTGGCGGCGGTGAAGGGTGGCGAAGCCCGCTACGCCATGATCCCGATCGAGAACTCGGTGGCCGGGCGGGTGGCGGACATCCATCACCTGCTGCCGAGCGCGGGACTGCACATCGTTGGCGAGCATTTCCTGCGCGTGCGCCATCAGTTGATGGCGCTGCCGAACGCCTCGCTGCTCACGGTCAAGAAGGCCCTGTCGCACACGCAGGCACTCGGGCAGTGCCGCAACACTTTGCGCAAGCTCGGCGTGGCGCCGGTGCCGGAGGCCGACACGGCGGGCTCGGCCCGCATGGTCTCGGAGTCGAAGGATCTCTCGCTGGCCGCGATCGCTTCCTCGCTGGCGGCGGAGATCTACGGCCTCAAGATCCTGATGCGCGACATCGAGGACGAGAAGCACAATACGACGCGGTTCGTCGTGCTCGCTGATACGGCCGACAACGCTACCGCCGGGGACGGGCCGATCGTCACCACCTTCATCTTCCGCGTGCGCAACGTGCCGGCCGCGCTCTACAAGGCGATGGGGGGCTTTGCCACCAACGGCGTCAACATGACCAAGCTCGAAAGCTACCAGATCGACGGCCGCTTCGTCGCCACCGTGTTCTACGCCGACGTCGAAGGCCATCCCGACGATCCGCCGGTGGCGCGCGCCCTGGAAGAGCTGTCGTTCTTCTGCACCGAGCTCAAGGTTCTCGGCGCCTACAAGGCAAGCCCCTATCGCGCCGAGGCCAGGAAGCTGGGCGAGTCGGCTTGATCAGTCCTTGCCGTTCGTCTCGGCGTTACGATTGGTGAAGCGCGCGTTGCCGAGGCCGGTGCCGATGGTCAGGGCACCCCAGCGGGTGCGGTCCTTCATGTAAGGCAGCTCGCTCAGGCCCTGCACGACCGCATCGTTGTGCATGACCACCAGCGTCTCATGATCGCCGATGCGCGGCACATGCTCGGCGATGCTCGCCGGCAGATTGAAGCGGCTGCTCTCCCAGTTGCCGGGCAGGTTCTGCGCGCCGCGCGCGATCGACCCATCCTCGTGGATCACGCCCGGGCAGCCGACCCCGATCACCGGAGCGAGCGACAGCTTGTTGCGCTTGGCCCAGTCGAGCAGGCCGTTCAGCATCTCGGCGAGCCGTTCCACGGCATCGTCGCGCTTCACGTCCTCGTCGTCGCTGTGGCGCCACAGCTCGAAGTGCACCACGCGCGCCTTGGACAGGTCGGCGTTCTTGGAGATGTTGAGTTCGACGATGCCGGCGCGAATGTTGCTGCCGCCGACGTCGACCGCCAGGATGCCGTCGTATCCTTTCAGCATCCAGGCTGGCAGCAGATGCGCCGCACCCAGCAGCCCGGCCTCATCGGGGTCGTTGCGGATCAGCTCCAGCTCGACCGGGATGTCTTCCGCCTTGAGGAGCAGGCCGGCGCGCGCGACCGCCAGCTCACCCAGGCGGTTGCCGCTGAACCCGCCGCCGATCACCAGGCATTCGGTGTCGCGCCACGCCTTCACGCGCAGGAAGCGGCGGATCACCTGCGCCAGCTGCTGCGCGAACTCCTCCACCGCGCTCTGCACCATGGCTGCCGCCTCCGGCTCGCCCTCGGTCAGCATCTGCGCGAGCTTCTTCTTGCTCACCTCGTCGGTCGGCTTGTCGCCGAGGGGGTCCGCGTCGCCCTCCTTCAGCACCTTGCGCCACTTGTCGAGGATCTCCGCGAACGCGCCCTTGCTGGCCTTGTCGCCCAGGAATCCGTCCTCGTCCTGAACCTCGACGTTATAGCTGTCGACGCGCACGCTCGGCAGCACGGCTGCGCCGTGCGTGGGAAGCTGGGTCTTGTCGTCTTTGGGTTTGGGCTTGGCCATTTACCTCTGTCCGCTCACGCGTGCAGGGCGTCAACGCAGCGGCGAAGGTCACGGTTCCGCGAACCGAGCGAGATTGCGCCTTCCCGGCCTCGGGCCGCGCGCTAAAGTGGGACAACGCCAGCAGCGGGAGGCCCAGCCATGAAGCTCAAGGACAAGGTCGCAGTCGTCACCGGCGGTGCGTCGGGCTTCGGCCGCGCCATCTGCGAGGTGTACGCCAGGGAAGGCGCCAAGGTGCTGGTGGCCGACATCAACGGCCAGGGCGCGCGCGAGGTGGCGCAGGGCATCGGCAAGGCCGCCGCGCATGTCGCGGTCGACGTGTCCAAGCGGGCCGAGGTCGACGCCATGATCGGCGAGGCGGTGAAGACCTTCGGCGGCGTCGACATCATGGTCAACAACGCCGGCTACACGCACAAGAACCAGCCGATGCTGGACGTCACCGAGGAGGAGTTCGACCGCATCTACGACGTCAACGTGAAGGCGATCTACCTCGCCGCGCTGGCGTGCGTGCCGGAGATGGAGAAGCGCGGCGGCGGCGTGATCATCAACACCGCATCGACCGCCGGCGTGCGCCCGCGTCCCGGCCTCACCTGGTACAACGGCTCGAAGGGCGCGGCGATCATCCTGACCAAGTCGATGGCGGCCGAGCTGGCGCCCAAGAACATCCGCGTGTGCGCCATCAACCCGGTGATCGGCGAGACCGGCATGCTGGAGCAGTTCATGGGCATGAAGGACACGCCGGAGAACCGCGCCAAGTTCCTGGCCTCCATTCCGCTCGGCCGCTTCTCGACGCCCGCCGACATCGCCAACGCCGCGCTGTTCCTGGCCTCGCCCGACAGCAGCATGATCACCGGCGTCGCGCTGGAGGTCGACGGCGGCCGCTGCGTGTGAGTTGCGTCGACCGCCGGGTCAGTTGGTGCCGCGCACGCCGAACGACTTGATCGCGCCGACGTACTTTTCGGCCATGGCCTTCACCGTGAAGTTGCTCGAGATATGCTGGCGCGCCCGCTCTCCCAAGGCCGCGCGCAGGTCCTCGTCGAGCAGACATTCCAGCGCCTGCGCCAGCGCCTTCGGATCATCGGGCGGCACCAGCAGCCCGGTCACGCCGTCCTCGACCATTTCGGGATGACCCCCGGATCGTGCGGCGACAACCGGCAATCCGATAGCTGCCCGCTTCCAATACGGTCATGCCGTAGGGCTCCTCCACCGCAGGCGCCACAAGCACATCGATGTTTCGATAAATCTCGGCTTGTGAGGAGACGAACCCCATCCAGCGGAAATGGTCGACCAGCCCTGCCTGCTCAATCCGCTTCTTCATCTCATCGGCGTAACCGGAACTATCCGGTCCATAGATCCGCACTTCGATCCGCTTGCGTACGCTCGGTCAAGCAAGTCCGATCGCATCGATGAGCACGCTATGTCGCTTGCGCTCCAGCATTGCCCGACGATACCCGCGCGCAGCTTTGCGAATGGCGACCTGGATAGCGGCTCGGACTTCGGCAATCCGTTGCGTACCGTCCGGACCGGCAGACTGCTCCCCAGCACGTCCGCGACGCGCGTGCACACGAAATCGGAGATTGCCACGACGCCGATCGCGCGACCGAGTACGTGCCTGCCCGAGCCATGTGCTCCAATGTTTGTTCGGCAAATCCTGCAGATGCATGATGTATGGCACACCCCTCGGTGCCACATGCATGACCGTCAATGCGAATTCGACGCCCGTCAGGGCACCATTACATCCGGCCGGAAGGTCGCAATGACCTCAAGCAATTGCCGCCGGGCGAGCGGGAGGTTTGCCAGTCCGTCCAAAGTCCACCGTGGCCTTGAAATGTAAAGACGTCCGAGCTTCACGCTTTGGTGCGGAGATTTGCTTCGGCGAGTTTTGCAGGGTATTGGCCGTCGTTCCATCCGCTCACGATCACGTAGCACTGGTGGCCCTGCGCCTTCAGCTCACGCATCAGAGCGAGCGTCCCGGTCTCGACGCCGCCAACGAAGCTGCCGCCCGGAAAGAACAGAATTCGCATTGAGATCTACCGAGTGACCCGACGGCATACGAGCAGGACGAAGCCTTCAGTGCTCTAACAAATGCCGCCCTCGACAGCGGCCGCCCCTGCGTCATCAGCCCGCCGGCAGCACGCGCCAGACGCGGATCGGCTTGTCGGCGGCCGGCGCGATCTCCTCGCAGGAACCCGATCGGCTCGCCGCGCATCAGGCGGGCGCGCAGCGAGTCCGGGTACTTGCCGCCCGACGCCGGCTTGGCGCCGGCAGGCGTTCGTCGCACCGCACAGCACGATGTAGCTGACGCCCAGCGACCGCGCCACGCGCTCGGCCTCCTCCGGCGTGCCATGCAGGATCGCGTGGCCGGCCAGGATGCCCTTGTCGAGGCGATGATACGGCGCCGCCACCACGCGATGCGGCGTCATCGCCACGATGTGCGGGCCGAGGTCGATGTTGGCCGCGATCGAGCCCCGGCGGCAGGTCCGCCAGGCGCGCGATATTGCTGGTGCGCGCGCACTCCTTGCCGACGTCCGGCTGGTCGGCCTCGGCCACAGGCGCGCCGACCACCGTGCGCACGACGACCTCGCCCGCCTCGAACACGCCCGCCAGCGTCGACTGGTTCAGCAGCAGGACCACGCAAACGCCCGCCGCCGGCGCGGTCAGCGAGCCGAGCCGCTCCAGCCTTGCCGCGAACACGGCGAGCGGCAGCACCGCCAGCCAGCTCGCGTACAGCATCAGCTTGATCTGCCAGCAGCCGAGCATGGCGGCCAGCACGATCATCGCCGTCGCCAGCGCGTTCGAGGTGGTGGGCCGCGCCCGCCAGATCGCGAATTGCGCGACGATGCCCGCCACCACGAACGCCACGAACGCCAGCATCGGCGCATATTGGTTGTCGCCGAACGACAGGATGCTCTTGCTCTCCATCACCCGGTCGAGCCAGATCGCCTTGAGCGCCGGATTGACCTGGCCGAACGGCCCCAGCAGGCAGGCCGGCTCGATCAGGCCGTAGAGCACCGCTCCCGATGCCGCGCACAGCCCCGCCACGCCGAGCCGGCCGCCGGCACCCACGCGATCCGGCATGCGCAGCGCGGCCCACAGACCCGCCGCGCAGCAGCCGGCGAGCAGCGGCAGATTGAGCGACAGCGCATCGCAATGCATGACGAACCAGTGCGATGGGTGCACCGTCACGACCAGCGCCGCCAGCAACACGCCGGCCGCTGCCGTAGCGGCGCGCGCAACGCCGCCGATGCCGCGCCCTTCCCACAAGCGCGACGATGGCCGCCAGCCCCAGCGCCGGCACCACCAGCCCGATCGCCTCGTAGCCGACCGCAAGCCCGAGGCCGATCAGCGCGCCCGCGATCCAGCCGACGCGCTCCTCCTCCAGGCTGCGCACCAGGTACATCAGGCCGGCCACCGCACACAGGATCTGCACGTTGTGATGGTCGATGCGGCCCGGCCTGAACTGCACCAGCGGCATCACCGACAGCACCGGCAGCGCCACCGCGAATACGCACGCCCATAGGCCGGCGCGGCGGAAAGCTTCTCTGGAGATCATCAGCTGCAGGATGAAGAACAGCAGCGCCGGCCACACCATGCGCGTTGCGATCTCGGCGCCTTGCGCGCCAAACAGCGGCCGGAGAAGGAGCATCAACAGCGCAAGCGGCGCATCGATCAGCCGCGACCAGTGCGAGACCAGCGGCTCGGGTGCGCCGATGCGCGGCAGCGTGGTGTCGAACCACGGCGCGCCAGCCAGCAGCTCGCGCACCGTGACAAGGCGAACCGCATCGTCCGTGTCGCCCAGCCAGTTCGACAGCGCCGCCGGCCCGCTCTCCGGCAGCAGCACGAACAGCAGCGCCGTCGCCAGCGCACACCAGGCAGCCGGCATGGCGGCTACGCCGGCTCAACGCGGACCGCCAGGAACGCTCCCGCTCGGCACACCCGGCTCCGAAACCTGCAACGCCATGTGCTGCGCCCCTGCGACTTTTCGTGGAGCCTACGGGAGTGGGCTTAGGGCCCCGTTAAGCACGGTTTCTTCGTCACCCGAACCTTTCTGCGCAGAAGCTCCCGTGAGTCCGATGCGAAAGAATTTATTCAATCTTTCTACCTAGCGTCGGCGGCCGCTGGGAATGCACGGGACGCCGTCGGCCAGAAGAACAGGACCGCCGTCCGAAGCGTGCGGCGCTGGCCCGTTATCGAGGTGGACCGATGTCTCATTCCGACGTGTTCGTGATCGGCGCCGGCCCGGCCGGCCTGACCGCGGCCTATCTGCTCACCAAGCAGGGCATCTCGACCACGGTCATCGAAGCCGATCCGCACTACGTCGGCGGCATCAGCCGCACCGCCAGCTACAAGAACTTCCTGTTCGACATCGGCGGCCACCGCTTCTTCTCCAAGTCGAAGGAGGTGGTGGACCTCTGGAACGAGATCCTGCCCGACGACTTCATCAGCCGCCCGCGCATGTCGCGCATCTACTACAACGGCAACTACTTCTCCTATCCGCTGAAGGCCTTCGAGGCGCTCACCAACCTCGGCCCCGTCGAGAGCGCCATGTGCGTGCTCTCCTTCATGTACAAGCAGGCCTTCCCCAACGAGAAGCCCGTCACCTTCCACGAGTGGGTGGCCAATCAGTTCGGCGAGCGGCTGTTCTCGATCTTCTTCAAGACCTACACCGAGAAGGTGTGGGGCATGAGCTGCGACGAGATCTCGGCCGATTGGGCCGCCCAGCGCATCAAGGGCCTCGACCTGTGGACGGCCATGTCGCACGCGCTCCGCGCCTCGCTGTTGCCGGCCAAGAAGGGGCCCGCCACCAAGGCCAACGGCGAGGTCATCAAGACCCTGATCGACAGCTTCCAGTATCCGCGCCGCGGCCCCGGCATGATGTGGGACGCAGCCGCCCGCAAGGTGCGCGAGCAGGACGGCGAGATCCACATGGGCACCACGCTGGAGAGCCTGCGCTGGGACGAGCCACGACAAGCTATGGGCGATCTACCGCGCGCAACGAGCTCGGGCGAGACGAGCTCCTTCACGGCGCAGTCACGTCATCTCCTCGGCCCCGATCCGCGAGCTGCTGGCCGGCCTTTCGCCGGAGCCGCGATGCAAGGCCGCCGCCGACAAGCTGCGCTATCGCGACTTCATCACGGTCGCCCTGATCGTCGAGAAGCCGGACCTGTTCCCCGACAACTGGATCTACATCCACGAGCCGGCCGTCAAAGTCGGCCGCATCCAGAACTTCCGCTCCTGGTCGCCGGAGATGGTGCCCAACCCCGATCAGTCGTGCCTCGGCCTCGAGTACTTCTGCTTCGAGGGCGACGGCCTGTGGAACGCCACCGACGGCGAGCTGATCGGCCTCGCCAAGAAGGAGCTGGAGCAGATCGGCCTCGCCGAGTGGAACGACATCAAGGACGGCTGCGTGGTGCGCCAGAAGAAGGCCTATCCCGTCTACGACGAGGGCTACAAAGCCAACGTCGAGACCATCCGCACCGAGCTCGCGCAGAAATTTCCGACGCTGCACCTGGTCGGCCGCAACGGCATGCACAAGTACAACAACCAGGACCACGCCATGATGACCGCCATGCTGACGGTGCGCAACATCGTGGCCGGCAGCAACATCTACGACGTGTGGAACGTCAACGAGGACGCCGAGTACCACGAGGCCGGCGAAGCCGGTGTGCGCGAGGCGCTCGGCAGCGAGCGGCTGGTGCCGCAGCGTGTCGGAGCGGCGTGAGTGGATGGCGATGCGCAGCACGCGTTTCACTCCCAGCCGGACGTCGGCACATGCGTCCTGAACACGGCGATACGCTGCGCGCCTGGTTGCCACCTCGGCTCGCACCGATCGTCGAGCCGGTGCTCGGCCTCGCTGCCGCAGCTGTCGCGCTACACGCTCGTCAGCGCGCTCGCGCTCGTTCTCGACTTCGCCGTCTACCTGCTGCTCGCCGCCGGCGGCATGGCGGGCGCGCTGGCCGGCGCCATCGGCTATGCCTGCGGGCTCGCGCTGCACTACATGCTGTCGGTGCGCTTCGTGTTCGACGCGGCAGCCGCGCACAAGGGCCAGTCCCGCCTGGTTGCCGAATTTGCACTCAGCGGCTTGGCCGGCATGGCGATCACCGCACTCGTCATTGCCGTCACCGTCGACTTCGGCGGCATGCCGCTGCTGCCGGCCAAAATTCTGGCGGTCGGCGTGAGCTTCCTGGTGGTCTTCGCCCTGCGGCGCGGCGTCGTGTTCGCGGGACGCAGGAGCTTGCCGGCGCGGGGCGGCTAGGCCCGGTCACTTCGACATAAGCGACGTGGACGGATGGCAAGGGGTGCGGCCCAGTTCGTGGTCTGAACATTGCTCGTGATGGGCTTGCGCCATGCTCTTCCGCTTGTGTCCAAGCCACCGCTCTAGACGCATATAGACGCTGCGGCGTGGCGTCGTGTTTGCCCGCCGCCGGCATTGGTGCAGCGCACCGCAGACATCATCCGCCAGTGATTTCAACGGCCTGCTGACCAGCGTGCGGCCCGCCGTCGCGCCGTTCATCCGCGGTTTGGAAAATCACCGCCGCTCGGCCATTTTCATGCCGCGATGGCGGCCGAATGCTGCCGCACCGTGCGATTGCTTTGAGCTTTGCTCAATTCAGGGAGAGACGTTCCATGTATGGCAGGATAGTTGCGGCACTGGCGACGGCGCTGGTGCTGACGGGAGTGCTCGCCAGCGATGCGCTGGCGCAGCGCTGGCGCGAGCGTGAACGCGACCGCGGCTGGGTGTTGCTTGGCGAGAAGGACGTCGGCTTCGGCGTCGACCGCGACGTCATCAGGATCGGCCAGGGCGAGGACTGGTATCGCGACCGGCGATTCCGCACGCTGCACTTCATTGCCGACAACAACGATGTGCACATGATGTCGATCCGCCTCGTCTACTTCAACGGCTTCGGCGAGGACTTCCGCGTCGACCAGCTGATCCGGCAAGGCGACGACCTGCCGATCGATCTCAGGGGCGAGCGCAGCTACATCCAGCGCATCGAGATGGTCTATCGCTCGCGTCCGAACTTCCGCGGCCAGGCCGTCATCCGGGTATTCGGCGAGCCGTCGCGCTTCGGCGGCCCGCGCCCCGACAGGCCCGACCGGCCGGGTCCCGGCGCAGACCGTGGCCGTGACTGGGAAGAGCTGGGCTGCCAGCGCGTCTCCCTGTTCGGCAAGGACCGCGACTCGGTCCGCGTCGGCCGGCGCGAGGGCCGCTTCAAGGCGATCCGGTTGCACGTGCGTGACGCCGACGTCGAGATGCTCGACCTCAAGGTCATCTATGGCAACGGCGAGCCCGACGACATTCGCGTGCGCAACCTCATTCGCGCCGGCGATCGCACCCGGCCGCTGGACCTGAGAGGGTGGGAGCGCTCCATCGATCGCGTCGACATGACGTATCGCACTGCCGTCAACCCCGTCGACATCATCGCCAAGCAACGCATCAGCTCGGCGACGGTCTGCGTCGAGGGACTGCAGTAAAACTTGCTGCAACGAGACACGTGAAGCGCGAGGGCTGCCGCAAGGCGGCCCTCGCTGCATTTGGCCTCTCCTGATCGGTGCTCTGCGACGGATCAACCAACGGCACCGCGTTCTCCTGGCTCAGTCGAGAGCGTGTCTCGACGCAGCATCACGCCGACTGCACCAAGGAGAAAACAAGCATGAATTTCAGAACCGTTGGCATCGCGTTGGCGCTGTCCGTGCTCTCGTTCGCCGCCGTCGCCCAGAGCACGACGCCGCAGAACGCCGATACGGCGGCCTCCAGCGACGCTCGCGCCGAGGCCCGCGAGAAGTACCGCGCCGCTTGTGCTAGCGATGTGCAAAAGTTCTGCGCCAACGTGGAGCAGGCCAAGGGTGCCGTCCGCTCCTGCCTCGACACCAACGCGTCTCAGCTTTCGGATACCTGCAAGGCCGCCCGGGCCGAGCGGGCAGCTGCCAGAGCCGAGCGGGCGGCCGCCAACAACCCGGCCAAATAGCCAGCCGCACCATCAGCTTATCGCAACAGCGCCGGGGCAGGAAACCACCTGCTCCGGCGCTGTCGTGTCCATCACGATGCTGATAGAACCTTGGAACCGACGGTTCGCGCCTGGCCAGCGCGTTCTTGATCGAGGTTAAGGCCGCAAAATAAGCGGCTCCGGCCCGCCGGCTGCGTGTGAAAGGAAGCAAAGTGACGAGGCTGCTCAAGAGGCTCTTCGCCCTGGCCGTGATCTGCGCCATCGTCGCCGGCGTTGCCCACGTGATCATGCTGCCGAGCGTGCAGGAGAAGATGGGCGGCGGCCGTCGCGCCCGGGGTGGCGGAGACGGGCCCGTGCCGGTGCTGGCGTCTCCCGCCCGCCTTGGCGACATGCCGGTCTACCTCAACGGCGTCGGCACGGCCAAGGCCCGCAACCTCGTGACGGTGCGGCCGCAGGTCGACGGCCGCATCATGTCGCTCAATTTCAAGGAAGGGCAGGACGTCAAGCGCGGCGACGTGCTGGCCAAGATCGATCCTGCCACCTACCAGGCCCAGCTCGACCAGGCCGTGGCCAAGAAGGCCCTCGACGAATCCCTGCTCGAGAACGCCAAGCGCGACCTCGAACGCTACAGCTCGCTGGGCGGCAATGTGGTGGCGCAAAAGACCATCGACACGCAGCGCGCGCTGGTCGCCCAGCTGACCGCCCAGGTCAAGCAGGACGACGCGGCCATCGCCAACGCCAAGGCCTACCTCGACTACACCACCATCGTGTCGCCGATCGACGGCCGCGTCGGCATCCGCATGGTGGACGAAGGCAACCTCGTGCGCGCCTCCGACGCCGGCCTCGTCGTCATCACCGAGGTGCGTCCGATCTCCGTGCTGTTCACGCTGCCCCAGCAGCAGCTGAACCAGGTCAACCAGGCCATGCGCGGCGGGCCGGTGAGCGTCGAAGCCCTCGACTCCGACGGCCGCACCGCGCTCGATCGCGGCACGCTGCAGGTGGTCGACAACCAGGTCGATTCCACCACCGGCACGATCCGCATGAAGGCCGAGTTCCCCAACACGAACCTGCAGCTCTGGCCCGGGCAGTTCGTCAACGTGCGCCTGCTGATCGACACGCTGAAGCAGGTGGTCGTCATACCCACCCAGTCGGTGCAGCGGGGTCCGAACGGCGCGTTCGCCTATGTCGTGCAGTCCGACGACAAGGTCACCATGCGCCCTGTCGCCGTCACCATGCAGAACGAGACCGACGCCGTGATCGCCAAGGGCCTCGGCGACGGCGAGCGCGTCGTCACCACCGGGTTCGCCCGCCTCAAGGAAGGCTCACGCGTCACCGTTGCCAAGCCCGAGGAGCAGAAGTCGGGCGAGCCTGAAGCCAAGGCGGACACCAAGCCGCAGACCATGTCGGAGGCGCGCGTCAGCGTGCGCACCGCCTGCGCTGACGACATCGCCAAGCTGTGCCCGAACACCGAGCGGCGCGAGGCCCGCAGCTGCCTGCAGGCCAATGCCGCCAATCTGTCGGACGCCTGCAAGGTTGCAACCTCGGCGGCTCGCGGCGGCAAGCGAAGCGAAGCCGAAGCACGCAAGGCCGACGGCAGCACGACTCAATGAGCGTCTCCTCGCCTTTCATCCGGCGTCCAATAGCCACATCGCTGCTCGGCATTGCCGTGCTGCTGGGCGGCGCGCTGGGCTACTGGCTGCTGCCGGTCTCGTCGCTGCCGCAGGTCGACTTCCCGACCATCCAGGTGACGACGCAGCTTCCGGGCGCCAATCCTGAGACCACCGCCAACCTGGTGACGGCGCCGCTGGAACGGCAGCTCGGGCAGATCCCCGCGCTCGCCACCATGACCTCGTCGTCGTCCTACGGCATCAGCCAGATCACGCTGCAGTTCGTGCTCAATCGCGACATCGATGCCGCCGCGCAGGACGTGCAGTCGGCCATCAACGCGGCGGGCTCCACGCTGCCGCGTAATCTGCCCTACCCGCCGACCTACTCGAAGGTGAACCCGGCCGATGCGCCGATCATCACCCTGGCGCTGACCTCCAAGACCATCCCCCTGCGCAACCTGAGCGATCTCGCCGATACGCTCATGACGCAGCGGCTGAGCTCCGTGCCGGGCGTGGGCCACGTGTCGGTCGAGGGCGGCATCAAGCCCGCGGTGCGCATCCAGGCCGATCTCGCCAGGCTCGCCTCCTACGGCCTGTCCATGGCCGACCTGCGCAACGCCATCGTGGCAGCCAATGTGTCCGGCCCGAAGGGCTCGCTGGACGGCCCGTTCCAGTCCTACACCATTGCCGCCAACGACCAGATCACCAGCGCGGAAGCCTACAAGGCCGTCATCGTCGCCTATCGCAACAACGCCCCTGTCCTGTTGAGCGACGTCGCCCAGGTCATCGAGAGCCTGGAGAACACTAAGGTCGGCGGCTGGTATCGCGACACCCCGGCCGTGATCGTCGACGTACATCGCCAGCCGGGCGCCAACGTCATCGAGACCGTGCAGCGCATTCGCGCCGAGTTGCCACGGCTGCAGCGCTCCATCCCGAGCGGCGCTGAGCTGACGCTGGTGACCGACCGCACCGGCACCATTCGCGCCTCCGTGCGCGACGTGCAGTTTACCCTGGTGCTCAGCGCCGGGCTGGTGGTGCTGGTCGTGCTCATGTTCCTGCGCACCATCCGCGCCACCATCATCGCCGGCGTGGCCCTGCCGCTGTCGCTGGTCGCCACCTTCGGCGTGATGTGGTTCTGCGGCTTCAGCCTCAACAACCTGTCGCTGATGGCGCTCACCATCGGCACCGGCTTCATCGTCGACGACGTGATCGTCATGATCGAGAACATCGTCCGCCACATCGAGCGGGGCCTGAAGCCCATGGAAGCGGCGCTGGAGGGCGCCCGCGAGATCGGCTTCACCGTCATCTCGCTGACGCTGTCGCTGATCGCCGTGTTCATCCCCCTGCTGTTCATGACGGGCCTGGTGGGGCGCATGTTCCGCGAATTTGCGCTCACGCTCACCATCGCGGTGGTGATCTCGGCGATCGTGTCGCTGACGCTGACGCCGATGATGTGCTCGCGCATGCTGCGCCATGAGGACGAGGCCAAGAGCGGCCTGCTGGCGCGCGGCTTCAATGGCCTGCTCGACTGGATCATCGCCGGCTACCACCGCAGCCTCGAGTGGGTGCTGCGCCACGAGCGCGCCACGCTGCTGACGACGGCTGCCACCGTGGTGATCACCATCGGGCTCTATGTGGTCATGCCCAAGGGCTTCCTGCCGGCGCAGGACACCGGGCTCGTCAACGCGGTCATGGAGGCCGGCCCCGAGGTATCCTTCGCCGAGATGCAGCGCCTGCAGGGCACCGTCGCCACCGCGCTGCGCACCGACCCGGACGTCGAGGGCGTGGTCACCGTGGTCGGCGTCAGCTCGATCAACCCGACGCCCAACTCCGGCCACCTCAAGATCGTGCTGAAATCGCGTGATGCGCGCCGGGCCACCGTCACCCAGATCGTCGAGCGCCTGCAGGCCAGCGTTGCGGCCATCCCCGGCGTCACGCTGTATTTCCAGCCGGTGCAGGATATCCAGATCAGTACGCGCACCAGTCGCGCGCAGTACCAGTACACGCTGGTCGGCAGCGACGTCGCCGACGTTGCCACCTGGTCGGCCAAGCTGACCGACAAGCTGCGCACCTCCCCGGTGCTGCGCGAGGTCGTCAACGAGGCCCAGGAGGGCGGCCTGCGCGCGTTTGTCAACGTCGACCGCGAGACGGCGAGCCGGCTCGGCATCTCCATGCAGTCGGTCAACGACGCGCTCAACGACGCCTTCGGCCAGCGCCAGATCTCGACCATCTATGCGCAGGCCAACCAGTACCGCGTGGTGCTGGAGGCCATGCCGCACTACCAGGGCGACGCCAGCGCGCTCACCAAGCTCTACGTGCCGGCCAGCGGCGGCGCCCAGGTGCCGTTGAGCGCCATCGCCAAGATCGAGCGCCGCACCGCCCCGCTCGCCATCAACCACCAGGACCAGTTCCCCTCGGTCACCCTCAGCTTCAACCTCGCGCACGGCGCCTCGCTGAGCGATGCGGTGCAGGCCATCTCCACCGCCAGCGCGGAGATCGACATGCCGACGTCGGTAACCGGCAGCTACTCCGGCGACGCCGACGAGTTCACCACGTCGCTCGCCGGCCAGCCGTGGCTGATCCTGGCCGCGGTGATCACCATCTACATCGTGCTGGGCGTGCTCTACGAGAGCTTCGTGCACCCCTTCACCATCCTGACCACGCTGCCCTCGGCCGGCATCGGCGCGCTGCTCGCCCTGATGTGGTGCGGCATGGACCTGTCGATGGTGGCGCTGATCGGCATCATCCTGCTGATGGGCATCGTCAAGAAGAACGCCATCATGATGATCGACTTCGCGCTGGAGGCGGAGCGAACCAAGGGCATGAGCCCGCGCGATTCGATCGTGCAGGCCTGCCTGCTGCGCTTCCGGCCGATCATGATGACGACGCTGGCCGCCCTGTTCGGCGCCCTGCCGCTGGCGCTGGAGGGCGGCACCGGCTCGGAGCTGCGCAACCCGCTCGGCGTCACCATCATCGGCGGCTTGCTGCTCAGCCAGCTGCTGACCCTCTACACCACGCCGGTCATCTACCTCGCCATGGAGCGGTTGCGGGCGCGGCTGGCGCCGGGCTCCAACGGCGTGATCCACGTGCCCGAAGAGGCCGGCAGGGTTCGGCAGCCGGCGGAATGAGGCCATGAACTTCTCGCGGCCCTGCATCGAGCGTCCGATCGGCACCATGCTGCTGGCCATGGGCCTGATGCTGCTCGGGCTGGTCGCCTATCGCTTCCTGCCGGTGGCGAGCCTGCCTTCCGTCGAGTTCCCGACCATCCGCGTCAACGCCAACCTGCCCGGCGCCGACCCGGAGACGATGGCAGCCCGCGTCGCAGCCCCGCTCGAGCGCCGGCTCGGCGAGATCGCCGGCGTCACCGAGATCACCTCGACCAACTCGCTCGGCAGCACGCGCATCGCCATCCAGTTCGCCCTCAATCGCGACATCGAGGGCGCGGCGCAGGACGTGCAGGCCGCCATCAACGCGGCCGCCGCCGACCTGCCGGCCGACATGCCCTCGCTGCCCAACTTCCGCAAGTCGAACCCGGCTGCGGCACCCATCCTGATCCTGGCGCTGACCTCCAAGTCGATCGCGCCGAGCGACATGTACGATGCGGCCGACACCGTCATCGCCCAGCGCATCTCGCAGGTCGACGGCGTGGCCGAGGTGACCGTCGCCGGCGCCGACCAGCCCGCCGTCCGCGTGCGCGTCAATCCGATGCAGCTGGCGTCGATGGGCATGAGCATCGAGGACGTGCGCGCCGCCATCACCAGCGCCAACGCCGTCGCCCCGCTCGGCATCATCGACGGCGACAAGCACGTCATCGCGCTGGAGACCAACGGCCAGCTGCGCACCATCGAGGACTACCAGAACATCATCGTCAAATCGGCCGGCGGCAACGTGGTGCGCCTGTCGGCCGTGGCCAGCGTCGAGCAGGGAACGCGCAACTCGCGCGCCGCCGCCAGCTTCAACGGCCAGCCGGCCATCCTGCTGACCATCGTCAAGAGCGCCGATGCCAACGTCATCGACACGGTCGACCGCATCCTCGAGCTGATCCCGGAGATCAAGCGCTGGGTTCCGGCCGGCATGGACATCTCCATCCTGTCGGATCGCACCACCACGCTGCGCGCCAGCATCCTCGACATGCAGCTCACGCTTGGGCTGTCCATCGCACTGGTGATGGTGGTGGTCTACGTCTTCCTGCGCCGGCCCACGCCCACCATTGCCGCCGGCATCACGGTTCCCCTGTCGCTGGCCGGCACGTGCGCGGCCATGTGGCTGGCCGGCTTCTCGATCAACAACCTGACGCTGATGGCGCTGGCCGTCTCGGTCGGCTTCGTGGTCGACGACGCCATCGTCATGATCGAGAACATGTTCCGCAATCTCGAGAAGGGCATGTCGCCGATGCGCGCGGCGCTGGAAGGCGCGCATCAGATCGGCTTCACGGTCGTGTCGATCAGCGTCTCGCTGATCGCCGCGTTCATCCCGCTGCTGTTCATGGACGGCGTGGTCGGCCGGCTGCTGCGGGAGTTCTCGGTCACGCTGGTGTTTGCCATCGCCGTGTCGCTGGTCGTCTCGCTGACGGTGACGCCGATGATCTGCGCGCATTTCGTGCGCGCCGCCCCGAGCAAGGACGCCACCCGGCTCGATCGCATCGTCGAGGCGGTGCTCGGCTGGACCACGCGCGCCTACATGTTCACGCTGGCGATCGCGGTGCGCCATGTCGTGGTGATGCTGACCGTCGCTATCGCCACGGTGGTTCTGACCGTCAACATGTTCGTCAAAAGCCCGAAGGGCTATTTCCCGCGCGACGACACCGGCCTGATCTTCGCCTCCACCGGGCCTCGACCGACATCTCCTTCGATGCCATGGCCAAGCTGCAGAAGGAGGCGCTCGACATCGTGCTGGCCGATCCCGCCGTCGCCAACGTGGGCTCCTCGGTGGGCGCATCCGGCTTCAACGCGGCCGTCAATCGCGGCCGCATGTTCATCGCCCTGAAGCCGCTCAACGAGCGCGACGGCATGACCACGGCCCGCGTCATCGATCGCATGCGCCGCTCGCTCGCCCGCGTCAACGGCATCAGCGTGTTCCTGGGCGCCGCCCAGGACATCCGCGTCGGCGCGCGGCAGAGCGACTCCGACTATCAGTTCACGCTGTGGAGCCCCGAGATCGGCGATCTTTACGCCTGGGTGCCGAAGGTGGTGGACGCGATCTCGGCCATCCCCGGCCTCACCGATGTCTCCACCGACCGCGAGCAGGGCGGCCTGCAGGCCAGCATCGCCATCAACCGCCAGGCGGCGGCCCGGCTCGGCGTGCGCATCCAGGACATCAACAACGCGCTCAACAACGCCTTCGCGCAGCGGCAGGTGTCGGTCATCTACACGCAGCGCAACCAGTATCGGGTCATCCTCGAGGTGGACCCGCGCTTCCAGCAGGACCCCACCGACCTGCAGCGCATCTACGTGCCGGGCCGCGACGGCGCGCAGCTGCCGCTTGACCAGCGTCATCACCATCGACCGGATACTGGCGCCGCTGGTGGTGAACCATCAGGGACCGTTCCCGGCCGTCACCATCAGCTACGGCCTGACCGCCGACATGACGCTCGACGAGGCGCAGACCGCGATCCGGCAGGCCATCGCCGAGCTCAGGATGCCGGACTCGATCCGAGCCGAGGCGGCCGGCGACGCCAAGGCGTTCGCCCAGCAGGGCAACATGCAGGTGCTGCTGATCGTCGCCGCGCTGCTGGCGGTCTACATCGTGCTGGGCGTGCTCTACGAGAGCCTGGCCCACCCCATCACCATCATCTCGACGCTGCCCTCGGCCGGCCTCGGTGCGCTGATCGCGCTGCGCATGGCCGGCATGGAGCTGTCGGTGATCGCCTTCATCGGCATCATCCTGCTGATCGGCATCGTCAAGAAGAACGGCATCATGCTGGTCGATTTCGCGCTCGAGGCCGAGCGCACCCAGGGCCTGTCGCCGGAGCGCGCCATCCTGGAGGCGGCCCGCGAGCGCTTCCGGCCGATCCTCATGACGACCTTCGCGGCGCTGCTCGGCGCCATCCCGCTGGCGCTTGCCATAGGTCCGGGCTCGGAGCTGCGGCGCCCGCTCGGCGTCGCCATCATCGGCGGACTGGTCGTATCGCAGGTGCTGACGCTCTACACGACGCCGATCATCTACCTGCTGCTCGATCGGCTGCACCGGCGATGGGGAGGCAAGAGCACGCCGGCATTGCCTCAGCAGCCGGCGACAGCCTGACGGCGGCCGCTTCACAGCTCCGGCCAGATGTCGCGCAGGCGCTCGACGTACAGCATCCAGCCGGACGCCTTGAGGAGTTCGGCGCGCACATGCCAGCTGGCGCGACCCCAGCCGCGCGTCAGCATCAGGTAGGCGTTCTTGGAGCAGCCCTCGAGCTTGCCGCGGCGTGTTCGGATTCTCTCGATTTCGGCCAGCTGCTCGTCGCGCTTGGCGTCGATGGCATCGGGATCAATGTCGAGGCCCAGCTTCCCCGTCTTGGGTCGCGGGGCTTTCCGGTTCGGCATTTCCAACCTGTCATTCCACTGTCCTGGCAGGCCCGATGCGGCCACCGAATACGACTTCCGAACTAAGCCATCGCCAACCCGCCGAGGCGCCAGCAAATAGCTCGCTCCGGGCTTCGCGAACTGGAGGAGTGTCGCGCCAGTTATCTAGCCGTTGCAATGGCTTATAAAGTCGCAGTGTGCCTTAGGTCGTACGACGACAGCTGCACAGACACGTCACCGTGTTAACCCCTAACATGACGAGCAGCAGCGGAAGCTTCGCGACCGCGATGAGACATCGCCAGTAGATCAAGTTTTCTGGCGCTCTGCCCCTTGGTCGCCTCCTCGGCCGAGGGGTTATTTTTGCCGCCAATCGAGATGGCCGACAGCCAAACGCTCATCGGACGCGCGCACCAGCCGGGCCGCTTCGCCCATGGCCTCGGAAGGTACTAGCTCAGTTCGCGGATCTTGAAATGCAGGCCGCCCTTGGGGGTCAGCGTCACGGTGGCGTTGAGGCCCGGCGGCTCGGTGCCGACGTACTCGGGCCGGAAGCGGCGCAGCAGGATCGACAGGGCCAGCGTGTTCTCGACCTGGCTCATGGCGCCGCCGATGCACGAGCGCTTGCCCCCGCCGAACGGCAGATAGGTATAGGGCTTGCGCTTCTTGGCGGCATCACCGAGCCAGCGCTCGGGCATGAACGTGTCGGGCTCTTCCCAGTACTTCGGGCTGTGATGCGCGCCGTAGGCGAACAGCGCCACCTTGTCGCCGACGCGGATCTCCTTGCCGTCGATGACGTCGGGCTTGTCGGCCACGCGCATCATCATCCAGATCGGCGGATAGAGCCGCATGGTCTCCTGGATCACCGCGCGGGTATAGGCCAGCGCCGAATAGTCCGCAGCGGTCGGCTCGCGGTCGCCGCATACCGCCTCGCCTTCCTTGCGGATGCGCTCGGCGGCCTCCGGGTTCTTGGCCGTCTCGTAGAGAGCCCAGGCCAGCGTCAGCGCCGTGGTCTCGGTGCCGGCCCACAGGTACTGCTTGAGTTCGTCGATGGCCTGCTGCTGGTCGAATTCCGGGATGGTCGGGTCGGCCACCGCGGCCTCGATCATCTTGAGCAGCGTGCGCTCGCGCTGCTCGCGCGGATCGGCGATGAACACCTCGGGGGGAACGCCGGCCCATACCTCCATGGCCTTGGCGGCGTTCTGCTCCGACATCTCGAACTCCTCGCCGGCCACCTTCTTGTCGCGGATGGCCTTGTGGTTCATGACGTCGGTGTAGGTTTTCACGCACTTGAACACGAAGTGCGGATTGAACGGCATGTCGCGATCGAACAGCGCCTTGCAGATCATGTCGGCGGCCAGCGTCCAGGTCTGCTCGACCATCTCGACGGTCTCACCGGTCTTGGCGAGCTTCGACCAGATGTCCATCTTGGTGCGGATCGCCGCCAGGAAGTAGGGGATGTACTCGGCGAACATGTCCGGGTGGAACGCCGGCTGCTGCGGCATGCGGATTTTCTGCCACAGCGCGCCGTCGTGGGTGATCATGGACTTGCCGAAGATCGGCTTCAGGCCGTCGAAATACTTGATGTAGTCGTCGGCCTTGGTGACCAGCACGCGCTTGAAGTGCTCGGGCTCGGTCAGCAGCACGACGCGCTCGTTACCCATGTTGACGGGGATGACGCCGCCGTAGCGTTCCGCCATCAGCATCAACACCTTCATGGGGTTCTGCGGCCCCTTGGCCAGCGGCGTCAGCTTGAACCACACCGAGGATTCGTCGCCGAGCTGCTGGATGTGGGAGGCGGGTGCGGTCATCTCGTCGGGCTCCGCAGGCGAATAGATTTGGCGTCGAACACCATGTCGACAGTGCTGGTGGCAGGCCGGGCCCGCACGACCGGCATGAGATTCCCCTCCCCGACCAATCTTCTGGCGCTATTGGGTTTTTTGTCGCCTTTGGGGTCTGGTAGCACCGGCCTTGTGAGCGTGTCCAGTTCCAGGCTGTCGCCGCGGCGATTTTTCCAAAGGTGTTGCGCTGCCAACCCCCGGCTCACGCCTTGGGCGAGTACAATAGCTCGCTCGAGTTAATCACCGCATCGAGCACCACACGACCGTTTTCGAGACGGGCCCGGCCGGACGCCACCAGGCTCAGCGCCTGGGGATAAAGCCTATGCTCGGCAACGAGAATCCGCTCGGCCAGCGCATCCTCCGTGTCCCCCTCATGCACGGCGACCGCGGCCTGTGCGACGATCGGCCCGGCATCCATCTCCTCGGTGACGAAGTGCACGCTGCAACCCGAGATGCGCACGCCGGCCTGCAGGGCCTGGCGTTGCGGATGCAGCCCTTTGAACAGGGGCAGCAGCGAGGGGTGGATGTTGAGCTGCCGGCCCAGCCATTTGCGCACGAACCCCGGGGATTGGATGCGCATGAAGCCGGCCAGGGCGACGAGGTCGGCGCCGGCTTCGCCCAGGGCGTCGTCGATGGCCGCGTCGAAGGCCTCCCGCGAGGCGTAGGCCTTGTGATCGATGGCCCGGCTGGGAAGCCCCTGCGACCGCGCCCAGGCCAATCCTGGGGCCTCAGACCGGCTGGAAATGACGCCCACGATCTCGGCCGGGTAGTCCCCGTTCCGCGCGGCCTCTACCAGCGCCATCATGTTGGAGCCGCGCCCGGAGATAAGGATAGCAACGCGCTTTTTCATGATCCGCCGCTGTAGGTTGAGTCAAGCGCAGCTCAGACCCAACGCTGCCCAGATCGCTGCGTGCCCAATCGCTGCGTGTTCGTGTTGGGTCATCGCTTCGCTCGACCCAACCTACGCGCTGCTGCCCTGAGGCGCCTGTCCAGCTCAGGCAGCTCGATGATTTCACCGGCCTCGATTTGTGCCAATCCGCGCTCCAGTGACGCCAGGGCCTCGGGTGGCGCCCGGTCGTAGAATGTTGGCCCTTTGGTCTTGGTCATAGCGCGAACCCCAGCGAGCCCGAATAGCGCACGGCTTCGGCCTCGCCTTTGCCCTTGGCCGAAGACTTCACGCCACGGCCGGGCTCGATCTCGCCGACGACGAACGGCTGCTCGCCCGCGGCCCTCAAGGCCGCCAGCACCGCATCGGCCTCGCCCGCGGCCACGACCAGGATGAGGCCGACGCCGCAGTTGAAGGTGCGCAGCATCTCCTCGTCGCCGAGGTTGCCGGCGCGCTTCAGCCAGCCGAACACGGCAGGAGCCGTCCACGCCTTGAGGTCGATGTGCGCGGCGAGGCCATCCGGAAGCACGCGCGGCAGGTTCTCCGACAAGCCGCCGCCGGTGATATGCGCCAGCGCCTTGATGGCCTGCGTTTCGCGCAGCGCCGCGAGCACCGGTTTGACGTAGATGCGGGTGGGCTCGAGCAAGGCCTCGGCCAGCGACCGCTCGGGGCAAACGGCGCCGGCTGCTCCCACGCAAGTTTCTCCTCCGCCACCAGCCGGCGCACCAGCGAGTAGCCGTTGGAGTGCACACCCGAGGAAGCGAGCCCGACCAGCACGTCGCCGGCGGCAATGTCGGGCCTCGGCAGCAGCGCGCCGCGCTCCACGGCGCCGACCGCAAAGCCGGCGAGGTCGTAATCGCTCTCGGCGTACATGCCCGGCATCTCGGCCGTCTCGCCGCCGATCAGGGCGCAGCCGGCCTGCCGGCAGCCCTCGGCGATGCCGCCGATCACCGAACGCGCGGTCGCCACGTCGAGCTTGCCGCAGGCGAAGTAGTCCAGGAAGAACAGCGGCTCCGCCCCCTGCGCCAGCAGGTCGTTGACGCACATGGCGACCAGGTCGATGCCGATCGTGGCATGCTGGCCGGTATCGATGGCGATCTTGAGCTTGGTGCCGACCCCATCATTGGCGGCGACCAGGATCGGGTCCTTGAACCCGGCCCGCTTGAGGTCGAACAGCGCCCCGAACCCGCCCAGGTCGGCATCGGCGCCGGGACGCCGCGTGGTGCCGGCCAGCGGCTTGATGGCCTCCACCAGCGCGTTGCCCGCATCGATGTCGACGCCGGCATCGCGGTAGGAGATGGGCGGACGGTTGTGCCGGTGATCAGGCATGGAAATCTCTGGCGGCGCTCCCGATTTCTGCCCTAATGTGATTCGAGGATTGTCAGCGGGCATAGCAGACGAGCGCGGGATTAGGTAGGGTCCGGTGAGCCGCGGCGGTGGATGCCGCCGCATGGGCCCTGAAGGTGGGGGATGACCAAGATTAGCCGACGAATGCACCGGATGGCCCTGTGGCTGGCTGCGGCCGCGCTTGCCGCCCGTGGTCGATTGCCACGGCGCAAGCCGCCGATACGGTGTTCATCGTCGCCAAATACCCGGTCGAGGCCCGTGCCGACAACGCCGTAGCGGCCAAGACCCAGGCGCTCGCCGATGGCCAGCAGGCGGCATTCCGGTCGCTGCTGAAGCGGCTGGTGCCGGTCACGGCCTATCCTCGCATCCGTAAGCTCGCCTCCGTCAAGGCCGGCGACCTGATCGACGGCTACAAGGTCCGCTCGGAGCGCAACTCCGCCACCGAATACATCGCCAGCCTCGACTTCTCCTTCCAGTCGAAAGCCGTGCGCGATCTGCTGCGCCGCGAGGGCATCCCCTTCTCGGACGAGCAGGCGCCGGCGATCACCGTCATTCCCCTTTGGCGCGACGGACCGGGCGGCGCGCCGCGCGACGATCCGGCCTGGACCAACATCTGGAAGGGGCTCGACCTCGAGCATACGCTCACCCCGGTCACCCTGCAGACGCTGCGCAAAGAGATCCAGCCGTCCACCATCAGCGCGCTGGCCGGCGGCGACGGCACCGCGATGCGCTCGCTCGCCGGGGCCTACCGCAGCGAGTACGTTGTGATCGCGATGGGCGAATCCGATCCTGCCGCAGGGCGCCTGACCATCACCCTGGCTGGCCGCGACGCCGTGGGCGCCTTCACCTTGCCGCGCACCTATCGCCTCGATGCTTCCGACCCTGGCTACACCAACGAGCTTGCCGCCGTGGTGGCGCTGGGCGTCATCGAGGGGCGCTGGAAATCCACCAAGGTCCGAGGCGGCGGCGGTGGCGGAGGCTCGCTTGCAGCAGGCGGCGCCACCGATCTGCTGATCTCGGTCGAGTTCCGCGGCATGAGCGAGTGGCAGGACATCAGTCGCAGGCTGTCCGCCACGCCGGGCATCCAGGAGCTGGAAGTGGCCGGCCTGTCCGCACGCGGCGCGCGCGTGACCCTGCGCTATGCAGGCGGCACCGAGCGCTTGACGGATGCCCTTGCAGGCCAAGGCCTTGCCCTGCGCAACGCGGGCGGCAATTGGGTATTTCCGCCCAATAAGCCGGCTCGACGGTTGCGGTGTGTAGCAGGTAAGATCAGGCGGCTGACGACTGCCGCGTTTCTGGCGCCGACGGGGGCGTCTGCTCGTTCCCCGTTTTGTGATCCAGGCGTTCGCTCGCGATGCTCGCGGCGAGTGAGTCGAACTTCGCAATCGGGAACCAGGCAACAATCGGTCCGACATTGTACATCAACATACCCAACTTCATCACGCTCGGACGGGTCATGTCCGTGCCTGTCATTTTCTGGCTGCTCCTGACGGGCCGGACGCAGCTGGCATTCCTGATCTTCGTCTTGGCCGGCATCAGCGATGCCGTCGACGGATACCTTGCCAAGCGCTTCGACTGGCGCACCGAACTCGGCGCCTACCTCGACCCGCTGGCCGACAAGCTGCTGATCGTCAGCATCTACATCGCGCTCGGCGTGCGCGGCGAGCTGCCGCTGTGGCTGATCATCATGGTGGTCAGCCGCGACATCCTGATCGTTGTGGCGGTGCTGCTGTCGTGGCTGATGGACCAGCCGGTGGTGATCAAGCCGCTGGCCGTCAGCAAGGCCAACACGGTCGCGCAGATCGTGCTCGCCGCCACCGTGCTGGCCGATGACGGCTTCGGTCTCGGCCTGCAGACGCTGCGCTGGGCGCTGGTGTGGATTACGGGGGCTTTGACGCTGCTTTCGCTGGCTGCCTATCTGAAGGCCTGGTTGATGCACATGGCGGGGGCAGCCGACAGCGACGGCGGCCCCTCACCAGGCTAGCGCGGCAAAAAAGCTACGCAACGCATCGAGTTATGCCGGCAAGGCCGTGCATCGGTTCTGCCTGGGATGAAGGGTGATAGAATACGCGGCAGAGTATCAGGAGGCTCGTCGGGGGGAGTCGAGTGGGTCGACACGGAGGGATGACGTGCCAATGAAGACGGAGACGGAGCTGATCGCCGCGATCAATCGAGGCGTGCGGGTCTACTTCACGGCGCCCGCCAAGCTCTACGAAAGGGCGATCGGCATGGGGGACGGCAAAGGCGGCGCCATCTATGACGGCGACCTTGGCGGGGCGATCAAGCACTTCATGCAATTGCCCGTCGGGCTGCCCGGCCAGCATTCGATCGGCATCGGCTCGGATGCGATCGAGGGCTGCGAGACTGCCACGCTCACGCCTCGGGTGATCTGGGAGCTGGCCAAGCGCGGCGACCGGCCACAATAGCGTGCCAGGGAGCTGCACGGCCGGCGGCTGATCAGTGGCGCGAGTGTCCGGAGGGGGCGGGAGCGGACATGAAGATCGAGAAGCAGCTCTGGTTCTGGCTGGCGGCATTGGCGCTGGTGGTGCTCACCATTGCGCTGCTCAAGGACATCCTGCTGCCGTTCGTCGCCGCGATCGTCATTGCCTACTTCCTCAACCCGCTCGCCGATCGGCTGGAAGCGCGCGGCGTCGGGCGCGTCTGGGCAACCGTCATCATCGTCGGCCTGGCGGCGGTGTTGATCGGCCTGGCGCTCGTCATCCTGGTGCCGCTGCTCGCCGAGCAGGTACGCCAGCTGATCGCCCGCGCACCGGCCGAGGCCGAAAAAATGAAAGTCGGCGTCGAAGGCTTCGCGCACTATTGGCTGGGTCCTAATTTTCCGGCCTTCAAGGTCGCGCTCGATCGCGCCATGACCGAAGCTTCCGGCAATTGGGCGGCGATGGTCGGCCACATCATGGCATCGATGTGGAGCCAGGGTCTGGCCCTGGTGAACTTCCTGGCCCTTCTCCTGATCACGCCGGTGGTGGTTTTCTATCTGCTGGTCGACTGGCACCCGATGCTGGAGCGCGTCGATCGTGCCCTGCCGCGCGACCATGCGGCGACCATCCGCCGCCTGGGGGCCGAGATCAACGACGCGGTCTCGGCCTTCATTCGCGGCCAGGGCGCCATCTGCATGATGCTCGGCGTCTACTACGCGGCCGGCCTCAGCTGGGCCGGCATCGAGTATGGCCTGCTGGTCGGTCTCAGCACCGGCGTGCTGGCCTTCATCCCGGTCGTCGGCTGGATGCTCGGCCTGATCTTCGCGTCCGGGCTCGCCATCGTGCAGTTCTGGCCGGACTTCACGCCGCTCGCCAAGGTGGTCGGCGTGCTGGTGGCCGGCATGGCCTTCGATGCGGCGGTGCTGTCGCCGCGCTTCGTCGGGCACAAGGTCGGCCTGCACCCGGTCTGGCTGATCTTCGCGCTGTTCGTGTTCAGCTACATGTTCGGCTTCGTCGGCACGCTGGTGGCGGTGCCGCTTGCCGCGGCCGTCGGCGTGCTGGTGCGCTTTGCCCTGCAGGTCTATCTCGACAGCTCCGTCTACAAGGGCGCCAACGGGGGCGCCGACGCGCAGGCGACGTCCTCCGGCAAGGAGCAGGGATGACCGGCGCATCGCGGCAGCTGCTGCTCGATCTGGCACAGCGCCCGGCGCTGGGGGCGGAGGATTTTCTCGTCAGCGCCTCCAATCAGGCCGCCGCCGACATGGTCGACCGCTGGCCGGAGTGGCCGCTTGCCTCCATCATGGTGGTTGCGCCGGCGCGTGCGGGCAAGACGCATCTGGCCAACGTGTGGCGGCTGAAGTCCGGCGCCGCCCGCCTCAAGGCAGCCGCGCTGAGCGAGGACGACGTGGCCAGAGCCAACGGTGCGCTGCTGGTCGAGGACCTGCACGACGGCGTCGCCAACGAGCGCGTCCTGTTCCATCTCCTCAACCTGGTTCGCGAGCACCGGCTGTCGATGCTGCTGACCTCGCGCGTGCCGCCGGGAGAGCTCGACGTGCGCCTGCCCGACCTGCGCTCGCGGCTGCGCGCCCTGCCGCTGGTCAGCATCGCCCGCCCGGACGAAGGGCTGCTGAAGGCCGTCCTCGTCAAGCATTTCAGCGACCGGCAGCTCGCCGTCGAGCCCCACGTCATCAGCCATCTCGCGTTGCATATGGAGCGATCCATGGAGGCCGCCGCCGATATCGTGGCCGAGATCGACCGGCTGGCGATGGCCTCGCACCGCAAGGTGACCCGTGCCCTGGCCGCGGAAGCGCTGGCCCGGCTGGGCGTGCAGGGTTGAGGCCCTGGGCAGCGCTGGCGCCTCCGCCACCAAACCTTCACCTTGGTGTTGCAGAATGTTGCTGCAATGTGCCAAGTGGTGACCTAGTGCGATGGCTCGCAAATGCCGACCATTGTCGCGGCTTGGGGCTCGGCGTTTGCGAGCCTAATCGCACTACAAACAATTGAGTTGGCTAGTGTCTTCAGTCTCCGAATTGCCGAGAAATCCGTGCGCAATGTGGTCGGCAATTCGAGCAGGACTGCAGCCTTCGCCGATCATTTCCGCGCACTGAAGGTCGTTCATGAGTTCGCCCAAGACCAAGCTCAAGGAGAAGCAGCCGCCGAGCGCCAGCACCGCCCGCGGGTCCTGCGCGCTTCTTCAATCGCGAGCTGTCCTGGCTGCAGTTCAACCGCCGGGTTCTGGAAGAGGCGCTCAACCAGCGCCATCCGCTGCTGGAGCGCTTGCGGTTCCTGTCGATCTCGGCCTCCAACCTCGACGAATTCTACATGGTGCGGGCCGCGGGCCTGTACGGCCAGGTCGCCGCCGGCGTCACGCAGGTGAGCCAGGACGGACTGACGCCGGCCCAGCAGCTCACCGAGATCAACAAGTTCGCGGCAGCGCTGGCCAGCGAGCAGTACGAGGCCTGGACCGGCCTGAAGTCCCAGCTGTCGGCAGCCGGCATCGACATCGTCGAGCGCAAGGAGCTGACGCCGGCCGAGCAGGAATGGCTGCAGCGCGAGTTCGGCGCACGCTATCTGCCTGTTCTGACCCCGATCGCGGTCGATCCTTCGCATCCCTTCCCCTTCATCCAGAACGAGGGGCTGACGGTCGGCGTCGAGCTGAGGCGCGAGCGCGACGGCACCACCATGCACGCGCTGCTGCCGATCCCGGGCCAGCTGTCCCGCTTCATCCGCCTGCCGGCGCTCGATGCGGCGCCGAGCGGAGGGGCGGCACCGATCCGCTTCATTCGCATCGAGTTGATGATCGGCATGTTCCTGGCGCGGCTGTTTCCGGGCTTCCTGGCGCGCAGCCACGGCGCCTTCCGCGTGCTGCGCGACAGCGATATCGAGGTGCAGGAGGAAGCCGAGGATCTCGTCGCGCTCTATGAGACGGCGCTCAAGCGCCGCCGCCGCGGCCATGTCATACGCCTCGAGATCGACGGGCAGATGCCGACGCGCCTGCAGCGTTTCGTCGTGCAGGAGCTGGAGATCCGCGAGGACGCGGTGTTCGTCAAGGAAGGCATGATCGGCCTCACCGACACCTCCGAGCTGATCGTCTCCGACCGGCCGGACCTGGTCTTCAAGCCGTTCAACATCCGCTTTCCCGAGCGCATCCGCGAGTTCAACGGCGACTGCTTCGCCGCCATCAGCAAGAAGGACATCGTCGTCCATCACCCCTACGAGTTGTTCGACGTGGTGGTGCAGATGCTGCGCCAGGCCGTCGCCGACCCCAACGTGATGGCGATCAAGTGGACGCTCTATCGCACCTCCAACGACAGCCCCATCGTGCGCGAGCTGAAGCAGGCGGCCGAGATGGGCAAGTCCGTCACCGCCGTGGTCGAGCTGAAGGCGCGCTTCGACGAGGCCGCCAACATCCGCTGGGCGCGCGATCTGGAAAGCGCCGGCGTGCACGTGGTGTATGGCTTCATCGAGCTCAAGACGCACGCCAAGCTCGGCCTGATCGTGCGCCGCGAGGGCAACGAGCTCGTCACCTACTGCCATATCGGCACCGGCAACTACCACCCGGTGACGGCGCGCATCTACACCGACCTGTCCTTCTTCACCGCCGACCCGGTGATCGGGCGCGACGCCAACCGCATCCTGAATTTCATCACCGGCTATGCCGAGCCCGCCGAGATCGAGGTGATGGCCGCCAGCCCGCAGGGCATCCGCACGCGCATCCTGGCGCATATCCGCGACGAGATCGCCCATGCCAAGGCCGGGGGCACGGCCGCCATCTGGATGAAGCTAAACTCGCTGGTCGACAGCCAGACCATCGATGCGCTGTACGAGGCGAGCAACGCCGGCGTGCAGATCGACCTGGTCGTGCGCGGCATCTGCTGCCTGCGGCCGGGCGTGCCGGGCCTGTCCGACAATATCCGCGTGAAAAGCATCGTCGGCCGGTTCCTCGAGCACGGCCGTATCTACTGTTTCGGCGCCGGGCACGGCTTGCCGCACGCCAAGGCGCTCGTCTATATCAGCTCCGCCGATTTGATGCCGCGCAACCTCGATCGGCGCGTCGAAGTGATGGTTCCCATCAACAACGCGACGGTGCATGAGCAGATCCTCGACCAGATCATGGTTGCCAATCTCAAGGACAACCAGCAAAGCTGGCGGGTATTGGCGGACGGCTCCTCGGAGCGCATCCGGCCCGGCCCCGGCGAGGAGCCGTTCAATGCGCACGAGTACTTCATGACCAACCCGAGCCTCTCCGGGCGCGGCCAGTCGTTGAAGGACAGCTTCCCGCGCCGCTTCAGCCTCGCGCAAAAGGAATAAGGATAAGGCGTGACGTGGGACTACGCCGGGTTCGGACGTAAGGGCGAACTCGAGCCGATCGGTGTCGTGGATATCGGCTCGAATTCGGTACGGCTCGTCATCTACGAGGGAGCCGTGCGCAGCCCGACGCCGATTTTCAACGAGAAGGTTCTGTGCGGCCTCGGCCGGCAGGTGGCATCGACCGGCCACCTCGGCGAGGAAGCCGTGGAGCGCACGCTGACCGCGCTCGGCCGCTTTCGCGCCATCGCCAGAATCCTGCGCGTGAAGAACATCCGCGCCATCGCCACGGCCGCCTGCCGGGAGGCGGCGGACGGGCCAGCCTTCATCCAGCGCGGCGAGAAAGTGCTCGGCACCCGCATCCAGGTCCTGTCCGGCCAGCAGGAAGCGGAGCTGGCGGCCAAGGGCATCATCATGGGCTTCCGCTCGGCCGATGGGGTCGCGGGCGACCTGGGCGGCGGCAGCCTCGAGCTGATCGACGTGGAGGGTACGTCCCTGCGGCAGGCCGTCACGCTGCCGCTCGGCGGCCTGCGCCTGATCGACAGCTCGGGCGGCAGGATCGACAAGGCGCTCGACATCGCCGACGCGCAGATCGCCAGCGTCGGCTGGCTCGATCGCGGCCGCAACCGCACGTTCTATGCCGTCGGCGGCACCTGGCGGGCGATCGCCAAGCTGCACATGGAGCAGACGAACTATCCGCTGCGCATCATGCACGGCTACAGCATGGCGACCAAGGAGGCGGCAGCGTTCTGCGAGGAGATCCGCAAGGCCAAGAAGCTGTCCTCCATGCACGGCATCGAGGATGTCTCCAAGCCGCGGCGCGAGGTGCTGCCCTATGGCGCCATGGTGCTGGAGCGCCTGCTCAAGAGGCTGGAGCCCTCGGAGGTGCGCTTCTCGGTGTTCGGCATCCGCGAGGGCCTCGTCTACAGCCTGATGTCGGAGAGCGAGCGCCGCAAGGACCCGCTGCTGGCCTTCTGCGCCGAGTTCGCCCTGCAGCGTTCGCGCGATGCCGAGCATGCCATCGAGCTGTGCAACTGGACCGACGCGCTGTTCGAAGGCTCCGGCCCCAAGGAGACCGACGAGGAGCGGCGGCTGCGGCATGCGGCCTGCCTGCTGTCGGACACCGGCTGGCGGGCCCATCCCGACTACCGCGGCGAGCAGAGCCTGATCCTGATCGCGCATGCGGCACTGGCCGGCATCGACCACCCCGGCCGGGTGTTCCTGGCGTTCGCTATCTACTTCCGCCATGTCGGCATCGGCGCCGATGCGGAGGGGGGAGAGCAGCTTTCCGAGAAGCTGAAGGAAATCGTCTCCAAGAAGCAGTTCCGGCGGGCCCGCATCATCGGTGCCGCCATCCGCGCCGCCCACATGCTGTCGATCGGCCGGTCCGGCATCATCGACGAGACGCCCTTGAGCTACGAGGGCGACAAGCTGGTGGTGACCATCCCCAAGGCCCACGCGGCGCTGGACGGCGAGCGGCTGCGCCGCCGATTCGCCGCCCTGGCCGCCCTGATGGAACGGGTGCCGGAAGTCCGCGTCGGCCAATAAACCGGCAGTTTGACCCGTAATGCCCGTTGGCGCGGGAGCGCCATCATCCTACTTTAGCAGTTGGCGAGATTGGGCCGGGATGGGCAGCAGCAGATGGCCGAAGACCCCTACAAAGTGCTGGGCGTCCAGCGGGACGCCGCGGAAGACGACATCCGCAAGGCCTACCGAAAGCTCGCCAAGGAACTGCACCCCGACCTCAACCCGGCCAATCGCAGTGCCGCCGAGGAGCGCTTCAAGAAGGTGTCCGCCGCCTACGAGATCGTCGGCGATGCCACCAAGCGGGGGCAATACGACCGCGGCGAGATCGATGCCAACGGCGAGCAGCGCCGCACCTACCAGCGTGCCCATTCAGGCGCAGGCGCTCGCGGCGGCGGTGCGCGAGCCGGCGAGGAATTCGGCTTCAGCGACATCTTCTCGGACCTGTTCGGCGCCGGCCGGCGCGGCGAAGGCGCGAGCGGCTTTGGCACACGCGGACGCGATGTGCGCTACACGCTGGAGGTCGACTTCCTCGAAGCGGCGACCGGCGCCAAGAAACGGGTGACCATGCCCGACGGCGGCGTGCTCGACATCGCGGTGCCGGAGGGCGTCGCCGACGGCCAGACGCTGCGGCTGAAGGGACAGGGCTCGCCGAACCCGCGCGGCAGCGAGGCCGGCGACGCGCTGGTCGAAATCAAGGTGCGCGCGCACGCCCAGTTCAAGCGCTCGGGCGACGACATCGTGCTGGAGGTGCCGATCACCATCGACGAGGCGGTGCTCGGCGCCAAGATCGAGGTGCAGACCATCTCCGGCCGCGTGCAGGTCGCCATACCGAAGGGCACCAGCTCGGGTCGCGTCTTTCGCCTGAAAGGCAAGGGCGTTCGCAACACGACCACCGGCAACACGGGCGATCAGCTGGTTTCTGTGCGCATCGTCCTGCCTGAGACGATCGATAGCGAACTGTCCTACTTCATGCAGGAATGGCGGCAGAAGCACGGCTACAACCCCGGCCGGTCCGGCTGACGTTTGCTGCGCTGCGGTATCCACCCATCAAACTGCATAACGCTCGCGTGAGGCGGCCTTTGCCGGCCGCACGGCCATCCCATATCCAGTCACGAGAGATGTGACGAGCCCAGCTGGCCAACGCCGCGGGCTCATGGTCTGGATGCTGAAAATGCGAACGATTCTGATGATCGGAGTGCTGGCGACTGCTCTGTGCCTCGCTGTCCTGAGCGCGGTCAATGGCGAGTGCCCGAGCCTTTCAACCGGAGTGGCCGGCAGCCAAGGCGCCGACAGCGGAGACGCCGGATAGGCCCTGCGATAGCCTGGGCTTCTGCCGTCACTGCGAGCGCGGCAGCTCGGTCCACACCACCTCGCCGTTGTGAGCCCTGAGAGCCAGCTCCCCGCGCCTGAGGCGTTCGGCGTGCTGGCCGAACAGCTCGTAGCGCCAGCCTTTCAGTGCAGCCACACTCGGGTGATCTTCCACGGCGATCTGCTCCAGGTCGTCGCCGTCCGCGATCAGGCGCGGCGCCACCCGGGCGCGGGCCGCGCAGGCTTTCAGCAGCACGCGCAGCAGATCGACCAGCGCAACCTTGTCGGCCGGGAGAGGCGTGCCCGTGCGCAGCGGCGGCACCGTCTTGGGGTCGCGCGCCAGTCCGCGCTTGACGGCCTCGACGATCTCCTTGGCACGGGAGGAACGGGCGAAGCCCTCGCTCAGCGTGCGCAGCTCGGAGAGCTGTGTGGTCTCGGTCGGCGCATGCCCGGCGATGTCGTAGAGGGCCTCGTCGCGCAGGATGCGATTGCGCGGCACGTCCTGGGCCTGGGCCGCGCGCTCGCGCCAGGCCGCCAGCTCGATCAGCACCGCCAGCCCCTTGCGGTTCTTGACGCGCAGCTTGAGGCGTTGCCAGGCCTCCTCGGGATGGCTTTCGTAGGTGCGCGGATCGGTGAGCGTGGCCATCTCCTCGTCCAGCCATGGCGCGCGGCCTTCCGACTCGAGCTGCCCCTTCAGGTGCTGGTAGATGTCCCGCAGGTAGGTGACGTCGCCCAACGCATAGACCAGCTGCTTCTGCGACAACGGCCGGCGCGACCAGTCGGTGAAGCGCGAGGACTTGTCGAGGTCGCGGCCGGTCACCTGCTTGACCAGGTTGACGTAGCTGACCGCCTCGCCGAAGCCGCACACCATGGCGGCGACCTGCGTGTCGAAGATCGGATGCGGGATCAGCTTGGCCTGGGTCCAGACGATCTCGAGGTCCTGGCGGGCGGCGTGAAACACCTTCACCACCGCCTCGTTGGCCATCAGCTCGTAGAACGGCTGCAGGTCGATGCCGGCCGCGAGGGGGTCGACGATGGCCTCGTCATCGGGGCCTGCGACCTGGATCAGGCACAGTTGCGGCCAGAAGGTCTGCTCGCGAATGAACTCCGTGTCGACCGACACGAAATCGTGCTTGGCAAGGCGGCCGCAGAGCTCGGCCAGATCGTGCGTTGTGGTGATGAGACGCATGGGCGCCGGGTTATAGCCCAGGGATTCGGACTTGTCGCGGCAAACGCTTGCCGCCACGGGCGAAACGGGCAGCGACCCATCCTCGCTGACGGCATCGGCTAGCGCGCCAGCACGATGAAATCGGTGTAGATGCCGGTTTCGTTGCTGATTCCCTGATCCGAGATGATGATCGAGGCGCCGGTCCACAGGCGCTCGGAGATGAACTGCCGCGTCTCCTCGGGCATATCGATGCGGTCGAGTGCACCCGCGGCCGTCTCGTGCGGCCGGGCAGGGGCGGCCTCGACGGGTTGGGCCTTGCCGCGCCGCGACTTGGGCGGTCGATCATCATCATCATCGTCGTCATCGGTGCGGGCGACCGGCTTGGCAGCCGGGAACGTCACCGACAGCCAGCGCAGGCTCTTGGCGTCGGCGGCCGGCTCCACCGCCAGATAGGTGTGCGTGCCGATCAGAGCCTCGGGCTCCTTGATGCTGACGGCGGCCTCGTGGATCGGCGCCCAGGCCTGGCGGATGTAGAGGCGGCCGGTCTTCCTGCTGATGAAGATGGAGATCGGGTCGGTGCCGCGCTCGGCGGCCTTGGCCTCCGCGGCGGCAATCCGGCTGGCGTTCTCGGCGTCCCAGGCCGTGCGGGCCGCGGCCAGCGCCTCGGAGGTCGCCACGGCCTCCAGCGCGCGCGCCTCCTCGCTGGCCTTGCCGGCTTGCGCCAGCGCAGCCTCGGCAGCCGTGACCGCCGCCTTGCCGCGCTCGGCGGCCTCGGGCGTCTTGACCGCATCGAGGGCCTTGATGGCCGCATCCAGCCTGCTCTGGGCCTTGGCCAGCGCCAGCTCGGCGTTGCGCAGGCCGGCAATCGCCTTGTTGGCTTGCCCGCCCTGGCGGCCGACAGCTCGGTGGCAGCCTTGGCCGCCTTGCCGGTAGCGAGCGCCGCAGCGGCGGTGCGGGTCTTGGCAGCGCGCGCCCGCTCCAGCGGATTGAGAAGGCGCGGCGCGGCAACCTGGGCAGCATCCACACCCTCGGTTCGCGGTCCGCCGAGCGCCATCGACACCAGCTCCGGCTTGGCCTGGTCCGGGGTCCCTTCCGGGGCCGGCGTCAGTGTCGGCAGTGGCAGGCGCGGACTGGCCAGCGCGACGGCGGTCGTATCCTCCGGCGCGACGATGACGCGCGCGCCCATCTTGGTCATGCCCCACAGCTCGGCGGCGAAATGGTGCGGCAGGCGGATGCAGCCGTGCGAGGCGGGATAGCCGGGATCACGCCGGCGTGCAGGGCGATGCCGGACCAGGTGATGCGTTGCATGAAGGGCATCGGCGCACCGCTGTAGATGTTGGAGCGGTGAAAGCGGTTCTTCTGGATGACGCTGAACACCCCGGTCGGCGTGCGGTGGCCCGCCTGACCCGAGGAGATGGCGCTCTGCGCCAGCAACCCCTCGCTGCCGTAGATGGAGATGCGCTGGCGGGCCAGCGAGACCACGGCAATCAGCGGACCCGGTGCGGGCTTGGCTGCCGCCTTGTCGCGGGCGCTGACCGCGGCCCCTCGCCCGGAGGTGCTCGACTGCTCGGTGCGGGCGCTGGCCTCGCCAACGCCCACTCCCATCGCCAGCCAGACCAGCAGGCCCGTGGCCGACAGGCCGATTGCGCGTTGGCCGATTGCGCGGGAAAGCCGCGCCCATCTAGGGAAACGCCTAGCACCACCTGCAACTCCAATGCTTTCGATTGCGGGAAGACCGTTGCTCTTCTTATAGGCGATGCTGGGGCGGCATCCGTGCCCCGGGCGCCACACCCGGCAAGCGTCTCACATCCGGGTTGCGAAGCCGTTTGCGCGGGCTGGCTTCGGGGGCCGGCAATCTTGACACCCACCGGACTACCGTGCTCTTCCGCCCGTCAACCCCAGGTAGACCTTGCGAAGGACAGCGGCCCCATGGCTGACGCGAAACAACCGGCGAAGCGCGCCGCTGCGGCCGATGCAGCGCCAACCGGCGGTGGACTGCATCGCTACCGCTCGCACACCTGCGGGGCGCTGCGCAAAACCGATGTCGGCAAGAACGTGCGCCTGTCGGGCTGGGTGCACCGCGTGCGCGACCACGGCGGCCTGCTGTTCATCGACCTGCGCGACCACTACGGCCTGACCCAGGTCGTGGCCGACCCCGACAGCCCGGCCTTCAAGGCGGCCGAGACGGTGCGCTCGGAGTGGGTGATCCGCGTCGACGGCGCCGTGCGCGACCGGCCGGTCATCGACGGAAAGTCGACGGTGAACCCCGAGCTCGCGACGGGCGAGATCGAGGTGATTGCCACCGAGATCGAGGTGCTGTCGGCGGCCAAGGAGCTGCCCGTGCCTGTGTTCGGCGAGCCGGACTACCCGGAAGACCTGCGCCTCACCTACCGCTTCCTGGATCTGCGGCGCGAGACGCTGCACGGCATCATCATGAAGCGGCTGGAGATCACCCGCTCCATCCGCCGGCGCATGCACGAGGCCGGCTTCAACGAGTTCCCGACCCCGATCCTCACGGCGTCCTCGCCCGAGGGCGCGCGCGACTTCCTGGTGCCGTCGCGCATCCACGCCGGCAAGTTCTACGCCCTGCCGCAGGCGCCGCAGCAGTACAAGCAGCTCTTGATGGTGTCGGGCTTCGACCGCTACTTCCAGATCGCGCCCTGCTTCCGCGACGAGGACCCGCGCGCCGACCGGCTGCCGGGCGAGTTCTACCAGCTCGACGTCGAAATGAGCTTCGTCGAGCAGGACGACGTATTCGCGCACCATGGAGCCGGTCCTCACCGGCGTGTTCGAGGAGTTCGCTGGCGGCAAGAGCGTGACCAAGGGCTGGCCGCGCATCCCCTACGAGCAGGCGATCGCCAAGTACGGCACCGACAAGCCGGACCTGCGCAACCCGATCGAGATGGCCGACGTCACCGAGCACTTCCGCGGCTCCGGCTTCAAGGTGTTCGCCGGCATGATCGAGAAGGACCCCAAGGCGCGCGTGTGGGCGATCCCCGCGCCGGGCGGCGGCTCACGTGCCTTCTGCGACCGCATGAACGGCTGGGCGCAGAAGGAAGGCCAGCCGGGCCTCGGCTACATCTTCTGGCGCGAGGAGGAGGGCGCGGCCGGCGCCGGCCCCGTCGCCAAGAACGTCGGGCCGGAGCGTGCCGCAGCGATCCAGAAGCAGCTCGGCCTCAAGGCCGGCGACGCCGTGTTCTTCGCCGCCGGCAACCCGGAGAAGTTCTACAAGTTCGCCGGCGATGCGCGCACGCTGATCGGCACCGGAGCTCAAGCTCGTCAAGGAGGACCAGTTCGCGCTGGCCTGGATCGTCGACTTCCCGTTCTACGAGTGGAACGAGGAGGAGAAGAAGATCGACTTCTCGCACAACCCGTTCTCGATGCCGAAGGGCGGCCGCGAGGCGCTGGAGGCGGCCGAGAAGCAGGGCCGCGAGGCGTTGCTCGCGCTCAAGGCGAACCAGTACGACATGGTCTGCAACGGCTACGAGATCGCCTCGGGCTCGATCCGCAACCATGTGCCGGAAACGATGGTGAAGGCGTTCGAGATCACGGGCCTGACGCGTGCCGACGTGGAAAGCCGCTTCGGCGGCCTTTACCGGGCCTTCCAGTACGGCGCCCCGCCGCACGGCGGCATGGCGGCCGGCATCGAGCGCATCGTCATGCTGCTGACGGGCTGCAAGACCGTGCGCGAGGTGGCGCTGTTCCCCATGAACCAGCAGGCCAACGACCTGCTGATGGGCGCGCCGAGCGAGGCCGCGCCGAAGCAGCTGCGCGAGCTGCACATCCGTTTGGCGCTGCCTGACAAAAAGGGTTAGATGCGAGGACCATGTTCTCCAAGTTGAAGACAGCGCTCGGCGGCCTGTTGGGTGGTCGGAGCGACGGCGACAAGGCCGATACGTCGGCAGCGCTGGCCGTCGAGTACAAGGGCTATCGGATTATTGCTGCGCCCGCCAAAGCGGGCGGTCAATTCCGGATCGCGGGAACGATCGAGAAGGACACACCCGATGGCGTGAAGCGGCACGCATTCATCCGCGCCGATACCTCCGCCAACTGGGACGACGCGGTGGCCTTCACAACTTCCAAGGCCAAGCAGATCATCGATCAGCAAGGCGATCACATGTTCAAGTGATGCAGAACGTAGGTTGGGTCGAGCGACAGCGATGACCCAACACTACCGCGGTGTCGTGTCCATGGTGCTGGGTCTGCGCTGCCGCTCGACCCAACCTGCACTGCTCCACATCCGCGTCCCCGCACCGGATAGAAGGCATAGGCAGTTCCCCAAGAGGCCGCACGGGCTCCCCTCCCCATCACGCCGGAGGCGTGTCTCCGACACGACGCGGGGAGGGGTCGGGGGTGGGGGTAACACGCAGACGGCTACTTCAATTGTGACGCATCGGTTGCGCGTCTTCACCCCACCCCTAACCCCTCCCCATCAAGGGGAGGGGAAAATGTCGGCGCAAGCGGGAGCGGCGGCGACTACTTCTTCGCCAAAACCCGATCCACCATGGCCTGCGCCGAGCCGAGATAATTGACCGGGTCGGTCAGCTCGGCGAGGCGCTTGGGGTCGAGGTGCTTGGTGACATCGGGGCGCTTCTGCAATTCGGCCAATAGCATGGTGCCGTTCTGCAGGGCCGCGCGCGACGGCCTCGGCGACGATGTGGTGGGCCTCCTGCCGGCCGGTGTGCTCGGCCAGCGCCATCATCACGGCCTCCGCCACGATCAGCCCGCCGGTGAGATCGAGGTTGCGGCGCATGCGCTCGGGCTCGACGATCAGGCCCTCCAGCATCGCGCGCGTGTGACGCAGCGCGCCGCCCGTCGCGATGAAGGCTTCCGGCACCGCCACCCATTCGAGCTGCCAGGGCCCGGTGGCGCGCTCGTGGTCGGCCGCCATGCCGTCGAGCATCAGGCCGGCCTGCTGGCGCACCACCTTGGCCAAGCGCGAGAATGAACTCGCAGGCGATCGGGTTGCGCTTCTGCGGCATGGTGGAGGAGGAGCCGCGGCCCTCCTGGTAGGGCTCGAAGGCCTCGCCGACCTCGGTCTGCATCATCAGCATGATGTCGGTGGCGATCTTGGCCAGCGTGCCGGTGACCAGCCCCAAGAACGACACCGTCTCGGCAAGGCCGTCGCGGGCCACGTGCCAGGCGATCGGGGGGCGGCCGAGCTGCAACTCATCCATCAGGGCGTCGTGCACGGCGAGCCCCTGGTCGCCGAGCGAGGCCAGCGTGCCGGCCGCGCCGCCGAACTGGCCGACCAGCACGCGCGGCTTCAGCTCGGCAAGCCGCTGGCGATGCCGCCGCACCATGCCGAGCCAGACGGCGGCCTTGTAGCCGAACGTCACCGGCAGGGCGTGCTGCATGTGGGTGCGGCCGGCCATCACCGTGTCGCGGTGTTTCCTGGCGAGGCCCGCCAGCGCCGCCTCGATGCCGGCGAGGTCGGCGTCGACCAGCGCCAGCGCCTCGCGCACCTGCAGCACGAGGCCGGTGTCCATGATGTCCTGGGTGGTGGCGCCCCAATGCACGAAGCCGCCGGCATCGCCGCACTGCTTGGCGAGCTGGCTGACCAGGCCGACGATCGGATAGCCGACCACGTCGGTCTTGGCTTTCAGGGCTGCCAGGTCGATGGCCTTGGCATCGGCGGACTTGGCGATGGTCTCGGCGGCGGCCTTGGGGATCACCCCCACTCGCGCCTCGGCGGCGGCCAGCGCCACCTCCACCTCGACATAGCGGGCGACGGTGGCCGCATCGGCGAACACCTCGCGCATCGCCGGCGAGCCGAAGGCGTCGCGGAAGATGGCGGAATTGAACACCGTGGAGGGCATGGGGCAAACCCGCTCGGCTGGTGGGCCGCCATCCGGGCAGCGGCAGCCCTGGCAACGCAGTGATTTACGACGCTTGCGAGGTGACCGCAGCTGGCCCCTTGCCGGACGTGGTCGTCGGGCCGAGCACGGGGGTCGCATTGGCGGCCGTCACGCGCTCGATCACCTCCGCGCATACGGCCTTGATTGCGGAGCCGGATTCGCCCGGATACTTGGCGGAATAGGAGCGCTCCACCGAACTCAGCTGGGCCGCGTGCTGCATGGAGCTGGTACGCGGGATCGCCTGCTTGATGCAGCGATTGTCCGGATTGCCGGCCAGCCAGCGATGGTAGTCGCCGTCCACCGCCGAGTGCTGGTCCTTCATATTGATGATGACGCCGAGGTTCTCGGCAAAGCCCATCTCGGGGTTCAGCCCCTTGAAGCGGCGGAATACCTCGAGCCCGCAGGTGGATACGTAGTCGGGCTTGGTCGGCGAGATGTGGAAGTCGGCCTCGCGCAGCCACGACTCGGTCAGCACCGACAGACCGGGCGGGCAGTCGATCAGCACGATGTCGAACACGCTGCGCACATGGCCCAGCAGGGCGCTGATGCTGGTGCGCAGGCGCGCGTGCAGGCTTTCCTTGGACACCTCGCGCTCGAACAGGGTGAGCTGCATGTCGCTCGGGATCAGGTAGACGGTGCGCGCCTCGTCGACGTCGGAGACGCCGCCGACCACGAACCGTGGCCAGTCGACGGCGACGTTGTTGAGCACGCTCGCCACCAGCAGATCGACGATGGTCAGGCCATCCGACTGCAGGCGATGCAGGTTGGCCGCCGTCAGCAGCATGGCGCTGACGCTCGCCTGCGAATCCGAATCGATGATCAGGACGTTCTTGCGGAACTGGGCCGACAGCGTCTCGGCCATCGCCAGCACGAGGGTGGATTTTCCAACCCCACCCTTCGTGTTCATGACCGCAATCGTGTTACGCATGCCCCGCCAGCCCATCCGAGCGTTGGTCGCGAAATTCTACCCGCCTCGGCCCCACGTGATGTGCATGGCAAATGTGGCGGTCTCCAGGTGGGCGTACCAAGGCGGATCGCCGTTCGTCAACCGGCTTTGCCTTTTCGCCGCCTTGCCGCGGCCCGATTTGTCGGAGCCGCCTTGGCGGGCGCCGCGCGAGGCGACTCACCTGTGACATCCATGCGCTGCCGGACCATGTAGTGGTACTCCCGATTGGGACGCATGTCGGCTGCCGCGGCCATCCGGTTGGTCATGTTATAGAAAGCGGCCACGGCGGCGATGTCCCAAATGTCACGGTCGGTGAACCCGGCCTTGCGCAGCGCCTGCCGGTCGGCCTCCTCGATCTTGTCTGGATGCTCGGTCAGCCTGCACGGCGAAGTCCAGCATGGCCTTCTGGCGCGGCGGCAGGTCGGCGGCCCGATAGTTGTGGACCATCAACTCGCCGTGCTCTGGATCGCCGGCCCGTTGCCGCACGGCCGCCCCGTGCGAGGTGAGGCAGTAGTGGCAATGGTTGACCGAGCTGACGGCGACCGCGATCATCTCGCGCTCCAGCTTGGATAGGCCGCTGTCGCCCAGCATCAGGTCGTCGGCCATCAGGATGAAGGCGCGCAGCTTGGCGTTGTCGAAAGCGTAGGCCGCCAAGACGTTGGGCACGAAGCCGAGCTTCTCGCGGCACTTGGCGAAATAGGCCTGGTTATCCGCATCGAGTCTGGCGGCCGGGCCGGCATCGAGCGCCATTGGCTTGTTCTTTACGGTCATGCGTGATTTCCTTTGGGTTGCCCACCACGATTGTCAACGGCCGGCCGACCTTATTGTTAATTTCAGGCGGCGGCTGCACAGTCTCGCCCCGAGGGGGCGGCAACACAGGGCATAGCATGGCCGACGACGCAAAGACGGGCGGCAACGGGCTCATCCGCCAGGTTCAGCAGATCCTCGGCGCCACCACGCCGGCTGCCAGTTTCGCCGCCCTGCTGTACGGCCGCACCGACAGCGGCGAGTTCGAAGCCCTGACGCCGGCCCGGCTCGCCCGCAACGCGCGCGAGGCCTTCGAGTTCATCGCGGAGAAGCCGAAGGGCCGGCCCAAGGTCGGCTTCCGCCGCACCGCGGCCAGCGCCGCCGACGATCTCCCGGCGACGACCGTGCTCGAGGTGCTGAACGACGACATGCCCTTCCTGGTGGACTTGGTGCTGGGCGAGGTCGGAGCGCGCGGGCTGCCGATCAGCTTGCTGCAGCACCCGATCTTCAAGACCAGGCGCGACTCTCGGGCCGGCTCACGTCCATCGAGGGACCGGGCGACAGCGCATGGGGCGACGGGCACCAGGAAAGCTACATCGCCATCCACCTGCCCCCGCATGTCGGAAGCGTCTGCAACCGACCTTGGGGCGGCCGTCTCATCGGTCCTGCGCCAAGTCAGGCTGGTGGTGGCGGACTGGAAGCCGATGCTGCAGGCCGTCAAGGCGGCAACCGCCGCGCTGGGGTCGGCGCCGGCCAGCATTCCGCCGCCCCTGCAGACCGAATCCATCGCCTTCCTGGAGTGGCTGGAGCGGGACAATTTCACCTTCCTGGGCGTGCAGGAGCTCGAGCTGTCGGGCGATCCTGAAACCGGCGACCTTGTGCCGGTCGAAGGCAGCGGGCTCGGCGTGCTGCGCGACCCGTCAGTGCAGGTGCTGCGGCGCGGCCACGAACTGGTGGCGATGACGCCGGAGGTGCGCCGCTTCTTCTTTGCGCCCTCGCCGCTGATCATCACCAAGGCCAACGTGGTCTCCAAGGTGCACCGCCACGCGCACATGGACTACATCGGCATCAAGACGTATCGCGCCGACGGCACGCCCAAGGGCGAGATCCGCGTCGTCGGGCTGTTCACGTCGCAATCCTATTTCGCCTCGCCGACGCAGTGCCGTTCCTGCGCCACAAGGTCGATGCTGTGCTTGCCGCGCTTGGCTATCCGCGCTCCAGCCACGACGGCAAGGCGATCCTCAACATCCTGGAAAGCTTCCCGCGCGACGAGCTGTTCCAGATCGGCGTGAAGCAGCTGCGCGAATGGGTGGACGGCATCCTCGATCTGGAGACGCGGCCGCGGGTGCGAGTGTTTGCCCGCATCGACCGCTTCGACCGGTTCGTGTCGCTGCTCATCTATGTGCCGCGCGACCGCTACACCTCCACGGTGCGCGAGCGGATCGGCGCGCTGCTGTCGGAGGTCTACGACGGGCGCGTCGTCGCCTTCTATCCGCACTTCACGGACGGCCCGCTGGTGCGCGTGCAGTTCATCGTCGCGCGCTATGCCGGCACCACGCCGCAGGTCGCCAGCAACGACCTCGAGCGCGGCATCGCCGAGATCATCCGCACCTGGGAGGACCGGCTGACGGATGCCATCGCCGCATCGGGCGGCGACCCCGAGCAGCTCGAGAAGCTCGAAAGCAAGTATCGCGCGGCCTTTTCCCTGGGCTACGCCGAGACGTTCGCGCCGGAGCGGGCGCTGGAGGACATCAAGCGCATCGAGCGGCTGGGGCCGGACCGGCCGGTCGCCGTCGACTTCTACAGCGCGCCGGAAGGCCGGGTGCACGCGGCGATGTACCGGTTCGGCCCGCCCATGCAGCTGTCCGAGCGCGTGCCGATCCTGGAAAACCTCGGCTTCTCCGCCATCGACGAGCGCACCTTCCGCGTCACGCCACGCTACAGCGACGGCACGCGCGAGGTCGACCCTGCACGACATGGCGCTGGAGATGAGCAGCGGCGATGCCATCGACCTGCGCACTCACGGCGTGCGTTTGGAAGATGCGTTCCTGGCGGTCCTGCACGGCTACGCGGACAACGACGGCTTCAACCGGCTGATCGTGTCGAGTGGCGCGGACTGGCGCGAGGCGGCCATCCTGCGGGCCTATGCCGCCTATCTGCGCCAGCTCGGCTCGCCGTTCGGCCTGCGCTATCTGGCCGACACGCTCAACCGCCACGCCGGCGTCGCGCGCGACCTGCTGGAGCTGTTCCATCTGCGCCTCAATCCGGATCGCAAGGCCGGCATCAAGGACCGCGAGGTGGCCGAGGCGCCGATCCGCAAGCGCATCGACGGTGCGCTGAGCGCCGTGCCGAGCCTGGACGAGGACCGCATCCTGCGGCAGTTCCTGAGCCTGATCGGCGCAACCGTGCGCACCAACTACTACCAGGCCGGCGCCGACGGCCGGCCGCCCGAGACCATCACCTTCAAGTTCGACGGCAAGGCCTTGGACCCGGCGCCGCAGCCGCGTCCCTACCGCGAGATCTGGGTGTACGCGCCGCGCGTCGAAGGCGTGCACCTGCGCTTCGGGCCAACCGCGCGCGGCGGCATCCGCTGGTCGGATCGGGCGCAGGACTTCCGCACCGAGATCCTCGGGCTGGTGCGGGCGCAGCGCGTCAAGAACGCGGTGATCGTGCCGACCGGCGCCAAGGGCGGCTTCCTGCCCAAGCAGATGCCGCGCTCGGGCGGTCGCGACGCCGTGCAGGCCGAGGGCATCGCCGCCTACCGCATCTTCATCTCCGCCCTGCTCAGCATCACCGACAACGTCAAGGACGGCGCCGTGGTCGGGCCGCCGCGCGTGGTGCGCCACGACGGCGACGATCCCTACCTGGTGGTGGCGGCCGACAAGGGCACGGCGACCTTCTCCGACATCGCCAACGAGATCTCGCTCGCGCACGGCTTCTGGCTGGGCGACGCCTTCGCCTCGGGCGGCTCGGCCGGCTACGACCACAAGAAGATGGGCATCACCGCGCGCGGCGCCTGGGAATGCGTCAAGCGCCACTTCCGCGAGATGGACATCGACATCCAGAGCCATCCCTTCCGGGTGGTCGGCGTCGGCGACATGTCGGGCGACGTGTTCGGCAACGGCATGCTGCTGTCGCCCGAGATCCGGCTGGTGGCGGCGTTCGATCATCGCGACATCTTCCTCGATCCCGATCCTGATGCCGCCGCGGGCCTCGCCGAGCGCCAGCGCCTGTTCGACCTGCCGCGCTCGAGCTGGCAGGACTACGACAAGGCCAAGATCTCCAAGGGCGGCGGCGTGTTCTCGCGCGCTGCCAAGTCGATTGCGCTGAGCGTGGAGGTGCAGGAGCTGCTGGGCATCCCGGCAACCGCGCTGACGCCGGCCGAGCTGATCCGCGCCATCCTCAAGTGCGAGACCGACCTGCTCTGGTTCGGCGGCATCGGCACCTACGTGCGCGCCTCCAGCGAGACCGAGGCCGAGGCCGGCGACCGTGCCAACGATGCGCTGCGCGTCACCGGCGCGGAGCTGCGCGCCAAGGTGGTCGGCGAGGGCGCCAACCTCGGCCTGACGCAGCGCGGCCGCATCGAGTTCGCCGCGCGCGGCGGGCGGCTCAACACCGACTTCATCGACAACTCGGCCGGCGTCAACACCTCCGACCAGGAGGTCAACATCAAGATCACGCTGGGGCCGGCGGTGCGCTCGGGCCGCCTGACCATGATTGCCCGCAACACGCTGCTGACCGAGATGACCGACGACGTGGCGGCCGCCTCGCTGCGCAACAACTACCAGCAGTCGCTGGCGCTCAGCCTGGCCGAGCGCCGCAGCCTGCGCGATCTGCCCGACTATCCCCTGCTCATGCGGGCGCTGGAGGCGCGCGGGCTGCTCGATCGCCCGCTCGAGGCGCTGCCGTCGGACGATGAGCTGCTGGAGCGTGCGCGGGCCGGGCGGGGCCTGCACCGGCCGGAGCTCGCCGTGCTGCTGAGCTACGCCAAGATCGCGCTGTCGCAGGACCTGCTGGCCAGCAAGGTGCCGGACGAGCCGCTGCTGGAGTCGTGGCTCACCGCGTATTTCCCGACGCGTTTGCAGCGCGCGCTTTGCCGGCGACATCAAGAAGCACATCCTGCGCCGCGAGATCATCGCCACCGGGCTGACCAACGCCATCGTCAATCGCGGCGGTCCGGTGCTGACGACGCAGATGACCGACGAGACGGGGCACGGCAAGGGCGACGTCGCGCTCGCCTTCATGGCGGTGCGCGAGGTGTTCGAGCTGCCGCAGCTGTGGCAGCGCATCGATGCCCTGGACGGCAAGCTCGACGGCGGCACGCAGCTGTCGCTCTACGAGGCGACCCAGGAGCTGGTGCGCACCGAGACGCTGTGGTTCCTGCACGACGGCAAGGCGATCGGCGACCTCGCCGGCACCATCGCGCGGCACAGCGAGGGGCTGAATGCGCTGAAGCCCGCCATCGAGGACGTGATGCCGGCACGGCTCAAGGAGCACATCGCCGACGTCGAGCAGCGCTTCGTCGTGAGCGGCGTGCCGGCCGACCTGGCAGCCGATGTCGCCAGGCTGGAGGCGCTCGGCTTTGCGCCGGCCATCACCGAGATCGCGGCGGCGCGCGCCACCCCATCCTGCGCGTCGCCCGCGTGTTCTTCGAGGTGGGCGAGCACTTCCGCATCCGCGACCTCGTCGCCAAGGCGGCGGCGATCGGCGCGCTCGACACCTACGACCGGCTGGCGATCGGCCATGCGGTCAATGAGCTGGCGGCGGCGCAGGCGGCGTTCACGCGCGATGCCATCGCCGGCGACAGCGGACAGCCATGGTCGCTCGCACCCTGGCTGGAGCGCTTCGGCGCGCGCCTGCGCCGGGTCGAGACGACGCTGGAGGCCGTGCTCGGCCGCATGCCGCTCACCATCGCCCAGCTGTCGGTGGTGGCCGGACAGCTCAGCGAGCTTGCGGGTCCGGCCGCTCCCTCAGCATCACCCAGCACGGCCCATCAATCGGATCCTGCCAGATCCGCGTCCAGCGAAAGCCTGCCCGTTCGTAGGTTCTGGCGGCAGCCTCGTTCCTGATCGAGACGACGCCGCAGCAGGCGACCGCCAGCCGCGTGGCGAACACCTCCTCGACCAGCAGGGCCAGGGCGGCGCGGCCGGCGCCGCGCTGGCGATGCTCGGCCGAGGCGATGAACAGGTCGACGTCCCAGGTGCCGACCGGCAAGTCCTCGGGCTGCTGCCCGCCCCACAGGCCGATCTCGACCGCGTGGCCGTAGCCGATCGGAGCGCCGGCCGTCTCGATGATGCGGCACAGCGAGGCCTCGCTCGCCATGGCGAGCGTGATCTCGGCCTCCGCGCTCGCCGCATTGCCCCACCAGGCCTGCACCTCCGGATCAGCCAGCCAGCGCCGCATGCGGAAGCGATCCTCGGGCAGCGCGGGGCGGAGGTGGATGGCTGCCGCGCGTCGTCATGGCTCACGTGCGCCCCCACGCGCCTCCTCCCCGCTCGCGGGAGCGGGCGGGATGGGGGGATTGCCGCGAGGCGAGGATCTGCAGATGTTGGCTCGATCGAGGTCCCGGACAGCTGGTCGGCGCCTCGGCTTCACCCGACCCTACCCGTCCCGTCAGGGGAGAAGGGGCACGACGCAGGACTCAATGCCGGAAGTGGCGGACGCCGGTGAAGACCATGGCGAGGCCCTTGGCGTCGGCGGCGGCGATCACCTCGGCGTCGCGCATCGAGCCGCCGGGCTGGATGACGGCGGTGGCGCCGGCCTCGGCGGCGGCGAGCAGGCCGTCGGCGAACGGGAAGAAGGCGTCGGAGGCCACCACCGATCCCTTGGCCAGCGGCTCGCTGAGGCCTGCGGCCTTGGCGGCCTCCAGCGACTTCCACGCGGCGATGCGGGCGCTGTCGACGCGGCTCATCTGGCCGGCGCCGATGCCGACGGTGGCGCCGTCCTTGGCGTAGACGATGGCGTTCGACTTGACGTGCTTGGCGACCTTGAAGGCGAACCTGAGGTCGGCCAGCTCGGCGGGCGTCGGCTGGCGCTTGGTCACCACCTTCAGCTCCATGTCGTCGACGACGGCGTTGTCGCGCGACTGCACCAGGAAGCCGCCGGCCAGCGAGCGGAAGGTCAGGCCCGGCGCGCGCGCATCGGGCAGGCCGCCGGTGGTCAGCAGGCGCAGGTTCTTCTTGGCGGCGAAGATGGCCTTGGCCTCGTCGCGTGGCGTCCGGGGCGATCACCACCTCGGTGAAGATGCCGGTGATCTCGCGCGCGGTCGCCGCATCGATCGGGCCGTTGAGCGCGATGATGCCGCCGAACGCGCTGACCGGATCGCAGCGCAGCGCCTTGGCGTAGGCCTCCGCGAACGTGGCGCCGATGGCGACGCCGCACGGGTTGGCGTGCTTGATGATGGCGACGGCCGGTGCCGCCTTGGGGTCGAACTCGGCGACCAGCTCGAAGGCCGCGTCGGTGTCGTTGAGGTTGTTGTAGGACAGCTCCTTGCCCTGGTGCTGCACGGCCGTCGCGACGCCGGGCCGCGCGCTCGCCCGAGACGATAGAAGGCCGCCTGCTGGTGCGGGTTCTCGCCGTAGCGCAGCTCCTGCGCCAGCCGTCCCGCCGAACGCGCGCCAGGCCGGCGCAGCGCTCGCCCAGCTCGCTGGCGAACCAGCCGCTGATCGCCGCATCGTAGGCGGCCGTGCGCGCGTAGGCCTTGGCGGCCAGCGCCTTGCGCAGATCCAGCGTGGTGGCGCCGTTGTTGGCGGCAAGCTCGGCCAGCACGCGCGCGTAGTCCTCGGGCTCGACCACCACCGTGACGGCGGCGTGGTTCTTGGCGGCGGCGCGGATCATGGCCGGGCCGCCGATGTCGATGTTCTCGATGCACTCGTCGTAGGGCGCGCCCTTCGCGACGGTTGCCTCGAACGGGTAGAGGTTCACCACCAGCAGGTCGATCGGCGCGATGCCGTGCGCGCTCGCCGCCGCGTCGTGCTCGGCGTTGCCGCGGATGGCGAGCAGGCCGCCGTGCACCTTGGGATGCAGCGTCTTGAGGCGGCCGTCCATCATCTCGGGAAAGCCGGTGTGCTCGGCCACGTCCTTGACGGGGATGCCGGCCGCCTGCAGCGCCTTGGCGGTGCCGCCGGTCGAGAGCAGCTCGATGCCGCGCTGGCTCAGCGCGCGGGCGAACTCGACGAGGCCGGTCTTGTCGGACACCGAGATCAGCGCACGCCGGATCTGTGCATCGGTCATGGCAGTCACCTTCGCGTCACGGGTCGAATGAGGCGGTTAGCACGGATATTTGACGGGATACAGCCGGCGTGACGTAGCTGGCGAGACGTCAGAGCGCATCGACTTCGGTTTGCCGCTTTTCCGAGCGGATGCGTCGCCTTGTCCTGGCGTCCAGCGGCCGGCCCTGGCGCACGCGCTCGAGCCGCCAGGCCACCTGGGCGGTGCCGCCGCACACGCCCCGCAGCACGATCGACTGCGCGGCGCGCGGGCCCGAGACGTCGGCGAAATACGTGCTGTCCTCGATCGACAGGGCCGCGCGCCCGTCACCGACATGCGCCACAGCTCGCCGGTGTCCAGCGCCACCTCGGCGACATCGGGCGTCTGGCCGATCTCGGCCTCGGCCTCCGGATGCAGGTGGAAATGGATGGCGAACGGCAGGTCCCAGGCGAGGCGCAGCACGCCCTTGGCCGGGCTCAGCGTGTCGACGCCGTCGAGCCGGGCGCCGCTCGCGTCGAGGTGCAGCAGGCGCGTGTGCATCAGGTTGAAGCGCGCCAGGTAGCCATCGTGTGACGCGTCGACGGAGATGCCGGCCTCGCCCGGATGCACGATGCATTTGACGACGTCGGGATGGCGGATCGGCACGGCGCCGATCGCCTGCTCCAGCTTGGCGTTGCGGACCAGCGTCGACGACGACTGGTCATTGAGGCACAGCGTGTTGTGGCTCACCGTCGCGCGCGCCAGGGCGCGGGCATGCGCGTCCGGCGCGGTCGGCCGGCCGGCGTTGACGAACAGCAGATCGCTGCCGGTGCTCATCTCGAACGACAGGCTGCCGGCGCAGGCGCTGCCGGCCACCTCCAGATCGGGCGGCGCGCCGGCATCCATGACGATCACGGTCGCAGCCGCGCGCAATGCGCAGGTATCCCGACGGCGGGGCGGTGGCAGGCGAGATCGGCGGACTGTCGTCGTAGGCGAGCGCGGTGGCCAGCGCATCGCGCTCCGTGAAGCCGACGCCGTTGAAGCGCGCCGGCAGGCCGTCGCCCAGCAGCAAGTGTGCGCAGCATCGGTGCCATGCGCGCGATGGCCGCCAACAAGGCGGGCTCCGGCTTGATGCTGCGCGCCCCGAAGCATTGCCGCAGCGGCAGCAGGTCGAGCATCAGCTCGATGAGGGTCGCCGGGTTGCGGCTGATGTGGCCGCCGTCGGGGAGGATCTGGCGCTGCAGCTCGGCCGCCAGCGGCGGCACGGAATAATCGAGCTGGCGGTCGCGGCCGGCGATGCACAGGTCGGCCTTCACCAGCGCGATCAGCGCCAGCAGGCGCGGATAGCCGTCCGGCGCGCTCTGCCAGGACGCCGTGCAGATGCGCAACCTGCTCGTCCAGGCTGCGCATGAAGGCCGCGTAGGGCCGCTTGCGCTCCGCCGTCCAGCAGCAGGCGCGGCATGCGACAGCCAGGCGATGACGCGGCGGCCGACCACGTCGAGCCTCCAGGCCGGCGGGTGGCGCCGCCGGCTGCCGGCGATCCATTCGCGCACCAGCTCGCGCGCGAAGGTCTCGACCTCGAGCGACCGCGCCCCGTCGAGATGGCGCAGCCAGCCGAAGCCATGCAGCTCGCGCTCCCAGTCCGCGTTGGGCGGCTCGATGGCAAACGGCGAGCGCCCGTCGAGCATGGCCACGCAGCCGGCCAGGCCGAACGTGCCGGCCTCGATCTCATCGACCAGGCTCGCGTCCTGCGTGCGCAGATCGGGCGGCGCGATCAGCAGCTCCTCGGCCGCCGCCGGCGCGATGCCGCCAGCGCAGCAGGGACGAGCGGCGCAGGCGGGCGAGAGCGCCGCGCGGCGCACGGCCCGCGGCCATGATGGCCTGGCCGATCTGCGCGCGGGTGGTGAGTGCGTGATCCGATCCGGCATCATCCATCCGGATCGCTTAGCTTGGCGCGCCAACCGAGACAACGCCGCGCCCGAGAATTGCTGTGGGAAAACAGGCGGCTGCAGTCAACCGATGCGGCGCAGGCGGGCGGCGTAGAAGCCGTCCATGCCCGACAGGTGGAACGGCAGCGTGCGCAGCTCGCCGAGGGGCGTGAACCAGGCCGAGTCGGCACCGATCGAGGCAGGGTCGATCGTCTCGCGTTGAAATTCTGGGCGTTTTGCGAGGAATGCCGCGATCTGCCGCTCGCCTTCCTCCGGCTCCAGCGAGCAGGTGGCGTAGACGAGCAGCCCGCCCGGCGCCACCAGGCCGGCGGCGTTGGCCAGCATCGCGCGCTGCAGGTCGGCCATGCGGGCGACGTCATCGGCGCGCTTGAGGCGCAGGATGTCGGGATGGCGGCGGATGGTGCCCGTGGCGCTGCAGGGCGCATCGAGGATCACGATGTCGAACGTGCGGCCGGGCGACCAGGCGGCTGCGTCGGCCTCGACCACGTCGGCCTGCAGGCGCAGGCGGGTGAGGTTGTCACGCAGACGGCCAAGGCGCACGGGCGACACGTCCACAGCCGTGACCCGAGCGCCCGCCGCCGCCAGCTGCGCCGTCTTGCCGCCAGGGGCCGCGCACAGGTCGGCGATCGCTGCGTCCGGCGACGTCGCCGGCGAGGCGCACCACCAGCGCCGCCGCCGCGTCCTGCACCCACCAGGCGCCGTCGGCGAAGCCCGGCAGGTCCTCGATGCGGCCGTGCTCTATCACCCGCACCGAGCCGGTCGGCAGCAACGTGCCGCCCAGCTTCTCGGCCCAGGCCTGCGCCTCTGCCTCGGTGCCGGGCTTCAATGTGAGGTCGAGCGCGGCCTCCTGCAGGCTGGCCTCGGCGATGTGCCGCGCCGTCTCGGCGCCGTAGTGAGCCGCCCAGCGCTGCCACAGCCAGTCCGGGGTGTTCAGGCGCACGCCATCCTGATCCGCCAGCAGGCCCGCCCCGCGTTCGCCGACGCGACGCAACACGGCGTTGGCGAGCTTGGCGAAGCGATGCGCGCCGCGATCGCGCTGCGCCAGCTCCACCGCGGTGTCGACCACCGCATGCGGCGGCATGCCGAGGCAGGCGAGCTGCGCGGCGCCGGCCAGCAGGATCGGCCACAGCCGGCCCTTGTCGGCCGGCAGGGGCTTGGCCAGGAAGGCGTTGAGCACCTGCTCCAGCTCGCCCTGCCGGCGCAGCACGGTGGCAGCGATCAGGCGGGCGAGCGCCCGGTCGCGCGGCTCCAGCGCCGCAATGGCGGGCCGAGCCGTCAGCTCCGACCAGGCCTGGTCGAGCGGCTGCCGGCCAAGCAGCACATCGGACACCAGCTGCACGGCAAGGTCGCGCGCCGCCAGGCCTTGCGGGACCCGGGCCGGCCTTGCAGGCTTGCTCGACTTGTTCTGTTTCGTCTCTGGGCGCGTCATGGGCGCGACAGTAGCGCGGAACGGGTGGAAAAGCCACTGTTCGCGGCTTGGCCTCGCCCACTCTGCGGCTGGGAGGCGGCAGGTCTCGTTGAACTAGCGATTGCGCACTGCTCTCTTTCTTCCCTTGCGCCCGGTACCGGAGCCGACACCGGAGCCGATCGGCGCGGCCTCCTCGCCCAGGGCGTCACGGTCTCCGAGGACCTCGAGATAGGAGTGCATGGTCTGGCGGATGTGCGCCCGCAGCAGGCTCTGCAATTCCTCCACCTTGCGCGCCCTGACGAGCTTCAGCATCTCGCCGTGGTCCTTGTAGGAGGCCCGGTTGAGGCTCATTTCGTCCGCCAGCCGGGAGCGCAGCGCCTGGATGCGGAAGCCGACCTGGTTGTAGGCGTTGCTGAGGTAGGGATTGTCGCACAGGTCGACAATGGCTTGATGCAGTTCGCCGTCCCGTGCGCGATAGCCGGCGTTGTCGCCCGCCTTGTAGGCCTTGCTCATATCCTGATAGATCTCGGTCATGCGGGCGACCAACGCCGCATAGTTGCGTTCGATGGCCGCCGCCGCCGCCGGCAGCTCCAGCATCTCGCGCAGCTCGCTGATCATCACCACCTCGTCGCGGGCCAGGCGAAACACGTAGGTGCCGCGCTGCGGCAGCACGTCCACCAGCCGTTCGAGCTTGAGCTGCAGCAGGGCCTCGCGCACGGGCGTCTTGGAGATGCCGAGGTCGGCGGCCAGCACGTTCTCCGACAAGGCCTCGCCGAGCCGCAGGCGGCCGTCGAGGATGCGGGCGCGCAGCTCGTCCACCACCAGCCCCGTCAGCGACTTCGGACGCTCGATCTTCATGCGTTCGCTTCCTGCCCCTCTCCACAACACCGCCACCACCGCCTGACACTATGCCGGGTGCTGCCCTTGTGCCTCAACTCGTATCTGATATCTTAGTATCAAGGTGCCAAGCAAGGGCACCACGCATGGAGGAGCGCCAATCGCATGCCGCTGCAATCATCGACACCCTCGTCCCTCCGACGCGGGACGGAACATGCGGCCATTGGCGAGTGTCCGCAAATCACGACATCGACAATAGGGGGTACTCTGATGAGGATATCGAGGACGCTGTTGCCGTTGTGTACGGCTCTCGGCCTGGCGCTGCTCGGCAGCCAGGCCGCATTTGCTCAGACGCCCAAGCACTCGCTCAAGTTCAACCACGTGCTGGGGCCCAAGGAGCCTTATCACGAGGGCTTCCTGAAGTGGGCCAAGGCGGTCGACGAGCGCAGCAAGGGCGAATTGAAGATCGACGTCTTCCACTCCGCGCAGCTCGGCAAGGAGGAGGACATCATCGAGCAGATCCGCCAGGGCGCCAACATCGGCCAGAACACCGATTCGGCCCGCATGGGCAACTACGTGCCGGGCATTGCCGTGATGAACGGCCCCTACTTCGTCGAGACGCTCGATGAGGTGGCCAAGCTGCGCAAGGCGCCGACCGTCATCAAGTGGCAGGAGGAGCTGGCCAGCAAGCACGGCTTGAAGGTGCTGTCCTTCAGCTGGGTGCAGGGCTACCGGCACTTCTTCACCAACAAGCCGGTCAAGACCCCTGCCGACCTGGCCGGCCAGCGCATCCGCACGCCGCCGGCGCCGATCTGGCAGGAATCGATCCGGGCGCTGGGCGCAGTGCCGGTGGCCATGGCCTTCGGCGAGATGTATCCGGGCCTGCAGCAGCGCGCCATCGACGGCGTCGAGCTGGTCTACAACAACATCCCAGGCGGCCGGTTCTACGAAGTTCTCAAGTTCGCCAACGAGACCAAGCATATCATGCTGATCAACTTCGAGGTGGTCAGCGCCAAGTGGTTCGACGGCCTGCCCAAGGAGATCCAGGCCATCCTGGTCGAGGAGTGCGACAAGGCCGGCGAGGCGACCTCCAAGGAGATCTTCAGGCTGGAGGCCGAGGTCGAGGAGCAGCTCAAGGGCCGCGGCATGACGATCGTCAAGGACGTCGATCTGGCCGCCTTCCGCAAGGCCGGCGACAAGGCCTACGAGGTGCTCAAGATCAATGACGCCAAGGCCGCCGTGCACAAGGAAATCGGCAAGAACTAGCCGGTGATGGCGTCGGCGTAGGTTGGGTCAAGCGGAGCGCATGACCCAACACCGTTGGCGCTTGCAGCTTGCGTTGGGTCATCGCTGCGCTTGACCCAACCTACGGATGGCGCGCCTTGATGCGAAAACTCTACGAACGCGTGTGCGCGGCGGAGGCGACGGTCGCCGCCGTGTTCCTCATCCTGATGGTCATCCTGATCTTCCTGGGCGGCGTCATGCGCATGCTGGCGACGCCGATCAACTGGTCGACCGACGCCGCCACGGCCCTGTTCGCCTGGGCCTGCTTCCTGTGCGCGGACATCGCCTGGCGCAACAACAGCCTGATGTCGATCGAGGTGCTGACCAACCGGCTGCCGGCCAACCTGCAGGCCGCCTGCCGCCTGCTCAACTACGGCATCATCGTCGCCTTCCTGATCTATCTGATCGTCATGGGCCTCTACCTGTCCTGGGTCAGCCGCATCCGCAGCTTCCAGGGCATTCCCGAGATCAGCTACTCGTGGGTGACCATGAGCCTGCCGGTCGGGGCCATGCTTCTGCTCATCACGACGTTATTGAAGGTGCGCGCCGTGCTGCATGGGGAGCGCGTCGAAGACAAGGCCGCGGACGTGCTGTGAGGACTGCCCATCCGCCACCCGTCATCCCGGAGGCCGACGCACTTCGGAGGCCGCCGGGATCCGCGCGAGGTCCACCTCTGGCAGATCCCGGATATCCTCGACTGCGTCCGGATTCCGGGATGACGGGTGGATCAAACTGCGCGCCGGCATGACTGGGCCAGCCCGATGCTGATCGTCCTGATTGCCTTCACGGTCCTGCTGCTGCTCGGCATGCCGATCGCCTTTGCCATCGGCATCTCCGGCACGCTGTTCTTCCTGCAGCATCCCGAGCTGCCCTCGACCATCCCGATCCAGGTCACCGTCACCGAGACGCAGAACTTCGCGCTGCTGGCGGTGCCCCTGTTCATCCTGGCCGGCAACTTCCTCAACAATTCGGGCATCACGCACAACCTGCTGAAGCTGGCGACGGTGCTCACGGGGCGCATGCAGGGCGGGCTGGCGCAGACCTCCATTGCGCTCTCCACGCTGATGAGCGGCGTCACCGGCTCCTCGATCGCCGACGCGGCCATGAACGCGCGCATCCTCGGGCCCCAGATGCTCAAACGCGGCTTCTCCAAGGGCTATGCCGCCGGCGTGCTGTCCTACGGCTCGCTGATGGCGCCGATCATCCCGCCCGGCATCGGCTTCATTCTGTATGGAACGGTCGGCCAGGTCTCGATCGGGCGCCTGTTTGCGGCCGGCATCATTCCGGGACTGATGCTGTGGGCGGCGCTGGCGATCGCCATCTCGATCACCGCGCGGCGCCGCGGCTATGCACCCGAGCGCGAGACGCGCGCCACGCTGAAGGAGATCGGCGCCGCCGCCTGGGGCGGCATATGGGCGATCCTGTTCCCGATCATCCTGCTGCTGGGGCTGCGCTACGGCATTTTCACGCCGTCGGAGATCGGCGCCTTCGCGGTGGTCTACGCCGTCGCCATCGGCTTCTTCGCCTACCGCATGCTGACGTTGGCGGGCTTCCGCGAGGCCGTGGAGAGCAGCCTGATCGACATCGGCGGCGTGATGTTCCTGCTCGCCCTGTCGGCGGTGTTCGGCTACGGCATCGTCTTCGAGCGCATCCCCGAGGTGATCTCCGAATGGATGCTCGGCATCACCGACAACGCCAACGTCGTGATGGTGCTGATCGTGCTGTTCATCCTGGTGGCCGGCACCTTCATGGAAGGCTCGGTGCTGATCATCATGCTGACGCCGATCTTCCTGCCGCTGGTGACCAAGTACGGCATCGATCCGGTGCATTTCGGGCTGGTGTTCATCATCGCCGCCACCATCGGCAACTACACCCCGCCGGTGGGCGCGGCCATGTTCGTGGTGTGCCAGGTGCTGAAATGCCCGATCGGCGACTACACGCGCGAGTCGGTGCCGTTCCTGATCGCCGTCAGCGTCGTCACGCTGCTGCTGATCTTCACGCCGTGGATCGTGCTGGTCGTGCCGGACCTGATGTTCGGGAAATACTAGATACCCGTCATCCCGGACGTCGCGTCATGCTGGAAGCATGCCTCCGGCATGATGCGACGAGCCGGGACCTGCTCCTTCCGCTGGGGTCCCGGCTCTGAGCGTTGCTCAGGCCGGGATGACGGGTGATCCTAGCCCCAGGGACCGCCCTCGCGGGCGCCGCTGCCGCCGCCCCACGGGCCACCGGCCGTGCTGCCGCCTGACGCGCCGCCCCGACATGGTGCGCCGGCCGCCGGCGCCGAGTTCGGCCGCCAGCTTCTCCAGCTCGCGCGATGCGGTTGGCCGTGTTGGGGTGGGTCGAGAACAGGTTGTCCATGCCCTCGCCGGTCAGCGGGTTGATGATGAACAGGTGCGCGGTGGCGGGAGCCGCCTCGGCCGGCTCGTTGCGGATGCCGCGCGCGTAGTGCTCGATCTTCTGCAGGGCCGAGGCGAGCCAGATCGGGTTGCCGCTGATCAGCGCGCCCATGTGGTCGGCCTGGTACTCGCGCGAGCGGCTGATCGCCATCTGCACCAGCATGGCCGCCAGCGGCGCCAGGATGATGGCCGCGATCGTGCCGATCCAGCCGACGTGGTTGTTCTCGCGGTTGCCGCCGAACAGCGCGCCGAACTGCAGGTACTGCGCGAGCATGGAAACCGCGCCGCCGATGCTGGCCGCGACCGCCATGGTCAGCGTGTCGTAATTCTTCACGTGCGCCAGCTCGTGCGCCATCACGCCCGCCACTTCCTCGGGGCTCAGAGCCTCGAGCAGGCCGGTCGACGCACACACGGCGGCATTGGCCGGGTTGCGTCCGGTCGCAAACGCATTGGGCTGCGGGTTGTTCATCACGTAGACGCGCGGCATGGGCAGCTCCGCCCGGCGCGCCAGGTCCTGGACAATACGGTAGTAGTCTCCGCCGCTGGCCGCATCGACCTCCTCGGCGCCGTACATGCGCAGCACCATCTTGTCGGACTGCCAGAGGCTGAACATGTTCATGCCCAGCGCGATGACGAAGGCGATGACCATGCCGGTCTGGCCACCGATGACCGCGCCCATGGCCACGAAGATGCCCGTCAGCGCGGCGAGCAGCAGCCCGGTCTTGGCGAAGTTGGTCGGCATTGCTGTGATCCCTGGTCCTTTTTCCTGTCCTACCTGCATAACGCAGGCGGAGGTAATATGGGTATGTTCGGGCCCGAGGGCCAGATCCCGGAGCAGGATCGCTTCGGATGGCCCCACCGGCTCGGCAATGCCGTCGCGCCGAAGCGTGAAATCCTGCTCCCAAACAGGACCAGATGCGAATGTCCGACCACGAACCTGCCGGAAAGCCGGAACCCAAGCCGCGCCTGACGCCGGAGGCGGAGCGTGCCCTGGCGGAGGCCGAGGAGCGGCGCCGGCTGGCCGACGCCGAGCGCGCAGCCCATCCGCGGCCCGAGGAGATCGGCGGCCGGAACGGGCCCGATCCGACCCGCTATGGCGACTGGGAGAGGGGCGGCATCGCCTCCGATTTTTGAGGCGCGCGGCCTTCCTGCACCCCCATCCTGCCGGGTGGCGGCTATCCTGAGACACCTTGCGTTTGTTGTGCATGCGCCTGACAGGGCTGGCCGCCCCGCTTGCCATCCTGCTTGGCTGGGCACCCGGCAGACCCTATAGGTGCGACGATGCAGAAGCCGACCCGAGACACCGGCACCCGCCGCCGCTCACGCGCCCCGCGCATCGTCCTGCTGGTGCTGCTGGCGGTGGGCGTGGCGTTCCTGTTCCGGCAAGGCCTGGTGCCGTCGTGGCTGAGCCCGCTGCCGCGGCTCGACCTCGCCAGCGCCAACCCGTGGCTGGTGGACTGGCGGCTGGCCGAGATCAAGCATCATCCCGACCTGTGCCGGCGCACGCTCAAAGCCCCGCACATCGAGGCGCAGCCGATCGCCGACAGCCCGCTCAAGGACGGCTGCGGGTGGCTCAACGCCGTGCGCCTGTCGACGGCGGGCGGCGTCAAGTCGGGCTACGACAAGGTCACCTGCGAGGCCGCCGTGGCGCTCGCCATCTGGCTGGAGCACGACGTGCAGCCGGTAGCGCAGGAGATGTTCGGCCAGCGCGTCGCCTCGATCCAGAGCTTCGGCAGCTACTCGTGCCGCAACATCATCGGCAATTCCAAGTGGAAGGCCTGGCGCAGCGAGCATGCGACCGCCAACGCCGTCGACATCGGCGCCTTCCAGCTCGCCGACGGCCGCCGCATCAGCGTGGCCCAGCACTGGAAGGGCGACGGCGTCGAGGCGCGTTTCCTGCGCGCCGTGCATGGCCGCGCCTGCCGCTATTTCCGCGTCGCGATCGGCCCCGACTACAACGAGGCGCACCGCGACCACTTCCACTTCGACCGCGGCATGCTCTCGCGCTGCAAGTAGGTGTCAGCACCCTCCTGCCGGGGGAAGGCCGCAAGGCGTCATGACCCATCTCGCCGCCGTGTCTGGCGTAGGTTGGGTCAAGCGGAGCGCAGACCCAACGCATCGGCGAGCTGCGACGATCGTGTTGGGTCTGCGCTATCGCTTGACCCAACCTACCGTGCCTTCGGCCACCTTGCCCCAAGGCGACAGGGCCGAGCGGCGTCGTCGACGCCGGCCCACGCGCCATCGCCCCGCAGCGTCTCCGCTCGAGGGTGATCTTCCATTCCAAGGGCTGCGGGGCGGTGAGAACCCGCAAAAAAGTGCTAGCGAATGAGCGGCTCCTCACCGCCCCGCGCAGGATTTTTGGCCTAAGCACCACATTGAACGATCACGCGCGACCGGGCATTGCAGCCCGGCTGTGATGCGGAGCCCCGTTCCGGCAAGGTGCGTTGCCTCGCCGGCGGCCTGCAGCCCGCCCTCGCCGTGAGACGCCTCTCGAGTGCGACGACCCCTGGAGTGGAGCGGGATGCGCCCGAGTATGCGGCGCGCCGGAGCGCGGGGATAATCTCTCGCCGCACATTCCGCAGCGATGGTGAATGCGAGCGCCGCCGCGCGCGCTCCCCTCCCCCTTGCGGGGAGGGGTCGGGGGTGGGGGGATTTCGCGCAACCGACCTACGTGATGTTCGTATAGCACCGCACGATTTGCCACCGCATCTCCAGACGTTCACCCCACCCCTAACCCCTCCCCATCAAGGGGAGGGGAACTGGTCGGCGCGCGCGGCGACGGCACCGCGCGAGCGACCCCGGTAGCGCCGCCCACGCATGCGCGCTATGACGGAACCCAAGCACCGACACACAAATCGAGGGAACGCACGCCATGGCCCCAATCATGCTCATCACCGGCGGCAGCCGCGGCATCGGCGCGGCCACGGCGCGGCTGGCGGCCGAGCGCGGCTACGACGTCGGCATCAGCTACGTGTCCAACAAGACGGCCGCCGACGCGGTGTGCGCCGACATCCGCAAGGCCGGCCGCAAGGCGCTCGCCGTGCAGGCCGATACCGGCAGCGCCGCCGACATCGCCCGCTTCTTCAAGGCCGCCGACGACCAGCTCGGCCGGCTCGATGCCTTCTTCAACAACGCCGGCGTGTTCCTCGGGCCCGGCTCGAAGCTGGTCGACATCTCCGCCGAGCGCCTGCAGCGCGTGGTGGCCGTCAACACCGTCGGCGCGTTCCTCGCTGCCCAGGAGGCGGTGCGGCGCATGTCGACACGGCTCGGCGGCAAGGGCGGCAGCATCGTCAACATGTCCTCGATCGCCGCCAAGCTCGGCGGCTCCAACGAGGCGACCGACTATGCCGCCTCCAAGGGCGCCGTCGACACGCTCACCATCGGCCTGGCCAAGGAGGTGGCGACCGAAGGCATCCGCGTCAACGCCGTGCGACCCGGCCTGATCTACACCGACATCCACGCCAGCGTCGGCGACCCCGATCGCGTCGACCGCATGAAATCCCTGGTGCCCATGCAGCGGGGCGGCTCGGCCGACGAGGTGGCGGAGGCGGTGCTGTGGCTGTGCTCGCCGCAAGCCTCCTACACCACCGGCGAGCTGCTCGACGTCTCGGGCGGACGCGGCCTCTAGCCGGATTGTCATCCCGGAATTCGCGCCAGCGAATATCCGGGACCCAGCTATTGCTGCAATCGCGCAACGCCTGGGTCCCGGCTCTGATCTCTGCTCAGGCCGGGATGACACGACGGCGCGCGA
>CAVTJY010000020.1:0-11324 GCA_963735125.1 uncultured Alphaproteobacteria bacterium | reverse complement strand
CTCCAGAACAAGAACGAGACGCACGAGCGCATCACGTTCTCGGCCCGCTTCGCCTGTCCGGTATCCGGCTTCACCATCGAGGAGATCGAGCCGCGGCTGTTCTCCTTCAACGCCCCGGCCGGCGCCTGCCCCAAGTGCGACGGCCTCGGCACCGAGATGCGCTTCGAGGCCGACCTGGTGGTGCCCGACCATACGCTCAGCCTCAAAAAGGGAGCGGTGTACCCCTGGGCCAAGACCGGCAGCACGTCGCCCTACTACGAGCAGACGCTCGAGGCGCTGGCCAAGCACTTCAAGGTGTCGATGACGACGCCGTGGGAGAAGCTGCCCAAGAAGGCGCAGGACGCCATCCTGTACGGCACCGGCGAGGAGGAGGTGGCGTTCGTCTACGAGGACGGCGTGCGCAAGTACACCAATAGCAAGTCGTTCGAGGGCGTGATCGGCAACATCGAGCGCCGCTTCCGCGAGACCGACAGCGACTGGGTGCGCGAGGAGCTGTCGCGCTACCAGGACGCCCACCCGTGCGATGCCTGCGGCGGCTATCGCCTCAAGCCGCAGGCGCAGGCGGTGAAGATCGACGCCCTGCACATCGGCCAGGTGACGGACATGTCGATCCGCACCGCCAACGATTGGTTCGCCGAGCTGCCGAAGAAGCTTTCGAAGAAGCAGAACGAGATCGCCACCCGCATCCTCAAGGAGATCCGCGAACGTCTGCAGTTCCTCGTGGATGTAGGGCTCGATTATCTGACGCTGTCGCGCGCGGCCGGCACGCTGTCGGGCGGCGAGAGCCAGCGCATCCGCCTCGCCACGCAGATCGGCTCCGGCCTGACCGGCGTGCTCTACGTACTGGACGAGCCCTCCATCGGCCTGCACCAGCGCGACAACGCCCGCCTGCTGGTAACGCTCAGGCACCTGCGCGACATCGGCAACACCGTGATCGTGGTGGAGCACGACGAGGACGCCATCCTGCAGGCCGACCACGTGGTGGACATCGGCCCCGGCGCCGGCATCCACGGCGGCAACATCATCGCGCAAGGCACGCCCGACGACATCATGGCGAGTGCCGACAGCATCACCGGCCAGTTCCTCACCGGCGTGCGCCAGATCCCGATGCCAAAGAAGCGGCGGCAAAGGAACGGCAAATCGCTCAAGGTCGATCAACGCGCGCGAGAACAACCTGAAGAACATCACGGCCGAGTCCCGCTGGGACTGTTCACGGCCATCACCGGCGTGTCCGGCGGCGGCAAGTCCACCCTGCTGATCGATACGCTCTACAAGGCGGTGGCGCGCGGCTCAACAACGCGCGCGAGCATCCAGGCGCCCACGACAAGATCGAGGGGCTGGAGCACCTCGACAAGGTGATCGACATCGACCAGTCGCCCCATCGGCCGAACGCCGCGCTCCAACCCCGCCACCTACACCGGCGCCTTCACGCCGATCCGCGAATTGTTCGCCGGCCTGCCGGAGGCCAAGGTGCGCGGCTACGAGCCCGGCCGCTTCTCGTTCAACGTCAAGGGCGGCCGCTGCGAGGCCTGCCAGGGCGACGGCGTCATCAAGATCGAGATGCACTTCCTGCCCGATGTCTACGTCACCTGCGACGTCTGCAAGGGCAAGCGCTACAACCGCGAGACGCTGGAAGTTCAGTTCAAGGACAAGTCGGTCGCCGACGTGCTCGACATGACGGTCGAGGAGGGCGCCGACTTCTTCAAGGCGGTGCCGTCGATCCGCGACAAGCTGGAGACGCTGGCGCGCGTCGGCCTCGGCTACATCCACATCGGCCAGCAGGCCACCACGCTGTCGGGCGGCGAGGCGCAGCGCATCAAGCTCGCCAAGGAGCTGTCACGCCGCGCCACCGGCCGCACGCTCTACATCCTCGACGAGCCGACCACGGGCCTGCACTTCCACGACGTGGCCAAGCTGCTGGAGGTGCTGCACGAGCTGGCCGACGCCGGCAACACCGTGGTGGTGATCGAGCACAACCTCGAGGTCATCAAGACCGCCGACTGGGTGATCGACATGGGCCCCGAAGGCGGCGACGGCGGCGGCCGCATCGTCGCCCAGGGCACGCCCGAGGACGTCGCCAAGGTCAAGGAGAGCTACACCGGGCAGTACCTCAGCGACTTGCTGGGCCGGCGTGCCGGCGGCGCGCAAAAGAATGGCGCCCCGCAGAGGGGCAAGCGGCAGGCGGCGGAGTAGCACTGGCGGCGGCTCGTGCTATAGTCAGCCCATGACAAAGCTCGAGCAAATTCAGTCCAGCATCGAGGAGCTCTCGGCTCGGGAGATCGCCGAGTTGCGCGACTGGCTCGAAGAACTGGATGCGCGCCTGTTTGACGAGAAGATCGAGCGCGACGCGAAGGCTGGCAAGCTCGACAAGCTGGCCGACGAGGCGAGAGCCAACCTCAAGGCGGGCCGCGGCGAAGAGTTTTAAGCGGCCCCGGCATGCGGCATATCAAGGACCCGAGGTTCCAGCCGCTGTTCGATGCCCTCCCTGCCGATGTTCGTGCAGTCGCGAACAGGAACTTCGCTCTGCTGAAGAGCGATCCGAAACATCCTTCTCTGCACTTCAAGTGCATCCGTGGAGACTTGTGGTCGGTTCGCGTTGGCCGCAAGTATCGCGCGGTCGCCGTTACGGGCGAGGATCGCTTCCAATGGTTCTGGATCGGTACGCATGCGGATTATGATGCACTGATCAGGCGGTCCTAGTGAGCCGCAGCAGCGGCTGCGCGGTGGCGGCCGCCACACCGGAAGACGCAGGCGGTAGGATCTTCTCGCGTACTCCTGAAGCGTGATCAACGCCCCCAATCGAACTTGTAGACCAGCTGGCTGGTCGCGGTCATCACCACGGGATCGAAGTTCAGCTGGAAGACGGGCGAGATGCCGGTTTCGGCGCGCGCTTCCTTGCTGTAGTCGGCATAGCGCACCTCGCTGCGCCAGAACCAGCCCTTGTGCATGGCCACTTCCAGGCCGCCGCCAAGGAACCAGCCGCCGGCCTCGGTGCTTGCCAGATGCGCATTGGGCAGCTCCGCGCCGGTGAAGCTGTTGCGCAGGTTCCCGCCCGTGAAGTGCGTCCGCGTGTAGCCGACGCTCCAGTAGTTGAGGACCTCCGGCGTCATCAGCCAGCCGACGCGGGCGCCGACGAACCAGGTGTGGTCGTTGCGGGTGTCGGCGGTCGTGAACACCGCATCGCTGGTCCTGCCCTTCAGGTCGGAGAAGTCGTAGTTGAACAGCACGCCGGCCACGATCCGGTCGGTGACCCGGCGGTCGTAGCCGAAGCCCACCTCGCCCAGCCAGCCCTTGCCGGCGTGATCCGTCACGGCGCACGACACGCAGCGCCCGGGAGCGTCCGTCGTCGTCTCCGCGTCCCACAGGCCGTAGCCGACACCGGCGTTGCCGTAGAACCCGCTCCAGTTCGTGACCTGCACCGAGACGGGTGCGGCTCTGCGGGCAGGCGCGGGGCCGTCTGCGCGGGCGGCTGCGGCTACGAAGATCAGACACGACGCTACAAGTGGAAGAAGTCGCCGGTCCATGAATGCCCCCAAGATGTCTTAAGCGGCACACTGATGGCCGGAACCGGTGGCCCAATTCCACAGGCTTGTCGAGCAATGGCGCCAGCGAAAGCCTACATCCTGGACGAGCCGACCGGGCCTGTGCTTCCACGACCTCGCTAAGCTGCACGAGGTCCTACACGGGCTGGCGGATGCCGGTAATGCGGTGGTGGATCGAGCATGGCCTCGAGGTCATCAAGCCCGCCGACTGGATCTCGACATGGACCTCAATGGGGGCGGTGGCGGCTGCAGAGTGCCTGGCTGAGGGGCCGCCACGCGTGGCGTTTGGACCGGGCGAGGATGCTGCTATATTCAGCAGCATGACCAAGATCGAAGACATCGAAAAAGCCGTCGAGCAGCTTTCGGTTGAGGAACTGGCCAAGTTCCGTGCGTGGTTCGAGGAGTTCGACGCCCCCCTGTTCGACGCCAAGATCGAGCGGGATGCCAAGGCCGGCAAGCTGGACAAGCTGATGGCCGAGGCGCGAGCCAATCACACTGCGCGCGGAAAGAACAATTCTGAGCCTGAACGGATGCCGTCATGAACCTGACTATCGAGACCGAACAGGAAGAGGATGGCCGCTGGATTGCGGAGGTGCCGGAGCTGACGGGCGTGCTGGCCTACGGCCCTACACGCGAGGAGGCAATGGCGAAAGCACAAGTGCTCGCGCTGCGCGTCCTCGCCGAGCAGCTCGAGCATGGCGAGGCGCGGGCTGTCGCCCTTTCGATGTCCGTCGCGGCGGAATGAGCCGCTTTCCTTCGACCAAGGCGCGGCGCGTGCTGGCGGCGCTGCTGCGCATCGGGTGGGAGGTCAAGAGGCAGTCCGGGTCACATCGGACGCTGTCGCGCAGCGCTTGGCCGGACGTCGTGTTCGCCTTTCACGATGACGACGAACTGGGGCCTGTCATGCTGGCACGCATCGCCAAGCGCACGGGCCTGAAGCCGGACGATCTTTGAGGCGACGGCAGTGGCCGCGGCCGTTAAGATTAAACTCGAGGCGACAAGGATTAGAACAAGTCGCCGGTCCGTGAATGCCACCCAAGTGTATGAAGCGGCACATCGATGCCAAGAACCGGTGGACCAACTCTGCTGGTCTGTCGAGAAATGGCGGGGAGCGAGAGCCGGTCCGCGCGCTGGCCTTGGATTTCTTCCGCCAATTGCTCTTTTCAGCGTCACTCTGATTCGCTAGCGTGCATTAAGCACACACTGAGATTCGCGAGGGGCTATGTCGCAGCCGCGGACCCGCATTCGACGCATTGAGTTCTCAAATTTCAAAGCGCTTGGTAGTTTCTCTTTCGCTCGGCGAAGTGAACATACTTGTCGGCCCCAATAATTCTGGGAAGTCGACCGTTATTGGGGCGCTCCGCACGCTGGAAGCTGCCATTCGCTTTGCACGCACGCGCGCACCCTCTCGCTTGTTCATCGGCGACGCCACCCTGATCGGGTATCGGATACCGGAGGAGAGCGTGCCAATTTCACTCGAGAACGTTCAGACGAACTATAACGGGCCAATAACGTGTGACGTTCCACCTGAGCAACGGAAATGCGCTGGCACTCATCTTTCCAGACGATGGTGGCTGCGTTTTGGTTCCAAAAGTTGACGGCGGAGTAGTCACCACTGCGGCCAATTTCAAACGCGAATTTCCGACAACACTAGTGATTGTGCCGGTGCTGGGGCCCGTGGAACACAACGAGGTTCGCCGAGAGCGAAGCACAGTAGTGGCGGGCCTCTCGACACATCGAGCCTCGCGTCATTTTCGAAGCTATTGGCACTACAATCCTGCGGACTTTGAAGGTTTCGCCGCCCTAGTCGCGCGAACCTGGCCAGGCATGAGCCATTAAGGCACCCGAGCACGATCCCGCTACGGGCATGCTTACGATGTTTTGCCTGGAAGATCGGATGACGCGTGAGATTTACTGGGTAGGGTTCGGATTTCAAATTTGGTGCCAATTGTTGACGCACCTCTCACGCTCAACTGATAACTCGCTTGTGGTGGTTGACGAGCCTGAGATCTATTTGCATCCTGATGTTCAGCGTCAGCTCCTCGGCATCATCCGCGATATCGGGGCGGACGTTTTGCTCGCGACGCACTCCAGCGAGATCATCGCGGAGGCCGATCCCGCTGAAATAGTTTTGATCGACAAGCGGAGACGTTCCGGTGAGCGTTTGAAGAACGTTGCTGGCGTCCAACGTGCTTTAGAGGCCGTGGGATCATCTCAGAACATAACGTTGGCCGCGCTAGCAAAAAGCCGTCGAGTTCTTTTTGTGGAGGGGCTCGACGATTTCCGTCTGCTCCGCAGATTTGCGCGAAAGTTGGGAATGCAGGAATTGAGTTCCGGAACCGGCATCACGGCACTTGAATCCGGGGGCTTCGGATCGTGGCAGCGGATCACGATTCTGGCATCAGGAATTGCCGAGGCCCTTGGTGCCCCAATCACGATCGGCGCTATATATGACCGCGACTACTTCTGCGACGAGCAGATCGCTGATGTCTTGCAGCGACTTGGCACCAGCTTATAATTGGCATGTGTGCTTGAACGAAAGGAGATAGAGAATTACTTACTTGTTCCGGCGGCGCTGGACCGCGCTGTTGTGCGGATGCTGAGTACGCGGCGCGAGCATCGAGCGGAGAAGATAGACGTGATGGTGAATTCGGCGGCGATTCTCGATGAGATTACCCGACCGCTGAAGGACGATGTCCTGTCCCAATTGATGGCACGCCGTCACGATTATTTTCATCAAACCGGACAAGATAAGTCTCGCGTCTACAAGGATACGCTGAGTACCTTTGAAAGGCGTTGGAGCAACCTAGATGCGCGAATTGCTCTGGTCCCAGGAAAGCTAGTCCTGGGACTTTTCCGTCACCGCATCCAAGATCTTTTGGGTGTCACGTTGACCGACGCGCGCATTGCCGAGGCAATGAGCAAAGACGACATTCCATCCGATATCCGATCGCTGCTCGGATCGCTTGAGAGCTTTCGTACTGCTCTGCACCAAGGTGGCGCGACAGGGGTAAAATTGGGTGCCGTCGCGTGATGTGTTTGAAGCGACTGCTAGATCTATCTGAGTTCTTCATGTCGCTCTCACCTCCTACGTCGCCTAGGCGCAGCGGTGGGCGTGCCAACGCGGGGCGCGGCAGTGCGCGTATCGTAGCTGCGCTTTCGCCTTTAGGATTTTCAATCGCTGGTGTGCTCGCCCTAGCTCTATTTGCGGCGACCATCGCCGTCTGCCCAACCATACCCGCCACCGCCCAATCCACCCCCCTCACCAAAGAACAAACCGCCGCCGTCGCCGCCTATGACAAGGCCGTGCGCGAGTTCAGCGCGGTGCTCGCCGAACGCCGCGCCCAGATCGATGCCAAGCAACCCCTACCCGAACGGCCGGGGCAGGCGATCTACCTCGCGCGCCGCGAGGTGATGTCGACCTACAAGGACCTCACCGACGCGATGCCGTCGCGCATCGGGCGGGGCAACAAGTTCGGTGTGCCACCGGCCTACTTCGAGGCCGCCATCGAGCCGCTGATCGACGAGTACACGGCTATCTTCAAGCACCTGCAGACGCCGCCCAGCTACGCGCAGGCCTCCGAGACGCCGTTCAAGGATGTCGCCGACCTCGGCCGCGCCATCGCGCGCGCCAAAGGCCTCGATGCGGCGACCGTCGACGCGGCCGGCCGCATCAGCCTCGGCATCTACTTTCGCCGAGACCAACGGCAACCAGAACATCGGCAACGCCCGCTCCAACACCTACAAGGGCAGCCTGCAGACGGGCGTCTCGGAAGACCGCAAGGGGCGCGCGGCATGGGCTGCGCTCAAGCCGAAGGTCGCGGCGGTCGACCCGGCGGTGGCCGCGCGCGACGATAAGGAGACCAAGCGCGTCGGCAACGGCGACCAGCGCTACAATCACTGGACCGCGGTGCGCAACGGCCTGATGAACGCGCACGCCGACTTGTTCGCGCAGATCCCGGCCATCGCCAAGATGCTGCCCGACGAGATCGACCAGATGAAGGTGTTCCAGCTCATCCAGTTGATCCCGACGCCAACGCGCGCCGCGCTGGCGTCTGGCAACTTCGCGGCCTATCGCATCTCCAACCCGACCATCATGGGCTACCTGCGCAACAATTCCATTTTCGCCTACGGCAAGGCGGACCGGGCCAAGACGTCGGCGACCTTCCGCGAAATCCTCGACGGGATGTGGCTGTTCAACGACAAGTTCGTGCGCGCCAAGGCCAGGTTCGCGGAGGTAAAGGCCGAGGAGAAGGGCCGTCAGTAGAGCCGGGCTATATCCTTCGCCGCCATGCCAATTGAACTTGCCATCTTCGATCTCGACGGCACGCTCGTCGACAGCTTCCCGTGGTTCCTGTGCCACGTGAACGCGTCGCCGACCGGTTCTCCTTTCGGCGCGTCGCCCAGGACGAGATCGAGCTGCTGCGCGGGTTGGGTTCGCGCGAAATCCTCGAGCGCCTCGAAGTGCCACTCTGGAAGCTGCCGGCGATTGCGCGGCACATGCGACGGCTCAAGTCGGCGCATGTCGGCGACATCGCCCTGTTTCCCGGCGTGCAGGACATGCTGCGCGCGCTGCATGCGCACGGCGTGCGCCTCGCGCTGGTCACCTCCGACAGCGAGGCCAACGCGCGCCGCCAGCTGGGCAAAGCCAACGCCCTCCTGTTCTCGGAGTTCGCCTGCGGAGCCTCGCTGTTCGGCAAGGCGGCCAAGTTCCGCCGAGTGCAGAGGCGTGCCGGCGTAGATCCTGCAGGCGCCATCGCCATCGGCGACGAGGTGCGCGATATCGAGGCCGCGCGCGCCGCCGGCATCGCCTGCGCGGCCGTCACCTGGGGCTGTGCGGCGCCCGAGGCGCTGCGCGCACACCGGCCCGATCTGGTGTTCGAGCGCATCGAAGACGTTGCACGGAGGCTGGCCCGGCAGTCTGACGCTCCTGCTTGACAGGCGACGCCGCCGGCCCCTATCATCCCATGCCCCAACGCAGCGCAGGCATCCTGCTTTATCGGCGCCGGCACGGTGGCGTCGAGGTGCTGCTCGTGCATCCGGGCGGGCCGTTCTGGGCCGGCAAGGACGACGGCGCCTGGAGCATTCCCAAGGGCGCCTACGAGCCTGGCGAGGAGCCGCTGGCCGCGGCCCGGCGCGAGTTCGCGGAGGAGACGGGTGGTCGGCTCGACGGCGAGGCGGTCGCGCTCGGGTCGTTCCGGCAGTCGGCCGTCAAGACCGTCGACGCGTGGGCCGTCGAGGGCGACTTCGATCCGGCCGGCCTGACGAGCAACACCTTTGCCATGGAATGGCCGCCGCGTTCGGGCCGCATGGGCGAATTCCCCGAGGTCGATCGCGCGCAGTGGTTCACGCCGGCCGAGGCCGCGCGCAAGATCCTGAAGGGCCAGCGCCCGATCCTGGAGGCCCTGCTGCGCCATCTGGGCGAAGGCGGCGGGGGCGAAGCTGGTGGAGACGCACCATGACATCCGGCATTCTGATCAACATCGACGTCGATGACCTGCAGCGGGCCACCGCGTTCTACACGGCACTGTTCGAGCTGCGGATCGGGCGGCGGTTCGGGGCCTGCGGCGTCGAGCTGGTGGGCGGCGCCGTGCCCTTCTATCTGCTGGTCAAGCCGGCAGGCTCGATCGCGAGCCCTGCCAGCAGCGGCGAGCGCCGCCACTATGGGAGGCACTGGACGCCGGTGCATCTCGACTTCGTGGTCGCCGACGTCGATGCCGCGGTGGACGGCGCTGGCCGCCGGCGCGACGCTGGACGATCCCGCCACTACCCATGCGCTGGGGCGCATCGCCCATCTCGCCGACCCGTTCGGCAACGGCTTCTGCCTCTGCAGTTTCTGGGCCGCGGCTACGACGAGATCGCGTCGGGTTAGGGCTGCCGAGCGGCTTGCACCGCCAAGCTTGTTCTGCTAATGTTCTCACGTTTCCTGGAGGGGCGAGGAGGCGGACATGGACGTGGAAGGCGAAATTCGCGATCTGAAGCGCCGGGTCGGCGAGCTCGAGGGCGGCTTCGGCTTTCTCACGCAGCAGGTGCGCGACGGTGCACCTGGATCTGCTGGGCTTTCAGAGCCAGACCAACGCGCGGTTCGACAAGGTGGACGGTCGGCTCGACAAGGTGGAAGGACGTCTGGACCGAGTCGAGAGGCCGACTGATGCGCGAGGCGGAAGTGGCCAGCTGCGCGAGGAGTTGCCGACCGTCGTCGGCGACGTCATGCGCGAGGTGCTGCGCGAGCAGAAGCGCTGAGCTCCCGGACGTAGCGCTCGCGCGCGCAAGCGTGGAAAAGCCCGGGCGGCCACACGGGTGAGCCAATCCGCCCATTGCGTTGGCGCGACGGACATCTTAAGTGAGGGCCGTTATCCAGGCCGCCGGCATCCGCCGGTGCGAGCCCACCAGCAAAATCGACGGCGAGCAAGGGCATTGCCAGCCCGTGCGCGTTGTCGCGTGCAGCAACCGAGAAAGGTTCAATGAGCGGATTCAAGGGACAAGACCTCAACGAGCGTTTGGAGCGGGCCGCCAAAGCACGGCAAGCCATATTGGAGAAATTCAAGTCGCGGCCGGCAGCGGATGATCCGGATGTCGTCAAGCGCCGCGAGGAGCGCGTGGCCATCGCCGAGGCGCGCAAGATCCGCGACGCCGAGAAGGCCGAGCGCAGGGCCAAGGAGGCCGAGGAGCGTGCCGCCCGCGAGGCCATCGAGAAGGTCGAGCGCGAGGCGCGCGAGCGCCGCGCCGCCGTCGAGAAGGTGATCCGCGACGCGGCCGAGGCGGCCGAGCGCAAGGCCGAGCGCGACCGCAGCTACGCGGCGCGCAAGGCACGGCAGGCCGGTCGAAGTTGCGGCTGCACGGGCGTCCGGGCGATCCGTGCTAGCGTGAGGCTCGGACGGATCGCTTCCTCCGGCTCGCGCAACGTGTGAGTTTCCATGCTCGATCTGTCTGCCATCCGCCCTGGCCTGACAGGCACCGCCGAGATTGTCGTCGCCCCGGAGCACACCGCGCCGCGGGTCGGCTCGGGGCGCATTGCCGTGCTGGCGACGCCGGTGATGATCAACGTCATCGAGGCGGCGGCGCTGGCTGCCGTCGAGCAGCTGCTGCCGGCCGGTCATCAGAGCCTCGGCATCCACCTCGATGTGCGCCACTTCGCGGCGACGCCGGTCGGCCTGCGCGTCACGGCGACGGCCGAGGTGACGGCGGTGGAGGGCCGCACCATCTCGTTTCGCGTCGAGGCCCGCGACGAGCGCGAGCCGATCGGCGACGGCACGCACCAGCGCGTCGTGGTCAACGTCGCGCGCTTCGACGAGCGGGTGCAGCGCAAGCTGGGCGGCGCGTGATGTGATGATGCGCGCATCGGCCGAGGCCGCCGCCAGCGTCAGGCTTTGCCGCAGTTCTTGGCGATCCAGTCCTCGCAGCCCTTGTAGGCCCGGCTCCGTGCGCCTTGCGGAAGATCATCGGCACCATTCCCCACAGGAGCGATCATGCAGTTGGCCACGCCGATTTGCTGGTAGGCGTTGAACGCCTTGTCTGCATTGACCCTGTCCTCGGCGGCTGCGTCCAGCATCATCGCCGAGCCGATCTTCACTTCGTGCTGCCCGGCCGCATCGATGATCGTCACCTGCCCAAGGCTCGCGGGATAGGCAAAGAGACTGGACACCGTGAACGGCCGCAGGGCCGGCAACGCGATATCCGGCGTGTCGAAGTAGAGGCCGAAGCGTGGCGGCCAAATCCGCCATGGCAGAGTTACTGTTGGGCGCATGCGATCCGCCGCCGCCCCTGTTTGCGTTGGAGTAA
>CAVTJY010000019.1:0-112391 GCA_963735125.1 uncultured Alphaproteobacteria bacterium | reverse complement strand
AGCTGGAGCGTAGCGCCCGTTAACGCTCGCCCAGTCCCAGAGAGCGAGGCCCGCGTGCTTGGCACGCGGGCCCTCTTCATTTGCAGGTGGCCGAGCGCGCCTCCCGCGCACCCGGTTGCCCTTCATCCTCGCAAGGCTGGATTTGGGCCTCAATTTTTGACTATGGCGTGATGCGGGTTGGAAGGGGATGGAGATGCGCCTTACCCCTGTGTGCCATGCCATTGACGTTGCGACCCCGGCGGAAGGGGAACGCCTTCGGTTGTCGGCGGACAAGCAAGTCTTGAGATTGGAACGCCTTCGGTACGCCGGCGGCAGGATCCGCACGTTTGAGAGAAGCGTGCTCCCGTTTCATCGCCTGCCAGGCATTCAAGTTGATCGCGCCCAGCATCTCACCCTTTCCGAGATCGCTGAAGATTTCGGTCTGGAGCTGGGAAAGGCTACGGAACGCATATCGATCGCCTGCGCGCCGCCGGAGATTGCCCACCGCCTGGAGATCGGCCACACACAGCATATCCTGCTGATCGATCGTGTCACGACGACCGTCGATGAAGCACCGATCGAATGGTGCGTCGTCTATGCGATGGAAATGTCTTCGTAAACTACGGAAGGCGGCCGTGGTTGCCATCGAGGCTTAGTTCAAAACTACACGACATGCCGCCTGCTTCGAACACTCTTTCGAAATTCTCGGCCGCCCGGGCAAGCAAGTGAGTGCCGGCGCCAACCTTCTCTGGCAGGACGAAATTCGACATGCAGGTTTCGATCCAGTGAACCTGCAAGCGGCGCGAGCCATTGATAAAGGCGCGCCACTGCACGCAGACCTTGCCCTCCGGCCTTGCCAGCGCGCCGTGTTTTGCGGCATTGGCGGCGAGCTCGGTGATGATGAACCGAAGGTTTGCGCCTTGAGGTTGAGATAACCGCAACGGATTGCCTTCGAGCCTGATCTTGCCCGCATAAGTATGGAGCAGTTCTTCCATGAGCTGGGTAATCTCTTGCGGCTCTTGCCACGATCGCCATTCGCGCTCCCGCGAGATGACGACTTCCTCCCAGCCCTCTTTGTGCTTGGCCCAGCCACAGTCGTGGCAATGCAAGACGTCGAGCACATCATCCGCCTCGCAGGTGTTGAGCCAATAGCTGCAGAGCGTGGCGATGGGCTGACCCCGTCTGGCGGCATCGTAAGCATTCTCGTCTGCCATGAACTTTGGCCACGCCTCTCGGGCCACAAACGATCCATTGCCGCTGATGCGAAGGCCGGCATAACCGGCAGCGGTAGCTTCCTGCGCACGGGTCAGCCACACCCGCACGAGCTCGTCCAAGCCGAGTTCTGCGTACTTGAGATACCATTCGTCATACGAGTAGATCTGCAATTGACCATTGGCCGACAAACGATCGGCGTAAGGCACAGCCACGCGCAGTTCGCTCAACGCTCTGTCGGCGGGATAAGGCGGCGCCGTGACCCACACGCAAGCCTCATTCTGTTCCAACCCCGTCTTGAAATAGGGAATAAGGGTCTCGGACAGATCTCGCGCCGTGCGGAAGAACTGACAGGCGTGGTCGCCCAGGCCAATTCGACCGGTGTGGCCGGTGCTAGCTCGAGGTGATTGCGCCATATGCCCCGGAGATCATGAAGGTTTTCACATGGCTAGGGTAGCCGCGAGCCGAACACCTGTACAGGAAGCGAATGCCCGATTCGCAGTGGGCTGAGCGACCCTGAACTTTCAGAGATAGCCGCGCCGCCAAAGAGTTCCGGCACCGAAGGCAAGGAAAGCGGCAACGACGACGGTCTCTCGCGGGTATTTTTCGATGACGGCTTCGAGCCGCGTCATTAGGTCAGACAGCGTTGCAGGCAATGTCTGATTGGCTTTAGACGATGCGGGGGACATTGGTCGACCCACTCGTAACGCGGCCCCCACTTTACGGGCTATCGCGTCGTTTTCTCGTGCCAACGCTGCGTCTAGTGACGAGGTCATGTCCGCACAGGTCACCATGTTAACGCTCAAGCTTCGATTTGGTTCGCTCGCGACCGACAGCGAAGCACTGAGACAGCCTGACTTGAGAGCGGCCGGCAAGATGCCCATAACCTGACATTTCCTGTCAGCTCTTAGGGATCACTCCGCACGCGATGCGAGCACCGCCGCCACCGTTGGCGGGCTGGTCAGTGTAGTTGTCCCCGCCCTCGTGGATCACCAGTGCGTGGCCTTCAACGTCGGCCAACTTGAGCTTGCCGGCGGTCACGCTCTGTTTGATGCCCTTGGCAGTGGCTGTCAGCACTGGCAGGTCCCCCTTGTGGCCAGTGCCGCTCGCACCTTTCGGACCTTTGTGCGATTTGGTGCTGGCGGGATCGTAGTGGCCGCCGGCGGCCCCGCCGGCCTCCATCTTGCCGTCCTTGGCTGCCGCTGCGCAGTCGCCGTTTTCATGCAGGTGAAAGCCGTGCTTGCCGGCCGTGATACCGGTAACGTCGATTTTGAAGGTGGTGCCGTTCTTGGCCTCGGTCACGCGGATGGTCCCGATCTTGTCACCGACACCGCTCTCCGAAAGCTTATTGATGTCGACCATACGTTCCTGAGCAACAGCGATCGTGGCAACGAGTGCAGTCAGCGCCGTGGCGCCGAGAGCCGCCTGGACCAAAGCCTTCATGGGGTGCTCCATTTGAACAGAGTGCCGGGCAAGCCCCAGCGAGCGCTGCGAGGACGAGCGCTGTGCATGAAGAACGCGCGTCGCGCGCAGCTGGTTCCTGTGCCGTGGCGCCAGCAGGCGAAGGCCGAAGGCTTGCCGCTAGCTGGGGACCGATCAGCGGGCAGCACGGTCGCCCGACCAATCTTAAAGAGATGTTGCGCCAGAGTGCGCGCCTGCATCCTGTCAATGACGAACGCACAGATCGGCGTGGATCATTTCGCAAGAAATAGCGGGTCGTTGCACCTCTTGCGCCGAGTTGTGCATCTCTCCATGTCCTCAGGAGCGATGCTCCAAGCAACCAGCACCAACCGCACTGGAGGGCGCACTATGCTCACAAGCTTTGCGAGGCTCGGCATTGCCGTCGTTCTGAGCCTGAGCCTTCCTGCTCCTGTCGCGGCACAGGCGATCGCCATCTACAGCAAAGTTGCTCCCTACGAGGACGTGAAGTTCGAACTCAGCGACGCGATCATCAGGCGTGGCTTAGTCGTCGATCACACGGGACAGATCGGCACGATGCTTGAGCGGACAGGACCCGACGTGGGATCGACCATGCCACTCTACACTCGGGCCGAATTCTTCACCTTCTGCTCGGCGAAATTCTCACGCGCCATGATGGAGGCGGACCTCGGCAATATCGCTTTCTGTCCGTACGTGGTGTTCATCTATGAGGCGGCCAAGAAGCCGGGCGAGACAGTGGTTGGGTATCGGAAGCCTATGCCGGTGAGTGGCGGTGAGGCTTCAAGGAAAGCGTTGGCTGCCATTGACGCGCTTCTGGACGGCATCGTGAAAGACGCCGTGAAGTGACCGTGAACAGGAAAACACGTTCTGCGTCGTGCGGAAGTAGCGAATGCCTCGCGGTTGGTGCTGCGCTACGCCAACAAAAAGCACCACCAGCATCGCAACTGGGGTCTTCAAGCGCGGGTGTTTACGATGACCGTGTTACCGCGTCCGCCGTCGCGGCTCCAGCCGATAATCGATTGCAGCACGTCGACGAGACCCTCAGGTGCTTGCCAGACACTTTATTGCGGGGCGCCCAACACTGTGAAGCAAGCGATCGTAGACGCCTTCCCCAGGTCGAGTGCGGAGCTGCGACCGGAACAGCAAAGCGGGGTTTGCGTTGCTCTCCCGCTGCGTCGAGCAAGTGGGAGAGAGCGATGTCTCGGCAAAGAAAGCCTGTCGAACGACCTTCTGTCGCCGGATTGACTGCAGCGCTTGGCAATTGCGGGAGCACTGGTGGCGATGCTCGTGCTTATGATGCTAGTGGATCCAGTGCGGCCATAGCTGCAACGATCGTCGCCACTGCTCCATCGCACTTGCGGCCTAGAGGCCTAAATGCGCTACACGATACCAATCATATTCATGCTCTCCGGCTGCATGGCTGGCGGCCTGCCGGATCACCCTCTGACGTCGACCTGGCAAGGGGCGACGACGCTTGAACTGTCCGCGGCTGGGTATCGCTTTGGGGAAGAGTTCGGCTCTTGGAGCGTGGACAAGCACACTCTTCGTATTGTCAGTAAGGATGCAGCTGGCCAGCCGGCGCGAAAGGGCGAAGCGCGCTGCAACTATTCCCTGAACGGCCGGGTACTAACATTAAGCGGCTGTCGGCTTGCAGGGCGCTACGTACGGGCGGGATGAACAAAGCGGCGTGAATTGCTCGGTACGATCCAACCCTATGCTTCCGGCGCTCGCAGCAAAATCGCCAGGCGCATGAACTCGCCGCTGACGTGGCCCAGCCGTGCGAAATCACGGTGGCGGCAAGGCCGAAGCCGGCCGCGATGAAGAACAGCACCGCAACCGAGGCTCGCGCCGCGTACTTAAGTTCAAGTTGGCCAGCCGCAGATTTGACGCGGCTGATGAGGCCCGCGAACACACCCTTACGCTTTCCAGATCGCGCCGAGAACGAAACCGACCGCTGCAGCCAGGGCAAGGGTTGCCATCGGCTGGTCCTTCACCGACTTGTCGACAGCGCCTTTGAGGTTGCCAGCGACTTCGCCGGCGCCGGTATCGCGCAGCTTGTCCATTGCATCGCTTGCATAACCTTCGACCTGTTCAGCCGCTTTCTTGATCTGGCCGGTGGCCTGGTCCTTCAGATCCGACGCCTTGTCCGCAAAGTCGGACCGGCCGCCGTATTGAGATTGTGCCATGTCTTCCATACTCCTGGTTGAATTACGCGGGAAGAACGCGGCCGCCTCACCTTTCGTTCTGCCGGTTGCTTCCCGCATGTCGATTTAATGTTCCGCGCGCTGTCGGGAGACTGCGCCTCTTTTCCGTTATCGCCACCCGGCCCGGCGAGGCAGGTCGGAAAGGGTCGCGACCACCTCGTCGTACCGCGACTGCTGCCGCGACTTGCTGAACATCCAGAGCGCGCCAGCGGCGAAGGCCAACCCGCCGACCACGGCAAGGACGGTCATTGGACGTTCCTTGATCGAGAGCCCGACGGGGTTCAGGAACTCGTCTGCGCGATCCAGCGCCTCCTCGGCGAGTTCACGCGTCTTGTCCATCGCCTGTTCAGACATGCCATTCCGCTCATACGGCTTGTAACCGCGACCGCCCTGTTGGGTCATGCTGTGCTCCTGATGTTGGGGTCTCCAGCATCAACGCCAACGCTCGCCTCGTCGTTCCGGCAGCGTTCAAGCACAGACGCGCGGTCATCAATGCACGCTTTCGCCGGGGCAAGCCCCGGACGTATAAGGTAGGTCGAGGCCTTGCAGGTTAACCAAGGCGGTGTCGGACACTTCGTAGTCTCTGCAATCATCTCAACGCACGACAACGCCGGAGCTCACAACGGGCGGCGGTGCTTCTGCATCTTGACGGCTTCATCCAGCCAACGCATCACCGCGTGCTCCGACACAATGGGGCCGAGGAACCGCACACCTGCAGCGGTTCCTTTCACCCAGGCCACTCTCAGGGGAGGCGCCGGCCTGATTGCAGTTCGACAGTTACACGCTCGTCAAGTTCGACCCCAGTCGCGCGGTCAAACTCAAACCATGTTGCGAATAGTCGGTAATTTCGATGCGACAGCGCCCACCTCGAACGTGCAAGAACGCGTTGATGAGAACAGGATGCAGAGGTTGCTGTAGCTTGGGAGCGTCGTGCCTTGTGGGCTGCAGGTGGTGTGCCATGGCGGTCTCAGCCCCGCGTTGACTGCACCGTTGGACCACATCGTTCTACGCATGACGTGCTCAACGGTTCAGCAAACGAGGACACAATCCAGTGGCCTACAATCCTGTTAAACCATGCGTAGTTTTATTGATAAGTGCACGCTGACAATGTGTATTTGCCGCGGTGGTCCGAGCGCAACGAGGCTACCCAAGCAAGTCCGAGGTGAGTTGCGGGAAATGTTAGTCGTGGCTCGGTGGCAACGCCAAGGCGTCGCACCAAAAGCCAGCCGCGCGACGCCTCGTGGCCAAAAAGGGAGAACGGGCCAGCCGCAACGATATGCCGTCCCGCGTCGCAGACAGAAGCCGAAAATACGTACGCAACGGACAGACATCCGCAGCGCCGGGGCGTTTGTCGTTAGTCCGGCTGGCGTCTGCGTTTGTAGTAAAGCGCCATGGCTTCGAGCGCGCCGCGCTTCAAAGCTTCGACGTCACGGCTCTCCTCGATCGCGACTGACAACACGGCTTCCGCCAATCGCACGCGCCAAAGCTCAATAGATGCCGGTTCGCCACCGAAATCGCCTGCGATCTCTTCCCAGGCTTCATCGAATGCTTGGCCGATAGCTTTCAGCGCGTCCGGCCCAAACGCTGCACCATCAATAATGCGACGGGCTTTCATGGCAGGGTCCTGCACACCTACTCGGCCACTTGTGCAGAAACTTTAGCCAGGCACTGCGACGCGTCAACAACATCGGCTAACCGCCGTGGGCGCCTCAGTAATTCTCGCGCTACCGTCCAGGGGTGCTCCCGAGTGTGTGCTCCCGATGTCAGTGGCAATCTCTTCTTCAATTGGCGATTGAACGAAGGAGAACTCCCATGCGCAAGCTGCTGCTTGATCGGCGTGATCGCTGCTGCGCCGATTTTTGTCGCGCCGAGTACTGCATCTGCGTGGGGTTGCGGATATGGCTATGGCTACGGTTACGCTCCGCGTTACTTCGGCTACTCCGCTCCACGCTACTCCTACGGCTACACCGCGCCGCGCTACTACAGCTACAGCTACGCTGGTCCTCGCTGGCGGTTCTACGGTGCGCGAACCTACGGTTGGCGTGCCGGAATAGGCATCCGCAGATGGGGATGGGGCGGAAGACGCCGCTGGTAGGGGCGTACCGCAACCACGTCGGACATCGCGGGCACACCGCGCGACGCCGGGCGCGAACCTACATCCTAGTCGCCGAAGACCCATGAGTTTGTCACCACGAAGATCTGAAGGAGCACCAACAATGCACTTGCTCAGAACTCTCGCGCCAGTCGCCCTCCTTTTTGCGCTTGGTACGATGCCGTCATCCGAGGCTGCGGCCCAGGGCGCTAGTTTTGCGAAGGCCACGGATCAGAAGGCCGCAGGTCCTGGCGAGTTGTACCATCTGGCAAAGGCCAAGCAGGCAGGCAGTTGTGGCGCGCACATGTACTGGAAGAAGGGAAAGTGCCTTGACGCCCGTGACAAGAAATAGAGATTGAGCCCACTTGGCTCCATCGTCAGCTTTTTCCGATTGGCGGCCGAAAACGCCCACCTCACTGGGTCTCGTACTCTTGTCCGGTCGAGGGGTGAGAAGCGGACTTTTCTGCGCATTGCGCGCACGCGGACGCGTGTGAACCGCTGAAAATCATCGCTCGCGCCTCAACATTGCCTCAAGCGCGAAACGCTGAGCGCCTCGACGTCGTGGTTGCCTTCGGTGGCTACGGATAGCAGGGCTTCCGCCAACTCGAGACGCCCCGCATCTATCGATTTGATCGATGGCCTTCAGAGTTTCCGGCCCATAGGCCGCACTACCGATAAGGCAGCGGGCTTTCACGCAAGGCCAGAAGCCAAATATTAGGAGAGTCAGGAACCAACTCCCGGCTCTCCGCATTGTGTCATTTGATGTAGGGGGAATGCCACAATGATCGATGCTCCGCTTTCAGCGGCCGCCCACTACCGAGCGCTCGCGCTGGACGCCTATGAGGCGGCCAAGGCCATTGAAGACCCCCACAACAAGCGGATCATGCAGAGGGTCGCCATGGGCTACGAGAACCTGGCGACAAACGCCGAGGCTCGGCACAAGACGGCCGAATTGGTGGCAAGCATCCTCACGCCCAAGGAACGGGGCTCAAAAGCGTGAGCCTCCGGTTCGGCCACGAGCCGGAACTTTAGTATCGAGGCCGCTCCCCGGAAGGGGGGTAGGAGCATTCCAGCGGCCAGCCCGTTTCTGGGTTGGCTTTTGTAGGGCCGGGAAACCTCCAATGAGCAAAGCAATCACTCTCGTTCTGGTGTGCGGCTTGGCAGGTTCTGTGATCGCATACGGATTTGTTTCAGGCGGTAACTCACACCAGGACCATCCGGCGCCGCGACAAGGCGATGCTATGTTTGGAGACCATTACTGGCCGCCGCGTCGGGGGCGTGGAGGGCTGCTCCCCGTGCTGGAAATCTTGCGGGAGCTGAACGTACGTCAGCGACGGACGTCTTCACCGTGCCGGCAGCCAAGGTCCGGCACTTTGAGCAACAACCGACGCCAATGCCTGGAGACCGAGGCTCCCTTGCGGAGGACCTACAGCGCGAGCTGGCTCGGGTGGGCTGCTACGATGGCCAGATCAACGGCGTGTGGACGACCTCGACCCGTCAGGCGATGAAGGCCTTCCTGGAGCGCGTCAACGCTATCCTGCCCATCACTCAACCTGATCGCATCCTCCTGGCACTGGTACAAGGTCAACGTGTGAAGACCTGCGGCACGTCATGTCCGTCGGGTCAGACCCTCGCCGACGGTGGCCGTTGCATGCCAATCGCCATCCTATCGCGCGAGGCCCACCAAGATAATCCGAAGAAGGCGACCGTCGCGACTTCGGCTTGGTCCACCACAACTACCTTGGCGCCCAAGCTGCCGTCTGCACCGCTTGAAGGACGAATGGCGCTGGCTGGCCCCAAGCTCGAGAGCACTGCGGACGCGGTCAAGGCCGCACCGGTGCAACCCGCGGGTGCCCGTTCTCCGACAGCACTTCACAGCAGCGGTCGGGACTGGCGATCCGAACTTTGGAAGAGGCAACAAGCGGGTCGCTGACTTGCGTTCGCTCGGCCACCTTGTGGATGGTCGCGAAAAAAGGGCGCCCGGCTTTTGTGGGGTTGCAACCGGAAGCAGAAGTCCGGAGCCGGGCGCCGGCTCAAGCCCGCTAGCTGGGGGCGGCGGGCGAGCAATGCCTAGAACTAAGCGTCGGCTTCGCAGTTCCACAGCGTCAGAAAAAAACGTCGGCAGTGGGTTCCCTGTCACCCTTGCTGCCTAGTCCGCAAAGCAGTTGGCCATTCAGAACAATGCCCAGCCGCGCTCGCAGTTAGTACCGCTCAAGAACTGCGGGAAGCACAGCACCCGCAGACCGCTGGCAAGCCTCTTCGGGTCATCTCCTAGAGGGGGCAGGGAAAGATGCCCCAACCCCACCGACTACCCCATGAGACACCCGGCACCGGCCGGATAATGCTGGCAAGGAACTGGGGTGGGTGGTTTCCGCTTGAGATCACAATCTGTGACCTCAAAAGTGCCAGCCCACGGTGAACATCACCGCCCGCGGGGAACAATAAGTCCCGCCAGGCAGGGAAGCCGTGCAGTATCCGGCGCGTCTCATCCATTTGAGGATTTGAAACGCTACAATCTCGGCGTCGAGTGGCGCCCGGCCCTCAAACACTCCCTCAGAGCCGGGCGCCGGCCACTCATCCCTAGAGGCAAGGGACGGCGGCACAGGCGCACCATGCCCTTCCCATCAACTTGGAGCTGTTCCCTGAGTAACCGTGGAGATTTCGCGTTCTAAGCCGGCTTGATCGCAAACACCATGTGGCCCTGGCGGGTTTTTCGTCCTTGTTAGACATTAGTCTATTTGATACACTAAACGGCAACGGATTTCCTGGCTCAAACGGGCCGAACGGCGGGAGGGTTCAATTGGGACAGGTTGCCATCTACTGCCGGGTCAGCACCGACGATCAGTCGTGCGAACGGCAGGAACGCGACTTGCGTGCGTTCGCCAAGCGCGCGGACCACGAGATCGTCGCCGTATTCAGGGAAACAGCCTCGGGCGCCAAGAACGACCGTGCCGAGCGCAAGAAGGTCATGGCGCTGGCGCAGGCCCGCAAGATCGACGCCATCCTGGTAACAGAGCTCAGCCGTTGGGGTCGCTCAACGCAGGACCTGGTGCAGACTCTAGACGATCTTCACAGCTGGAAGGTCAGCGTGCTTGCGCAAACCGGACTGAGCTTCGATCTGAGCACCGCCAGCGGCAAGCTGATGCGCACCATCATGGCTGGCTTGGCCGAATTCGAGCGCGATCTCATCCGTGAACGCGTCAAGTCCGGCCTTTCGGCAGCCAAAGCCCGTGGCATCGTGCTGGGTCGGCAAGCTTGGCCAGCGTCCCAGCGACAAGAAGGCCAAGAAGGTCCTCCAGCTGCATGGGGAGGGGCTCAGCTATCGCCTGATCGGGCGCAACGTAGGCTTGAGCAAGAACACGGTGATGGACATCATTAGGCGAGACGCGTCGGCCTCGTGAGCACGTAACACATCCGGTTGAGAGCCGCTCGGAACCTGGCAACGGGCGAGCCGATCATGGATTTGAACGCCAGCTAGCGTCCTTGCGAAGGCGCTGCGGATCATCACATGGTGACCGAGCGTGGCATAGGTTGCATGAGCCATGACCATCCGCTGCATCGACATCGAGACGACTGGCATCGATCCGGCAAAGGACGCGATCGTGGAGATTGCGTCGGTCGACCTGTTGCGCGATGGAGGCATCACAAACCAGCAAGAGACGCTTGTAAGACCGGCTCTGCCCGTCCCACCGGAATCGAGCGCCGTGCATCATCTGATTGATGCGGACCTCGTTGGCGCTCCAACCCTTGAGGAAGTAGTCGGCCGCTTCAAAGGCGCGGACGCCTACGTCGCACACAACTGCGAATTCGAGCTCTCCTTCCTGGGCGACCATCTCGGTCAAGCCACGTGGATCTGCACCTACAAATGTGCGCTCAGGGTCTGGCCAGACCTGACGTCGCACAGCAATCAGGCGCTGCGCTATACGCTTGGCCTCGTCAACCCGCATGGAATAGATCGCAACTCTCTGAACCCGCATCGGGCTCTTTCCGACGCGATTGTAACGTCCGCCATCTTTGAGCAGCAACTCAAGCGCGCAACGTGGAGTGAACTGGTCCAATGGAGCGGCGAGCCGGCACTGCTGACCGTCTTTGGTTTCGGCAAGCATCGTGGACAGCGCTTCGACCAGGCTCCGCGTGACTACCTGGAGTGGATTGCGGATGGCCAGAACGACATGAGGGAAGACGTCAAGTTCTCGGCACGGTATTGGCTGGGCCGGCCTGCGATCCCTGCTAACGACTGAGGGGGCCGCCATCGTTCTACGAGCAGCTGGAACAGGTCAGCCAAGTCCTGGATGGATCAGGCCCGCGTGCAGAGCACGCGGGTCTTCTCGTGCCGCCTTGCCGAGCTGGACATGTGATCGCGCCCAGGCTCGTGGCAATTGACGAAGCAGGGCAGAGCCACGCTCCGGCAGACCTCACGCGGTCCAAAATGGCTTCAACCCCTCACGCGTTATGTCGTGCTTCTGCAAGCCGACATCCTTGAGAATATGGTCGGGTTGGCCTAACAGGCCCATGAGTTCGCGACGCTGCCGCAAACGCCTCACCCACACCACAGGCAGAGACACCGTGGCCTCGAACGAGTGACCCAGCCAGGCTAGCGGGCGGACGTTTCCAGTGTGAGTGGTTGTCACGTTGCTCATTTGCTGTTCCTTTCTTCCAGGGCGCATACATCTGCCTCTCTTGCAGCAAAGATGCGCCCGCGGACCGCTGGTGACAAACGAGTAACGAGCCTCCTATATGTGATTAGAACTCACACATGGGGCCGCTCATGCCGCGCCGTTTACCTCCGCTCAATGCCCTGCCAAGCTTCGAGGCCGCTGCCCGCCACTTGAGTTTTTCCAAGGCAGCCGATGAATTGCACGTGACCCACGGCGCGGTGAGCCGGGCCGTTCGCCATCTTGAGGACCGCCTCGGCGTGCCTCTCTTCGTACGGGCGACCCGAGCGGTCAGCTTGACACCGATCGGCGCATCGTATGCCGCCGAGGTTCGTGACGCGCTGGATCACCTTGCGGCGGCTACGGTGGCGGTGACCGGGCAGCAGTCCTCGGGCATGCTCAACATCAGCACACTCAACTCGTTCGCTGCCAAGTGGCTCGTGCCCAGGCTATTCCGGTTCCGGCGCACCCACGGCGATATTGACGTCCGACTAGCGACGTCGGAGAAGCTCGCTGATTTCGTCAGCGATGGGATTGATATCGCCATACGGTATGGCCGTGGCCGATATCCTGGCCTCAAGGCCGAATTGCTGATGGAGGAAGACCTTTTTCCAGTGTGCAGCCCGAAGCTTCTCGAGGGTTTGCACCCTTTGCTGGCACCCGCCGACCTGAAGCACCACACGCTGATCCACGAAGAAGAATTCCAAGTCGATTGGGCCATGTGGCTCAGGACCGCCGGTATCGAAGGTGTCGACCCACACCGTGGCCCGAGGTTCCATTCGTCCGAGCACGCGGTTCAAGCCGCCGTCCTGGGTCAGGGCGTTGTGCTCGGGCGCAGTGCGTTGGTCGCTGACGATCTTGCAACAGGCCGCCTGGTGCGGCCCTTCGCGTTCAGCCTTCCCGCTGGACTGGCGTATTACGCGGTCTATCCACCACGCGCCCTTCAGCGTCACAAGGTGAAGGCTTTTCGAGACTGGCTTCTTGCGGAAATTGCGGGCGAGGCACCGCAATGACTTTTGACGAACCGGAACCCAAGTCGGCCAATGACAATCGCACTAGAGCGACCGAGCGCCGGGGCAGTCGTAGCATCATCGCGACGACGCGAGCGCGCCGCTGCCGATTGCCGGTTCTTACAGACAGGAAACAGATGCCGCTGAAGGGAAATGTCGAACGGGTGCTGCCGGCGATCCGACGGGTTTAGCCGGATCGATGATCACGCAACTTGCGCCAGACTTCCGAAGTACGAATGTGCGCACGCCGCTCTTTCATACGCAATAGCGCTTGCTCCAAGCGGCGAAGCTGATCCTCCGCTGCCTGCGTGGGCATGCCTTGCACGATCCTGCGTCGCACCAGCGCTTCCTGTTGCGCGAGACGTTCTTGAGCATCGTGGATTTGCCAACCTGGTTGGTCGGCGTCGTGGGGTTGGGCCATTGAAGCCTCCTACCAGCCCGTCTCGGCGTTCGGCGCAGCGAGAGCTACGCGAGCCCAGCGCGCCATTTCTCGGTCGATTTGCACCGACGGCAGATGCGTTCGCCTGCCCAGGCGCTCACAAATGCAGTCTTACAAACCAGACAGTTGCGCGTTTTGGCTTCGGCGTCGTCAGTCTCAGGGGTCTTGTAGGTGTGTTCGGTCATCGTTTCGTGACCCATATGTGGGGTCGGCGGAGTGTTTTTACAACCAGTGCTTTCGACCGCGACCACATGCTGAGCCGTGCCCAGAGACCCTCGCAGATTACGCATTATTGGTGTGGCCACCGCCCACGGATTCTGGATGAAGATTGCACGCGTTTGGATGCGGCGGGGCTCACAAAGAGCCGCGGATCTCGCCGAACAATTCGTCTCTGGATCGACGCGACAGGCTTATCGCGCGCGTGCGCTGGAAGATGGCGGCGGCAGCTTGACCTTCCTTGATCCGCGAATTCACCCTGCGTGACGCGACATCGTCACGTCGAGCCATTGCGTTTTGCGATCCGCCTCCACGCTTTTCTCACGAAGTGGTACGCCACGGTCACTACGGCCGCAAACAGAACGACGGCGGCAATCCAGATCCAGAAAACAGGCGTCGAATTGTCCATGTCAACTCCTCAAGCCGTTCTGCGGTTGGGTGGTCAGGGCTCGCTGGTTGATTGTTGCTGCATGGTTGGCGGCGTATACGGGCAATGGGGTGTGAAGGAGTGCATGTGATGGCAGACACGATCCTAGATGGCAGCGGGGAACATATACCCGGACACCGGCTCCTCGCCGGGACCGACTTGGAGATCGCCTACAATCTGCTGGGGGATGATCTGGCCCTGCGTGTGAACAAGGCCGGCGTCCAAGTGTTCGGTGTCGTGCTCGAGAATGCGGGCAAGGCGTTGACGGCGAAGCAGCTATTGGAACTGAAAACCGAAAAATCGGATCTTGTGGTGACGATCGGTACTCGCGGGGACGCGGTCGCCAACGTCGGCTATCGGCTCGGACGGATGGCTAATAGGTTGATCAAGGTGACGCGTGAGAAGATTGATAAGACCTAGTGCAAATGATGCCGCTTCGCGCGGGGGATAGAATTGAGGCCTAGATCCTCTATCAGCACGCCGAGCACTATTTTCGGGTTCTTCGTGAGCACGAATAGTTGGGCGGCTATGTTGGCCGCCTCCGTTAGCATTGCGCTCCTTGCCGGTTGTGAACGCTATCCCGCCGCAGAAGATGTGGCCTCCTGCGCTGCCGCCCGATTTGGAACGCAGCATGGATCATTCAGTGTAGCGCGAACGGCCCGGCTCGATGTCCTCCGCGAGGGAATACACGATCACCTACCAAAAGGCCGGCAGCCCGGACTTCGCCGTCGTCGTCTACTATCGACGAAGGGGCCCGGTAACGACGCAGGTCGAAATCTCCTACGGCAATCATGCGGAGATCGCCGGCGCGGTGGATGCCATCAAATACTGCGCGCAACCGCGTTGACAGTCCCCGCAGCTCAGTCACAGCCGCTGCACGGCAGGCGCATTTGGGCTGCGACAAGGGTTAATCGACATGAAATCGGTGCTTGGCGCCAACTATCGCCTGATCATCAAGCCATCGCCAATCCACGGTGACGGCGTGTTCGCGGCCGAGGACATCCCGTGGGGTAGCAAGATCATCGAGTATGGCGGCGCCGTCATCGATGATGCAGAAGCCGACCGGCGCATTCGCGCTGGAGCCGAAGCCGTTATGGAGTTGGGAGACGGTAAGAACATCGATGGCTTCGATGGGGGAAATGGCGCTGCTCTGGTCAACCATAGTCGTATGCGAGCCAACTGCTTCCTACTACGCGAGAAGGGCAAGGTATGGCTCGTAGCGGGCGTCGAGGGCATCAAGGCCGGGGAAGAGCTGACCTATGACTATGGCTCGGACTACTACCCGCGCAAACGCAAGCGAGCTGAACAAAGTCGGATGACTTGAAGCGCCTCACTGGATCTTTGTTGCCAACGACGCCATCTGGACATCGCCTGGGTCTCAGGTGTTTCCGGCGAACGCGTCGTATCATGAAAAGTTCAACACCTCGATCACGGTCATTCGCGCCGGACTGAATTACAAATTCTTCCAGTGAGGCCTCACTTCACCAACACTGGCAGCTCGAAGCTGCCTCGGCGAACGCAGGGTCCTGCGTCTTGCAGCTGGAGAGGTGCGGAGCACCCGAACTGTGGCACGAGTTCCTCGGCGATCCGAAGAAACGTCCGCAAGGTGGATGGTGTCTGGGTGGCGGCGCTATGTGCGCCGGATGATGGGCAGGCGAGCCGCCTAGACGCTTAGCCCTGCTCGTCGCCCGTGACGCGCCAAATCACATCGCCCACATCGTCCGCCATCAGCAGCGAACTATCGGGACCAAGTGTGACGCCGACCGGTCGCCCATATGAAACCTTCTCGTCCGGTGCGAGGAAGCCCGACAGGATATCCCGGGGCGGCCCGGCCGGCAGCCCATTCACGAACGGAATGAAGACGACCTTGTAGCCACTTAACGTGCTGCGATTCCAGGAACCGTGCTGCCCGATGACCATGCCGTCCGGAAAGCCCGGAAGCGTGCCGGCTGGCAGCCAGCACAGACCAAGCGACGCGGTGTGACCGCCGAGCGCGTAGTCCGGCGTAATGGCCTTGGCGACCGCGGCCGTATCCTGCGGCACTCGATCATCCACCGTCTGCCCCCAGTAGCAATAGGGCCAGCCATAAAAGCCGCCATCGCGGACCGAGGTCAGATAGTCCGGCGGGGTCTCGTCGCCGAGACCGTCGCGTTCGTTGACCACCGTCCACAGCGCACCGGTCCGCGGCTCCCATGCGAGGCCCACCGGGTTGCGCAAGCCGCTGGCGAAGACGCGGCTCTTGCCGCTCGCCAAATCGAGCTCGTAAACGGCAGCCCGGCCCTCCTCGACCGCCATGCCGTTCTCGGCGATGTTGGTGAGCGAACCCACTCCGGCATAAATTTTGCGGCCGTCGAGGCTCGGCAGCAAGCTGCGGGTCCAGTGCCCGCCTGGCTTGAAGCTGGCTAGTTTGCGCCCTGGCGCGGTGATGCGATCGGCGCCCTCCACATACGGGAAGGCTACGACGCCGTCGGTGTTGCCGACATAGAAGGTGTCGCCCACGAGCGCCATGCCGAAGGGCTGGTTAAGTCCCTCCATGAAAGTTGCGCTCGTTTCGGCGACGCCGTCCCCATCCCTGTCGCGCAACAGCGTGATGCGATTGGCGCTGACTCCCAGCGCACGGGCACGCCGCATCGTGGCCTGCATCGCGTATCCGAATACGCTCCTTACCGGACTAGGGACCTGCGATGCCTCGGCGACCAGGACATCGCCATTGGGCAGCACGTAGATCCAGCGCGGATGCTCGAGACCGGTCGCAAACGCATTGACCTTGAGTCCAGGCGCGGCCACCGGCTTTTGACCGTCGGACCACCCTTGGGCGCTCGGCATCTTGAGTGTCGGGATGGCACCCTGCGGCCTTCCCGCCGGTATCACCGGCGCGCTGCCCCAGGCGGCTTCGTGTGTGGCGCCCTGCATCCGGCGCCAGAGCAGCGCGGCACCGCCGATCAGCGCAACGATCCGCGCGAAAATTCCAGACAGGCTCATCTAGTTCCCTTGTTCGATTGGGACGTCAGTGTTGCCGGTGCGCTCAGCTGTCCCTTGCCGGCTGAAATTTCGAAGCCGTCAGCGGCAAGATTCAAGTTGGCGACACCGCCGAGCAGCTGGGCGACGAAGCCCTCAACAATGGGCTGTAAACGTCGCGCCATGGTGGCGCCAGAGAAATCCTCAGCGCGACGTCGATCGCTTTGCCCACCCCCGTAGATCAGCGATGACTTTGACGGTCGCCGCGATGACCAGTGCGCACAGCGCGACTTTCGACATCGTCTCCATCGTCCCCTCGATGAGTACGGCATGGACCACACTCCCCGCGACTATGACCACTGCGAGGACCGTATGACCGATGCGCCACCAATGCGGTCGCAAAAGCAATTTGCGGCGGAATGAGGCCAACAGTGCCGTGGCGAAGACGGCCCACATGGCGATCACACCCCAGGCAGAAAACGGCGTCGGCGAAGCGAAGAGAAGAGCGTCGACCACGTCCGGCGGACTTGTGTACCAGAGGGCCCCAACGTGAGTAACCACCGCCACGACGAGCAGGGCTCCAATCCAGCGATGGACATACCGTCCGCGACGCGCCGATAGTTGCGGCAGGTATCCGCTCATCAGCAGGGGCTGAACGAGCAGAAGACCGAGTGCGACAACGCCTGCAAATCCGGCCGTTATGTAGACCGGATCCCGCCATGCGAGAAGCGGACTCGTCGCTGCCGCGGCGATCGGCACAACAATGCTCGCCGCAAGAGCGGACCAGATCAGCGCCACCCTGGCCAATCTCATCCCGTACCCGAACGGTCAGACTGGCTGAAGGACAAAATGCGCCTCGAGGCTGGTGTTTTTTGAACTCGACATCACGGGGCGCAGAAAGACGGTTTGGAATTCACCACTGTCATAGGCGAGATGACCATGCGCTTGGCCGAAGGCCGGGATTATTTGCGGCATCTCAAGACGGGAAGACTCCATTCGAGTCGGTCAGCGTAGCCCCATGACTTTTCGGGTCTGGCTCGTACCCTTCTGTGGTGTGCGCCCAGATTTGGATGCGCTGACCCGCGAGCGGAGACCCGTCTCCGGCGCGACGCACGGTGCCGGTCATCCAAAAGCCCCCGCCACCGATCCGCTCTACGATCGGTGCGCCCGGCCGGTAGTTGTTGGAGCCACCCGGCATCGACCGGGTCGGTACCAGGCCTCCCGCCCGAGCGGGCATAAGAAGGCCGGAAACACCGGCTGCTACCAGGGAGCCGCCAGCGGCAAGAAGGCTGCGGCGGTTAAGGGGGGCCGTTGTCATTTTCGTTCCTGTTAGCCAGCGTGCAGCTGAGCGACCAGCATGGGGGCGCTATAGATGCGACAGATACGAAAATACTAGCGTTATTGCGACCTGGCGGGCTGGAAAACGGGTCAATCCTTTGTGAGTGACGAGCCTGCTTGGTGAACCTCTAAAGTGCCCTCGGCGGCCAATGTTTGCAGACCGGGTCGCTCGGCCAGACCTGCCGCAACTCGCCAACATCGTCCGCTCCGTGGATTGCGACGCGGATCACGGACCAGTCTGGTTGGATGGGGCGGTCAAACAGGTTGATGTCGGTGCGCCGGCGTGCGTTCTCCTGGTCGATCGCTTCCGCGATCCGCCGGAACTGGATGCCGCGGGCGTTGCGAAGAGAGACGTTGATCGGCCCGCCGTTGTGCGACCGAGCCCACGCGTCTCGGAACCAGCGATCCTGGGGAACGTCGCCAACGTCCCACAGCTCGATGCCAGAGCCATGGTGCGCGCAGAACCGATCCCGCATCAGCTCGTAGGCTTCGGCGTCGGTGCAACCGCCGAACTGCATGGCCATCACGAAGCGATGCCCGTTTTCTCTCCCACCCGGTACTTGGCTTGCAGCGTCAAGGCAGATCACCGAATACGGCGAAGGCGAAATCGCTGTCCTGATCTCCGGCCTCCCCCTGTTTGGAATGGACCGTGAAAACCGTCGTCGAGACGATGACGATGTGGCAAGCCCGTTGATTGCCCCCGCATTCGGCATCGGCGTGGCTAGAACCCAATAATTAGTGTCGGCCATGGCGGTGCTGAGGGTAACGCTATAGTTCCCTGTCGAATTGCGAACGATGGACGCGACCCCAATCGCCGTTCCGACGACGCCGCCCGCCGAGGCTCCGCGCCCAGAGGCCTTGGGCATAAGGGGATGGTACTTCTGCCTTCCTGGCGTAACAAACGTGTCCGTTGCCGACGCCGATTCCATGTTGGTTTGCGTCGCAGTGACACCGCTCACCAGCTTCGCGTGCGCGATCGTGGCATCCGTGATGTCTGCGTTGACGACCTGACCCCAGGATGGGTCTGTGCCGTCTGAGCGGCAGCACACGGTTTGCAGCGCCGATGGCCAGCCGCCCGTTGTTGGAGGCGCCGCGGGCGATGATATCACCGCGAGTTGTTGTGGGCGCCAGTGCATCAAAGCCCGCCGTTGCCGTGCTTTGCCCCGTTCCGCCGTCGGCAACCGCAACGTCGGTGCCACCAGCCTTGTAGACGGCGGCGCCGTTCTCAGTATCGCGCCTGTGGCACTCAATGTGCCCGTGACGCCAAGGCCTGTCGTCGCGATATCCAGCACCTTCGCACCAGCGCACGCCACACCTATGTTGTCGCCGCCGATACGGTAGACGCCGGTATCGAGATCGGAGCCCGGCACAAGCCCTGGAGCGCCAACCGTGCCGCTGGCAAACTTGAACTGGCCGGACATTTGGGACTGTCCGTCAACGGCGACGCTGTTGGAAATTTCCGACGCAATGTCGGTGTAGTTGGTGTTGTGAGCGCCCGCCGTGATGGTCGTTTGGTCAACGAGCGTGTTCGGGATGCTCATCACCCCGCTGCCATTCCTCGGCATGGCTAGGCCTCCGTCTTCTCGAGGCCGGGCGCATCGGCATTATGAGCCTGCGCCGCTATCTCTTCCTTGGTCAGCCATCGGCACTCGCCGTACTTGCCTTCGCCGTAGACGCCGAGGGCGGCCTAGTGCCTTTGCATCTTCCATACCCTCGGCAAATCCATCTGCTCAGCATCCTCCGCGGTGGCGAGCGTGGTTGCCGGGGTATCGGGCTTCTGGTCGGTCGTGTGGCTCATGATCGTGTCTCCTGCTCTTGCGAATACGCTGGTACAGGGACGTTGCGCGAATGCGTCGTGGGCGACTCACCGCTCCTATTGCCACGGCGCGGTTGGACCTGCGGCCACGCCCGCAGCAACACCACCGGTTACCGGCAGGGTCGAGTTGATGGCTTGTGATGTGGCGCTCCGCGCCGCTACAGCGCCGCTGGCGTTCTTGATGCCGCTAACACCCAGCAACATCTGAACCACCTTGCTGAGGGCACCGTTCTGATAGCCAAGAGCGGCCAGTAGTGTTTGGCCGAGCTCGCGGCCCATCACTCCGACACCTGATGCGGTTCCGCTCGGGTTGGGATCCTTGTAGGCGACGCGAGAGACCGCGCCTGCGAATTGCCGCATTACCTTCAGTTCCTGCGGCGAGTACAGCGCACGCATCAACGTTGGCTGGTTGGCAAACGCACCCTTGAGATTGTTCAGCATGACCTGAGGGCTGAAGAGCTCACCCTTCTTGTCCTGGACCAGGCGAAGCCAGTTGGCGAGCTTCACATCCGCCCACGCCGCGTGTGCAGCCTCCTTCGGCAGGAACGTGTCAAAGGCCCTCTTGATCATCGCGAGCCCTTCGATCGCGCCTTGCCTTGGCTGAGACGTTGCCGGGTTCAAGCCGAACAATGTTGCAACAATCCCCTCGCCGCTGTCGGCCTTGAGCACCTTGCCGATGAGTGCAGCGCCAGCCGTCTTGCGACCATCCGCGCCGGTCGGCTCGAACACTGCCCGGATCTCTTTCGTGATGTCGCGGGCGACACGCATCTGCGCCGCAGCCTTCACGTCACCATTCACCAGAGCCTTGCTGGCCGCCTCTTCGAGCCAATCATTGAAACCAGCATAGATCGCCTTGGCAGCGGCTCGGTCAGTCGCATCTGTCGCGCCCTTGTAGGTGGCGAGCAGGCGGCGACGCATCTCGTCGAGCGTGCGCACCGGGGCCTGGCCAAGGACAGCTGGCGCCACATCGGTCAAGGCCTTGCCGTTCACGTAGCCTTCGAGATCCATGGCCATGGCATATGCTTTCGGCGTCAAGCGATCATCGACACGCAATGGAGCCGAGGCGAGAGCCGATAGCGTTCGGTAGAAGTCAAATGCCTCCGGTTTCGGGGTTATATCCGTGACGCCTTTCCACGCCTCGGCCTCGCTGGCCCGCGCGGCGCTCTTGGCGTCATCCAGCCCTTGACGGATTCCGGTCTCCCAATTCCTCAGGTCGGCCGCGGCCCCCGATACGGCCGCGTCGGCGCGAGCATCGGAGCAACGCCAGTCGCCTCGTAAATATCCGTCTTTCCACCACTGGGATCGACTTGGTCCCGCCTAACGCAGCGTCTCGGATCGCCTCCGCCTGTGCGCGGTCGAAATCGTCCATAGTCCGCTTGGCGCTGTCACCATAGTAGCCATAACGCATATTCTTTTCGTTCATCAGCGCTCGTGGATCTTTCGTGCGCTGACCGTGTGTGGTCGGGATGCCGAACTGTCTGTCGGTCTGCGCCGCCGCCTGCGCTTGCGCGCCAGAGCCAGTCTTCGCGTAGACCTTGGCGAACTCCTGACCGATCTTGCCTGTCAAATCGTCGGGGTCGATGCCGAGACGGCGAGCCGCTTCAGCCCCGCGCTCCGTGAGCTTTTGCGTTGCGCGGTTAAAGAGTGACGGCTCGACTATGAACTTGCGGACAATGGCGTTGATTGGAGACGAGAGCGCCTGCCCTACTGCGCCAGCAGCCGTTGCCACTCCGGCCTTGCCCAGGCTGACACCCTGCTCGCTGCCCATGCCGTCGGCAACCGCATCGGTTACGAGGCTGGTCGCGCCACCAGCGCCAGCCTGAGCAACCACTTGGCCAAGAAGACCCACTCCCTTGAATATTCGCCCAGCCCCCGTCGCCGCCGCGATATACGGAATAGCTGCCGACACGCTGCGGTCGACGTCCTGCAGGTCCAGACCGGGGCGATTGACGTAGGCGCTGATCTCTTTGCCGTCTTCGCCGCGGTAGACGACGATCGGATACCCGTTGGCGTCCTTCTTCAGACCGACGAAGCGATCCCCAAGATTGCTCTTGATGATGTTGGCGAGGCCCTCGTCATCGGGGCCGAGCAGCTTGGCCTGCTCCATTGTCGTGACGTCTACGCCACCCCCGTCATAGACAGGGAGATCCTTGTAGCTAGGGTCCTGCTTGCCCCGGACGTCCTGCCACCGCCGGCCGAGCCACGTCGGCGCATCCGGTTTGGCTAGAGCCGAGGCGCGAATCAGGTCTAGAGGGTGCGCGGAGCGACCCGGTTCAATCCCCAGCAGCCGTTCCGAGTAGGACAACCCACGCCTGGGACTGAGTGGAATTTCGGCCCCAGGGCGCGGAATTGGGGCCGGGCGGGGGACCGGCTCCTGTACCTGCAGCGGTTCCGGGTTTTCTTCCGGCAATCCCAGCAGTCGACTTGCGTATCCCATCGGAGGCCGCGTCCTAGGTTGCGAGGGCGAGTTCTTTGGACATCGCTCTACCGAGCCGCGCGGCGTGGGTGGATGGGCGGGCTCAGCTTGCTGGCCGCCCATGCCACCAAGTCAGCGCGGCGGTAGAGCGGTCTGGAATGACCCCAGCGCCGGAATACCGGACCGGTCCCGGCTTTCGCGGCTCGCTCCAGATCGATTGCTTCGATGGGAACGCCGATCTTCTCACGAATAAACGTGGCCGCGTCATAGCGGTCGAGCATCTGGTCGGCGATGCCGACGACGTTGTTGGCTGCGCTGGCGGCTGTGGTGGTGTTGGTGAGCATGACAATCCCAAGCGTCGTTGCGTTGGGATCAACCTTGGGTGGTTCGCGGCTTTGCGCTATCCACCATAACCCGCCAAAACTCTCCTTAAGTCGCCAAATGCCGCCCGTTCGCCTAGCGTCGCCGTGCTGGCCGGCACAGGGGAGAATGGCAATGGACAAGGGGCTTCGAGCGCGAGCGGAAATGGTTGGGAGCGGGAGCTACGTCGCGAGCAGACGCTACGGCGACCTAGTCGATAAGGTCGCCGCGAAGTACAACGCACAGTTTGAGGAGGTGCCGGACGCACCAGATCCTGCAGCGAACGAATTGACGGCACTGCGCGAGCGCTACCTAGAACACCGAGCTTTGGAAGAGCGAAGTCAATTGCTTTGGCGGCTTCTGAAAGAAGATCACCGCGTGGAGATCGCTGCGATATGCGTGAAGATGGCGTATCGATCCACACTGTTCGCCGCGGCGGTTGTCATTCTGTGGCGCGCCGCGCGGCCCTACATTTCAACCTGAGCAGGCTCACTAGCCGCGCTTGAGGGCCGAAGCACCTCAGTCAGAACATCAGACAGGAACCGTTCGAAGGACCGGCGCGACGGGATTTCCTTTTTCCCTCGCCCCCGCTTCTCCCGCATGTACGTGCAGCAGCGATCAGTAATTTGTCCAAGCGTCAGTTCGGCGAGAGGATGGCCGTCCAATTGCATGGCCTCTACGGTCATGCGGATCTGCAGACGCGCCCAAGCCTGTCTTCCGCCCCGCTTGCGCGACGCTGGAGACGTCGGAGTACTCGTGCACGCATCGGCCGGCCTCAGTGCTGTGTTCGTCGCCATAGCTGTTGCTCATGTCATCCCGCTTGACCTCCTCGCACGCAACAGAACCCAACCCCATCAAATACGGTCGTGCATTCCCCCTGACGCACGGCACAGCTCTTCGAGCGCCACTGCCCGCCAACTAACGTCATCGCAATATGGTTCTGATCCGGCTGGATCGCCCCGTGGATCGTGGACGTCGCCGACGCTCAACCACACAACGAGCACCGGGTTGCGCCCATTGCCGGTCACCGGCCATCGCTCCCGGTGCTTGGCCAAGACCTTGTCTTTGTCCATGCCGAGTGGAATGCGGATGATCGAGCTCGTTGCAACTTGGGACGCGTTGGCCCCTGCCAGTGCTTTCAATGCGCGCGGCCAGCCGCGGATCTGCGATCGACTGGCCATCACACCCGCTCCCCACGACCACGCGGCACGCCGGTCAGAATGAAGATACAGCCATCGCGGTTGCCGCCGCCGGAGCGTTGCAACGCCTGCTCCACGGTTTCGTCGCCGGCCACGATGATGGTGCGCTGCGGGCCTCGGGTGGTCGCCAGCGCTTCGATGCGTTTGGCGATGGTCGCAATCTGGGATTTGGTTGCCATGGCTTGGTCCTTCAGCGAGCCGGGGGATCGACGACGTGCAGGAAGATCTTGCGATCGGCGTCCCGGTCTTCCGGATGCACCTGATAATGGCGTTCGGCGGCCTCCTCCTCGGTACAGCCATCCACGATGATCATTGGCACCTTGCCGTGGACTCTGGCTGTCTGGACATTGGCCAAGGCTTCGATGCGCTGCCCTAAGCGGGTGATCTGTGCTCTAGTCGCCATCCTGTTCACCCCTCTCGTGCCCGGCATTTCGCCAACTGAAGATGTACGTCATGGCGGCCGTCCGATCTTCAGGGCGGTCCCGATAGTGACGTGCGCGCGCCTCCGCTTCGGTCTCGTTCGTGTTGCGCCAGATCCAAGCCGTTCGGGTGCCGTGCTTGGCCGCCGCTAACGTTTCAATGCGTCGACCCAGATGGGCGACTTGCTGTCGTGTGACCATGGGTCTTGCCTTCGATTGAGGGGGCCAGTTCTTCCAGACGCTGCTCGAGACGCTCCAGTGCTTGGGTCTCAAGGGCGGCGCGCAACATGCTGAGCACCCAGACCAGGCTGCGACCCTTGCCGGGATCGAGTTCGTCTCGGCGCATGAGCCGGTAGACGGCGCAGATTTCCTTGATGACGCCCGGTAGGGTGTCGAGCGCAAATCGAATGGGATTGGGCTTGGCGTCGCCTTCCGCCTCTTGGGGGGCCGGCTTCACGGGTTTGTCTTTCTGTTTCAATGTTCTGATCCTTCGAAGCTCTCGATTGATGGTTTGGTCGGTATTCCACGCGCTTTACCGTCGATTTGAGCCATCAGCCGGCGCACTTCTGAGGGGCCGAGCCGATAGAGCAGACCCATTCCGTTGCGCTCACAGTCCGCCCGTCGATCGCCGTGACGAGTTCGGGTGAAGGCGATGCCACCGGTGAGCGGACGTCCAAATGCCTTTAGTGCATCGCCTTCGCTCTCGCCGTCGTAGACGGGCACGTAGCTTGTTGGCTCATGCCTGGCGGCCAGCCGTTCGATCTGGCGGGCGATGCGTTCGATTGTTGCTCTGGTTGCCATGTGCCTAGTCCGCACGATTTGCATGTGCACTGGTGGCGTGCTGTTGAGGATGCCCGGAAACGCCGCTGGGAGAGGCCACTCCCGGCCGGAGCACCATTCCGGGCGGCAACACCCCGTCCAAACCCTGCGCGGGCTCCGAGTAGGGGTTCCCAGCGGGTCGTTTTGGCAAAGCGGACGCCTTCAGCAGGGCCAGGCGCTTGGCGTCGGCCTCTTTCCGCTCAGGGGAACGAACGATGTTCGGGTTTTTCCCGTGCCTGAACGCATGCAGGCTGCAGCTGGTGTGCGCGCAGGAGCGCACCGCGGGTTCATAGTCGCCGCTGCAGTCAAGGCACCTCCGCCGGATCGCTTTCAAACCGGATGTGCCAGCCAAGGTGCGCTCGAGCGGATGGACCTGCCGTCCGGCGACGGCAGCCCGCTCCGCCGCGGTCGGGCGTCGCCGATCCTGTACAGCCAAAGCGGGCATGTCCGAGCCGAGCAAGCCCGGACCTCGTTGGCGCTGCCGTTGCAGCATTCCAGGCAATGTTTGCGCGCCGCCCGCAGCGGCGTGTCGTGGCCGGTGGTCTCGGTTTCGGGTTGCATGTCCTGTGGCATGCTGCGTCTCCGGTTCGGATTTGTCGAGAACGCAGCACAGGTCATTCGCACGCGAACAGTCGGCTTCAGCGGGTGCGCCGGTTTTGGCAGTTGCGGGCCTTGAACTCGTTGCCGGAATCCTGACTCGCACGCCGCAGTGCGGACACGCTGTCCGCAAATCGCTGACGCCGTTGGCGGTCACCACCTCGCCCTTCACTGGCAGCCGCCACATGCGCTCCGCCACCGACCGCATCACGTCGAGATGCGGATCTCCGTTCGCAAATACGCGCATGTGCGGTGCGCCGTGCGGGCCGCCGTACACGTAGTCGATCTTGCTGGCGGTCTGCTCGATGATGTCCCCGCCTACATCGCGAATGCCTATGCGCTCCTGCACGTCGGGATCGTTGCTCCTCCAGCAACGCTTTGCCCAATCGGAGAGCCTTGCCGTCCAACCCTTGGCCGTCAGTAGCTCCGGTGGCTGCCGGACCGGTTGCGGTCTGGCGCGGCCAGCGGCTGGTGGAGCTGGCGCCTTGCTGGTCGGCGCGGCGACTGCCCGGCGGGCCTTCTTGGTGTCGGAACTCGAGGCTGCGGCCTGCTGGTGATTGGACTTGGGGGCTCTGCCGGCCAGTAGGTCAGGCCGCGCGGCGAGCTCACGCTGGGTGTCAACACGCAGACATTCTCGGCAACGCTGCGTGCTCGCGAGCCGCGGACGCTCCCGGCATTTTGGACACAACAGATCCTCTGCCAGGCGCTTCAGTTGGTCCGGCTTGCGGGTCACAGCGCGCCTCCGTCAAATGGGACGGGACGAGAACCGAGATTGCTAAACCGTTTGGAAAACGAGTGCGAAACAACCGTAGGCGGATTAAAATCCGCTAACGAAATCATGGCGGTCCCTACGGGAGTCGAACCCGTCTTTTCAGATTGAAAATCTGACGTCCTAACCGATAGACGAAGGGACCGGCCGAGCGCCAGCGCAGCAGCTGGGCCGATATAGTGGGGTTTGGCGGGGGTGGCAAGCGAGCGGTCCAGGCGCCTCAGCGTGGGATATGTGCACAAGAATGCGGCTGGCGCGCGGTGGCTTGTCCCGCCACACCGCGATGGCTAACGTCCGGCGCCGGCGCGGCGTCGGCGCACGGCAGGCCGCGGGCTATACGGGAGACGGGCAGATGGCAGGCAACCTCACCATGGCGGAGCTGAAGAGCGCGATCGGCTCCGGCGCCATCGATACCGTGCTGGTGGCCATGGTCGACATGCAGGGGCGCCTGATCGGCAAGCGCTTCCAGGCGGAATTTTTCGCGGACAGCGCCTACAAGGAGACGCACGGCTGCGACTACCTGCTGGCCAACGACATCGATATGGAGCCGGTGCCCGGCTACCAGGCGGCGAGCTGGGACAAGGGCTACGGCGACTTCATCATGCAGCCGGACCTCGCGACCCTGCGGCGCATTCCGTGGCTGGAAGGCACCGCGCTGGTGATCGCCGACGTGCTCGACCACCACCATCACGACCTGCCGCACAGCCCGCGGGCGATGCTGAAGAAGCAGCTGGCCCGGCTCTCGGCCATGAAGATGCGCGCGTTCTGCGCTTCGGAGCTCGAGTTCTACCTGTTCGACGAGAGCTACGAGAGCGCGGCGGCCAAGCGCTTCCACGGCCTGAAGACCGCCGGCACCTACATCGAGGACTACCACATCCTGCAGACCACCAAGGAGGAGGGCGTGATGCGCGCCATCCGCAAGGGCCTGCAGGCCGCCGGCATCCCGGTCGAGAACTCCAAGGGCGAGTGGGGGCCGGGCCAGGAGGAGATCAACGTCCCCTATGCCGATGCGCTGGAGATGGCCGACCGCCATGTCATCCTGAAGAACGGCATCAAGGAGATCGCGCTTCCTGCAGGGCAAGTCCGTCACCTTCATGTCGAAGTGGCGCTACGACCTGGCCGGCTCGTCATCGCACGTGCATCTGTCGCTGTGGGACGAGAAGGGCGACAAGCCGCTGTTCCATGACGCCAAGGCCGAGTTCGGCATGTCCGACCTGATGCGCTCGTTCGTGGCCGGGCAGCTCAAATACGCCCCCGACATCACCTGGCTGCTGGCGCCCTACATCAATTCCTACAAGCGCTTCCAGGTCGGCACCTTCGCGCCGACCAAGACGGTGTGGAGCCGCGACAACCGCACGGCCGGCTTCCGCCTGTGCGGGGAAGGCGGCAAGGCCATCCGCATCGAATGCCGCATCGGCGGCGCGGACCTGAACCCCTATCTTGCCTTCTGCCGGCCTGATCGCGGCCGGGCTCGCCGGCATCGAGGAGAAGCTGGCGCTGGAGCCGCCGTTCTCGGGCGATGCCTATGTCGGCAAGACGCTGCCGGAGGTGCCCAAGACGCTGCGCGAGGCGACCGAGCGGATGCAGGCGTCGGAGTTCCTGCGCGGCGCGCTCGGCTCCGAGGTGGTCGATCACTACGTGCACACCGCGCGCTGGGAGCAGTTCGAGTACGACCGCCGCATCACCGACTGGGAATTGATGCGCGGGTTCGAGCGGTACTGAGGGGGATGAGGCGTGGGCGAGATCGTATGCATATCCCCGATCGACGGGCGCGAGGTGGCGCGCCGTGCGACCGCTACACCCGCTGCAGATCGAGCAGGCGCTGCAGGCGGCGCGGGCGGCGCAGCGTGAGTGGGTGCGCGTGCCGCTCGCCGAGCGCTGTGCGGCGATGCTGCGCTTCCTGGAGGCGATGCGGGCGCAGAACGAGGACGTGACGCGCGAGCTTGCCCTGCAGATGGGCCGGCCGGTGCGCTATGGCGGCGAGTTCCGCTCCTTCGAGGAGCGGGTGAAGTACATGGTCGAGATCGCGGCCGAGGCGCTGGCGCCCATCGCGCCGGCGCGCCAAGGATGGCTTCACGCGCTACATCCGCCGCGACCCGCTGGGGCTGATCCTCACCGTCGCGCCGTGGAACTATCCGTATCTGACCGCCGTCAACACGGTGGTGCCGGGGCTGATCGCCGGCAACGCGGTGATCCTGAAGGCGGCGAGCCAGACCATCCTGACCGGCGAGCGCTTCCAGGCGGCCATGGACAAGGCCGGGCTGCCGCAGGGTCTGTTCCAGCATCTGGTGCTGGGCCACGACGACACGGCCAAGATGCTGTCCGGCGGCCATGTCGACCACGTGAGCTTCACGGGCTCGGTCGAGGGCGGGCGGGCGATCGAGCGGGCGGCGGCCGGCACGTTCACCTCGATCGGGCTCGAGCTCGGCGGCAAGGACCCGGCCTATGTGCGCGCCGACGCCGATGTCGCGCACGCGGTCGAGAACCTGGTCGACGGCGCGTTCTTCAATTCCGGGCAGAGCTGCTGCGGCATCGAGCGCATCTATGTGCACGAGCAGGTCTGGGGGCCGTTCGTCGAGGGCTTCACGGCGCTGACGCGGACAGTACGTGCTGGGCGATCCGCTCGAGCAGGCCACGACGCTCGGGCCGATGGCCGCGACGCGCTTCGCCGATCTCGTGCGGCGCCAGACCGCGCAGGCGCTGGCCAAGGGCGCCAAGGCGCATATCGATGCGGCGGCGTTCCCGCGCAACCGCGACGGCACGCCGTGGCTGGCGCCGCAGGTGCTGACCGAGGTCGACCACGGCATGGACGTGATGATGCAGGAGAGCTTCGGCCCCGTGGTCGGGCTGATGAAGGTCGCCGGCGACGACGAGGCGCTGCGCCTCATGAACGATTCGCCCTATGGCCTGACGGCGTCGGTGTGGACGCGCGATCGAGGCGGCCGCCGAGCGGATCGGCGGCGGCATCGAGACCGGCACCGTCTACATGAACCGCTGCGACTATCTCGACCCCGGCCTCGCCTGGACCGGCGTCAAGGACACCGGCCGCGGCGCCTCGCTGTCGCGCATCGGCTACGAGATGCTGACGCGGCCCAAGAGCTTCCACCTGCGGAAAGTGTGACTACCATGAAGCTGCATGCGAACTGGAACTATCCGACCTCGGTGCGGATGGGCGCGGGCCGGCTGAAGGAGCTGGGCGAGGCCGCGGCCGTCGCCGGCATCACGCGGCCGCTGATCGTCACCGACCGCGGGCTCGTCAAGCTGCCGATGATCAAGGCCGCGAGTGACATCCTGGTGGGCGCCAAGCGGCCGGTGCAGGTGTTCTCCGACGTGAAGCCCAATCCGGGCGCCGCCACCATCGAGGCCGGTCTCGAGGCGCTCAGGGGCGGCAAGCACGACGGCGTCATCGCCATCGGCGGCGGCTCGGCGCTGGATGCCGGCAAGGTGATCGCCTTCATGGCCGGGCAGACGCGGCCGATGTGGGATTTCGAGGACATCGGCGACTGGTGGACGCGCGCCGACCCCAAGGGAATACTTCCCATCGTCGCGGTTCCGACCACGGCCGGCACCGGCTCCGAGGTCGGCCGCGCCGGCGTCATCACCGACGAGGCGACGCACACCAAGAAGGTGATCTTCCATCCGCTGATGATGCCGAAGGTGACGCTCTGCGATCCGGAGCTGACCGTCGGCATGCCGGCGATGATCACGGCGGGCACGGGCATGGACGCGCTGGCCCACTGCCTCGAGGCCTATTGCGGGCCGTTCTATCACCCGCTTGCCGACGGCATCGCGGTCGAGGGCATGCGGCTGGTCAAGGAGAACCTGCTCAAGGCGTACCGGACGGGGAGCGATCTCGAAGCGCGCACGCACATGATGTCGGCGGCTGCCATGGGCGCCACCGCCTTCCAGAAGGCGCTCGGCGCCATCCACTCGCTGTCGCATCCGGTGGGCTCGCTCTATGACACCCATCACGGGATGACCAACGCGGTGTTCATGCCCTACGTGCTGGTGTTCAACCGCGCCGCCATCGACGGGCAAGATCGAGCGGCTTGCCGCCTACCTGGGCCTGGAGCCGAGCTTCGATGCGTTCCTCGCCTGGGTCCTGCAGCTGCGCGAGGACCTGCAGGTGCCGCACACGCTGGCGGGCCTCGGCGTGGACGACGCCAAGTTCGCCCTGATGAGCGAGATGGCGCCCAAGGACCCGACCGCGGGCGGCAATCCCGTGCCGTTCGACCAGAAGGCGGCATTGCAGCTCTATCGCAACGCCCTGGAGGGCCGGCTCGGGTAGACGCCGGCGCGGGCCCTGCCCAAAATAAGGCATAGCGGGCGTCGGCGGCTGTTACCTCGGGAGCTGACGCGGCCCGCCCAGCTCGGCTATGGCTGGAGGCAACGCACAGGCCGGAGAGCGCTCCATGTCGCAATTTCCCGAACACCTCACCGACCGCTTCCGCCGCTTCAAGTTCCGCCACTTCGCGCCCAACCACGACCAGTACGAGAAGCTGGCGGCCGAGGGACAGACGCCCGACGTGATGATCGTGTCCTGCTGCGACAGCCGGGTCGATCCGGAGACCATCTTCTCGGCCATGCCGGGCGAGCTGTTCGTGGTGCGCAACGTGGCCAACCTGGTGCCGCCGTTCGAGACGCAGGGCAAGTATCACGGCGTGTCGGCGGCGCTGGAGTTCGCCGCGCTCAACCTGCGCGTCAAGCACATCGTGGTGATGGGCCACTCGGGATGCGGCGGCGTGCGCGCCAGCCTCGACCATGAGGCCCTGCGGCAGACCGAGGCGGCGTTCGTCACCAACTGGATGTCGATGCTGGACGGCGCGCGCGAACGCGTGCTGGCGGCCAATCCCGGCGGCGACCCGGCCGTGTTGCGCCGCGCGCTCGAGCGCGAGGGCATCAAGACCTCGCTCGAAAATCTGCGCACGTTTCCCTGCATCCAGGCGCTGGAGGCGAAGGGCCGCATCAAGCTGCACGGCACCTATTTCGACATCGCCGAGGGCTCGCTGTCGGTGCTCGATCCGGCAACGGCGGAGATGGTGGCGCTGTAGGAAGTCCATCGCCGAACGGCTTGGTTGCCGTCCGGCGATGGGCTCGGTCCGCCGTCAAAAGGGCTATTGCTTGCGGGCGTAGTGGAAGGCCGGCATGGCCTTGATCAATTCCTTGGTGGCCCCGGGAAGGACGATCTTGTCGCCGGTCATCTGGAACTGGCCGGCCGGGATGGCCACGTCGTGCGAGCCGATGCCGAGGAAGCCGCCGGCGCTGACGATCGCGTACGACTCCTTGCGCGAGGGCGAGATGATGATGTCCTCGATCTTGCCGACCTGCTCGTTCTTGTCGTTGTAGACGTGCTTGCCGAGCAGCGCCTTGTGCACGCTCCAGCCCTTGATGACGTCGTCGAGTTCGACCGTGGCGATGCCGAGCGTCGTGCGGCCCGCCGTCTGCGCGCTGAGGCTTGCCGGCGCGGACATCAGAAGCAGGGCCGTCAAGCTCGAATAGAGAGCGTATCGCATGTGCACCTCCGTGATTGCTGGGGAGGGCGGAGGCTAGGATTGCAGCAGCATCCGGCCCATCAGGGGAAGCCCTGAAATGGCCGGGTGCGATGCCCTAGGCGGCGTCGTGGAAGATGATGCCGAGCGTGTGACGCCGGCCGCTGCGTACGCGGCTGACGCCGTGGCGCAGGTTGACGCGATAGCTGCCGCGCGTACCCGCTATGGGCCGGTGGTGGACGGCAAAGGCGACGCCGTCGCCTTGCCGGAGCGGCACGACCTCGGCCCTGGACTGCATGCGCGGCCGCTGCTCGGTGAGGACGAATTCGCCGCCCGTGAAGTCGCGGTCGGGCTCCGACAGCAGGATCGCCACCTGCAGCGGAAACGCCAGGTCGCCATAGAGATCCTGGTGCAGGCAGTTGTAGTCGCCTTCGACATACTGCAGCAGCAGTGGCGTCGGCCGCAGCTGGCCGGCGTTGTGGCACAGGTCGAGGAACTGGGCGTGCGCGATCGGGTAGCGCGTATCGATCCCCATGCGCTCGTTCCAGGCATTGGCGATCGGCGCAAGGCGGGGATAGAGGGCCGTGCGCAAGGCTGCCGACGAGGCCGGGCAACGGGTAGCGGAAATAGCGATACTCGCCCCTGCCGAAGCCGTGTCGCGCCATGACGATGTGGCTGCGGAACTGCTCCTCGTGCGGGTAGAGCGCGGCGATCATGCCGCACTCTTCCGAGGTGAGAAGCTTCGGCAGAACTGCGGCACCGACCTGGTCGAGGCCGGATGCCAACGCGCTCCAGTCGTAGCCGTCGACGCGTGCCGCCGCAGCCCCGCACCGCATGTGTTTGCTCATCTTCGTCACCGACCTTCACGAGTGTCTGTCGGCTTGGATAGGCGAGCTTCGGGTGCGGGGCGACCCGCTTCTTGTGATCCGGGAGAGAGCCGTCTACCTGCGTCGGTCCAGCTTTCCGAGAACGCCAGCGCGCTGGTGCTGAACGGCCGGCCTTCGCGCTCGCGCTTCCAGGGTTGCCGATGGCGTCGACGCCGTTGCGTGTCAGGCGCGCTCCCAGTGCCGGGACCAGCACCGTGCACACGCCGTAGCGGCGCCCTCCCGAATTGGGCTGGGTGTGGATGAGGAGCGGATCGCCGATGTCGTACCAGGTGAGCGTGACGTCCTCGTCGGGCGTCTCTATCCGCTCGGTCCAGAAATAGCGCGGGTCGCCGGTCTTGCTGAACTCGGCATCGGTGACGGGAATCGACGTGTCCAACAGCTCGGCGTTGAGCATGCCCTGCACGGTCATCTGCAGCCAGCGCGCCATGGCGATGTTGTCGGAATAGATGCGCCAGCGGTTGTCGGTCAGTTCGCTCTTGACGTAGAGCACGTGGCCCGGTCCGGCCGGCGAGAAGATGATGCGCCAGTAGCTGGCGTTGGTGGTGTAGGTGTCGCTGTCGGTGGGGGCGAGCCGGATGAACGGGTTCTCGCCGGTGACGATGACGGAATTGGGATCTGCGGTGCTCATGGGTTGGCCTCCTTGTGCCGCGGAGAGGTTGGCATCGGGCGATACACGGAGCAACCATGGAGTGGGAAAATCACTCCGCGGCGCATGCAAGACTGGCGAGACCGAGGAGAGGCTAGGTCCGCACCCAGCCGTTGCCGGTGAGGTGCTCCTGCGGCTGGAACCGCTTCTTGTAGCTCATCTTCGGCGAGCCCTGGATCCAGTAGCCGAGGTAGAGATAGGGAATGCCGAGCCGGCGCGCGTAGGCGATGTGCTCGAGGATCATGTAGGTGCCGAGCCCGCGGCGGGCGGCTTCGGGCTCGTAGAAGCTGTAGACCATCGAGATGCCGTCGGAGAGGCGATCGCACAAGGCAACGCCGAGCAGCGGCCGTTTGTCGGCATCGCCCTTCGCGCGGGGATCGGGCCCGAGGCGATACTCGGTGACGAACGTATCGATGATGCTGTCCTCGACCATCATGGCGTAGTCGAGCACCGTCATGTCGGCCATGCCGCCGTCGGCGTGGCGCACGTCGATGTAGTCGCGGAACAGCGAATACTGCTCGGAGGTGGGCGTCGCCTGCAGCCGGCGCGCCACCACGTCCTGGTTGGCCTCGAACACGCGGCGGAACGAGCGCTTGGGCTCGAACTCGTTGACCAGCACGCGCACCGACACGCACGCCTGGCAGCCCTCGCAGTAGGGCATGTAGGCGATGTTCTGGCTGCGCCGGAAACCGCCCTTCAGCAGGTTGTCGACGAGGGCCGGCGGCTTGTCGTGGGTGAGGTGGGTGAAGAGCTTGCGCTCGAGGCGACCCGCCAGATAGGGGCAGGGTTGCGGCGCCGTGACATAGAACTCGGGGAAGTGTTTTTGCTGCTCACTCATACCTGACTCACCTCGACGCCACTGCGTAGATGATAGGTGACGACCCAGCTTGCAATCAAGTGCGCGCATATGTGCCGCTGCGGGACTATGCAACACGACGTGCAGCGCATCGGCCATGGCTTCGCGCGAAGTCCCCCGCCATTAAGGACGATATTGCTCCGGCGCTGCATCGCGGCAGCAGTCTCGCCGAGGATATCGTTCACCGCACGGCGGCGATCGCGAGCGGTCGCGGCCTGCCAAGTTGAAATCATTCCAGTGTTGGCCAGGTCGAGACGTGCGCATCACGAGCCAATCGATCGCAGTGCAGCGGACCTCTCGATCATCGTTGTGCTCTGCCGGGACACGGTGAAAGCGATGCGATACCGGGTAGGTGGAATCCTGTTGCTCTGTGCACTGCGGCTGGCAGTGCCAGCTGCTGATGCGAACGCATCAGGCTGCGATGGCGTGATCGTGGGCGGCCGGCTCGGGCCGTTGCGTCAAACCGGGTGACAGCTTCAAGGACTGCCCGATGTGCCCCGAGATGGTGGTCGTTCCAGCCGGCAACTTCTCGATGGGCTCGGAGGCGAGCAGCGACGAGACGCCGGTTCACGAGGTTGCGCTGGCCCGGCCGTTCGCGGTCGGCAAGTTCGAGGTGACGTTCGCGGAATGGGATGCCTGCGTCGCCGATGGCGCGTGCAGCCATGTGCCGGACGATCAGGGCTTCGGCCGCCAGAGCCGGCCGGTGATCGACGTGTCGTGGAACGACGTGACGGGCGCGTACCTGCCGTGGCTGTCGCGCAAGGCGGGGCGGACCTATCGCCTGCTGAGCGAGGCCGAGTGGGAGTACGCAGCGCGCGCCGGCAGCCGTGCCGTCTATACGTGGGGCGACGAGATCGGCAGCCGGTCGCGCCAACTGCGACCGCTGCGGCAGCGCCTGGGACAACCGGCAGACGGCGCCGGTCGGCTCGTTCGCCGCCAACGCGTTCGGCCTGCACGATCTGCACGGCAACGTCTGGGAGTGGACGCAGGACTGCTACCGGGACAGCTATGCCGGCGCGCCCAGGAATGGAGCGGCGCGGCAGCGTGCCAACTGCCCGACGCGAGTCGTGCGCGGCGGCGGCTGGAGCGACCGCCCGCGCTATCTGCGCTCGGCCATCCGCTATGGCGATCCGCCCGCCTATCGCGGCAACTACGTCGGCTTCCGCGTGGCGCGAGACAGGTGACCTACGCCTTCAGCATGCGCGCGGCCATCGGCGCGAAGTAGGTGAGCACGCCGGCAGCGCCGGCGCGCTTGAAGGCGAGCAGGCTCTCCAGCATCACCTTGTCGCCGTCGAGCCAGCCGTTCTGCGGCGGCGGCCGTCAGCATCGCGTACTCGCCGGACACCTGGTAGGCGAAGGTCGGCACGCCGAACGTGTCGTGCACGCGGCGCACGATGTCGAGGTAGGGCATGCCGGGCTTGACCATCACCATGTCGGCGCCCTCGGCGATGTCGAGGCCGACCTCGCGCAGGGCCTCGTCGGAGTTGGCGGGGTCCATCTGGTAGGTGCGCTTGTCGCCCGTCAGCGTCGCCGAGGAGCCGACCGCGTCGCGGAAGGGGCCGTAGAAGGCCGACGCGTACTTCGCCGCATAGGCCATGATCTGCACGTTCTGGTGGCCGCCCTCCTCGAGCGCCTGGCGAATGGCGCCGATGCGCCCGTCCATCATGTCGGATGGCGCGATGATGTCGCAGCCGGCCTCGGCCTGCACGAGGCCTGCCGCACCAGGGCCGGCAGCGTCTCGTCGTTGACGATCTCGCCGTCGCGCATCAGGCCGTCGTGGCCGTGGCTGGTGTAGGGATCGAGCGCCACGTCGAGCAGCACGCCGATGTCGAGGCCGGCCTTGCGGATGGCGCGGGTGGCGCGGCAGACGAGGTTGTCGGGGTTGATGACGCCTCGCGGCCGTCGTCGGTGCGCAGCTTCGGATCGGTGTAGGGGAACAGCGGCGACGGCCGGAATGCCGAGCGCGATGGCCTGCTCGGCCGCGGCAACGGCGAGGTCGACGCTCAGGCGCTCGACGCCCGGCATGGACGGCACCGGCACGCGCTTGTTGCTGCCCTCGATGACGAAGATCGGCCAGATCAGATCGGCGGCGGACAGTGCGTTCTCGGCCACCAGCCGGCGCGCCCAGCCGGTCTTGCGGTTGCGCCGCATGCGTACGGCGGGGAAACGCCCGGCCGTCGGGCTGCGATGGGGCAGCGCCGCCCGGCCGGCTGTCATCGCCGGAACGTCGGGGAGCGACAGGCTTCATGGGCACACCTTTAGCGAGCTTGCGCGCGAGCCGCCCGATCCGGATCAGCCGGGACCGCAGCGTGGACCGCTCGGGCCCCATTGTGCGGAAGCGTCGGCACAAGGCAAGAGGGACGGCCGCGCTCGCTAATGCCCTACTCGCAGATTATGAGGCCCCTGCGGTCGGCCATGTCGACGTGGAAGTGGTTCTTGTGGGCGTTGTTGGCCTCGGGACCGAGCACGGTGCCGAAAATCTTGCAGGCCGAGCGATGTGCCCCGCGCAGGAAGTCCATCTTGCCGTTCAGCGCGGCCGGGTTGGGCTCGGCCTGCGGCTTGGGGCCGCCCAGGCGATTGGGCTGCGTCAGCCCGACGCTGCCCGCATCCGAGGGCAGGCGGCTGCCGCGGCATCTGGATCGAGATGCCGGGGATGGCAATGCCGATGCGGGCGGGATCGGCAAGCACCGGACGGTCGACGGCGCGGGGCGTGCCGGCGGTCGCCATCTGCTTGTCCTTGTCGGGTGTCGTGGGGGCGGTCTTGGTCTGGGCGGTCGCCTCGGTGGCCTTGGTTGCGGCGGCCTGGGCGGCGATCTCGCGCGCCGTCATGCCCCAGTCGGCGACCACGCTGGCCGTCTGCCCGCGCGCGGCCACGAATGCCCGGATGTCCAGCGCATTGACCCGGCCGTGCTCGCTGAGCCGGCTCTTGGCGCGGCCGTAGGCGTTGCGGCAGGAATAGGAACTCATGGTGTCGATGCGGGCGAGCGGGCCGCCCAGGTGCTTGCGTGCCAGCGGCTGCAGGTCCTGCTGCACCCATTTGTGCATCGCCACGATCATGTCGCAGGTCAGATCGACGGGGGGAGACAGCATGACCTGCTGCTGGCCCTTGCCGACGCTGATCAGCTTCATGGGCGCGGGCGTACCGCACTCGGTGCCCTCGCGCCAGGGCGCGGTGTGCACCGCCACCACATCCAGGCCCTTCAGCAGGATCGTGCAGCGCGCCTGCGCCAGCTCGATCTCATGCTCGGACCACTCGGGCCTATCCTGCGGCAGGTTGCTGGAGGTCGGCCCCTGCTGCGCGGTGTTGCCCTGCTGCGCCGGTGTTGGAGGTCGGCAACGGTTTCGCAGGCGTCTGCTGCGCCCACACGTTGCCGGCAGCCAGCACGCACAATGCGGCTGTCGTCGCCAAACGTCGCGGAATCATTAATGATTTGCCCCTACGGCCAGCTCCCGGCCCCGCCGATTACGCCCCTACGAATCGGAACCCGGAGGTTGCTGACTTGAAGCAAATCTATATAGCTCCGATTTGCGGCAAACGCGAGGCTTTTGCCAGCCGCGAGGCTGCGGACGGAGACAACGTGTGGATGAAATTAGGGTGGACACGGTCGAAGTGAAGGATGAGTCGGATCGGCCGGCGGCAGAAGAGCGGGGCAGCGACATCCTGCTCGGCGTCGAGGGCGCCGGCCGCCACCGTCACCCTGAACCGCCCGCAGGCCCTCAATGCCCTGACCGATGCGATGCGCCTGCAATTGGCGGCCCGCCTGCCGCGCTGGGGGCGCGATCCGCAGGTGTATGCGATCGCTGATCGGATCGTCCTCGGAGCGGGCCTTCTGCGCCGGCGGCGACGTGCGCGAGATGGCCGAATGGGGCCGCACCCGCATGGCCGAAGCGCGCCAATCGCTGGCCGCCGAATACGCGCTCAACTGGGCGCTCGACCGCTTCGTCAAGCCGACCGTCTCGCTGATCGACGGGGTGGTGATGGGCGGCGGCGTCGGCATCAGCCTGTACGGCACGCATCGGGTGGCCGGCGAGCGCTATCGATTCGCCATGCCCGAGACCGGCATCGGCCTGTTTCCCGATGACGGCGTGAGCCACGTGCTGGCGCGGATGCCCGATGAGATCGGCATGTACCTGGCGCTGACCGGGCGCTCGGTCGGCCCGGCCGATGCCTATCGGCTGGAGCTGGTGACGCACTGCATCCCCGCCCGCCAATTTGCCGAGATCCAGGCGGCGGTCCGCGAGGCCGATCCGGTCGATCCGGTGCTCGACACGCGGCACGAGGAGCCGGGCCCCGGGTGAACTCGACGCGGTGCGCGCCGGCGATTGCGCGGTGCTTCTCGGCGGATGGCGTCCAGGCCATCCTGGCAAGGCTTGCCGGCGAGACCGGCAGTTCGGCAGCCTGGGCCGAGGGGGTACGGGCGGAGCTGATGCAACGCTCGCCGCTGTCCCTGGCGGTGACCTACCGGCAGATGCGGATGGCGCGCGGCTGGGACCTGCGCGCCGCGCTCGTCCACGACTACCGGCTGGTGTGCCGCTTCCTCGAAGGCGAGGATTTCTACGAAGGCGTGCGAGCCTTCCTGGTCGACCGGGACCGCACGCCACGCTGGCAGCCTGGCCGCCTCGAGGACGTGACCGAGGCCATGGTCGACCGGATATTTCGCCCCTCTGGAGTCCGGCGAACTCGAGCTGGCCCCCGACGCCCCGCTGCTGGGCTTCCAGCGCTGACTCTTGGCGCCCGAGTCTGCAGTCGTTAACCCATTGTATTAAGTTAGAATTAGAGCCTTTGTCATAAGTTGGGCAGCAAATCCGGAAAAACCGGACGCGTCAAACAGATCGAGGCAAGGGCCATGAGTTTAGCGTTGGACGTGGCGCGCGCTCGCGCGCCGGCTGGGGACGACACCTCCCGCGAAGAATACCTGCAAGCCTTGAGATTGATCGAACGCCTGCACCGGCTGCTGCTCGACGTCATCAAGGACGAGTACGACCGGCTCGGCGGCGCCGATCTGAATAGTGTGCAAGCGCTTCTGCTGTACAACATGGGCGACGGCGAGCTGACCGCCGGCGAACTCAAGACGCGCGGCTACTATCTGGGCTCGAACGTCTCCTACAACCTCAAGAAGCTCGTCGACATGGGCTACCTGCACTACAAGCGCTCCGACAAGGACCGCCGGTCGGTGCGCGTCAGCCTGACGCCGAAGGGCCTGGAGGCGCGCAACGTCATCCAGAAGCTCTACCAGCGGCAGCTCGGTTCGGTTGAAGCGGTCGGGCAGATCACAACCGACGATTTCAAGGGCCTCAACAAGTCGCTGGTGCGCCTCGAGCGCTTCTGGACCGACCAGATCCGCTATCGCCTGTAGACCGCTTCACGTTTGCGTTACCATTGCCCTACCGGCTGACGGCCTTCTTGCGAGGGTCGTCGGCGGATGAGACGGATTAACCAGCCTTGCCGCGTTGAGCGTTGGTGGCGAAGTGTCTGACGGTGGTCGGGCACTCGCGCCGGGCGTTCGAGCAGCATAAAGTGGCAACTGGGTAGGGGTCGAAGCCTGGTCCGAATGGTCCGGACGTAGGTTGGCGATTGGTAAGTGACATGAAGCCCATGCGGCTTGTGCTGTACGTAGCCGGGGCGGCCATTGCCGTGTCTGCGGCTTATTTTTTTTGGCCCGACCTGATCACGGCCGTCACGACGCTTGAGAAGAGCGCTGCCTCGACCGCCAAGGTCGAGAGCAAGGCTGCCAAGGGCGAGACCAAAGGCGAAGGCAAGCGGGGCGGCGGTGCCGCCCTCGCGCCGGTCACGGTGGCCGAGGTGGTGGAAGCCGACATGCCGGTGATCCTGTTTGCGCCGGGCACCGTCGAGCCGCTCGCCAACGTCGCCGTCAAGCCGCGCGTCGATGGACAGATCATCGAGGTGGCCTTCAAGGAGGGCGACTTCGTCGAGGCCGAACAGCGTCCTGTTCCGGCTCGACGATCGCATGGTCAAGGCGCAGATCGGCCAGGTCGAGGCGACCATCTCGCGCGATCAGGCCGCCCTGCGCGACGCGGAAGCCACGTACGCCCGGCGCCAGTCTCTGATCGCCAACCGGGTCGTCACCGAAGCCGCGCTCGATCAGGCCAAGTTCGCCGTCGAGGGGTTGAAGGCCTCCATCACGGCAGGGCAGGCATCGCTCGACTCGCAGAGCACGCAGCTCGACTACCTCACCATCCGCGCGCCGATCAGCGGTCGCACCGGCAGCCTGACGGCCAAGCTCGGCGCGACGGTGCGCAGCCAGGATGCGCTGGCGCTCGTCACCATCAACCAGACCAAGCCGATCCAGGTCGGCTTCTCGCTGCCGCAGGGCGACCTCGCCGCGCTGCGGCGCGCGCTGCTCTCCAAGTCGACCGCCGAGGTCAAGGTGCCTGGCGGCAGCAAGCCGACGGTGGTCACGGGCGTGATCGCCTTCGTCGACAACCAGGTGGACCGGACGACGGGTACGATCGGCGCCAAGGTGCTGGCTGAGAACGCCGACGAGGCGCTGTGGCCCGGCCAGTCGGTCGAGGTGGCGCTGACCGTCGAGGTGAAGCCCAAGATGCTGTCGGTGCCGGCGGTGGCCGTGCTGCCGGCGCAGCAGGGCATGATCACCTGGGTGGTCAGACGCGGACAACAAGGTCAGCGCGCGCACGGTGACGGTCGAGCGCATCGTCGACCAGACGGCCTACCTGTCCGCGGGCGTGAAGCCCGGCGAGCGCGTGGTCACCGATGGGCAGATCCGGCTCGCGCCGGGCGCCACGGTGCGCATCGAGGAGCCGCGCCGCAATCCGCCGCTGCCCGCGACCGAGGAACGCCGCCTGAACGGCAGAGGTTGAGGAGCAAGGGACGCTCCATGCGCCTCTCGGAGATGTGCATCCGCCGGCCGGTGATGACGACGCTGCTGATGGCGTCGCTGCTGCTGGCTGGCTTCTTCGGCTACCGCCAGCTGCCGATCGCGGCCATCCCGCGCATCGAGGTGCCGACCATCACGGTGACCGTGGCATATCCGGGTGCGAGCCCGGATACGATGGCCGTGTCGGTCGCTGCGCCGCTGGAGCGGCAATTCGCGACCATCGCCGGCATCACCACGATCACCTCGACCAGCACCGAGGGCAATACGCAGATCACGCTCGAGTTCGAGTTGAACCGCAACATCGATGCGGCCGCGCTCGACACCCAGTCGGCCATCTCGGTGGCGGCCGCGCGCCTGCCCGAGGACCTGCCGACGCCGCCGGCCTACCGCAAGGTCAATCCGGCCGATTCGCCCGTCATCTTCCTGGCGCTGACCTCCGACACGGCGATGGCGCAGGACATGAACGAGTTCGCCGACAAGGTGATGAGCCCGCGGCTGTCGACGCTGGGCGGCGTGGCGCAGGTCAACATCCAGGGCGCCCAGAAGCGGGCGGTGCGCATCAAGTATGACCTCGATGCGCTGGCCACGCGCGGCATCTCGGTGGAGGAGATCCGGCAGGCGGTGACGGCGCTCGCGTCCGTGAGCCCGATCGGCAGCCTGCGCACCTCCCAGCAGCTCTACATCCTCGAAATGAAGAGCGCCGAGCCGACGGCCGCCTACTTCAAGCCGGTGATCGTCGCCTGGCGCAACGGCGCGCCGGTGCGGCTGCAGGACATCGCCAGCGTCGAGGACTCGGTCGAGAACGACCAGGCGCGCGCCGAGTTCGACGGCAAGCGCTCGATCATCGTGTCCGTGCAGCGCCAGCCCGACGCCAACACGGTCGAGGTGACGGACGCGATCCACAACATCCTGCCCGAGTTCCGCCGCCTGCTGCCGCCGACCATCAATCTGAGCGTGCTGAGCGACCGCTCGCAGTCGATCCGCGACTCGGTGCACGACGTGCAGATCACGCTCGATGCTGACCGCGGTGCTGGTGATCCTGGTCATCCTGGCGTTCCTGCGCACCTGGCGCGCCACCATCATTCCGGCGCTGGCGCTGCCCTTGTCGATCATCGGCACCTTCGCCGGCATGGCCATGATGGGCTTCTCGCTCGACAACGTCAGCCTGCTCGCCCTGACGCTGGCGCTGGGCTTCGTGGTCGACGACGCCATCGTCGTGCTCGAGAACATCGTGCGCTACGTCGAAGCACGGCATGAAGCCGTTCGATGCCGCCATCAAGGGCGCCAACGAGATCGGCTTCACGGTGCTGTCGATCACCATCTCGCTGGTCGCGGTGTTCATCCCGATCCTGTTCATGGGCGGCATCGTCGGGCGCTTCTTCTTCGAATTCGCCGTAACCATCTCGATCGCCATCCTGCTGTCGGGCTTCATCTCGCTGACGCTGACGCCGATGCTGGCCTCGCGCATGCTGAAGGCCGGGCACGCGCACGACGCCAAGCCCGGCCTGCTGTCGCGCACCTTCGAGGGCGCCTACAACCTGATGGCCAGCGCCTATCGCGTGACGCTCGATGCCTCGCTGCGCGTGCCCTGGCTGATGATGCTGGTCACGCTCGGCACGATCGTGGCGACCGTCTACGCCTTCGGCCTGGTCAAGAAGGGCTTCCTGCCGACCGAGGACACCAGCATCATCATCGTGCGCACGGAGGCCGCGCCCGACATCTCCTTCCAGGCCATGCTGGACCGGCAGCGCATCGTCTCGGAGCGGGTGCGCGCCGATCCCGACGTGCTTTACGTCAACTCCAACGTGCAGCAGACCTCGTTCAATCCGACGCTCAACCGCGGCTCGATGTTCGTGCAGCTGAAGCCGCGCTACGAGCGGGTCAATCGCGGCACCATCAGCGACGTGCAGAACCGCCTGCGGCGCAGTCTCGCCGGCATCCCGGGCATCCGCGCCTTCCCGGTGCCGCTGCAGAACCTGCGCATCGGCAGCCGCGGCGGCGCGGCGCTCTACCAGTACACGCTGACCAGCGTCAGCCAGAGCGAGCTCTACGACAACGCGCAGAAGCTGATCGAGGAAGTGAAGAAGGCGCCGGGCTTCACCGACGTCACCAGCGACCTGACGCTGGGCGCCCGGCAGCTGTCGATCACCGTCGATCGCGATGCGCTGGCGCGCTACGGCCTGACCATGGATACGGTGCGCCAGACGCTGTACTCGGCGTTCGGCACGCGCAAGATCGCCACCGTCTACACGCCGTCGAACGACTACGCGGTGATCGTGGAGGCCGACAAGGCGTCGATCCTCGACCCGAGCGTGCTGTCGAAGGTCTACATCCGCAGCAATACGGGCCAGCAGGTGCGGCTCGATTCGGTGGCGTCCGTGAAGCTGGGCCCCGGCCCCGTGTCGGTGGCGCGCCAGTCGCAGCTGCCGGCCGTCACCATCACCTTCAACCTGGCGCCGGGCTATACGCTGGGCGAGGCGGTCGTCGCCATGCGCGAGCTGGAGCGCTCGGTCAACATGCCGCCGACCATCACCGGGCAGTTCGCCGGCACCGCGCAGGTGTTCGAGAACTCGTTCCGCGACCAGCCGCTGCTGATCGCCGCCGCCATCCTGACGATCTATATCGTGCTCGGCATCCTGTACGAGAGCTTCATCCACCCGATCACGATTCTGTCCGGCCTGCCGTCGGCCAGCCTCGGCGCGCTGCTGACGCTGTACGTGTTCGACGTCGAGCTGACCATCATCGCCATGATCGGCATCATCCTGCTGGTCGGCATCGTCAAGAAGAACGCCATCATGATGGTGGACTTCGCCATCGAGGCCCGATCGCGAGGGGCAAGCGCGCGCGATGCCATCCGCGAGGCCTGCCTGCTGCGCTTCCGGCCGATCATGATGACCACCATGGCGGCCATGTTCGGCACGCTGCCGATCGCGGTCGGCTGGGGTGCCGGCGCCGAGCTGCGCCAGCCGCTGGGTCTCGCCGTGGTCGGCGGCCTTGCCGTGTCGCAGCTGCTGACGCTCTACATCACGCCCGCCATCTACCTGGCCTTCGAGGGGCTCGGCGAGCGCCTGGGTGCCGGCCGCCGCCAGCAGATCCCGGCCGACACGCAGGAAAGCGAGCCGCCGCGCGCGGCGGCGGAGTAGCACAGTCCACCCGTCATCCCGGAGGCGATGCTTGCATCGCCATCCGGGACCTGCCGCCAAGCTCTGATCCCGGATCGTCTCGCCTCGGCTCTTGCGGCCGAGGCTCGGCGTCCGGGATGACGGGTAGGCTGGGATCGCGGCCGCGGAGTAGAGGTCCTTCAACCCGGCCGGTGGATCAATTGGCCTCGACCGGACTGTCCGCGCGGGGACTTGAGGCTGGTGGCGGATAGCGCGTCCCGTCCACGATGTCGGCCGCTCCGCAGGTGCTCCAATCGAAGTCTGCAATCTCGCGTGTTTTCACGCAGAGGATCTCGCTGTGGCAATACAGCTCCGTAACCGGCTTGAACCGCAGGTATCGGTCCGCCCTTGCGGAGAAGTAGCCGCGCATCGGGTTGCTCATTCCGATATCGAGGACTTCGAAGCCCATGGACTTGTTGAAGAGGGCGCGCAGTCCGGCATCCGAGAACTGAAAGAAATTCCATGGCCTCTCGTGGGCTCGGAAGGAGAAATGGGTCTCCACGAACACGCAGCCGCCAACCTTGAGCAGTTTGCGGATTTCTTGTGCCACCACCCACGGCATACACAGGTGCTCGAACACAGCGCTTGTGAAAATCAGATCGAACCTACGGTCCTTCTCGAAATAGCTGGAGAGCCGGTGCGCATCACCGACAATGTCGACGTTTGGACCTGGATAGATGTCGAAGCCAGTATAGTTGGCTCTGGAGAAGCGCTCTCGAAAGCAGGCGCCAGTGACCACGCGGGAGCCGATTTCGAGAATGTCCATTCCAGCTTTGTCGTACTCGCTGGACAAGAAGTCTGGCCACTTGGCGTGTGAGACCATCTTTGGTGGTTTGACGCCATCCGAGGACGCCGACAGCGACGTGTAGAAGCGCATATTGCGGACTGTGCGGCTACAGAAATTGAGGATGTCAGTAGCGATCATCGGCTTCCCCGTAGTGCAATGAAGTCATCAGTCGCTGCGAAGCTAAGCATGCAGACTGTGTGAATTCAAATCTCTGACACTCCTCACAATGAGGCTTAGAGCAGAGCGCCATGCAGCAACACGGAAGGGAGGACGAAGGCGATGCCTGCATCGCCATCCGGGACCTGCCGCAGGAGGTCCCGGATCGTCTCGCCTCGGCCGGGGCTCGGCGTCCGGGATGACGGGTAGAGCGGGTCAGGCGCGCCAGAAGCGCGCCGCCCACACCGAGCCGAGCTGCACCAGCAGGGTGCCGGACAGGATCATGGCCGCGCCGAGCCAGCCGATGGCGCTCAGGTGCTCGTTGAGGAGCAGGTAGGCGGCGAGCGCGGCGAACAGCACCTCCATGCTGACGATGACGGCCGCCTCCGAGGGAGGCGTGTGCTGCAGCGCCACGGTGAGCAGCGTGAAGGTGAGCGCGCTCGACAGCAGCCCGACGTAGGCGATTTCCTGCCAGGCCGCGGTCAGCCCCGCGACCGTCACGGTCTCGAACAGGAACGCGCCGGAACCTGCCAGCGCGGCCACGATGGCGAACTGCACGGCCGTGAAGCCGATCGGCCGGCGGAACTGCGCGGCCCGGCCGGTGATCACCACATGGAAGGCCCAGAGCACGGCCGAGAACGCCACCAGCATGTCGCCGGTCGAGAAGGCGCTGAGCGTGCCGCCGCCGAGCAGCCAGGTGCCGAGCGCGGACAGCGCCGCCGCCGGCCACACCAGAGGGTTCGGCCGCTTGCCGCTCCAGGCCCAGGCGATGAACGGGGTGATGACCACGTACAGGGCGGTCAGGAAGCCGGTGTTGGTGACGGTGGCGGTGATCAGTCCGGCCTGCTGCAGCCAGCCGCCGATGAAGAAGGCGACGCCGCCCCCGATGGCGATCGGCAGAAAGGCGAGGCCGCGGCCGTTGCCTTGCTGCTCGCGCGCCTCCTGGATCGCCAGCGGCAGCAGGGCCAGTGCCGCGACGGTGCCGCGCGCGGCCAGGAAGGTGAGCGGGCCGACGTGGCTCATGGCCGACTTCTGGAACACGAACGCGAGGCCCCAGATGACGGCCGCAAACAGCAGGAAGAGATCGGCTTGGAGGCGGGACATGCGGCGGCTTTTCGCCTGTTTGCCGGTCGCGCGCAACCGCGCCGCGGCGCGTGTCGATGCGGGCGGTGCTAGTGTGCCGCCCGCCGCTTACGCGATCGCAACTGCTTCCGCAATCGGAGTTTCTGATGCTGCTTGCCGCCGGCCCCTGGGCCTACATCCTTCCCGTCGTGCTGCTGGTCTGCTCGAACGTCTTCATGACGCTGGCCTGGTACGGCCACCTCAACTACAAGGCGCAGCCCCTGGTGCTGGTGGTGCTGGTGTCCTGGGGCATCGCCTTCATCGAGTATTGCCTGGCGGTGCCGGCCAATCGCTTCGGCCATGCGGTCTATTCGGCGGCCGAACTCAAGACCATCCAGGAAGTCGTGACGCTGATCGTGTTCGCGGTCTTCTCGTTCCTGTTCCTGAAGGAGCCGCTGGGCTGGAATCACGCCGTCGGCTTCCTGCTGATCGCGGCCGGCGCAGGATTCATCTTCATGGGCAAGGTGGCCTGACGATGCGCTACAAGCCGCGCACGAGGTTGCCGACCATCAGGACCATGTAGGCCACCATGGCCAGCCAATACTCCTGGTGCGGCAGGTAGCGCGGCACGTAGATGCCGACGGCGCCGAACTTGGAGATCAGCGCCAGCGCCGCGATCACGACCGAGATCAGGAAGATGAAGATCGATGGGGGATTGAGGCGCATGAGCTCCCTCCGTTGCAGCGCGCGGCCGGATCGGAGTTCTAGGGGCGGATCGGCCGGAGGGAATAGGGTCAGAGGCCCGCCGCGCCGGGAAGTTGAGGCGGGCCTCTGTCGCCTGCGGTTCTTGTTCTAGCCGCAGTTGCGATCGGAGACGCTGTAGCTGCGGTGCACCTGCTCGATGATGGGCTCGTAGGTGGCCTTCTGCGCCCTCGGGAAACAGCATGGCCCAGCTGACGATCTTGCGGCCGCCGCAGGTAAACGACACGCGCTGGTAGAAGGACGTGCCGTTGCGGACGCCCGACAGCACGAACCACTTCTCGCGCAAAGGCGCGTAAGTGACGGTCGCGCCGGCATAGCTCTCGCGCAGCAGGAACTGCTGGTACTGGGCGACGGTCTTGTTGTCCGAATTCTCCAGGCTGCCGACCAGCAGGCGCGCCTTGTCGTCGTTGGACACGAACAGGCGGGCATCCTCGCTGGCGGCCGGCAGGGCGATGAACTGCGTCGGGTAGCCGACCGTGAAGCCGTGCCGCTCGTTGCGATAGGTGGCGAGGTGCTCTGTTCTGGCCTTGGGCCTGGCCTTGCCCTGGCGGCGCTTTCGGTTGCGGTCAGGCCGATGGAGGCTGCGAGAATGCCGGCGGCCAGGATGGCTCTGGCGAGTGTGTGTGACATTGCGGGTCCCCTTCGTGATGCTGTGTCATCCAGTGATGACTGAGCCAGATACGGTGGGGGATGCCGGCAGGGTTCAGGGCGCGCGAACACAAGTTCGCGAGCATCCGCCGAGTGGCTTCAGAGGCCCAATTTTTAGAGAGTCTTGGGCCGGGCCACGGTGCCGGGGTCGACCGCGTCGGCCTCGACGATGAAGCGCACCTGGCCTTGCGGGCCGGGTTCGCCGACGCCGCGGCAGGTGACGATCAGCAGGCGCGGCAAGGCCTGGCCGCCCGCCGATACGGGAAGCGTGGTGCCGACAGCCTTCAGATCGACGACTTCCAGCTGATGCGCGCGCCCGTCGCTACCCGAGATGGTGATGCGGTCGCCGAGCGCCAGGGGCTTGGCGAACGGCGTCGGGCTCTCGACCTCGGCGCGCGTCAGCCAGTAGCCTTCGTCGCCGGCAACGATCTGCTTCTGGTTGCCCTTGGCGGCGCGACTGGAACGACAGGGTGGGTCTTGACCACTTCCAGCGCCTTGCCGAAGCCGCGCGCCACCAGCAGGTCGGTCTGCCACAGCGCAGCGCCGACCACCGCCAGGGCGGCAAAGCCGGCCAAAGCGATGACCCGGGCCTTGGATGTCGCGGTGTGGAGCATGCAACCCCCTGCTTTCATGGGCAGACTTACAAGCAATATAAACATTTGTAATGTTGGTGGAAGTGTGGAGGAGGGTCCGGGGGAGAGAACCCACGTTAGACCTGTTAGCCCCTCCTCCACACACTACGTCGCGGGGAGGCGTAGACGCGACGCAGATGGCGCAAAAACGCTGAGATTGACGCGGCCAGACCGGCAAAGGCCAAGCTGAGCAGCATGAGCGTGCGGGTGTGGTCCTCGCGGGACTCGCGCAGAACGCGAAGCTCGACCTGGGCCGCATGGCCCCAGGCGTGCAGGTTGAGCGCAGTGGGATGCTCGCTGCCGCGGCCTGGGTGGGCAGCGGGATGGCGTGGGCATGGTTCTGCGGGCCGCCGCAGGCCAACACGCCGAACCAGAACAGGGAGAGCGCCACGCTGAAGTCGGCTCAGCCAGCGGCCGAAGCCTCGCCTGAAACCATTGCTGTGCGCCTGCATGCTCGGTCCCCTCATGCGTCAGGCCGGGCTGCGCTCGCACCGGACTCGGCCGCTGTGACACCTGCATCTGTGCAGGCGAGTGGGGCGCGGCTGGGCCCGCATTGTGCTGCCTTCGTGGAATCCTGTGACGAAAAAAGGCCCTGTGTTTCTGTAGCTTAGGTGCCACGCGAGACGGCTTGCGCAAGGCGTTGCCAGCGCCGTGCGTGCCACGTCGATCCCACTCATCTCCTCAACGGGGTGGGGTTGATTTTTCCTTCGCTGGCCTCTTCACAGTTGATTGAATTCCGAATTCAGCATGCTAAGAATGACGGGAAGGCTGACCTCCGAGGCACGCCATGCTGGTCCCGCTGCGCACCGTTCCGGCCCTGATCGACCAGGTGCACGACCGGCTGCTGGCCGCGATCGTCGACGGGACGCTGGCGCCGGAGCAGCGGCTCACCCAGGAAAGCGTTGCCGAGATGCTGGGCGTGTCGCGGCAGCCGGTCAGCCACGCGCTGCAAGTCTTGAAGCGCAGCGGCCTGCTGATCGAGCACGGCAAGCGCGGGCTGATGGTGGCGCCGGTGCAGGCGCAGCGGGTGCGCGATCTCTACCAGGTGCGCGAGGCGCTCGACGGGATGGCCGCCAGCCTGGCCGCGCGGCGCGTGCAGGCCGGAGTGATCGGGGCCGAGGAGAGGCGCGCCGCGGACAAGGCGCTGGCCGATGGGCTCGCGCTGGACGATGCCGCCAAGATCGGCGAGTTCGTGACGGCCGACGTGGCGTTCCATTCCGCGATCCATCGCCTGTCCGGCAATGCCGCCATCGACGAGACGGTGCGGGACGAGTGGCCGCATTTCATGCGCTCGATGGGCGTGGCGCTCGACCGATCGCGGACATGCGCCGGCGCGTGTGGCGCGAGCACGCGGCGATCCTCGCCGCGGTCTGGGATGGCGCGGCCGCGCGCGCCGAGGAGCTGGCCCGCAGCCACACCCGCCGCGCCGGAGAAGAGACCGCCAGCAGCTCGAGGAAAAACGCTTCGCGTGAGCTCTAGCCAGCACGGCCTCCTCAAAGCGATTTTTGCAAGCAACGACCAAGCAAACAGGGAGAGGAAAACGCCATGCAGCTTACCGCCAAGCAGCTCAAGGAGTTCGACGAGCTGGGCTACCTCGTGCTGCCCGACTGCTTCTCGGCAGAGGAGATGGAGGTCCTGCGCTCGGAGGCCGAGGCGATCTACGCCACCGACCGCGAGGAGGTGTGGCGCGAGAAATCGGGCGCGCCGCGCACGGCGTTCGCCGCCCACACCTACAACGAGGCGTTCGGCATCCTCGGCCGGCATCCGCGCCTGATCGAGCCGCTGGAGCAGTTCTTCGGCGAGCCGGTCTACATGCACCAGTTCAAGATCAACGCCAAGGCGCCGTTCGACGGCGAGCTGTGGCAGTGGCACCAGGACTACGGCACCTGGAAGCGCGACGACGGCATGCCCGAGGCGCGCGCCATGAACATCGCGGTGTTCCTCGACGAGGTGATGGCCGTGAACGGCCCGCTGATGTTCATCCCCAAGAGCCACAAGGGCGGCACGCTGGCGGCCGGCCACGACAAGACCACCACCAGCTATCCGCTGTGGACGCTCGACAACCCGACGGTGACGAAGCTGGTCGAGGACGGCGGCATCGTCGCGCCGACCGGCAAGCCCGGCACGGTGCTGATGTTCCACGGCAACCTGGCGCACGCCTCGCCGCCCAACATGACGCCCTATCCGCGCAAGATCGTGTACCTGACGCTGTGCGCGGTCTCCAACCACATCACCAGTTCAAGCGGCCGGAGTTCATCGCCCATCGCGACTTCACGCCGATCGAGGCGTGCGCGGACGATGCGCTGACGCCAGTACGCGCGCAGGTATCGGCAGGCCGCGGAATAGTCGGGATGCGGTGTCAGACCCTCCGGGTCTGACACCATGCGTCACCCATGTGCGGGTGGCGGAGGCCGGGTTGTCCTGGCATCTGACCCGGAGGGTCAGACACCATAGCCGCGACATTTGCACGTTTGTGCGGCAGGGTCGGCGTGCCTATATTGCGCTGCACCGCGCCCGAGGTGGCCCCGATGCCCAAGGACATGATCGAACCCGGCGACGAGCCGCGTCCCGCCCGCGATGTGTGGCAGGCGATGGCGCGCGGGTTCGCGCAGCGCTGCCCGAAGTGCGGCAAGGGTGCGCTGTTGCACAGCTACCTGAAGGTGAACGACGCGTGCGGGGTGTGCGGCGAGGAGCTGCATCACCAGCGCGCCGACGATGCGCCGCCCTACTTCACCATCATGATCGTCGGGCACATCGTGATCGGCGGCCTGCTGGCGATGGAAAAGGCGCTGGTGCCGCCGCTCTGGGTGCACATGATCGTCTGGATGCCGCTGACGCTGCTGAGTTCGCTGTGGCTGCTGCCGCGCGTCAAGGGCGCGCTGGTCGGCCTGCAGTGGGCGCTCTACATGCACGGCTTCGAGGATGCCGGGCGGCCGGGCCATACCGGCAAGCCGGTCACCGGCACGGGCAATTGATCTCTCCCGGACACGCGTCATCGGGTCCCGGATACGCGCTGGCGCGCCGTTCTGCGCGGCTGACAGCGCTCGACCTCCGCGATGACATCACCGGCCGCGGCCGCACCATGGAGGCGCCGGGCCAGGTGGTGCGGCGCACGCGGTCGTACTGGGGCGGGTAGGTGATGGTGGCGCCGAGGCGCTCGGCGGCGTGCCACACCCAGCGCGGATCATCGAGGATGCCGCGCGCCAGTGCCACGCAGTCGGCCTGGCCCGAGCTGACGATGGCTTCGGCCTGGGCCGGCTCGACGATCAGGCCGACGGCGCGGGTGGCGATGCCGGCCTCGGCGCGCACCTTGGCGGCGAACGGCACCTGGTAGTTGGGCGCGAAGGCGATCTTGGCGGTGGCGACGATGCCGCCGCTCGTCACGCACGCATAGTCGAAGCTGTTGGCCTTCATGCCCTTGGCGAAGGCCACCGCATCGTCCGGCGTCCAGCCGCCCTCGACCCAGTCGCTGCCCGTGATGCGCGCGCCCAGCATGACCGACTTCGGCACCACGGCCCGCACCGCCTGCGCCACCTCCAGCGGGAAGCGCATGCGGTTCTCGAGCGAGCCGCCATAGGCGTCGGTGCGCGTGTTGGACAGCGGCGAGGTGAACTGGTGCAGCAGGTAGCCGTGGGCGATGTGCAGCTCGATGACGTCGAAGCCGACGCGCACGGCGCGCTGGGCCGCCTGCACGAAGGCGGCCTTGACCCGCTCCAGGCCCGCCGCATCGAGCGCCTCGGGCGTGTGCCAGTCGGGGGCGAAGGGAATGGCGGAGGGAGCCGAGGTCGGCCAGGGGTTCTTGTCGGGGCCGAGCGCGCGGCCGCCCTCCCAGGGGCGCTCGGCGGAGGCCTTGCGGCCGGCGTGGGCGATCTGGATGCCGAACTTGGTGTCCTTGGTGGCGACGCCCTTGGCGGCCTTGAGGACGTGGGCCAGAGCCGTCTCGTTGGCGTCGGTGTAGAGGCCGAGGCAGCCGTGCGTGATGCGCCCCTGCCGCTCGACGCCGGTCGCCTCGACCATGATGAGGCCGGCGCGGCCGAGCGCCAGCTGCATCAGGTGCTGCAGGTGCCAGTCGTTGGCCGAGCCGTCGTCGGCCGAATACTGGCACATGGGCGCCACGACCACGCGATTGGGCAGCGTCACGGGACCCAGGGTGAGGGGATCGAACAGGTTCGGCACGGGGAGGGCCTCTGTCGGTGGGTGAAATGAGATGCAGCGATGCTGGAGGGCGGAACTAGTGCCAGGGCGGCTAGCGCCCGCGCAATGCGGTAATTCGGCCCTGGGACGGGCGTCGAACGGGCGCCGGCTGAAGCTGACAGCTCATAATTCAAGATCGCGGGGATTTCGTGCGCCGGGAGCGCTATGCTGGCCCGAACTACCGAGCGGAGGACACAATGGCCGGACAGCCCAACTTTGAAATCCCCCAGCATCTGCGCGAGCTGACGGAGAAGAACCTGGAACAGGCCCGTGCGGGCTACGGCCAGTTCATGGACGCCATGACCCAGGCGATGGGATTCTGGGCCAAGGCAGCGCCGGCGAACGCCATGACCTCGGGCTTCAATGTGGTCCAGGAGCGTTCCGTCAAGTTCGCCAAGCAGAACGCGGAGGCGTGCTTCAACCTGGCCAGCGAACTCGCCAACGCCAAGGACCTGACGGACATCATGGGCATCCAGGCCCGCCATGCCCAGACGTTCATGCAGACCTGCGCGCTGCAAACGCAGGAGCTGAGCCGCCTGATGATGGAGGCTTCGCAAAACATCGGGCAGAAGTAGCCGCGATCGGGCCGGCGCGATTGTGCGTGGCCGGGCAGGATTGAAGATCAGCCGTCGCGGGTATGATCGGTCTCCGCCGTGGCCGACGCGTGGTCGACAGGGGTACTGCCGAGCGCCAACCACTACTTTGCAAGTGGCGCTCGGCGAACCAGACGGCAGGCAATGCCGTTACGCAATCCCGTCGGACGTCTATTTGCGTCCGCGTTTGGGAGCTTCCGCGGCTGCCATCCTGGCTTGTTCCACCTCGATGCGCTTGATGTCCCGCCGCAGGCGATCATGGCTCATGCGCATCTTGTCGGGGCCGGTGTTTTTTTGTTTGCCGGGCTTGGCTGTGTAAGCTGTCTGCGGTCGAGCCATTGTCTGTTTCCTTCCTTGAGCGGCAGATGAACCGCCGACGCCAACTGGCGCCTGCAAGTGCTGGTTCTGTCCGGAGATGCGAGATGCGCCGTCCGCCGAAAGCCGCACGACACATATAGGCTAGTTAATGTGGTTATGAAGCTGGAGCCTTACCAGTGCGGATGACCAGATGAGGCGGTGAGGGCGCAAAAGAGAACGCCGGTGCGCCTACACCTCGCTTCGAACCACGACTTCGCTTTTCAGGCCCTTGGCCTTCAACTCGGCGCGGCACTTCCTGACGTGGTTCACGGCCTGTTGCTGGGTGACGAACAGCCCCAGCCGCTGGGCTCCGCTTGTTACGCACCACCCGTAGGCGGTCGGCTCGACGGTGAAGATGGTTGCTGTCTGTGTCTTGATCACCATGCACCCTACCAGAAAGCCCGCTCAGAAGCGAGCCGCGTGCGGCCCCGGTAATCCAGGCACGCAATGTCGGGGTGTCTCAAGCTGTCAGCTTCTCGATCGCGGGGGCTTGCACCGCCACCTCGTCGGTCCACACGCGAAAGCTCTCCAGTGTATTCGGGCCGAACGTGGTGGTGATGGCGACATCCGCCGCGTCGCGACCTCGCGCAAGCAGGACCCTGCCGATGCGCGGCACATTGTTTCTCGGGTCGAACGTATGCCACTGCCCGCCCCCCTGGCCACCGAGATAAGCTTCAAACCATGCCGCGAAGTCGCCGGGCGGGTAGGGTGGCGGCGTGCCGACGTCGCCCAGGTACCCCGTGCAGTAGCGTGCGGGAATGTTCAAGGCCCGGCAGAACGCGATGGCCAGGTGCGCGTAGTCGCGGCACACGCCGCGCCGCTCCTCATAGGCTTGCCAGGCGGATCGGCTCACGCTTGCGTGCTCGTAGCCGAACGCGATGCGCTGATGCACGAAATCGCTGACGGCCTGCACGCGCGCCCAGCCAGGAGGGGTGCCGCCGAACAGCGTCCACGCCAGATCGAGCAGCCGATCGCTGTCGCAATAGCGGCTCGCGATCAGGAACGTGAGCGTGTCGTCTGGAAGATCCTGGATCGGAACCTGGGCCGCATCCGGCGCGGAAGGGTCCGGCAGCCCGGTGTCGCGCACGATGGTGTCGGTCGAGATGCGCATCGCGCCTGCGGGCGCGAGAATGCGACTGCACTGGTTTCCGAACACGTCGCTATAGCCCGAGATCGGCACGGGGGGCTCCAGGACAATGGCGTCCGGTCTTTCGAGGTCGGGGATGCGCGTGTCGTGCACGTTCAACATCAGGATGACGGGCGTGGGCTGTGGGAAATGGTAGCGCAGTTCGTAGCCGATCCTGAGCTGCATCATGGTCTCCGCCGTTGCCGGCTGGTGCGCGTCGCCGCGGTCAGACTGCCAGGACGACGATGGCCGCAAATCCGAACGCAAGCAGCACGGCGCTGGCTGCGACGATGACGTGCAGACGCTCGAGTCCGATTGGCGAAATGAAGTGACTCAACAAGGTAGCCATGCGCGGTTGCTCCTGTGGGAGGCATTGTCAGGCTATCGATCAGAGTCTGGCTATTGACCAGAGTCAGGCCGCGTTGCGCCGGCCGAGATCGCGCTCCTTGGCGATGCGCTCGAAGGTCTCGCCCACGGACTTGATGCGGTACTGCAGGTCGTCGCCATCGGACGGAAGCTGCCGGACGATCGTGTAGGCCTTGAGCGAGGCCGGCATTCCCAAATGGTTGGCATGGTAGTCGACGATCTGGCCGACCTTGAACTTGTGTTGCGGCATGAGACCTCGTGACGTGTTCCGTGGTTGCCTACCGGCCTTTTTTGCCGGTGGCCTTCTTGAGGTCCGCGCCTGGCGTACGCGAGAAAGGCGAGGCCTGCGCGGCGGGGGTCTTGGGCTGTTTGGCTTTCGGCTGCTTCTTCATTTCGCGGTTGCCGCGCTGTTCACGGTTGGCCATGGTGTTTTCCTTTCGTCGATCTTGATTGCGTCAGCTCACTCGGCGTTCTTGGACAGCCGAGCGAAATCCTCCAGCACGTTGGCAATCAGCTTTTGCCTGCGCGGGTCCTGTGCAATCGGGGTGCCCGCCAGCAAGCCGAGCAGGTAGCGGGCTTTCTGGGCCGCCTCCGGCCAGGACTCTGCCGGGACCGCGATCAGCTGCGCCTCCAGAGCCTCCTGCTGCTCACGCAGACCCTTGGCGTTGGCCTCCACCTCGGCCAGCAGGCGGCGCACCTCGGTGGCCTTTTGGGCCGACATGCCGCGGTGACGATCGAGTGCGATGGGGTCATCCGTCATGGACGCTTCCGCACGCTTGATCCGCAGGCAAGCAGGCTTAGCCCCCGCGAGGGTCGCAGCGCGCTGCAGCACGGGGCCGGGTGGCCCGAACGAGCATGTGATTGCATTGCAGTCACCTCGACGCGCGCGAGCGCTTTTGCCGAAGTCACCGATGACCTAATGACGGTTGCCAGCCGCGATCGGATCGCGATGTCTCAGGCCCTCCGTGCTTGCCAACGCGGCAGGCCACTCGGGGCCGATCGCCTTGCCAGGAGCGATGGGCTGTTGCTGCGCTCACTGAGCGCATACCCGCTTGTACGCCTTTCCGGGCCGCCAGTCACGACAATGTTGGGCAGGCGGGGGGCTGGCTCCGCTCGGCGCGGCAAAGGTCCCGGTTCGACGCGTGTACGATCGAGCGCTTTTGCGGTTCGGCGGGGATGGTGGGGTGTGTTGGGTTACGGGCTTCGCCCTAACCCAACCTACATGTCTACATGTCCGCCGATCGTTGCGTGGATCTCCGCCTGCGCGGAGATGACGGGGCTGATGGGGGCGGCGCGCGCCGGTTCCTGAAGGCGCGTTGCGCAGCGCTCAGGCCAATTTTCGCGGTTTCGATCGAGGCGCAGGTGAGCACAGGTCTCGCAGGGCAGCCACCGTGCGCGGTCCTATGCGCGGAACCGCGAGCAAACGTCGTTTCGACATTCGCCGCAAGTCGCCCAGGTCGCGAATTTCGGCTCGTACGATCTCAGCCGGTTCAGCAGCCCGCGCGGCGAGACGTCGGCCGTGTCGTGCAGCAGGAGTATGTCGATGGGAGTTTCGTCGGGCAGCGCATTCAGGTTCGGATGATCTCCATAGGCCGCGCGCAGTTCATCCTTCAACAATTCAACCGGGCCATCCACCTCGATGATGGACCTGATGCGCCCCTCGCTGAGGTCGAACTGGCTTGCCAGGCTCGCCAATGATGCGCCGTGGGCGTGGAGGCGGATGATTTCGTGATTTCGGTGCTGCTTGCGCTTGGGCATGAGTTGTATGGGAACGCTGTGGCTCTTCCGGAGTCGTCGAAGTGATGGATTGAAGTGCTGGGTGTGTCTGGGTCTTGGAGCGGTCGAGGCAACTCGACGCGGCAAGGCATGTCAGCCGCCGCGCCGATGCTGCAGCCAGGCGAGCAGGCCAGCGCCGCCGCCGCCCGCGATCGCCCATACGAGGCTGATCTCGAGGCTCTCGCCGAGCACGAATTTTTGCAGGCAGAAGAAGAAGGCGCTCGCCAGCAGCGCATGTCCGGCGATTTTGGGAGCTGCGTTCAACCGACAACCCCTCCGATGGAAAGAGGCCCCGCCGATCGGCAGGGCCTCCAGAATGTACGTGTATGTAGCGTCACCAGGCTAGAGCCCGCTCAGTGCCGGACGTCCATGTTCTTCTCGCCCGGATCCCGGATGAACAGGAAGCCGATCACGGCCGTCATCACGGCAAAGCCGATCGGGTACCAGAGGCCGAAGTAGATGTCGCCGGTCGAGGCCACCATGGCAAACGAGGTCGCCGGCAGCAGACCGCCGAACCAGCCGTTGCCGATGTGATAGGGCAGCGACATGGCCGTGTAGCGGATGCGCGTCGGGAAGAACTCGACGAGTGCCGCGGCGATCGGTCCGTACACGATGGTCACGTAGATGACCATGATGGTCAGGATGGCAATGGCGCCGATCGCCCGGGGGTTGGTCCAAACCTCCAGCGGATTGGCGATCTTCAGGATGTTGGGATCCTTGGCCGTCGGGAAGCCCGCTGCTGCGGCTGTCGCCGTAACGTTGGCGGCGAAATCCTTGTCGACCGCCACGTCCTTGCCGTTGACCGCCACCTTAACGCCGGAGCCCGGCAGCGCCGTAGCTCAGCTTGTAGGGAATGGCGGCCGTGGCCAGTGCGCGGCGTGTGGTATCGCACGGCGCGGTGAACTGGCGGATGCCGACCGGATCGAACACCGAGCCGCAGCCGGCGGGATCGGCCATGATCTCGACCTTCACCGTCTCGAGCGCCTTCTCCAGCTGCGGGTTGACGAGCTTCGTCAGCCCGTGGAACAGCGGGAAATAGGTCGGCCGCCGCGAGCAGGCAGCCGACGAGGATGACGTTGCGCCGGCCGATGCGGTCGGACAATGCGCCAAACACCAGGAAGAACGGCGTGCCGATGATCAGCGACCAGGCAACCAGCGAGTTCGCCGTCAACAGATCCGCCTTGAGGATGCTGCCGAGGAAGAACAGCGCGTAGAACTGGCCCGTGTACCAGACGACCGCCTGCCCGACGACCAGGCCCATCAGGGCCAGGATGACGATGCGGCCGTTGGCGATGCGCGACATGTTGGCGACGATCAGCAGGATGATCGCGGGAATGGCGAGCAGCGCCCAGAAGCCGAAGCCGAGATAGCCGGCAACGATGCCGCCGAGGCCGATCGCCACCAGCAGGCCGGCGAAGGCCGGGTGCCAGGCTCCGAAGGCTTCCGATAAGCGGAGCCTTGGAGGCCGTGCCCTCCTCCTTGATCTTCTTGAAGGCAGGGCTTTCGTTCAGCGTGAGACGGATGATGACGGAGATGACGAGCAGGATGATCGAGGCGAGGAACGGGATGCGCCAGCCGCCCTTGAGGCCCAGGAAGCCCAGGTCGTAGCCCTTGCCACCGGTATCCTGGAAAGCTTCCTCTCCCATCCACAGGCGCAGGCCGACGATCACGAACAGCGACAGCAGAAGGCCCAGCGTGGCCGTGGTCTGAATCCAGCTCGTGTAGAAGCCGCGGCGCCCGGCAGGCGAATGCTCGGCGACGTACACCGCCGCGCCGCCGTACTCGCCACCAAGCGCGAGGCCCTGGGCCATGCGCAGCGCGATGAGCAGGACCGGCGCGACCCAGCCGATGGTGTTGTAGTCGGGCAGAAGGCCGACCAGGAACGTCGACACGCCCATGATGAGGATGGTGATCAGGAAGGTCGCCTTGCGGCCGATCAGATCGCCGAGGCGGCCGAAGAACAGGGCGCCGAACGGGCGCACCAGGAAGCCGGCGGCGAAGGCCAGCAACGCGAAGATGGCGCGCGTGTTGACGTCGAAGGAGGAGAAGAACTTGGCGCCGATCACGGCCGCCAGCGAGCCGTACAGATAGAAGTCGTACCACTCGAAGATGGTGCCAGCCGAGGAGGCCGTGATGACCTTGATTTCCTCGCCCGTCATGGATCGGCCGCGCGCGGGCCGTGCCTCTGCTATCGATGCCATTTGAACGTTCCCTTCCCCTGAACCTTCTTTGCCGAGGCGATACGCCTCGCGCAATTGTGCTCCGATACCCGGAGTTGGCGGAACCTAGAGGCTCGCGTCGATTCCGGTAATTCCACTTTGGGATATTGCACTTTGGGATAATGCGCCGACGCACGCGGACGATGTCTGTCGCGAAACTGTACTTTGGGATGATGCAATTGGCGCTAGCGGGTCGATGTGGTGCGCAGCGGAGGTTAACCTTGTGGCCGTTGGTGCACGGAGATCGTGGCGATCAACGAGGGTATGGAGGCGCGCCAAGCTCGAGCTTGGCGTCTCCGTTCCACCCCCCGCTCTCGGGCCGAACGTGATGTCAGGGCGGCGATGCGCTAATTCGGCTCTGTTGGGATTGGCGCGTGCTGGCTGCCTGCAAAAAGCGGCGTGAGCAGTCGCAATAATGGTCAGCCGGCCGGACGGGGGTGTTTGCAGACGGTGTACGGTCAGGGCGAGCACGCACATCGCGGAGAGTTTGCAGCCACGAGAACGCGCTTGCCTGCTAAATCTATGGGCTTCGTCAAAGCTTCAGACAGCTTCGCTTCAGACAGCTTCCACTGCTGCCCACTTCGCTTCCGCGATCTGCTCAAAGGGAATGACGATCGTGCACACGAGACCAGTTGGCTCGAAGCGAAGGTCCACCTCCCCATCGAGATCGAATTTCAAAATACGTTGCAGCAGGGTCCGCCCGAAACCAATCCGGGTGGGTTCCTTGACTGGTGGCCCTCCCAGTTCGGTCCAGGTCATCCTGACGAACTGGCGGTCGAGCTCGACTTGCCATTCCCAAATCACCTCTACCCGACCTTCGGGAATGGACCAGGCGCCATGCTTGGCTGCGTTGGTCGCCAATTCATGAATTGCGAGCGAGATGCTCTGAGCCGGTTTTGGCCCCACGAGAACGTCTGGGCCGGTGACAGTGACCCGTTGCTGACCAGAAAACGGCGCGACTTCGTCTTCGATGATCGTGCGCAAGGGCGCGCCTTCCCATCGGGACTGGCTAAGGAGGCTTTGGGCACGCGCCATCGAATGGAGCCGCTGTTGGAAGGTTCGCGTGAAGTCTTCGAGACTGACCGCACTTGCGGCTGAGAATCGCGCCAGGGATTGAATAATCATGATGATGTTTTTGACCCGGTGGTCGAGCTCGGCCATCAGGAAATCCTGTCGAGACTGGACGACCTCTCGTTCGCGCGCAGCTTGATCGAGACGCTGTAGCACCACCTCCAGGATCGAGATCCGCAGTGCATGCGCAGCTTCGATTGTGTGCGCCCGCCATGGCTGCGAGCGGCCGCGCACCGTCTCTCGCCACGCCGCGAACGACTTTCGCGGGCCCAGACGCGCCGCGCCGTCCACCACTTCGACAGCCTTGCCCGGATTGCCGGCCCACGTGATCGTCTCGATAATCTCTGGACGAAACCAAAGCACGTAGTCGCGGGGCGAGCGTGAAATCGACAGCGCGACGAGCCCGCTCGCGACATCCTGGTAGCGCTCTGCCGGGGGGTAGTGCTCGACGAGGCGGTCGGTGACGAATACGCCCTCGGGCACATTAGTATTGAGCCAAGCGACCAGATCTGCGATCTGCGCTTCGCTGGGCGCGCGCCCCACCGCGGATGCGCGCCCGTCCCACCACACCACGACGCCGTCCGCCGAGACATAGTCTAGAAGGTTTGGCCGCTGCTGGATGAGGGCCGTGGCGACCTGCTCCTCCCGCGTCATCCATTCGACAAGCTGGGTGTGCATCGCCGCCGCTTGCAGGCGGTTGCTGTGTTCATCACTGGCAATCTTCTCCGCCAGTTGCAACGAGGCCATGTGCGCGAACAGCTCGCACGCGGATCGGAGCGTGTGCGGCATGTGCATGGGCGCCGAATGATGGCAGGCAATGAGACCCCACAGTTTTCCGCCGACGACGAGCGACAGGGACATGGATGCGACCACGCCCATGTTGGCGAGGTACTCCAGGTGGAGCGGCGACACCGAGCGCAAGATGCTATGCGTCAGATCGAGGGGTTGCCTGCTCACGGGGTTGATCGGCGGGATTATCGGCGCCGGCGTGTACCGTGCATCGGGAATGAGCCGCATCCAATTCTTCAGATAAAGCGCCCGAGCCTGTTTCGGGATATCTGACGCGGGGTAGCGAAGTCCCAGGTATGACTCGATATCAGGCCCCCTCGCCTCCGCCACCACGGCCCCACTCTCGTCGTCCTGGAACTGATACACCATGACCCGGTCGAACCCTGTCGCCCGGTGGACCGCATCGGCGATCGCTCGCACGAAAGCGCTCGCCGTCGGAGCGTCCTGCAAGCTAGCGACCATGCCCTGCACCAGCGTCAGCGGATTGACCCGTGCATCGCCGACGCGCGGCTCGAGTTCGACGACGACGACGCCGTTCGTCAGATGAACGATGGCATCGAGAGCCTCTCCTTGGCGTTGGATCACCGTCTCGAAAGCGAACATGGATCGCGGCGTCGGCACCGTCTCCGCCAGCATCGCGCCCAGGTGGTCCAGTGCTGCGGGGCCGACACGTGCTTCCAAGGTGTTGCCGAGCATATCCTCATGCCCCGTGCCCAGCAGGCGCTGTGTGTCGCCGGCGACTTGGACCACTTTGAGGGTTTGGGCGTCGAGCGCGATCAGCACGCCGTGCGGCTGGATGGAGCCCGGGATGTGAAATCGGCTCGCGGTCGCAATTGCCGACATCGGCGCTGCCGAAGTCCAGCTGTTTCATTGGAGGTGATCTCTTTCGCCCGCTCGTCGCGTTTCGCGCTGCCCGCCTTCAGCCTGCAAGCACTGGTCGAATGCCCTAAATGTTGCGATGGCGGAGCTCTCGACGATCGCGGCGTCTCCGACATCAAGGTCGGACTCATTCAGCAAACGAATTACACGGCTCCACATCAAGCCCGTGTTGTTGCCATAGCCGTTGAAAAACCGGCCCGCCCAGGTTTCGCGGACACCCAGCGTCGAACTGACCCTACGCAAGGTGACCCGCCCACCGAGGGTTGATCCTTCGAGCACGTAGAGCACTCCAAGAGCCTCAGGGTACGACCCAAAGCGGGGCAGGTGTTCAAAGTCGGGTAGTTGCCGGAGGGTCTGCTGCGTATGCTGCAGGTCCAGCAGGTCAGCCACGATCCACCCGGTCTTCTGCCTACCTACCAGGTCAATGGGCCAACCTGGCTGCCACGCAAGTGCTAGCTCACGCTCGAGAGGTCGATAGACGGCGCAGGAATGCCTCGAGAACGGTGCGGTAGCCCCGGATAGAAGTGAACCCGAACGTTGAACTCGAATTGCGCCTCAAGTGCCTCATGCACCGGGCGTGTCGCCTCTCGCAGCCGTGATCGCAAGTCGTTCGAAATCAAAGGACTTTTTCGCTGCCAAACACTTGCCACGGTACGCTGCCCGAAACGTGCGTGCATATAGTAGAATGGCTGCCTGACCCGGGATTCGATGCTTTGCGGCGATACGCCCCGGTAAATGCCTAAGAAGGAATGAGCGTCAGATTGGACAGGCGAGTTTGCACCTCTCGCGTGAGAAAACGCCGGGCCCGACCGCGTCGCTTCCCGTCCTGGCGCGGCTGAACTGCGAGGTCCGAGCGAGTGCCCGCCTACGACTGACGATCGCCGCTCGTCAGAGCCGGATGGCCCTCGGCCTGGAGGCGGGCCAGTTCGGGCAGGGCCCAGCGGTAGGTGCTGTGCATCAGTTCGGTGTGGCGGTGCCAGTCGAGGATGCCCAGCTCGGGCGGGATGGGCGGCACCAGCAGCAGGTCTTCGGGGCGCAGGTGGCGGTCGAAGTCCTGGCGGTTGGCCATCATGGCGCGCATCAGGACGGTGCCGACGCCGGGGGCTGATGGCAGCGTTGCGCGCAGCCATGGCGTGAGCATGCGTTTGAGGAGATCGTTGCGGCCGGGCAGCGTGGCGTAGTCGACCTCGAAGCGCTCGGGCTTGGGCACGCTGAAGCTGATCACGACGTTGGGTCCGCTTTTCAGTTCGTGCATGACCTTGACCGGCACGTTGTCGAGGATGGCGCCGTCGACCAGCATGTGGCCGTCGGCGGTGTAGTAGGGGGGCAGCAGCACCGGCATCGAGCCGCTGGCGCGGACGGCGGCCCACAGGTCGCCGTGGCGGTGGCGATGCAAGTCGTGGCTGGTCAGGTTGGTGGAGACGGCGAAGTAGGGGATCCACAGGTCCTCGATGTCGACGCCGCGGTAGTAGCGGGCGAGCTGGTCGTCGAAGTGCTTGTGGTCGAGCAGGCTGTAGCGGGGCCAGGTGTAGCGGCGCATCGCCTTGTTGGTGACGAAGATGTCGTGGGTGGCGCGGTCGACGTCGTCGGGGGCGGTGCCCATGGCGAAGGCGGCCGCCATGGCGGCGCCGCCGGACGTGCCGCCCATCATGTCGAAGTCGACGCCGGTCTGTTGCAGGGCCTTGTACAGTCCGATGTGGGCCGCGCAGTAGGCGCCGCCGCCGCACGCGACCAGTCCGCGCGCCGTTCCGTGTACGAAGCGGGCAAGGCGCGCCATGTCGCCCTGCTCGTCGAGCGCGACGTGGTGATGCATGGCGATGCGCCGGTCCGTCGAGCCAGCGCGCGGTGCCGGTGATGGTGCCGCGCTCGCCGTGCAGAAGGACGAGGCGCTGGGCGTCGCCGGGCAGCAGCTCGGCGGCCAGCCGCTCCAGGGGATTGGGGCGCTCGCCGGCCGCGTGCCAGGCCGTCGCCAGGACGAGATCGGCCTGCCGGATGGCTTTTTCCGACCAGGGGGTGAGCTCGGGATCGGCGAGATACAGCACGTAGTCCGTGCGGCCTTCGAGCGCGTTCAGCGCGCGGGTGGCTTCCGTGCTGTCGAGCGCCGTGCCGGCGGGCAGGACTTCGCGGGCGCGTTGCGCGTCGAGCAGCAGGGTGTTGGGCCCGAGCGCGCGCATCAGGCGCTCGACGAACAGGGGCGGCAGCGCGCTGTCGCCGGCGCGGATCAGGGCCAGCGTGCGCGGCCTGGGGTCGGGCGGCGGCGGCCGGCTGAGGTTGGCCTCCGCCACGCGGCGCGCGAGCGTCACGGTGAGCGTGCGCCAGATGGACGGGCTCTTGGCGGACAGGGCCTCGAAGTCGGTCCGCCCGAGGCGCAGCACCAGGCTGTCGCGCAGCGCGGTGACGGTCGCGGTGCGGGTGCCGCCGGCCAGGAAGGCGATCTCGCCGACCGGCTGTCCCGGTCCCAGCTCCGCAATCGGGACGCGGCTGCCGTCCAGCGTCACGACGAAGCGCCCGGTCACCACGATATAGAGGGCATCGGCCGGCTCGCCCTGCCGGACCAGGGTTTCGCCGCGCTTCAGGCTCAGCGTATCGAGTTCGGCCGTCAGCCGCGCCCGCTCGTCCGCGGTCAGGTCGTGGAAGATCTCGACCGCATCGAGGCCATGCCCGGTGGCGTCTTGTGACATCGATCGCTGTTGGCTCGGCGTTTCCCCTGTGCCAGCCTAGCCCAGCTTTGCCGCAGAAAGCATTAACCCGCAGCCGCCGAGACGAGTGCGATGCGCAATCCGACCCTGATCGAGCTGACCCGCGGCGCCCTGGTCGAGAGCGCGCATGCCGGCGTGGTGGCCGTGGCCCGCGCCGACGGCGGGCTGGTGGCGGCGGTCGGCGACGCGGCGGCGCCGGTGTTCCCGCGCTCGGCCATCAAGCCGCTGCAGGCGCTGCCGTTCCTCGAGACGGGGGCCGTCGAGCGCTTCGGCCTCGGGCCGGCCGAGATCGCCGTTGCCTGCGCCTCGCATTCGGGCACGCCTCGGCATGTGGCGGTGGTGGAGGGCCTGCTGGCCAAGGCCGGCTTGACCCCGGCGGCGCTCGGCTGCGGCGTGCACGAGCCGTTCGATGCCGCCGTCGCCCGCGACATGATCCGGCGCGGCGAGCGGCCGACCAGCCTGCACCACAACTGCTCGGGCAAGCACGCCGCCATGCTGGCCACCGCCGCGCATCTGGGCGAGCCGACCGACGGCTATTGGCTGCCCGACCATCCCGTGCAGGTGCGCATCCGGCGTGTGCTGGAGGATCTGACCGGCTGCAGCCTGAGCGCCGGAGTGTGCGGCATCGACGGCTGCTCGGTGCCCAACTGGGCCATTCCGCCGGCGGCACTCGCAGGCGCCTTCGCCCGCTTCGTATCGGGCGCAGGGCTGGCCCCGCAGCGCGCGGGCGATTGCGCGCGCATCTTCGAGGCCTGCACGGCCCATCCCGATCTGGTGGCGGGCCCCGGCCGGTTCGACACCCTCGTGATGCAGCGTCTGCCCGGCAGGGTGCTGGTCAAGACCGGGGCGGAGGGCGTCTATTGCGGCGCCCTGCGCGAGACAGGTCTCGGCTTCGCCTTGAAGATCGACGACGGCGCCAAGCGCGCGTCGGAGGCGGTCGCCGCGCACATCATCGCCCGCTTCCATCCCGAGGCGCAGGAGGCGGCACCCGATGCCGTGCTCCGCAACTGGCGCGGCCTCGATGTCGGCCGCGTGCGCGCCACGCCCGACCTCGAAGCGATGCTCGCGGCCTGCGTGGCCCAGTAGCGCAGCAGTCATTAAGCTTGCGTGGTTACGCTCTGTGCAAACTTGCCCTGACGCGAGATCGCGACACGCCGCCGCGCAGCAAACTCACGTTGCAAAGCTCGATCATTGGCACGTAAAGAAGATCACACTGGCCATCCCACGGCACTCCGATCTTTCGTGTTGGCACGACGCATGAGCCAAGAGACGTCCGCCCTGCAACTTGCCGTCAGTGAGATCGCCGACGCGATGTCGCGACGAACGGATCGCGGCGAGGTCGCGACCTATATTCCCGAGCTCGCGCGCGCCGACGTCAAATCGTTCGGCCTTGCCGTCGTCGATACGGACGGCAACGTCGCCTTGGCGGGCGATTGCGAGACGCCGTTCTCGATCCAGAGCGTCTCCAAGGTGTTCACGCTCACGCTTGCGCTGGGCAAGGTCGGAGACCACTTGTGGCGCCGGGTCGGCCGCGAGCCCTCCGGCAGCCCATTCAATTCCATCGTCCAGCTCGAATTCGAACGCGGCAAGCCGCGCAATCCCTTCATCAACGCGGGCGCGATTGCCGTCACCGACATCATCCTGGCCGGACACAAACCGCGCGAGGCGTTGGGCGAGATACTGAGGTTCATCCGCTTTCTTGCCGACGATCCCTCGATCTCGATCGACGAGGCGGTGGCGGCCTCGGAACAGCGCACGGGCTTTCGCAATATCGCGCTTGCCAACTATATGAAATCCTTCGGCGTCATCGAAAACCCCGTCGAACTGACCCTCGGGGTTTATTTCCATCACTGCGCGATCGCCATGAGCTGTCGGCAGTTGGCCATGGCCGGACGCTTTCTCGCCCAGTTCGGCCGCAACCCGTCGACGGGCATGTCGGTTGTGATGCCGGAGCGCGCCCGCCGCATCAATGCGGTGATGCTGACCTGCGGCCACTATGATGGATCGGGCGAATTCGCCTATCGCGTCGGGCTGCCGGGCAAAAGCGGAGTTGGTGGCGGAATTCTCGCCGTGGCGCCCGGCAAAGCCTCAATCGCGGTGTGGTCGCCGGGATTGGATGCCTCCGGCAACTCGCACCTCGGCCTGATCGCGCTGGAGATGCTGTCCAAGCGGCTGGGCTGGTCGATCTTCGGAGCTTGACGGAGACCCGCTCAGTGCTTTGCGGGTCGCTCCGCCTCGATGGCGGCGTCGTGATACCAGCCGCTTCCGAAATCCACGCGCGGGTGACGTGCCGCAGCGACATGGTCCTGGGTGTTCTTGCTGTCGGTGGTGCGGCTCGCGCGTCCCCCAGCAGGAAACTGATAGATCTTCGCGGTCTCGCGTTGGACGCGTTCGGCCATGGTCTTGTCCTTTCGCCCGTGCGTGGAATCTCGACACCTACGCCATATAACGCCGATGTCCGTTATTTATACAGTTGCCTATTAAAAAAATCGAATTTGCCCGCATTATGTGCACCCCCAGATTTGCTTGTTTGTATAGCATCGCCGCCGCAATCGACGTTCGCCGCCATCCGGACGGCGCGTCGAGCCGCTGCAACGGGAGACGGGCGCGCGCATGCGTGGGGGTTTCAAGAAGTTGGACGCGCTCCGCGCCGATCTTGACGCAATGCGAGACGGCTCTGTGCGCCTTGGTCGCGCCCACTCTCGAGGCTGTGCAGCCGCGCGGGCAAGCTCCTTGCAAGCGCTCAGCCGTATTGGCGATCGCGGGGAGGGGTGAATGCTCAAGTGGTTTGCGCGCTGGCTTCAGGCCCCTGCTTCCCTTGAGCCGGCAACTCCTTCCACGGCGTCCTCGTCCTCGGTGGTGTCGGCAGCGGCGGCATCGTCGACGGTGACGCCGCGACCTGTATCCGTTGCGGCAAGACCATCATCTCAAACCACCAGCGCATCATCAGCTCGGGAGAAATCCACCATGACAAAGTACAAGCTCGAGTACATCTGGCTCGACGGGTACACGCCCGTACCGAACCTGCGCGGCAAGACGCAGATCAAGGAATTCGCCTCCTTCCCGACGCTCGAGCAGCTGCCGCTGTGGGGCTTCGACGGCAGCTCGACCATGCAGGCCGAGGGACACAGCTCCGATTGCGTGCTGAAGCCCGTCGCGATCTATCCCGACGCCGCCCGCAAGGACGGCGCGCTGGTGATGTGCGAGGTCATGATGCCGGACGGCAAGACTCCGCATTCCACCAACAAGCGCGCCACCATTCTCGATGATGCCGGCGCCTGGTTCGGCTTCGAGCAGGAGTATTTCTTCTACAAGGACGGGCGCCCGCTCGGCTTCCCCACCAGCGGCTATCCGGCGCCGCAGGGCCCCTACTACACCGGCGTCGGCTACAAGAACGTGGGCGACATTGCCCGCAAGATCGTCGAGGAGCACCTGGAGCTCTGTCTCGCCGCCGGCATCAACCACGAAGGCATCAATGCCGAGGTGGCCAAGGGCCAGTGGGAATTCCAGATCTTCGGCAAGGGCTCCAGGAAGGCCGCCGACGAGATGTGGATGGCGCGCTACCTGCTGATGCGTCTCACGGAGACCTACGGCATCGACATCGAGTTCCATTGCAAGCCGCTCGGCGACACGGACTGGAACGGCTCGGGCATGCACGCCAACTTCTCGACCGCCTACATGCGCGAAGTCGGCGGCAAGGACTACTTCGAGGCCCTGATGAAGGAGTTCGACAAGAACCTTCTGGACCACATCGCCGTCTATGGTCCCGACAACGACAAGCGTCTGACCGGCAAGCACGAGACGGCGCCGTGGAACAAGTTCAGCTATGGCGTCGCCGACCGTGGCGCCTCGATCCGCGTGCCGCACTCGTTCGCCAACAACGGCTACAAGGGCTACCTGGAGGATCGTCGTCCCAACTCGCAGGGCGATCCATACGCCATCGCTTCGCAGATCCTGAAGACGATCGCGTCCGTGCCACGCCGGCGCCAAGACCTCGGCTGCGGCCTGAGGATTGCTGGAAAAGCAAAGGGCGCGCATCGCGAGGTGCGCGCCCTTTTGCGTTCCAATTGCTCCGCGCGGAGCCCGCGTCAGTGGTCGAACTGCAGGCGGATGCCGCCCTTGATCGCGGCCCTGCGGTCGGAGTAGCTGCGCACCAGGAAGCCGGCGAGGCGCGGATAGCCCTCTTCTGAGTTGAGCAGCTCTTCCTTGCCCGGGGGCTGCACGGGAAACTCCATCGGCTTGCCGTCGTACATGATCTCCGCATTGATGACGAACTCGTCGAAACTCAGGTTCAGCTTGATTGGTCCCTTGGCGCCGCAATAGGCGATGATCGCCTCCAGGGTCTGCTGAACCGCGAACTCGAGACGGTTGGTGACGTCGCGCCGCGCGCCCCACGCGCCGGCGCTGCGCTCGATGAAGGCGGTGACATCGCTGAGCACGGGCGCGGCTGAATCGATCGTCATGCTCACCCGTCGCCTGATGCCGATGCGGAACAGCAGGTTGAGGCCGAGGGCAACCAGCGTCGCGGCCACCAGCGGCGTGGCGACGATCGGCTGGGCCCACTGTGGCGCACCGGCAAATGCCGTCGGGTGGACCGTAACGCCGAAGAACGTCGCAAGGCCCAGGCCGATGACCAGCGTGCGGCGGCTGTCGAGGACGCGCGTCGAGATGATTTGCATGCCGCTGATCATGATGAAGGCCGCCGTGAACAGCATGGCGGCGGCCATCACCGGCTTCGGCAGCAAGGTTATGACCCCCAGCAGCCGCGGCTGCAGCGCTATTACGGCAAGAATGCCGGCTATCGCGAAGGCGATGACCCGGCTGGCCACACCCGTTGCCGCGACCAGTCCGGCATTCGCATTCGAGAGCGTGAGGCCATAGGTGCCTAGCCCGCCGGCGATGGCGTTCGATATGCCGTCGCCCAGCACGCCGCGCCCGATGGACGTCATGTCCGGTCGCACCCATTCAGCGTCCGTCGTCCGCTGGTAGGCGGTCAGCACGGCGGTCGTGCTCATGGCGGCTGCAAGCGCCGTGATCGCGAACGGCACCACCATCGACCAGTCGAAGGCCCAGGAGGCGTGCAGCAAATTGGGCATGGCGATGAGCGGGAGATCGAGAACCGGTCCCAGGTGACCGCGTGTAAGCAGGCCGCCCCAGATGGAAACGAGGAACCCGAAAACCATGCCGATCACGACGCAATAAATCTTCAGCGCGCTCTTGCTCCAGATATTGATGCCGACCATCAGGGCCAGCGTCGCACCGGCCACCAGCCATTCCGTCGGCGTCGCAACCCCGCCGCCCGCGCCCTCCGAAAGCAGCATGTGACATGCCGCAAGCGCGATGATGCTGCCGATGAAGAACACGACGAGCCCGGCGGACTCAGGGGGAACGAGCGCGCGCAGCCGCCGCCACACCAGCGAGAACGCCATTTCCATGAGGCCGGCGAAAATGGTCATGCCCCACACCAGCGGCATGCCGCCGACTTTGACGGCCACCAGCGAGGAGGCAAGGTAGAGCCCCGTGAAGCAGGACGGCGCCAGCATCCGACTGCCGACCGGCCCGCGCGGCAAGGCTTGCAGCAGGGCGCCTATCGCCAATGCCACGCAGCCAAGCTGCAGGATGTTGATGATCTGTCCCGTCTGCAGACCGGCCTCGCGAGCCAGGATCAGCGGATAGATCATGTAGATGGACGATATCGCCACCTGCTGGATGGCGCTGAACCACCTGACCGGGCCCGGTGGCTTGTCCTCGACGCCGTAGACCAGGTTGGCGGGTTTGTTGACTGCCTTCGTGGAGGCCGGTCCGGCCAGCTCCGCCCAGGCCAGGCCAGCCTTGCGGGCGATGTCCCCGACAGGCCAAGCCTTCTTGCTATCCCCCACCTCGATTTCCCCGCATGCTCGCAGCGCTTCGTGTCGCGCAACGCTTATTGGCAGCAAATGTTACGAGCGGCCACTATACCTCCCGCTAGCCCGCGCGGGCCAGGGTGACGGCGGCGGTGGCGATGATGTCGTCGACGCTGGCGCCGCGCGACAGGTCGGAGATCGGCCGGGCAAAGCCCTGCAGGAAGGGGCCGATGGCGGTGGCGCCGCCCAGGTGCTGGACCAGCTTGTAGGCGATGTTGCCGGCATCGAGGTCGGGGAAGATCAGCACGTTGGCCTGGCCGGCGACGGCACTCTCGCCCTTCACCTTCTTGGCCGCCACGGCGCGCGAGACGGCCGCATCGCCCTGCAGCTCGCCGTCGACGGCCAGCTCGGGCCGGCGGCTGCGCACGATGGCGAGCGCCGCGCGCACCTTGTCGACGCGCGGATGGCTGGCGCTGCCGTGCGTCGAGAATGACAGCAGGGCAACGCGCGGCTCGGCCCCAAGCAGGCTGCGCGCGCTGTCGGCCGAGGCCGATGGCGATGTCGGCCAGCTGCTCCGCCGTGGGGTCGGCGTTGATGGCGCAATCGGCGAACACATAGGTGATCGTTGCGAGGCCGGCATGATCATCAGGAAGAAGCTCGACGGCGTGGCGATGCCGGGCGCGAGGCCGACGGTCATCAGGCCGGCCTCGATGACGCGGCGGGTCGGGTTGGCGGCGCCGGCCACCATGGCCGCCGCATCGCCGGCCGCCAGCATGGCGCCGCCGAAATAGAGCGGCTTCGCTGAGCGTGCGCTCGGCCATGCCCTGCGTCATGCGCTCGCGCGCGGCAACCAGCCGGCCGGCGTAAGCGCCGAGCGCGGCATCGCCGGCCGGATCGCGGATGTCGCAACCGTCGAGGCTGATGCCGAGGGAGGCGGCGCGGGCCGCTACCTCGGCCGGCACGCCCAGCACCACCGGATGGGCCAGCCGCCGCGCGCTAAGCTGTTGTGCGCTGCGCAGAATGCGTTCGTCGTCGCCTTCCGGTAGAACCACCTTGAGCGCGCGATCCCGGATCGCCGTCATGCTCGCTTCGACGATGTCCAATGCCTGCCACTCCTTCGGCGTCATGCCGGCTCGTCCTAGCACGAGCACATCAAGCCTGCAGCGGAGATGCACCATGAGCACGGCCGACACTGCAACCAAGGTCCATCGCGGCCTCAAGGATGTCTATTTCGAGCGCTCGGAAACTACTTTTATCGACGGCAAGGCGGGCGAGCTGCGCTATCGCGGCTATTCCATCCACGACCTGGCGCAGCAATCGACCTTCGAGGAGACGGCGCACCTGCTGCTGCATGGCGAGCTGCCGAGCAAGGCTGAGCTTGCCCGTATCGATGCCGACCTGAAGGCCGCCCGGCAGCTGCCGCCGCCCATCCTGAACATCATCGAGACGGTGAAGGCGGCCCATCCGATGGACGTGCTGCGCACGGCCGTGTCGGCGCTGGCGGCGTTCGACACGGAGGTCGCCGACAATTCGCGCGATGCCACGGTGCGCAAGGGCATGCGGCTCACCTCGCAGGTGCCGATGATCGTCGCGGCGCACGACCGCATCCGCAACGGCAAGGCGCCCGTGGCGCCCGATGCCGACCTCGGACACGCCGCCAACTTCCTATGGATGCTGAAGGGCGAGAAGCCGTCGCCGGACGCCGCCAAGCTGCTGGACGTGGATTTCGTGCTGCATGCCGAGCACGGCTCGAACGCCTCCTCGTTCACGGCGCGCGTGGTGATCGGCACGCAGGCCAACCTGCATGCGGCGGTCACGGCCGCGGTTGCGGCGCTGTCCGGGCCCGCGCACGGCGGCGCGGCCGAGGACGTGCTCGGCATGGCCCAGGAGATCGGCGAGCCGGCCAACGTCGCCGCCTACGTGAAGAAGAAGCGCGAGGCCAAGGAGGCGATCACCGGCTTCGGGCATCGCGTCTATCGCGCCGAGGACCCGCGCGCGCGGCACATGCGCGAAGGCGTCAAGCGGCTGTCGCAGGAGATGGGCCAGCCGCAGTGGTATGCGATCCTGGATGCGCTGGTGCAGGCGATGGCGCCCTACGCGCGGCACGGCGTCAACGTCAACGTCGATTTCTATTCGGGCGTGATCTACTACCTGCACCAGATCCCGAAGGACCTGTTCGTGCCGATCTTTGCCGTCGGCCGCGTGCCGGGCTGGACCGTGCAGGTGCTGGAGCAGCAGGCCAACAACATCCTGATCCGGCCGCTCACGCTCTACAGCGGGCCGGCGCCGCGCGACTACGTGCCGATCGACCGGCGCGGCTGATGTCGAGGCCGCGGCCATGGACAGGCCGCCCGCGCCTGTCCCGGTCGCGCTGCCGTCAATAAGGCCCGTAGCCGTCGATGCAGGCGTAGTAGCGGTTCCACCAGTAGCTGCTGCCGCTGTCGAGTGCCCTGCGCCGCAGCCAGTAGCAGCTGTTATCCCCGTAGCCATAGTTGCTGTAGCCGTAGTAGGCCAGCGGAACGCCCACGAACCGGTACTTGTGGTAGCGGGCATGCTTGTTCCCCTTGTACCAGTTGCCACCATAGTACTTGAGCGCGACCGCCGCCGTAAACCTTGCCGCCGTAGAACTTCGGCCCGCCGCCGTAGACCTTGCCGCCGGAGAACTTGGCGCCACCACCGAGCCACCATGCTTGCCGCCGGACCTGCCACTCCTCCGCCGCCGCCGCCGTTCCTTGGCTTCGGCCGTATCGACGCTGCCGACCAGCAGCAGCACGGCAAGCGCGCGCAGCTGCGGAAGTAATCCAAGTCTTTCAGCATGTGCACATCCTCCTCGATCCCCTGGCGTGATCCTCGAGGGACTAGTGCAATTGTAGGCGTCTGAATAAAGCCAAGTCTTGTCAAAATCTCGCGAGACGGGCATGAGCCTGCCAGAAAGCTACGATGGCGGTAGTATCGCCGCACAGGAGTAGAACGCCATGCAGGACAAGATCGCCAGGCCCAGACGGCCTCCGCCTTCCAGTGGGAGGACCCGTTCCTCCTCGAGGATCAGCTCACCGACGACGAGCGCGCCATCCGCGACACCGCGCGCGCCTACGCGCAGGAGAAGCTGCTGCCGCGCGTGATCGAGGCCTACCTGGAAGAGAAGACCGACCGGGCCATCTTCGACGAGATGGGCGCGCTCGGCCTGCTCGGCGTGACGATCCCGGAGAAGTACGGCTGCGCCGGCGCCAACTACGTGAGCTATGGCCTCGTCGCGCGCGAAGTGGAGCGCGTGGATTCGGGCTACCGCTCCATGAATAGCGTGCAGTCGTCGCTGGTGATGTATCCGATCTACGCCTACGGCTCGGAGGCGCAGCGCGAGAAGTATCTGCCCAAGCTCGGCTCCGGCGAGTGGGTCGGCTGCTTCGGGCTGACCGAGCCCGATGCCGGCTCCGATCCCGGCAGCATGACGACGCGCGCCGAGAAGGTGGCGGACGGCTACCGCCTGACCGGCACCAAGATGTGGATCTCCAACGCGCCGATCGCCGACGTGTTCGTGGTGTGGGCCAAGTCGGCGGCGCACGACAACCAGATCCGCGGCTTCATCCTCGAGAAGGGCATGAAGGGGCTGTCGGCCCCCAAGATCGGCGGCAAGCTGTCGCTGCGCGCCTCCATCACCGGCGAGATCGTCATGGAGGGCGTGGTGGTGCCGGAGGAGAACCTGCTGCCCAACGTGTCGGGCCTCAAGGGGCCGTTCGGCTGCCTCAACCGCGCGCGCTACGGCATCGCCTGGGGCGCCATGGGCGCGGCCGAGGACTGCTGGCACCGCGCGCGCCAGTACACGCTCGACCGCAAGCAGTTCGGCAAGCCGCTGGCCGCCACCCAGCTGGTGCAGAAGAAGCTCGCCGACATGCAGACCGAGATCTCGCTCGGCCTGCAGGGCGCGTTGCGCGTCGGCCGCCTGTTCGACGAGGGCAAGATGGCGCCGGAGATGATCTCCATCGTCAAGCGCAACAACTGCGGCAAGGCGCTCGACATCGCCCGCGTCGCCCGCGACATGCACGGCGGCAACGGCATCCAGATCGAGTACCACGTGATGCGCCACGCCGCGAACCTGGAGACGGTCAACACCTACGAGGGCACGCACGACGTGCACGCGCTGATCCTCGGCCGGGCCATCACGGGGATACAGGCGTTTTTCTAGGGGGCCTTCAAGCGACCGCGCCAGTAGTCGCTGCGGCGATGGAGATGCGCGACGGCAACGACAACGATATCTCGTCCGGATCGGACTTGATAGATGATGCCGTATGGAAATCGATTTAAGCGATATCGTCTGGCGCGTGGTCCGACGGGATGCCAAGCATTCGGGAAATCCACAATCTGGCGCAAACCGCGATCGAGCTCTTCCAGAATTCCTCGCCGAGTCCGGCTCGTACCGCGTCGTACCAGTCGCGTGCATCTTCGGCCTCGGCGAGTGCAGCGGGCGCAATGCGGACCCTCATGATTTGCGGGGGGATATTTGAGCTCGCAAGTGAGCCATCGCATCCTCGATCGGAATCCCCTTGGTCTCGCCCCGATCGTAGGCGTCGATACGACGCTCGACCTCTTCGATCAGCGCCTTCTCGATCTCCGGATCGGGCTCGCGGTGCGTCAGCACCAGCAACTCGTCCATGAGGTCCGCCTGCTCGTCGGGCGAGAGCTTGCGGATCTCTTCCGACAGCTTTTTCACGCGCTCGTTCATGGGCATTGCATAGCATGATTTCGCGCGATATGCACACGGGTGGCCTCGGTTGTGGCCCGCGGGCGTGGAACCTGTCAGGCCGTGGACGGGGGTGGGCGCGCACGGCTGGATACCGGCGACGAGCCCCGCTATGAGAGGTCGCGGCGCAGGATGGCACCGGACCGCAAAGGGGCATTCACCATGCTGGCATTCGACAGGGTTTCGGCCGAGATCAACGACGAGGTCATGTTCGACGTCGAGCACCTCGTCCTGGCCGGCTGGACCGGCCGGGATGAAGCCTCCGTGCGCGGGCACATGGCCGAGCTCGCCGAGCACGGCGTGCCGCCGCCCTCGACCTTCCCGCTGTTCTATCGCGTCAGCGCCTCGCTGGTGTCGCAGACCGACCGGCTGGAGGTGCTGGGTCCCCACACCTCGGGCGAGATCGAATACGTGATCGTGGCCATGGACGACGGCTTGTGGATCACGGTCGGCTCCGACCAGACCGACCGCAAGGCCGAGGCGCATGGCGTGGCGCTGTCCAAGCAACTCGCCGGCAAGGTGCTGGGACCGACGCTGTGGCGGCTCGATGAGCTGCGCGGCCGCTGGGACAGCCTGCTGCTGCGCGCGCATGTCATGATCGGCGGAGAGCGCGTGCTCTACCAGGAGGGCGCGCTGGCCCTGATGCGGACGCCGGACGATCTGATCGCGCGCTACACCGCGGGCGGCGGCAGCATGAAGCCCGGCACCGTCATGATGAGCGGCACGCTCAACGCCATCGGCGGCATCCGCCCCGCCGCGCGCTTCGAGATGCGCCTGGAGGACCCGGCCACCGGGCGCGCCATCAGCCACGCCTATGACGTGGCGGAGCTGCCGGTTATTGCCTAGCCGTAGCTACGGGCCGCCGCATCTCGTGCTCGGCGATGGCCTGGCCGATGATGGCATCCTGCTGCAGGTGCGACATGCCGGAGGAGCGACCGCTCACGTCGATGCTGCCGGTTTCGACGTTGGCCTGGTAGCCGTAGACGCGTTCGGCACCGGAGCACCCGCCGAGACCCGCGGCGGCGCCTGCCAGAGCCGCGAGGCCGGCAAACAGGTGCATGATATTGGACAGCGCAAGGCTGCGACGCGACCAACGCATGTGCAACGCCTTTCCACGGAACAACAACTCCCGTGACTACACCACGCTGAGGTTAAGCCTCGCCTAACCCGGGCTCCGAAATGACGCGGCGCACGCGCCCGCAACGAGGGCCGAAAGCCGGCGGCGGCATGAACAACCCATGAATGTGCCGTTCAGAGTGAGTTCAAGGGCCGGGTCCTAGGTTCTGATCACCCTGATTGATCTATCTTCCCCGGCGTGATCCAAGGGGCCTCGGTGTGCAGGGTCACCGAGGCCTTTTTCTTTTGGTCATGGCGCAGCACCCTGCTATTCGGCGCCTAATCACGGGGGAATCGATGCTCGCCCTGCGACCCAACTGCGAATGCTGCGACAAGGATCTGCCGCCGGATGCGGCGGATGCCTTGATCTGCTCCTTCGAATGCACCTTCTGCGCCGATTGCGCGGCCAATCGCTTGGCCGGGCGGACGCTGCCCGAACTGCGGCGGCGAGCTGGTGCGCCGGCCCGTGCGGCCGAAAGAGAAGCTGGCCAAGTCTCCGGCTTCCACGCAGCGCGTGCTGAAGGACCACCCTGGCTGCGGCAAAGCCGCGTGAGGCCGGTTGCTGACCTAAGCCCTGCCCGCCTCGACGGCGTGGCAGGCGACCTGGCGGTCGCCGTGCGGCAGCAGCAGCGGCAGCTCGCTGCGCAGCGTGCGAACGCCAGCGGGCAGCGCGGATGGAAGGCGCAGCCTGGCGGCGGGTCGATCGGATTGGGGATCTCGCCCTCGATCACCCGGCGCTTGCGCCCGCTCATGGTGAGATCGGGCAGCGCGTCGATCAGCGCGCGCGTGTAGGGGTGGCGCGGGGCCTCGAACAGCTCGTTGGCCGGCGCGTTCTCGACGATGCGGCCGAGATACATGACGCCGATGCGCGTCGCCATGTGCCGCACGACCGCCAGGTTGTGGCTGATGAACAGGTAGGCGAGGCCGAGCTTGTCCTGCAGGTCGCGCATCAGGTTGAGGATCTGCGCCTGCACGGACACGTCGAGCGCGCTGGTCGGCTCGTCGCAGACGATGAAGTCGGGATTGGACGACAGGGCGCGGGCGATGCAGATGCGCTGGCGCTGCCCGCCGGAGAACTCGTGCGGATACTTGACGCCGTCGGCGGGATCGAGGCCCACCAGGCGCAGCAGCTCGCCGACGCGCGCCTCGGTCTCGGCCCTGTCGCTGGTCAGGCCGAAGGCGCGGATCGGGTCGGCGATGATGCGGTCCACGCGCCAGCGCGGGTTGAGGCTGGCGAACGGGTCCTGGAAGATCATCTGCAGGCGGCGGCGCAGCTTCTGCCGCTCCGCCTCGCGCACCGGCGCCCACATGTCGATGCCGTCGAAGGTCGACGCTGCCGGCGGTCGGCGGCAGCAGGCCCACCACCATCCTGGCGACCGTCGACTTGCCCGAGCCCGACTCGCCCACCAGCGCCAGCGTCTGGCCGCGCGCGATCGTGAAGGAGACGTCGGTCACCGCCTTGAGGTAGGCCTTGTCGGTGCCCTCGATGACGCGATTGATCCAGGGCCGGGAGACGTCGAATACGCGGCTCAGGCCCTGCGCCTCGACCAGCGCCGACCCGCTCATGCCGGCTCCCCCGTCACCTTCTCGGCCATCAGCCAGCAGGCCGCCTCGGACGCCCCCGCCGGCATGCGCACCGGCCGTTCGGTGCGGCAGCGGGCGAAGGCATGCGCGCAGCGCGGGTGGAAGGCGCAGCCCGCCGGGATGGCGTTGAGCCGCGGCATCGAGCCTGGAATCTGCGTCAGGCGATCGGCCCGCGCTGCCTTGCGTCGGGATCGCGCCCATCAGGCCCTGCGTGTAGGGATGGTGTGGGTGTTTCACCACGTCGCGCACCGGCCCGATCTCGACGATGCGCCCGGCATACATGACCGCCACGCGGTCGGCGGTCTCGGCGATCACGCCCATGTCGTGGGTGATCAGCATGACGGCCGTGCCGCGCTCCCCGCACAGCCGCTTGAGCAGCTGGATGATCTGCGCCTGGATCGACACGTCGAGCGCCGTGGTCGGCTCGTCGGCGATCAGCAACTCGGGCTCCGCGCACAGGGCCAGCGCCAGCACCACGCGCTGGCGCATGCCGCCGGAGAACTCGTGCGGATAGCTGTCGATGCGCGCCCGCGCCCCCTGGATGCCGACCTCCTCCAGCAGCGCGATGGCCCGCTCGCGCGCCTCGGCCTGCGAGACCGGCTTGTGCGTGCGGATCGTCTCGACGATCTGGTCGCCGACCCGGTACAGCGGGTTGAGGCTGGTCAGCGGGTCCTGGAACACCATGCCGATGCGTGCGCCGCGCAACTTGCGCATCTCGTCCGGCGGCGCGTTGTCGATGCGCTGCCCGCCGAGCCGCACCTCGCCGCCGGTGATGCGCCCCGGCGGTTCGAGCAGGCCGATCACGGCGGCGCCGGTCAGCGACTTGCCGGCGCCGGATTCGCCGACCACGCCCAGCACCTCGCCGGCGGCGATGTCGAACGACACCCCGTCCACCGCGACAAGCTTGCCGCGGCGGCCGAGGAAGGCGACCTCCAGGTTGCGGACGGACAGGACCGGCTCGCTGATCGCCACTTGATCGCGCCTATTATTTCTTCGGCGCGACGAACTTCATGTGCACCACGTTGTCCGGCGACACCGGGACATCGAGGTCGCCCTTCATGGCGTAGGCCAGCAGCTGGTCGTGCAGGGGGATGTACATCGCTCTCGTCCTGCACGGTCTTCCAGATCTCGGCGATCGCGGCGTTGCGCTTGGGGATGTCGATCTCCGAGGACAGGGCCTCGATCTTCTTGTCGAGCTCGGGATTGGAGTAGCGCGTGCTGTTCCAGCCGCCGTAACGCCCGCCGCGCGTATGGTGCAGGAAGCTGAACGCGTACTCGCTGTCATAGGTCGGCACGCCCCAGCCGAGCAGATAGAATTCCGACTCGCCGTTCTGGAGGGTCGGGAAGTGCTTGGTCTTGGATTGCGAGATCAGGCTGGCCTTGATGCCGATGCGCGCCAGCATCGGCACGATCGCCTGGCAGATGCCCTCGTCGGAGACATAGCGGTCGTTGGGGCAGTGGAAGGCGATCGAGAAGCCGTTGGCGTAGCCCGCCTCCGCCAGCAGCGCCTTGGCCTTGTCGACGTTGACGGCCGGCGCCTTGCCGTACTCCTCGTTGTAGCCGTTGACGAACGGCCCGATGATCATGCCGGACGGCTTGGACTGAGCGCGCATCACCGCGCGCCGGATGCCTTCGCGGTCGATGGCCATGTTGATGGCCTGGCGCACGCGCTTGTCGGCGAACGGGTTCTTGCCCTGCACGTCATCGGACTTGAGGTCGGGAGAGCCCACGTCCATGCCGAGGAAGATGGAGCGGTTCTCCTGGCCGAGGTTGACCTTGAGACCCTGCGTCTTCTGCACGCGGTCGATGTCCTGCACCGGCATGTCCTGCACCAGGTCGACCTCGCCTGACAGCAGGGCGGCAACGCGCGTCTCGTCCTTCTTGATGGTGACGTAGTTGATGGCTTCGATGCCGAGCGGCACCTGGCCCTTGCCCCAGTAGCCGTCGAACAGCTTGAGCACGGTCTTCACGTCCTGCTCGCGCGACGCCACCGAGTAGGGGCCGGTGCCGTTGGCGTTGCGGACGGCGAAGTTGTCCTTCTGGGCCTTGTAGTCCTGCACGGTCACCGTGCTGTTGGCCTCGGCCCACTCCTTGTCCATCATGTAGATGTTGGTGAGCTGGTCGGGCAGGATCGGGTTCGGCCCCTTGGTCTTGAGGTGCACCGTGTGGTCGTCGACCTTGGTGGCCTTCTCGATGGAGCTGATGATGCCCTTCATGTCCGAGGTCGGCTGCAGGGCGCGCTCGATGGAGAACACCACGTCATCGGCCGTGAACGGGCTGCCGTTGTGGAACTTCGCGCCCTGCCGCAGCTTGAACTCCCAGACCAACGGGTCCGACGTGACTTTCCACGACTCGGCGAGCGCCGGCAGCAGTTTGCCGGTGTGCTCGCGCAGGACGAGCGGCTCGTAGATGTTCTGCAGAAGGTTATGCGTGGGCCCCTCGTTCTGCGCATGCGGATCGAGGGTCAGGGCATCGCCGGTGCGGGCCCAGGTGATCGACCTTGCCTCGGCGGCTCCGGCCAGCAGCACCGTTGCCACCAGCGTCGCGGCTGTTTTCGCCTTCCATGCACGGACCATGTTCTGATCTCCTACGTTGAACGCTACCCTTCGCATGCATCATCGTAGCTTGGGATTGAGCGCATCGCGCAGCCAATCGCCAAGCAAGTTCACGGCCACCGCCAGCAGCGCCAGCGTCAGTCCCGGAAACGCCACCATCCACCACGAGCCCGAGAACAGATACTTGTTGCCGACCTGGATCATGGTGCCGAGCGAGGGCTCGGTGGGCGGCAGCCCGACGCCCAGGAACGACAGCGTCGCCTCGGTGATGATGGCGAGCGCCAGGTTGATGGTGGCCAGCACCATCACAGGTCCCATCACGTTGGGCAGGATGTGCTGGAACATGATCTTGATGGGGCCGATGCCGATCAGGCGTGCCGCCTGCACGTATTCCTTGTCGCGCTCCACGAGCGTGACCCCGCGCACGGTGCGTGCATATTGCACCCAGTAGGACAGACCGATGGCCATCACCAGGATCCAGAACTTGCCGCCCTCAAAGGTGTAGCGCTTGAAGATGGCCAGCGCCACGCCGTCGATCAGCAAGGCCGTCAGGATGGCTGGAAAGGTCAGCTGCACGTCGGCGACGCGCATGATGACCGCATCGATGCGCCCGCCCGCATAGCCGGCCCACAGCCCAAGCGATAGGCCGATTGCCACTGCGAGCAGCACCGAGCAGATGCCGATCAACAGTGAGGCGCGCGTGCCGTACAGGATGGTGGACAGGATGTCTCGGCCCTGATCGTCGGTACCGAGCAAAAAGCGTGCATCCCCGCCCTCTTCCCAGGCCGGCGGCCGATCCGCATCGATGAGTTCGAGAGATTTCAGGTCGTAGGGGTTGTGCGGGGCGATCAGGGGAGCCAGGAATGCCGCGCCGACAAGCAATGTGGTGAGGATCGCGGCAATAACGACGAGGCGCGAGGCGATGAAGCTTTGCCACAGGTCGCTGTCGCGCAGGGCAGCCAGCCGGCTGCGAGGTCGCACCGCTGGCGTCTCACTCATGCGCGTGGGCGACGCCTCGTTCATCGCCCGGCTCCCTTGCCATAGATGCGGATGCGGGGGTCGATGCGCACATAGATCAGGTCGACGATCAAGTTGATCAGCACGAACAGGAACGCAACCAGCAGGAGGTAGGCGGCCATCACCGGGATATCGGCATTCTGCACGGCCTGGATGAACAGGAGACCCATGCCCGGCCATTGGAACACGGATTCCGTGATGATGGCAAAGGCGATGATCAGGCCGAGCTGCAGGCCGATGATGGTGATCACCGGCACCAGCGTGTTGCGCAGGGCGTGGCCGAAGTTGATGGCGCGGTCCGACAGGCCGCGGGCGCGGGCGAACTTGATGTAGTCGGTGCGCAGCACCTCCAGCATCTCGGCGCGCACCAGGCGCGTGATCAGCGTCATCTGGAACAGGCCGAGCGTGATGGCCGGCAGCACCAGGGCCTTGAGCCCCGATATCGTCAGCAGGCCGGTGCGCCAGAAGCCGACCGTCGTCACCTCGCCGCGGCCGAACGAGGAGAACCAGCCGAGCTTCACGGCGAACAGATAGATCAGCAGGATGCCGATCAGGAAGGTCGGCAGCGAGATGCCGATCAGGGAGACGGTCAGGAACACCTTCGACAGCCAGCTCTCGCGGTAGATGCCGGTGTAGACGCCCATCGGGATGCCGAACACCACGGCGAACAGGGCGGCGGCCAGAGCCAGCTCGAAGGTGGCCGGGAAGCGCTCGGCGATCATGCCCGTGACCGGCTGCTTCAGCTGGTAGGAGATGCCGAAATCGAACCTGACGGCATGCGTTATGAAGCGGCCGAACTGGACGATGGCGGGGTCATCCAGGCCAAGGTGGCGCCTGAGCTCGGCGCGGTCTTCGATGGTCGCGTCCTGGCCGACCATCTGGTTGATGGGGTCGCCGACGTAGCGAAACAGGGCGAAGGCGATCAGGGCCACGGCCAGCATGACCATCAGCGCCTCGAAAAGCCGCCGGATCGCGAAGGCGAGCATGGTGTCGTGTCCGTATGGAGCAGCCGTGACGGCGGCCGGGAAGCCGCATCCTGGGCAGCATCCTCTTACATGCCGCGCGATTGCGCTACTGCATCCAGATCTTGTCGAACCGGACCTGGTTGTCGGCGCGCTGCAGCACGTTGATCTTCCTGGAGACTCCCCAGGCAACGGATTGCTGGTGCAGGGGAATTGTGCCGACGTCGTCGTGCAGCAGGCGGAAGGCATCGGCGATCAATTCGTTGCGCTTGACCGTGTCGGCCTCGACCAGGATGCGGTCGAGCAGGGCGTCGATGTGCGGATTGCAGTAGCCGCCGAAGTTGAAGGTCCCGCCCCGGCCCTCGGCGTCGCGGCAGCGCACCGTGTTGGTGAGCACGCCATAGCTGTCGAGCGAGCTGGGCGTCCAGCCGAGCAGGTTGAAGGATGAATCGTACCGCTTCGGGCCGACCTTCTCGAAATACTTGGCCTTGGGCATGATGTTGAGCCGGACCTTGACGCCGATCCGGCTCAGCATGGCGGCGACCGCCTGGCAGATCTCCTCGTCGTTGACGTAGCGATCGTTGGGGCAGTCCATGCCGACCTCGAAGCCTTGCGGGTAGCCGGCCTCCGCCATCAGCCGCCTGGCGGCCGCGGGGTCGTAGGGCCAGCGCTGGAACTCGCCGGCGAGCGGGAACAGCATCGGGGCGATCATCAGCGGCGTCGGCTGCGACATGCCGCGCATGATCTTGGTCTTGATCATCTCGATGTCGATGGCCTGGTAGAAGGCCTTGCGGACGCGGGGGTCCTTGAAGGGGTTCTTGCCCTTGACGTTGGAATACAGCAGCTCGTCGCGCAAGCTGTCCATGTTCAGGAAGATGGTGCGCAGCTCGGGCTTCACCAGCACGTCGGCGATCTGGCTCTGCCGGATGCGATCGATGTCCTGCACGGGCACCGGGTCGATCAGTTCGACGTCGCCCGACAGCAGGGCGGCAACGCGGGTCGCATCCGCCGGGATGGCCTGCAGCACCACCTCGTTGAGGTTGTGCTGGGTCGTGCCCCACCAATTCGGATTGCGCTTGAAGACGGTCCTGGTGCCTGGCTCATGGCTGGCGACCATGAAGGGGCCGGTGCCGTTCGCCTTCAGCGCGCTGGGGCTGAGCGCCGTGGCGGAAGCCGGCTGGGCATGGACCGCGCCGTTCGCCTCGGCCCACGCCTTGGAGAAGATCAGCCACGTCTCCCACTCGTAGTGCAGGATCGGATTGGGCGTGGCCAGGATGAAATCGACGGTGTGGTCGTCGACCTTCACCACCTGGGCATCGGCGGGGATACGCCCCCTGATCTGGGAGTTGGGACCGCGCGCCCGCTCGGCCGAGAAGACGACATCGTCGGCGGTGAATGGCGAGCCATCGTGGAAGCGAACGCCTCGCCTCAGGTGGAAGCGCCAGTGCTTGGGATCGAGCTGCTCCCAGCGTTCGGCAAGGCCCGGCACGATCTTCAGGTTCTCGTCGCGCTTGATCAGGCCCTCCATGACGTTGGCGAGCGTGCCCTGCGAGAAGGTCTCGTTGAGCGCGTAGGGATCGAGCGAGTTGAGGCCGCCTTGGGCCGCAAACCTCAGCGTCTTGGTGGGACCGTCGCTGGCGCCGATGCCCCATAGCAGGGCAAAGGCGATAGCGAGAAGGCGCAAAATCATGATGCTCGTATCCGCTTCGAGTGCGGCTGTAGCCTGACGTAGAGGAATTGAGGGCTGGTATCGGGCGAGCCACATGTCGCAGATGCTACGCAAATCTCAGCCCGGAATGGTAAAGAAAGCACTAGCCATGCTGCAATCCGGCGTCCAGGCAGGCTTAGCAAGGCCCTGCGGGAGCTTGGCAAGGCATGCCGGATGTGGCTCAAGACAGCCTGCGCGCGCGCATGGCGCCATGGGGCCCGGCATGGGGATGGTGATGCAAGACACGGCTAGCAAGGGCGACCGCAACCTGATCAAGGGCGCCACCGGCGACTGGGAGGTCGTGATCGGCCTGGAGGTGCATGCCCAGGTGGCCTCCAACGCCAAGCTGTTCTCGGGCGCGTCGACGGCTTTTGGTGGCAGTCCCAACAGCCACGTGTCGCTGGTGGATGCGGCCATGCCGGGCATGCTGCCGGTGATCAACCAGGCCTGCATCGATCAGGCCGTGCGCACGGGGCTCGGCCTCAAGGCGCGCATCAATCTGACCTCGGTGTTCGACCGCAAGAACTACTTCTATCCGGACCTGCCGCAGGGCTATCAGATCTCGCAGTACAAGAGCCCGATCGTCGGCGAGGGCGAATTGGAGGTCAGCGCGGACGGCGAGACGCTGAAGGTCGGCATCGAGCGCCTGCACCTGGAGCAGGACGCCGGCAAGTCGATCCACGACCAGCATCCGGAATACTCCTACGTCGATCTGAACCGCTCCGGCGTGGCGCTGATGGAAATCGTCTCCAAGCCCGACATGCGCTCGGCCAAGCAGGCGCAGGCCTACGTGACGCAGCTGCGCTCCATCCTGCGCTATCTCGGCACCTGCGATGGCGACATGGAGAAGGGCAACCTGCGCGCCGACGTCAACGTGTCGGTGCGCCGTCCCGGCGGCAAGCTCGGCACGCGCTGCGAGATCAAGAACGTCAACTCGATCCGCTTCATCGGCCAGGCCATCGAGGTGGAGGCGCGTCGCCAGGTCGACCTGATCGAGGACGGCGGCAGCGTCGAGCAGGAGACGCGCCTGTTCGACCCTGCAAAGGGCGAGACGCGTTCCATGCGCTCCAAGGAGGAGGCGCACGACTATCGCTATTTCCCCGATCCCGACCTGCTGCCGCTGGAACTGACGCGGGAGTATGTGGACGGCCTGAAGAAGGGGTTACCCGAGCTGCCGGATGCGAAGAGGCAGCGCTTCATGAGCGCCTACGGCCTGTCGGCCTATGACGCCGGCGTGCTGGTGGCCGAGCGCGAGAGCGCCGAGTTCTTCGAGGCGCGTGGCCAAAGGGCAGGGATGGCAAAAACCGCTGCCAACTGGGTCATCAACGAACTGTTCGGTCGCCTCAACAAGGAGGGGCTGGACATCGAGCGTTCACCAGTGTCCGCGGCCCAACTCGGCGGCATCCTCGACCTGATCGCGTCCAGCGCCATCTCCGGCAAGATCGCCAAGGACGTGTTCGAGATCGTCTGGACGGAGGGCGGCGAACCGGCCGAGATCGTCGAGAAGCGCGGGCTGAAGCAGGTGACCGACACGGGCGCCATCGAGAAGGCGGTCGATGCGGTGATCGCGGCTAACCCGGACAAGGTCGCCGACGCCAAGGCCAATCCGAAGGCGATCGGCTGGTTCGTCGGCCAGGTGATGAAGTCCACCGGCGGCAAGGCCAACCCCGCCGCCGTCAACGAGGCCTTGAAGAAGAAGCTCGGGCTTTAGCTGTGCTCGCCCGGCATTGGCCAGTGTGATAGGCTGACATTCATGAACATCGCACTTCCAGCCCGTCTCGACTTCGACGAATTCCTGGCGTGGGCCGCGCGGCAGGAAGAGGGCAAGTACGAGCTGATCGATGGCGTCGTCGTGATGCAGCAATCCCAGCAATGGTCGCACGCGAAGGTCAAACTGGAGATTGCGTTCGCGTTGCGACAGGCGATCGAAGAAGCCCGTGTCCCCTTCTACGTCGCGCCCGATGGCCCCACTATCCGCATCAGCAAGCGGAAGGGGTTCATTCCCGATGCTCTCGTGGCGGCGTTGCCGGAGCCCGCGCCTGACAGTCTCGTGATCACGAACCCGGTCATCGTGGTTGAGGTGCTGTCGCCGTCGACTGCGAAGGTCGATGCCACCGCCAAGCTCGCCGGCTATTTCGAGGTGCCGAGCATTCAGCATTACTTGGTCGTCGACGCGGAAGGCCGGACGATCACCCATCACAAGCGTTCGGCCGGCGATGTCCTCGAGACCCGCATCGTCAGCGCTGGCACACTGAGGCTCGATCCGCCGGGCATCGAGCTTGACCTTGCGCGCGTTTTCCCGGCCAGCGCCGCAGACAACGCCTGACGGACGCCGCCATGCCCCAAGCCAAGGTCGCGCTCGTCATCGGTGCCGGCGATGCCACAGGCGGGGCGGTTGCGCGCCGCTTCGCGCGCGAGGGCTTCACGGCCTGCGTTACGCGCCGTACCGCCGACAAGCTCAACCCCCTGGTCGAGCGCATTCAGCGCGAGGGCGGCACGGCGCGCGGCTTTGGCTCGGATGCCCGCAAGGAAGATGAGATGGTCGGCCTGATCGGCACCATCGAGCGGGAAGTGGGGCCGATCGAGGTGGCGGTGTTCAACATCGGCGGCAACGTGCGCTTCCCGATCCGGGAGATGACGGCGCGCGTCTACTTCAAGACCTGGGAAATGGCGTGCTTCGCCGGCTTCCTGATGGGCCGCGAGGTGGCCAAGGTGATGGTGCCACGCGGCCGCGGAACGATCATCTTCACCGGTGCGACGGCGAGCGTGCGTGGCGGCGTCGGCTTTGCGGCGTTTGCCGGGGCCAAGCACGGGCTGCGCGCTCTGGCGCAGAGCATGGCGCGCGAGCTGGGGCCGGAGGGCATCCACGTCGCCCATTCGATCATCGATGGCGCCATCGATACCGAGTTCATCCGCAGCAATTTCCCGGAGCGCGCGGCCCTCAAGGAGCGCGACGGCATCCTCGATCCGGAAGCCATCGCCGAGGCCTACTGGCAGCTGCATCGCCAGCCGCGCAGCGCCTGGACGCATGAGCTGGACCTGCGCCCCTGGATCGAGAAGTGGTAGCGGCCCGCCTCGAGGGCCCGCGGGACCTGTCGGGCGCTCACATCCTTGCCGACCGGGCCTCGACTCCTTCCGCATTCCGGGCTGCGGGCAGAGCATCGATCAGTTCGTTGACCACATCGACGACGGTTTTGGTTGGCCGCCGCGCCAGACTTTCCAGCCGATCGATCCGCACCTGAAAGCCGGCGGAGGTTTGCAACTGGGAGGGCTGGTCCTCGACGATGTGGTCACCGGCTTTCAAGCCATGGCTCGCAAACAGTGCCGAGACCGCGTCGCGGGCGTACACGGTTTTGCCAGACGCCAGGATCAGCTCGGGGACGAACGGCGCCGAGCTGAGATCGGCGACGATCTCCATCAGCTCGTCGGCGGCGCTCCAGTCGGCCCAGAAATCGAGTGTGCGCACGCGCAAGACGTGCCGCGGGTCGATCTTGGCTCGCGCGATGGTGTCGGCGAGCATGGGCAGCAGGTAGTCGCGGGGGCGCCGCGGTGAGTTGTGATTGAACAGGATCAGGTTGGTTGCTTGGATGCCGTGGTCGCGGAGGTAGAGGCGCATCAGGTCACGGGCTGCCAGCTTGCCGAGGCTATAGAGGCAGCTGACCTGCGTCGGCGTGGATTCGTCGATCTGGCCGATCAGGGGGCCCGGAAAGACCTTGGATGAGCCGGCATAGAAGATGCGCGCGCTGGGATTGCAGGTGCGCGCATATTCCAGAGCCGACATGCAGCGCGCCGACGTTGACGCGCAGCATGTCCGCGAAGACGGGCTCGTAGGTGAACCCGGAGCCGGTCGGCCCATGCACCGCCGCGAAGTGATAGATGCGGTCTGGTGCAACGGAGCGGAGCAGGGCTTCGATGCGCCGCTCGTCAGCCAGGTCGGCCGCCGCATAGGTGAAGCGCGGGTGATCGTGCACGTAGCGGCTGTTCGGCTGGCGGCCGACGCCGACCACATGGTCGTTGCGCTTCAACAGCGCCTGGGCGAGGTAGCTGCCGTCCTGCCCGTTGACGCCGAGCACCAGCGCACGGCCCATCAGGCGCTGCCACTCGCGAACAGGAGATCGGCGAGGTGCGAAGTTGCGCCGTCCGCGCCGGCCAGGGCTGCCGCGTAGGTGTCGGCGGAGACGACCTCGATCTCAGGCAGCGGAAAAATCATCTTCGTGCCCGCCATGATCGTTTCCTTCTCGCGCTGCAGGAACTCCTTGCGGAAGTGCCAGGGCAGCACCAGGTAGTAGTCGGGTTTTTGCGCGCGTGACTCGGCCTCGGAGACGATCGGGATGTCGGTGCCGAGCGTGCGCGACCCGACCTTCTGCGGGTTGCGGTCCGCGGCGCAATCGACCGTCAGGCGATTGACGCCATACCATTGCAGCAGCACGTTGCCCTTGGTCGAGGCGCCATAGATGTGAATGCGCTGCCCCTTGGCGCGAATGTCGAACAGCAGCTTGGTGAGGCCGTCCTTGAGCGTGTCGATGCGGCGCTGAAACGCCGTGTAGGGCTCGCTCGTGTCGAGTTCCATCTGGAATTCGGCAATGCGCAGCTGGGCCAGGAGGCGGCGATCGTTCGCCGAGCCGTGCGTCGTGTTGGAGGCGTGGCACGCGTAGCAGCGGATGCTTCCGCCGTTGATGTCGTTGATGTTGGCGCGGAATATGCGCAGGTCGGCCTTGCGCATGATCGTTTCCAGGACGGCCAGGCTGTAATACTCGAGATGCTCATGACAGATCGTATCGAACGAATTCTGCAGCAGCATGAGCGGCAGGTACGACATTTCGAAAACCCAGATGCCGTCCTTCTTCAATAGCAGCTTCACTTTGCGCGCAAACTCGACGGGGTCCTCCAGGTCATAGAACATGGCGATCGAGGTGACGGCGTCGATGCCGCCGGCCGGAAGCACCGCCAAGGCCTGCTCGGAGGGAAATACCGTGTTTATGACGGTGGTGCCGTCGCGGATCTCGTTGGCGATGTCGGATGGGTCGACGCCGTAGCGGGTCGAGCCCGACGGATAGTTGGCCAGCAGGGTTCCATCGTTGCAGCCGATGTCGAGCACGGTCGGTTTGGGCGTCGGTATGATCTCGACGAGGCTGTGCACGATCTCCCGCAGATGCTTGCGCATCGTCTCGTTCGTGCCGGAGCGGTACCAGTAGTTCGAGTAGAGTATTTCCGGCGGAAACGAGTGCGCCAACTGCAGCAGGCCGCAGCCGCGCTCGTTGGCGGTCACGTCGCAGCGGACGAGGCGCGTCGGCAGCCTGCGCATCGGCGGCGGATGGTGCCGGGCTTCGAGAATGAACCCTGGAGATATTGCCGGCCCAGATCGATCGCGGTGGCGAGGTGGGTCGATGCGCAGATGCGACAGGTCTGGCGATAGACTGGATGCACGTTGCGCTCCCGCTGTTCCGATGGACGAAGCTTGATGTCGGATATCGGTTATCAATGCGCAGGCTTTGAAATCGCGTTTTCTGTGAACGACCACTCGGGCGTCCGTGCGCTCAATCGAATAATCGGTATCATTACGAAACAGAATGAGCAGCTCGAAGCATCGGCTGTCCACGGTATTCGCAATCACCCGGGCGCGGTTGTGCGCTGCGCAGGCAAACGCGGGCGATAGCCGGTATTCGATACAGGATAGAGAATACGGATGAGCCATGCCGCAGTGAAGCCGCGCCTCGCCATCGCGAGCAACTACGACGACAGCTCGTGCGGGATTGCCGCCTGCACGCGGGTGCGCGAGGAGGCGCTGGCGCAGTTCTTTGATGTCACCGTCCTCGACCTGCGATCGGCGCGCCTGATGCGGCCGCCAGGGCCGGCGTCGTGAGGCGTCGCTCAGAATCGACGAGATATGCGGCCTGCTTCCCAAGTTCGATGTGACCGTCCTCGACTCGGAGTTCGGCATATGGGGCGGCACGCTGGAGGACTGCAAAGACCGCCTGACCCGCTGCTGCGCCGCGGCCAAGAGGCTGATCCTCACCATGCACTCGGTCTACACCGACAGGGATGTGGGTGGGGATTTCGCGCACGCGCAAGCCAGCGTCCTTGCCGGCCTCGTGCAGCGCGGCAAGGACCGGCCATACTACCTGATCTCGCATTCAAGGAAGGAGCAGGAGGCGTTGCGGTCCGTGCATGGCATCGCCAACGCGGAGAGCCATCCCCTTTGCTTCGTGAGCGCGGCGCAAAAGGAAAGGGGCCGCGGCAGCGACGCGTGGCGCGCAAAGCTCGGCTTGTCGAAAGACGATCAGGTCATTGGATTGTTCGGCGCGTTCTCCAGATACAAGGACAACAAATGCGTGTTGCGCGCGCTCGAGTTATTTGCCGGCCAACTATAAGCTGGTGTTTGTGGGTGGCGCGCATCCGTTCTCGAGGAAGCCGTACGAGTACGACGGCAACCTGGTCGAGATCGTGAAAGCGATCGACGATATGGCCGGAACGCCGCGTGCCATCGAGAGCCGCGTCTCCTTCCTCGGAGTGGTCGACGACGACGCGTTTCTCGAGGCCATGGCCGCGTGTGATTTTGTGGTCGTCCCCTACCATGATGCGGGTCAATTCGCGAGCGGCGTCGCTTCGATCGCGTTCGAGCTGGGCAAGCGGATCGTTGCAACCAACAGCAACCTGTTCGCCGAGTACCTGGCGTTTTACGGCGACTGCTTCGAGCGCTTCGACGTCGGCAACCATTTCGAGCTGCGCGACAAGATCCTGAGCTTCGATGTCGGCAAGGCGCGGCTGGCCCAGGAATCGCGGGACCGCTACACGCCGGACTCGATGGCCGAGCTGCATCACTCGATCTTCGAGGAGATGGCGGGTCCGGCCTATCGCAACAACGTGCAGCCCCAGAAGATCGCCTCGCTGGTCAAATCACTGCGTCCTTCTCCGGCACGGGGAATGGGCGCGAAAGCCGGGGCATTCCTGCATTTGACCGTATCTGATCCTCGTCGCGCGTTGACGGTCCTGAAACGGAAGGTGAGCGCTTGACCCACATCCCAGCCGTCCTGACCGGCATTGCGCGCAAAGTGCGGCATCGCGTGCCAACCGTACTGACGGGCTTGACCCGCCAGGCGGGTGACCGCGTGAGCTTTGGCTTTTCCAAGGTGCTGCATCGCAAGGTCGTCGTGGAGCGGTTCAATACGCTGCTCGATGACGAGGCGCGGCTGCGCTATGCGCCGGCGATCAAGACGCTTTGGCGGATTGTTCCCGGTGTCATGCGCAGGAAGATTCCGCGGGCGAACGTGCAGCAGGGCTTCATGCTCGCCGCCGTCGAGCAGCTGGCGGGCGGGGATCGCAACAAGAGAATGCTATGCGTGGGCAGCTTCGAGGATACGGCCTGCTATGCGCTGCAAAGTCTCGGCTATCGCATCGACGCCATCGATCCATCGCTGAACGTCGATATGGCGGCGTTCCGGCGCCAGCACCCCGAGCGGCTGGGTACTTATGAGATCGTGTTCTCGACCTCGGTGATCGAGCACGTTCCCGACGACGAGACGTTCGTCGCAGACATTGTGGCGATGCTCGCGCCGGGCGGCTGCGCGGTCCTGACCTGCGACTACAACGACAGCTGGACGCCCGATCAGCCCAAGCCCTCGACAGATGTGAGGATCTATACGCGAGGCGACATGCAGCGCCTGATCGCCGCGATGGGGGACGTCGAACTCCTGGATGAGCCCGATTGGCAGGACCACGATCCGGACTTCACCATCGCGGAGTACGGCATCGACATGCACTACGGATTTGCCACGCTGACCGTGCGGCGCGGCTAGAGTCTTTCCGCACTTTGACGGCGTCGCAGCCGTGTCATGGTCGGGCTTGGCCCGACCATCCATCCATCAACTTGCTCAGGTGCTCATGGATGACTGGATCCTCGGGCCCCGGAAATAGGGCAAGCAAGCCCGAGGATGACAGTTTCTGTGCATTCCGGTCCAACCAAAACCGGAAAGGCCCTAGCGTGGTGTCTCGCAAATGCCGTCACCCTTCGTGGCCGGCTGATGGCCGGCCGCGAGGTCGACTTCATGACCGCCCCACGCTCCCGCCCAGGGTGACGAGAAGTTCGTCCAGTTGGTCGAATGTCTCGTCCGTCCCGTCCCCCGTGCTCCCGGAGGCGATGGCAGCGTCGAGAGTTTCCTTCGAGGGATAGAGGTCGTGCAGGACCACGAGCGTCTTGCCAGCCTTTTCCTCGAAGGTCACGGTCGAGACTTGCCCAGCGTCACCAGCCTCGTCGTTGGTCCAGACGAGGCGCGAGTGCGGGGTCACTTGGAGGTACGTACCGTAGAACGCCATGGGCTCTGGGGCCGCCGGGTGGCTGAACACGAGACGGTACTTGCCTCCGACACGAACATCCATCTCGCAGGAAAGCAGGGATAGGTCTGTCGACTTCGGTACCCACCACCGCTTGAACAGCTCGGGCTTGGTCCACGCCTCGAACACGAGGCGCGCCGGGCCGTTGATGGTTCGCGTGACGACGAGCTCACGCTCGGACTTCCGTTCCACCGTCGTGCGGTTCTTCCCGGGGGTAGCTTCACTCTCTCTTCTTGCGTCCATCGATCTTCTCCTTGCGTGTCAGCTCCTCGACAACCTTGTCCAGCGCATCGAAGCGTGCGTCCCAGAGCTGGCGGTGCCTTTCGATCCACGCCGCTTCTTCCGCCAGTCGGCGCAGGCCGAGCTTGCAGGTCCGCACACGCCCGACCTTCTCGGTGGTGACGAGCCCCGCCTGCTCCAGGACGCTGACGTGCTTCTTCATGCCCGTGAGGGTCATGTGGAACTTCTCGGCAAGTTCCGTGATCGAAGCGTCCGCACGCCCGAGCTGCTCCAGAACGCCGCGTCGGGTGGCGTCCGAGAGCGCGGCGAACGAGGCATCGAGGCGGGTTGTCGAATGCTGAACCATGTAGTTCAGTGTCTAGCGCACGGATTGGCGGCATGCAAGGGGAGGCTGAGCGCGAGCTGAGTTGCCGGACGTCGCCCCGCCGCAGTAGTGCAAGCACAAACATTTGGCGGCTTGGCATGCAGCGCTGTTCTGCTGCTGGCGATCAACTTCACCGCAGACTTCAGTCTGAAACACGCCGACAAGTCACCGCCGTCAAGGGTTCGATCGACGATTACAGGTTCAGTGAAACGCTCAAGCTAACTCAGGTCACTCAGACATGGACATCGGATCAACAATTCAACATTCAGTTCGGAACGGACGCCAGCAGGGATAAGTGGGTCCTGATTGTCCAGACGAACTGTCGAGGCATAAACTGCAACGGGAAATTTCAGTTAGTCTTCGACAAGGACAAGACCCGCGAAGCCATCCATAAGGTGCTCGGCGAAGTAGCCGCTTGGCATCACATCCTGATGCGCGCCACGCGCATGCGCAATGACTGAGTTCACTCCACCCAAACTGTGCGGAGCGCCGCTGCCGAAGAAGCGGAGGTACGGCTCATGCTTGAGCCACACTCCAATCTCCTCTCTGCGTTAGCGCTCCGCAAGCTGTTTACGTTCCATGCGCAAGTTTCCGCGGAACTGCCGTCTCTCCTACCGCCTCGTACTTGGCAACCAAAGCCTAACCCGATGGAGTTGGATCCGAGCAGGGGGCGCCATGAGCGGTTCAATCAAGCGCATCCTCATTCTTCTTGGCTGCCTTGTGATAGGTGCCCTCGAGTGCAAGGCATGGGACCACGATTGGACGGTCGTCACCTTGACGCGCAACGGATCGTGGGGCGTTGCCAGCGACAGCGCGCAATCGCAAGCCATCGCAGAAGCAATCCGGCGCTGCAAGGCGATGGCTGGTCCATCGAATGATTGCGGCGCTCAATTCATGGCTGCCAGAGCCGGTTGGATCGTTGCCAATCTGTGCGGTGACCACAAACTTATTGCAACCGGGAGCAGTCTCATCGATGCCGAGCAGGAGGCATTGAATCGTGAGATCAGCCTTCAGCTTTTTTACGTGCCGGACCTGCCGCCTTGCAAACGCGTCGTGACGGTTGATCCCACCGGCGCCATCGTCCCCTCGAGTCAACAGTACTCCACCGCCCGCGAAGGGGGGCGATAAGCCTACCACCTGGGGGTAAAGATCCCGGATAGCCTTGCCTCGGCGGACACTCGTGCAGCCGCGGCTAGCTAGGGTCTTTCCGATACGCATCGAACCGAAATCCATACGCCGCGCGCGATGCATCGTCATCCCGGCGCCGCTTGCAAGCGAAGCGCGCGAGCGGGACCAGGCCGGGACCCAGGACACCTCAAAGCGCTGGTGCGGGTTCGTTCAATCGCGCAGCCGCTGTAGCGGGCGATGCAGGCGGCAAGCGCACCTTGCAATCGACGTGCATAGGTCCCGGCCCCGGATCAAGTCCGGGGCAGGCTCTATTCCCGCGAGCACCCTGCGGGCACTCGCGGCGCCGGGATGACGTCGGAGCGCGGCTGAAGCTCTAGGATGGATTGCGCGAGGGGGCGTCGGCCTTGTCGAGGATCAGCGTCAGGCCGATCAGGCTGCTTTCGATGAACTGGATCTCGATCACCTGCTTGGCGCCCATCAGGACGATGTCCATGTTGGCGTTCAGGCTTTGCCCGCGCACGGCGACGCGAAAGCCCCTCGAGGTGACGCTGCCCGTCACCTCCCCGCTCATGTCGCGCACCAGTTCCTTCCAGGTGCCGGCGATCGTTCCCGCTTTGTGGGCGACGGTGCTCTGGATCTCCACATTGCCTCCCGCCGATGCGCAGCGGATGGACTGCTTCAGGTCGTTGCCGTCGCCGGTGATGATGTAGGTCACGCGGCATTTGACGGCCTCGGTGTTGCCGTCGCGGATGCCGAAGCGGCCTTCGCCGACCCAGCGCCCGGCGAGCTTGTCGAACGGAGACGGTTCCTCGGCCTTGGACGGGCCCTGCCCGGGCAGGATCACCAGGGCAACAATCAACGCCGTGAATTGCAAGGCGCGTAGCAGGCGAGCCGACATCCCATCCCCCATTGCGGCGCGCACCGACGCGAACCGCCCAGTCTTCCAATCTAGCGCAGTTTCGCCAGCCGTCGGGTAGGCGCGCTGCCGCAGAGGCTTCAGAGCAACGCAAACTTGGCAATAAACAAGACTGACAGCACAGCTACCGCTGGCGACACGTCGCCTGGCCGTCCGGCGAGCAGCTTGATCGCGGTGTAGGCAATGAAGCCGAAGGCGATGCCGTGGGCGATCGAGAACGTCAGCGGCATGGTGGCGATCACCACCACGGCCGGCACGTACTCGGTGACGTCGGAGAAGTCGATGTCGGCCACGGTGCTCATCATCAGGCAGGCCACGTAGACCAGCGCCGGCGCCGTGGCGAAGACGGGGATGGCGCCGGCCAGCGGCGCAAAGAACAGGGCGGCGAGGAACAGCACGGCGACGGTTACGGCGACCAATCCCGTGCGTCCGCCGGCATTCACGCCGGCCGCGCTCTCGATGTAGCTGGTGGTTGTGGAGGTGCCGAGCGCGGCGCCCGCCATGGCGGCCGTCGAAGTCGGCGGTCAGCGCCCGGTGCACCCGCGGCAGGGTGCCGTCGGGATTGACGAGGCCGGCCTTCTGCGCGACGCCGACCAGCGTCCCGGTATTGTCGAACACGTCGACGAAGAAGAACGTGAAGACGATGGCGATGACGCCGATCTCCAGGGCCTTGAGGATGTCGAGCTTGAGCAGCACGGGCGCGATCGAAGGCGGCAGCGAGACCACGCCGCTGAAGGTGCTCAGGCCCAGCGCGACGCCGCCGCCGGCGGCGGCCAGAATGCCGATCAGGATGGCGCCGGGCACCTTGCGGGCATCGAGGGCCGCGATCACCACGAAGGCTGCGACGGCAATCAGCGCGCCGGGCGCCTTAGGTTGCCCAGCGTGACCAGCGTCACCGGGTGGGCGGCAATGATGCCGGCGCTCTGCAGCCCGATGACAGCCAGGAACAGGCCGATGCCGGCGGCGATCGACAGCTTGAGGCTGCGGGGGACGGCATTGATCACCCACTCGCGGATGCCCGTCAGGCTGACGATCAGGAACAGCACGCCCGAGAGGAATACGGCGCCCAAGCGCGGTTTCCCAGGCATGCCCCATGCCCTTCACCACGCCGTAGGTGAAGTAGGCGTTGAGGCCCATGCCTGGCGCCAGGGCCACCGGATAGTTGGCGTACAGCCCCATCATGGCCGAGCCGAACGCGGCGGCGAGGCAGGTGGCGACGAACACCGCGCCGCGATCCATGCCGGCCTCGGCCAGAATCGCCGGGTTGACGAAGATGATGTAGGCCATGGTCATGAACGTGGTCAGACCGGCCAATAGCTCGGTCCGCACGGTCGTGCCGTGCTCCTGCAACGCGAATGTGCGTTCGAGCATGCGCGAATCCCCCCAAGTGACTCGGCAATTCGACCAGATCACAACCTGCAGCCGATTGCGATGCCGCGCGTGCAACACTCGCGCGCCGTCTTGCATGCCTTCCGTGGCGGGCGAAGGCCCGCGCGCGGTGCCGGTCCGTCCCCCAAGCGGTCCGGGGGGCTTGCGGGCGTCAGGCCCGTTCGTGCAGGGTGCGCGAGCATGGTCTCGAGCGCGGTGGCGGCAAAGACGCGCATGTTGGCGTGCCGGTCCGTGCTGCCGGTCTCGATGGTCAGCGCCCGTTCCACCGGCCCGGCCGTGGCGATGCACGAATGGCCGGCGGCGTCGCCGTAGCGGTTGCCCGTCGGCCCGGATGCGCCGGTCTCGGCCAGTCCCCAGGTCGCGCGGTGCCGGTCGCGTACCGTGCGCGCCGCCAGCTGCGCATAGGGTTCGCTCGCCGAGCGCATGCCGGTCATGGCCGCGTCGTCGATGCCGAGCAGGGCCCGTCGCGCCCGTGCCGTATACACAACCGCCCCGCCCAGGAAGTAGGCCGACGCCCCAGGCACGGCCAGTAGCGCTGCCGCCACCAGCCCGCCCGTCGAGGACTCGCTGACGGCAATGGTCTCGCGCCGTTGCGACAGGATGGCGGCGATCTGCTCGGCAATGGGGATCAGCTGTTGCATGGGTTCAGCGCTCCGCGGCGGCGAGTTCTTCGGCGCGCGCCAGCAGGCGGCGCATGTTGTGATAGATGGGCACCTCGATCATCGAGCCGTCCACCGTTACGCGCGATTCTCCGCGCGCCCGGGCCGCCTCGAAGGTGGTGACGATTCTGCGGGCTCGGGCGACCTCCTCGGCATTCGGCGTCAGCACGGCGTTGATGATGGCGGCATGCCCCGGCGCCACCGTGCACTTGGCCTTGTAGCCGAGCCGGCGGGCCCAGCGCGTATCGCTTTCGACGCCCGCATCGTCGCGCCAGGTGAAGGGGCAGTCGACCGCCACCACGCCAGCCGCCACGCAATCGACCAGGAAACGCTGGCGGGAGTAGGCCAGCTCGATGCCGTCGGGGCCGCGTTCGGCGCCGAGATCGGCGGCCAGATCCTCGGACGCCATCAGGCAGGCGCTGCACCCGCTTGCTGGCTCGCGCAATCGCCACCGTCTGCACCAGGCCGCGCGCCAGCTCGATGTTGGGCCAGATGGCGGTCGAGCCCTCAGGCAGGCCGTAGGCGCGCTCCAGCCGCGTGATCTCGGCGTCGAGGCGGACGATGTGCTCCGGCTCTGCAACCTTGGGCAGGCCTACGACATCGGGCGCGCCGCGCATGACCGCCGCAAGGTCGTCCATGCCGTCGCCGTCGAGGGGATTGACCCGCACGCCAACGACGTAGCCGGCTGCCCGCCAGGTCCGGAAGACCTCCGGCGCCAAGGCGCGCGCTTTCGGCCGCAGCGGCGGCGGCGTGAAGTCCTCCAGCTCCTGGATCAGCACGTCGGCCTTGCTGGTCGGCGCAATCCGCAGCAGGGCCGCCTCGTCGGCGCCGTCAACGAACAGCCAGGAGCGGCAGAGATGAGCTGGTCGCACGATGGATCATCCGTCCAGGATTTGCCGGCGCAGACGGACGCCGCCGGCGCCTCCTTGAGCAGGGCCTGTGTACGCTACACAGCAAACTCCGGCAGCAAGGTCAAAGGCATGGCCGGCTCGGCCTGTCTGCGGAGCTGGCACGGAAGTTGCGCCAATCCGTCCTGCGCGTAGCGGCACGTCCTGCCGAAAAAATCAATCAGCGCAATGCTTTGCGGGGATGTCCCAAAGTGCCGAGCGGGCATGTTTGCTCACAAATTCTGGGCAGACGGTGAATGAATTATGGGCAGCGGGGGCCCAGGAACGATGCGTATGGCATTCTGGAAGGCGCGTGCAAACGGAAGCGAGCAGCCGGAGGTGGAGACCAGTTCGGAAACGCGCAGCGCCGTGCCGGCAGCTGGCCAAGTCGCAAGTCCGAGCTTGCCGGGCTCGCATATCGACCACATCCTCTCCGACATCTATCAGCGCACCCGGCCCCTGCAGGACGGCGCGCTTGCCAACTACATTCCAGAGCTCGCCAACGTCCCGCCGGATACCTTTGGCATCGCCATCGCCACCACCAAGGGCAAGGTGCACACGATCGGCGATGCCGACTTCGAGTTCACCATGCAATCCACCTCCAAGGCGCTGACCTATTGCATGGCGCTGGAGCTGTGCGGCCGCCAGGAGGTGCTGGCCTGCGTCGGTGTCGAGCCGAGCGGCGACCCGTTCAATGCGATCGAGTTCAGCCCGATCACGCGGCGCCCCTACAACCCGATGGTCAATGCCGGCGCCATCGCCATATCCGGGATGCTGCGCGACACGCTGGGCGCGGAAGCCGCATTCGACCGCATCCTCGAGAGTTTTTCGCAAGCCGCCGGGCGGCCGCTGCGGGTGAACGAGAGCGTGTATCGTTCCGAGACGTTGACCGGACACAGGAACCGGGCGATCGCGCATCTGCTCCTGAGCGCCGGCGCCTTGAAGGAGCCGGTCGAGCCGGCCCTCGACCTTTACTTCAAGCAATGCTCGATCATGGCCACTCCCACCGACCTTGCCATGATCGGCGCGACCATCGCGAACCTCGGCGTGCATCCCGTGACCGGCCAGCAGATCTTCGACATCGATGCGGTGCGGGACACGCAATCCGTCATGTTCTCGTGCGGGATGTACGACTTCTCGGGCGGCTGGACCTACGAGGTCGGCATCCCCGCCAAGAGCGGGGTCGGCGGCGGCATCCTCGGCGTGGTCAACCGCCAGCTCGGCATCGGCACCTACTCGCCGCGTCTCGATTCGACTGGCAACTCGGTACGCGGCATCGCAACGTTCAAGATGATGTCGAGCATCCTCGGCCTGCACGCGTTCGACCTGACCAATACGGGTTCCGCCTTCGTCAGCTCCTTCTTCGAGCCGCGTGGCGAATAGGATCGACGGCCCGCGGGCATCATGCAATCTTGCGTTCCGGCGAATGTGGGGAAAACGAATGCGTTTGGAACAAGTGAGCTTGCCGGGCGAGATCGTGATGGTGAAGCTTGTCGGCCCGCTCGACATTGCTGGAGCCGGCGAAATCGAGATGCCGTTAAGCGTCATCTCCGGCAAGTACAACAAGGTGATCATCAATCTTGCGGAGGTGACCTTTCTGGCCTCGATCGGCATCCGCGTGCTCGTCAAGGCGGCGCGTGCGATCGGCAACCGCAAGGGCCGCCTCGTCGTGTTCAGCCCGACGGAAGAGGCGCGCAAGGTGCTGCGCTCGACAGGTATCGATACGATCATCCCTGTCGTCGCGGACGAGAAGGCCGCGATCGCCGAGTGCAATAAGTGAGATTGACGGATCGGATCAGTCTCACACCGACTGCGTCCGAAGTTGCACGGTTCAATGCCTGGTTCGACGAGCGATGTGCCGAGAGCGGTCTCGAAAGCGCGCTGAGGGCCGATCTGAAGCTCTGCATCAACGAGGTTCTCGCCAACCTCATCAGCTATGGCTTCAAGAGCACGCGCAGGCCGTGGATCGAGATCAAGCTCGATCTCCGCACCGATCGGGCAACCGCCAGGATCATCGACAACGGCGCCTTCTTCGATCTGCGCACGTGGCAGCTGCCGAAGGATCGCGACCTGATGACAGCCGAGCCCGGCGGCTTCGGCATTGCCCTGACCAGAGAGCGTGCGAGCAAGATCCGCTATGCGCGCTTTTGCGGCCTGAACCGCCTCAAGATCGTCTGCTCGAAGGCTACGCCCTTGAAGCGCATGCGCGACGCACGTGATGTCGTCGGACTGCTCGGTTCCTTCCGAGAAGCGTCCGACCTCCTCGGTCAGCGCTTGCACCATATCCGCGGCGGTGGCGTACGCGCGCGTGTCACGGATCGCACGATGCGGTCGGAGGTGAACACGCGGCCGTCGATGTTGAAGGCCTCGGTGATGCCGTCGGTGAGCAGCACCATGGTATCGCCCGAGGACAGAGTGCGCGTTGCCGTCGGATAGTCCGCGCCGTCGATAAGGCCGATCGCCGGACCCATGTAGCCCAACGGTTCGCAGCCCTTGGCGCCCGTCAGCAGCATCGCATCGTCGTGCCCCGCGCTCGAAAAGGCGACGATTGCCCGTCTCGAGATCGAGCACGGCGTAGAAGATCGTCACGAACATGCCTTCAGTGTTGTCGCGCGACAGGATGGCGTTGACCTTCGAGAGGACGACGCCCGGCTCTTCGTGCCTCGAAGGCGACGGTGCGCAGCACCGTTCGCGACACGCTCATGAACAACGCGGCCGGAACGCCTTTGCCGGAGACGTCGCCGACGGCGAAGCCGAGCTTGCTTGTCGTCGATGAGGAAGTAGTCGTAGAAGTCGCCGCCGACGGCCTTGGCGGGCTTCATGACCGCGAAGATCTCGAACTTGCTCTCGAAGGGTCCGCGCGGGTCCTCCTTGGGCAGGAAGGTGCGCTGGATCTGGGCGGCGGCTTCCATCTCGCGGGCGATGCGCTGCAGCGTTTCGCGCCCGCGGTTGCGTTCCGATTTCCGCCTCGTAATAGAGGTAGCCGGTCCCGAAGATGTAGGCGGCCGAACTCGTTATGATCGGGGAACACGGCATCGAGCAGGATGCCGCGCGAGAACGCCCACAGGCTGCCGAACGAGAATATGCAGACCGTGACGAAACCGACGGCCGCCGAGACACGGGCACCCCATCGATAAACCAGCAAGCCCAGCAGCAGCGCCGAGGCGACGGCGAGCAACGATCTCCATTCCCACCGCGATAATCGGGCCTGACAAGGAGGCGCTTGGAGAGCAATTGCTCCAGGGCCAGCGCGTTGATCTCGACACCGGAAATGACCGGATCGAGGGGCGTCGCGCGCAGATCGAGCAGTCCGGGCGCGCTGGTGCCGACGATGGCGATGCGACCATCGAGCGCGGTCTTGGACACGCTTGCCCTGCAGCACGTCGGCGGCGGAGATCGTGCGCTTCGGATCGCGCCGCGAGAACGACAGCCAGAGCTGGCCGTCCTGGTCGGTTGGAATGACGGTGTCGCCGATGGCAACCGTCGTGATGCCCCGGTCGCCGGCGAAGCCGCCATCGCCGGCCGATCGCACGCGCAGCGTCTTCGTCCCATAGAAGACGCGTAGCGTCTCGGTGATCAGCGAGGGGTAGAGCCTGTTCGATATGGTGACGACCAGCGGGATGCGCCGAAGGATCTGGTCGTGGTCCGGGAACCAGTTCAACGCACCGACGCCGGCAGCGGCTTCTTCGAAAGCGGCGAGGTTGCCGGACGCGCCCGGCAGGTTGCGCGCGAAGCTTTCGACGCCGTCTCCGATCGTCGCAAACGATGCTTTGACCTTGGGCAGCTGCGGCGAGGCCTGCGAGGTGCCGATGATGCCGAGCACGGTCGGATGCCGGGCAATGGCCTTGGCAAAGATATCGTCCAGGGTTTCGGCCTCGGCAAGCTTGCTCAGCAGGGGTCCGGATATCGGGCGAGTTGCGCAACGCCTCGGGCAACTGGTCGAGCAGGTCCGGCGCTGGGGTCGGGGAACACCATGTCGAACACCACGACACGCGCACCCGAGGCAAACAGCTTGTCGATCAATCGGGCGAGCAGATCGCGCCGCCAGGGCCAATTGCCGAACGTCTTTATCGAAGGTTCGTCGATGTCGACGATACGAACCGGATAATTCGTGTCAGGCGGGCGCGGCAAAGATTGCTGAAGCAGGTCGAAACCGAGCAGGCGCAGGCGAGCCATGAAGCCCGGATCGGCCTGCCGGACCGCGACGCACACCGCAACGACGCTGAAAATGATCAACCAATAGGCAGTTCTGACATTAAACCGGCGCGCGCCGGCTAGCACCTCGAGCAGCATGCTGAATAAGACACCGTGGCAAAGCCTTAACGTAGATGATACCGTCCGCGCCGAGTGGGGAAACTAACCTTCGGATCATCCATATGCAATTTGCAATTGGGCCTGCGTGCGCTCCGCGACCGGGCATTTGGCGTTTGCTCTTTCGGTACTATTCGTCACGCTTGCCCTTGGCATCACCGCGGGCGGCCGACGCCGCTCCGGAAATCGGCACGGCCGTTCTGATCAAGCGCGAGGTCGTGGCGACGCTCGGCGACGGCAAGCGCGATCTCCGCGAAGGCGGGAGAGTCCATCAAGACCGAATATCTGCAGACCGGCGACGAAGCCCAGGCGGAACTCACGGCTCGACGATCAGACCAAGCTCGCGCTCGGCCCCAACGCCGGCCTGAAGCTCGACGAGTTCGTGATCGGCAAGTCGGGTGGCGTCACCACCATCGGCGTCAACTTCGTCAAGGGCACCTTCCGCTTCATCACCGGCGCCCAGAAGAAGGACGCCTACAGCATCGAGACGCCGTCGGCCACCATCGGCGTGCGCGGCACCGTGTTCGACGTCTACGTCGACGGCAACGGCGACACCCTCGTGCTGCTGCACGAAGGCGAGGTTAACATCTGCAGCAAGACCAGGACGTGCCGGCGCCACAACTCGGTCGGGCGCATCATCCACGCGACCACGGCTGGCATCCTGTCCGCTCCGATCAAATTCACCGAAGGGCTCATTCCGGGGGTGACGAGCGTCGGAACGGTCTTTCCGTTCGTCGGCAGGGCTCTGCGCATCGACCCGATCCGGCGCCTGAGGGTGGGCTCGATCGTCGAGCGCCCCCTCAGCAAAGCCGGCGGCGCGGTGACCAAGGGCGCCGGCGAAGTCGGCCGCACGGTCCGCAAGGCCCTGCCGTTTTAGGAGTGCTCGGCCGTTCTAGGAAGTCGGCGGCGGCGTGGATTCTGGCGGAGACGGAGGGATTCGAACCCTCGATACGCCTTTACAGCGTATAACGGTTTAGCAAACCGCCGCCTTCAGCCACTCGGCCACGTCTCCTCCTGGGCGGATCAAGTACTTAGCAAAAAGATCCACCTGAACAAACCCGAAAGTGCCTCCGGAAGGCGCCGGAGCCACGGGAGTGCCGCTTTCGGGGGCTGCGAAGCAGGCTGTCTATAACGATGGCGGCCACGCTGTCCACCTTCTTGAGCAGGGCCGTCCCGAATCTCAACCTTGCTTGTCAGGTGCCCGCCGCTGCGCGCACCAGGCGGAACAGGCGCTCGGGCGAGGCGGGCAGCTCGTTGACCTCGACACCCAGCGGCTGGAGGGCATCGGACATCGCGTTGGCGATGGCGGCCGGCGCGCCGATCGTCCCGCCTTCCCCCATGCCCCGGTAGCCGCCGAGCGTCGACAGCGACTCCGATTGCACGTGCACAACCTCGATGGCCGGCACCTCCGCCGCAGAGGGGACGAGGTAGTCGACCAGGCTCGCGGTGAGCGCCTGCCCTTCAGCGTCATGCACCAGTTCCTCCAACAGCGCGGCTCCGATGCCCTGTGCGACGCCGCCGTGCACCTGTCCTTCCACGATCAGCGGGTTGATCACGCGGCCGCAGTCCTCCGCCACCACGTAGCGCCGCACCGTGACGATGTAGGTGTCGGGATCGATCTCGACCTCGGCGATGTGCGCAGCCGAGCTGGCCGTGCCGAAGAAGGGATCGTAGAGCCTGGTCGCCTCCAGGTCCTCGCGAGCTGCCTTGGGCAGGCGTCCCATGTCCGAGTGCACGGCCCGGCCGAGGTCCCGGAAGGTCATCTTGCGGTTCGTGCCCACCACGGATATTTCCCCGTCGCGCCGCCTCGATCTCGCTTGCGGGTGCCTCCAGGAGATGGGCCGCCATCCGCACCACCTTCCCCCGCAACTCGCGAGCCGCAAGCGTTGCCGCGCCGCCGGCCAGCACGGCGCTGCGGCTGGCGTAGGTGCCGGTGCCATGCGTGACCGCCGCGCTGTCGCCGTGCACGACGCGGACATCCTCAACCCGGACGCCCAGTTCCTCCGCCACCACCTGCGCGAGCGTCGTCTCCAGCCCCTGGCCATGCGAGGCGACGCCGAAGCTCGCCGTGACCGTGCCGCCGGAGTCGATGCGGATGGTCGCCGTCTCCGTGCCGGTGTTGATCGGCATGCCGGGCGCCGCTGAGATGCGCGAGCCGATGCCTGTCAGCTCGGCATAGCAGGCAACGCCGATGCCGACCCAACGCCCCTGTGCGCGCGCTTGCGCCTGCTGCCGGCGGCGCTCGTCATAGCCGATCGTCTTGCACGCTGTATTCAGGCATTCGATGAATTCGCAGCGGTCCCAGACGATGCCCGGTGCCGTATTGTACGGGAACTCTTCCGGCCGGATGAGGTTGCGCAGGCGAAGGTCCTTGGGATCCAGCTTGAGGCGGACGGCCGCCATGTCCAGCAGGCGTTCCATTACGAACGTCGAAATGGGGCGTCCGACGCCGCGATAGGGGCCGGTCGGAGGTTTCGGCGTCAGCACGCCGCGCGTGCGGCCGCGATAGGAGGGTACGCGGTAGGGACCAGGCAGGAAGCTCACGACCTGCACCGGTTCGAGGCCGGCCGTCCATGGATAGATCGAGTAGGCGCCGATATCGCCGATCACGTCGGCCCGCAAGCCGGCAATGGTGCCGTCGGCGTTCACCGCCAACTCCGCGTCGACCATCTCGTCGAAGGCCTGGCTCGTCGAGACCAGGTCCTCGAGGCGATCGCCGGTCCATTTCACCGGACGGCCCAGTTCGCGCGCCGCGGCGGCGACCAGGATCTCCTCGGGATACACGGATGCCTTGCCGCCAAACCCGCCGCCGACGTCGGGTGCAACCACCCGCACGCAGTTGGCAGGCAGGTCCAGCGCTTCGACCAGTGCATCGCGAACGATGCCGGGGATCTGGGTCGTGGAATGCAGTGTCAGGCTACCCGCGCGATATTCGGCCAGGCAGGCGCGGTTCTCGATCGCCACTGGCGTCTTGCGGTGAAAACGGAAGCGGCCGCCCACGGTGACGGCGGCCTTCGCGATATCCATGTCGACATCGCCGCGCGCGAACTCGCGGGCGACGACGACGTTCGAGCCGGCGTCCTCGTGCAGTAAAGGTGCGCCGTCGGCAGTGGCCTCCTCCATGTCGGTCGCCGCGGGCAGCGGTTCGTATCGGATGTCGATCAGCTCGGCGGCATCCTCGGCGAGGTAGCGCGTTTCCGCCACGATTGCGACAACCGGTTCGCCGACGTATCTCACCTTGCCCTCGGCCAGCGGACGCAGCGGCGTTGCATAGTATCCGCGCATGCGCGATTGCGCGCGCAGAGGCATCACCGACTTCACATCGTCGGCCGTGAACACGCCGATTACGCCGGGCGCCTGCCTGGCTGCTCGCGTGTCGATGCTCATGATGCGCGCATGCGCCTGGTCGCTGCGGCGGAAGGCAACATGGGCGAGGCGACGAGGCTGCAGGTCGTCCACGAAGGTGCCTTGCCCCGTCAACAGCCGGGGATCTTCCAGGCGTTTGACGCGAGCGCCGATAACCTTCGGCCTGATCTCGCCAGTCACGGGGCTTGCACTCCCACCAACAGGCTACTCATAGGCATCGCCGCCTTTCCGGAGTTGGCGCCATTGGCCTTCATCGTGGCCACACGCAACCGTCGCGCCACCGGCCTCGATGCGACGGATCTCCTGGAACGTGTGGTCGAGCTGGTCCGCGTTCCAGGTGTTGCGCGGAATGACGTTCTGGTCGAGGTTGGCGCGCAGGCTGACCGCATCAGAGGCCAGCAGGAACGAGCCCGAGCGATCGAGATTGACGAGCGCGCCGATCGAGCCGGGCGTATGCCCGGGCAGCGGGATGATCACGATGCGATCGTCCCCATAGAGGTCACGCTGACCCTCGATCGCGTCGATCGGCATCGGATGGTCCCAGTCGGCAGGGACATACCCCATGGCAGCCGCGTTCGGCGCCTTGGCCGCCTCCAATTCGCGAGCATGGCAAACAATGGTGGCGTTCTTGAAGAACTCGTTGCAGCCGCAATGATCGGGGTGGAAGTGGGAGTTGATGACCACGTCGATATCGTCCGGCGAGAGACTGACGCCGTCGAGTTGCGCGATGAGGCTCTGATCATGCGAAAAGGTGGGCACCATGATCCTGGCAACGCTGCCCCAGCGCGCTTCCGCATCGTCGACGACCGATGGGTGGCAGCCGCAGTCGAACAGGACGTTGCCTTGCCGATGCCTTAGCAGAAAGCAGGAAACGGGAACGTCGATCGTCTCGGCGCGGTCGGCGTCGGGAAAATAGATACTGCGCTTCAGTCGCAGGCGGCCGCCGGACAGGACGTGCATCTTCATGGGCAACCTAGCTTTTCGCAGCGAGGGATCGGACGGCTCGAACGATGTGGTCATAGCCCGTGCAGCGGCACAGATTGCCCGAGAGACCGTCTCTAATCTCGGCATCGCTGGCCAGCGGATACTTCTGGATCAGGTCGACCACCGTTGCCAGCATGCCCGGCGTGCAGAAGCCGCATTGCAGCGCGTGATGCTCGCGGAAGGCCTCCTGCACCGGGCTCAGCCGCTCGATGCTGCCGAGACCCTCCACCGTGGTGATCTCGCAGCCGTCGGCCTGCACAGCCAGCATCAGGCACGAGCGAATGCTGTCGCCGTCGAGCATGATCGTACACGCGCCGCACACGCCGTGCTCGCAGCCGACGTGCGTGCCGGTCAGGGCCAGCGTCTGGCGAAGAAAGTCAGCCAACAGCAGGCGCGGATCGACGTCTTCCTCGTAGGCGGCCCCGTTGACACGAACCTTGATGCGTTGACGGGCAATCATTGCATCGCTCCCTTCGCCCGGAGCCACGCTGCACGCACAACGCGACGCGTGAGCGCACCAGCGACATGCCGCCGATAGTCTGCTGATACGTGCAGGTCCCCGTTCGGTTCGATCGCCCCCATCACGGTCTGGGCGACCGCATCGATCAGCTCCGGCTCTAGCTCGGATCGGCCGACCAGCAGCGCTTCGGCTGCTTGAAGTCTCGCCGGCACCTCGCCCACACCTGTGATCGCGACACGCGCCTGTGATACTTGCCCTTCGGCAAGTGTGATGGTCGCCCCCATGGCGACGATGGCGAAGTCGCCGAGGCGTCGCGCCACTTCCTCGAACCCCCAGCCGGTGCCGGGCGGAAGGTAGGGAAACTCGATTTCCTCGAGCAGATCGGTCTCCTCGAGTGCGGTCGTGAGCGCACCCACTTGGAAATCGGCTGCACCGATCGTTCGACGACCGCCCGGTCCACGGATGTGCAACTTCGCGTCAAGGAGCACGCACAGCATCGGCAACTCCGCTGCCGGGTCCGCGTGGGCAAGGCTGCCGCCGATCGTGCCGCGGTTGCGAATGGCGAGATGCGCAACATGCGCCATGGCGGCTGTGATCGCCGGGAAATGCGCCTTGATGAGCTCGGACGTCTCCACCTTGTGATGCCGTGCGAGTGCGCCCACGCGCAGGCTGTCCTTGCCTGCCTCGATACGGGCGAGGCCCGGAACGCGATTGATGTCGATCAGGACGGACGGCCGGAGCAGGCGGAAGTTGAGCATGGGCATCAGGCTCTGCCCACCCGCGAGTACCTTTGCGTCTCCCCCGGCTTGCTGCAGCGCCTCGATCACCTGGTCGACGCTGGTTGCGCGCACGTAGTCGAAAGCCGGAGGTTTCATGGTTGATACCCGCTCAGCGGCGCATTCAACCGACCGTGCTGTAGCCGCCGCTGATGCTGAGGATTTGCCCGGTGATCCAGCTGGCAGCATCGGACGCGAGGAAAGCGACTGCCGGCGCGACATCGGTGGGTTTGCCCAGGCGGCGCAGCGGATACATGCGCACGATCTTGTCGCGATTGGCGGCCAGCCACTCGGGCTCGGAATGGGCGGTTTCGATGAAGCCGAGCGCTACGAGGTTGGCCGTTATGCCGTTGCGCCCGAGTTCCTTGGCCAGCGATTTGGTCAAAGCGATCGCGCCACCCCGCGAGGCGGCCGTGATCGACAAGCCGGCTTCACCCACGCGCGCGGAGTTGCCGGCCAGGTTGACGATGCGGCCACCGCCCTGGCGCACCATGTGCGGCGCCACCGCGTGACAGCAGTGAATGACGCCATAGAGCCCGACATCGATCTGCGACTTCCATTCGGCGGGCGTCGTGTCGAGGAAGCGCTGGCGCTGAACCAGCCCCGCGTTGTTGACGAGGATGTCGATGCGCCCGAGGTCCTTGATGATGGCATCGACCATGCTGCCAACCGAGTCGCGATCGGCAATGTCGGCCTTGTAGGCCGCCGCCTTGCCACCGCTCTTGCGGATTTCCGCGACGGTGGCGTCCGCTTCTGCCTGTGAGCTGCGATAGTTTATGGCGACAGCGGCGCCCTCGCGGGCCAGCGTCAGCGCGATCTCCCGGCCGACATCGCGTGCACCGCCCGTCACGAGCGCGACTTTGCCTGAAAGGCCCAGATCCATGGCTTGCGTTTCCTGTTTCGCCCACGCCTTTTGTCGAAGGTACCGACTGCCTCCACGGAGCTGGAAGGATTCGGCATGGCCCCGTGCCGGAGCGCGCGTTGAGTTCGTAGTCTTGCGTACACGCTGACTGCCACGGTCGCAAATACCAATTCCGCGCATCCCATATGCAATTTGTGTTATGGCGCGCGTCGGGTTTCGCATCAGCTGCGATGCGGGTTTGTGCCGATTTGCCGGATCAGGGTGGCTGCTACGCTGTCTCGAGTGATCGAAGCCAAGGCCGCCTTCGGCGACCTGCGAGACAGCACATGCCTTCGGCGACCGTTCAGAAGCTGTCGCTTTTTGCCCTGACCGGCATGGTCGTCGGGTCGATGGTGGGCTCGGGGATCTTCTCCCTGCCGCGCACCTTCGGCAATGCAACCGGACCGTTCGGCGCGATCATCGCCTGGGTCATCGCGGCGGGCGGCATGTACACGCTGGCCCGCGTGTTCCAGTCGCTGGCCGAGCGCAAGCCCGACCTCGATGCCGGCGTCTACGCCTATGCCAAGGCGGGGTTCGGCGACTATCCGGGCTTCCTGTCGGCGCTCGGCTACTGGATCGGCAGCTGCATCGGCAACGTTTCCTACTGGGTGCTGATCAAGTCGACGCTCGGCGCGTTCTTCCCGGTGTTCGGCGACGGCAACACGGTTGCCGCGATCATCGTCGCCTCGATCGGCATCTGGCTCTTCCATTTCATGATCCTGCGGGGCGTGCAGCAGGCCGCCTTCATCAACACGGTCGTGACGATCGCCAAGATCGTGCCGATCCTGGTGTTCATCCTGATCCTGTTCGTCGCGTTCAAGGCCGACCTGTTCCGCGCCAATTTCTGGGGCGGCGAGGGCATGCCCGAGACCAGCCTGTTCGATCAGGTCCGCGCGACCATGCTGGTCACCGTGTTCGTGTTCCTCGGCATCGAAGGCGCGAGCGTCTACTCGCGCTATGCCAAGAAGCGCTCCGATGTCGGCGCGGCCACGATCCTGGGCTTCGTCGGCGTGACGACGCTGATGGTGCTGGTCACGCTGCTGCCCTACGCGGTGCTGCCGCGCGCCGAGATCGCCGACATGCGGCAGCCGTCGATGGCGACGGTGCTGGAGGCCGTGGTCGGCCCCTGGGGCGCGGTGTTCGTCAGCGTCGGGCTGCTGATCTCGGTGCTCGGCGCCTATCTCGCCTGGTCGCTGATCTGCGCCGAGGTGCTGTCCGCCGCCGGCAGGACCAAGGACATGCCGAAGGTGTTCGCGAACCGAGAACCAGAACAAGGTGCCGGCGGCGGCGCTCTGGCTGACCAACATCGTCGTGCAGCTCTTCGTCATCAGCACCTACTGGTCCAGCGACGCCTTCTCGCTGATGCTCAACCTGACCAGCGTGATGGCGCTGATCCCGTTCTTCCTGGTCGCGGCCTACGCGCTGCTGCTCGCCAGGCGCGGCGAGACCTACGAGATCGCGGCCGCAGGAGCGCACGCGCGACCTGATCTTCGCCGGCATCGCGGTGATCTACACCCTGTTCCTGATCTACGCCGCCGGCATGAAATTCCTGCTGCTCTCGGCGATCCTCTACGGGCCCGGAACCGTCCTCTACTTCTGGGCGCGGCGCGAGCAGAACAAGACGCTCTTCACGCCGATCGAATGGGTCATCTTCGTCGTCGCCATGATCGGCTGCGCCGTCGGCATCTACGGCCTCGCGACCGGCTACCATCACCGATCTAGGAACACGGAGACCAGCATGGCCAAGGCTCAGCAGGTCAAGTTCGGCGTCCATTCCGAAGTCGGCCAGCTGCGCAAGGTGATGGTCTGCGCGCCCGGACGCGCGCACCAGCGCCTCACGCCGAGCAATTGCGACGCGCTGCTGTTCGACGACGTGCTGTGGGTCGACAACGCCAAGCGCGATCACTTCGACTTCGTGCAGAAGATGCGCGACCGCGGCATCGAAGTCGTCGAGATGCACAACCTGCTCGCCGAGACCGTCGCGATCCCCGAAGCGAAGAAATGGATCCTCGACAACCAGGTGGTGCCGAACCAGGTCGGCCTGGGCCTCGTCGACGAGATCCGCAGCTATCTCGAAGGCCTGTCGAGCCGCGCGAGCTCGCCGAGACGCTGATCGGCGGCCTGTCGACCGAGGAATTCCCCGAGACGCATCGGCGGCGAGATGCTGAAGCTGGTGCGCGAGGCCGCCGGCGTCACCGAATATCTGCTGCCGCCGCTGCCGAACACGCTCTACACGCGCGACACCACCTGCTGGATCTACGGCGGCTGCACGCTCAATCCGCTGTACTGGCCGGCGCGGCACGAGGAGACGATCCTCACCACCGCGATCTACAAGTTCCACCCCGACTTCGCCGGCAAGGTGAATGTCTGGTGGGGCGACCCGACCGAGGATCATGGCCTCGCCACGCTCGAAGGCGGCGACGTCATGCCGATCGGCAAGGGCAATGTGCTGATCGGCATGAGCGAGCGCACCTCGCGCCAGGCGATCAGCCAGCTCGCGGCGGCGCTGTTCAAGAAGGGCGCGGCCGAGCGGGTGATCGTGGCGGCGATGCCGAAGCTGCGCGCGGCGATGCATCTCGACACGGTCTTCACCTTTGCCGACCGCGACTGCGTGCTGCTCTATCCCGACATCGTCAACAACATCCACGCCTTCTCCTACCGGCCCGCGAACAAGCCGAGCGGCGTCGAGCTGCACAAGGACGAGAAGCCGTTCGTCGAGACGGTCGCGAGACGCGCTCGGCGTCGAAGAAAATGCGCGTCGTCGAGACCGGCGGCACCGCCTACATGCGCGAACGCACGCAATGGGACAGCGGCGCCAACCTCGTCTGCGCCTCGCCGGGCGTGGTCTTCGCCTACGACCGCAACACCTACACCAACACGCTGCTGCGCAAGGCAGGCATCGAGGTCATCACGATCGCCGGCGCCGAGCTCGGCCGCGGCCGCGGCGGCGGGCACTGCATGACCTGCCCATTGGCGCGCGATCCCGTCTACCACTGAGGTAGCAGCGGAGCCCGCGCGTCCCGGAACCCGAATGATGAGCAACGACCAACCCCAACCGCTCACGCTGCTCGAAGCCATCATCCCGGTCGCCAGCCTCATCGTGCTGATCGCGCTGTCCTACTACCTGTTCGGCGACGCCGGCGCATCCGGGCCAATTCAGGTTGCCCTTGTCGCTGCCACCATGATCGCCGTCGTCATCGCCAGGCGTCGGGGTCATTCGCTCGATGCGCTGCGTGAAGGCGCGATCGCCAGTGTCAGCTCCGGCATGAGCGCGATCTTCATCTTGTTTGGTGTCGGCGCGCTGATCGGCACCTGGGCCATGAGCGGAACCCTGCTGGCAATGATCTACTACGGTCTTCATCTGCTCAGCCCGAATTTCTTCTACATGACCACGGCGCTAATCTGCGCAGTGGTGTCAGCCAGCATCGGCACCTCCTGGACGGTGGTTGGCACAATCGGTGTCGGCCTTATGGGCATCTCCCAGAACATGGAGATGAATCCCGCGATCACTGCCGCCGCCATAATCTCCGGTGCCTACTTCGGGGACACGACCTCGCCGGTTTCGGGTTCGCCCAGCCTCGCCGCCGCAGCAGCGGGCGCCGACCTTTACGACAATGTCCGCGAGACGTTCGTGATTTCTGCAGCGGCGCTCGTGATGTCGCTCGTTGTATTCGGGTTGCTCGGCCGACCCGGCGATTTCGATGCCAGCGCCAAGATGGCTGCCATCGAAGGGACCTTCCACATGTCGCCCGTTCTGTTCCTGCCCCTGGTCGTGGTAG
>CAVTJY010000018.1:0-103464 GCA_963735125.1 uncultured Alphaproteobacteria bacterium | reverse complement strand
CCGCCGACATCTTCACCGAGCCCGACGTCTCACCGGATGATCTGGCCAATCTTGGCCCGCTGCGCCGGTTGGCCGGAGTATGGGAGGCCGACAAGGGTGCAGGTTCGATGAGCCACACCAATGCGCTGTCCGTTTTGCAGAGGAAGCGGACATCGGCACGCTAGCCACGGAGAGACGTTAGGGCGGAAGACGCGGCCCGCATCGCTGCATTGCGGTCACAGTTGCCGGCTATCTGCCGGTTATTCCATTCAACGCGAAAGCACGTGTGATGAGCCACTTCATGATCGATGTAGAGGCCGACGGGCCCATACCCGGCGATTGCAGCATGATCAGCTTCGGTGCCGTGTTGGTGAACGATGGGCTCGACCAGACCTTCTATGGGCGGCTTAAGCCCATTTCTGAGAGATGGGTTCCAGAGGCACTCGCCGTGAGTGGTCACTCGCGCGAAGAGACGATGGCGTTCGACGATCCGAAGCAAGTGATGCACGATTTCGCAGTGTGGGTGAAAGAGCGAAGCAAGCGACGTCCGCTCTTCATCAGTGATAACAACGGGTTCGATTGGCAGTTCATCAACTGGTATTTCTGGCACTTCACGGACGGCAATCCGTTCGGCCACACCAGTACGAATCTCGGCTCCCTCTACAAGGGGTTGGTGCAGGATACCTTCCAGAACTTCAAACACCTGAGAAGGACTGCCCACACGCATCACCCCGTCCAAGATGCGAAGGGCAACGCCGAGGCCCTTCTGGAAATGAAAAAGATGGGCCTCAAGATTTCATTCTAGACGAACGGCATGCCAGGCTCGGTTTCGTCCAAAGGCGCTCTCATGCACTCCTTCGATGGCCACAACGATGTGCTGCTTCGCCTGTGGCGGCAGGGCAATGACGGTGTCGCGGCTTTCTCGAGGGTGACGGCAAAGGTCAGCTCGATTTGCCGCGCGCCCGCGAAGGCGGAATGGTTGGCGGGCTCTACGCCATCTTCGCGCCTTCCGAGGAGAAATCTCAAGCCGATGAGGCGATGGAAACCGGCACCTACGACATTCCGCTGCCGCCAACGCTTGAGCTGACCCATGCACAGCGGGCAACCCTCGAGATGGCGTCGCTGTTGTTCCGAATTGCTGAGCGCTCCGGCGGTGGCGTCCGCATCGCCCGGTCGGTCGCCGATATCCGGGCGGCGAAAGCCGCAGGCGCTCACGCACCAGTGCTGCACATCGAAGGTTGCGAGGCTCTCGACGCCGACCTTCAATGCTCGATGTGCTTTATGCCGCTGGCCTGCGCTCGCTCGGCCCGGTTTGGAGCCGGTCGAACATTTTCGGCCATGGCGTACCGTTTCGCTTTCCCTCATCGCCCGATACCGGCGACGGCCTCACCGACGTCGGCCGAGCGCTGATCAGGCGCTGTAACGAGATGCGCGTATTGATTGATCTCTCGCATATCAACGAGAAGGGGTTCTGGGATATCGCCAAGCTTTCGGATGCACCGCTGGTTGCCACGCATTCCAATGCGCACGCGTTGTGTCCGGCGTCCCGCAATCTGACCGACAACCAACTTGCGGCAATCCGAGAGACGGGTGGGCTCGTAGGGGTCAACTACGCGGTCAGCTTCCTGCGCAAGGATGGCCGGCGCGACGCAAATACGCCGCTCGATACCGTTGTCGATCACATCGCGTATTTGATCGAACGCCTCGGAGAGGATAGCGTCGGCCTTGGGTCGGATTTCGACGGAGCCACGATTCCGGCTGGGATCGGGTCAGCTGCTGGCCTCCCAAATCTCGTAGCGGCGATGCGCAAGCGACAGTTCGGCGAGGCCCTGGTCGAGAAGATTTGCTTCGAAAACTGGCTGCGCGTCCTGCAGCGGACTTGGGGGCAGTAGTCCAAGGCGCGCTATGTAATCCTATCCGCGCTAGTGCCCCTGCGCACATTCACGAAAGATCTCAAGTTGGGCTTCGCTGAAGTACTCAACACCACGGCTCGCATTGCGGTGCGTGAGATGCAGGCACATGTCGCGTTCGATCGTTCTAACGTAGTCATGAGTGACTGCACTCACCTCTGCGGCCTCAAGATGGTGCCGGTTTTCGCTTACGAACTCGAGTGCGGATTTGGTGCTGGCAAACATCAGTTCGTTGACGATCGCCTTGCGCTCAGGGATGGTCATCGCACGTGTCGGCAAAACCCCAACTGCAAAGTCGAGCCAAGCCTTAGAAGTTTCGCTTTTTCTGATTGCATTTGCAATGAATGGCCGCACCTCAGCAGGTGTCAGCATGTCTTCAAGGGTCTCGCGGGAAAGTTTAGCTGCGGCGAGATCATCGATGCCCGCATCGGCTATCACTTTTTGCAAGAGCGCCCCACGCAGAGAACTCGAGAAATTCAAGTGCCGTAGAGCGGTAAGCGCATAGGACGCTCGCGCGTTGACAATGGCTCGTACGGCATCGTCCTGCGTTTCCCGCGGCAATCGCTCGCCAAATACTTCCAGTGCCGATACGGCGACGCCTGGATTCACATCGAAGGCTGAGCGCATGCGCGAAGCGAGCTGTTGAATATCTGTGTCAAAGATGCGCAACGACACGACGTGCTTGACGATAAGCTCGATGCTCGCTTCGCGAAAGACTTTGGCGCGAAGTGCAAGACGCTGCCCTTGGTTGAGCCGGTTCACTTCCACAAGTACGCTCAACGCATCGTCACCACCATCTGGTGCGGCGAGAACTCGCCTGATCAATTCATCAAACTGTCCTTCGTCGAGCATGCGGGATCTTCGCGCAACTTTGACCAAGTCCCCCGGGGTGTCAGCAAGATCCATGAACAGCGCGTAGACCGCGTCCCGCGCGCCGAGCCGCGAGATGTCCTGCGTCAACAATTGCACCAACGTCGGCAGGTGCTTTTCGTTGATCGCTTCCTGTTCGGTGTAGTGCTTGCTCCAAAGGCCACCGATGTTCTTCGCAGCGATTTGCGGTGTAAGGGTCAACTTTACAGGGCACGCGGTGCCGTCCTGAACGACGGCACGGCAGATGTCCTCGATCAATCGACCATACGCCTTGGGTGTTTCGAACAGTGCGATCCGAGCAGACCGAGACTTCGTGCTCACGACTGCGAGCGCCAAACTCACCGCGCCGATGAGGGGCTTCGAAACGTCCTCCTCATCGCTGCGTCTCGCAATGTACGACTCCGCAAACCGATACTTCACCTCGAGCGAATTGATGGTGGCAGTACCTGTCACATTGCGCACAATCTTATTGCTGCCTCGCCCTGCTAGGAGGAACACTTTGTTCCCGGGCTGCCGCGCCGAGTCGCTTGCGATGAACACTCGTCCATCAGTGCTTACGACCGCCGATGATTGGGGAATTTCAGCCGCCGCGAGCCAGAAGGGAAAGTACAGCCACGTCCACGTAATCACCAACCAGGCCCAGACTTCGAGCGTTCTGTCCCGGGCTGATGAGGCCGCAAGTGTAGTGAAAGTGGCAAGCGATGCACCAAGGCAGACAACGGGCCAGAATCTACCAGCATCGGTCAGCCAGATTGCACCGCTCCATCTGAGATATTGACCGATACCGATCCCAAGGACGCACGGGATGATCCCGAACATCATCACCTTCGATATGGTCCTCTTCCGTGTCGAAGCGCTCCCCATTCTCTGTCCTTCCGAAGAACTAGAGAGATTGGCCAGACTGACTACGAACTACGACCAGTACCGACGAGCTTACTGACATCACCTTCAACGATGATGGAAGCTGGACCTACGACCTCCAGACGCAGCTTCTGGTCAAAGGCCGCGACTAGGCCTTTCGATCATCATGACACGAACACCTTGAAGCTCGTCGCGGCCCCGACGCTCAACCCGTTGGCTGCCACACTGAGCCGCCGAAGCAGACCTGGGATTTGCAGAACACGAGCGAGCTGGGGTGGCGATGCTATCGGCGTTGCTGTATCTCTCGTGCTTCCTCTTCCTGGATCGTAAGGGCAGCTTCGGGCATGGCCTCGAGCCGAGCCTTCGGTATCGGATCGCCGCTTATATCGGATAGCCCGTACGTTCCTTCGTCGATCTTCTCAAGCGCACGTTGGATCGCACGCAAGCGCTGCTCGTCCACGGCATCGATGGTCCCATCGACTTCGCCTTGTGCCAGTTCCTGGGCGTCGTCTTCGATCTCCTTAGCCTCTCGGGTCTTTGGCGCACGCTCAACAGCGTTTCTGGCGGTACCTTTGCTGAGCAGCTGATCGCGCATCGTGGCTAGACGCTTGCCCTGCTGTGTCAAAAAGGCTGGATCTCCGGCAGCTGTTTGCTTGCTCATCGGGTCCTCCATCATTGCCGTCGTACGGAAGCATACTACTGCGGTCCCGGGCCGTAGACCGGCACAAATCAACCGGCACAGTAACGCTTCAGTTATCGGATCGCGTACCCAGTTAGCCAGTCGGTCGATGTGAGTTGGCCCGCTCTTCGGATCGAGGTGGCGCCCGATCAGCGAGTTCTACTGTGTGGGGGGACGCTTAGACCATCACCGACCTGAGCCAAGGAATGCGCGTTGCTCGTCGATCCACTCCTGCGGGTAGGGTTCGAAGTCCCCAGGTTCGTCCGATCCCGTTCTGGATGGCGCGTTGGCCGATTTAGCCAAGCACTTGAAGGCAACCGCAGGGCAGTAAGTGACTTGAGCCATATTCACGCTGCGAGCACACGACCGCTGCAGCAGCGAAGAAAGTGCGTGAGGCCATCCCCGTTACCTATCGAGGGAACGAGACGTGACGTCTCGCGCTTCTGCTTGACCGCTGCTAGCCAGCCAATAGCCAGTCAGAGCGGAAGGTCCCGTTTCACATGCTTCACGTCAACTACTTGCGTCCCGAACAGATACCGCACCATCAGCGGGACTTTCCTCGAAGAGAGCAAACCGAACTCCCAGACCATTCCAGCTCACGTGGCCTCGCGCTGCTGGTCGCTTGTTACCTCATCGCAATGTTCTCCGGCATTCTGCTTCTCGGCCATTTGACGGCACCCACGCTGCCGAGTGCGGCTATAGCGGAGGCGAGTGCAGCGCTGAGAAGATAGCCCGACATGGAAAGCCTCAAACATGAGATTGCCTTGTTGGAGACGCGGGCGGAGCAGCTGCGTATCCACTTGCGCTCGGTGCCGACTGGAAACGCAGAAGCGCGCAAGGTGAGTGCGGTTCTCAGCCTCATGCACACGAAGATCAGAGTGCTAAGACGGTTCGCGCGTACTTCTATAGGTCGCGCAAAGCCTACGCTGCATTAGATCTGGCGCGGGCGCTGGCGAAGTCGGTCCGCGCCCTCAATCCGCTGTCGAGGAACGTTAACCCCGCGCTCACGTTGGAACGACGTGACCGATCGAGAATGGCGAAAGGCGTACAGCAGGCCATGAAATGCCGGAATATCTTGTTATCCAGTGTGCTACTGATGACGCTTCCTGACCCCGCACTGGCGCAGGGCTGGCCCTTGTGGGCGGATGACGTTTTCCAAGACCGTCGCTCATCGCGCCCACAGCCCTACTACTATCAGGAGACGCCCGAGCCTTGGCGTCGGCCTTACGCCGACGCAGTACAGGACGGCGGCCCACGTCCCGACATCACACCACACACGCCGGCTGTGGTGGCCTTCACCGCCGCCTTTCCCGCGAACTCGATCGTGATCGATACCGGCACACGCAAACTCTACTACGTGCTCGAAGGCAACCGGGCCTACGAATACCGGATCTCTGTCGGACGGGAAGGCTTTAACTGGTCTGGCACTGAGACTGTGAGCCGCAAGCAGGCCTGGCCCGACTGGCATCCCCCTGCAGAAATGCGCGAGCGCGATCCGAAATTGCCCGAGAAGATGACCGGCGGGGTCCGCAATCCGCTGGGCGCCGTGGCGCTCTACCTCGGTAACACGCTCTATCGCATCCACGGGACCAACGACGTGAAGTCGATCGGCCAAGCCCAGTCCTCGGGCTGTTTCCGCATGCTCAACACGGAAGTGCTGCATCTAGCCTCGGTCACCGGGGTCGGCACGCCTGTCTCAGTAGTGACCTCCCTCGTCGCTGCGCCGGAGGTCACTCAGAGGCCAGAGCCGCCAAGGCCGGCGCCGGAGCGGGTGCCAGAGGGCCCTTCGGTTGCCGAAACAACCGTCCCCGGCCACAGTGCGCGCGACTATCAGACCCTGCGCCAGGAGATGCTGCGCAGGCCGTAGCCGCGTAACCCCAGGAGCAAAGCCATGTTTTGTCATCGCCAGATTGCATTGGGCCTTTGCGTCGGCGCGCATCTGGTGCTGGGAGCAGCCGCGGCCGCCGCGCAGGACTGGCGACAGTATCGCAACGAACGCTACGGCTTCACCCTCCAATATCCCCCCGATCTTTTCGTTACGGAGCGGGCGGCGGAAGCGGGCGACGGACAGGTTTTCGCATCTTCAGATGACGACGCGCGCCTGCTGGTCGGCGCCCTCCCTAATGAGTTCGGCTACACGCCGACGACCTACCAGGAATACATCGCCCGTCATTCCTACCCGGATTACCAGATCGACTACCGCCGCACGGGCGGGAGTTGGTTTGCTCTCTCGGGGGAGGGTGGCGGCCGCATATTCTACGAGAAGGTCATGTTCACCTGCGGTGGCCGGCTGATCACCAGCTTTGCCATGGTCTACCCCTCCGCCCAGCGCCGCCTCTTCGACCCGGTGGTCGAGCGAATAGAGGACAGCTTCAGACCGGCTACGGATTGTCAGCGCGCAGGTCTCGCGCCCACGCCCACCCCACGGCCGGCTCTCAAGGCGCAACTTCCTCGGGGCGAGCGCTCCGCCCTAGCCGACCGCATCGCACGCAAGCGGGGACACGATGTGATTGTTGTCCTACGACGCACCACCCCGCCCTATGACAGGAAGGTGCTGCGCGGGTATGTATCGCGTCAGTAAAACAGGTCAGCTGTGCATGCGTGGTGTCAGCGAACGATGGTCGCTTTGCCACTCAGTCCATCGTTGCGCACCCAGTGCACGACGCTGCCTTCCTGGCGAAGGCTGAAGCAGTAGATCTTGCGGTCAAGCCAAGTTTGCCAGCGCTGGCAAAGTTTCTCCGAGCTCACCCACCAGCGCCCGCTGTCGGCGGCCGATCCGGTATAGGCTGCCAGATCACCGGCAGTGCCTGACATGGTGCCATTCATGCGAAACCGGATCGGCAGCGTGCCGAGCGGCGTAGCCAAGTGGACGGTCTTGCCCGACACCGCCTTCTTGAGCGTGTCTCCCTGAAGTTTGGAACTGCCGATCATCTGCGAACGCGCAGTTGGTCCCCATTGCCGTCAATGCGACGGTTACAAACACAAATCGGGAAGTATGTACTTGACTTAGCACGCCCACGGATATGCCTCGTCGACAGGCCGGCGCTCGAATTCCAATCATGGTTTGCGGGAAGCGCGTTTCGATTTCTGAGAAGGCTGTCCTGGCGGGGCAGCGAAGCCTGAGGCTCGCCACGGGGGAGGGTGCCGATCCGGCGAGTTATGCCGCTTCGGTCGAAGGCAGCGCCTAGTGTGGATGAAGAATTCTTCCTGCTCTTGGAGCAGGGGAACGTCCACGTGAAGCCATTCGAACGGCAAGCCGGTTTCGGAGTTGGCTGCTTCTTCAAGGTCCGTGAAGAACAGACCGCCCTTCTCATGGTCGTTCCAGCGGCAATGCGCGTACTGGTTTCTAAGCGACAAGCAGTGACGAACGCAGCCCGCCGCATAGATGAAGCTGCCCTGCAAGCTCTTGTACGGGGCAAGAGGCGCAGCCCCTAGAGTTTCCGCAAGCCTAACGCGCGACAATTCTGTCTTCATGCGAAAGATTGCGCGGAGGATCGTGTCTTCGTCCCCGCAAATCTTCGCCACAGCGATGGCGAACGTGAAGTCAACCTCGCCGTACCCTGCTAAGAGTTGGCCGACGATCTCGGCTTCCTCGGGAAGCGGTGAAATGCGGGCATGAGCATGGTCAAGCCACCTCGAAAATCGGAAGACGATGAGCGGAGCCCTCAAGAGACCGAGCGCATCCGCGAGCAAACGCTCAAACGAATTCTGAACACGCCGCCGAAGCGGCACGATGAGATGATCGCGGAGCGCAAGGCCAAGCGCAGTCAGACGAGGACGAAATGATTGACGCGCTTGGCCCCGATCCGGACCTCGTTACGCGCTCCCGTGAGGTGGTTCGTTTAGAAGACGTCGTCCGGCAATTCGGTCTGGATCTTCTGCAAACTCCGCGAAGCCCAGTAGTAGTGCCCCGGCTAACGCCTCTCCGCGGTCCAGACACTCTCGCGATTGGCCACGGAACAAGCGACCAACAGCATGAGGTGCCACCGTCCCGGTTCCGATCAGAACCTCAAGGATCGTTTTGATTGCGGCGTTGGAGGCTATGAAGCGTTCTTCGATGATATCGAACATGACGGCTCTCCTGTTAACAAGGGCGAGCCGGCTGCTTGACTGATTGGGCTTTTACGGGAAACGTTCCGCCTGTCTCCTAGCGAGACCCCCGCCAGCCGGCTCTTTCCGGTTTGCGGGCAGCAGTGGAGGGTTCATGGCCTTCCACTGCTCCCTCGCTAGCAGACGGACGACCTCCGCTCAATGACAGAAAATCTGTGTGCATCCTGTGCGCAAGCTTGGGATTTCGCTTTGAGCGTGACCATCGAAGTCTACGACCGATTGAAGGAAGCGGGTCGCCCCGTTCTCGACGAGGGCAAGACCACCTGCTGCTATGCGAAGTCGGAAAAGTCGTGGGTCGATGATCCGGCCGGCATCGCCTGGGAGACGTTTCTGACCACCGGGGAGGCCACGACCTATGGCAGCTCCCGGCCGCAGAGCGCGCAGACGCTTACAGTCCGATGCTGCGAGCCAGCCCAAGTGGCCGACAGCAGCTCAGCCGCGTGCTGCTCGAACTGAGAGATCGAGCGATGACGGCAGAACTCAACGTGCTGTTTCTGTGCACTGGCAATTCGGCTCGCTCCATCATGGCGGAAGCGATCCTGCGCAAGGACGGTGCCGGCCGCTTCCGCGCCTACTCCGCCGGCAGCATGCCGAAGGGTGCGGTCAATCCCTTTGCGCTGAAGGTGCTGGAGAGCTTCGGCTATCCGACCGATCACCTCGCGTCCAAGAGCTGGGAGGTGTTCGCGACCCCCGACGCGCCCAAGATGGATTTCGTGCTGACCGTTTGCGACAACGCGGCCGGCGAAACATGTCCTCTATGGCCGGGCCAACCGATCTCCGCTCACTGGGGCATCGAGGACCCTGCCGCCGTCGAGGGCAGCGACATTGCCAAGGAGCGTGCGTTCGTGACCGCTTTCACCTACCTAGAAACCGCATTTCTCTGCTGGTCAATCTGCCGACCGAGTCGCTGAGCCGGCTCGCGCTTACCGCCAAGCTTCGGGATATCGGCGGGATAGCCGGATCGACGTCGACCAACCCGAAGGTGGCGTGATGCTGCGCCCGTCGCGGTCGCGGCGGTTGCTGGCGGAAGCGATCGGCACGGGGTTACTGCTGGCGACCGTGGTCGGCTCGGGCATCATGGGGGCCAACCTCGCCGGCGGCAACATGGCGCTGGCGCTGCTTGCCAACACGCTGCCAACCGGGGCCATCCTGGTCGTGCTGATCCTGATCTTCGGTCCGGTCTCGGGAGCGCACTTCAATCCCGCTGTGAGTCTCGTCTTCGCGATGCGCGGCGAGCTGCCGCTGCGCGACCTGCTTCCCTATGTGGCGGTGCAGGTCGCCGGCGCGGTAGCCGGCGTGTGGCTCGCGCATGCCATGTTCGAGCTGCCGATGTGGCAATTGTCGACGACGGTTCGCTCCGGCTCCGGCCAATGGCTGGCCGAGAGTGTTGCGAGCTTCGGCCTGCTGCTTGCGATACTCGGATGCGTGGCGGTGGCTCCGGCCTCGGTTGCCTATGCGGTCGGGCTGTTCATCACCGCGGCCTATTGGTTCACCGCCTCGACGTCGTTTGCCAATCCGGCCGTCACAATCGCGCGGAGCCTGAGCGACACGTTTGCCGGCATCGCCCCGTGGAACGTACCGGCCTTCGTTGCGGCACAGCTCGTGGGAGCCATCGCCGCGCTGGCTGCTGCGCGATGGCTATGGCCGCAAGGCTCGGAACGCGCGACGGCCTGATCTGCCTCAGCGGCTTTCGGCGAGCTTGGAGGCCATCACGGCGATGGTGCGCTGATAGACCTCGGCCTTGTTCCAGTCCTTGATGACGGCATAGTTGGGCGAGTCCGGCTCCCAGCCCTGCCCGGCCTGCCAGCCGTGACCCTTCAGGAAGTTCGCGGTGGAGGCCAGCATGTCGGCCACGCTGGCCTCCAGGTCCCGGCGTCCGTCGCCGTCGAAATCGACCGCGTACTTGAAGTAGCCCGACGGCATGAACTGCGTGTGGCCGATCTCGCCGGCCCAGCCGCCGCGCAGTTGCGCGAGGTTGAGGTCGCCGCGCTCGACGATGCGCAGGGCATCGAGCAGATGCGCGGTGAAGAATTCGGTGCGGCGGCAGTCATAGGACAGCGTCGCCAGCGAGCGCATGACGGAGAACTTGCCGCTGCTGTCGGAGCCGTAGTTGGTCTCCAGGCCCCAGATGGAGATCAGGATCGGGCCCGGCACGCCGTAGCGCTGCTCGATGCGGTCGAGCGTCGCCGCATGCGTGCGCATCAGGGTCTGGCCGCGGCGAATGAGCGATGCACCGACGCGGCGGGCGTAGAACTCCTCGAAGCTGAGCTTGAAGGAGCGCTGCGAGCGATCGAGCCGGATTACGTTCGGATCGTAGCTGACGCCGGCGAGGCCGGAGTTGACCGCCGCGGGCGAGATGCCCTGCGTCACGGCCGTGCGTTTCAGGCGCGTCAGCCAGGCATCGAAGCCCTCGGCATCATTGCCGCAGTCGGCGGCACTGGCGGCAGGCGCCATGGCACACACGAGCATGGCTACGGCCACGCTCAGCCGCACGCAGTTCGACCGTACGCCCGTCAAGGCTTGCCATTGTTGTCACGCGTAATCCCTCGCCCGTCGCGGCAGTTGCTGGGTGCCATCTTATGGCATACTCGGCAAAAAATACGCCTGCGCGCCATTGGCGCGGGGGCATGGTTGATGAGGCCCTTATGTGTCGGAATATCAAGACCCTGTACAACTTCGAGCCGCCGGCGACGCAAGATGAGATTCGCGCCTCCTCCCTGCAGTTCGTGCGCAAGCTGAGCGGCTTTGCGCGGCCCTCCAAGCAGAACGAGCAGGCCTTCAACCGGGCCGTGGACCAGGTGACGGAGGTGATGCACGAGTTGCTGGCGACACTGGTCACCAACGCTCCGCCCCGCGACCGCGAGGTCGAGGCCGCCAAGGCGAAGGCGAGGTCCGAGGAGCGGTTCGGTGCTTCCGGCAGGGGCTGAGCCCGCTACGCGGTGCGCGCGGACGGCGTGGTGGCGATCCAGATGCCGGCGAACACCGCGATCAGGCCGATGACCAGATGCACCGTGATCGGCTCGCCGACCAGCTGCGCCGCCAGCAGGCCGGCCGCGATCGGGTTGACCGTCATGGTGTTGGCGACCCGGGTCGGGCTCGCCTTCTGCAGGGCCATCACCCAGAGGATGAAGGCGAGCGCACCCCCGGCGACGCCGAGATAGATGCCGGCGATCCATTGCGCGGTGCCGAAGGTCGCCAGCACCGCCACGCGTCCGGTCAGCGTGCCGATCAGCACCAGCAGGCCGCGCCGGCGCCCATGCCGACGGTGAGATAGCCGAGCGCGCTCGAGCGGACGATGAAAGGCCGGGACCAGACGTTGTAGAACGCCATGCACAGCACGGCGCCGGTCATGATCAGCTCGCCGCGCCAGGCTCCGGCCGGGGCCGCCGACAAGCCGGAGGCGAGGGCGGCAAACACGCCGAGCATGGCGATGGCGACGCCGGCCGTCTTGCGCGCGGTGAGCGGCTCGATGCCGAGCAGGGCGGCGACCAGCATGGTCTGCAGCGGCAAGGTGGACAGCGCGAGGCTGGCGCGCGCCGCCGTCGTGTAGCTGACGGCGATGTTGTAGAGCACGAAGAACAGGCCGAAGTAGCAGGCGCCGAGAGCGGCCACGGCCGGCCAGTCGCTGCGCGGCGGCCAGCGTACGCGCAGTAGCAGTGCGACCGGCAGCACGCACAGGAAGCCGATCCCCCAGCGCAGGATGGCGAGCGTGACGGCGTCGGCGTTGCCGACCAGATAGCGCGTGACCGCAGCCGCCGTGCCGCCGAGGCTGCTCGATACGATCGCGATCAGAACGCCGGCCGCTTCGCCCACCCGCGTCTCCCGTGCCTCGATCAGGTGTGCCATGTTGCGGACGGAGATCGTATCGGCAACTACCTGGCAGGTACTCATGACGAGCCGCGCCGACTTTGCCGCCAGGCTGCAGTGGTGGCGCAAGCGCCGAGGTCTGTCGCAGCTGGAGCTGGCCGGCCGGGCCGAGATCTCGCAGCGGCATTTGAGCTTTCTGGAGCTGGGCCGCGCATCGCCGAGCCGGCAGATGGTGCTGCGGCTGGCCGAAGCGCTCGACATCCCGCTGCGCCAGCACAATGCGCTGCTGCTGGCGGCCGGCTTCGCGCCGACCTGGCGCGAGAGCGGCCTCGATGCGCCGGAGCTGGCGCAGGTCGCCAATGCGGTCGATCGCATGCTGGCCCAGCAGGAGCCGTATCCCGCTGTCGCGGTCGACCGGCACTGGCGCCTGCTCAAGGCCAACGGCGGCGCGGTCCGCCTGGTCGAGTTCCTGGTCGGGCCGATTGCGCCCGGCACGCCGATCAACCTGGCCGATGCGCTGGTGGCGCCCGACGTGCTGCGGCCCCACCTCGTCAACTGGGCCGAGGTGGTGCGCTACTTCATCCGCAGCGTCGAGGCCGATGCCGCCGCCGACGGCAGCGACGAGACGGGCGCGCTGCTCGACCGCCTGCTGGCCTACAAGGGCGTGTCGGCGGTCCTGAAGGGCCCGCGGTCGGAGGCTGGCAGCGGTCCGGTGCTGCCGATGCACTTTCGCAAGGGCAAGACGGCACTGTCGCTGTTCACGACCATTGCCACGCTCGGCACGCCGCAGGATGTCACGGCCCAGGAGCTGCGCATCGAGAGCTTCTTCCCGATGGACGACGCGACCGCCGAGCGTGCTGCGCGGCTGGGCTGCGAAGGCGAAAGGGCGTGCGCGGGGGAGCTGACAAGCGACGGGCTGTACGACACGCGTTCCCGAGGCGTAGGATCGCGGCCAAGCCGAACAATCGGCAAAGTCCTCGCGACACCAAAGGAGGGAACCTTGACGACCGCATTCACACCCAATGCAAAAAATCACGAAGGCCTCGAGCCTCTCGCGTCCCGGCTGGTGAAGGTGAAGGATCTGCCCTGGACGCCGATCCGTTTTCCAGGCTGCCACGTGAAGACCCTGCTCATCGATAAGGAAACGGGGCTGGCAACAGTGCTGGTGAAGATGGACCCCGGCGCGGGGCTGCCCGACCACGAGCATGTCCTGATCGAGCAGACCTACATGATCGAGGGTCGGCTGGTCGACCACGAAGGGCCCGACCAGGGCGTCGAGGCAGGCCCCGGCGATTTCATCTGGCGGCCGGCGGGCAGTCGGCATGCGGTCAAGGCGCCGGAGGGCGCGCTCATGATTGCGGTCTTCCAGATTCCCAACAAGTTCTTCGAGAAGGACGGCAGCATCGTCGACCAGCTCGGCCATGACTGGGGCGAGAACTGGTCGGCGGCGCTGGCGCGGCACAAGGAGCCGGCCTGAGGGCTCAGCCGGTCACGCGGCGGCGGGTCGGCAGCGCGCGCGTCGCCAGTACCTTGTCGACGCGGCGTCCGTCGAGGTCGACCACCTCGAAGCGCCAGCCGGACACCTCGACCGCCTCGCCGGTGGCCGGCAGATGCATGAGGTGGGCGAGCACGAAGCCCGCCACCGTCTGATAGTCGCGGCGGGCCGGCAGGGTGATGCCGAGCTGGTCGGCCATCTCGTCGGCCGGCATCCAGCCCGCCAGCAGCCACGAGCCGTCGTCGCGCGGGATGGCGGACGGCTCCTCGCCCTCGGCATCGGAGCGGAACATGCCGGCGATCGCCTCCAGCACGTCGGCAGGCGTGACGATGCCTTCGAAGTGGCCGTACTCGTCGTGGATCAGGGCCATCGGCACCTCGGCCTGCTGCAGCATCTCGAGGGCCTCGAGCGCATCCATGGTTTCGGGCACGATCGGCGCCTTGCGCACGTAGGCTTGGATGTCGAACTCCTGGCCGGTGGCGAGCGCCGCCAGCGGCTCGCGGGTGCGCAGCACGCCGACCAGCATGTCGGCCGATCCGGTTCCGACCGGCACGCGGGTGTGCGGCGTGGCGATGATGGCGGCGAGCTGCTGCTCCTTGCTGGCCGTCAGGTCGACCCAGTCGACGTCGGCGCGCGGCGTCATCAGGCCGCGCACGGGCCGGTCGCCGAGGCGCAGCACGCCCGAGATCAGGCGGTGCTCGCCGCTCTCCAGCACGCCGGCCGATTCCGCTTCGGCGATCAGGCTCTTGATCTCCTCTTCCGTCACCGTGCTCTTGGTCGGCTGGCGCTGGCGCAGGATGAAGAACACCACCCGGGTCGACGCATCGAGCAGCCACACCGCGGGTGCGGCCGCCCGCGACAGGAACGACATCAGCGGCGCCACCGCGCAGGCGATGCGCTCGGCATGGCGCAGCGCCAGGTTCTTCGGCACCAGCTCGCCGATGATGAGCGAGACGTAGGTGATGGCCGCGAACACGCCGATGTAGGACGCCCAGTCGGCGACGCCGTCGGGTACGCCACGCTCCAGGAGGATGCGCTCCAGGTCCTTGGTCAGGGTGGCCCCGGAGTAGGCGCCCGCGATCAGGCCGACGGCCGTGATGCCGATCTGCACCGTGGAGAGGAAGCGGCCGGGGTCGGAGGCCAGCTCCAGCGCGCGCCTGGCGCCGCGCCGGCCCTGCTCGGCCAGCGCCCTGAGGCGGGAGCGGCGGGAGGAGACCAGGGCAAGCTCGGAAAGCGCAAACAGCCCGTTGAGCGCAACGAGGACCAGGACGACGGCAATCTCGAACACGGCTTCGAGGCCGGTTCAGGCTTGCCGGACCTCTCCTCTTGCTGATGGACTGCTGCACGGTTGCAGCCGGCGGCAATGTTTCACGTGGACGGTGCATCCGCAAGGCCTGATGACGCGCCCCTTGACCTGCGGGCCGCGAAGGCCCTTATTCCCCCTGCCAGCTGGCCGGACGGTCGCTGCCGGGCGAACAGGCTTTGCGGCCACACGCGCCCGGTGGAGGAAAGTCCGGGCTCCAGGGATCAACGGTGGCGGCTAACGGCCGCCGGGGGCAACCCCAGGGAAAGTGCCACAGAAAACAGACCGCCGGGCGGGGCAACCCGTCAGGCAAGGGTGAAAAGGTGCGGTAAGAGCGCACCGCGCGTCCGGCAACGGAGGCGGCATGGCAAACCCCACCGGGAGCAAGACCGAATAGGGGCGGCACGGCGCTCGGGGCAGACTCGGTGCCAGCGCGATCCTCGCCGCCGCCCGGGTTGGTTGCTCGAGGCGCGGAGCAATCCGCGTCCCAGATGAATGGCCGTCGCGGAGGGAAACCTCCAGACAGAACCCGGCTTACAGGCCAGCTGGCACTAATTCACAAGCGTGGTGTGCCTTCGTCGGGGCACCACGGCTGATGGAATACCAAGGGGCGATAGGGTCACGCAGTCTTGCGCGGTTTGATCGCGGCGATGTCGGCATCGAGCGTCTGGCGCGCCGTTTCGACATCGAAGCGGTTCTGGATGCCGAGCCAGAATTCGGGCGTGGTGCCGAAGTAGCGGGCGAGCCTCAGGGCAGTGTCCGGCGTGACCGCGGTTTCCTCACGCACCAGGCGCTCGATACGGGTGCGCGGCACGTGCAACTCTGCTGCGAGCGCGTAGGAGGTCATGTCGAGAGGCGTGAGAAACTCCTCGCGCAGGATTTCTCCCGGATGCACGGGAGCTAGTGGGTTCTTGCTCATTTGGCCAGCTTGTCCATTGCTAGTGATAGTCGGCGATCTCCACATCCTCTGCGTCGCTGCCTGTCCAAACGAAGCAGATCCGCCACTGATCGTTGATTCTGATGGAGTGCTGCCCGACGCGATCTTTCTTCAGGGCTTCGAGACGTTGCTCGGCGGGCTGCGCAAATCTTTGAGTGCCTTCGCCTCGGCGAGCATGATGAGTTTGCGGCGGGCGGGCCGGATCAGATCAGCAGGGAACACTTTGCCCGGTTGGTCGCCCTCGAAGATGGCTTTGGCGCGCTTGTCCTTGAAGCTCTTGATCACGACCACTCATCCGTTGAGGTTGTCGTATCATGACGTGATACCAATGTCAACGGAAGCGCAACGCAGGGCACCGTGGCGCTGTGCCCTGCGGGTGCGCCGGAGGATTGACGTTCCGATACCCCTTCGCCCGGCGCATCGCCGTCACCTTGGCCGGTGGCGCGCAAGGCGACACCCGCGCAATGGCGCCGCAATCGCTTTCATGTCCGACCGCCAGTGCGTCTCTGATGGCCATGTCATGAGAAACGCTCATTGAGCGTGAGCGCTCATAGCGGCGGAAGGCAAGGAAAGCCTCCGGCAATGCTGTGCAAATGGCTCCGAGGAGCGTTAGATTCGCCCCGACGTGCCAGATAGCTCCGCGGCGCGCTTGGTGTGCTCGCGGCGAAGTCGTCCAGGTGCGCATGCGATGGGCATCATGTCCTCCTTCGGTTGGAGAGTGCGCGTGCGACCAGAGTCCAACGGTTCACCGCTGCCAGAAAGGCTTGGCGCTCTCGTGCAGGGCCTGCTCGCGATTGAGCCCGACATCACGCAGGAGGTGCGGTCGGCACGCCAGTTCACGCAGCGCCTTTCTTTGGCGGCTCCGCATGCTCCAGAGCAGCATTGTACGGAGCGCTGCGCTCAGCACGGATGAATGCTGTTCTGCAGGGCGGGCTTGCTCAGCAGGGTAACGCTCGGATGCTCGAGCCGATGTCGTCTTCATTGGGAATGCTCCGGTTGTTCGTGTTACGGAGCATTCTCATAAGGCCAGGATTGCGTTGCCGGCAAAGCATCGTTTCTCTACCCTGCCTTAGTTTTTCTCATGACTGAGGGCCCATGCTCCGCCGCCTTCCCCCGCTGAATGCACTCAGGGCTTTCGAGGCCGCAGCCCGCCACGAAAGCTTCACGCGGGCCGCCGAGGAGCTGTGCGTCACGCAGGGCGCGGTGAGCCATCAGGTGAAAGCCCTGGAAGCGGAGCTAGGGGTCAAGCTGTTCAATCGCGAGCGTCAGCGCCTGATCATCACGGAAGCGGGCCGTGAGTATCTGGTCGTACTGCGCGATGCGCTCGACCGCATTGCGCTGGGAACGGAGCGCCTGCTACAGCGGCAGAGTTCCGGCGTCCTCACGGTCAGCACCTCGCCCGACTTCGCGGCCAAGTGGCTGGTGAACCGCCTCGGCCGGTTCGCGGAGGAGCACCCGAGCATTGACCTGCGGGTGTCGGCCACCCTGCAGCATGTCGATTTCGCGCGCGAGGATGTGGACCTTGCCGTGCGGCATGGCGACGGCAGTTGGCCCGGCCTCGACGTGGTGCGCCTCAGCTCGGAGCAGCTGTTCGCCGTGTGCAGCCCCAAGCTGCTGGCAGGCCGCAACCGCCTGGCGAAGCCGTCCGACGTGCTCAAGTTTCCGCTTCTCCATGTCGACGACCGCAAGGATTGGGCGAGATGGCTGGAGGCGGCCGGTGTGCATGGTGCCGAGTTGTCGCACGGGCCGGTGCTCAATCGGGCGAGCATGGTGATCGATGCGGCGATCGACGGACAGGGCGTAGCGCTCGCCCGCACGACGCTTGCCGCAACCGACCTGATCAACGGCAGGCTGGTGCGGCCCTTTACCGACGAGCTGCGCCTGTCCAAGACCTACTGGATCATCTGTCCGAACGCGACGACAACGCTACCCAAGATCGTCACCTTCAGGAACTGGCTGCTTGCGGAAGCCGCCAACGACATGCGCCAGCTGAAGAAGCTGAGCGTGAGGAAGGGCGCGCGCTGACGGCGCCAGCACGAAGCCAGCGCCAAGCGTGCGGTACCTGCCCGCTACCCCAGTTCGAACGTCGTGACGCCGAACACCCTCTCCAGGCGCAGCGGCGGGATTGCGCCGGTGTACATGCGGGCGGTCTCGAACACCGGCGACAGGCCGAGCACCTGCGCCAGGGCGACGGCATCGCGGTTGATGCTCGGGACGTCGAGGAAGATTTCGCCGCTGCCCGCGTCGGCCAGCAAGGCTGCCAGCACGGCTTCGGCGGCGGCGCGGTCGTCGGCGACCAGGGGGCCGATCTTGCGGCCGGTTCGGCATGGGCGGATCACGCCCCAGGCGGCGAGCCGGCCATCGCGGACGAGCGCGCGCCCGACATGGCCGGGCGCGCCGATCCACGCTTGCAGGAAAGCGCTGCGTGCGGCCGGAAACACGGTGGCGTCATCGGCCTCGACGGCCGCCAATGGCACGTCGCCGAGCGCGACGACGCCAGCGCGCGGCGCATCCGGCGCACTGGGAATGCCGCCGTAGCGGATATTGGCGTAGGCGAAGTTGAACCCCGATTTCCTGTAGTTCGCCTGCTGCGCCACCACGCCGTCGAGCCCGATCACGCGGGTGCCGGCGTGGGCGATGGCGGCGTTCCAGATGCGCAAGCCGTGGCCGTGGCCACGCAGGTCCTTGCGCACGATGTAGAAGCCGAGGAACGCGAAGTTCGCATCGTAATTGACGCACGAGATGATGGCGGCAGGGGCACCGTCCAGCTCGCCGATCATGAAGCCGCCGGGATCGACGGTGGCGAAGCAGGCGGCATCGACGAGGCCCGGGTTCCAGCCTTCCGCCGCCGCCCAATCGACGGCGATGGCGATTTCGTCCGGCCGCATGGTCCGGATGCGCAGCTCTTGCATGGCGCTCACCTGGATGAATCGTGTTCGAGGGCAGCATACCAAGAGAACTGGTTATCCGCCCGCTGACCTCGCTCATGCGAGGCTCGCCTTGGGCGCTGCGGCCGGCTACGCTGCTGGCAGAAAAAAATAACGGTTACCTCGGGGGAGGACACCAAGGATGGCATCAGCGGTGGCATCGACGGTGACCATTCCGCTGTGGCTGGCGGTGCTGGTGGGCGTGCTCGCGGTCGTCGCCCTGATCGACCGGCTGTTCGGGCCGGCGCTCGGCTGGTGGCTCAGGCGGCGCGCCAACCGCGCCATCGACGAGCTGAACCAGCGGCTTCGCCTCAAGATCCCGCCCTTCAAGCTGGCGCGGCGGCGCCGGCTGATCGAGCAGCTGATGTTCGATCCCGATATCCTGAAGGCGGTCGAGGACGAGGCCAAGGAGAAGGGGGAGCCCAAGTCGGTCGCGCACGCCCGCGCGCGCCGCTACGCCAAGGAGATCATCCCCTCGTTCAGCGCCTACACCTATTTCCGGGTCGGCACCGCGCTGGCCAAGCGCCTGTCGACCGCGCTCTACCGCGTGCGGCTCGGCGCCATCGACGAGGCCAGGCTCTACCAGGTGCCGGACGATGCCTCGGTGGTGTTCGTCATCAATCACCGCTCCAACATGGACTACGTGCTGGTGACCTACCTGGTCTCGCAAAGCTCGGCGCTCAGCTACGCGGTGGGCGAGTGGGCCAGGGTGTGGGCGCTGCAGAGCCTGATCCGCGCCATGGGCGGCTATTTCGTGCGCCGCGACAGCTCCAACGCGCTGTATCGCAAGGTGCTGGCCCGCTATGTGCACCTGGCGACCGCATCGGGCGTCGCGCAGGCGGTGTTTCCCGAAGGCGGCCTGACGCGTGACGGCGCGCTGCGCCCGCCCAAGCTCGGATTGCTCAGCTACATGGTGTCGGGTTTCGATCCGCAGGGCGGCCGCGATATCGTGTTCGTGCCGGTCGGCCTCAACTACGACCGCGTGCTGGAGGATCGCATCCTGACGGCGGCGGCCTCGACGCCGAAGGGCGAGCGTCCGCGCTTCGCCTTCAATCCCGTGGTGCTGACCGGCTTCCTGCTGCGCAGCTTGTGGCTGCGGCTGCGCGGGCGCTGGCATCGCTATGGCTATGCCTGCGTCAGCTTCGGCAACCCGATGTCGCTGCGCGGCTATCTTGGCGAGCGCGGCGTCGATTTGCGCGCGCTTGCCCCCGAGCAGCGCTTTGCCGAGATCGAGCGGCTCGGCAATCGGCTGATGCACGAGGTCGGGCGCGTGGTGCCGGCGCTGCCGGTGTCGCTGGTGGCGACCGCCATCCTGGCCGGCGGCGAGCGCGGCCTGTCCAGCCTGGAGATCAAGGGCGCGGTGTTCGAGCTGATGGAGACGCTGAAGGGCCGAGGGCGCGCATGTGCACATCCCCCGCCAGGATCAGGAGTATGCCGTCGAGGTCGGCCTGCGCATGCTGCTGATGCGGCACCTGGTGCGGCTCGAGGACGGCGTCTATCGCGCCAATGCCAAGGAAGAAGCGCTGCTGCGCTTCTACGCCAACGCCATCGCCCACCTGCTGGCGCGCGATGTCCCCTCTCCCCACCTCTTCGTGGGGAGAGGGTTAGGGTGAGGGGCAGCGATAGCTCCGCAGCGCAATGTTTCTGCCCCTCACCCCGACCCTCTCCCCGTAAGCACGGGGAGAGGGAGAAGCCAAAACGAGCCATCGCCTAGGCTGCCCTTGCTGGTGCCGCAGCGCAGGCTGGACAGGCCGGCGAGGTAGGTGCCGACCAGATCCTCGATCAGGCGGCTCGCCGTCTCGTTGGTGACGACCGACAGCTTGTCGGCCGTGGACAGCGAGGTGATGCCGTGCACGCCGGCCCACAGCACGCGTGCAGCGCGCTGCCGCTCCGCGTCCTGGCCGGCCTGAAAGTGCGGTCCCAGCGCCTCCTCGACGCGCCGCATCAAGCCTTCGAGCTTCTGCTGGTACCAGGCCGGCAGCTCGCTGTTGGTCGGCATGTGGTGCTCGAACAGCAGGTTCCACAGGCGCGGGTTTTCCTGCGTGAAGGCAAGGTAGGCCTGCGCCAGCCGCTCGACGCGTCCGTTCTCATCGCCGTCGCCGCGCAGCACGCCGATCAGGCGCCCATCGAGCGCATCGAGCACGCGTGCCTCGACGTTGAGCACCACGTCGTCCAGGTTCTGGAACATGTTGTAGATGGTGCCGGGCGAGTAGCCGATGCGCCGCGCGATCTCGCGGGCCGACAGTCCGGCCAAGCCCTGAGATTGAATAATCTCCTGCGCCGCGTTGAGGATAAGCTCGCGCAGCTGCTGCGGCGTATGCGTTGACCGTCGTCCCATGGCCGTCCCGCGGCGTGTGTGCGTGCCCTGCGAGCTCGCAGAAGTCTGCCAGCATAGGTGGAAAGGGGGTTGCTCGGCAATTGCAACCGCTGATTGCGGCGGCGAATTCGCAGAGTCCGGACGAACGGCAGGATGGGTCGAGGGTGCCGGCACAAGCAAAGTGCGGCTGCAGAACGCGACGCTAGAACGTCGGATCGGCACACGGCGTCGTGCCGTCGGGCTGCAGCAGCATCGCCCTCTGGCTGCGCGGCTTCATGTAGATGGTCTCGGAGAGCCGGTAGGATGCGCCGCCTCCGCCCCACGTGTTCTTCATGACGTAGTTGAAGACGAGAGGAACGTAGTCATAGGTCACCTCGGCCACCACCACGCTGTCGTTGGTCGTCACCATATTGGCGGGCAGCGGGAAGCTCGTGTTGGTGCATTCGCAGGTCTGCGTGCCGCCGGTGCCGTTGTATGAGCAGGTCCACGACTGCTTGGTCTGCGAGGCGTTGGCGGGCGAGGAGGTGACGTTGCGCAGCACGATCCTGATCGGGGTGGCGCTGTAGGGCTTCAGGATGTAGCTGCCGACCCGCATGATGTCGGAGATCTCGCTTTGCGCGATGGTCTTGTCCGCGCGCGCGACGAGGTCGGCGGTGGAGCCGGCGATCTGCGTCACCCGGCGATCGACGGTGATGGCCTGGCTCATCTCCACGGCGCCGACGAACATGGCAGCCATCAGCGGGGCGACCAGCGCGAACTCGATGGCGGCGACGCCGCGCGTATCGGCCTGCCAGGCTGCGAGAAGCCGACGCATGCGAACGGAGAGGGGCGGGTCGGGCGGCTCGGCATGGCGAACTCTCGGGCACAGGTTTGGGTTGGAGATGGATGCACGGCCACAGGCCTCAATTGTAGGGTTCGGTGCGGAATGCGGCCGAGGCCTGCATCAGCATGGAGCCGTCGCTGAGGTTGCTGATCTTGAAGATCGGCAGCTGGCCGCCGAACTTCCAGGAATAGCAGACGGTCACCAGCACCACCGAGCTGGCGGCGCCCGGACTGAAGTTGGACGAGGACTGGCTGACCATGGTGCCGTCGTTGGCGCAGTTCGGCTCGACGATGCCGCCGAAGCTGCTGCTGCTCTGCACCAGCACCACGGCCCGGTTGGCACAGTCGAGGAAGGTGGGCGCCTTGGAGCACATGATGGCCTTGAAGGCGGCGCGCTTGTCGTCGTTGGTGGTCATGCCGGAATAGGCGCCCTGTCCCTGCTGCAGCTGCCCGGTGCGGATGGCGCGGGCCGCATTCAGGACGGCGCTTTCCATGGTGAAGTTCGTGAAGAAGTACAGGGATATCGAGATCAGGCCGACCAGCAGCAGCAGGAACGGCAACGCCACGATCGCGAACTCGACGGCGGCAGAGCCACGCTCGTCGCTCCGCAAGCGGCGTGTCAGAAGCTTGGCGCGCGCACGCGCGCGGTTTGAAAACTGGGCCATTGCACGGCCTTCCCTACGCAACGTCTTCGTTGTAGGGAGGATGCGAGGAAGGTGCTGAAGAGGCCGTAAATCGCGGCCAATACATTTGTTTTTGGTAAAATTTGTCCTGAAAGTCGCACGAAGCGATTCACCTCGCCCCGCTCTACTGGAAGAATAGAGTGCCCTATTGACCGGTGCTCGGACCGCTCTGTTCGGCCGACTTCTCGGACAGCCCCATCTTCTTCTCGGAGGCCTTGGCGATGCTGTCGAAGTAGGCGTCCTCGTCGCCGATGACGATGGACGGGTTGCACTGCGGCGTGCAGTTGTAGGACTGGCGCTGGGTGCCGCGCATCAGGTTGACGACCTTGGCCTCGTCGCGCTTCACCAGGATGCGCTGGTCCAGGATGATGTTCTTCTGGGCGTCGAGAATGATCATGTTGGTGATGCCGAAGGTCTTGCCGGTCACCACCAGCAGGTTGCCGTTCTGGACGTTGACCTCGGCGATGGATGGGTTGCCGATGATGATCTCGGCGGCGGGTCGCGCCAGCTTCACGAGCTGCGACTGGTCGTAGTTGACGATCAGATCTTCTGCCGTTCGGGTCTGGGCAAGGCACGATCCGGCCGCGGCGAGCATAGCTGCGCCAGCCAAAATCGGCAGGACGAGCAGGCGCGCGACCGTCCTGAAGGGAACGAAGCGGATCATGGCGGCCCCAATCCTTGTGCGAATAAGCGGATTTCGAGTATGTCGATGCAAATAGTGAAGAAAGAGAAAATTCCCTGGAAACAGCGGCCAGAACTGCGGGGAGAAATGCAGCCGTGCGACAAAAAAGACAGCGGGCTACCTGCCGTGCCTCGAGCCCGCGCGCTGATGACAGCATGACAACAGTTGTAGTGATGGCGCGGGTGGCGCTGTGGCCGCTTCAAGGGCGCTTAACGATCCTTGCGAACACTCGCTTTGGGCCCTGGCAAGTAGCGGCCGATAGGAAGAATTTGAATCGATCTGGATTTGCCTGGCGCTAATCGCGCATTAACCCGTTAATTCCACCTCGGGACCAAGTTAAATTTCTTAATGCGACAACATATACTATGCGTTTCGACAGAAGAACGATAGTTAATGTGGCTTTCAACATAAAATACGCCAATAGCTTCCTAGCAAATCCTCCGGCGCGCCGACGATTATTTTAACTCGACTTTAATGGGGCGGGCATACGGTCCCGCCAGTTCCGCTTGGCGGGTGGTCCGCAGGGCTGAACATTCCGCGCAAAAGCAAAGAAGCGCGTTCTGGAGCAGTGGGAGAATTGTCATGAAGAGTTACGTCGTGCGTTTCCTGAAGGACGAGTCGGGTGCGACCGCCATCGAGTACGGCCTGATCGCCGCGCTCATTGCGGTTGCCATCATCGGCGGTGCCCGCGCTCTCGGCACCAACATCGGCGGCACGTTCAACAACGTCAGCAACGCCATCAAGTAAGCGCGGCAGGCAAATCGTCGAGACACACTCGGCGGATTGCCGGTCAAATCGGCTCCGAGACCGTCTGCCTGGCGCAGACGGTCTCGCGCCCGTTGCGGCGGCCGATCAGGCAGGGAATCGAAGCATGGTGCTGGAGGCTGCAGTCCTGACGGTTCTGCCCGGCGCCGTCGCTTTCGCGGCGGCGATGGACATCTTCACGATGAAGATCCCGAACCGCATCTCGGTCGTCCTGGTGCTGGCGTTCTTTCCTTTGGCATTCCTGGCCGGGCTCGGAGTTTGGGACGTGGCCGCGCACGTCGGTGCGGGCACCCTCATGCTGCTGGTCGGGTTCGGCCTGTTTGCAGGCGGCTGGTTCGGCGGCGGCGATGCCAAGCTGATGGCGGCGGTCGGCCTGTGGGTCGGCTTCGATGCGCTACCCCTCTATCTTCTATCCGTTGCCCTGGCTGGAGGGATGATCGCCGGTGCGTTCGCGACCGTGCGCTCGGTGCCGCTGCCGCGCTTCCTGCTCGGACAGCCGTGGGCGCTGCGCCTGCATCGTCAGGATGGCGGCATTCCCTATGGCATCGCGCTGGCTGCGGGTGCCCTGATCGTGTTTCCGCAGACGATCTGGTTCGAGCGCCTCGCCGGTTGGTGAGGCGCCCACGACACAAGTGGTTATGTGTTGTTTGCTTTCGGAAGAAGTCGCCGCCTGGGCGTACCGATCTGCAACTTTAGTTAACCACCCGTTGACGATTGTGGCCCAGATTTAGTGCAACTCGAAAGCGATTTGGCGTCGAGAGAAGGGACCATTGCGCGATGAAGCGACCACAGCTGCTGGGCGTTGCCATTGCTGGCGTGTGCGGTCTCGCCGCCTTTTTCGGCGTCATGAGTCTCGTCAACCGCCAGCCCACCGTGGTTCGGGAAGAAGTGCAAACGAACACCACCCAGGTGCTGGTGGCCAAGAACGAAATCGGCCTCGGGCAGATCACCAGCGCCGAGAATTTCCGCTGGCAGGACTGGCCGCAGAACTCGATCAGCCCTCAGTATATCCAGCGCAGCGCGCGGCCGAACGCGATCAACGATTTCGTCGGCGCCGTGGCGCGTTCGCCGATGCTGCCGGGCGAGCCGGTCACCTCGCTCAAGCTGGTGAAGGCCGGTGACGGCGGCGTGCTGGCGGCGATCCTGCCGGCTGGCATGCGTGCCGTCTCGACGCGCATCAAGGAGGAGACGGCGGCGGGCCGCCTGATCCTTCCCAACGACCGCGTCGATGTGATCCTGACCCGGCGGCGGCGCGGCCGCTCGGGCAGCGAGGACGCCCTCTCAGACACGCTGTTCCGCAACATCCGCGTGCTCGCCATCGGTCAGCTGATCGAGGCCAAGGAGGGCAAGAAGCTCGCCGAGGGCAACACGGCCACGCTCGAATTGACGCCGGCGCAAGCTGAGGAGCTGGCTTCGGCCAATGCCACAGGCGAGATCTCACTGTCGCTGCGCAGCATCGCGGACATGCAGAAGCGCGACGAGGCGACGGCTCCCAAGGAGCGCAGCGATTCGATCAAGGTGCTCAAGTATGGAGTCCAGACACGCGCGTACGGCGTCAACTAGTGACAGCAGTGCAGGATCGCTTCGGACGGAAATCTCTTCACTCCAGTCGCAACGTCGCGGCCGAAGCGTGCATCCTGCTCTGTTCCTCAGTTGCGGAGCAAGATTCACGTTCCGTGATCGAAGCCCAGTGCTTCAACACGTGCTTCGATCAGAAACGATCTTGCTCCAGTGCACCGAGTAAAGCCGGCAGGAAGGTTGGCAACATGCGGAATGCGGGGTGGGGGAGGTTTATCGCGCTGTTGCTCGCGACAATCGGGAGTTTGGGCGCGCAGCAGCCGTGCATGGCGCAGGAGGCCAGAGAGGGAGTATTCGAGGACGTCTCTCAGCACTCGGTGCTGACGGTGCCGGCGCGGGCCAATTTTCCCCTGGCCAAGCGGGTTTCCATCGGCGTGGGCAAGTCGCTGCTCGTGCAGTTCCCGTTCGAGCTGAGAGATGTGCTGGTCTCCGATCCCGACAAGGTGGATGCGGTGGTGCAGACCTCCAACCGCATCTTCCTGATCGCCAAGAAGCTTGGTCAGACGAACGCCTTCTTCTTCGATTCCAAGGGTCAGCAGATCCTGACGCTGGAGATCTCGATCGGCGCCGACCTCAAGGGTCTCGACGGCATCCTCAAGCGCCTGATACCGGGATCGAACATCCAGGCCGATATGGCCGGCAGCAGCGCCGCCCTGACAGGTAGCGTGCGCACGCCGCTCGACGCCAAGCGCGCGGCCGACATCGCCTGCCAATTCGTGGCCGCCAACAAGGATGTGGGTCCCAGCTCGGCCGCGACCCAAGCCGGGCCCGGCGGCACCTCCAATAGTTTCAGCTACAAACAGACATCGACCACGCAAAGCGCGGACCTATACAGGCAGCAGACGCAGAACCAGGCGTCGGCCTGCGGCGGCGACAGCAAGCTCGTCATCAACCTGCTCAACATCGAGGGCGAAGAGCAGGTGATGCTGAAGGTGACGATCTCCGAGGTGCAGCGCAGCCTGCTCAAGCAGTTCGGCTTGAACATCGGTGCGGTCGTCAACTCCGGCAATTTCACGACGGCCCTGCTGTCGGACAACGCATTGCCGCTCACAGCCGCGGCCGGTCTCGGAACAGTGCCGCTGCCAGGCCTGGGAACCGCAGCATTCGATATCACGACCGGCATCACTTGCGCGACCAGCGGCATTCTCTGCAACTACAATGCCGGACCGTCCGCCTCCTCGTTCGGCAATTCGGGGGTCACCACCAGGTTCGGCGGCGCCAACACACAGCTGACCCAGGCCCTGCGCGCGCTGGAGCGCGACGGCCTGATCCGCACGCTGGCCGAGCCCAACCTGACGGCCGTCTCCGGTGAGACCGCCAAGTTCCTGGCCGGCGGCGAATATCCGGTCCCGGTCGTGGACAGCGACGGCAGGCTTTCGGTGATCTTCAAGGAGTTCGGTGTGGGCCTCGCCTTCACGCCGGTGGTGCTGTCGGAAGGCCGCATCAGCCTGCGCATCGATACCGAGGTCAGCGAGCTGACCAACGAAGGCGCCGTGGTGCTGTCCAACATCTCCATTCCGGCGCTCAAGAAGCGTTCGGCCAAGTCGACCGTCGAGATGCCGTCCGGCGGGTCGCTGGCCATCGCGGGCCTGATCTCGGACTCCACGCGCCAGAACGTCGACGGCCTGCCCGGCATCAAGGACCTGCCGGTGATCGGCACGCTGTTCCGCAGCCGCGACTTCACCAAGGCCGAAAGCGAGCTGGTGGTGATCGTGACGCCCTACATGGTTCGCCCGGTGGCGCGGGAGGCACTGGCGCGGCCGGACGACGGCTGGGCGCCCGCCTCGGATGCGAAGGCCAACTTCCTCGGCCACGTCAATCGCATCTACGGCAAGGGCCGGGATCTGCCGCCGGGCGGCGGACTGAAGGGTGACTACGGGTTCATCGTCGAATAGCCGGAACTGGAGGATGCCATGACGTCTCTGATCGCACCCCGCGCTTCCGGCCCCAGACCGGTGGTCGCAAAGCTGCTGGCCGTGTCGCTGCTCGCCCTGTCGGCGGCCGGATGCAAGAGCCTGGAGGAGCCCGGCGCCTATGGGGCCGGCTTCACGATCGTCGATCCGCTGCAGAAGAACCCGATCATGGTCACGCAGCAGCCGGCCACGCTCAATTTGCGGGTGTCGCGCAACGCATCGGGCCTCAATGACAGCCAGCGCCGCGACGTCGCGGGCTTTCTCAATCACTTCCGCAACACCGGCATGGGCAACACCCGGCTGGTGATCAGCGTGCCGGCCGGGTCGCCGAACGAGGGCGCGGCGACGCGCATGATGAGCGAGGTCAAGAGCATGGTGGTCGACTTCGGCTTCTCCGACACCGTCACGGTCACCGAGCCCTACACCGCCCCGCGCGGCACCGAGGCCCCGCTGCGCCTGTCCTACCTGCAGTACATCGCCGAGGGGCCGGCGTGCGGGCGCTGGCCGACCAACCTTGCCCGCCAGAAGGACAACCTGAACTACGACAATTTCGGGTGTGCGCAGCAGCGCAATCTGGCCGCGCAGATCGCCAATCCGGCCGATCTGATCGGTCCGCGCTCGATGACGCCGTCGGATACGGAGCGGCGCGCGGTTGTGATCGGCAGATACGAGAACGGCGAGGTCACCGCTGCGCAGCGGCCGCCCGAGCAGACCATCGGCACGCGCAGCCAGGGCGGATTCTGAGGTCGGCACATGACAAAGCAAGCGTTTTCCATGACCGGCAGCGACCAGGAGCCCGGACATGAGCTGGTGCAGATGGGCGGCGCCCCGGACGATAGCTCCCGCTATGCCAAGGCGCGACCCATACCGCGCATCTCGATCCAGGCATTCTGCGAGAACGTGGCGACCGCAGAGGTCGTGCAGGGCGCTACCGGCGACCGGCGCCTCGCCAAGTCGCACGTCAGCGTACACATGGGCGGAGCGCCGGCCGCCGTCGCGCACTACCACGAGAGCCCGACGCCGAACCTGATCATCGTCGAGACGACCCTGCCGCGCCCGCAGATGCTGACCGAGCTCGACCGCCTCGCCGCGTGCTGCGATGCCGGCACCAAGGTGGTCGTGATCGGCCACGCCAATGACGTCGGGCTGTACCGCGAGCTGCTCAAGCGCGGTGTCAGCGAATACCTGATCGCGCCCATCGAGCCGCTGCAGCTGATCGAGAGCCTGTCCAACCTCTACAACAATCCCGATACCGACCCGGTCGGCAATGTCATCGCCTTCATCGGCGCCAAGGGCGGCGTCGGCTCCAGCACGGTGTGCCACAACACCGCGTGGGCCATGTCGGAGATCCTCAAGACCGACGTGGTGGTGGCCGACCTCGACCTGGCCTTCGGCACGACCGGGCTCGACTTCAACCAGGACCCGATCCAGGGCATTGCCGAAGCTTTGCAGAGCCCGGAGCGCCTGGACGAGGTGCTGCTCGATCGCCTGCTTACCAAGTGCTCCGAGCGGCTCAGCATCTTCGCAGCCCCGGTGGTGCTGGATCGGGACTACGAGATCTCGGCGGATGCCTGCGACATCGTGCTCGACATCGTGCGCCAGAACGTGCCGTTCGTGACGGTCGACCTGCCGCACACGTGGACGACCTGGGTCAAGCGCGTGCTGCTGCAGGCCGACGAGGTGGTCGTGACGGCCATGCCGGACCTGGCCAACCTGCGCAACGCCAAGAACCTGATCGACCTCTTGAAGCAGAGCCGCACCAACGACGGGCCGCCGCGCCTCGTCATCAACATGGCCAAGACGCCGAAGCGGCCGGAAATCTCGGCCAAGGAGTTCGCGGCCGCGCTCGACCTCCAGCCCTCGCAGATCATCGAGTTCGACAGCGAGACCTTCGGCCTCGCCTCCAACAACGGCCAGATGATCGAGGAGTTCTCGGCCAAGGCGAAGTCCGCGCAGCAGTTCCGCGAGCTGGCGCTGCTGTTGGCGCACCGCCGGGAGCAGAAGGACGACAAGAAGAAGCCGTCGGCGCTGGCGCAGTTCGCTCCCATCTTCGAGAAACTGAAGCTGAGGCGCTAGTGCGATGATCGAGAAGTCCGCTACCACGTGTGCGGCTGGGTCGAGAGGCGGACTTCTCGATCTGAATCGCACTAGCACATTGATTCAACTCGTGTCCTTCAGATCGCGAAATTCGTTCAACATCGGCCGCACGTGGCGACGAATTTCGCGATCGGGACGCTGAGGAGATCGGTTCATGTTCGGCAAGCGTGCGATCGACCCGGCGGCGCCGCAGCGCGCCCTGCCCGCGGCGCAGGAGACACCGGTGGCGGTGAAGCCGATGCCGGTGTCGAAAACGGCCGAGGCCAACGCGGCGCCGGCGGACCCGCGCGCGCCGGCCGGGGCGCGGCCGGAACCTGTGGTGCAGGAGCGGCGGCACTCGGAGGAGTACTACGACGTCAAGACCACGGTCTTCAACGCGCTGATCGACACCATCGACCTGACGCAGCTCGCCAAGCTCGAGGCGGCCGCCGCGCGCGAGGAGATCCGCGACATCGTCGCCGAGATCATCCAGATCAAGAACGTCGTGATGTCGATCGCCGAGCAGGAGGAACTGCTCGAGGACATCTGCAACGACGTGCTGGGCTACGGCCCGCTCGAGCCGCTGCTCGCACGCGACGACATCGCCGACATCATGGTCAACGGCTCCAACACCACCTTCATCGAGGTGGCCGGCAAGGTGCAGCGCACCGGCGTGCGCTTCGCCGACAATGCGCAGCTGATGAACATCTGCCAGCGCATCGTCAGCCAGGTGGGCCGGCGCGTCGACGAATCGAGCCCGATCTGCGACGCCCGCCTCCCCGACGGCAGCCGCGTCAACGTGATCGCGCCGCCGCTGGCCATCGACGGGCCGACGCTTACCATCCGCAAGTTCAAGAAGGACCGGCTGAAGCTCGAGCAGCTGGTCAAGTACAAGTCGCTGTCGCCGGAAGCCAAGGTCGTGCTGGAGATCATCGGCCGGGTACGCTGCAACGTGCTGATCTCCGGCGGCACGGGCTCTGGCAAGACCACGCTGCTCAACTGCCTGACCGGCTCGATCGACACCGACGAGCGCATCATCACCTGCGAGGACTCGGCCGAGCTGCAGCTGCAGCAGCCACACGTGGTTCGCTTGGAGACGCGTCCGCCCAACCTGGAGGGCGAGGGCGAGATCACCATGCGCGACCTGGTCAAGAACTGCCTGCGCATGCGGCCCGAGCGCATCATCGTCGGCGAGGTGCGCGGCCCCGAGGCGTTCGACCTGCTGCAGGCCATGAACACCGGCCACGACGGTTCGATGGGCACGCTGCACTCCAACAGCCCGCGCGAGGCCATCAGCCGCCTGGAGTCGATGATCATGATGGGCGGCTACTCGCTGCCCTCCAAGACCATCCGCGAGATGATCACCGGCTCGATCGACGTCATCGTGCAGGCCGCGCGCCTGCGCGACGGGTCGCGCAAGATCACGCACATCACCGAGGTGCTGGGCATGGAAGGCGACGTCGTGACCCTGCAGAACCTGATCGTGTTCGAGATCACGGGCGAGGACGCGCAGGGCAAGATCATCGGCCACCACCGCTCGACCGGCATCGCCCGCCCGCGCTTCTGGGAGCGCGCCCAGTACTACAACGAGACCGAGCGCCTGGCGCAGGCGCTGGCCAGCGCCGAGGCGAACGGCAAGGGAGACGCCCTTGGATAGCACCGACCTGATGATCGGCGGCCTGCTGCTGCTGGGGGCGCTGTCGGTTGCCGCCATCATCTATCTGCTGGTCAATCCGTATTTCTCCGGCGAGCGGCGCACGGACAAGCGCATGCAGAGCGTCACGGAGAACAGGGCGCGGCTCGGTGTCGGCAAGGTGCAGGCGGAAATCGCGCAGAACCGCAAGCGCCAGGTCGCCGAAACGCTGGAGGAGCTCGAGCAGCGGGAGAAGGCGCGCACCAAGGTCACCATGCGCCTGCGCCTGGAGCGGGCGGGCCTCGACATGACGCCGCGCAGTTTCTGGATCGCCAGCATCGGGGCCGGCTTGCTGGTGGGCCTCGGCATCTTCGTGTCGGCGCCCAACCTGCCGATCCTGGTGCCCCTGCTCGGGGCATTCGTCGGCACCTGGGGACTGCCGCGCTGGGTTCTGGCGCGCCTCACCAGGCGGCGGCAGTTCAAGTTCATCGACGAGTTCGCCAATTCGATCGACATCATCGTGCGCGGCGTCAAGTCGGGCCTGCCGCTGATCGAATGCCTCAACATCATCGCGCGCGAGGCGCCGCCGACGATCGCCGCCGAGTTCACCGAACTGGTCGAGCAGCAGCGCGTCGGCGTACCGCTTTCGGAGGGCTTCGGGCGCATGATGACGCGCATGCCGCTGCCGGAGGTGCGCTTCTTCGCCATCGTCATCTCGATCCAGCAGCAGGCGGGCGGCAACCTGTCGGAGGCGCTGGGCAATCTGGCCGGCGTGCTGCGCGACCGCAAGATGCTGCAGGCCAAGGTGCGCGCGCTGTCGGCGGAGGCCAAGGCGTCGGCCGCGGTGCTGGGCTCCCTGCCGTTCGTGGTGATGACCCTCGTCTACATCACGACGCCCGCCTACATCGCGCTGTTGTGGACCACCCAGGTCGGCCAGCTGCTGCTGGTCGCCGCGGGCATCTGGATGTCGATGGGCGTCCTGGTGATGAAGAAGATGATCAACTTCAAGTACTGACCGACGGCGAAACACCATCAGGGGCCTCGCCCCGCTCGAGACGCGACCGCCATGCTCGATCAACTGATAGCGCTGCTTACTCCCCAGATGGCCGTGACGCTGCTCGCCGCGGTGGCTGCGTTCGCCACCGTGCTGACCGTGCTGATGCCGGTGCTCTCGCGCGATCGGCTCAACAGCCGCATGCAGGTGATGGCCGTCGAGCGCGACCGCATGCGCGCCACGCGGCTCGCGGACCTCGCCAAGAAGGAGGGCCAGGGCCGCCTGCGGACGGCGCCAAAGGGCTTCATGCAGGAGATCGTCGACCGGCTGCAGTTGCGCAGCGTATTCAATTCCGAGGAGGTGCGCGACAAGCTGAAGATGGCAGGCCTGCGCGGCCAGGCGCCGCTCGTCACCTACATGTTCTTCCGCCTGGCGATGCCGCTGATCGTCGCCGTGGTCGCCTTCCTCTACCTGTTCGTGATCGGCGACCACGACTATCCCATGCTGGTCAAGCTGGGGCTGTGCATCGGCGCCGGCTACCTGGGCTTCTACATCCCCAACATGTTCGTGCAGAACCTGGTGCAGCGGCGCCAGACCTCGATCAAGAACGCCTTCCCGGACTCCCTCGACATGCTGCTGATCTGCGTGCAGTCGGGCATGTCCGCCGAAGCCGCGTTCGGCAAGGTGTCCGAGGAGATGGGCGCGCAGTCGCTGGAGCTCGCCGAGGAGCTGAGCCTGACGACCGCCGAGCTGTCCTACCTGCAGGAACGCCGCCAGGCCTACGAGAACCTCGGCAAGCGCACCGGCATTCCGGGTGTGAAGGCGGTCGCCACCGCGCTGATCCAGGCCGAGCGCTACGGCACGCCGGTCGGGCAGGCGCTGCGCGTGATGGCCAAGGAGAACCGCGACATGCGCATGTCGGAGGCCGAGAAGAAGGCGGCGGCCCTGCCGCCCAAGCTGACGGTGCCGATGATCCTGTTCTTCCTGCCGGTGCTGTTCGTGGTGATCCTCGGACCGGCGCTGATCCAGGTGTTCGAGATGAACTGAGCCGCGGTTCTGATGGTTCGAACACCCGTCATCCCGGCCTCGATGATTTGAGCGCACAGCGCGAGATCATCGAGAGCCGGGACCTGGCGATCCAATGTAGGAGGTCCCGGATAGCCTCGGCGCCTGGCGCCTCGGCTTCCGGGATGACGGGTAAATCTACGCGTCGACCACTTTGAAGCCGTCGCCCCAGCGCGCGATGCGCCCCGTCGAGGGCGAGGGGAAGTGCGCCATGCACAGCAGGGTCGGGGTGTCGCACAGGCGGCCGAACAGATCGCGCCGGGTGATGCCCGACTGCTTGGCATCGTAGTCCAGGCGCATGCTGATCTCCGGGTAGCGCGCCTGCAGCGGCGAATGGATCATGTCGCCGGTGATCACCGCGTCCTGGCCGGTCTTGCCGATCCGCACGGAGAAGTGGTCGATGGTGTGGCCCGGCGTCGGGAACAGCTGCACGTGGTCATTGAGCGCGTGGCTGCTCTTCACCACCTCGGCGCGGTTGGCTTGCACGATCGGCAGCACCGAATCCGTCACCCAGGGACAGGCGGCAGCGTCCTCCTTGTGCTTGGCGGTCCAGAACTCGAGCTCACGGTCGGCGAACAGGTACTTGGCCTTCGGGAAGGTCGGCACCCAGCGGCCGTTCTCGAGCCGCGTGTTCCAGCCGACATGGTCGACGTGCAGGTGCGTGCACATGACGTAGTCGATGTCGGCCATGCCGATGCCGGTCGCCGCCAGGCTCTTCTCGTAGGTGTCGCTATCCATCATGTTCCACATGGGCCGGGCGGGGCGCGGCTTGTGGTTGCCGACGCAGGAATCGATGAGGATGTTGTGGTGCGGCGTCTGCACCAGGTAGCTCTGCACGCACAGCACGACCTTGCCGGCGGGGTCGATGTATTTCGGCTGCAGCCAGCCGCGGTTCTCCTCCCATAGCTCCTTGGTGAGCGCGGGGAAGAACTCCAAGGCGTCGAAGAACGTGGCAGCCTCCTGCTCGACCACGCGATGGATGGTGATGTCGCCGAGCTTGATCTGGGTGGTCATCGCGAGTTCCCTCTGGCCGCTGTTGCAAGCGCATTCTTGCATGGAAGTGGACGGGCTGCCACGGGTGCGTACGCGTCACTGCTGCGGGGAGAACAGGGGCAGGCGGACGTTGACGCGGGTGCCGCCGCCGGGGGCGGCGTCCAGCGAGAGGGTGCCGCCGTGGGCCTCGGCGGCTTTCTGGGCGATGGCGAGGCCGAGGCCGGCGCCGCCGGTGTTGCGGTTGCGCGATTCTTCGAGGCGCACGAAGGGCTGCAGGACGCGCTGGCGCTGGTCGGGGCTGATGCCGGGGCCCTTGTCGTCGATGGTCAGCAGCAGATCGCCGCCGGCGACATCCGCGCCGATGGTGGCCTCGCGGCCGTAGGTGATGGCGTTGTCGGTCAGATTGGCGATCAGGCGGCGCACGGCCAGCGTATCGCCGAGGATCTGCGCCTTGGCCGCGCCGGGTGACATGGTGAGGGAGACGGAGGCGCCGCCGAGCCGGCGGTCCTCGGCCTCGCGTTCGAGCAGGGGCGCGATCTCGAACAGCTCCTGCGTGCGCGGCGCGGCGGCGGCATCGAAGGCGATCAGCGAATCCTCCAGCAGCTGGTTCATGTCGTCGAGGTCGCGCACGGCCTTGGAGCGCTCGGCGGCGTCGGGGATCATCTCGGTGCGCAGGCGCAGCCTTGCCGCGTAGGTGCGCAGGTCGTGGGAGATGCCGCTGACCAGCACGCGCCGTGCCTGCAGCAGGCCGAAGATGCGCTCGCCGAGCCGGTTGAAGGCGGCGATCAGGGCGCGGATCTCGGGGGCGCTGCTCGGCGCGTCGGCGATGGCCTCGGATTTCTCGGGGAAGGTCATGCCGTCCACCGCCTGGGCCAGGTCGCGCAGCGGGCGCGCCTCCCGGCGCAGCATCAGCACGACGACGACGGCGATGCCGAAGCCGAGCACGCCGGCCCAGAACCCCGGCGGGAAGCCGAGCATGCTGAAGGCGAGCACGCCGCCGGTGGTGACGATCAGCGTCTCGCCGGTCTTGAGGGCGACCGCGATCTCCACCGACCCCGGCGAGGCCCAGGCCAGCGCCTTGAGGGGGCCGGCGAACAGCTCATGCGACGGCTCGACGTTGACGCGCACCTTGCGTCCGCCGAGTGCGGCCAGGTAGCGCTGCATGATGAAATCGACGACGGGCGCCTCGTACCAGGCGGGCGCGTCGCCCTCGGGCTGCGCGTCCGACAGGCGCACGCGCAGGTCGGCGCTGTTGGCGGCGCGCAGCACCAGCGGCCACTGCGGCTTGGGCGTCGCCTCGAGCAGCTCGACCAGGGCCGCGGCCTGGTCGGGCACCGGCAGGCGGAAGCCGGTGTCGGTGTCGCGGCTGCGCTGCAGGAAGTAGCCCATGATGACCAGCAGCTGCAGGGCGACCAGTCCCGTGATGACGATCAGCAGCAGGCGGGCGCCGAAGCCGAGGCGGATCATGAGGGCAGCGATTTCACGGGGTGCACGAACAGGTAGCCGTTGTTGCGCACCGTGCTGATCAGCTCGAGGCCGGGCGTGGCGGCTTCGATCTTCTTGCGCAGGCGCGAGATGGTCATGTCGATGGTGCGGTCGTAGGCCTCGGCGATGCGCCCGCGCGTCCAGTCGAGCAGCTGGTCGCGGGTGAGCACGCGGCGCGGCCGCTGCACGAAGCAGGTGAGCAGCTCGAACTCGGCGGCGGTGAGCACGATCGGCTCGCCGGCCTCGGTGCTGAGCCGGCGCGCGTCGAGGTCGATGACGAGGCCGGCGAAGGCATAGCGGCGGTTGGGCTCCGCCTCGATCATGCCGCGCACCCGCCGCAGCAGGGCCCGGACGCGGGCCAGCAGCTCGCGCGGGTTGAAGGGCTTGGCCAGGTAGTCGTCGGCGCCCATCTCGAGGCCGACCACGCGGTCGATCGGGTCGGCCTTGGCGGTCAGCATCAGGATGGGCACCGAGCCGCCGCGGGTGCGCAGGCGGCGGCAGATCGACAGGCCGTCCTCGCCCGGCAGCATCAGGTCGAGAATGACGAGATCGGGGCGCTGGCCGGCCAGCACCTGGTCGAGCGCGGCGCCGCTCTCGGCCACCTCCACCGAAAAGCCTTCGCGGACCAGCAGGTCGCGCACGAGACGCTGAATCTCCTTGTCGTCCTCGACCAGGACAATGAGCGCGTCGGTGGGTGTCGACATGGCCGTCACGGTACGAAGGCGCGGGCAAAAAGCAAGCGCGACATGGTGCCCGTTACACGCTGTTACATCCCAGCCAACACATGACATCAGGCGTTGCGGCGCCGGTAAACGGCAGCCAAGCGACGCGCTTAACGTGGCTGCTGCTGGGGTACTTCTCACGACACGGAGAAAGCAATGCACAGACGCACAATGATGGCCGGCCTGACGGCCTGCCTGGCGGTGACCGGAAGTCTCGCCGTCAGCGCCATGCTGGCGACGCCTGCCGATGCCTGGAGCCGGAAGGGCTCCGTCACGGGTCCGCGCGGCGGCACCACCACCTGGGAGCGGTCGGGCAGCTGCGAGGGCGGCACCTGCACGCGCAGTAAGTCGGTGACGGGTCCCGCAGGGCAACACGCGGTCCTTGGAGAAGTCGCGCACCTGCAGCGGCGGGACCTGCTCGTCCAACACGACGGTGACGGGGCCCGGCGGCAAGACGGTGACGCGCGAGGCGACCGTCACGCGTGACGGCGGCAGCTGGGAGCGCGACGTGAAGGTCACCGGGCCCAACGGCGGCACCTGGACGCGCGAAGGGCAGGGCACCTGCAACGGGGGCAATTGCACCTTCGGCGGCACGATCACGGGGCCGCGCGGCAATACGGGGACCTACAGCGGCACGTCGGGTCCGTCGCAGTAGCAGCAACCTCGCATCACGTTTCTGAGCACACGCAATGGAGATCACGGACATGACCTTTCGCAACCTCGCGGCCGTCGCCGGCCTCGCCATAGCCACCCTCGCCGGGGCGTCCTCGGCATATGCAGCGCCGCTCGGCGCAATGGACGGCATCGCCGACACGCCCAACCTCGTCACCAAGGTGCACGGCTGCCATCGCTCATGCGAACGGGGCCCGGTGCTGGGCTGGCACCGGCACGTCGGCCCGGCCTGCCGCCCGATCGGCTGCTGGCCGCGGGCCGCCAACCCCAATCGCTGCTGGGTCGGCAGATACGGCGTCCGGCATTGCCGCTGGTAGTCGCCGCATCGCACGGGTGGCCGCATCCCCGCGGCCACCCACAGCATCGAGGAGAATCGACGATGAGTTGGAGAGCAGTCACCTTCGCGATTGTGCTGATGGCGATGTTCGCCGTCGTGACATGGCGGACCGCAGCGGCGCAGCCCTATGAGCGGCCGCACCACCGGGCGGTGGGTGCGTTCTGCGGATGGGATATCGAGCGCTACTGCGGGCGCGCCGACAAGGGACAGCTGGCCTGCCTGGCGCACAATGCCGAGCGTCTGGGCCCCGCCTGCTATCGCGCGCTGCGGGTTGCCGCGATCATGGACGGGTGCGAGCCCGACTACCGGCGCTGGTGTGGAGACGTGCCGCCCGGCCGCGGCAGGATCGCGGTCTGCCTGCGCGCCAATGCCGACCGGCTGAGCGGAACGTGCGTGCGTGCCCTGCGCGGGCCTGACCATGGTCCCGCGGTCTTCCGGCCTGATGATGACGATCAGGACGTGCTGCGGGGCGAGTGGGGCGATCTGCGCGAGCCGGTGAAGTAGCAGCATGCGGCGCTCTCGACGGCGCGGCCCGACCTGCCTACAAGGAGTGCGCAACAGTTCGGGATCGGCTCGTTCGATGCGCCGCCTGCCGCTCATTCTGGCCATGACCCTGGCGCTCTCGCTCGCGCAGGCGGGAGCTGCCTTTGCCCAGGGCATGGTCCGGGTGCAGGGGCCGCCGTTCCGGCAGGCCTGCATCGCCGACTACATGCGGTTCTGCCGCGGCGTGCTGCCGGGCCGGGGCCGCATCATTATTTGCCTCAACGACCACGTCAACGAGCTGACGCAGCCCTGCTTCCAGGCGCTGGCGCTGCGCGGGCTGGCGTCGGCCAGCGCGCTGAAGGCCTGCCGTGTCGACTACGACCGCATCTGCGCGCACACCGGGCCTGGGCTGAACCGGGGCCTGGCCTGCTTGATGGACAATCCGCAGGCGCTCAGCCCGACCTGCCGTGATGCGCTCGCCAAGCAGGGCTTGCTCGACGACGAGCCGGACCCGCGCGAGTTCCGCAGGTAGTGGCAGTGTGTGGAGTTCCTTCTGGCACCGTTGCAAACACGCCGATCGTCGGCTCTGCGCTGCGCCTCCCCCTGCATCGAATGCAGCGCATTCGATGCGCACGAGGGGGGAGGGCGATGCGTCCGCGGCTTAGGCTGGCGATCGCCGACCGCGCGCTTTGCCGCTGCGCGTTCAGATGATCCCCGAAGCGACGTCCCAGGCCCCCGTCTTCGACCGCCGATCTACGTCGCGGACGCATGGGTAGGTGACGGCTGACGGCACCCCAGCCGTCGTGCCAGCTCCTCGCCCAGATCGATCGCAACGCCTTTCAGTTCGCCGGTGGCGCTGTTCTTGGTGGCGTAGATCGGCCCCAAGAGGAACGCGACCCGGAGTTTTCCCATCGGCGCCAGAGCTGCTCTCGGTCGGACGTCGCGCCCGTCTGGGTGACTGCGCAGCAACCAATAGTCCGGCAACAACGACGTAGACCACTGGCGCAGCTGCATCGTTTTCTCCCAAAGGGCGCGATCACCGTCTTGAGAGACTAAGCCAGCGTCGGTATAGGGAGAATTCCGATTTATCTCTAGCCCTTAAGGATGGGCCCTATGGCGAAACGGAAGATCGATTGGGAGACCCATATCGGCCGCCGCCTGAAGCTGCGGATCTGCACGTGTTCTCCACGGTCGTCCAGTGCGGCAGCATGGCCAAGGCCGCCGCGCAGCTCGGCGTCGCTCAGCCCACCGTGTCGGAGACGATCGCAGACCTCGAGCACACGTTCGGTGTTCGCCTGCTCGATCGAAGCGCGCAAGGCGTCGCGCCCACGATGTACGGGGATGCGCTGCTCAAGCGAAGCGTTGCCGCGTTCGATGAACTGAAGCAAAGCCGCAGGGACATCGAATTCCTGGCCGATCCGACCGTTGGCGAGCTGCATATCGGATGCGTGGAGACCCTTTCGGCGACGCTGGTTCCGCGCGTCCTTCGAGGTTCTCCGAGCAGTATCCCCGGTCATCGTACACCTGGACGATTGGACGGCTCCCGCGGTCGAGCTGCCGGGCTGCGCATCGCAATACGACTGATAGGTGCGACGATGGCGCCGCTACCGACCAGCACCTGGCAATGCCATGATGTCGAATGCTTTTCAACGATCATGTTTGTTGCGGCTTGAAGCTCGGTCGCTCACACATGGCGAGCTAAACTCGTGGCATTCCGTCCTCCCCCCTCGTACGTGACGAAGGCCTGCAGAACGGCCTTCGTCACAGGGGGAGGCAACGCGAGCATTGGGTTAGCGCGTAGCGCGTAACCCAACACCGCAGCATGCTCGGGGCGTTGGGTTACGGCCTGCGGCCTAACCCAACGCCGATACAACGCCCGGCCGCCACTATGAGTGCCCGGCTTGCGCGGGGCGCTGGGTGAGGCGCTCGATGTCGTCGGTCGTGTCTCGCGATAGTCCTGAATGCTCATGCGTGGCCCGGCGGTCCAGCTCGGCCTCGGGAGGGCTCGGGCTCTCCGGGCAGCCGGCGCCTGATGCGGGACCCCATCTGGCGCCCGCGCGCAACGCACCAGTCGCCGAGCTGTCGCTGCCGGCGATCGTAGTCGGTCAGGGCAGCGGTGAGGTCGTCGCCGGCGGCGTGGATGGCGTCGGCCAGGCACATGGCGTCCAGCGCCGCCTTGGTGACCCCCGCGCCGACGTGCGGGCGCGCGACGAACGCGGCATCGCCGAGCAGCGCCACCCTGCCGATCGCCAGCTGCGGCGAGGCGAGGTCGTAGATCGGCTGGAAGAACGGTTGCCGCGCGTGCTCGAAGACGTCGGCCATCGGCGGGGCCAGCAGCGCACGTGCGTCGGCCTGCATGGCTGAGACGATCTCCGGCCGGATCAGCGGCGGGGCGATCGAGAACTCGTGCAATCGGCCGTTCGCATCGGTGCACAGGTCCGCCAGTGCCTGGTCGTCGGCCGGGCGATACCACACGACGTTGTAGCTGAGGCGGCCCCTGGCGCGATCCTCGTCGCGGGTCGGCACCGCGTACGACACCAGCAGCTCGCCCTCGGGCACGCAGAATACATAGATGTCCTTGATGGCGGCCCAGGTCGCGGGCGGCAGGTCGCCTTCGGGCGCCAGCGCGCGCCAGGCGATGTATCCGGCATAGGTCGGCTTCAGGTCAGGCAGGACCTGGGCGCGGACGGTCGATCGGAAGCCGTCGGCGCCGACCAGCAAGTCCGCCGTGACGCGCGAGCCGTCGGCAAATATCGCCGTGACGGCGTCGCCGTCGTCCTCGAGCCGCTCGAACAGCATGCCGTTGTGGTAGCTGCCCGGCGGCAGGTGGTCCCTGAGCGGGCGATAGAGCCGGGACCAGGCGGTCATGGTCCGCCGCGCCGGCGCTTCGTGGACCAGCCGGTTGTCCCGGTCGAGGCACACGTAGCAGCGCGGTTGCGTGCAGTCCGAGGTATCGACGGTGAGGCCGACGCGCTGCATCGCCTCGAACAGATCCGGATGCGTGCCGATGCCGGCGCCGCGATCGGCAAGATCATCGGCCGTCCGCTCGAAGACGTCGACGTCCCAGCCGATCGATCGCAATTGGTGAGCGGCCAGCAGGCCTCCGAGCGAGCCGCCGATGATGATCGCGCGCCGCTTGCGGATTTTCTGCACCTCGCGTGCCCTTCTGCCGATGCGTTTGCTTTTGAGGCTAGCCTAGCAGCGCGGATGGCGCCACGATATGCGCTGCAATGAAAACAAGAGCAGTGGGAGGTTTCTCGTGAAGATGGTCCCTCGGCTCATTCTTGCGCTTGCCGCGCTGGCGTTCTCCGGCGCGGCCGTCGCGCAGTCCTATCCGGATCGCCCGGTGAAGATGATCGTGGGCTTTGCGCCCGGCGGTCCGACCGATGTCATCGCGCGCATCGTCGCCGACAAGCTGTCGGCGAGCCTCGGCAAGCAGTTCTATGTGCTGAACCAGCCAGGCGCCGGCAGCAACACCGCCTCGGGTGCGGCGGCGACCTCGCCTGCCGATGGCTACACGCTGCTGGTGGTCAGCACCGGCTTCCTGATCAATCCGAGCCTGTTCGCCAAGGTTCCCTACGATCCCGTCAAGGATTTCGCGCCGATCTCGGTGGTGGCCGTGTCGCCCAATGTCGTGACCGTGCATCCCTCCCTGCCGGCCAAGACCATCAAGGAGCTGGTGGCCTTCCTCAAAGCCAATCCGGGCAAGTACGGGTTCGCGGCGCCCGGCGTCGGCAGCACGCCGCACCTGTCTGGCGAGATCTTCCGCGCGTCGCAGGGCGTCGATCTGGTGACGGTGCAGTTCACCGGTGCCGGCCCCGCCATCCAGTCGACGGTCGGCGGGCACACGATGGTGGCGTTCTCGGCGTTGCCGCCGGCGGCGTCGCTGATCAAGGATGGCATGCTGCGCGCTCTGGCGGTGACGAGCGAGAAGCGCGTGGCGAGCCTGCCGGACGTGCCGACCATGGCGGAAGCGGGCATCGACGGCCAGGAGGCCTATACGCTGACGGGCATCCTGGCGCCGGCCAACACGCCGAAGGAGATCGTCGGCCTGCTGCATCGCGAGATCGTCAAGCTGGTGGCGCTGCCCGATGTGCAGAAGGTGCTGGCCGACCAGGGCTTCGAGGTGGTCGCCAACTCGCCCGACGAGTTCGCCACGCGCATCAAGGTGGAGATGGAGAAGTGGGGCAAGGTGATCCGCGACGCCAAGCTGAAGGTGGAGTAGCGGACGCCTCCGGAGCCTGAACGACCCGCTTGCTGCGATTGGATCGCGATGCAGCGAAGCTGAGTGCGAGTGATCCATGTTTGTTCGTGTCAACGGCGAACGACTTCTTCGATGTCGAGGGCGCAGGCCTCGTCCCCGACGGAGCAGCGATGCGACCCAAGCCTACGCTGCTCCTCTTGCATGGCGGGCCGGGCTTCGACCACTCGATTTTCAAGCCAGCATTCTCTGCACTCGCCGACATCGCCCAGATCGTTTATTTCGACCACCGCGTCAATGGACGCAGCTCCGGAGGTGATCCCGAGCGTTGGACGCTCAGCCAATGGGGCGATGACGTAAAGGGCCTGTGCGATGCACTCGGCATCGAGAAGCCGATTGTGTACGGCGTGTCATTCGGTGGGTTCGTTGCGCAGGCATATGCGACGCGGCATCCCGAGCACGCCGCTAAGCTGATCCTTGTCAGCACGGCGGCTCGTGTAGATTTCAATGAGATATTCGCAGCTTTCGAGCGGGTTGGTGGCGTGGAGGCACGTCGCATCGCCGAGACCTACTGGCGTGATCCAACGCCGGAGGGGCGCACAAAGTATATCGAGGCTTGCGTCCCGCTCTATCGCGCTCGACCCGCTGGTGATCCCAATTTGCTCAAGAGGGCAATCCTCAAGAACGATGTTGCGCTCCGATTTAACGGGCTACACAACGAACATGGCCGAATGGACTTCCGAGCCGCCCTTGGCTACGTCCGCTGCCCAGTGCTTGTAATGGGTCGCGATCGAGACCCAATAGCTCCAATCACTTTCAGCGAAGCGATTGCTACTTCACTGCCGAAACATCTGGTCAGGTTCGAGCGCTTCGCTGATTGCGGCCATGGCGTGGTTCCGGACCAACCCGAGCGCGCGCTCTCCATCCTGCGCGACTTCATTCTGGCAACAGCGTAGCTCGCCGGGCGCAAGTGCCGGATGTGCGGTCAATGAGTTGGAACGGCCGACCACTGACGCAGGCCCGGCATAACCTACCGCCGCAGGAAGGGCTGCATGCCTTCGCGGGCCAGCTCGTCGGCGCGCTCGTTCTCGTCGTGGCCGGCGTGGCCCTTGACCCAGTGCCACTCCACCTCGTGACGCTGGCGGGCGGTGTCGAGGCGCTGCCACAGCTCGACGTTCTTGACGGGCTTGCGGTCGGCGGTCTTCCAGCCGTTCTTCTTCCAGCCGTGAATCCACTTGCCGATGCCGTCCTGCACGTACTTGGAGTTGGTGTGCAGGTCGACGTGCGAGGAGCCCTTCAGCGCCTCCAGCGCCGAGATGGCGGCGAGCAGCTCCATGCGGTTGTTGGTGGTTTGCGCCTCGCCGCCCGACAGCTCCTTGCGGTGCTCGCCGGAGATGAGAATGGCGCCCCATCCGCCGGGACCCGGATTTCCCGAGCAGGCGCCGTCGGTGTAGATGACGACGGCCGGCTTGGCCGCCGCTCATGGGGCTGGCCTCCCAGCCGTAGTCGGCGGCGGTGCGCACGCTGCGGTGGAACTTGAGGCGGCGCAGATATTCCAGCGGGTCGTGCGGTTTCACCAGGGCGTCCTTCGGGGTGTGCAGCCAGTCGTAGGCGCGCGTCAGCAGGAAGCGCAGGGCCGAGCCGCGCGCCAGCAGGGGCAGCACCTCGCGCTCGCGCGGGCTGATCGGGCGGACGTTCTGGTAGCCCTTGAGCAGCGCCTGGCCCTTGGTGATGTTGAACGAGTGGTCGGTCTCGAAGCACCAGGCGTTGAGCGCGACGGCCACGTCGTAGATCAGCGCGTCGTTGCAGGCGAAATAGAAGTCGATCACGCCCGACAGCGCGTCGCCGAGGAAGAACACGTTGTCGGGGAACAGATCGGCGTGGATGACGCCCTGCGGCAGGTCGGCCGGCCAGTGCGTCTCCTGATGAGCGAGCTCCTGCTCGATGATGGCGGCAAGGCCCGGCGTGATCTCATCGGCGCGGGCGCGGAAGCGCTCGAACAGCGGCCGCCAGCCGGCCACCCCCAGCGCATTGGCGCGTTGCAGCTTGAAGTCGGCCGCCGCCAGATGCATGCGCGCCATCACTTCACCGACGGCGGCGCAGTGGCGCACTTGCGGACGGCGAATCCAGAGGCCCTCAAGGAAGGTGACGAGCGCGGCCGGCCGGCCGGCCAGCATGCGCAGCGCCTGGCCGCCGGCGTCGCGCACCGGGGTCGGGCAGGTGAGGCCCGACCTGGCGAGGTGGTCCATCAGGCCGAGGAAGAACGGCAGGTCGGACTGTTCGACCCGCTTCTCGTAGATGGTCAGGATGAACTGGCCCTTCTCGGCGTGCAGTAGATAATTGGTGTTCTCCACGCCCTCGGCGATGCCCTTGTAGGACAGCAGCGCGCCGACGTCGTAGCTGGCGATGAAGGCAGCCAGCTCATCGTCGGGAACTTCGGTATAGACGGCCATGGGGTTTGGGTCTCGAGGAGGGCGGTGGGCAGGGCAGGGTGTTCGCTCGGGTCGCCTGGCATTCTAGCGACCTCGTGGCAGAAGCGTGAATCCTACTCTGCTTTTCCTACGGGCAATCCTCGGTCCGGGCCGACCACGAGGTGCCTACTGCAGGTGCGCTGACGACAATGCGCTTGGCAGCAACTCCCACGCCTTCGCGAAGTCGGCCATCGCCAGTTCGACGTCCTGCCCCTCGGTCCGCGCCAGCCCGCGATTGTAGTAGGCCACGGGCATGTTGGGATCGATGGTGATCACTTGACCGAAGTCGGCAATGGCACGATCGAGTGCGCCCTTGCTGCGCCAGGCGATGCCGCGGTTGATGAGCGCACTGACCAGGGCTGGATCGATCTTGAGGGCCTGGTTGAAGTCGGCGATGGCCCGTTCGTGGCGCCCCTTCTGCAGCCACACTTGACCGCGCTGGTTGTAGGCGCTGGCGTCGGAGAACCCCAATCTGATGGCTTGATCGAAGGTCGCGAGCGCGCGATCCAGATCGCCAAGCCGTCGCCACAGCGTCCCTTGATCACGCAGCAGGGTGGGATTGCTCGGGTCGATGCGAATTGCAGCTTCGTAGTCAGCCAGCGCGCGGTCGATATCTCCCTTGGCTGCCCACGCCTGGCCCCGTTGGCCATAGGCCTGGGCGTTGCCGGGCTCGAGGCGAATGGCCTCGTCACAGTCCGTGATCGCTCGATCGAAGTTGCCTCGGCGAAAATGGCGCATGCCACGCGCCAGGTAGAATGCCGGATCCCTGGAGGGGATTGCGTCGTCCTCGCCGGCGAGGCTTCCCCTGGCGTCCGTATCCTGTCCTACGATCGCCTGGGTCAGGTGGGTGAGGCGTTGCCGCGCACGCTCGGCGATCACGCCCTTGCTGCCCATGCTCAGAGCGCGCAAGAGCCGCACATCGTCCGATGCCTCGATCAACTGCAACAACTCGGAGCGGTTGAGCTGGTCTTCGAACATGTCCGGATGGCGCACAACGAATACCCAGAAGTCCATTTTGCTGCGGTTCGCCTGCGCCTGCTGCCATTGGCTCGTCGTTGGTGTCTGCGCCGTCTGCACGTCCGCGCCAGCGCTGCTCGCGTCCTCGCTGTTGGCGAGGTGCTCGCTATGCCGCGGCAAGTTCTCGGGGAGGTCCGTGCTGGTTGCCGCCGCAGCCAATGCGCTTTCGGTTGCGCTGGTCTCCTCCGGTCGGCGGCCGGCGTCATCGAAGGCGGCCACCTCCCGGGTTTCGGCGACCTTGGCGATTGCGATGCTCGGCGACAGCGGCTGCAGGGATGGTGCCAGCATCTTCGACAGCCATACGATCGCGACCAGACCAGCGCCACTCATCAGGCCGGCAAAGACGCTCGCGGTCATGCCGAAGCGGCGGTTGCGCACAGACCGGTGATAGGCGGCGCGCCGCTGAGGGTCCTTCAACACGTCGTAGGCGGCAATGATCTGCCTGAAGCTCTGCTCAGCGACCTTGTCGCCGGCATTGAGGTCGGGGTGGTGGGCTTTGGCAGCGCTGCGGAAAGCCGTCCTGATCGCCTTGTCGTCCGCATGACGGGGAACGCCAAGAACAGCATAGGGTGTCTTCATTGCCTGTCTCTCAAGCGCACAGCCGCCGCGTGCTCAACCCATCGGCGAGATGACTATTGCGAGGGTCAGGAACCACTCCGATGGCTGGAGGAGTTCAGCCCGACTTCGATACCTCCTGCTTTTTCTTGAGCGGACGACGAGGCTTGTACATGTCGAACGCGTAGCCGTTGCCGTCCTTGGCGATCCGGCCCACTCCGGGCCAGGTGAAATGCGATCCGCACAGCATCATGTTGTCGGCAATCACCCGGTCGAGCAGCTTTCTGCGCGAGGCCTCGGCCATCGGGCCATCCAGGTCGTAGACGCCCTGCCAGTGCGGGTGCACACCGGCCAATGCCGGCAGGTAGACGGTGTCGCCGGTGATCATCAGCTGCTGGTTGCCGGAGCTGAGGTGGAACGCGGTGTGACCTGGCGTGTGGCCCGGCACGGCGACAAAGCGGATGCCAGGCACGACTTCATCCTCGCCCTCGACGGGGAGCACATTCTTCCACTTCGGGATGACGGCCTGGATGCGCTGGGCGAGCGGCCTGCGTGCCTCGGGCAGGCGGCCGATCAGGGAGGGATCCGTCCACCACTTGTACTCGGCGGCCGGCACGATGATCTCGGCATTGGGGAACACCGGCGTGTTGGTCTTGTCGACAAGCAAACCGAAGATGTGGTCGGGATGGAAATGCGAGATCAGGATCGTTTCGATTCGCCTGGGATCGATGCCGGCCGCCCGCATGTTGGCGAGCATCTTGCCGGAGACGAATACCGATTGCTGATTGAAGGACTGCACCTGTCCACCGCCGCCCGCGTCGCACAACGTGAGCTTGCCATTGACCTTGACGACGAGCGCCGAGATCGGGATCGGGACGAAGGCGGTGGTTAGCCCCGCAGCCGCCAGGGCCTGCTTGGTTTCCTCCATGCTGGCGTTCTTGATGTAGGCCGGATCGTGGACTTTCTCCCAGATGCCGTCATACAGGGCCGTGCACTCGGCCGCTCCTATGCGAAAGCGATGAAACCCTTGCGCCGGGTCCGGCGTCCTGCTCCGGCGAGCGGGCGCACTGATTGCAATCTGGCCGTTGATGCCAAAGGCGGCTGCCGCCACCGCTGCCGACAGAATGACTTGTCGTCTAGTCGTAGCCCGCATGCCGATACTCCCTCAATGCAACGCCAAAAAAATCCAGACCCCCAATACCCCCCGACATCGTCCCACAGCGGATGGTTCGATCGTCGGCGTGACACTGTGGCGGCGAAATACCGGACTGCCAATCAAAACTCACATCCACTTCCGAGGGCACAATGATTGCTTGCAGCTTGAGGTAGAGGCTGCGTTGGTCAGGTCGATCGGTGAGCGGTCGAGGAATTCGCGCGGGCCGAGCGACCGCAAGCATCTGGACTCGCCGTCAAGGCGCAGTCGGCGTGTCGGCATGTGAGGTCCGATCGGGCGATGCAAACGTAAGCCGCAGGGAATTGAGTCCGTCTTGCGGTCTTTTACGAATTCGGCCGCTTCCTCTAAGCGATAGCTCCGGAGGATTCGATGCCGGAAACAAAGACTGCCGCAATCATTTGCCATGCGCGCTTCCTCGATCTCGCGGCATTCGGCGAAACCCTCGACCAAAAAGACTATCGGGTCAGGTACTATGATGCGGGCCAAGAACCCCTTTCGTTTGACGCCGATCCCGACGTGTTGATCGCGCTAGGCGGACCTGTGGGAGCCTATGAGCGGTCAGACTACCCATGGATAGACGACGAGATGAGGCTGCTGAGCAGGCATCTCCGTTTGGGCCGTCCACTTCTGGCAATCTGCCTCGGAGCGCAAATCCTCGCTCAATCCTTGGGGGCACGCGTCTCCAGGGGGACGCCGGAGATCGGGTGGGCTCCGATCGAGTTGACCGAAGCGGGCCGGCAAAGCGAGCTTAAGCGCACGGGCGAGCAAGGCGTTCGCGTTCTTCATTGGCATGGGGATGCCTTCGATTTGCCGATCGGCGCGCAACGCCTCGCATCGACGCCTCAGTGCGAGAATCAAGCGTTTGCGATCGGCTCGGCTCTCGCCATTCAATTCCATCCCGAAGTGCGCGCCCGCGATTTTGAGCGCTGGCTGATCTGCAACACGGGGCAGATCGCGGCCCTGCGAGACCATTCCGTCACGTCCTTGCGGGAGCAGGCACGATCTTACGCCGATGCCGCCGCGCGTGTGGGTCAAGCATGGTTCGCACAATGGCTCGATCGCGCCGACGCCATGACCAGCAACATCAAAGGCGAGGTGCAATAATCTTGTGCTTGCGCCTAAACCAAAGCAGCGCGAAGTCCGCTTCGGTTCAATCTCGGCCATCGCACTCGGTACTCGTGCCGTCGGCGCCTTTGTTCAGCTCGCCCCGGGTTCGCGCAGCTCGCGGGGGACGTTGAAGGCGATCCGCTCTTGCGTGGTCTCCACGCTTTCGACCTCGACGTCGAAGCGGTCGCGGAAGGCCTGGATGATCTCGGTCACCAGCAACTCGGGTGCGGAGGCGCCGGCCGTGACGCCGAGCGTGGCGATGCCGTCGAAGTGTTCCCAGGGGATCTCGGAGGCCTGCTGCACCAGCAGCGCCTTGGGGCAGCCGGCGCGCTCGGCCACCTCGACCAGGCGCAGCGAGTTGGAGCTGTTCGGCGCACCCACCACGATCACCCGGTCGCAGCGCGCGGCGATGGCCTTCACCGCCGCCTGCCGGTTGGTGGTGGCGTAGCAGATGTCCTCTTTCTTGGGGCCGACGATGGCGGGGAAGCGCTCTTTCAGGATGGCGACCACGGCGGCGGTGTCGTCGACCGACAGGGTGGTCTGCGTGATGTAGGCGAGCCGCTCAGGGTCGCGGGGGGTGAAGGCGCGAGCGTCGGCGGCCGTCTCGATCAGGCTGGCCGCCTCTGGCGGCAGCTGGCCGAGCGTGCCCACCACCTCGGGATGGCCGGCATGGCCGATCAGGACGATCTCCAGCCCCTTGTCGAGGTGGTCGCGGGCCTCGGCATGCACCTTGGAGACCAGCGGGCAGGTGGCATCGAGGTAGAACATGTTGCGGGCCTTGGCCCGCTCGGGGACGGCCTTGGGCACCCCATGTGCCGAAAAGATCACAGGCGCGGAGGTTTCCGGAATCTCGTCCAGCTCCTCCACAAATATGGCGCCTTTGGACTTGAGTGATTCGACCACGTGCCGGTTGTGGACGATCTCGTGGCGCACGTAGACAGGTGCCCCATATTTCTTCAGAGCCAGCTCGACGATCTTGATGGCGCGGTCGACCCCGGCGCAAAAGCCGCGGGGCGCTGCCACCAGAATACGCAGCTGGGGTCTCCGCAGCTGGGGATTGGCGGGAGCTATGTCGTCTTGAGCCATTTTTCGGGCCATGTTCGAGGCCATGCGAAGGGCGGCCAATGCGAGTTAACGTGACGTCGCGATTCGTGTTGCCTGTGCTGGCCGTGGGTTGTGCCGGATGCTAGGCTGCGAATCGCCGGACAATTTACCAGAGGGCGTCAACAGGGCTCGATGGGGTAGGGAATACCGGTCCGCAAGAGACCGGGCAAGTGTTCGGACAGAGGCGTCGTGACGCAATCAGGACGTGAAAGATCGGGTGGCTGGCTCAAGTGCGCTGCTGCGGCGGTGCTCGTGAGCATGCTCGGCGGCTGCGGGATGTCCTCCCTCACCTCGGGTATCGGCGGCGGCCTGTTCGGCGGCGGCGGCCAGAACAGCACCAAGGCCGATGTCGGCTCGGTCAGCGAGGACCAGCTCCTGCAGGCGGCCAAGAGCGAGACCGGCAGCGCGGCCGCCGTCGGCGGCGAGGTGGCCTACGGCTGTCCGCGCTTCCAGGTGTGGTCGCGCGACGGCTACCTGACCATTTACGAGAAGGGCCGCATCGGCGACGGCCTGGCCGTCATGCACCGCGGCGAGATCACCAAGACGGCGCGCGAATGCCAGATCGAGTTGGGCCGGGTGACCGTGAAATACGGCTTCTCGGGGCGCGTGCTGCTGGGGCCGAAGGGCAGGGCCGGGTTTATCGCCATGCCGCTGACCGTGTTCGTCACCGACGCCAAGCGCGAGAAGGTGGTAACCGCTCAGGTGAAGATCGATGTCGACGTCTCGCTCGACAAGCCGATCGGGTATTTCTCCATCGTGCGTTCCGTGACGTTTGCCGTGCCGGAAGGCTCGCGCCCCGGCGAGTTCGAGGTCTACGTCGGCTTCGACCGCAACGTGCCGGGCGCTGGTTAAGGCGTTGCGCGGGCTGTTAGGCGGCCCGTTTCTCTTGTCTTAAGCCCAATTCTTCTCTTCCTCTTAAGCTCCCATTTCTCCTCTCCAAAGATTGTGCGGCGCAGGCTCGGGTCGGCGCCCAATGACCTCGCGTGAGCGGAGGAACATTTCTGCGGCTGGGCGGTTGGCGCTCAAAGCGGAAAGGAGTTCCTCATGCGCGCCTCAGGTCTTCTCGCTGCCGCAGCGGTTGCCGGAACGTTTGCGCTGTCCGGCAGTGCGTCCGCCCAGATGGGCGTCTATGTCGGGCCGGCCGACGACGGCTACTACTACGGCGAACCGGATTATCCGCGCGTGTATCGGTCGTCGCCGAACTACTACAACGAAGACGGTGATGGTGGCGCCGTGTTCGGCTATGCGCCGGTCCTGCCATACCCGAGGGGCGGGTGCGGGACGTACAATTATTGGGACGGATTGCGCTGCGTCGACGCGCGCCGGAAGAAGGCTATCTGACGCCGGCTCGTCCCTGCACGCTGCGTGCATCTCAATCGAGGCCTGTGCGCCGTTGCTGGCGGTGCGTTGACTTGAGCCCGGCACGGCGTATCATCCGCGCCGGTCCATTCGAGATCTGCGGAAGAGACCGGCCTTGTCTTTCGATTTGGCCGGCGCCGAAGGAGCAACCGCCCCGGAACCTCTCAGGCAAAAGGACCGCAGATTGATGGCACTCTGGAAAGCAGCCGGTCGCAGTGCCGGCTCACCGAAGGGGTAAGGCGACTGGCCCGTAGTGGGCTGGCAGCTGAAATCTCTCAGGTCCCGTGACAGAGGGGGCTTGGTTCTCGTGCGGATGTCCGCGCGGGCAACGAGCCTTATGGGACTTGAGACGAGATGAGCGCTGCGCCGGACGAGCCTCTCCAACGCACTCCGCTGTACGATCTGCATGTCGCGCTCGGCGCCAAGATGGTGCCGTTCGCCGGCTACGCGATGCCGGTGCAGTATCCGCTCGGCATCCTGAAGGAGCACCTGCACACCCGCGCCGAGGCCGGCCTGTTCGATGTCTCGCACATGGGGCAGGCGTATCTCGATGGTCCCGATCATGCCACCACGGCGCGTGCGCTCGAGGCGCTGGTGCCGGCCGACATTGCCGGGCTGAAGCCGGGGCAGCAGCGCTACAGCCAGCTGCTCAACGACGAGGGCGGCATCATCGACGACCTGATGGTGACGCGACCCGCCTCGGCCAAGGAAGACGGCCGCCTGTTCCTGGTCGTCAACGCCGGTCGCAAGGACGTCGACTACGCCCATATCGCAGCGCGTCTGCCGGGCAACGTGAAGCTGACGCCGCTCACCGACCGCGCGCTGCTGGCCTTGCAGGGGCCGGCCGCCGCGTCGCTGATGGCGAAGCTTTCCGGCAATGCCGCCAAGCTGCAGTTCATGCACGTCGGCAGCGAGAGGGTCGGCGACTTCGACTGTCACGTCTCCCGTTCGGGCTACACCGGCGAGGACGGCTTCGAGATTTCGGTGGCGGCCGATCAGGCGACGGACCTCGCCAAGCTGCTGCTCGCCCAGCCCAACGTGCAGCCGATCGGCCTCGGTGCGCGCGACTCGCTCAGGCTGGAGGCGGGCCTTTGCCTGTACGGCCACGACATCGACGAGACGACCAGCCCGATCGAAGCCGGTCTCGCCTGGTCGATCCAGAAACGGCGGCGGACGGAGGGCGGCTTTCCGGGTTTCGAGCGCATCCGCGACGAGTTGGCCCGAGGGCCGGGGCGCAAGCGCGTCGGCATCAAGCCCGAGGGACGAGCGCCGGCACGCGAGGGCACCGAGATTCTCGCCATGCTGGGAGATCGCATTGGCGTCGTAACGTCGGGCGGTTTCGGGCCGAGCGTCAACGCACCTGTCGCTATGGGTTACGTGCAGTCCGGCTACGCGGCACCCGGCACGTCGGTCAACCTGATGGTGCGCGGCAAGGCGCTCGCTGCGTCGATCGTGCCCATGCCGTTCTTCCCGCATCGCTACGCGCGCTAACACGAGGACCACACATGGCCATCGAACGCTTCAGCAAGGATCACGAGTGGATACGCGTGGACGGCGGCATCGCCACGGTCGGCATCACGGATCACGCCCAGGGCCAGCTCGGCGATGTGGTGTTCGTCGAGGTGCCGGAGGTCGGCCGCAAGGCGGCAGCCGGCGAGGCGGTGGCCGTGGTCGAGAGCGTCAAGGCGGCAAGCGATGTGTTCGCGCCGGTGTCCGGCGAGGTGGTGGAGGCCAACGCGGACCTCGCCGCCAACTTCGCGCTGGTCAACGAGGATGCCGAGGGCAAGGCCTGGTTCTTCAAGATCAAGCTGTCCGATCCGGGCGAGCTCGACAAGCTGATGGACCGCGCCGCCTACGAGGCGTTCGTGAAGGACAACGCGTGACCGCGGAGACTTGCCATGGCTCATGAGTATCTTGCCACCGTGTCGTGGAAGCGCGGCAGCGACGAGCCGTTCAGCGACAACAAGTACAGCCGCGGCCACACCTGGGCCTTCGACGGCGGCGTGACGGTGCCGGCATCGTCCTCGCCGCTGTCGGTGCGATTGCCGTTCTCCAAGGCCGACGCCGTGGACCCCGAGGAAGCGCTGGTGGCGTCGCTGTCGAGCTGCCACATGCTGACCTTCCTGTATCTGGCGGCGAAGGGCGGCTACGTCGTCGACAGCTACGAGGACAAGGCCGTCGGCGTGATGACCAAGAACGCGCGCGGCAAGCTGTTCGTGTCGCGCGTGGCGCTCAGGCCGCGCATCGTCTTCTCCGGCGCCAAGCAGCCGAGCTGCCGCCCAGCTCGACGAGCTGCATCATCACGCCCACGAGGAATGCTACATCGCCAACTCGGTGCTGGCCGAGGTGGTGGTGGAGGCGCCTGCTGAGGAGGTCGTGATGGGGGCTCGCGGGAAGGCCCTTCTCCCCTTGGGGAGAAGGTGGTCCGAAGGACCGGATGAGGGGGTCCTACGCGATGAAGTGCCCCTCACCAGTTCGGCCGAATGACTTACGGCCGCGCCATCGAGGTTGTCATGCGATGGTCCGCGCGACCTAAGTCATGGCCTCACGTCCTCTCCCCGAGGGGAGAGGTGCGGATGCCGAAGTCAGCAACGGAGCGAGAATACTGATGCGCTACCTGCCGCTGACCGATGCCGACCGCAAGGCCATGCTGGCCAGGATCGGGGTCGCCGACATCGACGCCCTGTTCGCCGACATCCCGAAGGACAAGCGGCTTGCCGGCCTGGTCGACCTGCCCAAGACCAAGGGCGAGCAGGAGGTGGAGCGCGAGCTGTCGCGCATGGCCGGCCGCAACGTGGCGGCGGGCTCGGTGCCGTTCTTCGTCGGCGCGGGGGCCTACAAGCACCACGTGCCGGCCACCGTCGATCACCTGATCCAGCGCTCGGAGTTCCTCACCTCCTACACGCCCTATCAGCCGGAGATCGCGCAGGGCACGCTGCAATACCTGTTCGAGTTCCAGACGCAGGTGTGCATGCTGACGGGCATGGAGGTGGCGAATGCCTCCATGTACGACGGCTCGACGGCGGCCGCCGAAGCCGTGCTGATGGCGCATCGCGTCACCAAGCGGCGCAAGGCGCTGATCAGCGGCAACCTGCATCCGCACTATCGCGAGACCATCGAGACGCTGTCGCGCATGGCCGGCGACGAGATCGTCGCGCCGCTTCCGCACGGCGCGGCGGAGGATCTGATCAAGCAGATCGACGAGACGGTGTCCTGCGTGGTCGTGCAGAACCCGGATGTCTTCGGGCAGGTGCGCGACCTGACGCCGATCGCCGAAGCGGCGCATGCGGCCGGCGCGCTGCTGATCGCGGTGTTCACCGAGGTGGTTTCGCTGGGGCTGGTGCAGCCGCCGGGTGCGATGGGCGCCGACATCGTGGTGGGCGAGGGCCAGTCGATCGGCAACGCGCTCTCGTTCGGCGGGCCGTACGTCGGGCTGTTCGCGACGCGCTCCAAGCTGATCCGGCAGATGCCGGGGCGGCTGTGCGGCGAGACGGTGGACCAGGAGGGCCGGCGCGGCTTCGTGCTGACGCTGTCGACGCGCGAGCAGCACATCCGCCGCGAGAAGGCCACCTCCAACATCTGCACCAATTCGGGCCTGTGCGTGCTGGCCTTCACCATCCACATGAGCCTGCTGGGCGAGGCGGGCTTGCGGCGGCTGGCGCGGGTCAATCATGCCAATGCGGTGAAGCTCGCCGATGCGCTGGCCAAGGTGCCGGGCGTGAAGGTGCTCAACGACGCGTTCTTCAACGAGTTCACGATTCGGGTGCCGGGCAACGGCGCCGAGGTGATCGAGAAGCTGGCGGCCAAGGGCGTGCTGGGTGGCGTGCCGGCGTCGCGGTTGATGCCGGATAACCCGGATATGGCGGATTTGATCATCGTTGCCTGACCGAGGTGAATACGGATGCGGATCGCGCGGCCTACGTGGCGGCGCTGAGGGAGGTGGTGTGATGAGTGCATTCCTGAGGGCGCAACAGCGAAGCGTATTGCGCCGTTGTGCGCGACATCGGTGCAGATACGGCTGACGCCTATTGCACCCTACGATGATGGCGCCGCTTGCGTCGTAGGTTGGGTCAAGCGAAGCGATGACCCAACACCGAGTGCGCGTTCAATGTTGCGGTGTTGCGGTCTGCGCTCCGCTTGACCCAACCTACTTGTCTGTCGCGCCGAGTCGCCTATCGCGAGAGCCGGTACCCGAGGGCGATCAGAGGTCCAGTGCACAGTTCGCGTGCTACGGCCCCCGTGAGTCCGCGGGATGCGAGTCGCGCAAGCGACGCTCCGGGAGAGAAGCGCAGGTGCGTGCATGCTGAACAGGCAGGGACGGCCGACGGCGGCGGGAGAGGCGCAGGTGCGGGAGGCCGAGACGTTCAGCGGCAACCGCGGGCTGGCCATCGAGGAGCCGCTGATCTTCGAGGTCGGGCGCACGGACACCACGGGCGTCGATCTGCCGGAGCCGGGCAAGTTCGCCGCGCGCCTCGGCAAGCTGATGCGCACCGAGCCGCTCGGGCTGCCGGGCCTGTCGGAGCCCGAGGCGATGCGCCACTACGTGCGGCTTCAGCCAGAAGAACTACGGCATCGACACGGGCCTGTTTCCGCTCGGCTCGTGCACCATGAAGCACAACCCGCGCCTCAACGAGAAGATGGCGCGGCTGCCGGGCTTCGGCGATGTGCATCCGCTGCAGCCGCTCTCGACCGTGCCGGGCGCGATTGCGCTGATCGCCGAGCTGTCGCGCTGGCTCTCGGAGCTGACCGGCATGCCGGCGATTGCCATGACGCCCAAGGCCGGCGCACACGGCGAGCTGTGCGGGCTGATGGCCATCAAGGCGGCGATCGAGGCGCGCGGCGAGAAGCGGTCGGTGGTGCTGGTGCCCGAGTCGGCGCATGGCACCAATCCGGCGACGGCGGCGCTGCTGGGCTATCGCGTCGTGACGGTGCCGGCGCGCGAGGACGGCAGCGTCGATCCGGAGGAGGTGAGGCAAGCGGCTGTCGCCGGAGGTGGCGGCGATCATGCTCACCAACCCCAACACCTGCGGGCTGTTCGAGCGCGACGTGGTGGCGATTGCCGACGCGGTGCATGCGGCGGGCGCCTTCTTCTACGCCGACGGCGCCAACTTCAACGCCATCGTCGGCAAGGTGCGGCCGGGCGATCTCGGCGTCGATGCCATGCACATCAATCTGCACAAGACGTTCTCGACGCCGCATGGCGGCGGCGGGCCGGGTGCGGGTCCGGTGGCGCTGTCGGCGGCGCTGGCGCCGTTCATGCCGGTGCCGTATGCGGTGGCCGATGCCGATGGCGTTCGCTACGTGGAGCATGCGGGTTCCGCGAGCACCGACGGGTCCCCCTCCCCCTCGTGGGGAGGGGTTAGGGGTGGGGGGGATTCCAGACGGTGGGGGCGACGAGGTTCTGCGATCCCCCCCTCCCTATCCCTCCCCCACAAGGGGGGAGGGGACGCCAGCGGCGAGGTTGGAGCCAAACCGTTCGGGCGCATGTGCGCCTTCCATGGCCAGATGGGCATGTACGTGCGGGCGTTGGCTTACATGATGAGTCACGGCAGTGACGGCATGCGGCAGGCCTCCGAGGATGCGGTGCTGAACGCCAACTATGTGAAGGCCGGCTTGTCCGACCTGATGTCGCTGCCGTTCGGAAACCGTCCGTGCATGCACGAGGCGCTTGTTCGACGACAAATGGCTGGAGGGCACCGGCATCACCACGCTCGACTTCGCCAAGGCGATGATCGACGAGGGCTTCCACCCGATGACGGTGTATTTCCCGCTGGTGGTGCACGGCGCCATGCTGATCGAGCCGACCGAGTCGGAATCGAAGGCCAGCCTCGATCAGTTCATCGCGTCGCTGCGCGGGCTGGCCGGGGCCGCCAAGGCGGGCGACGTGGCGCGCTTCAAGGATGCGCCTCGTTTTGCGCCACGCCGCCGGCTCGACGAGACCAAGGCCGCACGCGAGCCGAAGCTGAGGTGGACGGCGCCTGCCATGGGGTCAGACCCTGGGGCCGCGACATCTCCTAGTTGACCGACTTGGCATGAGGGTCTGACCCCAACGCGGACCCATCGCGCCGCTACACCGTCGCCGGCGTTCGCGCATCCAGTCCGTCGGAGGCCGCGACCGGCGCATCGTCGAACGACAGGCCCCGGTCGCGCGCCAGATGCAGCATGGCACGCTCGGCGAGCGCGGTGATGGTGAGCAGGGGATTGACGCCCAGCGAGCGCGGCAGCACCGACCCGTCGATAACGAACAGCCCGTCGAGCACGTCCGTCGAGCCGGCCCCGGCGCGCCCGTCGAACACCTGGCACTTGTGGTCGACGACGCCCGCGTCGCGCTCCCGTCCCATGCCGCAGCCGCCCAGCGGATGCGCGGTGGACGGCTGCTGGCCCATCACCGTTCCCGCCAGCGGGTTCTTCACGTAGCTGCCGCCCGACTTGCCGACCAGCGCCTCCAGCGCCGCGTCCAGTCGCTGGTACACCGGCTCGTCCTTCGCGGTCGGCCAGCGGACCGTGACGCGATCGTCATCGAGAACCAGTCGCCCCGAGGCGCTGTCGTGCGACACCGCAAAGAACGTCTGCAGTCCCGCGAACGGCCCCTTGTAGACGCCGGCGACCAGGCTCTGCAGGGCCCCCAGCAGCCGGCCGTTGGGGATGAACATCACCGGCAGGATCGGCGCCAGCGCCGAGGGCAGCACGCCCTCCTGGATGGTCAGGCTGTTGGCCAGGTCCTCCTCGTCGACGATCTCGATCTGGCCCGACACGCAGGCGCCGACCTCGAGCCCCGCCACCTTCTCCGGATAGCCGACGCCGATGGCATTGACCGGCACCTTGGCGCCATAGCCGAAGGCGATGATGTCGCCGTTGGCGGAGAAGCTCTCGCCGAGGCGGTCGGACACCTGCAAGCCCTGCTCGCGCGAGCGCAGCAGAATCTCGGTGCTGCCGAGCGTGCCGGCTGCCAGCACCACCATGTCGGCGGTCAACCGCGGCGCAGTTCGCTCCGCATCCTGCGGCTCGAGGTTCACCCGCCAGCCGCCGTCGCCGCGTTTGCTGATCGAACGCACCTTGGCGTGCGTGAAGATTTCGGCGCCATGGCGCACCGCGTCCGGCAGATAGGTCAGCGCCACCGTGTTCTTGGCGCCGACATTGCAGCCGCCGCAGCAATCGCCGCAGCGTGTGCAGGCGGGCTGCCGGATGCCGGCCGCATTGACGCTCTCGGCGAAGTTCACCACCACGGGAGCCGCCACCGGCTCCTTGCCGAGCGCGACGCTCGCCTGCTGCAGTGCCTTGAATTTTGTGCGCGAGAGGCCTGCGGGTCGCGCGCCGGCCTCAACCAGCGCAACGCCCGCGCATAACCTTCCTCGATCAGCCCGTCCTGGGCGATCTGGCCGGGCCAAATGCAATCGCGGAACACGCGCGCATCGGGCCGCAGCGCCACCCCCGCATTGATCAGCGAGCCGCCGCCGACGCCGCAGCCGACCAGGACGTGCATGTCCTCGCCGAGGCGCACATCGTAGAGGCCGGCCGGCGAGCCGGTGCGCAGCCGCTTGCCGGTCACCTGCATCTCGTTGCGCAGATCAGGGAATCGCGAGGGAAACTCGCCCGTCAGGAACTCGCGGCCGCGCTCCAGCACCGCCACCTTCTTGCCGGCCCGCGCCAGCCGCGAGGCGGCCACGCCGCCGCCGTAGCCCGAGCCCACCACCACCACGTCGTAGTGGGGCTTCAGATGGGCGAGACTGCGGGCAAGGCGTGTCATGCGAGCTGGCGTCCCCGAAGCAGGAACACAATTCCTGCCTATTTTTTGCGCGGAGCATAAGCTGTCACAGGCCCGCCATCCAGACGGCGGGACGCGTTGTGAACAGCTCTGCGCTCTCGGGGTTCCGTGAGAGACGGGAAGACGCGGGTCCTCGAAGCTCTTAGGTCCGCTCTTTGCTGCGCTGCAGCGGACGACCGCTAGCTTGGCCGGGTCGACCCGAGCGCCAGCGCGCCACGGCGGCCTTGCGCTCGATCAACTGCACCGCCCACAGCGCCTCGCGCGTGCCCGCTCCGAGCGACGTCAGCAGCCGTTGCAGCGACGCCGACGCATCGGCCGGCGGTCTGGCGTTGTGATCGTGGAATTCGGCCCTCTGCCTCACGTGCGATCCCTCACTCTAGGCAACAGGTTTACGCCTGGCGCCACGCCCCTGCTTGCCGGCGTGAACGCGCCCCCCGCCCTCCGGTTCCGTCAATTGGTTGCGCAGTGGCAAGCCTACCGACCAGCGCGCGGCAGGCCCGAATAATGGCTGTCGCTGAAAAATCGCTTGCGGCCCTTGCCGCCCTGCAAAATGGCATCGGCGATCACGGTGCCAACCACCGTAACGATGATGCCGATCACGATCTGGGACATCCAGCTTCTCATGAATATTGCCTCGCGCAGGTATCTCCCGTCCGGCGGAGGCATGGCTATCGAGTCGAGACGGCAGAATTGGGACGCGTGTTCGGGCGTTTGTACCCACCCGTCATCCCGGCCTGCGTGATCGCGCTGCAAGCGCGTCCGCGCAGGGCCGGGACCTTTGCGAGGTCTGGTGCGGAAGTTGATCCCGGACAGTCTCGGCCGCGCCTCGACTTCCGGGATGACGGGTAGCAATTGGGATTAGGCCGAAACCCCTACTGCCGCACCGGCTCGCCCATCAGCGAGACGATCTCGGCTTCCTCGCGCACCTCGCGCCACAGGTGCGCGGCATCGTCGATGGCGAGGCCATAGGGCGGGTCCTCGTCGAACTTGATCAGCACCAGCCGCTCATGCTGGGCGCGGCCCACGGCCCATTCCTTGGGAACCTTGGTGAACTGCGGCCGGGTCGAGCGCGTCGCGCCCTCGGCCAGCGCGCTCAGCACGGGCACGAGGTCGGCTGCCATCTGCACCGGCATGCTGATCGTGCGCTTGGCGCCGTCCGCGTCGACGAACGTCATCTCGAAGCTGCGCTGGTCCTTGCTGATCTTGGTCTGCGCCAGCGATTGCGCGCGGAATGTCCTGGCCATGCGGAACCCCCCAACCCTGCAACACCTTGAGTTTTGCGCCCCGTCTGCAGTTTCTGTCTGCAGTTCAGGTTGTGCAAAACCCGGGCCGATCATGCACGGGGGCCCACCTGGGCGACAAGGGGGGTGTGCCAGTTGGCGGCAGGGTGTGGCCACAAACGGTAAACGCCCGCAGCCCCAAGGGGCTGCGGGCGCCGTAATACTGCGGGCAGGCAATACTACGGGTAGGCGCTCACATGCGGCCCAGCCAGTCGTCGACGTCCTTGCGCACCTGATCCTTGGCGTGGCCGTAGCGCGCCTGCAGCTTGCCTTCCAGCTGCTCACGGTTGCCGTTGATCTGGGCAATGTCATCGTCGGTGAGCTTGCCCCACTTCTCCTTGACCTTGCCGGTCAGCTGCTTCCAATTGCCTTCGATGCGGTCCCAGTTCATGGCTTGCTCCTTGTTGTGGGATTGATTTGGCGGGGCGCGACCTTGCCCGCTCCCCCGGTTAAACGCCTGGGCTGCGGGTGCGTTCCGCTCAAGCTGAACATGGTTACGCCAATCCTGCCGGACGGGTCGCGGCGGACTACGGCCGGGCGCTGGATCGAACCCGCGCGCGCATTGACGCGTTCCGCCGCCATCTGCCAAGTCTTGGCTCGCAAACGAATCGAAGGCGCGCGAACCCGCATGAGCGACATTCCTGCCCGCGACCGGCTGATGGTGGCCCTCGACATGCCCCGCGTCGAGGATGCCCGCGACCTCGTCGCCCGGCTCGGCGATGCGGCCAGCTTCTACAAGATCGGCCTCGAGCTGGTGATGAGCGGTGGCCTCGATCTCACGCGCGAGCTGGTGCGCGGCGGCAAGCAGGTGTTCCTCGACATGAAGCTGCTCGACATCGGCAACACCGTCGAGCGCGCCACGCGCTGCGCCGCCGACACCGGTGCCACGTTCCTGACCTTGCACGGCCACGACAGCAAGACCATCGCGGCCGCTGTCAAGGGCAGGGCCGGCACGCGTCTCAAGATCCTGGCCGTCACGGTTCTCACCAACCTCGACGCAGACGACCTCGCCGAGCAGGGCATCGCGGCCTCGCCCGAGGAGATGGTCGTGCGCCGTGCGAAGATCGCGCAGGCCGCCGGCTGCGACGGCATCGTCTCGTCGGGCCAGGAGGCCGCCCGCGTGCGCGCGGCCGTCGGACCCGGCACGTTGATCGTAACGCCCGGCATCCGCCTGCCGACCGACGATGCCGGTGACCAGGCCCGCATCGCCACCCCCCCAGTCCATCCGCCATCGCCGCCGGCGCCGATTACCTCGTGGTCGGCCGCCCCATCACCGCCGCCGACGACCCTCGCCGCGCCGCGCAGATGTTCGTTGCGTCGATCGAGGAAGCCCTCGCCCTGCGCTCATTCGGCTCGAGCACTTGGGCGGGCGGAGCTGTCATCCCGGAATTCGCGCCAGCGAATATCCGGGACCCAGCGCACTTCGCTTGACCGAAGTCACAGGCTACACTGCCTCCGCAAACCGCACGCGTTGGGAGGAAGCGCCATGGGCATCCCCAGGATCGCCATCGACTACGGCACCTCGACCCTGCAGGGCATCAGCCGCGAGGAATGGGAGGCGCGCGTGCAGCTCGCCGCCTGCTACCGCATCTTCGCGCACCTCGGCTGGACCGAGCTGATCTACAACCACATCACCCTGCGCGTGCCGGGGCCGGAGAAGCACCTGCTGATCAACCCGTTCGGCCTGCACTACAGCGAGATCACCGCCTCCAACCTCGTCAAGATCGACCTCGACGGCAACATCCTGTCGGACTCGCGCTGGCCCATCAATCCGGCCGGCCTCGCGCCCCACGCCACCGTGCACCGCCACCTCGAGCAGGCGCATTGCGTGATGCACACCCACTCCACCGCCGGCCTCGCGGTGGCCTGCACCAGGGGCGGCCTGTCGATGACCAACTTCTATTCCGCCCAGCTGTACGGCAAGGTCGCCTATCACGACTTCGAGGGCATCACCGTCAACCCCGAGGAAGGCCCGCGCATGCTGGCGAGCATGGCCGGCAAGCCGATCCTGATCCTGCGCAACCATGGCCTGCTGGCCTGGGGCGAGACGCTGCCGCAAGCCTTCGCGCATCTGTGGACCGTGCAGCGCGCCTGCGAGATCCAGGTCGCCGCCAAGTCGATGGGCGACGAGCTGATCGAGATCCCCAAGCCCGTTCTGGAGCAGGCAACCGCCAGTCCCTGCAGTTCGATCCCAAATACGGCGCCGGCGTCGACGTCCTCAACGCCCTGGTGCGCCAGATCGATCGCCAGGATCAGTCCTACAAGAGCCTGAGGTTCGAGCTACTTCAGAATTTCGCTGGTGACATTGCGCCGGCCGTGAACGATGCGAAGAACATGCAGTGAGCCGTCACCCACCTGGTAGAGGATGACATAGGGCCAAATCCCCGTCGATCGGACGCTGGGTCCTAGCTCCGGACGCGGCGCACCAAGGCCCGGAAAATCGGAGAGCATGTCAAAAAGCGCATCGATCCTGTCGATATAGGATTGGGCCAATCGAGCGCCTGCGCGCTCTTCAAGATAGTCATAGAGCCTGACCAGATCGTGCCTGGCGCGCGGCGCTACGACGATTTGGCGGGCCATTGGGCCTGACGAGCGGCGATGTGAGCGCGTACCTGTTGCATCGCCTTCGATCGCGGAATGCCTTCGCCGCGCTCGATCTCGGCGATGGCCTCGTCGACCAGGGGCTTGGCCCACGACAAATCGTCTTCGGCGGGGGCTACCTGCCGAACCGCAAAAGCGACGGCCTCGGCCGGGGTCTTGAACGCGCCTGCCTCGACCTGCCGCTCGATCCAATCTTGTACGTCAGGAGGTAGTTGCATCATAGTATCCTACCATGGGCGGGCGAACTCAGCAGCCCCAATAAACGGCGGCCTTGCGCCGCCAGCGCGTTGGCTGCGGTTCTCAAAACGGGTCGCTAATCATGCGTGTCCTCGTGATCGGTGCCGGCGCGATCGGCGGCTGGCTCGCCGGAGCCCTCTCCCGCGGCGGCGCCGAGGTATCCGTGCTCGCACGCGGCAACACGCTGGCGGCGCTGCGCACGCGACGGCCTGACGCTCCTCACCGGCGACCGCCGCGAGACATTGCGCCTGTCCGCCAGCGATCGTGCCGCCGACCTCGGCGAAGCCGATGCGGTGGTGCTGGCCGTCAAGACCAACGGCTTTGCCGATGCGGTCGCCTCGGCCGCCGGTGCGCTTCGTCACGGCCCGCTCGTCGTCACTGCCATGAACGGGCTGCCCTGGTGGTTCCTGTCCGGCCTCACCGGCCCGCTGGAAAACCAGCGCCTCGAGAGTGTCGATCCCGGCGGCCGCGCCGCCGCCATGCTCACCGATGTGCATCCCGTCGGCGCCGTGGTGCATGCCTCGACCCGCGCCGAAGCCCCCGCCGTCATTCGCATCGCCGCCGTCGATCGCCTGATCCTGGGCGAGCCGGGCGGCAAAACCAGCGTCGCCACGGAGAAGCTCGCCGGCATCGTCGCCGCCGGCGGCGTCGCCTGTCCCCTCTCGCCCGTCATCCGCACCGAGATCTGGGCCAAGCTGTGGGGCAACATGAGCATGAACCCGGTCAGCGCGCTCACCCGCCGCACCTCCGGCGCCATCCAGGGCGATGCGCACCTGCTCGCCCTCCTGCGCGACATGATGACGGAGTTCGGCCGCGTCGGCGCCCGCATCGGCATCACGTTGCCCATGACCGTCGACGACCGCCTCGGCCTCGCCAGCAAGCTCGGCGACTTCCGCACCTCCATGCTCAACGATATGGAGGCCGGCCGCCCGCTGGAGGTGGAGGGCCTGCTCGGCGTGGTCGTCGAGATGGCCGACAAGCTGGGCGAGCCGGTGCCCGCCAGCCGCGCTGTCTACGCACTCGCCCACGCCGTTAACCCCGGCCGTTGATCGTTGGCTTGCGATCAGCGCCCGACCATGCCACGAGACGTCATCACCGGTCGGCAAGTCGTCGGTGGCTGGAATGCAGAACGTGTCTCAATCGGACGAACATGCACCGCGCGCACCCTGGCGCGCCGCTGTGCTCACTCTGTTCCCCGAGCTTTTCCCGGGGCCGCTCGGCGCGTCGCTGCTCGGCGATGCGCTGGAGGCCGGCCTGTGGTCGCTGGAGGCGATCGGCCTGCGCGACTTCGGCAGCGGCCGGCACAAGTCGGTCGACGACACGCCAGCCGGCGGCGGCGCCGGCATGGTCATGCGCGCCGACGTGCTGGGCGCCGCCGTCGATGCCGCGCGCACGCGCCACGCCGACCTGCCGGCCATCTACCTCTCCCCGCGCGGCGAGCTGCTCACCCAGGACCTCGTGCGCGAAATCGCCGCCGGCCCCGGCGTGCTGCTGCTCGCCGGCCGCTATGAAGGCATCGACCAGCGCGTCATCGAGGCCCGCGGCCTGCGCGAAGTCTCGATCGGCGACTACGTGCTGGCGGGCGGTGAGGTCGCCGCCATGGTGCTGATCGAGGCAGCGGTGCGGCTGCTGCCGGGCGTGCTCGGCCAGCCGGCCTCGCTCGGCGAGGAGAGCTTCGAGGCGGACCTGCTCGAGTATCCGCACTACACCCGCCCACGCGACTGGGAGGGCCGGCCCATCCCCGACGTGCTGCTGTCGGGCGATCATGCCCGCATCGCCAAATGGCGCCGCGCCGAGGCCGAGCGCCTGACCCGCGAACGCCGCCCCGACCTCCTGGTCCGCCCCCGCCGCAAGCCGGAGTAGGCCGCACGCTGCAGCCCACAGTTCCAGGGAGCAGGCGTTAGCCGTCAAAGCCCGCGTTCCGCCGCCATGGCGCCGCCCCGCCATCCAAGCTGGACAGCCCCACCCCGACCCCCTATAACAGCGCCGCTTCGCGAGCCCTGAACCGGGCCTCGCGCGGCTGCCCAGGTAGCTCAGTTGGTAGAGCACGTGACTGAAAATCACGGTGTCGGTGGTTCGATTCCGCCCCTGGGCACCATTGATTTCAGGCACTTACGGGACTCTGTGAGCGCCCATGCCCAAAAAAGCCAAGGCGTCATCCGGCGGTGCGGAGCAGGCTCCCAAGTCCGGGCCCTCCTACTGGCTGTTCAAGACCGAGGCTGACGAGCACTCCTGGGAGATGCAGAAGGCGCGCGGCAAGAAGGGCGAGCCCTGGACCGGCGTGCGCAACTTCCAGGCGCGCACCAACATGAAGGCCATGCAGCTCGGCGACCGGGCGTTCTTCTATCACACCGGCGACGAGAAGCAGGTGGTCGGCATCGTCGAGGTGTGCGCGCTGGCGCACCAGGATGCCACCGACGACACCGGCGTGTGGAAGTGCGTCGACGTTCGCGCCGTGATGGACGTGCCCAAGCCCGTCACGCTCGCGGCCGTCAAGGCCAACCCCAAGCTCGCCGACATGGCGCTCGCCCGCATCGCCCGCCTGTCGGTGCAACCCGTCACGCCGGCGGAGTGGGACGAGGTATGCCGCATGGGCGGCCTCGATCCTGCCAAGACGCGCGCCTGAAGGCGACGGCGCTCACCAGCGCGGCATCAGCTGCGGCAGCATGTGCGACTGCACCAGCCACATCACCACCGTCAGCGTTGCCACCGAAAACAGCGTGCCGAACAGAATGACGCCGGATGCCTGCTCGATCCAGGTATTGTAGTGGCGCGCGAACACGTAGGCGGTGAGCGCCGGCGGCAGGGCGGCCATCAGCACCGCCGTGCTGATCCAGACATCGCTGAAGGTGCCGAACAGCGGCAGCAGCATCAGCACCAGAGCGGGGTGCACGATCAGCTTCACGGCCGACAGCAGGGGCACTTCGGGCGGCCGGCGCTGCATCGGCCGCAGCGCCACCGTGACGCCGAGCGCGAACAGCGCGCAGGGTGCCGCCGAAGTGTACAGGAACGCCAGCAGGCGCTCGATGGCAACCGGCGGCTCGACGCGATAGGCGGCTGCCAGCGCGCCGATGGCGGCCGAGATCAGCAACGGGTTGAAGACGATGCTGCGCACCACATCGAGCAGCGCGCGGCCGAACCCGACCGTGGAGGCTCCGCTGAAGGCCATCAGCAGCGGCGTCAGGGCGAAGATCAGCAGCGCGTCGAAGCAGAAGATCAAGGCAACCGGGGCAGCGGCCTCCGGCCCCAGCGTCGCCAGTGCCAAGCCAGGCCCCATGTAGCCGACGTTGCCGAAGCCGCCCGCCACCCCGGCCAGCGTCGCCTCGGCAACGCGGCCACGCGAGATCATGAGACCGATCAGGAACGACAGGAAGAAGGCGCCGGCCGTCGCCAGCACCGTCGCCTTCACGAAGTTGATCTGCGCCAGCTGCTCGAAGGGCGTCTTGGACAGGATGCGGAAGAACAGAGCCGGCAGCGCCACGTACAGGATGAAGAAGTTCATCCAGGCGAGCCCGGCATCGGGGATCTTGCGCAGCTTGCCGCAGGCAAAGCCGATCAGGATCAGGCCGAAGAAGGGAAATGCAAGATTGAGAATGTCGAGCATGGAGATTGCAGAACCCGGTGTTCGCCCAGGCTCTAGCCGGGCTCGCTGGCGCCGTCGAGGCCCGGCGCGCAATGGCCGCATCTTTCCGGGCGTCGTAGGGGCCCGGGCCTGCTAGAAGCGGCGTTCCTCGACAGGGGCTTGATCGATCAGGTTCTCGACCGAGAACTGCGTCAGGCTCTTGACGCCCTTCGTCACGACATAGGTGAAGTAGCGCTCAATGCCGATCTCGGCCTCCAGCAGATGATCGACGAGCAGCTGGTAGGCGTCGACGTCGCGGGCCACCACCTTCACGAGATAGTCGATGCCGCCACCCAGCGCATGGCACTCGACGATCTCGGGCACCTTGGCGATGAACGATTCGAACCGCCTGAAGTCGTACGCCCGATGCGTCTTGAGGGTGACCTCGACGAAGAACGTCTGCGTATGGGCGATGGCGCGCAGATTGACGTTGGCATGATAGGAGAGGATCGCCTTCTGCTTCTGCAGGCGCCGCATGCGCTCATGGCAGGTGCTGGGTGACAATCCTACCCGCTCGGCAAGCTCGGCCTTGCTGATGCGCCCCTCGCGCTGAAGGATGGCCAGGATTTGCAGGTCGATCCTGTCGAGGGCGATCCTGCCATCCAGAGCCTTTCGGCCGGCGTCCGTCTTCCGCCGGGCATGACGCATGGCCGGCTGCTGCGGCCTGGATGCTGCTTCCTCGCTCCGATCCGCCATATGCGTTGAGACCCTGGCATTCGCTCGTCCGATGGTTCGTCGGACATCTCCGACGATACTGGCAATTGTCTCCAGAGGAAACGAATTTTCTTCGGCCGGCGACCGAGGATTCCGACGGCTAGTTCGATTTCGGGCCGCTAGGCTGACCCTTGGTTTGTGCACTGCGGCAAACAGCTAGGTGCCGACCGAGACACGCGGTTCAGGGATGTAGGGGCTTGCCATGCGTTTCACATCGAAAGTTCTTTGCGGCGCCGTCGCCATGGGCGCTCTGATTTGCGCCGGCTCGGCCAGTGCCCAGCAGAAGAAGAAGTTCGAGGGAGTGACGCTCAACATCAACGGCTATGGCGGCGCATACGACGAGATATTGAAAGAGACGATCGCCAAGCCTCTCAAGGAGAAGTACGGGCTTGAGATCGTCTACCAGCCGGGCGGTTCCGGAGCGGCGACGGCGCGCCTGCTGGCCTCCAAGGATGATCCGCCCTTCGACCTGATCATGGTCGACAGCCCGGCGATGCCCCAGCTGATCGATGCCGGCATCATCGAGGAGATCGACGAGAAGGACGTCCCGAACGCCAAGAAGGTCTATCCGAAGCTGCGCGAGTTCGGGAAGTACGGCCTGCCGTTCTCCATTGCCTCCATCGTGCTGACCGCCAATACGAAGCTGGTCAAGGATCAGCCGAAATCCTTCAAGGATCTGGGCAACCCCGAGTTGAAGGGTCGCGTCGGCCTGATCACGCTGGAGTCCACCGGCGGTGTGCTGACGCTGCTGGCCCTGGCCGAAGCCAATGGCGGTGGCGTCAACAACATCGAGCCGGGCTTTGCCGCGCTCAAGGCCATCAAGCCGAATGTGGTGGCTGGCTTCGGCGCCACCGTTCCGCAGCTGCAGGCCTTCCAGCAGGAGGAGATCTGGGTCGGTCCGTTCTGGAATGGGCGCGTCTACGAGCTGCAGCAGAAGGGCGCGCCGATGGCGCTGATTGCTCCGAGCGAGGGCGTCTATTCGCTGCAGTCGTACGTCAACGCCGTGAAAAACTCCAAGCACCGCGAGGCGGTGATGGCTTATCTCGACCAGGCCATGACCGACGAGGCCATCGCGGCGCTGGCGATCAAGTTCACCTACGGGCCGACCACCGCGGTCAAGCTTCCCGATGACATTGCCCCCAAGGTGATCGCCTATGGCCCCGAAGGCCTCGCCAAGATCAAGACCGTCGACTGGGTTACAGTGGCCAAGAACCGCCCGGCCTGGACCACCCAGTGGAACAAGGAAATGCAGTAGAAGGTCAGCGGCGGCAGGCGGTCGCGATTAGTACGGGCTGATCCGGTGCTGTGATGGAAGCCGGTCGCGACAACGTTCGCCGCTACGGACCGCTGTTGGCGCCAGCGCTGCTCGTCGTCTTCGTGATGGTGGGCTTCGCGCTGGTGCTGCTGGTGCGTGCGAGCTTCATGCCGGGCTCCGGGCCGCGCCCGACGCCCGGCTGGTCGCTGCGGCACTACGAGGCCCTGTTCAGCGATCCGTTCTTCGTCAGGGTGCTGTTCGACACGGTTGCCGCCAGCTGCCTCGTCACGATCCTGACGGCCGTCATCGGATTTCCCATCGCCTATTCCCTGGCGCGCTCGGGAGAGCGCATGCGGCGGCTGAAGCTGATCATTCTGATCCTGCCGCTGTCCCTGAGCCTCGTGGTCAATGTGTTCGGCTGGATGGTGATCCTCGGCCGCAATGGCCTCATCAACGCTCTGGCGGTCAACATCGGGCTGATCGACCGGCCGGCCCAGCTGCTGTTCAACTGGGGAGCCGTGATCATTGTGCTGACGCACACCTTCCTGCCCTTCCAGGTGCTGTCGATCATGGGCGTGATCGTGCAGATCGACACGGCGCTGGAGCAGGCGGCTGCCAGTCTGCGCGCCAGCCGCTGGACGACATTCCGCCGCGTCGTCATTCCGCTCGCCATGCCGGGTGTCGTGGCCGGCTCCACCATCGTCTTCATGCTCACCATATCGGCGTTCGTCACGCCGCGCATGATCGGCGGGACGCGCGTGCAGATGCACGGCAGCCTGATCTACGAGCAGATGCTGGTGGTGCTCAACTGGTCGTTCGCCGCCGCCATGTCGATCGTGCTGCTGATACTTGCCATCGGCGTGCCGGCGCTGGCCAACCGGCTGGCGAGGCGCAGCACGTCCCGATCCGCTGAGCTGAAGCCGGTGCGCGTATGAGGCTTCGTCCCGCACGCATCGGCGCCGGCGCCTACGAAGCCTTGGTGTATGTCTTTCTGGCGCTGCCGACCGTGGTGGTGGTCGGCGCGTCGCTGAACACGGCCGAGCTGCTGGCGTTTCCGCCGCGCGGGCTGACGCTGCACTGGTATGCGGTCGCGTTCAAGAACACGGCGTTCATGCAAAGCCTGTGGATCAGCCTGCAGCTTGCCATCATCGCCACGCTGCTGTCGCTGCTGCTGGCCGCGCCCGCCGGCTACGCGCTGGCCCGCTACAAATTCCGCGGCCAGACCGCTGCTCTTGCCATTCTGCTCTCGCCGCTGGCGGTGCCGGCGGTGGTGCTGGCGATCGGGCTGCTGCAGCTGTTCGTGGTGCTGGGGCTCGCGCGCTCCTTCACCGGCCTGATGATCGGCCATGTGCTGATCACCCTTCCCTACGTGGTGCGCAACATGACCGCCGCGTTCGTGCTGTTCGACCCCGCGCTGGAGCAGGCGGCGCGCAACCTGCGGGCGTCGACCTTCCAGGTCATCCGGCGCGTGACCGTGCCGGTGATGCTGCCGAGCATCCTGTCGTCGGCGATCTTCGCCTTCGTGACCTCGTTCGGCAACCTCACCGTTTCCATCTTCCTCAACGGTCCCCGGCTGACGACGCTGCCGGTGCAGATCTTCGTCTATGTCGACCAGTCGCTGGACCCCAGCGTTGCAGCCGTATCGGCCATCGTCATCTTCGTGACCCTGGCCGTCGTCCTGCTGATCGAGCGCATCGTCGGGCTGCAGAGGTTCGTGTGAGAGACATGCCCGACGCACCCATGCAAGCCGTTGTCCACCTCGATCGGCTCCGCCGCGCCTACGGCAGCGTCATTGCTGTCAACGACGTCACCCTGTCGATCGCACGCGGAGAACTTGTCTGCCTGGTGGGCCCGAGCGGCTGCGGCAAGACCACCACCCTCAAGATGATCGCCGGCTTCGTGCAGCCGACCGGCGGCCACATCACCATCGACGGCAAGGACGTGACCGGCCTGCCGCCGCAGAAGCGCGACACCGGCATGGTGTTCCAGAACTACGCGCTGTTTCCGCATCTGTCGGTCGCCGAGAATATCGCCTTCGGGCCACGCAACGTCGGCATGTCCCGCTACGGAAATCGCCGCGCGGGTGGCCGAGCTGCTCGACCTCGTACAGATGCCGGCCTTGGCCAATCGCTATCCGCACGAGCTGTCGGGCGGTCAGCAGCAGCGCGTCGCCCTGGCCCGCGCGCTGGCGCTGCGCCCCGCCGTGCTTCTGCTCGACGAGCCGCTGTCCAACCTCGACGCCAAGCTGCGCCTGCAGATGCGCGAGGAAATCCGCAGCGTGGTCACCAACACGCACGTCACCACCGTGTTCGTCACGCACGACCAGGAAGAGGCGCTCGCCATCGCCGACCGCATCGTCGTCATGAACAACGGCAGCATCGAGCAGGTTGGCACAGCCGTGGACGTGTACGAGACGCCCGCGACACGCTTCGTCGCCCAGTTCATCGGCACCTGCAACATGCTCCCGGCGCGCCGCGTGGCCGACGCCGAGATCGCGGTTGGCAGCGACGCGGCTGCCGCTGCGACCGAGCGGATCGTGGAGCGAGGGCGTGGTGGCGATCCGTCCCGAAAACCTACGCATCGTCGAGCCCGGCGCTGCCGCGACGCTCAGCGCGACCGTGGTCCGCATCGTCTTCCTCGGCCCAACGGCGCAGGTGCGCATGGAGGCGGAAGGCTTCGAGTTGATCGCAACCGTTCCCGCTACGCAGGCGCGCGATCTATCGCCGGCTGCCCGCGTCGGCGTCGTGATCGACGCCGACAGGGTGCGTTGGCTGTGAGTTCGCTCCAACCGGAGAGTGTCATGAGTGATCTGAAGTTCAGCAAAGAGGAATTCGCCAAGCGGCTGGCCGACGTGAAGGCGGCGATGGCCAAGCGCGGGTTCGATGTGCTGGTCCTCGCCGAGCCGAGCAACATCTACTACCTCACCGGCTACAATTCCTGGTCGTTCTATACGCCGCAAGCCCTGGTCGTTGCGCTGGACGCGGACATGCCGATCTGGTTCGGCCGCATGATGGACGGGCCGTCCGCGCGCCGCATCACCTACCTCCCCGAAGACAGCATCCAGCCCTATCCGGACAGCTACGTGCAGGCCGTCGACCGCCATCCCTTTCAGCTGCTGGCGCAGCTGATCGAGCAGCGCGGCTGGGGCGCCAAGACGATCGCGGTCGAAAGCGACGCCTACTACTACACGGCCCGCTCGCACGAAGTGCTGACCGCCGGGTTGCCGAATGCGCGCTTCAAGGATGCCGAGCTGCTCGTCAACTGGGTGCGCGTCATCAAGAGCCCGCAGGAGATCAAGTATCTGCAAGAGGCCGGGCATGATCGTAGAGCGCATGCTCGGCAAGGCGCTCGAGACGATCGCACCTGGCGTGCGCGAATGCGACGTGATCGGTGCGCTGTACCAGGCGCAGATGAGCGGCACCCCGCAGTTCGGCGGCGTCTACGCCACCAGCCCGATGTTCTTCTGCCCCGATGAGCGGGCGGGCGAGCCGCATGCGATCTGGAGCGACCGCCCCTTGCGCGTCGGGCGTGCCGATCAACCTCGAGATGGCGGGCGTCCGGCACCGCTATCACGGCCCCATCAGCCGCACCATCTTTCTCGGCAAGCCGCCGCAGGCCTATCGCGACCTCGCAGCCGGCGTCGTGGAGGGCCTCAACGCCGCGCTCGATGCGGTCAAGCCCGGCAAGACCTGCGAGCAGATCGAGGACGTGTGGCGCAAGACGATTGCCAAGCACGGCATCGAAAAGGAGTCGCGCATCGGCTATTCGATCGGCATCGGCTTTCCGCCCACCTGGGGCGAGCGCACGGCCAGCCTCCGCCCCGGCGACCGTACGGTGCTGCAGCCGAACATGGCCTTCCACATGATGACGGGCGTGTGGGCCAAGGACACCGGCGTCACCATCACCCAGGCCTTCTACGTCACGGACAGCGGGCACAAGCCGCTGACCTCCGTGCCGCGCGAGCTGATCGTCAAGGACTAGCGATGGTCGAGATGTCGGTCCAGATGGCGGCGCGGGCGGCCTTCTCCGCCAGCTACGGCGAGGCACGCGAACGCTTTCGCGCGCTTGCGCCTGCGGCGCGTGCCTATCCTTCGCCGGCCACCGGCCCCGGCGGACAGGCGCTCGCCACCGATGTCGCCTGGTTCGGACCCGACGACGCCCCGAACGTACTGGTCAGCATCGCGGGCACGCACGGTGTCGAGGGCTATTGCGGCTCGGGCTGCCAGATCGACTGGATGGCGCGCGGCGCGCATCGCGAGCTGGGCCCGAACACGGCCGCGCTGCTCATCCACGCCCTCAATCCCTATGGCTTTGCGTGGGACCGGCGCGTCACCGAGGAGGGCTGCGACCTCAACCGCAACTTCGTCGACTTCACGCAGCCGCTGCCGTCCAATCCGGACTACGAGAATCTGGCGCACCATCTCGTGCCGCCGTCGCTCGATGGACCCGAATTCGCCGCCGCCGAGCAGGCGATCGCGGCCTACCGCGAGCGGCATGGCGAGATCGCCTTTCAGAGCGCGCGCAAGAGCGGCCAGTACACGCATCCGTCGGGCGATGTTCTTCGGCGGCACGGCACCGACCGCGGCGCGTCGCACGCTCGAGACGATCGCCGCCGACCATCGCCTGGCGCAGCGGCAGCAAGTGATCATCATCGACTACCATACGGGTCTCGGGCCGTTCGGCTATGGCGAGCTGCAGACCGAGCCCATCTCCGGCATCGATGGCTATCATCGCGCGGTGTCGATGTTCGGCAGCTCCGTCACCTCGCCCGACCTCGGCACGTCGTCGTCGATCGCGCTGCATGGAACGCTGGACGAGTATTGGGAACAGCTGCTCGGCGACCGGCACACCTACGTCTGCCTCGAGTACGGCACCTATGATCCCGAGCGCGGCCGGCGCGTGCTGCGCCAGGACCATTGGCTCGCGGCCTACCGCCCCGACGCGTTGGACCAGCCGTCTCGGGCGCGGCATCCGCGCCGAGACGCGTCGCGCACTACGCACCCGAGCAGGACCACTGGAAGGAAATGATCGTCACGCGCTCGCGTCAGGTCACCCGCCAGGCGGCGGAGTGGCTCGGCGGCACGCGGCAGAAGATTCGCTTGGCCGGAGCATTGCCCAAATCTTCATCGGCATGACGGCGCGCACGCCGAGCTTTGCGTCGGCTCCATCCTGCTAAACGGGTGTTGTCGCCCTCGCGAAAGAAGAGACCAACAATGACCAGCACGCGATTTGCCAATCATTCGCTCGAGGATGCGGACCGGCACACCGTCTTTCATCCTTTCACCGCGCTGAAGCAGTTCAGCGAGGGCAATCTCGGGCCCGCGCGCATCATGGAGAGCGGGTCCGGCTGCATCGTCCGCGACCGCAGCGGCAACGAGTTCATCGATGCCTTCGCCGGCCTCTACTGCGTGAACATCGGCTATGGGCGCCGCGAGGTGGCCGACGCCATCTACGAGCAGGCCAAGAAGCTCGCCTTCTACCAGACCTACGCCGGCCACTCGACGGAAGCGCTCGTGCGTCTGTCGGATCGGCTGGTCAGCATGGCGCCCGGCCGGCCGGCGCGGGTGTTCTATGGTCTGTCGGGCTCGGACGCCAACGAGACGCAGGTCAAGCTCGTCTGGTACTACAACAACGCGCTGGGTCGGCCGCACAAGAAGAAGATCATCGCGCGCGACCGCGGCTATCACGGCGCCTCGATCCTGTCGGGCAGCCTGACCGGCATGTCGTTCTATCATTCCGGCTTCGACCTGCCAGTCTCGGGCGTGCGCCACACGCGCGTTCCGGACTACTGGCGCGCGGCCGAGCGGGGCGAGAGCGAGGAGGAATTCTCCGCCCGCTGCGCGCGCGAGCTGGAGGATCTGATCCTGGCTGAAGGCCCCGATACGGTTGCGGCCTTCATCGCCGAGCCGGTGCTCGGCACCGGCGGCATCGTGCCGCCGCCGCGCGGCTACTTCCGCGCCATCCAGCCGGTGCTGCGCCGTCATGACATCCTGCTGATCGCCGACGAGGTCATCACCGGCTTCGGCCGAACCGGCGCGATGTTCGGCTGCGAGACCTATGGCATCGAGCCGGATCTCGTCACGCTCGCCAAGGGCCTGACCAGCGCCTACGCGCCCCTGTCGGCCTGCGTGGTCGGCGAGCGCGTCTGGGAGGTGCTGATGGAGGCCTCCGAGCGGCTTGGTCCCTTCCCGCACGGCTATACGTACTCGGGCCATCCGCTGGGAGCCGCTGCGGCCAACGCCGTGCTCGACATCGTCGAAGCCGAGGACCTGCCCGGCAATGCGCGCAAGGTCGGCGAGACGTTCAACCGGCTGCTGCGGCGCGCCTTCGAGGATGATCCCATCGTCGGCAACGTGCGCGGCGTCGGGTTGATGGCCGCGATCGAGTTCGTCCGGCGTCGCGAGCCGCGCGAGTTCTTCGATCCCGGCCTGAAGGTGGGGGCCAAGGTTGCCGCCGCCTGCCTGCGCGAAGGGCTGATCGCACGCGCCATGCCGCATGGAGATATCCTAGGCTTCTCGCCGCCCCTTGTGTTGCGCGAGGAGGAGGCGGCCGAGATCGTGGCGCGCACCAAGCGGGCGGTTGGCGTCGTAGCGGCGGAGCTCAGGAGAGACGGGGTGGTGTGATGGCTCTGGGGAGACGCGAGGTCAAACTCGGCGTGCTGCAGCTCGAGAACAAGCCGATGATGGTGCGCGGCTGCCTGAACACCTCGGAGACCTTCGGGTTTGCGGTAGCGGGCAGGATCGTGCCCGGCGCGCGCGTCGACAACACCGTGCCGGGCGATCCCTCGCGGCTGCCGGCATGGATCGACACGGCGCATGCGCTCGAGGCGGAAGGGGTCGACGCGATCACCTCGAACTGCGGGTTCGCCCTGCGCTATCAGGCTGCCATCGCCGCCGCCGCCACGGTGCCGGTCAGCGTGTCGAGCCTCAACCTGCTGCCCTATCTCCTGCGCAGTGTCCCCGCCGGAGGAAAGGTAGCGGTGCTCACCTACGACAGCCGGCATTTCGATGCGGGCCTGTTTGCGCTGGCCGGTGTCGCAGGCGATGCCGCGCGCATCGTCATCGCCGGCATCGAAGGCACGCGATGCCACGAGCTGATGCTGCGGCCCGACAACCCCGCAACGGTGGAAGACATCCAGAACGCGGTGCTCGAGGTCGCGCAGGCTGTGACGCGCGAGGAAAAGGTCGGCGCGTTCCTGTTCGAGTGCGCGGGGTTCGGCCCGGCGTCCGAGCTGGTCCGCGAGCGCACCGGCCTGCCCGTCTGGGATGCCGTCGACAACGCCCGCCTGCTGATGATGGGTGCCGTGGGGCCTGCCGCGTTCTAGCCGCCTCAGCGACCGAACGCGAACAGCGCCTCGTCCGGATCGGGTTGCCCGCAGAGTCGCTGTGCGATGATTTGCGCCGCGAGCACGCCGAACGTGATGCCGTTACCGCCGTAGCCCAGCACCGCGTAGCAGTTCGGCATATCGGGCACCGGGCCGATCGAGGGCAGGCCGTTCTCGCTCTCGCCGAACGTCCCTGCCCAGGCGAAGTCGGCAGTGACATTGAGCCAGGGCAGCAATGCCTTGGTCTTCTCCTGCAGAGCGGCCACCTTGCTCGGCAGCAGCGCGTCGCGCTTGGCCTCGTCGGGCGTGTCCTCGTCCTCGCCGCCGACCACCACGCGGCCGTCCGCCGTGCTGCGGATGTAGAGGTAGGGCTCGGACGCCTCCCAGATCAGCTCGCCGCTGCTCCATATGGCGTGCGGCTGCGGCGGCGTTGCGAATGCCCAGGTGCTGGTGCGCCGATGCCCGTCAATCGGAACGCCATCGGCCAGCTCGTAGCCGGTGGCGAATACGAGAGCCTTGGCCTCCATCTCCACGCCGTCCGCCGTTACCATGGCGACCTTGCCGCTCGAGGGGACGACTTCCGCAAGCTGCACCGGCGCAAACAATCTGCCTCCACGCGATAGCGCGCGACCCAGCAGGCCGGTGGTCAACTGCACCGGATTGACCTCCGCCGATCCCTCCGAAAGCAGTGCGGCCTCGCGATCCATTTTCGTCAGGCCGCCCAGGTCCGCGCGCGTGAGAAAGGCGGACGGCAAGCCGGCGCGCCGGCGATGGCGCCCCTCCGCCTCCATTTCGGCTGCCCCAAGCACGTTGCCGGCCAGATAGAGCGCGCGGCGCTCGGCGAAATCGCATGGGATCTGCAGGCGTCGCACCATGTGCCCCAGATCGTTGACGGCCCGAAAAGAGCGCCGCCAGATGCGGCTGGCCTTCTCGAAGCCGATCTCTTCGGCGAGCCGGATCAGCGGCGTGTCGATCTCGAACTGCAGCAGCGCCGTGCTGGCAGCGGTGCTGCCGTGCCCCGGCGGCCGGCGATCGATCAGCACCGTCGACAGCCCCCGCGCAGTCGTGGCTTCGGCGAGCAGCGCGCCGGTGATGCCGGCGCCCACGATCACCACATCGGCCTTTATGGACGCGAGCAGCTTTTCGGTGGCGACCGGGTACCTGGGCGTAGGCCGCCCAGACCGGCGTGCCCGTGCGCAGGTCGCGCTTCTCCGTGATCGATTCGGCTGCAGATGCCATGCGCTCACCGCGAGAGGGGCTGAGCCGTTCCGCTCAAGGTGCCATCCCAGCAACCGCGAGCACGGGGGATTTGTTCCGGCGCGACCCGATCGATCCGGAACATTGCTTCGTCACCACCGTTCCCGTTCACCATTCCAGGACGAGATGACGCCGATCAGTGCGAGAACAGCGTCGGCAGGGTCATGTGGCGGGCGATATCGCGGGTGGCGCCGCCGAACACCAGCTCGCGCATGCGCGAGTGGCCGTAGGCGCCCATCACCAGCAGATCCGCGCCGGCATCGGCGACGCGCGACAGGATCTCGTCGCCGACACTGATGTCGGTCGCAATCGAGGTCCGCACCGTGGGCTTGATGCCGTGACGCGCGAGCGCAGCCGCAATGGTGGTGTCGGGTGCCAGTGCCTCAGGATCGTCGCGACGGCGGCCTTCCTTGATCTCGAGAATCTGCACCGTCTTGGCCTGCAGGAGAAACGGCAGCGCATCGAACGCGGCTCGTGCAGACTCGCGGTGGCCTTCCAGGCGACCACGACGTTGCGGCCGACCTCCGGGTAGCGCCCGGCATAGGGCACCACCAGCACCGGCCGCCCGCCCTCGAGGGCCAGGCGCTCCGGGAAGTCCAGCAGAGGCGACAGGTCCCAATCGGGATCGGTTTGCCCGGCGACGATCAGGTCGGCGGCGCGGCCGTGATCGAGCACGACGGCAGCAAGATCCACATGCGGCACCTTCAGCGACCGCCATTCCGACACGAACGGCTGGTCGGCCGTCATGCGCTGGAAGATGGCAGCAATCTCCTCCGATTCCTTGCGATCGAACGAGAGGGCCGCGCCCAGCGCGCGTGCAGCATACGGAACGGTGATCGGCGGCGCCGGCATGGCGGCGTAGACGTGCAGGCCGATCAGGTGGGCGTTGTGCTGACGGGCCAAGGCGATGGTCGGCTCCAGCAAGGCTTCGGCGCGGCGCTTGTCGTTCAAGTGAACGAGGATCGTCCTGTAGGTCATGTGGCTGAACCCTCCTTTGGTGATTGCACGCCGATGCTTACTCAGCACGCAGCGCACGACCTTGACATGGATCAAGCGCCATACCGGGGCATCGCCCGCAGCGTCGCATCACGCCAGAGAGGATTGCGGCGCCGTATCTGCTTTGTGCATGGGCGGCTCTGAAGCGATCGTAAATTCGCGCCGATCGATGCGACTGAACATCCTCACCAACCCCGCAGGGCAGGCGCCGTCTCTCCGTATCGAGCCGGAGCAGGCGCGTACTCTTCAGTTGCTATTGCGGACGCAGGTCCTCAGGAACGCAGCATTTGGACAGAACAGCGCTGGACCTGCTTGCCTCGCCGCGCTTTGCAGCCGCTCGCGGCATTGACGCTCATGGCTGCAGGCGATGCACCTGCTGCGCGCCTCGTAGAAGCCCAAGCCCCTGTCCAAGCGTGCCGCAACCACCGGATTGACGCCGAGTTGCTCCATCACGCGATCCATCAGCTCTGCTTGACGAAGGACCCGGTCGAGCATCGGCCGGCCCAGGCAGAAGTCGCTCACTTGCTCCTCCACTGGCCACTGCGCTGCTGCAGCTATGCTTGACGCGGCGAGTGGGGTAACCCGTTTGATCCAGGTCAACGCGGCTCCGCCGAGGCCTGCGGCGTCCTGAAGCAGCTGATGGGTGGAAGTGGCTCCCTGGCTCGACAGCCGAACGTCAGGACGGTGTGGGCCCGACGCGCGCGCCTCTGTCGCATGAGCGGGCGTGTCCACGATCAGCGATATGCGCAGGTCGCCTTGCGTGCGCAGCACCTCGAGCGCAATGCCGCCGCCGGGCTCGGATGCACGGTGAAGTCGGCGCTGGCCTTGCCCAGCCTGACATTGCGCAGCGTGATGGCACCCGCAAGTGCCGGCACGACGGGATTGTTGAGACGGATCTCGGCCGCGTCCGGCCTGAACTCCAGGCCCAGCATCGACTGGATCAGGGAGAACGGAGCCGCCGCCGCCCAGGCCTGCGGCGAGCAGGCCGCCGGGTAGAGCGTCGGGCCGCGCCCGGGCCGGCGGGCAAATCCGCAATAGAGCTCCGGGATGCGTCGATGATCGAGATACGAAGCGGCACGGATCAGGCTTTCGAAGATGAGGATCACGCCGCGCTTGGCGCCATATCTGGCGAGGCCCTGCGCCAGCATGGCGTTGTCGTGCGGCCAGATCGACCCGTTGTGGTAGGACATCGGGTTATAGCGCGCCTCGCCCCTGGCGACCGTACGAACGCCCCAGCCCGAATAGAAGTCCGCACCCAGCAGCGACGCAGCAACCAGCGCACCGCGGTCGGGAGCGATAATGCCGGTCGCCAGCGCCTGTCCCGGATTGCTGGTCCGCACCCGGCAGGGCGCCTTGCTGCCGTCGAGCGCGAGTGCGTAGAACCCGCCATCCTCGATCCAGAACGCCGCCTCGAAGCGGCGGCGCAGCTGCTCGGCCTCTTCCGCGAGGCGGGCCGCCTGCTCGCCAAGCCCCATGGCTGAGGCGCACATCGCTGCGGCCAGTTTGGCGGCGTACGCGTAGCCCTGCACCTCGACCAGCGCGATCGGGCCCTCCGCGAGGCGACCATCGGCGTGGAAGACCGCATCGTGCGAGTCCTTCCATCCCTGATTGGAGAGGCCCGTTTGCGCGCCGCGCGCATACTCGATGAAGCCGTCGCCGTCGATGTCGGCAGGGCCATCGAGCCATGTCAGCGCCCGTTCGATCGCCGGCCAGATCTGCCGGATCAGCGACAGGTCGCCGGTGCGCTGCAGGTATTGCCCGGCCAGCATGATGAACAGCGGTGTCGCATCGACCGTGCCGTAGTACTGCGCGAACGGCACCTCGCCCAGCGCCGCCATCTCACCGGCGCGCATCTCGTGCAGGATCTTGCCGGGTGCTGCATCGGCCTGCTTGTCGAATTTGAGGGCCTGCAGGCGGGCGAGGCGCCTCAGCACGCCGGCAGCGATGGCCGGATCGACCCACAGCATCTCCATCGCCGTGATGATGCCGTCGCGCCCGAACGTCGTCGAATACCAGGGAATGCCCGCGTAGGGATAAGGCCCGTCCTGCGTGCGTCGTCCTCAGCATGTAGAGGTCCGCCATCGACCGGCACAGGACCTCGTTGACCAGCGAGTTCGACGTCTCGACCGAGGCGATGTGGCGCGTCGCCGCCTTCAGCTCGCGCTTCAGGGCGACCAGGCCGCGAAAGAAGTAGGTGGTGGGATCGGGCAGCCGGCCGCGGCTGGCAGCCGTGACGAACACCGCGCGCTTCTCCTGCGGAGCCAGCACGATCTCATAGGTGGCGACGCTTTCCTGCAGGATGGTCGGCGCCGGCTCGAAGTGCAGCGTGGTCTGGCGCACCACCGAGTCCAGGCCGCGGTAGGACAGGTGCACGCCGTTGGGAGGCAGCACCTCGCTCCAGGTCTGCCCGCGCCGGCTGCGCCTGACGCCGCGCACCTCGAAGATGTCGGCGAAGTCGCTGGCAAATGCCAGGGACAGCCGGAAGCTGACCGGCTCGGCTCCGTGGTTCATGAGGCCGATGCGCTCGCGCAAGGAGCCCTCGCACAGATAGATGGTGCGCGAGATGTGGATCGTATCCTTGAGCAGCGTGATCTTGCCGTCGGTGTAGAAGTCCGGGTTGGTGAGGTCGACGTAGTAATTGAGGTTGTTGTCGTTGATCGCCGAGTGCAGCAGCAGCGGCTGCGAGCCGTTGAAGAGCAGCTCGAGGTGCGAGAGATAGCGCGTGTCGCAATCGAACAGGCCGTCCTCGCCGCCGGCGCTCGCGCCGATGTCGCCATGGCTGTCGAACACGGCGAAGGTGTCGTTGTGCTTCAGGTTGCGCCGCGGACGCGAAGGCGCGTCCGTCGCAGGAATATAGAACGGCGCTTCGACGGCAACGGGCGCGAGGGAGGCCGCCTGTGCTGGTCTTGGTCTCGGCATCAAGGCACCCCGCAAGCCAGCCGCGCGTCAGGCAACGCAGGTCGTCGCCCGTCGCGCAGGCCCTTTTCTTCTGGGAGGATCGGCAGACACGGCCGGCAGCTGCATATTACCGTTCGGGTTTGTGCTATTGGGCTACCGCAGCGTCCCCGGACACGAGACGCAGCGCACGTCGCTCGGCCGGCATCGGGATCAGGCTCTTGTAGAGTTTCAAATAGTCGGCGGCCATGCGCGAGGCCGTGAAGCGCTCCTCGAAACGCCGACGCACGCGCCCGCGATCGAGCGCCAGCAGCGCGCCCAGCCTGCGCACGGCCTCCTCCTCGCTGTCGACGACGAACCCGGTGACGCCCTCGTCGATGACTTCGGGCACCGAGCCGTTGCGGAAAGCGAGCACCGGCGTGCCGCACGCCATCGCTTCGATCATCACCAGCCCGAACGGCTCCGGCCAGTCGATGGGGAAGAGCAGACCGCGCGCCTCACCGAGGAAGCTCGGCTTGCGGCGCTCGTCGATCTCGCCGATGAACTCGACGTCGGCGCCACTGAGCATCGGCTCGATGGTGGTCTTGAAATACTCCTGATCGACGCGATCGACCTTGGCCGCGATCTTCAGCGGAATGCCGACCGAGCGGGCGATGCGAATGGCACGATCGACGCGCTTCTCGGGCGAGATGCGGCCGATGAAGGCGAGATAGCCGCCGCGCGGCTTCAGAGTGGGCGTGAGCAGGTCACGCGGCAGGCCGTGATAGATGGTGGCCGCGAACGAGGCATCGGCGATCGGCTCGCGCTGTGCGTTGGAGATCGACACCAGCCGCATTTCCGGAAAGCCGGCGTAGAGCGGAAACATGTCCGGCAGATCCTGCCGCCCGTGCAGGGTCGTGACCGTGCGCTGGGCGATGTCGCGGAAGATCGGAAAATGGAACTGGTCCATGTGGAAGTGGATGACGTCGAAGTCGTGGGCCTGTCGCCGCACCTTGTCGAGCATCAGCATGTAGTAGGGCGTGGGATCGCGCACGGCCTTGTTGAGGCGCAGGGCCTGGGCGGCGCAGGGAACGAGCTTCGCCGCGGTGATGGAGTCGCCGCTGGCGAACAGCGTCACGTCATGTCCTTGTGCAACCAGCTCTTCCGTGAGGTAGGAGGCAACTCGCTCGGTCCCGCCATACAAACGCGGCGGCACACTTTCCATCAGAGGCGCAACCTGGGCGATTTTCATGTGCTCTGTGTTCCAACCGCGCGGCTTTGTCTGACGTCACAAACTGGCACAACGAGCAGGCGCCGGGCGATCAGCCTACTCAACCGTGGTCTACCGAGTGTTACTTCGCGCTACCTGGAAACGCAGTGCAGGCCCCGTCCGTTCCGCAGCGCAACAAACGAGCGGCGGAACGCAGGTATTGCCCAACTCGTTGGCATCCTGTTTTCGACGCATTGCGCGCTTCCTGCACGAGCGCTGCGAACAGCGCGAAGTCGAGCCATGGCCGCCATCCGAAGCGCTGCGAACACGGCTAAGACCGCGGCGCGCGGCCGCCGGCGGACAGCGCAACGGATCACGCTCGCCTGCGCGGTCCTGTCGGCGACTGCGCCGCTGCGGCTGCTCGGCGCGGTGGCCGCCGCCCTCGACGCGGCGCTCACGCTACCTGCGGCCGCCAGGCGATGACGCCTCGCGTCCGCGCACGCACGTCCGGCGGAGCCAGGCACGTGGCTAGCGCCTCGTAGCCGGGAGCGCCGGGATAGGGGGCGACCTGGATCGGCGGACTGTGGTTGGCGGGACATAGAATGATGGCTTCGTCGGCGCCAACGCAGGCCAGGTCCAGGATGGCGCTCGAGCGGGTGAGAAAGAAGAGAGGCCTCGCGTCTGGCCCGCGGCGGCGCAGGAAAGCAATCAGCGCCTTCTGGGTCGCTTCGTCCAACCCTTCCTCCAGCATGTCGACCACCATGATGGCGGGCGGTGCGGCCTCCAGTGCGGCGAGCAGAACCAGCAGCGCCTCGGAGACCGTTGCGCCGTCGTCGATGAGCCAACCAAGGGCGCGGTCGACCCGGGATTTGAGAGCGGCGTCGGCGTCCAGCCGCGCCTCGGTCGCCTGGCGGCCGTCCGTCAATCGATCCACGCCCAGGAACACCGCATCCGGGACGACCTCGGCGATGCGCTTGGCCAACCGCGTCTTGCCGCTGCCCAGCGGGCCGACGATGTGGTTGAGCGGCCGGATGTCACGCAGTTCGAACCGCTCGCCGCCCCAGGGCCAAGGCAGGTCGAACGCGATGTCGAGCGCGGAAGCCGGGTTTGGCAGGCGCGCGAGCTCGGCGGCAGGCGGCACCTTGCCCGCTCTGAGGTCGGCTTGCAGGCGGCGGACCCTTGCCATGGCGTCGGCAAGCTGGCGGACGCGGCCTTCGAGTGCCGCATGGTGCGCTGCCAGGGCCGATTCGATGACCTGGGCGTCGCCCGCCAGCACGCGCGCCACTTCGCCGAGGCTCAGTCCGAGCGCTCGCAGTTGTACGACCTCGCCGGCACGCGTCATCTCGGCGGGGCCATAGGCGCGCCAGCCGGCCGCGGTACGGATCGGCGCGATCAGACCGCGCTGCTCGTAGAGCCGGAGAGCTTTGGCGGAGACGCCAAGCCGCCTGGCCGCTTCGGAAGGATTGAGGAATTGGGTGCCGGTGCTCACGAATCACCTCGCTAGCGTTTGACCGCCGTCCTTATCGGGGTGGCCGCTGGGGCCGGGTCAAGTGAGCAGGCTGGTTATCCACCTCATGCCGCCCGGGCCTGCCGCAGCGTCTCGCCGCGGTAGCTGAGTGCTTCGGCGACGTGGGCGCGGGTTACGGTCTCCGCGGCGTCGAGGTCGGCGAGCGTGCGCGCGACGCGCAGCGTGCGGTGGAAGCCGCGCGCGGACAGCGCCAGTTGCTCGGAGGCCTGGCGCAGCAGGGCGAGGCCGGCCTCGTCCGGCATGGCGATGTCCTCCAGCACGCGGCCCGAGCATTCGGCGTTGGTGCGCACGCCCTTGACCCCGAGCGCGGCGAAGCGGGTGCGCTGGCGTTCGCGCGCGGCGATGACGCGAGCGCGCACCTCGGCGCTGCCCTCGCTGGGGGCGGGCAGGACGAGATCGGCGGCCGACACCGCCGGCACCTCGATCTGCAGATCGATGCGATCGAGCAGGGGACCGGAGATGCGCGCCTGGTAGTCGGAGGCGCAGCGCGGGCCGCGCCGGCAGCTCTCGCCGGGGGCGGCGCCGCCGCAGCGGCAGGGGTTCATGGCCGCGACCAGCTGGATGCGCGAGGGGTAGGCGACGCGGTGGTTGGCGCGCGCGATCACGGTCTCGCCGATCTCGAGCGGCTGGCGCAGGGAGTCGAGCACGTTGGGCAGGAACTCCGGCAGCTCGTCGAGGAACAGCACGCCGAGGTGCGCGAGCGACACCTCGCCCGGCCGCGGCTTCGACCCGCCGCCGACCAGCGCGGCCATGCTGGCCGAATGATGCGGCGCGCGGAACGGCCGCCGCGTGGCGAGCTTGCCGCCCATCAGCTCGCCGGCCAGCGAGTGCACCATGGAGACCTCCAGCATCTCCTCGGGCGACAGCGGCGGCAGGATGGACGGCAGGCGCGCCGCCAGCATCGACTTGCCGGAGCCCGGCGCGCCGATCATCAGCAGGTTGTGGCCGCCGGCAGCGGCGATCTCCAGCACGCGCTTGGCGCTCTCCTGGCCCTTGACGTCGGCGAGATCGGGCTGCGTCCCCTGCTCGACCTCCACGTTGGGCTTGGGCCGCGCCAGCGTCTGCAGGCCGGCAAAGTGATTGACCAGCGAGAGCAGATGCGGCGGCGCCAGCACCATCATGTCCTCGGCCGCCCAAGCCGCCTCCGGACCGCAGGCGCCGGGACAGATCAGGCCCTTGCCCATGGCGTTGGCGCCGATCGCCGCCGGCAGCGCGCCCGGCACGGCGCGGATCGAGGCGTCGAGCGCCAGCTCGCCGATGGCGGCGTAGCCTTCGATGGCCTCGGGCGAGATGGCGCCCATCGCCACCATCATGGCGAGCGCGATCGGCAGATCGAAGTGGCTGCCTTCCTTGGGCAGGTCGGCGGGCGCCAGATTGACGGTGATGTGCTTGAACGGCAGGCCGAGACCGAGCGCATGCAGCGCATTGCGGACGCGTTCGCGGCTCTCCGCCACCGCCTTGTCGGGCAGGCCGACGATGGCGAAGGCATGCGCGCCGGAGCTGATGCGCACCTGCACCTCGACGGGGCGCGCCTCGATGCCGACGAAGGCGAGCGTGGAAATCTGCCCGTACATGCGCACCCCCAAACCAACGGATGCAGCGTAGGGGGCGGCAAATACTCGGTCAAGAACAAAATGGGAACATTGCGCATGGAAACGCGTAGCTGCTTATCGTGGGACGCACTGACTAAGGCGTGCAGGGCGATCTAGTATTTGTCGACTTCGGGGGCTTGCTGCCCGGACTGGATGTTGGGAAGGGCACGGCATGGCCTGGCGGATCGGCGTCGACATCGGCGGGACGTTCACGGACGTGGCGCTGGTCGAGGATGCCAGCGGACGCATCGAGGTGGCCAAGGTGCTGACCACGCCGCGCGATCTGGCCGAGGGCGTGCTGTCCGCCCTGCGCAGCGGCCATGCAGGGTCAGGCGATTGCGCCGGCAGACGTGGGCCTGCTGGCGCATGCCACCACCGTCGTCACCAATGCCATCCTGGAGGAGAAGGGCGCCCGCGCCGCGCTGGTGACCACGCGCGGTTTCGGCGACGTGCTGGAGCTGCGGCGCTCGGCGCGCGGCGATCTCTACGATCTGTTCCAGGACCCGCCGGCCGTTCTGATCCCGCGCCGCCGCCGCTTCGAGATCAGCGAGCGCGTCGGCGCAGACGGGGCTGTCGTCACGCCGCTGGCCGAGGCCGAGATCGATGCGCTGATCGCAGACTTGAAGGCCGCACGCGTGCAGGCGGTGGCCGTTTGCCTGCTGTTCAGCTTCCTCAACCCAGAGCACGAGAAGCGGCTCGGCGCGCGGCTGAGGGCGGCGCTGCCGGGGATCAGCATCTACCTGTCGTCGGAGGTGCTGCCCGAGATCCGCGAGTTCGAGCGCACCAGCACCACGGCGGTGTGCGCCTACGTGGGGCCGATCCTGGCGTCATACCTGGAGCGGCTGGAGGGTGCCACGCGCAGCCAGGGCCTGCCGCGCCTCTACGTGATGGGATCGAACGGCGGCATCCTGGAAGCGGCCGAGACGATCGCCATGCCGGCCATGGCGGTGGAGTTGGGACCGGCGGCCGGGGTGGTGGCCGCGGCGCTGGTGGCGCGGCAGACGGGCAATCGCGACCTGCTCTCCTTCGACATGGGCGGCACCACCGCCAAGGCCAGCCTGATCCGCGACGGGCAGTACGAGACGACGCCCGAGTACGAGGTCGGCGGCGGCGCCAGCGGCAACCGCTGGATGCACGGCACCGGTCATCCGATCCGCGTGCCCGTGATCGACCTCGCCGAGGTATCGGCCGGCGGCGGATCGATCGCCTGGGTGGATCGCGCCGGCAGCCTGCGCGTCGGCCCGAAGAGCGCCGGCGCCGAGCCGGGGCCGGTCTGCTACGGCCGCGGCGGCACCGAGCCTACGGTGACGGACTGCAACCTGCTGCTCGGCTATCTCGACAAGGGCTCGCTGCTGGCCGGCGACCTGCCGATCGATCATGCGGCGGCGGAAGCCGCGGTTGCCGAGCGTCTGGCGAAACCTCTGGGCGTGGACGCGCGCACCGCGGCGGCCGGCGTCATCGACGTCGTCAACCACGCCATGGCGGAAGCCCTGAAGATCGTGTCCGTGCAGCGCGGCCACGATCCGCGCGCCTTCGTGCTGGCGGCGTTCGGCGGCGCCGGGCCGCTGCATGCGGCGGCGCTGGCCGACGAGCTCGGCATCGGCCACGTGATCTGCCCGCCGATCCCCGGCGCGTTCTCGGCCCTGGGCCTGGTCGGCAGCGACCTGCGCCGTGACTACGTGCGCACGGTCTACACGACGACGGCGACGGCCGATCCGGCAGCGCTGGAGGCGGCCTTCACCGAGTTGGAGCGCCTGGGCGGCACGATGCTGGATCGCGCCAACGTCGCCCAGGATCGCCGCCGCTACGAGCGCAGCGTCGATGCGCGCTACGAGCGGCAGTCCTACGAGCTGTCGGTGCCGGTTGCGGCGCGCGTGTTCGACGCTGCCGCGCTCGCCGCCATGGCCGACGCGTTTCACACCCGTCACCGCCAGACCTACGGCCACGACAACCGCGGCGAGCCGGTGCAGCTCGTCAGCGTGCGCGTCACGGCGGTGGGGCTCATTCCGCCGCTGACCATCGGCACGGCGCCGGCGCCTGCAGGCACCGACGCCCTGAAATCGCGCCGGTCCGTATGGTTCCGCGGCAGCGGCGCGGTGGAGGCCACCATCTACGATCGACGGCGCATGCCGGCCGGCTTGCTGGCGCCGGGTCCGGCCGTGATCGAATCGCTGGAGTCCACCATCCTTATCCCACCGAACTGGCAGGCTCGAATGGACGACAGCGGCTTCGTGCATCTGACGAAGGGCGACAGGAGCAAAGGCCGATGAAAGACGCAAGCGCACCGGCAAGCGATCCCGCCAGCTTCGAGATCGTCAAGAACAGCCTCTACAAGATCGCCGAGGAGATGCGGGTGGTCCTCGCCAAGACCGCCTACTCGCCGATCCTGAAATCGGCTGGCGACTTCTCCTGCGGCGTGTTCGACGCCAAGGGCGAGATGGTGGCGCAGGGTCCCGACCTGCCGATCCACCTCGGCTCCATGCCGGACGCGGTGCGGGCCGTGGTGGCCGCCTTCGGCAGCGATGTGCACGACGGCGACGTCTTCATCCACAACGACCCCTACTTCGGTGGCAGCCATCTCCCCGATGTGAATGTCGTCCGCCCAGCGTTCCACGACGGCAAGCTGCTCGGCTTCACCTGCCTGCGCGCGCATTGGCCCGATATCGGCTCGGCCACGCCCGGCAGCTATGGCGCCGTCACCGAGATCTACGGCGAGGGCTTGCGGCTGCCGCCGCTGCGCCTCTATAGCCGCGGCGTCCCCAACGTCGACCTGGAGAAGGTGATCCTCGCCAACGTGCGCACGCCGGACGAGCGCAAGGGCGACCTCGGCGCCCAGCTCGCCGCCACCCTGCGCGCCACCGAGCGGCTGCAGGCGCTGGCGCAGCGCTACGGCGGCGATCGACTGGTCGCCTACATGGCCGAGGTGCTCGACTATTCCGAGCGCCTGATGCGCGCCGCGCTGGCCGATCTCCCCGACGGCGAGGGTTACTTCGAGGACTTCTGCGACGGCGACGGCATCGCCGACACCCCCGACGGCAAGGATGCGCCGTTCTGGATCCGCATGCGCGTCACCAAGACGGGCGACCGCGTGCTGGTGGATTTCGCCGGCTCCGACCCGCAGGTGAAGGGCCCCATCAACGCGCCGCTGTCGGTCAGCGCGTCGGGCGTGTTCTGCGGGCTCAAGATGGCGGTCGATCCCGATGGCCTGATCCCGCCCAACTCCGGCTGCTGGCGCACCATCCAGGTAAAGGCGCCGAAGGGCTCGGTCGTCAACGCCGAGTTCCCCGCGCCCGTCGTCTACGCCAACCACGAGATCTCGCACCGCGTCGCCGACATGGTGATGGGCGCGCTGGCCGGCTTCTGGCCGACCCACGTGATGGCCTGCAGCCAGGGCACCTCGGCGATCCTCACGCTGGGCGGCTTCGACAAGCGCAAGGGCCGCCGCTACGTCTCCTATGAGACCATCAAGGGCGGCTTCGGCGCACGCCCCACCAAGGACGGCATCAACGCCATCGCCAGCGGCATCTCCAACACCATGAACACCCCCGTGGAGGTGCTGGAGATGGCCTTTCCCGTGCGCATCGAGAGCTATGCCATCAATCCGGATTCGGGCGGCGCCGGGCGCTATCGCGGCGGCTGCGGCGCGCGCCGCGTCTGGCGCCTGCTGCGAGGGCGCGGACGCCACCGGCGCGCTGTGCATGGAGCGCATGACCTCGCCGCCGTTCGGCCTGCTCGGCGGCAAGGCCGGTGCGGCTGCGGTGGTGACGCTGACGACGCCGGACGGCGGCACGCGGCATCTGCCGAGCAAGGGCGCGTTCCTCGCGCCGGCCGGCTCGGTGGTCGACATGATCGTGCCGGGCTCGGGCGGCTTCGGCCCGCCGGCCGAGCGCGACAAGGCCGCCATCGGCCGCGACCTGCTCGACGGCTACGTCACCCCCGCCGCCGTAAAAAAGGACTACGGCATCGCCGACCCGGACGCACTCCGCAAAACCGCGGCGCAGGACGATCAATAGCGACAAGACGTTGGCCGTCGAGCGCGCGGCGACGTAGAATGGATAGTCAGGCGCGGCATCGACAGGGCAAGCCATGATCAAGGCCTTGGAACAAGCGATCGAGAAGGTGAAGAAGCTTTCGCGCGAACGGCAGGAATATGCGGCCGAGGTGTTGGAGCAGATCGCGGAAACCGGATGATCAAGGTCTATACCCTGACCGATGAGGAGCGGCGCCTTGTTCGGGAAGGTCTTGCCGAGCTTGACCGTGGGGAGGTGGCAACCGACGCAGAGGTGCGCGCCGTCTTCGACAAATACCGTCAATGAAGATCGCCTATGCGCCGCGAGCGCTACGCGACATCGAAAAGCTTCTCGCCTACATCGCATGAACGCAGCCCACGCGGCGCGCACAACGTGTCGCTGGCCATCGAGCATGCAATCCAAATGTGCGCACTTCAGTCCACATCGCTGCAGCGCGGACTGACGAGACCAGCGTGCGCCGGCGACGCACTAGGCAAATACCGCTACACCATCTTCTATCGCATGCTCGCCGGAGACGAGGGTATCGAAGTCGTCCGGCGGTCAGGTCCGCGTCAAAGCGCTGCAGTGCCCGACGAAGACTGACGTTGGGCAAGCTTCGTCGCAACGCCGAGCGCAGCAGAGGACGAGGCATGACCTACATCCCCAATTCCATCGAGGCGCGCGACATTGCGAGCCTGGTGCACATGCAGACCAACCTGCGCAAGCACCAGACCGACGGGCCGCTGGTCATCACGCGCGGGGAAGGCTGCCGCGTGTTCGACAACACCGGGCGCGACTACATCGAGTCGGTCGCCGGGCTGTGGTGCGCGTCGCTGGGCTTCGGCTCCGAGCGGCTCGCCAAGGTCGCCTACGAGCAGATGCGCGAGCTCGGCTACTACCACCTGTATCGCCACCGCTCGAACGAGCCGGTCATCCAGCTGGCCGAGAAGCTGCTGGAGATCGCGCCGGTGCCGATGGCGCGCGTGATCTTCCAGTGCTCGGGCTCGGAAGGCAACGACACCGCCATCAAGCTCGCCTGGTACTACTGGAACGCGGTCGGCCAGCCGCAGCGCACCAAGATCATCGCCCGCCAGTTCGCCTATCACGGCAACACCTGCGCGGCCGTCAGCCTGTCCGGCAAGCCCGACATGCACGCCGGCTTCAACCTGCCGTTCGCGCCCTTCAAGCACACCGAGTTCCCGCACTACTACCGCCGCCACGAGGCGGGCGAGAGCGAGGAGCAGTTCTCCACCCGCATGGCCGAGGCGCTGGAGAAGATGATCGAGGCCGAAGGCCCCGACACCATCGCCGCCTTCTTCGCCGAGCCGGTGATGGGCGCGGGCGGCGCCATCATGCCGCCCAAGGGCTACTTCGCGAAGATCCAGGCGGTGCTCAAGAAATACGACATCCTGTTCGTCGCCGACGAGGTGATCTGCGGCTTCGCGCGCACCGGCGAGATGTGGGGCTGCGAGACCTTCGGCATCAAGCCCGACATGATCACCTCGGCCAAGGCGCTGTCGGCCGCCATGCAGCCGATCTCGGCCGTGCTGCTGAATGAGCGCGTGCACGAGGCGATGCTGGCGCAGTCGGACAAGTACGGCAACTTCGCGCACGGCTACACCTACTCGGGCCATCCGGTGGCGGCCGCCGTCGCGCTCGAGGTGCAGAAGATCTACGCCGAGATGGACATCGTGGCCCGCGCCAAGCGCCTGGGCGCCGTGATGCAGTCGGCGCTGGGCAAGCTGAACGAGCACCGCCTGGTCGGCGACGTGCGCGGCATCGGCCTGATCCTCGGCATGGAGCTGATGCAGGACGGCGAGAAGCGCATCCCGTTCGATCCGGCGCTGAAGGTCGGCGTGCGCGTCGACGACGCCGTCAAGCGGCACGGCCTGTTCCTGCGCACGGTCGGTGACCGCCTGGTGTTCGCCCCGCCGCTCATCATCGAAGAGGCCGAGATCGAGGAGATCGCCAAGCGCCTGAAGCTCGGCCTCGACGACGTGGCCAAGGAACTCAAGAGCGAAGGCGCGCTTGTCAATTGAGAGCGCCGCTGTATCCCCTCTCCCCACCTCTTCGTGGGGAGAGGGTTAGGGTGAGGGGCAGACGCTTGCTCCGGCAGCCGTTGCTGCCCCTCAGCCCCGACCCTCTCCCGCGTAAGGACGGGGAGAGGGAGAAGACACCGATCAGAAGCGGAAAGCTTCAAGGAGAAGACCCTGCCAATGACACACGTCCTGCACCGCGCGATCCACAAGAAGTATCCGGTCGCGGCCAAGAGCGCCGGCATCCGCATCACGGACGAGACCGGCAAGCAGTACATCGACGCCTCGGGCGGCGCGGCGGTGTCCTGCCTCGGCCACGCCCATCCCGATGTGCTGGCCGCCATGCACAAGCAGCTCGATACGATCGCCTACGCGCACACCAGCTTCTTCACGACGCGGGTCACCGAAGAGCTGGCCGACAACCTGATCGCGCATGCCCCGCGCGGCATGTCCAACGTGTACTTCTGCGGCAGCGGCTCGGAGGCGATCGAGGCCTGCCTGAAGATGGCGCGCCACTACTTCGTCGAGAAGGGCGAGACGCAGCGCACCAAGTTCATCTCGCGCCGGCAGAGCTATCACGGCATCACGCTGGGTGCCCTGTCGGTGGGCGGTCGCTTGAAGGATCGCGCCCCGTTCGCCGAGATGCTGTTCGACGTGCACCACGTGTCGCCCTGCTTCGAGTACCGCGGCCGCCGGCCGGACGAGACGCCGGAGGCCTACGGCGAGAGATTGGCTGGCGAGCTGGAGGCCAAAATCGTCGAGCTGGGACCCCGCACCGTGGCGGCGTTCGTGGCCGAGACGGTGTCTGGCGCAACCCTTGGTGCCGCCACCGCCGTGCCCGGCTATTTCAAGCGCGTGCGCGAGGTCTGCGACCGGCACGGCGTGCTGCTGATCCTCGACGAGGTCATGAGCGGCATGGGCCGCACCGGCACGCTGCACGCCTGCGAGCAGGAGGGCATCGCGCCGGACCTGATGGCGATCGCCAAGGGCCTCGGCGGCGGCTTTGCCCCGATCGGCGCCATGCTGGTGTCGAAGCCCGTGTTCGATGCGGTCAGTGCCGCCTCCGGCGCCTTCCCGCACAGCCAGACCTACGTCGGCCATCCGCTCGCCTGCGCCGCCGGGCTTGCGGTGCAGACGGTGATCCAGCGCGACAACCTGCTCGCCAACGTGAAGAAGCAGGGCGCCTATCTCGAGCGCCGCCTCAGCGAGCGCTTCGCCAATCACCACCACGTCGGCGACCTGCGCGGGCGCGGGCTGTTCCGCGGCGTCGAGATCGTCGAGGACCGGGCCAGCAAGAAGCCGTTCGACCCCGCGCTCAAGCTGCACGCGCGCATCAAGCAGACGGCCATGGACCACGGCCTGATGGTCTATCCCATGGGCGGCACGGACGAGGGCAAGGGCGGCGATCACATCCTGCTGGCGCCGCCGTTCATCGTCACCGAGCGCGATGTCGACGACATCGTCGAGATCCTCGGCACGGTCATCGACGAGACCATCGCCGGCGCGCGGCGGTAGCCGGGACTCACTTGGGCAGCGGCGCCGGATTGCCGGAGAGCGTGCGCAGGTAGGCGAGCAGGTTGGCGATCTTCCTGTTGTCCGTCATGCCCGCGAAGGACATGCTCGTGCCCGGCGCGAATGTCCTCGGGTTGTGCAGGTATTCCGCCAGCTCCCGGTACGACCACGTTCCGCCCTTGGCCTTGAGCGCCGCCGAATATCGGTAGTCGGGGTGCGCAGCCTTGCGCGAGCCGACGATGCCCCACAGGTTGGAGCCGATCCTGTGCGGCGCGCCCTTCTCGCCCGCGTGACACGGCATGCACATGCGAAACAGGCGGGCTCCGTCCTCGGGATTGGCGCCCTTGAGAAGCGCCAGCACCACCGCCGCGTCGAACTGGGGTTCGCTTCGCTCCGGCGACTTCTTGGACGGGTCAAACGGAGGGATTACCCCCCGTTCAGGCTGACGATGCCCGACCTGCTGTTCGCGCGCCGCTTGCTGATAGGGCGTCGTCCACAGCCCGAGCAGATTGGTGCCCACGGCAACGATCACGAGCAGGGGCACGATCACGAACAGCAAGCGCAGCGGCGAGGTGGCGCCCGATCCAGGCCCGGCCGTGCTGCTGCCAGGAAGGCGCTCGCTCGGTTGGCGCTGTTTGGCTCGACGGTCATCCTACTCGTAGCCGTCCTTGATCGAGTTGGCGATGCGCGTGTCGGCGGCGGCCTTGTCGAGCACGCCGTTCGGCTCCTTGCGGTTGGCGAGCACACGGCGGAAGTGCACCCAGGACTGCCGCGCCACCCCTTCCAGCCGCTCCAGCTCGGCCAGCGGATCGGCGTGATCGTCGACCCTGAGGTCGAGCAGCGAATACTCCTCCTCGTCGTGCACCAGCAGCGCCGCCGACTGGCGCCCGCGCGTGTCGCCGCCGGCCTGCTCGCCGGCGCGCATGGCGGCCAGCAGCCGGCGCGCGAACGGCAGGTTAGCCCCGTTCTGATAGGCGGTCGCCACCGCCTCGATCACCTGCGGGCCGGCCAGCACGTTGCCGGCCACCGAGTACGACTTGCCGAGCAGGTGCCCCGACCATTGCCGACATGCCGAGCCGGTGTGGGCCGCGAACTTGCCCTTGCGGTCCAGGGCATGCACCTGGCGCACGTCGCGCCCCTCGTCGGCGGCGATCAGCAGGTTTACGGCATCCTCCGCCGCCGCTCCGGCGCCCAGCAGCGCCAGCCCACGCGATCCGTAGTAGGGATTGAACAGGGCCTGGCTAACGATCGCCCCGACGCCGGTCTTGGCGAAGATGTTGCGCGCGCCCACCGCCAGGAACTTGCTCGCCACGGCAACGCCGATCCGCCCCGTCCGGTCGTCGCGCGCGATGATCGAATACGTCATTACTCCCCCTCCAGCTTGCTCCTTTCTGCCGTCCAAAACTTTGCGGCGAACGAGCCGTCCGCGCAAGATGCTCGTCAGTCTTGATCGTGTCTGGAGCACAACACGGCAACGACGGCGGACGAGGCCAACGATACACGATCGCAACTTGACCCTGCCTAAAGATCCGGCAAAAGAGGACCCGCGATCGCAGTACGGCGCACCGCTTCAGATTGAGAAGAGGGATGATATGTCTCTTGTGTCGAGCCGGGTGCGAGCGGCGGATGCCGCCTTTGCCGCAGTCAGGGATTTCTACTTCACCTCGCGCTATGCCGAGCGGCGCTTTGCGCCCGGCGTTTGCGATTTCACCTTCGGCAATCCGCACGAGATGCCGCTTGACGGGATCGTCAGCGCGCTGCGGGACAAGATCACGCCGCATGACAAGAACTGGTTCGCCTACAAGACGAGCGAGCAGGCCGCGCAGGAATTCCTCGCCGACACCACAAGCAAGGAGCTTGGCCTTGCCTTCGAGCCGGCGGACTTTGCGCTGACGACCGGCGCCTTCACGGCCATCTCGGTCGCCTTTCGTCTGGTGCTCGATGCCGGCGACGAGGCTCTGTACTGCGAGCCGGCCTGGTTCTGCTACGGGCCGACGTTGCTGGCGGCTGATTGCATTCCGGTGCCGGTTCCGCTCAAGCAGCCGACGTTCGACCTGGACCTGGCGGCGATCGAGGCGCGCATCGGGCCGAAGACCAGGATGGTGATCGTCAACAGTCCGCACAATCCAACCGGCAGGATCTACGACCGCGCCGCGCTGCAGGAGCTGGCGGATCTGCTGGATCGCGCCTCCGCGAAATTCGGCCGACGCATCTTCCTGCTGTCCGACGAGCCCTACCGGCGGCTGCGCTTTGACGGACGGCCATTCGTCAGTGCCGCCGCCGTGTATCCCTGGACGCTGATCTCCTACAGCTACGGCAAGGTGCTGCTCGCTCCCGGCCAGCGGCTCGGCTACCTCGCGGTGTCACCCCTGATGCCGCTGGCGGATCGCAAACAGCTGCAGGAGGCGCTGTTCTCGGCGCAGATGGCGCTCGGCTGGTGCTTTCCCAACGCGGTCATGCAGTACGCCATCGCCGATCTCGACAAGCTGTCGATCGACCAGCGCGCGCTCGCGCACGGCGCGACCGTTTGATGGCGGCGCTGGTGCCCGCCGGTTATGGAGTTCTGAAGCCGGAAGGGACCTTCTATCTCTGGAGCAGGTGGCCGGACGGCGATCCGGAAGACCTTCTGGAACAGGCTGGCCGACCACGATGTGTTTGTCCTGCCGGGCAGCCTGATGAACTCGCCCGACTATTTCCGCATCTGCCTGACGGCCTCGGACCAGATGGTCGACAGCGCCCTGCCGAAGTTGGCCCAAGCTGGTCGCGTCACGAATAGAGCGCGCACCCCCTCACCGCCCCGCCGCGTAGCCCTGCATGCCGCGCGGGTTGGCGGCGGCCTTGCGGCGCACGCCCTCCTGGCTGGCGGCGGTCAGGCGGCCCTCGGACCAGTCGGGTCCGACCTCGACCTTGTGGCCGCGCTTCTTGAGCTCGGCGATGGTCGCCGCCGGCAGGCGTCCCTCCACCACCAGTACGCCGGGGCGCGCGGTGCGCGGCCAGAACGACAGCGGGAAATGCTCGATGTGCCAGGCCGGCGCGTCGATCGCCTCCTGCATGTTCATGCGCGGCGTGGCGCTGCCGAGGCGCGCGTGGCGCAGGAAGAACTGGCAGCTCCACTGGTCCTGCTGATCGCCGCCGGGCGTGCCCCAGGTCATGTACGGCTTGCCGTCGCGCAGGGCCATGCCGACCGACAGCGTAGAGCGCGGCCGTTTGCCGGGAGCCAGCGAGGCGGGCAGGCCTTCCTCCAGCCAGAACATCTGCCCGCGCGTGCCGAGCGGCCAGCCGAGTTCCGGGATCACTGGCGAGGACTGCAGCCAGCCGCCCGACGGCGTGGCCGTGAACATGTTGCCGGCCTTGTCGATGATGTCGATGTGCACGGTGTCGCCGATGACGCGGCCTTTGGCATCGACCCGCTCGTCCGCGCCATGCCCCGTGTGCGTGCGTGCGAAGGTCGGCTCGCCGGCGCCGGCCGCCAGCCGCCCGCGCACCCTTGACGATCACCTTGCCGTCGAAGCCCTCGATGTGTCCGGGGCGCTGCTCGAGCGAGGCCTCGCGGCCGACCAGCTTGCGCCGCTCGGCGTTGTAGGCCTCCGACAGCAGCGTCTGCATCGGCACCTCGACGAACTTCGGATCGCCGTAGAACGCCTCGCGGTCGGCATAGGCGAGCTTGGCGCACTCCGTCCACAGGTGCACGAACTCCGGATCGGTCGGCGACATCTGATCGAGCGGAAAGCCCTTCAGCAGCGCCAGCATCTGCAGCAGCACCGGGCCTTGCGTCCACGAGTTCGGCTTGAGAACCCGATAGCTGCCGTAGTCGAGATGCAGCGGCTGCTCGCGGGTCGGCAGCCAGGTCGCCATGTCCTGCGCGGTCAGCACGCCATGATGCGGACGCCCACTGACATCCATCACCGCGTTGTTGCGGCAGAAGCCGTCGATCGCCTCGGCCACGAAACCCTGGCTCCAGGCCCGCCGCGCCCGCTCGATCTCCGCCTCGCGACCGCCGCCTCCGGCCTCGGCCTCCTCGAGGATGCGCGCATAGGTGTCGGCATGGCGCTGGTTGGAGAACATGGTGCCCGGCATCGGCACCTTGCCGCCCGGCAGGTAGGTGGCGGCCGAGGTCGGCCAGTGCTCGCGGAATAGAGCCTCCACGGTGGCGATGGTGGCGCACGCCCGCTCCACGATGGGGTGGCCGTTGCGCGCATAGCCCAGCGCCGGCTCCAGCACATCGCGCAGGCGCATGGTGCCGTGATCGCGCAGGATCATCATGTAGGTCTCGAACGTGCCCGGCACACAGGCCGGCAGCAGCCCCGTGCCCGGAACGATGTCGAGGCCGAGATGGCCGCGATAATGGGCGATGCGTCGCGCCTGCCGGCGCCGGACCCTGGCCGCACACCACCTCCGGCTCTCCCCTCTTCACGTCGTAGAGGATGACCGGCACGTCGCCGCCGGGGCCGCACAGGTGCGGCTCGACCACCTGCAGCGTGAACGCCGTGGCGATGCCGGCATCGAAGGCATTGCCGCCCCGCTCCAGGATGCCCATGCCGACGGCGGTGCCGATCCAGTGCGTGGATGTCACCACGCCGAACGTGCCGTCGATCTCGGGCCTGGTCGTGAACGTGCCTGGGTTTATGTTGGACAAGGTCGCCTCATCGATGAACTGCCGTTTAATTTCAGACGCTTGGCAAGAATTTGCAGCGCCGCGCCCAAGATTGCGTCCGGGAAAACAGGCTGGCCGGGTCCAAGGTGCCACCGACCAAGTCGTGCGGGCAAGTTTTCCGTATCCGAAGTCGACGGGGAATTGGTTGCGTACGCCTCGCGGTCTGCGGCTTCGGCGCCCAGCTACAGCCGCTTGGCGTCGGCGGTGAAGGCGTAGCCGACAAGCTGCGGCAGCTCGGGGTCATTGATCTGGCGCAAAGCGCGCGCGTGCGCGTGCTCGATATTGATGCGTTGGAGGGGCTGGCGCAGGGAGATGTCGGCCTTTGATCTACGGTCCCACATGAGCAATCGACGGTTGGTCCGGTCAGGGCAGGCGCGGCAGCCAAGCGGCATCGTCGGCGCCCGAGGTTAGAGAACACATGGGAGAGAGCGCTGACCCGTTCCGGCTTGCAATCGGTGTCTTCCACGAACCCGAGCGGCTCGAGAGTGGGCCTTCGTGTTCTATTTCCGCGATGCGCCGACGCTGGCCGGCGAGCTGCTGACGGGCACGGCGCCTGCCATCGCCTACCTGTTCATCGGCATCTTCACGCTCACGACCTACGTGCTCGGCGGCATCGCCCGCGAGCAGGTCTGCATCTACATGTGCCCATGGCCGCGCATCCAGGGCGCCATGATCGACCACGAGACGCTGCTGGTCAGCTACAAGCCCTATCGCGGCGAGCCGCGCGGGCCGCACAAGAAGGGTCAGCCGTGGGAGGGGCGCGGCGACTGCATCGACTGCAAGGCCTGCGTGGCGGTCTGCCCGACCGGCATCGACATCCGCGACGGCTCGCAGCTCGAGTGCATCCAGTGCGCGCTGTGCATCGATGCCTGCGACGACATCATGGGCAAGGTCGGCCGGCCGCGCGGCCTGATCGCCTACGACACCATCGCCGGGCAGGAAGCGGCCGCCGAAGGCCGTACCGCGCCGCTGCGGATCGTGCGCACGCGCACGCTGCTGTACGCCGGGCTGATCTGTCTGGTCGGCGGCATCATGCTGGCGGCGTGGCTCCATCGCAGCACGCTCGAGGTGAACGTGCTGCACGACCGCAATCCACCTTATGTGCTGTTGTCCGACGGTGGCGTGCGCAACGGCTATACGATGAAGATCCTCAACAAGCTGCACGAGCCGCGCGAGTTCGCGCTCGCTGTGCGCGGGTTGGAGCAGGCCAGGCTTGCCATCGTCGGCGTGGATGAAGGGGCCGCCGTCCGGGTGACCACCGATGCTCTAGGGAGCTGCGCGTGCTGGTGACGGTGCCGCCGGACGCGCTTGCCAAATTGGAAGGCGCCAGCACCACGTTTGCGCTGGTGGTGCGCGACCTCGAGTCCGGCCAGGAGACGGCGCGCGCCACGCAATTCCAGAAGCCCGGCCACATGCCCGGCAATGCACATGCGAGGATTTTAATGGCGCCATGATCTATTCGGCCGTCTCGACCCATTCCGGGCTGGTGGCGAACGAGCCCTATCGCAAGGGCCTGCACTACAACGAGCGCATCGCCGCGGCCGAACGGCAGGCCAACCTGGGGTGGACCGACGCGCTGCAGGTTGGCCGCGACGGCCAGGTGCGCATGGTGCTCAGCGACGCCGACGGCCGGCCGGTGCGCGGCATGCGGGTTGCCGGCGAGCTGGGGCGTCCTTCCACGAATTGGCACGACGTCGTGGTGCAGCTGGTGGAGAGCTCGCCAGGGCAATACGAGGCGCTCGTCTCGCCGCTGGCGGAGGGCAACTGGCTCGTCTCGCTCGACGTCCGCGCGCACGAAGCCGCGGAAGCCGATCTACCGCACGCGGAGGCGCATATGGCTGAAGCCGTGACCACATCTAATGTCATCCCGGCCGATCGCGAAGCGCGAGAGCCGGGACTCTAGGGCTGAGATGCAAGGGCCGTCGCGTTGGGTCATCGCTGACGCTCGACCCAACCTACGCGCCGATGATCCCTCCCGGCTCGCCACGACGACGCTGGCGGTCGAAGGCATGCATTGCGGCGGCTGCATGCGCAAGGTCGAGCAGGCTCTGACTGCGGTTGCGGGCGTCGTGTCGGCACGCGCGAACCTCTCCGCGAGACGTGTTGCCACGGTTCACCAGGCGGGCGGCGTCAACAGCGTCGACCTGGTCGAGGCGCTGGACCGGATCGGCTTCAAGGCTGCCGAGATCGCCGATGACAGCGAGGCGTCGGCGAAGGCGCCCGATCAGGCTTTGCTCCGACGCGTCGGCGTCGCCGGCTTTGCAGCCGCCAACATCATGCTGCTGTCGGTGTCGGTGTGGTCGGGGGCGGGCGGCGACATGAGCCCGTCGATCCAGGCGATCTTCCACTGGCTGTCGGCGCTGATCGCGCTGCCGGTGGTCGGCTATGCGGGCCAGCCGTTCTTCGCTTCGGCGGCGCAGGCGTTGCGTGCCGGGCGCCTCAACATGGACGTACCGATCTCGCTCCTGCTCGGCCTCGCAGCCTTCCTGTGGTCCCTCAACAGCGGCCAGTTCGAGGACCTGGAGGGCGCCGCCTGGCGCGCCCTGCAGGACGACGACAGGCCGGAGCGCTGAGCCTCCAAATCTGGAAGTCGCCCGAATTGGCGAGCCGCAGGAGAAGGTGGACTTCTTCGGGCGCCGCTACCAGGGCGCGGCTCGCTTCTTCGTTTGCAGGGAAGTCGGAGTTCTCTGTTCTGCGGGGCTTCGCTCTGCGGCTCTGCGAGGTTCAGACGCCGGCCCGCCTCATTTGACTGGTCGAGTGTCCGCGAAATGCGCGCGACGGGATGCGCGGGCACCGATTGCACCTTGGCGACGAAGATGGCGCGTTGCCGGAGACAAGGCGGGGGCGCAATTGGCGCGGCCCGTCCCAGGTTTGGAATCGGCTGCGCTTGGATTTGAGCGGCGTTTGCGATCGATTGGAGGCCGGATGCACCTTCGGACACTGAGGTTTGTGGCGCTGATTGTGCCGGTGCTGCTCATGGGGGACATGTCGCTGAGCTGCGCACGCGCGCAGGAGGACGAAGAGCTGGCGCGATCACTGACCGAGGTCATGCGGCTCTACGTCCAGGGCAAGTTTGGTGAGGCCCTGCCGTTGGCTGAGCGGTCCGTTGCGGTGGCGCGCGCACGCCATGGCGAGAAGGGCTCGCCGTTTGCGACCGCCACGAGTTTTCTCGGCGCAATCTACCAGGCCCAGGGCCGCTACGCCGAGGCCGAGCCGCTGCATCGGCGCGCCCTCGCCGTCTACGAAAGCACGCTCGGGCGGGAGCACTCCGTCGTAACGACGCCGCTGAATGCTCTGGGCCTGCTCTACCAGGACCAGGGCCGCTACGCCGAGGCCGAGCCGCTCTACAAGCGCGCCCTGGCCATCAAAGAGATCACGCTCGGACGCGAGCGACCCTTCCGTGGCCACGTCCCTCAACAATCTGGCCGGGCTCTACCGGACCCAGGGCCGCTACGCCGAGGCCGAGCCTCTCTACAGGCGCAGCCTTGCCATCCGCGAGAGCGCACTCGGGCGCGACCACCCTGCCGTGGCGACGGTGCTCAGCAACCTTGCCCTGCTCTACCAGGATCAGGGCCGCCACGCCGAGGCCGAGCCGCTGTATAAGCGCAGCCTCGCCATCTCCGAGACAGCGGAGGGGCTCCAACATCCCAATGTGGCCACGACCCTCAGCAACCTGGCCGAACTCTACCAGGCCCAGGGCCGCTACGCCGACGCTGAGCCACTTTACCGGCGCAGCCTGGCCATCTTACGAGACCGCGCTCGGGCGCGATCACCCTTACGTGGCGGTTCCCTGAACAACCTCGCCAGCCTCTACCAGGACCAGGGCCGCCACGCCGAGGCTGAGCCGCTCTTCAGGCGCAGCCTTGCCATCCACGAGACGGTGCTCGGGCGCGAGCACCCTTCCGTGGCGACGTCCCTCAGCAACCTCGGGTGGCTGGCGTTCGGCCGAGGCGACTGGGCCGGCGCCGCAGACTACATGAGGCGCAGCACCGCGCATCCTCCAGAGCCGAGCCGAGCGCGGTGTTGCCGCGGGCCGGGGGGAGGCATTCGGAGAGGAGGCGCGGCGATCGCGCCCCAATTTCCTGAGTCTCGTGCAGGCGACCCATCGCCTCGCGGCGCAGGAGCGTGGGCCAGCCGCGGGAGGGCCGGCGGCCGAGACGTTCCAGACCGCGCAGTGGGCGTTGAGTTCGGACGCCGCCGCTTCGATGGCGCAGATGGCGGCGCGCTCGGCCACGGGCTCGGCGGAGCTCGCCGCGCTGGTGCGCCAGCGCCAGGACCTGGTGGGCGATTGGCAGGCGCAGGAGAAGCTGCTGATTGCCGCCAGGGGGCAGGAGCCGGCCAAGCGCAACGCGGCGGCCGAGAAGGCGCTGGCGGATAGCCTTGCCGGAATGGATGCCCGGCTGGCCGCGATCGACGGGCGCCTCAAGACGGAGTTCCCGGATTACGACGCGCTGGCGCGCCCGACGCCCGCATCCGTCGCGGAGGTGCAGGCCCAGCTCGGCGCCAACGAGGCGCTGGTGCTGTTCCTCGATACGCCGGAGTGGCGGCTGAAAGGGGCGAGCACCGCGCTGCCCGAAGAGACCTTCGTGTGGGTGGTGACCAGGTCGAACGTGCGGTGGCTGCGGTCGGCGCTTGGGACGAAGGCGCTCAAGCGCGAGGTGGAGGCGCTGCGCTGCGGGCTCGACAATGCGCTGTGGGACGATGCCGACCGCAGCCAGGCGTGCACCTCGATGCTGGAGGGGCGCGAACGCGCCGACATGGGGCCATATGCCAACGTCCTGCCCTTCGACATGCGGCGCGCACATGCGCTCTACAAGGCTCTGCTCGGTGAGGCCGAGGAGCTGATCGCGGGCAAGCATCTCCTCATCGTGCCGTCCGGCGCGCTGACGCAGCTGCCGTTCCAGGTGCTGGTGACGGAGGCGCCCAAGCGGCAGTGCCTGACGGGCCGGCAGGATACCGGGATGCCGCCTGGCTCGGCACACGCCAGCCGATCACCGTGCTGCCGGCCGTGTCCTCGCTGAAGGCGCTGCGCGCGCATGCCAGGGCGAGCCGCGCGGGCAAGCCCTATCTCGGCATCGGCAATCCGCTGCTCGACGGCGACCGCAGCAACAACGATGTCGCGCGCGCCAAGCTCGCGCGCACCAAGCAGGCGTGCACGCCTGCTGCCGCATAGCGGCAACGGCCCCGGTCGCGCCCGTGCGCGGCGGGGTGGCACGCCGTGGCCATGCGCGGCGCGCTCGCCGACGTGGCGGCGATCAAGGACCAGGCGCCCCTGCCCGAAACCGCCGACGAGCTGTGCCGCGTTGCGGCGGACCTGAAAGCCGACACGGCCGAGATGCGCCTCGGCACCCGTGCGACCGAGACCGAAATCAAGCGCCTCAGCTCCAGCGGGGAACTCGCCGCGTATCGCGTCCTGCACTTCGCCACCCACGGCGCCATGGCCGGCGAGCTCGACAAGGACCGAGCGAGCCGGGCCTGCTCCTGACGCCGCCCGACAATGCCAGCCGAAGACGACGACGGCTACCTCTCGGCCTCCGAGATCGCCGCCCTCAAGCTCGACGCCGACTGGGTGATCCTCTCCGCCTGCAACACCGCGGCGGGCGGCGCCGCCAGCGCCGAGGCGCTCTCCGGACTCGCCCGCGCCTTCGTCTATGCGGGCGCGCGCGCACTCCTCGTCTCGCACTGGGCGGTATACTCCGACGCCACCGTCAAGCTCGTGACCAGCGCCGCTGCCGAGATGGCGCGCGACGCCAGCGTCGGCCGCGCCGAGGCCATGCGGCGGGCAATGCTGGCGCTGATCGAGAAGGGCGCCCCGCACGAGGCGCACCCGGCCTACTGGGCCCCGTTCGTCGTCGTGGGCGAAGGGGCAGCGGCGAGGTAGAGACCTCATAATCGGGTCAAACGCTGCTCC
>CAVTJY010000017.1:0-60097 GCA_963735125.1 uncultured Alphaproteobacteria bacterium | reverse complement strand
GCGCAGCGGCAAGCAGGTGTTCCTCGACATGAAGCTGCTCGACATCGGCAACACCGTCGAGCGCGCCACGCGCAGCGCCGCCGAGACAGGTGCCACCTTTCTGACCTTGCACGGCCACGACAGCAAGACCATTGCGGCCGCCGTCAAAGGCAGAGCTGGCACGCGTCTCAAGATCCTGGCCGTCACCGTTCTCACCAACCTCGACGCAGACGACCTCGCCGAGCAGGGCATCGCGGCCTCGCCCGAGGAGCTGGTCGTACTCCGCTCCAGGATCGCACAGGCCGCCGGCTGCGACGGCATCGTCTCGTCGGGCCAGGAGGCCGCCCGCGTGCGTGCGGCCGTCGGACCCGGCACGCTGATCGTCACGCCCGGCATCCGCCTGCCGACCGATGACGCCGGCGACCAGGCCCGCGTCGCCACCCCACAGTCCGCCATCGCCGCCGGCGCCGACTACCTCGTGGTCGGCCGTCCCATCACCGCCGCCGCCGACCCGCGCCGCGCCGCGCAAATGTTCGTGGCGTCAATCGAGGAAGCGCTCGCCCTGCGCTCGCTCGGCCCGCCCGGCTGAGCGGCTGGCGTATCGCGTTCAAAGGTCCTGAATTCGCACAACCCCCGTCCGAGTCGTCGAAGGACGGATGAACTCGCCAACGCGTGCTTCGACAAGCTCAGCACGGGGTTGGAGCAAGCCATCCGGGCACGCTACACTGTCGTCAACAACCGCACGCGTTCGGAGGAAGGGCCATGGGTATCCCCAGGATCGCCATCGACTACGGCACCTCGACCCTGCAGGGCATCAGCCGCGAGGAATGGGAGGCGCGCGTGCAACTCGCCGCCTGCTACCGCATCTTCGCCCACCTCGGCTGGACCGAGCTGATCTACAACCACATCACCCTGCGCGTGCCCGGACCCGAGAAGCACCTGCTGATCAATCCGTTCGGCCTGCACTACAGCGAGATCACCGCGTCGAACCTCGTCAAGATCGACCTCGACGGCAACATCCTGTCGGACTCGCGCTGGCCCATCAATCCGGCCGGCCTCGCCCCGCACGCCACCGTGCATCGCCACCTCGATGCGGCGCACTGCGTGATGCACACCCACTCCACCGCAGGCCTTGCGGTGGCCTGCACCAGGGGCGGCCTGTCGATGACCAACTTCTATTCCGCCCAGCTCTACGGCAAGGTCGCCTACCACGACTTCGAGGGCATCACCGTCAACCCCGAGGAAGGCCCGCGCATGCTGCAGAGCATGGCCGGCAAGCCGATCCTGATCCTGCGAAACCATGGCCTGCTGGCCTGGGGCGAGACGCTGCCGCAGGCCTTCGCGCACCTGTGGACCATCCAGCGCGCCTGCGAGATCCAGGTCGCCGCCAAGTCGATGGGCGACGAGCTGATCGAGATCCCCAAGCCCGTGCTGGAGCAGGCAACGCGCGTGTCCCTGCAGTTCGATCCCAAGTACGGCGCCGGCGTCGACGTCCTCAACGCCCTGGTGCGCCAGATCGATCGTCACGATCAGTCCTACAAGAGCTGAGGTTCGAGCTACTTCAGAATTTCGCTGGTGACATTGCGCCGGCCATGAACGATGCGAAGAACATGCAGTGAGCCGTCACCCACCTGGTAGAGGATGACATAGGGCCAAATCCCCGTCGATCGGACGCTGGGTCCTAGCTCCGGACGCGGCGCACCAAGGCCCGGAAAATCGGAGAGCATGTCGAAAAGCGCATCGATCCTGTCGATATAGGATTGGGCCAATCGAGCGCCTGCGCGCTCTTCAAGATAGTCGTAGAGCCTGACCAGATCGTGCCTGGCGCGCGGCGCTACGACGATTTGGCGGGCCATTGGGCCTGACGAGTGGCGATGTGAGCGCGTACCTGTTGCATCGCCTTCGATCGCGGAATGCCTTCGCCGCGTTCGATCTCGGCGATGGCCTCGTCGACCAGGGGCTTGGCCCACGACAAATCGTCTTCGGCGGGGGCTACCTGCCGAACCGCAAAAGCGACGGCCTCGGCCGGGGTCTTGAACGCGCCTGCCTCGACCTGCCGCTCGATCCAATCTTGTACGTCTGGAGGTAGTTGCATCATAATATCCTACCATGGGCGGGCGAACTCAGCAGCCCCAATAAACGGCGGCCTTGCGCCGCCAGCGCGTTGGCTGCGGCTCTCAAAACGGGTCGCTAATCATGCGTGTCCTCGTGATCGGTGCCGGCGCGATCGGCGGCTGGCTTGCCGGTGCCCTCTCGCGCGGCGGCGCCGAGGTATCCGTGCTGGCGCGCGGCAACACGCTGGCGGCGCTGCGCACGACGGCCTGACGCTCCTCACCGGCGACCGCCGCGAGACATTGCGCCTGTCCGCCAGCGATCGCGCCGCCGACCTCGGCGAAGCCGATGCGGTGGTGCTGGCCGTCAAGACCAACGGCTTTGCCGATGCGGTCGCCTCGGCCGCCGGTGCGCTTCGTCACGGCCCGCTCGTCGTCACTGCCATGAACGGGCTGCCCTGGTGGTTCCTGTCCGGCCTCACCGGCCCGCTGGAAAACCAGCGCCTCGAGAGTGTCGATCCCGGCGGCCGCGCCGCCGCCATGCTCGCCAATGTGCATCCCGTCGGCGCCGTGGTGCATGCCTCGACCCGCGCCGAAGCCCCCGCCGTCATTCGCATCGCCGCCGTCGATCGCCTGATCCTGGGCGAGCCGGGCGGCAAGACCAGCGTCGCCACGGAGAAGCTCGCCGGCATCGTCGCCGCCGGCGGCGTCGCCTGTCCCCTCTCGCCCGTCATCCGCACCGAGATCTGGGCCAAGCTGTGGGGCAACATGAGCATGAACCCGGTCAGCGCGCTCACCCGCCGCACCTCCGGCGCCATCCAGGGCGATGCGCACCTGCTCGCCCTCCTGCGCGACATGATGACGGAGTTCGGCCGCGTCGGCGCCCGCATCGGCATCACGTTGCCCATGACCGTCGACGACCGCCTCGGCCTCGCGCGCAAGCTCGGCGACTTCCGCACCTCCATGCTCAACGACATGGAGGCCGGCCGCCCGCTGGAGGTGGAGGGCCTGCTCGGCGTGGTGGTCGAGATGGCCGACAAGCTGGGCGAGCCGGTGCCCGCCAGCCGCGCCGTCTACGCACTCGCCCGCGCCGTCAACCCCGGCCGTTGATCGCTGGCTTGCGATCAGCGCCCGCCCGTGCCACGAGACGTCATCACCGGTCGGCAAATCGTCGGTGGCTGGAATGCAGAACGTGTCCCAATCGGACGAACATGCACCGCGCGCACCCTGGCGCGCCGCTGTGCTCACTCTGTTCCCCGAGCTTTTCCCGGGGCCGCTCGGCGCGTCGCTGCTCGGCGATGCGCTGGAGGCCGGCCTGTGGTCGCTGGAGGCGATCGGCCTGCGCGATTTCGGCAGCGGCCGGCACAAGTCGGTCGACGACACCCCGGCCGGCGGCGGCGCCGGCATGGTCATGCGCGCCGACGTGCTGGGCGCTGCCATCGACGCGGCGCGCACGCGCCACGCCGACCTGCCGGCCATCTACCTCTCCCCGCGCGGCGAATTGCTCACGCAGGACCTAGTGCGCGAACTCGCCGCCGGCCCCGGCGTGCTGCTGCTCGCGGGCCGCTACGAAGGCATCGACCAGCGCGTCATCGAGGCCCGCGGCCTGCGCGAAGTCTCGATCGGCGACTACGTGCTGGCGGGCGGCGAGGTCGCCGCCATGGTGCTGATCGAGGCGGCGGTGCGGCTGCTGCCGGGCGTGCTCGGCCAACCGGCCTCGCTCGGCGAGGAGAGCTTCGAGGCGGACCTGCTCGAGTATCCGCACTACACCCGCCCACGCGACTGGGAGGGCCGGCCCATCCCCGACGTGCTGCTGTCGGGCGATCACGCCCGCATCGCCAAATGGCGCCTCGCCGAGGCCGAGCGCCTGACCCGCGAGCGTCGCCCCGATCTCTTGGCCCGCCCCCGCCGCAAACCTGAGTAGGCCGCACGCTGCAGCCCACAGTTCCAGGGAGCAGGCGTCAGCCGTCAAAGCCCGCATTCCGCCGCCATGGCGCCGCCCCGCCATCCAAGCTGGACAGCCCCACCCCGACCCCCTATAACAGCGCCGCTTCGCGAGCCCTGAACCGGGCCTCGCGCGGCTGCCCAGGTAGCTCAGTTGGTAGAGCACGTGACTGAAAATCACGGTGTCGGTGGTTCGATTCCGCCCCTGGGCACCATATTGATTTTCAACGCCTTTCCGGCTTTTTTGGCGGTAACGCGCAGGCCCTTGGCACCACCTTCTGCGGGAGTTTTGCGGGACCCCTGTCGAGAGGCGTGACGCAGAACCACCAGTTCGGGTTGACCACTTCGCTCGCACACCTTGTTGGCTGCCTCCAGCAGTCGCGAGAGTTCAGCTGCCGAGTAGTGCGTGGTGATCCGACCCGAGCGATGCCCGAGCAGGTCTTGCCGATCCTCGAAGCTCACCCCGGCTGCGCGCAAGCGCCGACCGAAGGTGTGCTTTAGGTCATGCACTCTCACATGCCCAAGTTCTGCGCGTTCCCTGGCTCGGATCCAACCCGACGTGAACATGCGCTGGATTGGACGCTCAACGCCCGAACCGTCGTCGTATGTAAAAACGTGCGTTGAGTGGTGTCCGCGCCGCGCATCTACTACCGCTCGCGCAGTAGAGTTGAGCACGACAAGGCGGTCATCACCGTTCTTCACGTATTGCGACGGGATCAAGAACACACTGGTGCCGAGCTCCGGAACCAGCGTTTCCCACTCCCACCGCAGTTGGCAGATTTCACCGCTGCGGCAGCCGGTATTGACCGCAAACAGTGCCATCTGCCGAAGGTAGTCCGGTAGTTCCTGGAACAGACGGTCTTGTTCATCCCAGGTAAGCGGGTAGGGCGCGCGCTCGATCAGTGTTGGGTAGCAACTTGATCTTCCGAGAACTAGAAGCCAAGTCAGACCGTGATTGTCCACCCACTCCGTTGCCGCGAGGTTGAGAACGCGGCGTACGATCTTGAGACCATGATTGATCGTATTCGTCGCTTTGCCCTGCACGACCCGATCGTCCACCCACGGCTGCAGCGTCCCGGAATGGATCTTATCCAAGGGCACGTTGCCGATCCACGGCATCAGCATTTGCAACTGATAATGTCGCTCGCTAGACTTCGCTTGTGCTGATTGGTCTGCACGAACTTGATCGCCGCCTCTTCAAAAGTCCGAACCGGCCTCACCCCGTAGATGTGGGCTTGACGCGCCTCTTCAGCTTTCCTTGCCAGGACTCGTTCGGCTTCCTCAAGTTGAGCTGTTCCAGTGCTCTGGCAAAGTCTCGTCCCGAAGACCCGCTTGTCGACGTGCCACGTTCCGGCTCGCTTGATGAGGCCGGGTACTTTTCTGCGTCCCATGAAGTCACTCCTTTCGATCGTGCGGGACGCCCGTTGCGGCTCTTATAATTATCGACCCAAGCGTCAAGTTCAAGGCGATCAAACCCGACCCCCTGCATGCCAATCGGCAGCTCAGTTAGATGAGGCCGTACGTCTGCGTTGAACCTGTTGCGGTCCATGCCCAAATAGTGTGGCGCATCGCGCTGCCGAAGGATGCGAGGCAGAAGGGAACGACTACTCACTCTGCTGGCTCTCATTTTGAGTGGATTTGCTCTGCCGCCAGCGCTGCGCAAGACCGGGGCCAAGCATCGGTTCTATCGATCGGGCCAACAAAGCGCACTGCGCATCCAAGCAAAGGGTTTGGAACAGCTTGACCATGAGTCTCGCCTGAGCCTTCTCAGTTAGCATTTCTGCTGCCTCGAAATCACACACGCCGAACTGCCGGCGCCCTTTTGCTGGTAGGAGCCCCACTTGGCGCGCCGCCTCGCGCGGCTTCAAGGTTCCGTTGCAAACACCAGCAAATGACTCCGGATAGTGGCGTTTCAGTGAAATCAATATACGGTCAATCGAGTTGCGCGACCTAGACACCACCGCCCAAAATTTGTCGTCTCCGACGATAGTATTTGGCGGCCGACCCGGTTCCCTGATGCAATGCTCTAGAAGATCGGCAAGTGCGCCGAAGTGCCGGTTTTGCCGAAGCGCAAAACTGACAAGGTTGAACGCTGCAAGGTTATCGACGCCCAGACCATGGGGAGTTCGATCGGTGGCAAACGCTCCAAATAATTCGTGCAATGCCCCGGCGGATGACTGTCGACCCCGCCACGCTCCTATCGAAACGATCTCACCGAGTGCGCCGATCAAATGTGTTCCAGGACCACCTTGATCATGTGCTCCCAAAATACACTGAGCGAGAGCAATCGCGTCATCCGCTTTCATCGTGTCCGCCAATGAACTCTAGCTTGCGCACCCCCAGACATTCATCGCTCAATCAGAATTTCGCTCAGTTTCGATCACACGAACTCGCCGTCCACCCGCTAAGCCTTCAGGTGCGTCGGTTGAGTTTGGCCCTCGGCGATACCACCAGCTGAGGGCTAACGCGACCGCGGCCACCCCAATCGCGGACCAAGCACCGGCCAAGTAGCACGTCAGGCAATCCGATCGCATGAGGCGTTCTTCCCTTTTTCGGCCCCGCCGGTGCTGTAGCGCGTGGCCCTCGAGGAGGGCAAATTCATTAGATGGCGATATAAATATCGGCAGCTTGGCGGTGTGACATCCTAAACTGCGCGGGTGTTTCGCGAGAAATTGTTGGAGGATCCAATGACTGGCACTCGCCGGCCCCGCTCATCAAGGCCGGGCACTAGAGCCCACTCGCCGCAGTATGAGCGGCTTTCTCCGCCGAGGCCATTTGGTCCGGACTGGAGAGAGATACTTTTCACAAAAATTAACAGCGCCAATTGCGAAGATTGCCGGCGCGTTCTGTTTGACATGCTGATCCGATTTTCTGATTTTAGAGATCAAGTGGGCGTCCAGGAAAAAATGATCACCAAAGCCATGACTGAGGATGATCTTGTTGCAATTGTGCGTATTTTTAGCCGTTGGATAGAGGATTTTTTAAGAGGAGCCGACTTTATTTTTACTCGCACGGCGGATCTGCCCGCGATGGTAATCTATCGAGAGCCGCTGGCCTTATTGCAGCATCTATTCATTACCCTAGAGCACGGTGATTCGAATGTGTTCACGCGACTGCGTCAGAGAAAGAAGAGTGATCGTCGGTATGCTTGGTATGTAAAGTTCGTACAGAGGCAAGCGGCCCTTGCCTACAGTGTCCTTATGGAGTTGAAAGCGGGCAGCAACGAAGCCGTCGCCTGTATCAACGATGCAATCATCAGGTATAAGCGTGACTTAACGTTTGAGGTACGCTTCGCGACGCTTTCCAATCAAATACTTCGAAGGGAGGCACGCCATTTGGGCGAGAACGAGATTCAGCTTGCGTTGGCGGAAGTTCGAGGAAAATTCACGACAGATGGCGCATTGCCCAACAAAGGAAGTGCTAGGTCGGAGCGGATAACCAGCGTCGCGCGGTATCTTCTTTCCGGCTGCCTGGATGTATTGCAATGGGGCGGAGCGCTTTATCAGCCTGACGATTAGAGGTTGGCAGTAAATTGAAGGTTGTGGTCGCTGTGCTGAGCCCGGCAAACTGGATCATCCAAATGAGAAGGTCGGCGAATTTTCTCGCTCCTGGTGGTCCAACGATGAGGCCAGGCACACTTCAACTTAGGACTCTACTCCTGATTGGATGGAAGTCGGGGCTCAGGTCAGGTCATCCGCACAGCTGCCAGGCTATCGACGGTCGAAACTTCGTAGCGTGCGTGATGGCGCTTGGTCAGATGCGTCGGGAATGGCCTCGGCCGCGAGTGCAGCAAAATCAAGCGCCACCTGGTCGAGTTCGTCGTTGGTGAAGTGCACCAGGCGGGGTCTGCGCCATGCGGCCGGCGGTGCGGCATGGTTGGTAAGCCTAAGGAGCGGCGCAAATCGGTGACAAGCACTGTGAAAAGAATGCCATCAGCGCCTCAACGCGGCGCTTTCGGTGCAGGCTTTCGGTGCTTGGCTTGGGCAAGCAGGAGTTTGGTGAGGGGCGATCTACCTCATGCGAGGTGTCGCCCAGCCTCGCCGCGATTGCTCGCTGCTTGGCGACCGGGGGAGCTCGTTCGGTCCAGTGATAGAAGCTCTAAGGCGATCTGCGAAGTTCGACCACGACCATCATGCCCGCTGGCTTGGTGATGCGACAAGGCCACACGCAAATTGGTAGAAGGCGGCCGCTTGAGATGCGCACTTGCGCGGCTGCGAATTCTGCGTTAGCCGGTTCATCTTTCGCTGACGGCTCGATACAACTAGGGCCGCTTCAAACCTCCAAGCAATCCAATTGCCGACGGACGCAAACGTCCGCCAAGGTCGATCGCGGTCGGTAGATAAGACGGCAGCGCGATCGATGACGACGGTGGCTACTGTGGGGATCGGCCCGAGCCACAAGGTCAGTCCGTAAGGCGTAAGACCTAAGCCGACGGGGGCACCCCCGTAACCCAAGTACGCCAACCCCAGACGCGGTGCAGACGAGGTAGCTGACCAGCGACGCTGGCCATTCGGCCCCAAGTCGCAGCAGCCGGCTTCCTTTCGCGACCTGGGGGCCCCGCGGGGAGACCCGCCTCCGAAGCTCGTCTCAAGGGATGATGCATCGCCAGGGCTAGGACCCTTGCCAGACGACCGATCGCGGTCGCGCGGCAGGGGGTCCTATGCCCCCACAACCGAGCTGAACTCAGGGATGATGACCTTCTCCCTTTCTCCGGTATCCATCTTCTCCAGGGATGAGCGGCTTAGTGGCCGGGCGGCAGCGAATTCAGAAGCTTGCCATCCAATCGATTTCGATTTCAAACGGAGGCACACATGGGTGGCATAGGCAGCGGTGGATGGCGGGCACGAAGCCGGTGGCGCGTGACGTTGGAAGAGCTGCCAAGCGTGGACGTTGTGTGTTGGCTGCGCGAGGACGTGCTTGTGCCGGGCACGCAGTTCAAGCAATCGTTGTCGAGCCTGGACGGTTGGTGCGCCGCTGGTGTGGCCGTCCTGTCCAGCAACATGCTTAGCATGTTCCACACGACGACCACATCCAACGTAGTCCGGACCGACGTCGAGCTGCACTGGACCGAGTGTCGATTTGGTGGTTGCCGACCGTGGTTCGCCTGTCCTCAATGCAAACGCCAGTGCGGCAAGATCTATCTGCTACGAGACTGGAAGTGCCGTCACTGCTGCGCGCTGCCCTATCGGTCGCAAACGCTTACAGCCGCAGATCGTTATCTGCATCGAGCCAGCAAGTTGCGGCGCAAACTACAAAGCTCCGAGCAAGCCTCGCCGCACCAAAGGCAGCGCCGTAGCACCCAGCAGCGCCTTCGCTCGGAAATCGCGCATCTTGAGCGGCAGGGTCGACTCCTGTCGCTGCAGGCGTTCCTTGGTGCACTTGGAACATGATCATGCGCGGTCAGAATCCGAGTAAAGCTAACGAGAACCGTCGCTGCCCAGGTGGAGGCAAAGCGCCGGATCAAAGGCGAGCCAACAATCAAGGTCTAGCACGTTACGCGTCAACGATGGCGGTCAGGCCATCGTCGGCAACATGCAGCATCCCCCCGGGCTCCCTCAAAACCAAAGCAATCGCCGCATCCGACGCACTTGGCCCTACGTTGCTCGGTCACCTCCAAACGCACGCGCAACCGATGTCGAGCTCCGGCTGTCCGAGGCAAAGCCGTGTGCCGTTCCACGGCACCGTAGCAGGAGCGCCAAGATGCCCAACCAACGGCGCCCACCAACGCGGCCGGTTCACCGAATGATGCACGCGCGCAGACACGCGCCGAGGCGCGACTGCGACACGAGGCGCTGGATTTCTTGTCAGGTACCTGACGCCCGACGCCACGAGGCCAGCAATTTGGGGTGCGCCCAGCCGCGTCCCCAGTCTTCGTGGCCGAACTCACCAACCTGCAATCCGACAGCCTCCTGCAGCCACGCAGCAACCAGACCGCGATGGCACCAGTTCTGATCGGGCGGCGGCTTCTCAAAACACAGCAGCGCCGGGATCTTGCCGGCGGACAGGTCGGCGAGATCCTTGAGCACGACTGCAGGATCCAGTTTAGCCAACTGCACCATGTAGAGGTCCCGGAATTCGGCGGCAGTGAGCGGATTGGTACCAAGCGCCCGGCGCCAGCGGCCGATACAGACGATAGCCACGTTGCCGGCGGGGCGATCCACGTGAAATCCCAATCCGCGCGTAGGCTTCAGGTAACTTCATCGACCAGCTCGATGTCACTGGCGGTTGGACAAGAGATGATTGTGAACTCATATCGCTCCTCAAGGAGACTCGGGAGTTTGCGAGACCCGCGCGTGCGCACGCACTTTAGACACCCACACCGGCTGCCCTGTGCGGCGCGCACTTGAGCATGTCGGCACGCTCTGCGTAGCGACGGGCCACAGCTAGGCTGACATGGCGGGCGAGTGCCGCCACAGCCTGAGGAGCCACGCCAGCCTCGCTTGCCGAGACATACATTCCAACCCGGCCGGAGTGACCGCTGAAGAGGTTTGCCCGTAGAACGGCCGTATCGGCAGGTTCGCCCAGCTTTAGGAAGTGTCGTGCCATAGCGCGCTTGACCAGGCTCCCAACGTTGCCTGTGTGCATTCCGCTTGGCCCCGATACTGCCGCTCCTTCCGCACGGCCCGCAGGAGCGGCTCACCGGAAGCTATGCGGGCGTGCGCCACCCAGCGATCGTATGACCGCCATGGCCAAGGGATTGTCTGCCGTCGAAACGATAACCCTTTCGGCCCGGGATCTCGCCGCCTTGCTCCCGAGCAGGGTGACTTCAGCCCGATCATGCAGAACCCGCAGCCAGCCCCGGCCATGGCCCAACTCCAGCCAGTCCAGAGCGACAACCTCCGAAGCACGCAAGCCAAATACGTAGAGCATGGCAAGCAGAGTGCCATTGCGTAAATCCTCGGGAGTTTCCTCGGAATGGGACAGCAGTTCGCGTAGCAAATTGCCGGTCAACGGCTCGGCTTGGCGTTGCGGCCGCAAGTGCTGGCGACGGATGCCATTCATCACCAGCATCAATGTCGGGCTGTCAGCGCAAAAGGCCCGTCCGCCGGCGAGGTGAGTGAACCGCAGCGCAGCCAGCGCAACCTCGAGTGATGCCACCGCGGTTCCAGCTTGCGCGCGATCCGCCAGGTATTGCGCCACAACCTCCGGATTGGCGGGCAACGCCACAGTTCCGCGTGCGCTACACCAAATAGCAAACCGTCGCCATTGGCTCCGGTAGGCGCGCCGGGTATTTTCGGAAAGCGAGCAGCGCGCGTAGTGGCGCAGGATGTCGGACAGCTCGAGAGATTGATGACCGCAGCGCCTCGGATGAGAGGTCCGTCCCGTTGATTGCATTTGTCATTCTTTATACAGAGCACGCGAAAGCGGCCTGAATGGGACTTCCGTTACGAACGCATCGGATTTGCATGCGATAACGGAAATTATCGAATGCAATTCAGCCTGTGGCGCTGGACCAATGAGACCAGCCCAACCGTTGCGATCATTGATAGTGCTGTGGGGCTTTCCACATTATCGAACTGAGATCTTGGATCCATAACGCCAGCTTCCCAAGCTGAGTGTCAGGGGGTTCGATTCCCATCGCCAGCTTCCATTTCCACTTTCTGAACCCGCCATCCATTTCCACTCTTGCGCTCGTTTCGCTCCGTTCCACCCACTCTCGGCGCTTAGCCGCAGCGTGATATGAACATTGGAAAGGACCAACAGCACTTATTGCAGATCCGGTCGATCCGGAGATCGGGACAACCATGTGCCTCGAATGCGGGCTATTGACAGCGACCTGATCCGTGGAGGGCATTATGGCCAGCGATCATGCGAGCCGCATCAATAGGCCGAACACACGGCTGCTCCGACCAGACCTGCGACGTGCAAAAAGTCCGTGCCAGCACAGAGCCATCCAAACGTGGCACAAAGCTGACGTCGACGTCCAGCCACAGCCATGTCCGCTTCGGGGGGAAACAGACCTCTATCGAGCCTGGCGACTCTGTCTGCTTCTAGCCCAAATCCGACATTCTGCAATGGCGGGCGCACCAAGGCAGTGGATGGCGAAGTACCTCAAGCAATGGTCATCGCAGTGATGCACCTTCACCCACGACAACGAACGGCGCCCAATAGGCTGGATACGCCTCGTGCGACTTGCCCTTGTCGATCATAGCGAGCATGGCCCAACGCAGGGCTTCTGCTCGACCGATCTTATTGTCCCGCGAGATCGCGCCAACGGCGCTCGTTATGAGATTGACGGTCGCCTCGGAGTTCACCGCCCAATGCGAAACCAGCAGGGCTCGTGCTCCGGCGTAGAAGAATGCACGGGCGAGACCCGAGAGAGATTCGGCCTTGTCAGAGTTGCCTGCAGCCGTGTTGCAGGCCGATAGGATTACCCAGTCCGCATCGACTTTCAGTGCGGCCACTTCCGAAGCCGACAAGAAGCCATCATCGAGATCCGATTGCTGCGCCGGCGGTGTCAGTATCAAGCCCGGCTCACTGGTTCCTTCCAGTTCGCCGGCCAATGTGCCGTGCGTGGCGAAATGGATGACCCGGTAATTTGCGAGCATCCCCTTGTCGCTCATGCTCTTGATGGTCGTCTCGGTAGCTCTGGCTCCCAATAGGATGTCGTCGGGGCTGACTTTGAGTCCGTCCGCGACCGTGCACAGTTCATCGGCCGTATCGTGGAGGGGGGCTTGGGACCGTAAATGCTCGAGGTCGGCGTGCATGCCACGCATTGCCATCCGTGCAAGTCCACGGCGTTTGGACAAAACTGCCACGCGCTGTGGCGGGGCGCGGGGGCAAACCTGCTTCTGTCGGGCCAGTTTGGCCCATTCAGCCTCCCATGGGCGCGCGGCGGGATTGCCGTCAAGGAGGGGGTTGCCAAAGCCGACCATGGGCTTGGTAGCCGCGCTCGGTCTTGCGACACGCCGCAGCGCCTTGAGAGAGGAGACGGCCGGCAGCACCGTGATTGCGTTGCGACGGATGAGCCATGCCGCTGACCTGTAGTCGTCGCCATGTGGAGGCGCCGTCAGCAGCACCTGAAACGGGAGCTGGGTAAGGGATCCAGACGGAACGATCAGGAGCTGCTTGTCTCGGATCAGCTCATCGATCTCGCCGAACAATGCTTTGTAGAGCGCATGCGCGCGAGCCTGATCGAAGCGCAAGCTGCCATCGCTTGTTGCCCCGAGCTTAGTGCACGTGGCGGCGCGGTCGTCGGCCCAGGCTTCCTCGTCGAGCCCGCAACGTAGAGCCGCCACCTCACGCGTGACAGCCCTGCTGCCAAGATCCGAGCGCACCCAGCGCGCCTCTCCCTTGGTGACAACCCAGATAAACGTCTCCTCCGGCGTCGGCTTCCATTCCGGTGTATCGAGCAGTAGCACCAGAGCCTCGTCGGCGCGGAGCTGGGCCTGCACCTCCTCGATCGCCAGCGGTACGGGTCGTGCCAGGGCCGCGTAATCTGGGAACTCCGCCACCAACCGCTTGTCGATCTCGCCAATGCGCGCATCTATGGCGACCAAACGCGTCCCGTTCGCTAACTCGGCGACCATATCGCGCTTATCGGATGGCTGGGACACGGCGGTGATACGCATCGCATCGCGCTTCTGCCATTCCTCTAACAAGTCCTGGCGCTCGCGCACCAGTGCGGCGAGCTGCTGGTCGCCCCTGGTGCTGCGGACTGCCATCTGAGCCAGCGACCCTGCCGCCTCCGAGCTCAAGGCCCATTGAGCGGCGACAAACGTCTCGTCCAGACCGCCAGCAATAAGGCGTTGGTCCCGTACCGTAAGCTGGTGCATGGCCTTGACCAGGCCCGAAAACCGAAAACTCACCTGCTCGGCTTCGCTCTTGCGTTTGGCAGTAAAGGCCTGTCGAGCGTCTGCGGAGCTGCGCTGAACGCGGCGCGCGATCAGGGCTGTGCTGCGACGCCAATAGTCAACAGCTCCGATCCAATCGCGCTGTGCGAACTGCAGCGCTGCCAAATTGTTGAGGTTGATGCCGACGTCAGGATGGTCAGCGCCCAATACTTTTTCGGATATGGCTAGATCGCGCTTGTAATGCGACTCGGCCTCGGCATAACGGCCCTGGGCTTCGTACAGCGCGGCCAAATTGTTCAGTCGTGCGCCAGCATCAGGATGATCCGGGCCCAGCGCCTTCTCAACGATGGCAAGCGAACGCTTGTACAGCGGTTCGGCTTCGGCATAGCGTCCCTGAGCTCGATACAACGCTGCCAGATTGTTGAGTCGCGTGCCGACGCTAGGGTGGTCAGCGCCAAGCGCCTTCTCACTGATGGAAAGCGCCCGATTGTACAGTGGTTCAGCCTCGACATGGCGACCCTGCGCTAGGTATAGCTCGGCAAGGTTGTTGAGGCGGATGGCGACGGACGGGTGGTCGGGGTTCAACGACTTTTCAGCGATGGCAAGTGCTCTTTTGAAGAGGGGCTCAGCGTCCGCATAGCGGCCTTGGGCTCGGTACATTCCAGCCAGATTGTTGAGGCGGATGCCGACGTCCGGGTGATCATGACCCAGCGCCTTCTCTGCGATGGCCAACGCTCGTATCAAGAGCTGCTCGGCTTCGACGTAACGGCCCATGTCCCGATACAGCAAAGCCAAATTGCTAAGGGAGGTGCCAACACCGGGATGGGTGGGGCCCAACGCCTTCTCGCGCCCGGCCAGTGCGGCCTTGAACAGCGGCTCCGCCTCGGCGTAGCGACCCAGATCTTGATAGATCGTCGCTAGCCACGCGACCGCCGTCCCATATTCCGGGTGTTGTTCGCCGAAGCGCTGCCGAGCCAAAGTGACGTACCGCTCCGCAGCCGGTTGCGCTTCACTCGACTTGCCCTGACTGCGGAGCTGTTCGACTTGGGTGCGAAGGGTGACAAGATCATCTGTCCCCTGGGCATGCGCCGGAAAGTCAGCAGTCGCCAGCCAAATCACGACTGCAATCCCTAGTCGTGCGCCCAAGCCCCGTTCCGTAACCATTTTCAAGATCCTTCAAAGTAATTGTCGCAGTGTGCGGGATGACTGTGACGTCAGCAAGGGCTGGTCAGACCGAATGCCTTCCGGCCGGGGCGGAGGCAGGCAGATATTGGCACTCTTTTGCCCTGGCGGGCCGGGTCGATCGACGTCAGTTTTCGGGAGTAAAACAGACGTTCAGCGCGCGCCTAAGCGACGGTGAATTTTGACCCAAGCCGGAAGTACATGCTGCTTCACGTCAGGGACCGTCGAGTCCGCTCACTATGGGTAATCCAACGCCAGGAGCGTCCGTGCAGCCTCACAGCTGTCAATGCTCGGTCACCCCATACACGTCCGTCAAATGGCGGCGCGCGATGCGGACCCAGTCCTGATCTGACCCCTCGGCCACCAGCCGCTCCAACACGGCGCGCATGCCGTCGACCGGCTCGTGCAGCTCGGTGGCGCACATCAGCGCGACCCAGCCGCGGCCGATATCGATCAATTTCATGGCAAACCCCGGATCGGTGCAATAGTGCTCGTGAACGTAGAACCACAGAGCCTGGGCGTTCGGCAGGTACGGGGGCTCCTCGGCGTTAGCAAAGATATCCAGAATCCACCCGTCCAGATCAAATCCGGCGGCCGTGAGGTCGTCGTCGCTCGCGAGTGCGTTCAGGCCTTCCGCACCCCAATCGAAGCCACAGACAAAGGCACCGGCAACGGCCGCACGATGACGTTCTAGCGTGCGCAGCTGCTCGACGAGATCGACGATCGAGGGCGTGGACGCCGCCGCGCGGAAAGCCTCATCAGCGAACAGCGCTCCCAGATAACGTGCGGCACCAGCAGCGATCATCGGGTGCGGATGGGTCAGAAGCGGCATGATCTCGCGATCGACATAGGCCCAGTTCGCCGGTGATGTGCCGGCGGCTTCGGCGCGCGCAGCGAGACCCAGTGCCCGCTCGATGGCGTCTGCCGTTCCGGCCATGCCAGTTCCGTGACGGTCGAGGCCACGCAGCCATTCGGTTATGATTGGCCTGAACACGTCGCGGCCGCCGCGCGCGACGTCCCAACCAATCCTAAAATGCGCCGCAGGCTTATCCGCAAGGATCGTCTCGATGTGCCGGAGAAACGGCTTCAGGCGCTCTTCGGCCGTCGCGCGATCCCAGGGTACCTCGAGGGGCGGTGGCAGCCGGTCGGCGTTGAGATCCTCCGGGACCGCTTCTTCGCGCGCGCGAAATCGGTCCTGCATCATCGCAATCCAGGCGCGGGTATGAGCGTCGGGATCCCGCAGGATGCGCATGGCCTGGTCGAGGGCGCAGGATGTGAGGTGATTGCCCTGTTCGAATGTTAGACCGCGATCCATCGGGTTCGCATCGCCGTCGAGCACATGGCAGCAAACGGCGAGCACCCGTGACAGCTGCGCATCCGTCACGCCGTTCGGAATCGTCAAGCTCCGAAATGCATCCATGAGCGGATGGTACTGGATGGGCCGGGCGGCAAGCGCAGTATCGAGCCGATCGAGCACGGCTTCCAGAGAGGTCGCTGTCATAGGCCCACGTCCTGCATCGAAGAAGATCCGGTCGTAGAAATGCGGAGCGACCTTACGCTACAAAATGTCGGCTATGCATGCGTGCCAGGCAAGAGTGCGGACGCAGGTTGATCGGCACCCTGCTTCTTCTGCAATGGGTCAACAATGCCATTAGCGGCTCGGCGCCGGTAACCATGTGACGCCAAATCGAGCCCGAAACCTCCCGCGGCGTTAATGGGTTGAGCCGCTGCAGTCCGAGCTTGTGAGGTCTTTCAACCAGGGAGACCTCCCATGAACGATGCAGCCTCATCCTCATCAGACGCAGGTCGAGGCCGACCGGCCAGCACCAAGGGCAAGCTCAGAGGCCGAAGCCGCCACTGCGGGTCGGCCATGTCTGGTCCATCCGTGCCAGGTTGCAGCTGGAGCGGCGCGTGCGGGACCTGGCGCTGTTCAATCTCGCGATCGATAGCAAGCTGCGCGGCTGCGATCTCGTCGCGCTCCGCGTCGATGACGTGGCACCCAACGGCTACGCGATTGACCGAGCCAACGTCCGGCAGAGCAAGACCGGTCGGCCCGTTCGCTTCGAGCTGACCGAAGTGACCCGGCAGGCGGTGGACGACTACCTTCGGATCAGCGGCCGAAAGCTTGGCCAATGCCTATTTCCAGGCCGTGGCGGCCCCGATCAGCATCTGACGACACGCCAGTATGCTCGTCTCGTCGGCAGTGGGTCAGCGGCATCGGCCTGGACCCGCTGAAGTACGCCACGCATTCCATGCGCCGGACCAAAGCGACGTTGATCTACCGCCGCACTGGGAACCTGCGGGCGGTTCAGCTGCTCCTCGGCCACACCAAGATCGAAAGCACGGTGCGCTACCTCGGGGTCGAGATCGACGACGCGCTTGATATCGCCGAGAAAATCGAGGTCTGAACTACCGGGGCAGAGCTGCCGCGCTCTGCCCCGCTACGCATATGGCAATTCGTGCCAGAATTCACCGGGCAGATCGCTCAACGTGTGTTTTGCTCCCGAAAGCTGACGTGGATCGGCCCGGGCCGCCACGGCAAAAAGCTGCGGGAACTGACGGGTTAGGAGCCGCCCGTACGCTCATCCGGTCAGGATAGGTCGCAAGGCTGCTATCTCGTCGGCGATGAAGTCGAAGAAGGCGGCAACGGCCGGCGTCCGGCGCCGGTCGGGTGCGCGAGGATGCGCCAGCTGCGGGTAAGTTCCGGCACCGGCTCGAACAGGCGCACGAGCTCAGGCTCCGCGTCGCCAAGGGCGATTGGCATCGGCACCACGGCGACGCCAGACTTCGCGACGGAGACGAGGCCGAGCACACTGGTGACGCGGGCGGCGATGGGCGCGCTTGGGCGCCACCTCCTGCAGCCACTTGGCGGCACGGTTGCTGGCCATCGGCCCGTCGAAGCCGACGGTGGCGTGGCTGTGCGAGGTCGACGATGCTTTCGGGGCGGCCGTTGCGGTCGATGTAGGCCTCGCTTGCGTAGACCGACCACAGCGAGTCCGCGATCTTGCGGCCGACGAGAACGTCGTCATCGGTGTCGCCGGAGCGGAGCGCGACATCGGCATCGCCGCGCGCGAGATCGACGTACTGGTCGCTCATGACGAACTCGACGCGCAGTTTGGGATGGCGCGCGTGGAAGCGGTCGAGCAGTTCCGACTTCATGATGCGGTAGACGATGGGTTCCGGGCAGGTCACGCGGATAAGGCCGGCCTCGCCGCGCTCGATGGTGGCCTTGCGCTGCTCGAAGGCGAGCGCGGCGCGCTCGATCTGTTCGGCGTAGGGCAGCATCTCCTCGCCGAACTCGGTCAGGCGGTAGCCGGTGGCGTGGCGCTTCACCAGCTCGCGTCCGAGCTTGCGCTCCAGCTCGGTGATGCGCCGCTGCACGGTGGACTGGCTGAGGTTCAACGCCTTCGCCGCCGCCAGCGTGCTGCCGTGGCGCGCCACCGCCAGGAAGTATTTGACGTCGTCCCATTCGAACATGGGCGCGATTATGCACTTTTGCTCCGCGCCCGAGCAAACTTGCGGCTGCCGCGCGCTTAACGCCGCCTGTAGTTGAGAAAAGCCCGCCGCGACGAGCGGGCGAACGGCAACGGAGGAGCAGACGATGATGAAGGCAGCAGGCGTGGCAGGGCTGGTGGCGCTGGGAACGGTGGCGCACGCGCATGACCCGGTTCAGACGGACGGCGACAAGTACAAGGTGAAGATCGAGAACGCGCGGGTGCGGGTGCTGGAATACAAGGACCGGCCCGGCGAGAAGACGCACCAGCACAGCCACCCGGCCTTCGTGCTGGTGGCGCTCAGCCCCTTCAAGCGCAAGATCACGCTGCCGGACGGCAAGGCCATGATCCGCGAGTTCAAGGCCGGCGACGTGTTCTGGTCGGACGCGCAGACCCACATCGGCGAGAACATCGGCGAGCTGCCGACGCACGTGCTGATGATCGAGATGAAGTAAATGCTGGACTTGGGACGGCAGGCGCATGTTAGCGGCTTGATGTGCGTCAGCCGGCCCATTCAAAACGGACGTGACCGCCCGTTCGTTACATTCGTCCGGTTGGTGCCAAGAGTGGTCGTCTAGGCGTTCCTGTAGACTGCTGGTCCTGCTGTCGCAGGGAACGGAGCACGCAAACAGTCGGAAGCTAGGGTAGCCGAGCATTGAGCACCGGAGTGTGGGGGACTTTGTTCTAGCTTTGGCAAAAGTCAACGACCCCCATCGGGCCTGGCCGCACCGTGTGCTTGGCCCAGCTGGTAGCGTTCTTTTCGGTGTTGCTGCTGAGAAAGAGTGCGCCAGACAGTCCTTGTCGTCGTTACGACGGCACTGATCTCTGGGGTCATTGCGACCCCGGTCGATTGATTATGCATTGCGATCGGGGGCAGCATTTGGTGCCACGTTGGGTGCCCGGCTGAGGGAGCCGGGGCAAAGGGGTCCTCACTCGCTTTCGGTCCGTGGCGGACATGCATCGTGCCACCACATACCCCGTCGCCCGGTGGGCCAAATTGCTCGTGCTTTCTTGATCGCTCCGGCAAATCATCGGGGCACCGTACAGTTTGAGAGGAGGGTGCTGATGAAGATGATTTGCAGATTGTGGGTCGCAATGGCGATCGCGGTTTTCGCGGTCGGCACTCGGTCTTACTCTCAAACCAGCAACCAACCGGTCGAATACCTGGATCAGGGATGGAACGAATCCGAGCGGCAATGGTGGTACGCGGAGCCGCAAGGTTCGCGTCTTTTGCCCCAGGCATGGTTCATGGCCCTGGAGGTTGCGACTGGAACGGAGAGGTTCGCCTCCCCCGCAAATATGCTCCGTTATGGATACCTGGAAAATCCTGCCGGCTCCGCCCTTCCGATCGGCTTCGCCATCGACGTCGGCTTTGCGCCCGACACGAGCACCGAGCCTTGGGTAGGACTGACCTGCGCGGCTTGTCACACCAGCGAGATGACCTACAAGGGCAAGCGCCTTCGGATCGATGGTGCCCCAACACTCGCCGACTTCGAGACCTTTATCGAGGAATTCGGCGCAGCGCTGAAGGCGACGATAGAGAATGACGATAAGTTCAATAGATTTGCAGCCGTGGTGCTCGGCTCACGGACGCAGCAAGGCAAGAACCAGCTCAGGGCTGACCTCCAGAAGCAAGTGGGTTGGTACACAGCGTTACTCGACAAGAACCGCTCCTCCGTGAAGTACGGCCACGGACGGCTGGATGCACAGGGTCATATCCTCAACAAGGTTTCGCTAATCATCGGCGTGCCACAGCAACTCGGTGGCTACGCCTCCGACGCTCCGGCGAGCTATCCATTCCTGTGGTACACGCCGCAGCATGAGGTGACGCAGTGGAACGGAATTGTTCCATTCAACAATATTCTCCCGATACTCCGAAACGTCGGCCAAGTCGTTGGCGTGTTCGCTTCGATCGACGTTGCATCCAATCCAACAGCCTATCCATCCAGCGCCCGCATCAACGGTCTGAATAGCTTGGAGGAGCAGGTCAAAAGGCTAAGAGCGCCGCTCTGGCCTGAACACATTCTGCCAAAACCGAGCCCGACCAGTGTCGGCGCCAGCCTGTTCAAGGAGAATTGCGCCAGATGCCACACCTCGATCGACAGGACAACGGGCCAGCCAATCGAGCAAGATCAACGTATTGCTCAGATGAAGAAGTTCAGCGAAGTAGGCACCGATATTTGGCTGGCGTGCAACGCCTTCATTCATCAATCGAGAGCTGGCCAGCTCGCGGGCCGCGACGGACTGAAGCCAATCGACAAGACCGCCTTGATGCTGACCAACGTCGTATTGGGCATCATCGCTTTCACTCCCCCGTCTGACCCAGCCAACGTGACGACAAAAAGTACGGAACTCGGCTGGACATATGGAACGCAAAATCGCGCGAGGCTGGCGCCGAGTGAAACGAAGGGGAAAGTAGACAGTGAGACCGAATGCAGACAGCGACAGGACGAAGAGGCAACTCTTGGATACAAGGCCGGTCCGTTGAATGGGATATGGGCTACAGCTCCATACCTGCACAATGGATCTGTTCCGACGCTCGCCGATCTACTGATGCCACCCGAGCAACGCCCGACGGTCTTCTCTGTTGGCGGCAGGGAGTTCGATCCCGAGCGCGTGGGCTTCAAGTCCGGGCCCACAGACGGGCCATTCGAGTTCCGTGTGCGCGACGCGAGCGGCAAAGTGATTCCCGGTAACGACAACGCCGGCCATACCTGGGGCACAATGTTCAGTGCTGAGGACAAGGCAGCACTGCTGGAGTACCTCAAGTCGCTATAACCGGTTAAGCCAACGTGACGTCGGCGCTTGATCGATGTCCGCTTGGCCCTCAACAACGGACGCAAGCGCCACTCATAGCCTAGTCATTAATCCGATCCTGCCGGCGTACAATGCATTCGGCGCTCGTATACAGAAGCGGACATGTCGTGCTCTTGCGCGCGCAACGCCGAGCGGCCGAACCACCATGTCCGCTTTGGGGTGAACTCCAGTCGTTCTCGTAGTAACGCGATCGGTAATGTTTGACCCATCTCGACGTAGCGAGGTCGGCGCTTGCGCGGCCCAGTCGTGTCCGCCTAGTATTTTCGCGCAAGAATGAAGTACGGAGGCCACGGGCCACAAGCTGTCATTCTTCTAGGATATCTTCTCTATACCGCGCTCGCCTTTCCGACCCGAAACTCCGTTGCAAGACATCTCGTTGTGGGCTGTTGAGGAGGGTCACGATGACGATATTGCACCTGACACGCGCTTCTTTTTTGGCCGATATCGTTGGCGGCCGTGCTGACCAGCAACCGCGGCTTCCCGCAGCGGATGTATTGTCCGGCTTTGACGCGGCTGCTCAATTCAGCCGCCGGATGCTTGAGGTCGATTCGTCCTCGCTTGCTCAGCAAAAGCTGTCGCCGCTCGCGGCCAGCGCGCCTTGGGGCGCCCTTGCCATGCCCGGAAAGCTTCTGGAAAGGCTCGGCAACATCCACAATCTTGCTGGTGCGGGAGTCCCGGCTCGAATTGAGCCTCCGGGAACCGCAAATTGTCGCGCTCAACTGGCCGGCGGATGCGGACGTGTCAGGCTCCGATCCCGTGAGCGTCGCAAGGCGAACCGAGACCCATGCGACGAGACGCACCGTCACAGTTGCGTGGCGGTTGGAACTGAGTGTCCTCACCGCCCGCTTCGATCAGGCGGTTGAAACATTGTCGAGCGCATCGGGTTCGAGCGCCTCGGGCGGCTTCGACATGGTCGCCAACGTCGACCTTGGCCTGGCGCCTTCTGCAGACGTCGGCTCATCCGACGACGACAAATCTTGGGCCCGCTCGGTGTTCGCGACGGGTCGGGTCGTGCTGGAGGCGGACGCGCGGCTTGTGTCTGAGCCGCACCTGTGGCGCTTCGGAATGGATCTCGACTTCGGCGCAACGACACCGGCAGTCACCTCCGACGACACGGCCCTTCTCGAATTCCTCGCGGCGGCGGGACAAGACCTGCTGGCGCGCGCGATCGCGCTTCTGCGCGAAGCGGATGTCAGGCTGACGCCGCGCGTAGCGCCAGCGGGAACCCTTCCGGCAAAGTCCGTCCAGCGCTTCGGCTTGCCGGGCTTTGCGGTCCACGACCGCTTGCTCGTCGGCAGAGACGGAAATCCGATTTTATGCCTCGCCCTGCAACGCGACGGCGCATCCGGCGGCGTAATGCGGCTTTTGAAGCCGTTTCTCGAATTTCCGACTTCGGTTACGCGGTCTCGACTTCCATCCTCGAACCAGCCCTGAAGGCAAGGTGGAAGCTGTACGTTGGCGGTGCGTCATTCGCGGGCGAGTCGTCATTCGAAGCCCCTCTCGAAGAGGACGGTTCGGATACCGAGACCCTGCGCGCTCAGATGACGGTTCGCTTTGGCGATGCTCTCGATAGCGTGAGCCTCAGGGCGTCGGCCGGTGACAAAGGCGATGGCTTGCTTTTGATCGGCCGCCAGACGATCCAGCTCTTGAACATATGGCGGGAGAACAATGACCGCGTCGAGGACCTCGGCGAATTCGGCCGCCCAGCGGACGTGCCAATGGCGATGCTGTTCTACCTGTTCGACAGGGGAAATGCTGTCGACGCCAGGCAAGATCTTCGCGAGCTGCTGATGAAGCTTTTGCTCGTCCTGCCCTACCCGCTGCTTCAGCGGTCCGCGGTGAACAGCGCAGTCTCAGCGGGTTTGCTTCGAGTCATTAAAGACTGTGCTGATGAGATGGCGCTTGAAAACCGTTTTTGATGACGTGGCGACGGATACGCACGGTCCTGCAGTGTTAGGGAGGCTTTAATGGCGACGACGTCGTTCCTCGACAGCATTCGCGCGATGCCGCGAGCCGCACATCCACACCTTTCGCCGCTCAATTCCACCGCTTTCGCCCAGGAGCGCGCAGCGGCTATGCAAAGCGTGGAAGGCTTGTTGGCCTATCGGCGGTTCCTCGCCGGCGCGCGCGCCGCCAAAGCTTCTCGCAGACGTGTCTCCCAATCCTTCGAACGCAATGTGCAGAAGCAGTCGCGGCAGGCCCTCTCCGACATGAACGCCCTCATGAGCCACGCGCTGAACATGACCGGCCAGGTCAATCAGACTGCACTTTGGCACAGCGTCCTGAAACGCTCCGGCGCGGCGTTGGAACGGTCAGGTCCGACGACCGTGCGAGATCTTTGGCGCGATCTTCGCGCGCGGCCGGAAGCGATGTCCGCGCTGCGGGATTTCGGAATCAGACAGGCCCGATGGTCTCATTGAGCGATGATCTTGTCGCGAGGGCCGACGTGACGATCTTGTCAAATCATGGCCATGTCGAGTTCAGCGCGGCGACGGGAGCCGGTAATGAGCGTAGTACGATCAGGTTGCAGAGCGCGCGGGCCAAGGCCGCCACTGTCTCGGAGCTTCTCGGACGGCCGTCATTCGATCAGATGGAGGGAGCCTTCGCGCGCGGGGATGATGTCTATGTGAGCGGACCCGCCGGCTCATCGGTTCGGTGCGAACCTGGCGAGCTTCTCGCCGTGGGCGCATTTGCCAGCCGTCAGATGCTCGTCGACCATGTTCGCAAGCTGGAAGATATGGGTCTCGCGACTTACGCGGGCGAAGAGCCAACCACGCTTGTCATCATTATTGCGCTTGGCCTCATGTTCGCGCTTGCTGGGTATATGATCCGATCGGCGTGTGATACGGATCCCGAAACTCTTAGCACACCGCCACCGTCGGATTTTGTGTGCGATCTTGGGGATTTCTTGTTTGTTATCGGAATTGCCATGATTTTTGGAGGCGTGGCTATTGCCGTATTGCCTTTGACTGTGTTTCTTTTTGGCGAATACCTGGGTGTTTTGGTGGCGTTTGGATACGGCGGACTTGCGCTCGGAGCGCTTGATTACGTGGTCAATGGCTCCGGTTTCGAAATACAGTTAGGTGCAAATTCTGGGATAACATGATCGGTTTCACGCCTGAGGCATCTGCAAAGATTTCGAACGCCTGCGACTTCGCGATGCCACATGAGGCATGCGGATTTCTCTTGGGCTACGCCGACGGTGCCGATAGTTGCGTGATCGATCTCGCCTTGCCGGCGAGCGCCGCTGGATCGTTCGACGCCTTTGAACTTTCCGACCGCGAAGTTTCACGGGTCGCGGCCCATGCCGCGGACCGAGCCCTTGATATCGTCGCGATATTTCATTCGCATCCCAGCGGCCATGCATGGCTGAGCGACGTGGATTTGGCGAGCATCAGATTTTCGGAGTGGCCGTGGGTTTTGGCAACGCGGTCTCGGGCGGGCGGGCTCAATCTTCAGGCTTTCGCGGCAGGCACTGCCGAGCCCATCGATGTACGTTGGTCCTCGATTTGAAGCGGTCGCGCGGAACATAAAGGGGAAGCGCACTCATCAAGCGGAGGAGGCGCGGCGCGTCGGCCCGACGAGTTCTCACTGTGATCGTCGTCCGCTTCCCGCACCAATGGTTGGAGCGCCTGATTTGTCTTCACGTCGGCTCAGGGTCTTGGCTGCGTGAGAACGCGACGGGGCGGTTTCCGGCGCGCCGGCTCCCCCTCAAAGTACCCCCAGCGCAGCCGGTTTGCGCATTTTTTCAGATTGCCGATCCTCGATCGTCGATTTGCGATGGCTGGCAACTTGGCACGCCGTGACGACACGGGCCGTTCGCACGCCAGCGCAATCGGGCCTCACGCTTGGATCGCCGCGATCATCGGCTTGACGCCCATGATGTTCATCACGCGCGTGAGATTGTAGGCGAGCACGGCGAGCGCCATCTCGGTCGCGACCTTCGGCAGCGTTCGCATCAGGAAGTGCGTCGCGCCCATGCGCGCCTTGATCGTGCCGAAGGGATGCTCGACGGTCTCGCGCCGCTGCCGCATCGCCTGCGGATTGGCATCGAGGCGCCGTTGCACGGCTTCGAGCACGTGCTCGTCTTCGATAGCGCGTGATGCGCCGCTCCTTGCCCGTCGTGCACAACTCCTTCAGCACGCAGTTGCCACACGCATTGGTCCAATAGCGCCGCAGCGTCTGGCCGTTCTCGATGTTGCTATAGCGATAGGAAAGCTTCTCGCCGGCCGGGCAGCGATAGACGTCCTCGTCAGGCAAGTAGGCAAAGTCCTGCTTGCCGAACCGCCCTTCCGCTTTCGCACCTGACGTCATCGGCTTCGGCAGCGTCACCGTGATGCCGGCCTCGATCGCAGGCGATGATCTCCTCGCCGTTGTAGTAGCCGCGGTCGGCCACCAGCCTCGAGCGCCTCGACCTGCAGCACGGCCTTCGCCTGCTTGGCGACGTTCGCCAGTTGCGACGCGATCAGAGCCCATGTTCGTCACCTCGTGCGTCACGATCAGATGATGCTCGGTATCGACCGCCACCTGCACGTTGTAGCCCACCACGCCAGAGCCGCGCCCGCTCGTCGCCATCGAGCGGCTGTCGGGATCGGTGAGCGAGATCTGGCCATCGGGCGAGGCCAGCATCCGCCTCTCGTGCGCGTCGAGCTTGCCCATTTCCTCTTTCAGCTTGGCGAGCTTCTCCTTGAGGTGCGCCGCCTTGATGGCCAGGGCTTCCGTCGGCTCCTGCCGGTCGGCCGTCTCCAGCTGCCGCAAGTAGCGCAGCACGCTCTCCTCGAGCTGAGCGCGTCGCCGGTCGATCTTGTTGCGCGTGAAGTTCTTGTCGCGATTGTTCACGGCTTTGAACTTGGAGCCGTCGATGGCGACGCTTGCCTTCGTCAGCAGCCCCATCTGCCGGCACAGCTCGACGAACCTCACGCACACCTTCTTGATGGCCGCTCCGTTGTCCTTGCGGAAATCGGCGATGACCTTGTCGTCGGGCGCAAGCCGACCGAGCAGCCAGATCACCTCGAGATTGCGGCCCGCCTCACGCTCGAGGCAGCGGCTCGAGGAGATGCGATTGAGATAGCCGTAGATGTAGAGCCTGAGCAGAACCGAGGGATGATAGCCGGGCCGGCCCGTCGCCTCGGGCACGACCTCGAACCCCAGTTCGGCGAGATCGAGATGCGCCACGAACGCCTCGATCGCGCGCACCGGATTGCTCTCGCCGATGTAGTCGTCGAGGCTCTCGGGCAACAGCGTGAGCTGAGTGCGATCCGCTTCCTCGATGAACCGCTTCATGCCCCAGCCCCCGCCGCCGATTTACAAGCGGAATCATAGAGCGCTACGCGTTTTCACGCAGCCAGGGTCAGCCTCGAACGTCTCCCCTTCACTGACTGTCGACTATGGTACTCAGCAGCAGTCGAGGCGCAGGCTGCGGATAGAATTGCCGATAGAATGATGCCGAATTGATGCGATTGGCACATTACTGCCGAAGGACGAACGTCAGGTCTTGGGTGCATTGCGGACCTGCCGAGCGACGACGGAACGGTTCCACGATCAAACGCCATTCACGTCCGAGGGATCAGCCGCAGCCAGTTTGATGCCAAGGTTGCCGAAGGAGTCTTACCCGTCCCTACCAGGGTGCTTGGGCGGCCGCTCTGGTGCCTACAGCGACTTAGGCTGGCCGTGGGCGCTATGCCGCCCGTGAGGGCGTCGGACCTTCTGGGGAGAGATGGTATAGTGCCGCCCGCGCCGCTGCCTAAGCCCGTAGAGAAGGACTGGTCTACTGAACTGTGATGGCCCGTGACCTACCAAAATATGTGCACCGCTATAAGAGTTGCCACGGCCAGGAGCGCACCTATTTTCGACTGGGCAACGGGCACCCGTACACGCGAATCCACGAGGCGCCCAACACCCCAGAGTTCTTCGAGCGGTATGCGGCGCTGCTGAAGGGACCGCCAAAGGTTGGACTAAAGAAGGCGCCAAGCGTCGTTCGTGAATTGGGGCATAGGTCAACGCCTCAAACGTTCGGCTGGCTCTGTGTGCAGTATTACAAGTCGGTTGACTGCCATCTACGTCGAGAAAAGCCAATCCTTGATGCGTGTTGTAAGGAGCCGATAGGCCCCAAGGACACGCGTACGTTCGGAGCAATACCCCTGGAGGCGTTGGACCTGAAGGCGGTCAAGGTGTTGCGCGACAGGAAGGCCAAAGCAGGGCTGATTGGTTCGGCCGCCAATCGCACAAAGGCTCTCCGTCGACTATGCAAGTGGGCACGGGGCGAGGGATACCTAACCGTCAATGTTGCCCTGGAGTTGGAGTTCATCCGCCGCAAGACCGATGGGCACATTCCCTGGACCGACAAGGAGATCGAGAAATTTCGCGAGTGCTGGCCAATCGGCACGATGCAGCGGTTGGCATTCGAGATAATGCTGTGCTGCGGACTTGCCAAGATCGATGCGATCCTTGCAGGCCCAAAGAACGTCGAGGAGTATCAGGGACAGAAGCTCCTGCATTACCGTCGAACCAAGACAGGCGTTCACGGGCATCCCCCGATGCCGAAGCAGTTGCTCGACGCCATCGCAGCGGTGAACCTGAAGTCCACCACACATTTCCTCCTTACCAGCTACGGCAAGCCCTTCACGTCATAGGCATCGTTCGGCAATTGGTTTGCCGACGCGTGCCGCGAGGCCAAGGTCGACAAGACTCCGCATGGGTTGCGGAAGAACTGTGCGATCCATTGGGCAGAGCGTGGCGTAACGGCGAACCAGCTTCAACGCATCATGGCATGGGCGAGCATCAAGGAAGCCGAGGTGTATTGCCGTGCGGCCGAGGGGCGGAAGATGGCTGCAATGGCGGCACGTTTGCCCATGGCAGAGTAGGTGCGGCCTTACTTGGCGACGCGGTCCTCGTGCGCCTTACATTCGCGGCAGTTCCACTGCTCGCGCATATTTCCCACACGGTCAGGTCCGATTATGCCATCGAGCCGCATCCCCCTCTTTCCGCAGTGCCGACAGACATCTGGCGGGTATGTGCCACTGAGTATGTTTCTAACTCGATCACGCGCTTTTCGAGTGCGTCCACGCGGTCGGGAGTCGCGCTCACCCGCTTCCACACCTCCCAGCGTTCCAAGTGCTTCATCACGTCGTCCACAACGCCCATGATGGCAACCTCCAATACTTTCGAAACGTGGACGCAAGAATAGGACGAGTCGTTTGGCCGACAACCCGACGGCAACGGGCACAAACCAAGGCCAAACAGGGCACGGATTTTTGACACCTAGGACAGGTGTAGAATAGGTGTAAAAGCCTAGACGATTGATACGGCGCTAGAAAATGCCATGGGTGGCGCACCCGACAGGATTCGAACCTGTGACCTCTGCCTTCGGAGGGCAGCACTCTATCCAGCTGAGCTACGGGTGCTTTCGCCAGCCGCTTGATAGCGCATTTGACCAGCGCCGGCAAACGTCGCAAAGCTCGGCCTCGCGGCAACACGGGCAACGACCATGACCGAGCAATCCGATGTGCGGCCGGGCGAGGTGACGCTGGCCCTGCCCGACGGCTTCGACGCCGGCGTGTATTTCATCGGCCGCATCCGCACGCCGTTCAAATCGCGGGCCGAATGCCCCAAGAATACGGCCCAGTCCGAGGCGATCGGCCATGTCGAGCTCGATGCGCGCTTTGCGGCGGGGCTCAAGGACCTCGACCTCTACAGCCACGTCTTCCTGCTCTACTGGATGGACCAGGCGCGGCGCGACCTGATCCAGCAGCTGCCGGCGCACCTGACGCCAGCCGCGCGGCACGTTCGCGCTGCGCTCGCCGGTGCGGCCCAATCCGATCGCGCTGGCGGCCGTCGAGCTGTTGCAGATCGCCGGAACCACGCTGACGGTGCGCAACGTCGATTGCATCGACGGCACGCCGCTGCTGGACATCAAGCCCTATTTTGCGTCTATCGACAGCTTTCCCGATGCGCGGCGGCCGTGACCGGGCGTAGGGCCGACCCCGTGCATAACCGGGCTGACTTTCCAGGCGGCCCGCCTATAGTGCGCGGCCATGGCCACATCCTCAGCTAAGCAGAGCAAATCCGCCCGCCCGGCTGCCTCCTGCAGCGTGCCGGACGGCGAGCCGGTGCCCGTCATCAAGGGCAGCCACGTCTACCTGATCGACGGTTCGGGCTACATCTTCCGCGCCTTCCACGCGCTGCCTCCGCTCACGCGGCCCTCGGACGGGCTGCCGGTGGGGGCGGTGCACGGCTTCTGCGCCATGTTGTGGAAGCTGCTGGCCGATGCGCGCAAGTCGAGCGGGCCGACCCATCTCGCCGTCATCTTCGACGCCAGCGAGAAGACCTTCCGCAACGAGATCTACAAGGACTACAAGGCGCACCGCCCGCCGGCGCCGGAGGAGCTGGTTCCGCAGTTCCCGCTGATCCGCGACGCGGTGAAGGCCTTCAACGTGGCCTGCCTCGAGCAGCTGGGCTTCGAGGCCGACGACCTGATCGCCACCTACGCCCTGCAGGCGGCGGCGGCGGGTGCCGACGTGACCATCGTCTCGTCCGACAAGGATCTGATGCAGCTGGTCCGGCCCGGCATCGGCATGCTCGACACCATGAAGAACCGCACGCATCGGCATGGACGAGGTGCGCGAGAAGTTCGGCGTCACGCCCGACAAGGTGGTGGACGTGCAGGCGCTGGCCGGCGACTCGACCGACAACGTGCCGGGCGTGCCGGGCATCGGCGTCAAGACGGCGGCCGAGCTGATCAACGAGTACGGCGATCTGGAAACCCTGCTGGCGCGGGCCGGCGAGATCAAGCAGCCCAAGCGCCGCGAGCGGCTCACCGAGTTCGCCATGCAGGCGCGTCTGTCGCTCGACCTCGTCACGCTCAAGACCGACGTCGACGTGGAGGTGCCGATCGAGCGGCTGGGCGTGCACGAGCAGGATGCGCCAGTGCTGCTGGGCTTCCTGCGCGAGATGGAGTTTGCCACGCTCACCAAGCGCATCGCCGAGGGCCTGGGCGCGGAGGTGCCGCCGCCCACCGGGCCGAAGGCACGCGCGGAAACGCACGCCAGCGTGCCGGATGGCAGCGCCACTCGCGCGCCGGACAAGGCCAAGGGCGCGGCCCCCGGCGAGGACTCTCCGCAGGCTGCCGTCACCGCGATCAGCTCCAAGCTGAAGGGCCTGCCCGTCGATCGCTCGAAGTACGAGACCGTCACCGATCTCGCGCGGCTGGAGGCCTGGATCGCGCAGGCGCGCGCCGCCGGCCGCTTCGCCTTCGACACCGAGACGACCAGCCTCGACCCGATGCAGGCCGACTTCGTCGGCTTCTCGATGGCGGTGGCGCCGGGACAGGCCTGCTACGTGCCGATCGGCCATCGCGCCGCGTCGGGGGCCTTCGATTTCGGCGATGCCCATCCCAAGCAGGTGCCGGTGGCCGAGGCGCTGGCCGTGCTGCGCCCGCTGCTCGAGGACCCTGCGGTGCTCAAGATCGGGCAGAACCTGAAATACGACTGCCTGGTGCTGGCCCGGCATGGCATCACGCTCGGGCCGCTCGACGACACCATGCTGCTGTCCTACGCGCTGGACGCGGGCAAGGGCCAGCACGGCATGGACACGCTGTCCGAGCGCCATCTCGGGCACACCTGCATTCCTTTCAGCCAGGTGCTCGATCATGCGCCCGGCGCCAAGAAGTCCGACAAGACGTTCGCCCAGGTGCCGCTCGACAAGGCCACCGAATATGCGGCCGAGGATGCCGACGTCACGCTGCGGCTCTGGCACGCGCTGAAGCCGCGGCTGGCGGCCGAGCGGGTCGCCACCGTCTATGAGACGCTGGAGCGGCCGCTGGTGAGCGTGCTGGCCGACATGGAGCGCGCCGGCGTCAAGGTCGACCGCAGCATCCTGTCGCGGCTGACGTCGACCTTCTCGCAGCGCAGCGCCCGGCTGGAGGAGGAGATCTACGAGCTGGCTGGGCACAAGTTCAACCTCGGCTCGCCCAAGCAGCTCGGCGAGTTCCTGTTCGACAATCTCAAGCTGCCAGGCGGCAAGAAGACCAAGAGCGGGCAGTGGGAGACGCGGGCCGGCCTGCTCGACGATCTTGCCGGCCGCGAGGACCTGCCCGAGTTGGCGCGCAAGCTCATCAATGTGATGCTCGAGTGGCGGCAGATGACCAAGCTGACGTCGACCTATACCGACGCGCTGCCGTACTACATCAACGCGGAGACGGGCCGCATCCATACCTCCTATGCGCTCGCCTCCACCACCACGGGCCGGCTGTCGTCCAACGAGCCCAACCTGCAGAACATCCCGATCCGCACCAAGGAGGGCCGCGAGATCCGCACGGCCTTCATCGCCGACAAGGGCCACAAGCTGATCTCGGCCGACTACAGCCAGATCGAGCTGCGCATCCTGGCGCACATCGCCGATATCCCGCAGCTGCGCAACGCCTTCTCGGAAGGCCTCGACATTCACGCCATGACGGCGTCGGAGATGTTCGGCGTGCCGGTCAAGGACATGCCGGGCGAGGTGCGGCGGCGCGCCAAGGCCATCAACTTCGGCATCATCTACGGCATCTCGGCGTTCGGGCTGGCGGCGCAGCTCGGCATCTCCAAGCAGGAGGCGGCGGAGTACATCAACACCTACTTCAAGCGCTTCCCCGGCATCCGCGACTACATGGACGGCATGAAGAAGGTCGCGCACGAGCAGGGCTACGTGGAGACCATCTTCGGCCGGCGCATCCACTATCCCGAGATCAACACCAGGAACCCGTCGATGCGCGGCTTCCTGGAACGGGCCTCCATCAATGCGCCGATCCAGGGGTCAGCCGCCGACATCATCCGCCGCGCCATGATCCGCATGCCGCAGGCGCTGCACGAGGCGCGCCTGCAGGGCACGCGCATGCTGCTGCAGGTGCACGACGAGCTGGTGTTCGAGGCCAAGCAGGGCGAGGCCGACAAGGCCTTGAAGATCATCGCCGCGGTGATGGAGAAAGCAGCCGAGCCCGCCGTGCAGCTGAAAGTGCCGATCCATGTCGATGCCAAGGCGGCCGACAACTGGGAAGCGGCGCATTAGCGGTCATCCCGGTGCGTTGTCACCGGGATGCCAGCCGATCCACGAGGCCAGGGCGAGCTGATATGGTGGATCCCGGGCACAAGGCCCGGGATGACAAACGCCATCGGCGAGCCGGGTCCGCGCCGCCCTTGTCTCCCGCCATTGCCCCCGATAGAGACGGGAGGCAGGAGGGAGCAGGATGGCAGAAGCGGACGAGCTGGAGCAGGTGCTGCTGACGGTGCGGGACTGGCTGCGCCATGCGGTGAGCCGGTTCAACCAGGCTGGCCTCGTATACGGCCACGGCACAGCCTCGGCGCTGGACGAGGCGGCCTATCTGATCTTGCACACGCTGCATCTGCCGATCGATCAGCTGGAGCCCTGGCTCGATGCGCGCCTTACGCTGGCCGAGCGGCAGGCCGTGGGCGCCATCATCGCCAAGCGTGTCGCCACGCGTAAGCCAGCGCCCTACCTCACCAACGAGGCCTGGGTGCAGGGGCATGCCTTCTATGTCGACGAGCGCGTGATCGTGCCGCGCTCCTACATTGGCGAGTTGCTGGGCAGCGGGCTGTCGGCGGTGGTGGCGAAGCCCGAGGCTGTCGACCGCGTGCTCGACCTGTGCACGGGGTCCGGCTGCCTCGCCATCCTGGCGGCGCTGGCGTTCCCCAATGCGATGGTTGTTGCGAGCGACATCTCGACGGATGCGTTGGCGGTGGCGGAGCGCAACATCGCCACCTATCGCCTCCGCGACCGCATCACCCTGGTGCGCTCGGACCTGTTCGCGCAGCTGGCAAGGCGCAGGTACGATTTGATCTTGTCCAATCCGCCCTACGTCAGCGCCGCGGCGGTTGCTGCCTTTCCGCCGGAATATGCGGCCGAGCCCAGGATCGCGCACTTCGGCGGTGAGGATGGGTTGGATCTCGTGTGGCGCATCCTGGCGGAGGCGGGCAGCCATCTGACAGAGAAAGGCGCGCTGGTGGTCGAGATCGGCACGGGGCGGGCAATCCTCGAAGCCGGGTTTCCCGCACCTGCCGTTCCTTTGGCTGGACAGCGCGGAAAGCGAGGGCGAGGTGTTCGCCCTCACCGGCAAGGACCTCAGGGCCAGGAAGGGTTGATAGGCGATATGGCCTCGGCCCTCTCGACGGGATGGGATAGGGCAACGCCATGTCCATCCGGCATCTGCGCACGCTGCTGGCCATCGCCGAGCGTGGCTCGTTCGCGGCGGCGGCGCGCGCGGTGCACCTGACCGAGTCGGCCGTGTCCATGCAGATGAAGGCGCTGGAGGCGGAGCTGGGCGTGTCGCTGTTCGACCGCGCGACGCGTCCGCCGGCGCTGACCGATGCCGCCCGCGCGCTGCTGCCGGAGGCCGCCGAGCTGATCGCGGGCTACGAGCGGCTGGCGCGGCGCGACGCCGATGACGGCCTCGTGCAGGGGCATCTGCGCCTCGGCGCCGTGCCGAGCGTCATCACCGGCATCCTGCCGGGCGCGATCGCCGCGCTGCGCCGCCGCCATCCCGGTGTGCACGTGGAGATCGCCATGGCGCTGTCGGCGGAGCTGGTGGAGCGGGTCGAGCGGCGCGCGCTGGATGCGGCCATCGTCAGCGAGCTTGGGCGAGTGCCGGACGGCTGTCTGTGGTCGCCGTTCGCGCGCGAGCCGCTGGTGCTGATCGCGCCGCCCGATGCGCCGGACCGGACCGCCGGCGAGCTGCTCGCCGCCTATCCCTTCATCCGCTATACGCGGCAGGCCTGGGTCGGCCGGCTGATCCACGCCATGATGCGGCGGCGGCGCATCAAGGTTGCCGAAGCCATGACGCTCGATACGCTGGAAGCGGTCACCGCCATGGTCTCGCACGGGCTCGGCGTGTCGATCGTGCCGGAGCGCGGAAGAGGCGTGCCTCTGGCCTTTCCGGTGCGCACGGTGGCCCTGCCCGCCCCCGTGGTGCACCGTACCGTCGGGCTGCTGCGCCCGGCCAGCCACGCCAAGGCCTCGCTGGCGGACGCGCTGCTGGTGGAACTCGGCGCGCTCGCCAAGCCGCCGGCACGCAGGAAGAAAGGATCAAGAAAATTGAAGACATGATTGAGTTCAATTCGCTATTGCTCAACTAAGGCGTTTGCTAGGCTGGCTGGCCCGCACAGGAGCACGCCATGACCGGCTTCCGATCCGTTCCAGAACGTCGAGCGGCGCCCGCACACCGAGGGCCTCTTCGATCCCGCCGAGGTGCGCCTCGCCAACCGCAACTCGGGCATCCTGCTGGAGACGCTGCGCCACGACGTGACGCCGGCCGGCATGCACTACCTGCTCAACCATTTCGACGTGCCCTATGTGCCGGACGACGAGCTGGCAGGTCGCGATCGGCGGCCGCGTGCGCAAGCCGGCGACGCTGTCGCTGGAGGCGATCAAGGCGCATGCCGTCGCGCACGCTGCGCGTGACGCTCGAATGCGCCGGCAACGGCCGCGCCGCCCTCAAGCCGCGCTACCAGAGCATGCCGTGGGTCTACGAGGCGGTCGGCACGGCCGAGTGGACCGGCACGCCGCTGCGCAACCTGCTGGAGCCGGCCGGACTTCTGGACGACGTGGTGGAAGTCTCCTTCCACGGCGCCGACCGCGGGTTCGATCGCGGCACTGAGCATGAGTACGGACGCAGCCTGAAGCCCGAGGTGGCGCTCGGCGAGGACGTGCTGGTGGTGTGGGCCATGAACGGCCAGCCGCTGCTGCCGCAGCACGGCTTTCCGCTGCGCATGGTGGTGCCCGGCTGGTACGGCATGGCCAGCGTCAAGTGGCTCAACCGCATCGAGGCGCTGGACAAGCCCTACGAAGGCTACCAGCAGGTCGGCACCTACATGTATCGCAGCGTCGTCGGCGGCCCGGCGACGCCGGTGACGCACATGCGCGTCAAGTCGCTGCTGGTCCCGCCCGGCATCCCGGATTTCTACTCGCGCGCGCGCATCACCGATCGCGGACGGCACACCATCCACGGCCGCGCCTGGTCGGGCGCGGCGTGCCGATCGCGCGCGTCGAGCTTGGCGTCGACGGCACCTGGTCCGACGCACGGCTGGACGACGCCAAGGGCAAATACGCCTGGCGCGGCTGGAGCGCCGACTGGGAGGCCACGCCCGGCGAGCACGAGCTGGCCTGCCGCGCCACCGACGCCGACGGCAACGTGCAGCCGCTCGAGGGTCCCTGGGACGCAGCCGGGTTCGGCAACAACGGCGTGCAGCGCGTGCACATCCGGGTGAGATAAGGCGCAGCATGAGCAGCATCGAAGTCTCGCTCTGGCGCGGCGGCAAGGACGGCCGCTACCAGGTCTTCAGCGTGCCGCAGCGCGCCAACCAGACCGTGCTCGACGTGGTCACCTGGGTGCAGCGCAACGCCGATCCGACGCTGTCGTACCGCTTCGCCTGCCGCGTCGGCATGTGCGGGTCGCTGCGCCATGACCGTCAACGGCCGGCCGCGCTGGACCTGCCGCACGCACATCTCGAAGGTGGTCGAGAACGGCAAGCTGGAGGTCGGCCCGCTCGCCAATCTGCCGGTCATCAAGGACCTCGCCTGCGACATGCGCCAGTTCTTCGAGAAGTGGCAGGCGGCCAAGGGGGTGTTCGCGCCGAGCAAGACGCGCGCCGATGCCATCGAGAAGATCGAGCCGGCCACCGCCCCGCGCGTGGCGGCCGATGCGGCCATCGAGTGCATCAACTGCGCGGTGTGCTTTGCCGCCTGCGATACGGTGCGCTGGAACGAGGACTATCTCGGGCCCGCCGCCCTCAACCGCGCCTGGACGCTCGTCAACGACGTGCGCGATGCCGGCAACCGCGACGCGCCTGACCGCCATCGCGGCGAGCGGCGGCTGCCACGCCTGCCATTCGCACCAGAGCTGCCAGGAGCACTGTCCCAACAAGCTCAACCCCACCGCCTCCATCGCCGGCCTCAAGCGCCGCACCATGCAGGCCTACCTCAAGGGGGAGCTGTGATGGTGCGGTGTCATCCCGGAATTTCGCGCAGCGAAATATCCGGGACCCAGAGCGACGCGACACGCGCTTGGGCCCTGGGTCCCGGCTCTCGGGCTGACGCCCGAGGCCGGGATGACGGGAGAGGGGCCATGAACATCCGCCTCTACATCCTGCAGCGGGCGACGGCGCTGATCATGGCGCCGCTGGTGCTGGCGCACCTGTTCGTCATCTTCTACGCGACCAGCCGCGGGCTGAGCGCGGCCGACATCCTGGGCCGCACGCGCGGCAGCATCGGCTGGGGCGCCTTCTACGCGCTGTTCGTGCTGGCGGCGGCCACGCATGGCGCGATCGGAGTGCGCGTGATCGCGGCGGAGTGGGCCGGCCTGCGCGGGCGGCAGCCTCGATATCCTGATGTGGGGCTTCGGCGCGCTGCTGGCGGTCCTCGGCCTGCGCGCCGTTGCCGCGGTGGTGCTGCCATGACGCATGCACACCGCCGGACATCGCCGCAACGCGCTGTGGATCGCCGCGCTGGTGCACCGCCTGTCCGGGCTGGCGCTGGCCTGCTTCCTGCCGCTGCATTTCCTGGCGCTCGGATTGGCCATCGACGGCGAGGCGCGGCTCGACGGCTTCCTCAAGTGGACCGCCAATCCGGCTGTTAAGCTCGCGGAAACCGGCCTGGTGTTCCTGCTGGCCATCCACATGCTGGGCGGCATGCGCGTGCTGGTGATCGAGAACCTGCCGTGGCGGCCGGTGCAGAAAGAGCTGGCGACGGCGGCGCTGATCGTGGCCGTCGCTCGCGGCAGTCGTCTTCCTGGCGCGCGCGGCGTGAGCGAACCCATGCTCGAACGGCTGAAAACCGACATCCTGATCCTGGGCTCCGGCGGCGCCGGGCTGTTCGCGGCGCTGCATGCGCACCAGGCCAACCCGGACCTGCACATCACGGTCGCCACCAAGGGGCTGCTCGGCAAGTGCGGCTGCACGCGCATGGTGCAGGGCGGCTACAACGTGGCGCTCAATCCCGGCGACTCCGTCGAGCGGCATTTCATGGACACCATCGAGGGCGGCAAGTGGCTGCCCGACCAGGACATGGCCTGGACGCTGGTGACGACCGCCATCGAGCGCGTGCGCGAGCTGGAGAACGAGGTCGGCTGCTTCTTCGACCGCAACCCCGACGGCACGCTGCACGGCAAGGCGTTCGCCGGCCAGACCTTCGACCGCACGGTGCACAAGGGCGACCTGACCGGCATCGAGATCATCAACCGGCTGATGGAGCAGGTGTGGGCGCGGCCGATCGCGCGCCTGGAGGAGCATCGCGCCGTGGCGCTGATCCCGGCCGAGCGACGGGCAGTCGCTGGCGGGCGTGCTGCTGATCGATGTCCGCACCGGCACAGTTCCGTTTCGTCGAGGCCAAGGCCGTGCTGCTCGCCACCGGCGGCGGGCCGACCATGTACCGCTATCACACGCCGTCCGGCGACAAGAGCATGGACGGCCTCGCCATGGCGCTGCGGCTCGGCCTGCCGCTGCGCGACATGGAGATGGTGCAGTTCCACCCGACCGGCCTGCTGGCGGGCCCGGACACGCGCATGACCGGCACGGTGCTGGAGGAAGGCCTGCGCGGCGCCGGCGGCCATCTGCTCGACGGCGCCCAGCGCCGCTTCATGGCGGACTACGACCCCAAGCTGGAGCGGGCCACGCGCGACATCGTCTCGCGCGCCATCTACGCCGAGATGCGGGCCAAGCGCACCACCCCGCACGGCGGCGTCTACATCAAGATGAGCCACCTCGGCCCCGACAAGGTCGCCAAGCAGTTCAAGGGCATGGTGGAGCGCTGCGCCGACTGCGGCTTCGACCTGGCCGGCGGGCTGGTCGAGGTGGTGCCGACCGCGCACTACTTCATGGGCGGCCTCGTCTGCAACGTCGACACCTCGACCGAGCTGCCCGGCCTGTTCGTGGCGGGCGAGGATTCGGGCGGAGCGCACGGCGCCAACCGGCTGGGCGGCAACGGCGTTGCCAACTCCACCGTATTCGGCGGCATCGCCGGCGAGACGATGGCGGCGCTGGATCGCCGCCAACCCCGGTCATCGCGCGCCGGACGAGGAGGCGATCACCGCCGAGATGGCGCGCGCCGCAGGCGCCGTTCGCGCGCAAGGCCGGCGACGTCAATGCGCTGCGCGAGCGGCTGATGGATGCGATGTGGGACGACGTCGGCGTTCTTCGCGATGCCGCCGGCCTCCAGCGGGGCCTGCGGAAGGTCGAGGCGATCGAGGGCGAGCTGCTCGGCATCGGCGTGCCGGACGGTGATCGCGCCTTCAATCTCACGTGGCACGATTGGCTCAACCTGCGCAGCCTGGTGGAGGTCTCCAAGGTGATCACGCTGGCGGCGCTCAAGCGCGAGAACAGCCGCGGCGCCCACTATCGCGAGGACTTCCCCGGCGAGGGCGACCTCGCCACCTCCACCTTCACGGTGGCGCGCCAGCGGGCCGGCCGCCTCGACATCGCCGACGAGCCGGTGCGCTTCACCATCGTCAAGCCCGGCGAGACCCTGCTCAAGGAAGCTGCAGAATAGGGAGCATCATGACCACGGAGCTGCTCTTCTCACTGGTCGCCGGCGGCATGCTGTACGTGCTCGTGCCCGGCCCTGCGACTCTTGCCGCGCTCAACTACTCCACGACGCTGGGGCGCGGCGCGTGCGCAAAATTCCTGGCCGCGCATCTCCTTGGCGACCTAGTTTGGTCGATATTGGCGATCCTGGCCATCATTGGCGTATCGCGGCTCGGCCCAGGGCTGTTCGATGCGCTAGGCGTGGTGTGTGGTGTTTACTTGATCTGGCTCGGTGCGAAAGCGTTAAGAGCCAAAGATTCCGGATCAATCGCCATTGGCGGCGACCCGATCCGCGTCGGCCTGATTTTCGGGCTGACAAACCCGAAGGCCTATCCCTTTGCGCTCGCGATGTTCACGGCTCTGATCGGGCGCTTTGGCGATGCGGTTGCGGCCGCCTCGCTGCCGGGCGTGCTCGCGGCCGTGTTCGCAGGCTTCGTGCTGGCCGATCTCATCGTGGTGGCTTGGACGGGTTTGGCACCGATTCGCCGCGCCTTTGCCCGTCACGGACGTATCGTGGCGCGTGCCACAGGCATTCTCTTCATTCTGTTCGGGGCCAAATCTTTGCACGACGCGTTGAGCAGTAGCGCACGCCGCACTTGACCAGGTAACGGCCATGATCCCCATCGCATCCCTGCAGAAGACCGCCGAACAGCTGATGGCCAAGGCCGCCATCGAGATCCCGACGACTACCTCGCGGGGCTGCGCCGGTGCGCGGATACCGAGAAGGGCGACCTGTCCTCGTTCGTCATCCAGGCCATGCTGGAGAACTACGAGGCGGCCAAGGAAGACCGGCGCGCCATGTGCGGCGATACCGGCGTGCCGCGCTGGTACGTGAAGATGGGCAACGAGGCGCGCATCCAGGGCGGGCCCATCGCGCTGGAGGCGGCGCTGCGCCGCGCCACCGCCAATGCCACGCAGGACGTGCCGCTGCGCCCCAACCGCGTGCACCCGCTCTGGCGCACCGACCACAACAACAACTGCGGCATCGGCGCGCCCGAGATCGAATACTCCTTCCACCCCGACGCCGACTGGATCGACCTCACCACCGTGCACAAGGGCGGCCTGTTCGGCTCCGACTACCGCATGCTGTTCCCGGGCGACGGCATCGACGGCATCCGCCGCTTCTTCCTCGACACGCTGATCCAGTTCGGCCGGCGCGGGCTCGCCTGCCAGCCGGCCATCGTCGGCGTCGGGCTCGGCGGCTCCAAGGACATCTGCATGGTGCTCGGCAAGCAGGCCTCCTGCCTGCGCACGGTCGGCTCGCGCAACCCCGATCCCAAGATCGCCAAGCTGGAGGACGAGCTGAAGGACCTCGGCAACAACATCGGCATGGGCGCGATGGGCTTCATGGGCTCGTCGATGGTGGTCGATTGCCACATCGAGGTCGGCTACTGCCACACCGGCGGCATGCCGATGAGCGTGCACATGTTCTGCCTGTCCTCGCGGCGGGCCACGGCACGCGTGTTCCCCGATGGCCGCGTCGAGTTCCGCACCGACCCCGAGTGGTTCACCGACTACATGCGCCGGCCCACGGTGGAGTGGGAGCCGGCTGCGAAGGCCGACGCTGCGGAATGATCGGATGTCATCCCGGCCGGAGCGCGAAATGCGCGTAGAGCCGGGACCCAGGGGCGCATGTGCAGCCCTGGGTCCCGGATATTCGCTGGCGCGAATTCCGGGATGACAAGGGCAGGTGGCATGACGCAAGACAAGGTACGCCTGAGCAAGTTCATGAGCCTGGTGCTGCGGCACCGGCCGGAGCACATCGGCCTGGTGCTGGACGAGAATGGCTGGGCCGATGTCGGCGAACTGATCGAGCGGGCGGCTGCGCACGGCGTCACGCTCACCCGCGAGCTGATCGCCGAGATCGTCGCCGACCAGCGACAAGCAGCGGTTCGCCCTCGACCCGACGGGCGGGCGCATCCGCGCCAATCAGGGCCACTCCGTCGATATCGACCTGGGCCTCGAGCCCGCCGAGCCGCCGGCCATCCTGTTCCACGGCACCGCCGCGGCCACCGTCCCCGCCATCCGCAGCGAAGGCCTGAAGCCCGGCAACCGCCAGCACGTGCACCTCTCCCCCGACGAGGCCACCGCCGATCAAGGTCGGGCAGCGGCATGGCCGGCCGGTGGTGTTGCGCGTGTTTGCCGGTAAGATGTGGGCACAGGGTGCCCCCTTCTATTGCTCGGCGAATGGTGTATGGCTGACGCCTGCCGTTCCGCCCGAGTTCATCGAGTGGAAATAGAGTAGGTTGGGTTAGGGCGAAGCCCGTAACCCAACATAACAAACAGTTGGGTTACGCGCGAAGCTAGGTAAGAAACATCAGTCTAGCGCAGTGGCCGCGCTAACCCAACCTGCTGAGGAGCAAACGTCCATGCGCGCTGCCGTCCTGACCGAAGTCAACAAACCGCTGCAGATTCTCGACCTCGAGCAGGAGCCGCCCAAGGCCGGCGAGGTGCGCGTGCAGGTGAAGGCGGCGGGCGTGTGCCTGTCCGACTACCACATCATGAACGGCGACTGGCCGCTGCCGCTGCCGATGGTGCTGGGCCACGAGGCAGCCGGCGTCGTCGTCGAGCTGGGCCAGGGCGTCAACAACGTCAAGAAGGGCGACCACGTCATCTTCTCGTTCCGCCCCAACTGCGGGCACTGCCGCTACTGCGCCTCCGGGCCGCTCGGTGATCTGCAACGGCCACGACGACAGCACCCCGCTGGCGCATGCACGACGGCACCGCGCGCGTGAAGCTGAACGGCGAGCCGGTCAACCAGATGGCCCGCATCGGCACGTTCTCGGAGTTCGTGGTGTGCCCGGCCGAGCAGGTCGTGTCGGTGCGCAAGGACCTGCCGTGGACGCATGCCGCCATCATCGGCTGCAGCGTGGCGACGGGTGTCGGCGCCGCCATTCGCCATGCCAAGGTGGAGTTGGGCTCGAGCGTGCTGGTGGTGGGCTGCGGCGGCGTCGGCTTGAACGTGGTGCAGGGCGCCAGGCTCGCCGGCGCCAAGACCATCATCGCCTGCGACCTGCTCGACAACAAGCTGGCCCTCGCCAAGGAGTTCGGCGCCACCCACACCATCAACGCCAAGAAGGACGACACGGTGAAAGCCGTGAAGGATCTGACCGGCGGCGGCGTCGACTACGCGTTCGATGCCATTGGCGGCGCCAAGACCATGGAGACGTGCGTCGATGCCATCGGGCCGGGCGGGCACGCCGTGATGGTCGGCATGCCGGCCTTCACGGATCGCGCGCAGATCAATCCGTTCCAGGTGGTGTTCCAGGAGAAGAAGATCACCGGCACCTACTATGGCTCGATCCGCCCGCCGGTCGACTTCGGCATCCTGGCCGACCTCGACATGGACAAGCGCATCAACCTCGATGCCCTGATCAGCCGCACCTACAAGTTCGACGAGATCAACGAGGGCTTCCGCCTGCTGACCTCGGGCACCGTGGCGCGCGGCGTCATCGTGTTCTGACGCGTATTCCCTCTCCCCGTGAAAAACGGGGAGAGGGAGAAGTGGAGCAAAGATTTGGCCACTGCCACCAAGCTCAAGACGGTGCATCTCACGCTGCCGGCTTCCACCGAGGAGCTGGCCAAGCTCGAGATCGGCACCGTCGTGTACCTGACGGGCCGCGTCTACACGGCGCGCGAGGGCGTCTACAAGAAGGCCGTCGAGGACGGCGCCGGCCTGCCGGCAACGCCGGAAGAGCTGGGTTCCGCCAACTTCCACTGCTCGCCGGCCGCCAGCGTCAACGCCGACGGCAGCCACACGGTGGGCGCGGTGACGGCCACCGCCTCGTTCCGCTTTGCCAAGTGGCTGGACGGCTGGTTCAAGCTGTCGCGCTGCAACGTCATCATCGGCAAGGGCGGCATGACCGGCGAGATCTACAAATCGACGTTCGTGCCGCACAAAGCCGTCTACCTCACCACCGTCGGCTACGGCACCGGCGCGTTGCTGGGGCGCGGCATCCGGCGCGTGGTCGGCCACGCACTGGGTGGAGGAGCTCGGCCTCGCGCAGGCCATCTGGGTGCTCGAGGTGGAGAACTTCGGCCCGTTCCTGGTCGACGGCGACCTCGCCGGCAATTCGCTGTTCGAGCGCGAGAACGCCAAGATCGCGCCCGGCATCGACAAGCTGTATGCCGGCACCAGGCCCGCCACGCTGCGCCGCTACGGCGAGACCGACGACAAGACCGACGAGGTCATTTGACCGGGGAGAGCTGCCGACTGCTGCCGGCATTTTGTCTTTCCGATGACGCGCATGTCGAATCTGCACAGCCTCAAAACTCTGAACGTGCATAACCCCGTATCTGATCGGCAGTCGCGCAATTTGAACGCGGCTCGTTCGCAACACGCGGTTCTGACGCCGATCGGCAAACACCAATCCGCAATTGCAATCGTCTCGTGACGACATAATCTGACATTGCGCATGTTCTGAGAAAGACGGCGCACGCGGACGACAGGCATTCGTTCCCAACGGCTTCGTGCCGGGATCGGCCTCGCCGCACCGATAATTTTGCGGGGTTCATAAAATTCGGTCGTGATCGCAGGCAGGGACACGCGTCCTCGCCGGCAGCGGCCCCGTCATGCCAACGCGCGTGCGCCTGCACGCGGAGAGCGAGGAGTTGCGCGATGTTCAATGTGGTCAACGAAGAGGACTTGCGACGGTTTCTGCAGCGCGACGACGCAGAGATGACGGTGCTGCTCATGCAGTGCCTCTATCGAGGGCTGCAAAGCGAGAAGGCCGCGCTGGAGGAGGTGCAGGAGTATCCGGAGAATGCGCCGGACTGGCTCACGCCAGAGCGGTTCCAGGCCGATGGTCCCTTCTATCGGTTCGTCGCGACGCCTGAAGTGGTGGCGCTCGTGCAGCGCATCGAAGCGTGGCTCATCGAGGCCATCGCCCGCAAGGAAGCCTGGCTCGAGGAGCGCGACGAGACGGGCCGCGTGCAGCGCCTCCGCAACATCGGCAAGCTGCCCTATGTCATCGACAAGATGCAGAAAGATATACGTCGCTGGACGCAAAGGGCCGGCGGCCGTCGGCCGTGTCCGGGTGCAGACGAGCCGCACGTGGAGACGGTGCTCAGGCTTGATGACGGCTTGGTGTGGGTCAAACTGAAAACCGCCGAGGCCCTGCGCTGGGAGGGCCGCCGCATGCAGCACTGTGTCGGCGGCGCGGGCTATATCGAGGCGCTGGAGCTAGAGAACGCCCAGTTCTTCTCGTTGCGTGATGGCAGCGGCCAGCCGCACGTGACGCTGCAGTTGTGCGACCGCAAGATCCATGATTGTCGTGGGCACGGCAACGGCGCACCGTCGGACTTTGTGGCGGCCATCGATGCGCTGCGCCGCGCCATGGGCTGGAATTGTCCGGCCATCGAGCGCATGCGACGCCCCACGCGCCGGCGTCACCCGCACTACCGGGATGCCTGTCTCGACCGCGAGATGACCATTCCCGGCAATCTCGACCTCCGCGCGCGCAGGTATCTCCTGCGCCTGCCGCGGGTGCTCAAGGTGGAGGGCACGCTGGACCTGTCGCACAACCAGCGCTTCACGGCCTTGCCGCAGATCCTGGAGGTGAGTGGTGATCTCCGAACTCGCCGGCTGCAGCAACCTCGGCATCATGCCGCGCTGGCTGTGGGTGGGAGGCGATCTCGACATGACGGACTGCAGTTCGGTGACCAGGATGCCGCCGGCGTGTGGCGTGGCCGGATCGATCAACCTGACCGGCTGCAGCGGCCTGCGCTCGGTGCCGAGCTCGCTGAGCGTCGAAGGTTCGCTGACGCTCGACGGCTGCAGCAGCCTCAAGCACATCCCGACCGATGTATCGATCGGCGACACCATCAACATCGGACGCATTGCCTACTGCGCCATCGCCGACGTAAATCGCCGCCTGGCCGGCGGAGGCTGGATCACACGTCGACGCAGGGGTTAGGCGCGAATTGGAGGGGAGACGGTGGCGCGATCCTGCGCGCCGTCACCGCCCGCGCCACAGCCACAGCACGAGGATCGCCCCCGCAATCGCCGCGAGGTAGAGCATCAGCGGCGAGGGCAGCAGCCCCAGAATGACACCGAGATGGAAGCCGATGAAGGCGCCGGCGATGCCGACCAGGGCGCTGGTGATGTCGCTGCTGCGCGTGGCGCCGAGTCGGGCGAGCCAGCCCCGGGCATAGCGGTTGAAGGCCAGGCCGACGACGATGCCGATGATGAGAATGATGACAAGGTTCGCCAACGCGGTGCTGCCAATGGCCATGTCGACCTCCTTGGGCGGGTGTTCGGGCAAGAAAGAAGCCGCCGATCGCCCGAAGGCTACTGGGCGGCTCAGTACCCTTGCAGGCACCTGACGGATCTTGTGGGTCCGTGTGCCTGCTCAAACGATCGATATGCCCGTGCGGTTCCATCGTGCATGTCGGCGGGGCTGTTCCCCCCGTAACTGCGCCCAGCGGCCACTCCCTGTTGAATGCAGGTCCTCAGCGATTGTCGCTGATGACAGGATCTGCAACCCGCAGGAGGGGACCATGCGCCTTGGATTGTTGTTGATGACGTTGGCTTTCGCGTTCGGAGTCGCGGTGATCGGAGCGCGCGCGTCGCCCTTGACGAGTGCGAGCGATGCCTTGGGGGCGTCCGAAGCTTTGCAAGCCGCCTATGAGATATGCAAGCCACTCGACGATTTGAACACCGTCTCGGTCTGCCGACCCCTCACCGACGACGATGACGTCGACGAGGACGACGAGGATGATGAGGACGATGACGAGTAGGCCAATATCGGTCCCGGGCATCCGGCGTCGGGGGAAGTTTCCACCGACGCCGTGACGTCATCCAAGTCTATGTGCCCTGCGCGACAAGGATAGAGGTGAGCAACTCCTTGAGTTTCTGCGGCAGCGGCACGGGGCGGTTGCTGCCGCGATCGACGTAGACGTGCACGAAGTGGCCTTGCGCCGCCGCGGTCTCGCCGTCGTCGCGGAACAGGCCGATCTCGTACCGGACGCTGGAGTTGCCGAGGTGGCTGACGCGCAGCCCAGCGTGCACCTTGGATGGGAACGCGATCTGGCTGAAGAACCGGCACTGCGTTTCCACGACCAGGCCGATCACGTCGCTGCGCTCCAGATCGAGCGCGCCGTTCTCGATCAGGAACTGGTTCACCACGGTATCGAAATACTCGTAGTAGACGGCATTGTTGACGTGCCGGTAGGGGTCGTTGTCGTTCCAGCGCGTCGTGATCTCGAGGAAGTGCGGGTAGGCCGAGCGCGGCTCGGGAGGAGAACGTCCGCTCACGATTGGGCTCCACAGATGTCGCGCGACTGCGCCGGGTGGCAGTGAGATGCCCGAAACCTGCTCCCAGATCAACTTGCAGCGTGTGATGATCTTCTCAGCCGAGGGCTTGCGCGACCTGTGTGAGCTTGGCGCGCAGCCATGCGATGGCCGGGTTGCCGTCATGCCGGCGATGCCAGTACATCGACCAATCGAAGGCATGCGAGGCGAACGGCAGATTGCGGATGGCGAGCGACTGGCTCGGCAGGGCCTGTGCGAGGCGGCGCGGCATCACCGCAATGAGGTCGGTCCGCTCCAGCACGTGCGGCACGATCAGCCAGTGCGGGACGTTCAGCGCGACGTTGCGGGTGACGTCTCGATTGGCCAGGATATCGTCCACGAAGCGCACATCGGTCGGCGACATGGAGACCCTGAGCTGCCGGGCGGCAAGGAAGGTCTTCATGCTCATCTTGGTATCGGCCGCGGCGATGGGATGCGCGCATCACGCACACCATGCGGTCGCGCATGAGCGGCATGGATTTGATCGAGGTCGAGTGCGCCAGCCCCGTGCTGACGGCCACGTCGATCTCGTCCTTCTCGAGCGCCTCGACCGTACGGGCGGGCGGCATGTGCACGATGTCGAAGCGGGCCGACGCAGCCTCTTTGCCGGTGTCCTCGAGGAGAGGCGGCAGCAGCAGCAGGCCGAGCAGGTCCGACAGCCGGATCGTGAAGGTGCGCGCCGAGGTGGCGGGGTCGAACCCCGCATCGCTTTCGAACACGCGCTCGATCTGGCGCAGCACCTGCCGGGTCGGTTCCGCCAGTTCGAGTGCCCGCGCGGTCGCCTGCATGCCGGTGGCGGTACGAACCAGAAGCTCGTCCTGGAAGAGATGCCGCAGGCGCGACAGGGCGTTGCTCATGGCAGGCTGGCTGAGGCCGACCCGGTCGGCAGCCCGCGTCACGTGCTGCTCGCCGAGCAGGGCGTCGAGCGCTACGAGCAGGTTGAGATCGATCGACCGAAGGTTCATGTGCCGGCTTTCCCGAACTTGGTCTTCTGGATATTCATATCGTGAATGTAGACAGAATAAAAATCGATTTGGACAATGTGGCCTGTCGGGGTGTAGCAAGGCTGTTTTTCACGCCGCCATCCAGGGAGCCAGCAGATGACCAAGCTCGCGGAGCTGAAGAAGACCATCAAGGTCTGCATGTTCGACCAGTACGGGACGGTCGTGGACATGCAGGGCGGGCTGACCAAGATCGCTACGCCCTACCTCAAGGCGAAGGGCTGGACCGGCAACCCGAACTCGTTCGTCACCTGGTGGCGGCGCACGCACTTCGAGAATTCGATGATCGATGCGCTGCTGCACAAGGAGCATACGCCTTACCGCGAGATCGGCATCCGCTCGGTCGCCTTCGTGCTCGACCGCTGCAAGCTGCCCTACACCATGGACGAGGTGCGGGCCCTGGTCGCCGAGATCGAGAAGCTCGAGTGCTTCCCCGAGGTGCCCGAGGCGCTCGCCCGGCTGCAGACGCGCTACAAGCTGGTGGTGCTGTCGAACGGCGATCCGGACATGCTGGAGACGGCCAAGAAATATCACAAGGTGCCGTTCGACCGGGTCATCTCCGTTGCCGAGGCGAACGCCTTCAAGCCGCACGTCGCGACCTACACCAAGGCCGCGGAGCTGATCGGATTGCGCATGGACGAGGTGCTGTTCGTCGCCAACCACGCCTTCGATTGCATCGGCGCCAAGGCGGCCGGCATGCGCACGGCCTTCATCGACCGGCGCCAGCGGCCGTTCGGCATCACGCCGCACCAGCCCGACATCCTCGTGCGCACGATGACCGAGCTCGCCGACGCCATGGTCTGATGCCTCGCCTTGAGGCTACATTGCCGATCCGCCGAATAAGGGTGAGTTGACGGGCGGGAACGCACTTTGGAGATCGTGACATGAGTGAGCAGGATGCCCTGCGGGTCGCCCTCGGCAAGGAGATGCTGGCCAGGGCAAGTGCGGACCCGCGCCAGGAGTTCGGCTCGTTCTTCCTGTCGCGGCTGCTCGGCTTCGCCGTCTCCTACGAGGGCGAGCGGTGCATCGTGAGCTTCGACGCCATCCCGACGCTGTTCAACCCGCAGGGGACGCTGCATGGCGGCATTCTCGCCACCGCCATGGATGTGTCCATGGGCCACCTTCTGCACCACGTCGACGGCGCTGGCGCCACGCTCGAAATGAAGGTGCAGTTCCTCGCGCCCGTGACGTCGGGCACCGTCCGCTGCGAGGGAAGCTTCCTGCGCAAGGGCAGGAGCCTGTCATTCCTGCAGTCGCATGCCTTCCGCAGCGATGGCGAATTGGCCGCCCACGCGACCGCCACCTGGAGATCGCTGCAAGCCCGGCCGGCATCTGCCCGCTGACGTCTATGCCTTGGCCGTGCCGATGGTGCCGGCTGACTGCAGGGCGTCGATCTCCGAGGCCGCGAACCCCCAATCGCGCAGGACGGCCTCGCTGTCGGCGCCGCGCGGTCGCGGCGGAGCGCCGATCTCGCCCGCCGTCCTAGAAAAGCGCGGCGCGGGCGCCGGCTGCACGACGCCGTCGCGTTCGATGAAGGTCGCGCGTGCCGCATTGTGCGGGTGATGGCGGACCTCGGCGAGCGACAGCACGGGCGCGACGCAGGCGTCGCTGCCGGCGAAGATGCGCTCCCAGTCGTCGCGCGAGCGCTGCTTGATCGCCTCGGCGAAGCGCCGGCGCAGCTCCGGCCAGCCGCTGCGGTCGTGCTGGGCCGGGAGGTCGGCGGCCGACAGGCCGAGGCGCTCGATGAACTCCGCGTAGAAGCGTGCCTCGATGGCGCCGACGGCCAGCCACTTGCCGTCTTTCGTCTCGTAGGTGTCGTACCAGGGCGCGCCGGTGTCGAGCACGTTGACGCCGCGTTCGTCGCGCCAGGCGCCCTGCGCGTGCATGCCGTAGATCAGCGCCATCAGGCAGGCGGCGCCGTCGACCATGGCGGCGTCGACCACCTGGCCCTTGCCGGACTTCTGCGCCTCGAGCAGCGCGCACACCACGCCGAAGGCGAGGAACATGCCGCCGCCGCCGAAGTCGCCGACCAGGTTGAGCGGCGGCACCGGTGCCTCGCCGCTGCCGGCCGATGCCGTGCAGGGCGCCGGCCAGCGCGATGTAGTTGATGTCGTGGCCGGCGCGCTGTGCCGAGCGGGCCGTCCTGGCCGAAGCCGGTCATGCGGCCGAACACGAGCCTGGGGTTGACCTCGGCCAACACGTCGGGGCCGAGCCCCAGCCGCTCCATGACGCCCGGCCGGAAGCCTTCGATGAGGGCGTCGGCCTTGGCGGCCAGCCGCAGGACGACGGCCCGCCCGGCGTCCGACTTCACGTCGAGCGGAGAGCGAGCGGCGGCCGCGGTGCAGCACCTCGAACTTGGGCTCCTTGCCCGGCAGCCCGAGGTCGGCCGCCTCGCGCCGGTCGATGCGGATCACCTCGGCGCCCATGTCGGCCAGCAGCATGGCCGCGAACGGTGCCGGGCCGATGCCGGCCATCTCGATGATGCGGTAGCCGGCGAGCGGACCCATCGTGGTTACCTTCCTGTTGCGCCGCGTCGCGCTACGGCACGGAGCGTGTGCGTGCGGGGTAAGCGTTTCTCAATGCCAGCGTGGTTGGTTTTCAGGTACCAGGGACCGACAATAAAAGAAGCGTCAAGCGTGACACCACTGCGAAAGCTGTCCGGCCGTCTGCGTGCGTGGCTCGGAGGCGGCAGCCAATCCGAACGAGCGCCGGGTCCTGCTGCCGGCATCCGGCCACCAGCTGGGGCCCGTCGCGATCTGGAGGCCGAGTTCGAGCGCTTCCTGCACATCGGCGATCGCCTCGAGCGCGGGCTCGAGGCGCTCAAGGACATCCAGTGGGAGATCCGCGAGAACGAAGCGCGCTACCGCGACCTGCTCGACAACCAGGCCGACGTGATCCTGCGGCGCGACGCCGAGGGCCGGCTGACCTTCGTCAACCAGGCCTTCTGCCGGGTGTTCGGGGTCGAGCGGCGGGATGTCCTGGGCCAGGTGTTCGCGCCGAGCGTGCTCGCCGGCGACATGGTCACACCACTGGCTCCGGGCCTCGCGCGTCGCGAGCAGCGCTACGTGCAGCAGATCGAGACGAGCGCCGGGCCGCGCTGGTTCGAATGGGAGGAGCATGTGGTGGCGGCGGCCGACGCCGCCGTGCCGGAGGTGCAGTGCCTCGGCCGCGACGTCACCGAGGGGCGGGAGACCGAGGCGGAGCTGCGCGAGGCGCGCCTGCAGGCGGAAGCGGCCAACCGCGCCAAGTCGCGCTTCCTGGCGGCGATGAGCCACGAGATCCGCACGCCGATGAACGGCATTCTCGGCATGACCTCGCTGTTGTGCGACACCGAGCTGTCGCCGGAGCAGCAGACCTACGCCAAGGCCATCGAGCGTTCGGCGCGCACGCTGCTCACGCTGATCGACGAGATCCTCGACTTCTCCAAGATCGAGGCCGACAAGCTGCAATTGAAGAGCGCGCCGCTGGCGGTCGGCGAATGCGTGCAGGGCGTCGTCGAGCTGCTGGCGCCGAAGGCCTACGAGAAGGGCATCGACATCGCCTGGGCGATCGATCCGCGACTGCCGATCCTGCTGCTGGGCGACGAGGTGCGGCTGCGCCAGATCCTGACCAACCTGGTCGGCAACGCCATCAAGTTCACCGACAAGGGTGGCGTGCTGGTGACCGTCGCCCGTGCGGCCAACGGCGCCGGCGACGGTGCGCCGGAATCCGACGAGGTGCGCATCGCCATCACGGTCGAGGATACCGGCATCGGCATCGACGCCGAGGCGCTGGCGTTCGTGTTCTTCGAGTTCGAGCAGGCGGAGGCGGCCGTGCGCCGGCGGCAGGGCGGCACGGGTCTCGGGCTCGCCATCTCGCGCCGTCTCGCGCGAGCCATGGCGGGGGATATCCACGTGGCGAGCATGCCGGGAGCCGGCTCGAGGTTTACGGCCGTGCTGCATCTGGGGCGGGTCCAGGAGCCTGCCGATGGAGCTGGAGCGCAAGGCGCCCCGATCGATCGGCCAGCACGTGCTGCTGGCGCTGGACCGGCCGATCGAGCGGCAGGCCCTGCGCTTGTCGCTGGAGGGTGCCGGCGTTCCCGTCGAAGAATGCGCGAGCGCGGATGCCGAGGGGCTGATCCGGCTCGGCGGCCCATGGCCGGCGAGCCGTTCACGACCGTTGTCGTCGGTCACGCAGGGCGGCTGGCAGGACGGCAGACGCCTGCTCGACAGCGCGCGCGAGGCTGCACCCGGCCGAAAGGTGCAAGGCTTCGTCGTGCTCGACACCTCCGCTAAGGCCGACTTCGCCGATTTCCGCACTGCGGGCTTCAACGCCTATCTGGTCCGGCCGGTGCGCCCGCAGTCGGTGCTGATGCATCTTCGATTCGGTTGCCCCGCCGATGCCCGCTCCAACCCCGGCCCGCCCCGAGCATGAGCCTGCTCGCAGCGGCCGTCGGCCCATCGTGCTGCTGGTCGAGGACAACGACATCAACGCGCTGCTGGCGCGCCGCATGCTGGAGAAGGCCGGCTGCGAGGTGAGCGTGCGCGGCAACGGCCGCGAAGCGGTGGAGGCCGTCCGGGAGCGGCTGGCAGGCTCCGATCCGGCCTTCGATCTCATATTCATGGATGTGCACATGCCCGTCGTCGACGGCCTGGAGGCGACCCGGCTGATCAAGGAGCTCTATGCGGCGCAGCCGGACGCGGCCTTGCGTGCGCCGCCGATCGTGGCCCTGACCGCCAATGCCTTCGAGGAGGACCGCCGGCGCTGCCTCGACGCCGGCATGGACGACTATCTCGCCAAGCCGTTCGATCGCGACGATCTGGAACGCATGCTGGACAAGTGGTGCAGCGCCCGCACTACGACGCGGGCGGCCTGAGCGCTGGACCTCCGCCCGGCTGTGCCAGAATCAGACACGCACCCAACGTTTCTTTAACGTTAACGTAGCCGTCGGTTAATCCGCAGAGGAGTAGATTGGAATCCCTTCCGGGCTGCGTTTTGCAGGCCCTAGTGAGTTGATTGTCATGCTGCAGATCATCAAGAACCGGGCTCACCGCGTGTCGACCGGATCGCGCGCCGCGCTCGTGCTGCCCCTGCAAGTCGTCCGGTCATGGATCGTCCAGTCGAGCGGCTGGCGTCCCTCGCTCCCCCTGCAGATCGAGGTCTATCGCCCGGAAGCGCACTACATGCGCGGGCCCGGCCCGAAGCATCGGGCCAAATGGGCGCAAGCGCCCAACTGCGAACTCTGATCCGCGCCTTCGCGACCCGTCATCCCGGAAGCCGAGGCACCTGCGCCGAGGCTATCCGGGACCTCGTACACTGGATCGGCGTAGGTCCCGGCTCTCGACGTCTCGCGCGTATGCGCTCGATGCATCGAGGCCGGGATGACGGGTGGAAGCCTACGCTGCCCGGTCTGCAAGGTCCGCGAACACGTGATGCTCCGCCTGCGCGCCAACCCAGGCTCAACCGTTGATGTCGTAGGCGGCCAGCGCCGCCATGTTGAGCGAGGTCGCTGTCCTTGGCGCCGAGCTGGCAGATCTGCACGGAATGCGTCATGCCCACCAGCATCGGGCCGATCAGCGTGGCGCCGCCCAGCTCCTTCAGCATCTTGGTCGAGATGGACGCCGAGTGGAACGCCGGCATGATCAGCACGTTGGCCGTGTCGGACAGCCGGCAGAACGGATACAGCTTCATCGCGTCGCGGTTGAGGGCGACATCGGCCGCCATGTCGCCGTCGAACTCGAAATCGACCTGGCGCTTGTTGAGGATGTCCACCGCCTCGCGCACCTTGTCGGAACGCTCGCCGCGCGGATGGCCGAAGGTGGAGTAGGCGAGCAGGGCCACGCGCGGCTCGATGGCGAGGCGCCGGGCGACGCGCACGGCCTCCTCGGTGATGTCGGCCAGGTCGTCGCCGTCCGGCATGTCGGTGACGCTGACGTCGGCGACCAGCACCGCCCGGCCGCGGATCAGCACCAGCGACACGCCGATCACGCGCCGGCCGACTCTGGCGTCCAGCACTTTGCGCACGTCCTCGTAGGCCGTGTACCAGTTGCGCGTGGCGCCGGTCACCATGCCGTCGGCGTGGCCCATGGCCACCATGCAGGCGCCGTAGATGTTGCGGTCGTTGTTGACCAGGCGCTGGCAGTCGCGCAGCAGGTAGCCCTTGCGCTGCAGGCGGCTGTAGAGGAACTCGGCGTACTCGTGGCGCCGGTCGTCCCTGCTGGTGTCGTGCGTCTCGATCGCATCGGTGAGGGTCAGGCCGGCCGCGGCGAAGGCCTCCTTGATGGGTGCGAGCCGTCCGATCAGCACCGGCTTGCCCAGGCCCTGGTTGAGGTAGGCGTTGGCGGCGCGGGCGATCTGCGGCTGCTCGCCTTCGGCGAAGATGATGCGCTTGGGTGCATTGCGCACCTGGGAGAAGATCGAGTGCAGCCAGCCGGCGACCGGATCGAGCCGGCCCGACAGCCGCGCGACGTAGCCGTCCATGTCGACGATCGGCTTGCGCGCGACGCCGGTGGCCATCGCCGCCTTGGCGACGGCGACCGGTATTTTGACGATCAGGCGCGGATCGAACGGCGCCGGGATGATGTACTCGGGGCCGTACTTCACCTGCAGGCCGAGGAACGCGGCGGCCACCTGGTCGGGCACGTCCTCGCGCGCCAGCTCAGCCAGCGCCATGGCGGCGGCGATCTTCATCTCCTGGTTGATGGTCGAGGCCTGCACGTCGAGCGCGCCGCGGAAGATGAAGGGAAAGCCCAGCACGTTGTTGATCTGGTTGGGGTAGTCGGAGCGCCCTGTGGCGACGATGGCGTCCGAGCGAACCTCGGCGACCTCCTCCGGCGTGATCTCGGGATCGGGGTTGGCCATGGCGAAGATGATGGGCTTTTCGGCCATCGAGCGCACCATGTCCTTGGTCACGGTGCCGGCGGCGGACAGGCCGAAGAAGGCATCGGCGCCGACCAGCGCATCGGCGAGGCTGCGCGCCTTGGTCTCGACGGCGAAGCCCGACTTCCACTGGTTCATGCCGTCCTTGCGGCCGCGGTAGATGACGCCCTTGGTGTCGCACAGCAGCATGTTCTTCTTGGGCATGCCCATGGCGGCCAGCAGCTCCATGCAGGCGATGCTGGCCGCGCCGGCGCCGTTCACGACCAACTTGAAGTTCTTGATGTCCCGCCCCGTCAGCTCCAGCGCATTCATGAGGCCGGCGGCGGCGATGATGGCGGTGCCGTGCTGGTCGTCGTGGAAGACGGGGATGTCGAGCAGCTCCTTGAGCTTCTCCTCGATGATGAAGCAGTCCGGTGCCTTGATGTCTTCCAGGTTGATGCCGCCGAAGCTGGGGCCCAGATAGCGCACGCAGTTGATGACCGCCTCGGGATCGGGCGTGTCGATCAGCATGTCGATGCCGTCGATGTCGGCGAAGCGCTTGAACAGGGCGCCCTTGCCTTCCATGACCGGCTTGGCCGCCAGCGCGCCGCGGTTGCCTAGCCCCAGAATCGCGGTGCCGTTGGAGACCACGGCCACCAGGTTGCCCTTGTTGGTGTAGTCGTAGGCGAGCTGCGGGTCGTCCGCGATGGCCAGCACCGGCACGGCCACGCCGGGCGAGTAGGCGAGCGACAGATCGCGCTGGGTGGTCAGTGGCTTGGTGGGGGTGATCTCGAGCTTGCCGGGCTTGCCCTGGCTGTGGAATTGCAGGGCCTCCTGGGCCGTGAAGCGCGCGGCAGGGAACTTGATAGGCATGAGCGTTTCCGGGATGCGTCGTTTCTTGCTGAGGGTGAGGGTAGGCGTTGTCACGATAAGGCGCATGACCGGATGGCACAACAGCCGCGACGAGGCTCGGGGCTGGCGGCGCCTTGTCTTAGAGCAGGTCGATGAACTCCTCGACCGTAAGTCCGGTTTGCTCGACGATGGCGCGCAGCGTGCCGCGCGGGACGTCCCGACCGCCGTGGTCGGCAAGGTTGCGGCAGGGTGGTTACGTGCTGGATCATGCCGCCTTGGAGCGGACGTGCAGAACCGGCTCGACCAGCGTCGCAGCCTTGGCGCTCGAGTGACGGGCGTTCGCATGCGCGGCGAGACCGTTACTCGCGCTGGTGTAATTGGGAGTGGAACTCGCACCCAGACGACCCGTGCCCATGGCCAGCTCGATGGCTTCCTTCGCCATGGCGAGCGCCTCAACCTCGTTCTCGCCGTAGGTGACGATCTCGGGAAGGGCAGGGACGCGTACGGTAAAGCCGCCCTCCGGCTCAGGCTGCAATACCACCGCGTAGGTGCGTGTCTGATCCATGGTATGCGCTGCGCCGTGTGCTGGGCCGACGAGAGCAATCGTACGGCAGAATGGTCTGATGTCAATTCGATGCCCGACGGTTTTCGCCAGTCGCCGGAAAGGCTATGGCTGTGCCGGGTCGGCAACAAGGTCGCGCGCGGAATGACGTCGGAGCGAAAAGCACGGAGCAGGGAAGGCGCGGCGGCACGTCCTGCCGAGGACGCCCCGGCCGCGCTCGTAGCGACCACCTTGCCGGCGGGCGTGACGCCGTCGATGGCGCAGTTTCTCGAGATCAAGGCCGCCAATCCGGACTGCCTGCTGTTCTACCGGATGGGCGATTTCTACGAGCTGTTCTTCGAGGATGCGGTGGCGGCCGCGCAGGCGCTCGGCATCGTGCTGACCAAGCGCGGCAAGCATCTGGGCGAGGACATCCCCATGTGCGGCGTGCCGATCCACCGCGCCGACGAATACCTGCAGCGGCTGATCCGGCGGGGCTTCCGGGTGGCTGTGTGCGAGCAGATGGAAGATCCGGCCGAGGCCAGGAAGCGCGGCTCGAAGGCGGTGGTGCGCCGCGACGTGGTTCGCCTCGTCACGCCGGGCACGCTGACCGAGGACAGCCTGCTCGACGCCAAGGCGCGCAACTACCTGACCGCGGTGTTCAAGGCGGCGCAAGGGCGGCAGGCAGGCTGTGATCGCGCTCGCCTCCCTCGACCTCTCGACCGGCGAGTTCGAGGTCGGCGAGGTGCCGGCCGCCGATTTCCCCGGCGAGATCGTGCGCCTGTCCCCGGGCGAGGTGGTCGCCGGCGACGCCCTGCTGGCCGATGCCGACATCGCCAAATGGGTGGAGATCGCGGGTGCCTCCGCGACCCCCGTCGCTGCCGCCTCGTTCGACAGCATGGCCGGCGAACGCCTCCTCAAGGCGCAGCTGCAGCGTCGGCGACCTCGCCGCCTTCGGTGCCTTCTCGCGGGCGGAGCTGGCGGCCGTCGGCGCGCTCCTCAAGTACGTCGAGCTGACTCAGCTCGGCAAGCGGCCCTGCCTGCGTGCGCCACGGCGGACAGGGCCGTCCAACCGGCTGGTGATCGACGCGCCGACGCGGGCGAGCCTGGAGCTGCTGCGCTCGCAGTCCGGCGAGCGCCAGTCGAGCCTGCTCGGCGTCATCGATCGCACGGTGACGGGGCCCGGCGCGCGGGAGCTGGCTGCGCGGCTGGCGAGCCCGCTGCGCGATCCCGCCGCGATCGGAGCCCGGCTCGACGCGGTCGGCTTCCTGCTCGGCAACGAGCGGCTGCGCGAGGACTGCGCGCGCCTCGCTACGGACCGCGCCCGACATCGCGCGCGCCATGTCGCGCCTCGCCTTGCAGCGCGGCGGCCCGCGCGACCTTGCCGCCGTGCGCGACGGCCTGCGCGCGGCGGGCGCGTGCGTAGCGCTGCTGCGGACGGCTGGAGGCGGGATCGGCCTGCCGGACGGGCTCGGACGCATCACGGACAGGCTCGCGGCGTGCGGCGCCGACCTTGCCGCGACGCTGGAGCGCGCGCTGACGGACGAGCCGCCCCTGTTGCGCCGCGACGGCGGGTTCGTGTAACGCCGGCTACCGGGCCGATCTCGACGAGGCACGCGGCCTGCGCGACGACAGCCGCAAGGTGATGGCCTCGCTCGAGGCTCGCTACCTGGAGGCGACCGGCATCAGGTCGCTCAAGGTCCGCCACAACAATATCCTGGGCTTCTACGTCGAGGTGCCGGCCAACGCCGCCAAGCCGCTGCTGAGCGATCCCCTGGCGCAGACCTTCCGCCACCGCCAGACCATGGCCGGCGCGGTGCGCTTCACCACCGAGGAGCTGATCGAGATCGAGAGCCGCATCGTCACCGCCGCCGAGCGGGCGCTGGCCATCGAGCAGGAGGTGTTCGCCGAACTCAGCGCCGCCATCGCCGGCGAGGAGCAGCAGCTGGGCGAGCTGGCCGCGCGCGCTGGCCGAGCTCGACTGCGAGGCGGCCCTCGCGCAGCTCGCGGCCGAGCAGGGCTACACGCGGCCGGTGCTCGACGACAGCAGCGCCTTCGAGATTCGCGGCGGGCGCCACCCGGTGGTGGAGCAGGCGCTGAAGTCCGCCAAGGCCGGCGCCTTCATCGAGAACGACTGCGTGCTGGTGACCCCGCGCCCCGACATGCCGGCGGGCTTCGACGAGATGGCGGAGGCGCGCGTCTGGCTGGTGACCGGCCCCAACATGGCCGGCAAATCGACCTTCCTGCGCCAGAACGCGCTGATCGCGGTGCTGGCGCAGATGGGCTCGTTCGTGCCGGCGCGCTCGGCGCACATCGGCGTCATCGATCGCCTGTTCTCGCGCGTCGGCGCCGCCGACGACCTGGCCCGCGGGCGCTCGACCTTCATGGTCGAGATGGTGGAGACGGCCGGCATCCTCAATCAGGCCACCGAGCGCTCGCTGGTCATCCTCGACGAGATCGGCCGCGGCACCGCCACCTTCGACGGCCTGTCGATCGCCTGGGCGGTGGTCGAGTACCTGCACGAGGTCAACCGCTGCCGCGCGCTGTTTGCCACGCACTATCACGAGCTGACCGTGCTCGCCGGCCGGCTCGCCGGACATTGCCAACGTCACCATGGACGTGCGCGAGTGGAAGGACGACGATCGTCTTCCTGCACAAGGTCAAGCCGGGCGCGGCCGACCGCAGCTATGGCATCCAGGTGGCCAAGCTCGCCGGCTTGCCGCAAGCAGGTGACCAAGCGCGCCTTCGAGGTGCTGCGGCTGCTGGAGAAGGCCGACCGCAAGGCGCCCGACGGCGACGCCCTGCTGGGCGACCTGCCCCTGTTTGCCGCCGCGACCTACAAGGGCCAAGCCTCGGCTCAGACCGAGGGTGAGGGGCAGCCAGAAATCGCCTCCCCTCTCGATGAAGCGCTGGCCGCCCTCGATCCTGACGACCTCAGCCCCAAAGCGGCCATCCAGGCCCTCTACCACCTCAAGGAGCTGGCTGCCCGCAAAGGATAGAGCCATGTCGCTTGCCTGGATGATCTACTTCGAAGAGGGTCCCGATAGCCTTCAACCGCTGATCGACGCGCTGACGCGGCATAAGCTGGCCGTGCAGGCAAGCTCGCCCAGGGCGGTTCAGGTTTCCGATGGTCACGGCACGGTGCAAATCACCTACAACGATGCGGCCTTCGTGGCCGAGGAAGCGCGGGACATGCTGGCGCAGGCGCCTCACCCGGATGCGCAACAGATTGCGCGCTGCGGTCGCCGGATCGAGTTGACCTGGTCCGAGGAGGAGGCTTTCGAAGTCACCAATCTGCTGGGCTTCATCGAGCCCGCAGCGCGCAAAGTGACTGCACAGTGCTGGGTGTTCGACGCCACGCGAAGACGGCGCCTGGCTGTAGCGCATGTGCTCGATTGGCGCGCCCGCTGCCGCCTCGTAGCGGTACAGCGGTTATGTCCGGAATCTGAGGGTCTTCTGCTGTGCTGGAGAGCGTAGCGGCAGGCGAACTCGTGACCCTAGTCGGACATCGGCGTCGCGGCGCCCGACTTTGGAAGCGGAGAAGTCGACATCGTCTATTGTTGAGGCTTTCGCAAACCCATTGCAGGCGCGGTGCGACGAGCCCATCGCGGGAGCCGATCATGTTGAAAGCTACCGAAGAGGAGATCGAGGAAGTCCGAGAATACTTTGAATGGCAGGCGCCCGACCTCGAAGTGACTTCATGCAGAAGGTCTACTCGGAGGCCTCGGGAACACCCGCCACGACGTGTGGGACATCCATACCAACAAGGATCGCTGGTGGGTGATCACCGGCGGCACGAACCTCTACTTTCAGGAGCAGTTCCCAAGTATGGACCTTGCCCTGACATTCCATATTGGCCTGATCTCCGCATCCCGCGCACGGAAGAACAACGGGAGGACGATCTACGCATGCTCCGTTCGGTCCGGTCTTCGAGAAGATGGAAGAAGCCGGCACCGCCGTGACACAGGCGCAGAGCCTCGCCGACTATCAGGCCGTTGGCGTCCGCTGCCGCGAGGCGCTACTCGAACTGATCGGCGTCGCGCAGGACACGGCAATGTGGACCGACAAACCGCCGCAGCGTGCGAACTTCCGTGCGTGGACGGAAATCATCTGCAACGATCTTCTGCCGGGCGACACCAACAAAGAGCGTCGTGGGGCCGTCAAAAGTGCACTTGAGTCCGCGTGGACGTTTTCCAACTGGCTGACGCATCAAAGTCCGCCACCTGGCTCGATGCCGACATGGCGCATGCATTGATCAGCTTGCCAGTGGAATGGCGGCTCGATCCGATTGTTTCACCAGTCGCGCGGTGTGCCTGAGGAATGCTGGAACTGCGGCTCGCCGGATCTCGAACCTGAACAGGGCCAAAATGCCGCCGGCCCCGGCGTGCTCTGGGAACGACCGCACTGCGCCGATTGCGGATGGGCCGGCAGGCCCGTCCCAATCCTCGACCTCGAGGATGGACAGCCCATCATCACTCGCGAAGGCGCAAATCCGACGAGCACAGCATCATGACAGTTCCGCTGCGCACGGTCTTCAGCCGGGTGATCCGCTGATCGAGCCGCTGAAGAAAATAGGAGACCGGGCCACCGGAGCCGGTCGTCTATTTCGCCTACGGTCTAACATGTCGACGCCCGGCTGCGCGAGCGATGCCGAGCCGTGGCCGCTCGGCGTCGCTACCCTCCGGGTCATCGGTTCGCTTCCATAAGCGCAGCAGGACAAGTCTGGCAAGTGCAACGCATTTGCCAGTGG
>CAVTJY010000016.1:0-25783 GCA_963735125.1 uncultured Alphaproteobacteria bacterium | reverse complement strand
CGGGAGAAGGTGCAGACGCTCGGCATCGAGGTCTCCGCCGTCTTCAGCGCGCTGCAGGCCGTGCTCGGCAGCTCCTACGTCAACGACTTCAACCTGTTTGGCCGCACCTGGCAGGTCAACGTGCAGGGCGAAGCCGTCGATCGCAGCCGCATCGACGATGTGCTGCGCATCAATGTCCGCAACGCGCGGGGCGACATGGTGCCGGTGCGCGCCTTCGCCAGCGTGCGCGTGGTGCTCGGGCCGCAATCGGTGATCCGCTTCAACAATCTGCGCAGCGTCACCATCAACGGCGGCCCGGCGCCGGGCTACAGCTCCGGCGACGCCCTGGCCGCCATGGAGAAGGTCTCGGCGACCACGCTGCCGCGCGGCTACAGCTTCGAATGGACCGGCACGGCCCTGCAGGAGAAGGAGGCAGCCGGCAAGACCACCATGGTGCTCGGGCTCGCGGTGCTGTTCGCCTACCTGTGCCTAGTGGGGCTCTACGAGAGCTGGACCATTCCCATCCCCGTGCTGCTGTCCGTTTCGGTCGGCGTTGCGGGAGCCATGCTGGCGCTGCTGATATCGGGGCTGGACAACAACCTCTATGCCCAGATCGGCCTCGTCGTCCTGATTGCGCTCGCCGCCAAGAACGGCATCCTGATCGTCGAGTATGCCAAGGAGCGTCGGGAGCAGGGGCTGTCGATCCTCGAGGCGGCGACCGAGGGCTCGCGCGAGCGGTTCCGCGCCGTGATGATGACGAGCTTCGCCTTCATCGCCGGCCTCGTACCGCTGGTGATGGCGACCGGCGCCGGCATGCTGAGCCGTCGCGGCGTCGGCACTGCCGTGTTCGGTGGTATGCTGGCGGCATCCCTGTTCGGCATCTTCCTGATCCCGGTGCTGTACGTGGCGTTCCAGTGGCTGCGCGAGCAGGTGAAGTCCGGCGCGGCGTGGGAACTGCTGTCCCGCAAGCGCAGCGCTTGATTGGCACGTGTCGCGTCGCACCGGGCGGGCTGCCAGTACAGCGAGCTGCGTTGATGAGGTATAGCACCCTGCAACGACCTTCCCGGAGCCTACACATGACCCCTGTGGCATTGCTGCTCAACCTGCTGTGGCTCCTGTTCGGTGGCCTGTGGATGGGAGCGGGCTGGGCTCTGGCCGCCATCATCATGGCAATCACCATCATCGGCCTGCCATGGGCGAGGGCTGCCTTCAACATCGCCGTCTATGCGCTGCTGCCGTTCGGCTACAAGGCGGTGTCGCGGGAAGACTATTACGGTCAGACGGACGTCGGGACCGGCCCGCTCGGCACCGTCGGCAACATCGTCTGGCTGGTGCTGGCGGGATGGTGGCTGGCGCTCGGCCACCTATTGGTGGCGATCGTCCTGGCCATAACCATCATCGGCATACCGTTCGCGTGGGCGCACCTGAAGCTGGCCGGCATCGCGCTTTGGCCGATCGGCAAGATCATCGTGCCGGCGGATGACGCGCCGCTGCAGTATCCGACCCGCCGCACCTAAAGTGCTCGTCAGCTTGGTTTGCGGCACAAGCCGCAAGCTCCCTAGTTCGGTGGCTCGCCCGGCTCGCTGCGGGGGCCGCCCACCACCGGCTCGCGCCACGTACCGCGCAGGCTGACGGTCTCGCCGCCAACGAGATCCGCCGACGTGAGGGGGCGATCCGACGGCACGCTGGGCTTCACGCCGACGCTGAGGTCCATCCGTCCGTCGACAATATCCATGTATCCGACAGCGCTGAGGCCGATGCCGCCCGCGGCACCTCGAACGGCGTCGGTGAACAGCATGCCGTTGCGCAGCACGCCGCGGACTTCGACCTGCTCGAGGCTGGTCTGACCTTTGCCGATCCCACCCCAACCCATCTTTACCTCAGCCTTGGCAGCTCCGCGCAAGACCTTGACGTCGAGCGCCAGGCGGCCCCCCTCCGGCATCAGCAGCGACACCTTGCCGGACAGGCGTCGCATCACCTCGCCCGGCGTCTCGCCATTGGATGCGACATCCAGCACCAGCGTCGAGCGGCCGCTGAGCACGGGCGCCCCGAACACAGCTGACGACGCCGAAGCGGCCTCGAAGTTCTCGACCCGTCCCCGCAGCGTGTAGTTGGGCGCCAGGTCATTGCCGTCGATGGCCATCTGTGCGCTTGCCCGCGCCCCGGCGGGCAGCTCCAGCTCGGCGATATCGGCGATCATCTTGCCGGAGCGCACGGTGATGGCGGCAGCCCCGCGGCCAAAGCCGATGCCGCTCATGACGATCTTGGGCGCGGAAACGCGCAAGTCCGCATCGAAATATTTGAGGATGGGGAAGGACAGATCGAATTCCGACCAGGACGACGTCAGTCGTTCGAAGACGAACGATTGCGCGCGCAGCGCCTCGCGATAAGGCGTCAAATCGACGGCGTTGAAGGCCAAGGTGCCGTCGACCAGCGGTCGCTCGCCAGCGACGTTGACGGCCAGCGCGCCGCTCGCTTCGTTGCCATCAATGGTGATCTTGGCGTTCTCGATGGCCAGGCTGCGGCGGGCCCATGTGAGCTGCCCCTTGAACGCCGCGGCGTTGAGACCGTGGGCCACCGGGATCGGCACGCCGAACCATCGCGCCGCGCGCCGTATGCTCGGTGTCGTGATGTCGGTCTGCCCGGCGATCTGCAGGTCTTCGGCGACATCGAGGTGGCCTTCGAAGCCCGCCTCGATGAGCGCGCTCTTCACGTTCACCTTCATCGGCCAGCGCAGCGGCGTCGCCTTGTCGGCAATCTGGGCCAGCGCGCCCTCGAAGGTCACCCGCTGCCCGCGCACCTTCATGCTGCCGCGGGCTGCGATCACGCCCTTGCGCCGACCCGTCACTTCGGCATCGATGTCGCTGATGGTTTCCGATGCTCCGTCGGAGCTGGTGACGTGCAGCGTGCCGCGCTGTACGACGAGCGTCTCGAAGCCCAGCAGGGTAAGCTGCTCGACCAGCGGGGCGAAGGCCGCGCTCATCGGAGCGCTGTCGAGGCTCGCGCCGGCGGCGCGGAAGCCGGAGACGTTGAGCGTGAAGACGGGGGCGTCGAACACGAACCGCGAGATCGGCATGCCGCCCGCGGCGTTGCCGTCCGCATAGAGTACACCGCGGGTCAGGATCAGGTCCGGCGCCTCGCTCAGGCGAACCGCGGTGGTGACCACGTGCAGGTCACGCGGCGACGCCATCACGCTGGAGCCGGCAAACGGCTCATCGACTGCTCGATGTGCGAAGAAAATAGGCGCCAGCAGGGCAATCAGCAGGCAGGCGATCGGTGGCAAGAACGAGCGTCGTAAGACGGGAGACAACGTTCTTGCGTTTCATGCCCCGACCCGACCCGTGGTTCCGGTTGCGCTGGCTTCACCCGCTGGGGAGGGAGAGCCGCCCCCCCGTCAGGGCCAAAGCTTGCCGACCTGAATTTGGTTTTACAAACCGTTGCCGCTCGGCGCAAGCTAGCCTGAAGCTATGCAGCGCGCCCTGACGACTTGGCCCCCGGCAAGTGCCCGATCTTCATAGCGCCGCGCAACGCCAAGGGCCAGTCAAACCGTGCCAGGACCACATCCATGACTAATCCCCTGTGGAGACCCGAGAAAACCAGTGCCGACCAAACGACACTCGGCGTTTTCTCAACCTGGATGGCATCTCGCGCTGGCAAGTCCTTCGCTGACTATGACGAGTTGCACCGTTATTCGATCTCCGATCCCGCCGGGTTCTGGTCGAGCTTCTGGGACTTCGCCGAAGTGATTGGCGACAAGGGCAAGCCGCCCTATCTCGTCGACGCCGACAAGATGCCGGGCGCGCGCTTCTTTCCCGACGCCAGGCTGAATTTCGCCGAGAACCTGCTGCGACAGAAAGGTGACGGGCCGGCGCTGATCTTCCGCGGCGAGGACAAGGTCGCGCGCCAGATGAGCTACGACGAGCTGCGCGGCGAGGTGGCGCGCGCCAGCGCGGCCTTGCGCGAATTCGGCGTCGAGGCCGGCGACCGCGTGGCCGCCATCATGCCCAACATGCCGGAGAGCATTGCGGCGATGCTGGCCGCTGCTTCGATCGGCGCGGTCTGGTCGTCCTGCTCTCCCGACTTCGGCGTGCAGGGCGTGCTCGACCGCTTCGGCCAGATCGAGCCCAAGGTGCTGATCGCCTGCGACGGCTACTACTACGCCGGAAAAAGGATCGACATCTCCGACAAGCTCGCCGCGATCGTGGCCAAGCTGCCGACGCTGCGCGCCGTCATCGTCGTTCGCTATATCGGCAGCGACGATGCCGTGGCGCAGGGCCTCAATGCCGGCCCGCTGCACAAGGGCGCGAAAGCGCAGACCTGGCGCGATGCCGTCACGAGCCGTCCGGAGCAGCCGCTGCGCTTCGAGCGCCTGCCGTTCTCGCATCCGCTCTATGTGTTGTTCTCTTCGGGAACGACTGGAATGCCCAAGTGCATCGTGCATTCGGCGGGCGGCACGCTGCTCAAGCATCTCTCCGAGCAGCTGCTGCATTCCGACATCCGGGCAGGCGACCGCGTCTTCTACTTCACGACGCTCGGCTGGATGATGTGGAACTGGCTGGTCTCGGGTCTGGCGAGCGGGGCGACGCTGCTGCTCTACGACGGCTCGCCGTTCCACCCGACCGGCAACGTGCTGTGGGACTACGCCCAGTCCGAGCGCGCCACGCATTTCGGCACCTCCGCCAAATATATCGATGCCATGAAGAAGGCCGAGATGGCGCCGATCAAGACGCATGACCTGTCCAGCGTGCGGGCTCTCCTGTCGACCGGCTCGCCGCTGGTGCCCGAAGCCTTCGACTACATCTACCAGGCGATCAAGCCGGACCTGCACCTCTCCTCGATCTCGGGCGGCACCGACATCTGCGGCTGCTTCGTGCTCGGCATTCCCACCAAGCCGGTATGGCGCGGCGAGATCCAGGGGCCCGGGGTCGGACTGGCGATGGGCGTCGTCGATGAGAACGGCGTGCCGTCTGGCGCGCGGCAAGGGCGAGCTGGTCTGCACCAAGCCCTTTCCGTCCATGCCGATCGGCTTCTGGAACGATCCCGACGGCAAGAAGTACCACGCGGCCTACTTCGCCCGTTTTCCCAACATCTGGCATCACGGCGACTTTGCCGAGTGGACCGAGCACGGCGGCATGATCATCCACGGCCGCTCGGATGCCACGCTCAATCCCGGCGGCGTGCGCATCGGCACGGCCGAGATCTACCGCCAGGTCGAGGTGCTGCCGGAGGTGCAGGAATCCATCGTCATCGGCCAGGACTGGGATCACGACGTGCGCGTGGTGCTGTTCGTGGTGCTGAAGCCCGGCGTGACGCTCGACGATGCCCTGCGCGAGCGCATCAGGAAGCAGATCCGGGTCGGCGCCAGCCCGCGCCACGTACCGGCCAAGATCGTGCAGGTGGCCGACATCCCCCGCACCAAGTCCGGCAAGATCACCGAGCTTGCCGTGCGCGAGATGGTGCATGGCCGCGAGGTGAAGAACAAGGAGGCGCTCGCCAACCCCGAGGCGCTGGTGCTGTATCAGGGCATCGCCGAGCTGGCGAGCTGACCCGAGGGATTGCCGAGGCGGCCAATATGGGCAGGGGTATGGGCAGCGTGCATCCCCTGTCTCTCATTGTGGTGCTAGGCTCGGCCGGGTCCGGGAAGACCACGTTCGCCCGGCAACTGGTGCCTGAGTTCGGCTGCGTCTATCTGGATAGCGACACCATCTCGGAAGCCGCCTTTCCGGGTGATCGCGACTCGCCCGAGTATCTGAAAGCGAGGCCGATGTTCTACCGCACGCTCTATGACATCGCGTTCGCCAACCTGAAGCTCGGCAACAGCGTGCTGGTCGATGCGCCGCACGTGGGGCAAATACTCGACCCTGAGTGGCGCGCCTGGGTCGTGAACGAGACCGAGCGATCGGGCGCCCGCCTGCGGGTCATCCACTGCGTTGCCGATCAGAATACGCGACGCAGCCGGCTTGCATCTCGAGGCGAGGCACGCGACGCGGTCAGGCTCGCCAACTGGGTCGAATATATCCGCAGCGATCCCTTTCGATCTCCCATACTGCTGCCCCATATCGAGATCGACACCGGCCAGGACATGCAGCGGAACCTTGCTTTGGCACGAGACTATTTGCGCGGTACTCACGATAGACAGGGCTAGCCCTGGACAAAGGGTGACCCGGCGCCTCGAAATTCAGGCAGCTCAGCACGGAGGTGGCAATGGCCAGCGACAACGTCCAGGAAGGCTTCGAGGTGTTCGTCGCCGACGACGCCGAGGCATTCGGTGCCGTGCGCCAGGTCAGGCCGCAGGGACGACCAGAGCTGGTGGTCTACGTCGAGAACGCAGGCGACTTCGTCGTTCCCCTCAGCGCCGTCACGGCCGTGCACTCGCAGAAGGTGATCGTCAACCGCGGCATGCTCGACCGGCGCCTGCGCCAGGCGATCGGTCATGCCCACGATGCGGAAGACCCGGACGCTTAGAGCAGGATCGCTTCGGCTTGAATTGCCTTGCCTCCATCGACACGTGGCGGCCGAAGCGTGAATCCTGCTCTGTTCCCTTGAATGTTAGAGTTCGCAGAGGCGCGCCCGCATCAACCGCTCCAGCGCAAGGGGCTCGCCGGCGACATCGAGCGTCTTGAGCCGCGACTTGCCGCCCGCGCCGAGGCTCACGCTGGTCTTGGGGACGCCAAGCCACTCGGCCACCACGCCCTCCACCGCACGGTTGGCCTCGCCCTTGTCGGCAACCGCCCTCACCCTCACCTTCAATGCCGGTCCTTCCGCGCTTTCCGTCGTGCCCTCGACGCAGTCGCGTGCCGACTTGGGCGTCACGCGCACGAACACCTGGACGCCGTCCGTCCTGGTCCGCCAGGGCAGAGTGCGTGCGCCCGTCACACCACCATTTTGGCGATGTTGGGAATGATCACGCTCTGGACAAAGACGCAGATCAGGATCAGCACGACGGGCGAGATGTCGATGCCGCCCAGGTCGGGCATCATGCGCCGGATCGGGCGTAGCGCCGGCTCGGTCACGGCGTTGAGGCCCTGCCAGATCGAACGCACGAACTGGTTGTAGGGATTGATCACGTTGAAGGCGATCAGCCAGCTCATCACCGCGCTGGCGACGATGATGTAAATATATAGCGTGATCACATAGCTGATGAAGCCGAGGAGCTCGAGCATGTTGTCCCTCTACCGAACCGCCGATCCAGTCCAGCTGTAGCCGCCGACGCCCTCAGGGACAAGGGGCGGCCCGGCCTGTACGGGCCTTTACCCTGCCAGCAGGGCTTCCTACCCGGCGTCCCCCTTTCCTTGACAATGCGCAAAAGCGCCACCTATATGGCGCCACCTTGGGGCCGTAGCTCAGATGGGAGAGCGCTGCAATCGCACTGCAGAGGTCAGGGGTTCGATTCCCCTCGGCTCCACCAATTAAATCAAGCGCTTAGCTGGTTTCGTCAAAGCTTTGGAAAATCCCTGCCGCACACCGATGCAGAGGTGCGCGCGAGGTGATGGAACGCTCGGTTGTGAGCCCATCCCCCGGACGGCTGGCAAACTTTGCCGAGCCAATCGGTGAATTCTGGTGGCTGCGCGCCATTCGGCGGCGTGGCCGGCGCGGTTAGCGCTTGGTGCGCCGGCTCGCGGCCTTGCGTTCGGGCTGCCGCGCTTCCGCAAGAGGCTTTGCAGGCGCGCTGCGCGGTGCCGGCTCCATCGCATCGAGGACCGGGCCGTAGGCTGACTGGATGGCCTCCACCTCCTGGCGCAGCGCGGCGACGATGTTGTCGCGGCGCGGCTGGGTTAGGCGCTGCGTGATGGCGGTCAGATGCAGGGCTGCCACCGGCGTGCCGCGGCTCGACACAATCGGAACGCCCACGGCTGCCATGTCGGTGATGGTTTCCATGCCCTTGAACACGTGGACGTCGTTGTAGGCGTAGCCCTGCCGGCGGGCGGCGGCGATCATGTTGCGCAGCTGCAGGTCGTCGAACGGGAAGGCGGCGCGCTCGACGCTCTGCTCGGCGAGGATGCGCTCCACCTCGTCATCGGGCAGGAAGGACAGCAGAGCGAGGCTGCCGGCACCGATGCCGAGCGGGCGACGATCGCCCTCATGCAGGGTGAGCACCTTGATGGGGAACGAGCCTTCCCGGCAATCGATGCAGACGGCCTCGTCGCCCTGCCGCGCCATGACGGTGACCGTGTCCTGGGTCTGGCGGCTCAGCTTGGCGAGCACCGGCGCCACCAGCGACGCCAGCCGGAACCTGCGCTTCGCCGCCTGAGCAAGCGAAAGCAGGCGCACGCCGACGAAATAGCGGCCCGTATCGGCATCGTGGTCGGCCAGGCCGTGCGCGACGAGCCCCGCCAGCAGACGATGCGTGGTGGTCTTGTTGAGTCCCGCCGCGAGCATGACGTCGGTCAGGCGCAATCCTTCGTCTGCGGCGACAGCCAGCGCATCGACGATGGCCATGATCCGGGCGACGTTGCGGCTGGCCTCGCCGCCGGCGGCTTCTTGTTTCATATTCCTGTCCGATGTTTTCATGAATCGGAACATGATAGGACGTGCGACGGTAGCCTGCAATCGCCGATGTATGCTGCTTCTGTGGCAGAAATCTTACGAGATCGGTTCATGCGGCTTGTTGACATAATTCCGTTTTGATGGAATTAATTTATAAATAATGGAACAAGAGGCATGCGTGGCACGCGAACCGATCATCTACGTGAACCGTGAGTTCGTGCCCCAGTCCGAGGCCCGCATTTCGGTGCTGGACCATGCGGTGCTGTACGGCGACGGCATCTTCGAGACGGCGGCGGCGTACGGCGGACGCATCTTCAAGCTCGACGCGCATATCGAACGGGGTTTCCGGTCGATGGCGGCCATCGCCCTGGAGCCGCCGTGCGACCGGCAGACCATGCGCTCGCTGATCGTCGAGACGGTCCGGCGCAACGGCCTGGCCGACGCCTACATCAAGTGGATCGTCACGCGCGGCAGCAACGGCCGCCCGCTGATGGACCCGACCGGCTGCGAGCCGAACCTGATCATCCTCGTGCAGCCGCCCGCCAAACGCGTGACCGACGAGCGGATCGCCGAAGGCCTGCGGCTGAAGACGGTCGCGGTGCGGCGCCCGCCGGGCCAGGTGCTGGACCCGCAGATCAAGAGCATCAACTACCTGAACCTGGTGCTCGCCAAGCTGGAGGCGAAAGCGGCCGGCGCCGACGAGGCGCTGCTGCTCGACCTGAACGGCAGAGTCTGCGAGGCGACCGGCTGCAACGTCTTCATCGTTAAGGGCCGCAAGCTGCGCACGCCGCGCCAGGACATCCTACAAGGCATCACGCGCGAGACGGTGTTCGAGCTGGCGCCGGCTGCGGACCTGGCGGCCGAGGCCTGCGATCTCGAGCTCTACGATGCCTACACGGCCGACGAGGTGTTTCTGTCGAGCACGGCGGGCGGCATGCTGCCCGTGGCGATGATCGACGGCCGGCGCATCGGCATTGGCCGCCCCGGTCCCGTGTTCCGCGCGGTGGATGCGGCCTATCGCGCGCTCGTCTCGTCCGAAAAATACGCCACCCCGGTGCCGGCCTAGGCGCTGGTGCGCTTCTTGCTCAGAACGCAGTAATTGTTGTCGGAGTGAATGCGATGAAATCGATCTGGCAAAGTGCAGTCCTGACCCTCCTGGCGATCCTGATCGCAACGCCGGCGCTGGCGCAGAAGCGCAATCTGGTGGTGGCGGCAGCCACGGCGGACGCCGGCAAGCTCGATCCGCATCTGACGAGCCAGGGGGCAGACAAGGGCATGTTGAACTGGATCTTCAACGCCCTGGTGCGCATCAGGCCCGGCCAGGTCAATCCGGAGTTCATCGAGCCCGACCTCGCCGAAAGCTGGCTGTTCAACGCCGACAAGACCGAATGGATCTTCAAGATCCGCAAGGGCGTCGCCTGCCACGGCAACTACGGCGAGTTCACCGCCGAGGACGCCGCCTATTCGCTGAAGCGCGCCGGTGACAAGGCGCGCTCGGCGTTCGCGGGCGACCTGGCCTCGATCGCCTCGGCGGACGTCGTCGACAGCCACACCCTGAAGGTGACGCTGAAGAACCCGATCCCGAGCCTGCTCGGCGTGCTCGCCAACTATCACGGCGGCATGATGGTCTGCAAAAAGGCCGCCGAGGAGCTGGGCGAAGGCTTCGCCAGGAAGCCGATCGGCACCGGCCCCTTCATGTTCGTCGAGTACCAGGCCCAGCAGTTCGTGAAGCTCGTCGCCAACAAGAGCTTCTTCCGCGGCGCGCCGCAGATCGACGAGATCACCTATCGCTACATGCCATCGGACGCGACCCGCGACCTCGCCTTGCAGAACGGCGAGCTCGACATGGTGTTCGGCCGCCAGACCGATCAATGGGTGGCCCGGATGCGCTCGGTGAAGGGCGTCAAGGTCGCCTCCATCGAGCCGGCCGAGCTCAACATGCTGCACCTCAACATCAAGGCCAAGCCGCTGGATGACATTCGTGTGCGCCAGGCCATCGCGCACGCCGTCGACCGCAAGGGCATGGTGCAGCTGCTGGGCGAGCAGGTCTCGCGCGAGGCGATCAGCGTGATCCCGAACGGCAACCTCGGCACCGTCACGCTGCCGCTGCCGGCCCACGACATCGCCAAGGCCAAGCAGCTGCTGGCCGAGGCCGGCCATCCCAACGGCCTGACCATCAAGGTGATCGTGTCGACGCATCCGACGCTGTCGAAGATCACCGAGGGACTGCAGGCGCAGTTGCTCAAAGCCGGCATCACGCTCGACATGCAGCCGGTCGACCACCCGACCTGGCACCAGCAGATCCGCAAGGACCTGTCGCCGATCGTGATGTACCAGGCCTTCCGCTTCCCCGTGGCCGACTCCTACCTGTCGCTGTTCTTCCACTCGGCGGCCACCATTGGCACGCCGACGGCGCAGACCAACTTCTCCCACTGCGATGTGGCCGACAAGGAGATCGAGGCCGCGCGCTCCGAGCCGGACCCGGCCAAGCAGAGGGTGCTGTGGAAGACGGCGCAGGAGAAAGTCGCCGCGGCCCTGTGCGGCGTGCCGTTCTCCGAGTCGCTGCAGGTGTGGGCGTGGAGCGACGCGCTCGAACTCGGCTACGACATGGCGGGCTCGCTGAACCTGGTGCCCGACCTTACGGAAAAGACCCGCTTCGTCAGGTAGGATCGCAAGCGCGCACGCCAGCCGGCGTGCGCGTTTCGGATCGCGAGGCAGACATGCTGGGCTATCTCCTACGCCGCACGGTGCTGGCGGCCGTCACCGGAATTGCCGTGCTGACGCTGGTGTTCTGCATCGTGCGCATCCTGCCGGGCAAGCCCTCGCACGTCATCCTCGGCGACTTCGCCAGCCAGTCCGCCATCGAGGCGCTGGACAAGCGGCTCGGCCTCGACCGGCCGATGTGGGTGCAATACGTCGAGTTCATGCGTAAATCGGTGATGGGCGACTGGGGCTCGTCGATGGTGACGGACCGACCGGTGGTCGATGAGATCCTGCGCGTGCTGCCCTGGACGCTGGAGCTGACCGTTGCAGCGCTCGCCATCGGCATCGTGCTCGGCGTTCCGCTCGGCGTATGGGCGGCGCTGCGCCGCAACGGCGCGGCCGACTATGCGATCCGCGTGGCCTCGCTGCTGGGCCTCTCGTTTCCGGCGTTCGTGTCGGCCGTGCTGCTGCTTTTGCTGTTCTCCATCCAGCTCTCCTGGTTTCCCGTCATCAGCGCGCGCACCGGCAGCGTGAGCGCCTGGGCGCAATCGCTGGCGCTGCCCGCCATCAATCTCGGGCTGATCAACGCGGCCTACATCACCCGCGTCACGCGCTCGGCCATGCTGGAGGTGCTGCACGAGGACTATGTGCGCACGGCGCGGGCCAAGGGCGTGCCGTGGGGCGCGGTGGTGTGGCGCCATGCGCTCGGCAACGCCATGATCCCGATCGTCACGGTGGTCGGCCTGTTCCTCGGCATCCTGATCGGCAACTCGGTGCTGACCGAGATCGTCTTCAACCGGCCGGGCCTCGGCAAGCTGATCGTCGGTGCGCTCAACCAGCGCGACTACACCATGCTGCAGGCGCTGATGGTGACCTACACGCTGCTGGTGGTGGCGGTGAACGTGCTGACCGACCTCGTCTATGGCCTCGTCGACCCGCGCGTGAAGCTGCAATGACGACCATAGGTACGCCGATCCCGTTCGAAGGCCACGATCCGCAACCCTCGCTGGTGCGCGCGTTTCGCGCCAACAAGCTGTCGTCGATCGGCCTGGTGCTGTTCCTGGCCGTGGTGTTCATCGCGGCTGCGGCGCCGCTGCTGACCGCCTACGACCCGTTCGTGCAGGACGTGACGCACAAGCTGGCCAGCCCGAGCGCGGCGCACATCTTCGGCACCGACGAATACGGACGCGATATCTGGGCGCGCATGATCTACGGGGCGCGGCTGTCGCTGCTGATCGGGCTCGCCTCGACGGCCGTGGCGATCGTGGTCGGCTCGCTGATCGGCATCGTCGCCGGCTGGTACGGCGGGCGCCTCGATGCCTTCGCCATGCAGGTGATGGACGTGCTGCTGGCGTTTCCCGTCCCTCATCCTCGGCATGATCGTGGTGGCCATGCTCGGCCCCTCGCTCGCCAACATCATCCTGGCCATCGCGCTGACCTCGATTCCGGCCTTCGCGCGCATCGCCAGGGCGCCGACCATCGCGCTCAAGGGCCGCGACTTCATCGAGGCCTGCCGCTCGCTTGGCTTCTCGACGCCGCGCATTCTCGTCCGGCACGTGCTGCCCAACATCTTCGCCGAGATCCTGGTGATGGGATCGCTGTGGCTGGCCAATGCCATCCGCACCGAGGCCTCGCTGGCCTTCATCGGCCTCGGCCTGCGCCCGCCCACGCCGACCTGGGGCGGCATGATCCGCGAAGGCTTCGACAATATCCTGGACAGCCCCTGGCTGGCGGTGGTGCCGGGCACGGCGGTGCTGATCGTGATCTTCTCGCTCAACCTGATCGGCGACGGGCTGCGCGATGCCGTCGATCCGAAGCTGAAGAGCGGCGAATGACCGAGCCGCACGAGCAGCTGCTGTCCGTCGAGGGCCTGTCGGTGTCGTTCCGTTCGGGCGGCGCCTGGCGCGCGGTCGTCAATGATTTGAGCTTCGCGCTCGGGCGCACGGAGACGCTGGCCATCGTCGGCGAGTTCGGGCTCGGGCAAGAGCGTCACGGCGCTGTCGCTGATGGGGCTCGTGCCGCAGGTGAATGGCCGCGTCGAGGGCCGCGCGTTGCTCGACGGCCGCGACCTCGTGTCGATGCCCGAGGCGGACATGCGGCGGCTGCGCGGCAACGAGATCGCCATGATCTTCCAGGAGCCGATGACCAGCCTCAATCCCGTGCTGAGCGTGGGGTTCCAGATCGCCGAGGCGCTGCGCTACCACCGCGGCCTCGACCGGCAGGGAGCGTTGGTCGAGGCGCGCCGCATGCTCGACCTGGTGCGCATCCCGGACGCGCAGCGGCGGCTGACCGACTATCCGCACCAGTTCTCCGGCGGCATGCGCCAGCGCGTGATGATCGCCATGGCGCTCGCCTGCCGGCCGAAGGTGCTGATCGCCGACGAGCCGACCACCGCGCTGGACGTCACGGTGCAGGCCGAGATCCTCGAGCTGATGAAGGACCTGCAGCGCGAGCGCGGCATGGCCATCCTGTTCATCACGCACGACATGGGCGTGGTGGCCGAGGTGGCCGACCGCGTGCTGGTGATGTGGCGGGGCAACAAGGTCGAGGAGGCGCCGGCCACGACGTTGTTCGCCAGCCCGCGCGCCAACTACACGCGCTCCCTGGTGGGGGCGGTGCCGCGGCTCGGCTCCATGCGCGGCGAGGCCGGCCCGCGCAAGCTGCGGGTGATCGATCCAGTCGACGGGCGCATGAGCCGAGCCCGGCGCGGCGCTGAAGCTGCCGGTCGCGGAGGCGAGGCTGCTGCGGGTCGAGGGCCTGACGACCAGGTTTCCGATCACCGCCGGCGTGCTCGGGCGGGTGAAGGCGCGCGTGCATGCCGTCGAGAACGTGTCGTTCGAGCTGGCGCGCGGCGAGACTTTGGCGCTGGTCGGCGAGTTGGGCTGCGGCAAATCCACCACCGGGCGCTCGATCCTGCGCCTCGTCGAGCCGAGCGCCGGCACGGTGCGGTTCGAGGAGAGCGAGGTGCACGGCGCTGTCGCCGGGCGCTCTGAAGGCGCTGCGTCCGCACATGCAGATGATCTTCCAGGACCCCTATGCCAGCCTCGACCCGCGCCAGACCATCGGCCAGGCCATCGCCGAGCCGATGCTGGTGCATGGCATCGCCGGCCGCAGCGAAACCGGCAGACCGCGTCGCGGCGGCGCTGACGCGGGTGGGGCTGGAGCCCGGCATGGCGCGCCGCTACCCGCACGAGTTCTCCGGCGGCCAGCGCCAGCGCATCGCCATCGCCCGCGCACTTGCGCTTGGGCCCGAAGCTGATCGTGGCGGACGAGGCCGTCTCGGCGCTCGACGTGTCGGTGAAGGCGCACATCCTCAACCTGCTGATGGACCTGCAGGCCGAGCTCGGCCTCGCCTACCTGTTCATCTCGCACGACATGGCGGTGGTGGAGCACATCAGCCATCGCATCGCCGTCATGTACCTGGGCGAGATCGTCGAGATCGGGCCGCGGCACGCCATCATCGAGAACCCGCAGCATCCCTACACGCAGCGCCTGCTGAGCGCCGTGCCGGTTCCAGACCCCGGCCGCAGGAGCGCGCGCCGCCGGCTGGGCGCAGGCGAGCTGCCGAGCTCCATCCGGGCGCCGAACTACCAGCCGCCCGCGCGCGCCTGGCGCACCATCGAGGACGGCCATTTCGTGCAGGAGACGGCATGACCGCCAACCACTCCACCGTCCTGTACCGCAACCTGAAGGCGACCCCGCCCATGATCGTGCGCGGCCAGGGCGTCTATTTGTACGACGCGCAGGGGCGGCGCTATCTCGACGGCTCGGCGAGCGCCAGCGTGGTCGGCATCGGGCACGGGCGCTCGGAGATCTGGCGGGCGCTGGTGGAGGTGGGCGACGAGGTCACCTTCGTCTACGGCTCGACGTTCACGCACCCCTGGCAGGAGAAGCTCGCCACCGCCATCATCGAGCTGTCGCCGCCCGGCATGAGCGCGGTCTACTTCACCTCGGGCGGCTCGGAAGCCAACGAATTCGGCCTGGAAGCTCGCCCGGCAGTATTTCGTCGAGACCGGCAAGCCGCAGAAGTACAAGGCGATCGCCCGCTGGGGCGGCTATCACGGCGTGACGCTGGCGGCGCTGTCGCTGTCGGGGCGGACCGACTGGCGGCGCCTGTATTCGCCGCTGCTGCTGCCGGTGACGCACATCGCGCCGCCCTATGCCTACCGCTGCGCCTATTGCGCGGGCGCGGGGCAATGCAGCCTCGCCTGCGCCGACGAGCTGGAGCGCGCCATCGTCAACGAGGGCCCGGAGACGGTGGCGATGTTCATCGCCGAGCCGGTGATCGGCACCTCGGCTCCGGCGGTGTCCGCCTCGCGCGCCTACTACGCCCGCATCCGCGAGATCTGCGACAAGTATGACGTGCTGTTCGTCGCCGACGAGGTGCTGTGCGGCTACGGCCGCTGCGGCCGGCCGTTCGCCATCAGCGAGTGGGCGGTGGAGCCCGACATCATCACGCTCGGCAAGGCGATTGCCAGCGGCTATGCGCCGCTCGCCGCCATGGTAGTGTCGGACAAGATCCGCCAGGCGCTGAGCGACGGAACGGGCCGCTTCGTGCACGGGCTCACCTACTCCGGCACGCCATCCTCCTGCTTCATCGGGCTCAAGGTGCATGAGATCATGCGGCACGAGGGACTGTTCACGCGGCCCGCCAGCATCGGCCGGTATCTCAAGGAAAAGCTCGAGTGGCTGGCCCGGCGCCACGAGATGATGGGCGAGATACGTGGCAAGGGCCTGCTGTTCGGCATCGAGCTGGTGGCAGACCGCACGTCGCGGGCGCCCTTCGAACGATCGCTGGAGGTGGCGCGCCGGGTGGTCGAGCATATGCGCGCGCGCAACATCATCATCACCGCCGGCATCAGCAGCGGCGGGTTCGGCGGCGACCAGCTGCAGATCAGCCCGCCCTTCATCATCACGGAGGCGGAGATCGACGAGCTGGTCGGGGCGCTGGACGAGGTGCTGGGCGAAGTCGCGCGCTCGCTTGCGGCCCAGTCCCGGCGCAGCGCCAGCCGCAGCATGAGCCCGGGCGCGCCATGATCGTTGCCGACAGCGTCACGACCCTGCCCGCGACGGCTCGCGGGGCGGCCCTGCTGACCGGTTCGCACGGCGGCGCCTACGCGGCCTACCTCGCGGCCAGGGCCGGCGTGCGCGCGGTGATCCTCAACGACGCAGGGGTTGGGCGCGACTTTGCCGGCATCGGCGGGCTGGCGCTGCTCGATACGATCGGCATGGCCGCAGCCACCATCTCGCACCGGTCGGCGCGCATCGGCGACGGCGAGGACGGACGCCGGCGCGGCGTCATCAGCCATGTCAATCAGCACGCCTCGGCGCTGGGCGTGCGGGCAGGGATGCTGGCGGCGGACGCCCTGGTGCTCCTGCATGAGCTGGCATTGCCACCGAGCGGCCAGCTCGAAGCGCAGAAGGAGCATCGCTTCGAGTTGCCAGGCGAGCCGGGCGGGCCCGCGCATCGTCGTGGTCGATTCCGCCTCCCTGGTCGAGCTCGCCGATACCGGGCAGCTGATTGTCACGGGCTCGCACGGAGGGCTGCTTGGCGGGCAGCCGGAACGTGCCTTGAAGACGGCGGCGCTGGCAGCGCTTTTCAACGACGCCGGCGTCGGCATGGGGAAGGCGGGCATCGGGCGCCTTGCCGCGCTCGACGCCCGAGGCATGGCCGCCGCGACGGTCAGCGCCGACAGCGCGCGCATCGGCGACGGACGCTCGACGCTGGAGGACGGACTGATCAGCCACATCAACAAGACAGCGCGCGATTGCGAGGCGCGCGTCGGCATGACGGCGCGCGATTTCCTGCGCGCCATCGCCGCGTCAATCACCGGAGCAGGAAAGCGAGCATGAGCCAAACTCTTCTATGAGGCCTGCCGTGTGCCCATGCGCCACTGATGGTTCTTAGACGGCGCCACGGCCGGTGGCCGGTTTCTCGTTCGCCATCAGCGCCTGCGACAGGTCTGCGAGGAGGTCGTCAGGGTGCTCGATGCCGATCGAGAGCCGGATGGTCGCGTCACTGACGCCGATGCGGGCGCGCAATTCGGCGGGCACGCCCGAATGGGTCGTGCTGCCTGGATGGCAGGCCAGCGACTCGGTGCCGCCCAGGCTGACGGCAAGCTTGAAGATCTGCAATCGGTTGAGGCAGGCGAAGGCCTCAGCAAGTCCGCCTTTGATATCGAATGAAAAGGTCGAGCCGGCGCCGGTGCATTGCGCCTCGTACACCGGCCTTTGCGGCGCATCCGCCGGCAGGAACGGCAGATAGTGCACCTTTGCTACCCTCGGGTGATCGCGCAGATACTCGGCGACGATCCTGGCGTTGCTGTTGCCCCGTTCCATTCTCAGCGCCAGCGTTTCAAGCGACCGGCCGAGCATCCAGCAGGAATGCGGGTCGAGCTGCGTGCCGATCGCGCCCCGCAGCTGCTTGATCGGCTTCATGAGCCGCTCGCTGCCCAGCGCCGCGCCGGCGATCAGGTCGGAGTGTCCACCGACGTACTTGGTGAGCGAGTACACCGATACGTCGGCGCCCAAGGTGAGCGGGCGCTGGAAGACGGGCCCAAGCAGCGTGTTGTCGCAGACGATGATCGGGCGGTGCTGCTGCCGCGATGCGATGTCGTCGGCGATGCGGCTCACCAGCTTGATGTCGACCATCGTATTGAGCGGGTTGGAGGGGGTCTCGATCATGATCACCGAGACACGCCCTTTGGCTTGCGCCATCTCCGCGGCCTCTCGCATGCTCGTCTCGTCGACGCCGTCCGCGAAGCCGACGGCTTCGATGTCGTAGGCCGTCAGCGTGCGCGACACGAGCGTCTCGGTGCCGCCATAGAGCGGCTGCGAGTGCAGAATGACATCGCCCGGCCTGGTGAAGGTGAGAATGGTCGTCGCGATCGCCGACATGCCCGACGAGAACAGGATGCAGGATTCCGCTTCCTCGTAGGCTGCGAGGCGATCCTCGACGATCTCGCTGTTGGGATGGTTGAAGCGCGAATAGACGAGGCCGCCGCTCTGGCCCTCCGGCGGCTGGCGCCGGCCAGCGGTATAGTCGAAGAAGTCGCGCCCTTCCTCGGCCGAGCGGAACACGAACGTGGATGTCAGGAACACGGGCGGCTTGACGGCGCCCTCCGAGAGCAACGGATCATACCCATACCCGAGCATGAGCGTCTCGGGATGCAGCACGTGGTTTGCCAGCCGGTGCTTGTGGTAGCGGTCTTCTTTCATGACCAATCTCCAAAGATGCTCTTTCGAAGTCAGTCGCAAGACTTGCCAGTCGGTGTGGTAGCTGTCGCCTCGGCTCTGGCTTGGTCCCTTGTGCGGTAGGTCTTGCGAGCCACGCGTTCGACCTTGAGGGGCGAGAAGAAGCTCTCCATCACCGCGTTGCTACCATGGATAGTGGGCGATCCGACGTTCCATCGAACGGCCAAGGCCAACAAGGTGGAAACAGTCAGGCTACAATGCTTCGCGGAAGCGGCGCCCTCGAGTGGGCGACACCCGGGATCGTACCAGACGCGACGTCGCAGGGTGCGACCAGATTTTTATTCGATGCTGGGCATCCGCCATCAATGCATGCGCAGCGTCAGAGCCGGCACGTAGCTCATCAGCGCGAGAACGATCAAGCCGACCGCATAGAACGGCAATAGCTCCCTGACCACCTGGCCGATCGGCGCCTTCGAGAGCATGCTGCCTATGAACAGGGTGGTGCCGACCGGCGGCGAGTAGAGGCCGATCGCCAGATTGACGACCATGATGATGCCGAGCTGCACGAGATCGATGCCGTATGTCTGGGCGAGCGGGATGAACAGCGGGGTCAGCAGCAGGATGGCGGCAGGCAGGTCGATGAACATGCCGGCGACCAGCATCATGAAGTTCATCAGCAGCAGAACCGAGAACTGCGTGTTGAAGTGCGAGCCTGCCCAGGCCAGGAACTGGTCGGGGATCTGGTCGAGGGTCAGGATCCAGCCGGCCGCCGTCGAGGCCATGATCAGCAGCATGACGACGCCGGTCGCGATACCCGCCGTGTAGATCGAGTGCTTGACGCGCGTCCAGGTCAGGTCGCGATAGAAGAAGGCCGACACCAGCATCGCGTAGACGACGGCACTGGTGCTGATCTCGGTCGGAGTCAGCACGCCAAAGCGCAGCGCGACCAGCACCAGCACGGGCATGATGAGGGCCGGCATGGCGTAGAAGCCGCGCCGCGCCATTTGCCCCCACGCCACCGGCGTCTTCTCGTAGGGGAAGCCGCGCAAGCGCGCGCTGATGTTGCAGACGGCGCAGGAAGCCGACGGCCAGCAGCAGGCCAGGCAGGATGCCGGCAAAGAACAGGGCGCCGATCGAGGCGTTCGAGACGAGCGAATAGAGGATCAGCGGGATCGAGGGCGGGATGAGGATGTCGATGGTGGAGGCCGCCGCGATGGTGGCGCCGCAGAAAGCCCGCGGATATCCAGCCTTCACCTGCCACGGGATCAGCATGCCGCCGAGCGCCGTCGCGTCGGCGACCGCCGAGCCGGACACGCCGCCGAACAGCGTCGAGCCCAGCACGCTGACCTGCGCATGGCCGCCGCGAAAGCGCCCCACCAGATCGGTGGCGAAATCGATGAGGTTGCGGCCGAGCGTGCCGTTCATCATCAGCTCGGCCGCCATCACGAAGAACGGGATGGCGATCAGCGGAAAGCTCTGCGTGGGCACGAACAGCTGCTGGACGATGCCGTACAGCGAGAAGTGATCGGACGTCATCACGCCGAGCGTCGCGCCGATCAGCAGGGCGTGCGCCACCGGGAACGACAGCGCCAGCAACACGAAGAAAGCCGCGATCAGAACTGTGCTCATGTCACGGCTGCCCCGGGATCGGCGAGATCGACACGAACACCTTCGTTGCCCAGCGTGTGGCGGATGATGGCCAGCACGCTGCACAGCGCGACCAGCGCCAGCCCGAGCGCCAGGCAGCCATAGCCGACGCTGTAGGGAATGTTGAGCACCGGTGTATGTTGATCGTGGGCGATGTTCGCGTTCAGAGTGGCGTACCAGGCGAGCTGCGCGTAGGTGGCCGCTATGACGGCATTGATCAGCACCGCCAGCCGCGTGCGCCACTTGCCTTCGAGGATATGCAGCAGCAGCTGGGTCGCCACGTGAACGCCCATGCGGGCCGCCTGCACGATGCCTGCCATGACGAAGATGGCGAACATCAGCTCGGTCATCTCCGGAGCCGTGCTTAGGCCGGATGACATCGCGTACCGCATCACCACGACCACGGTCAGCAGCGTGAGCAGGCCGAGCCCGGTCGCCAGCAGCAGCAACTTGCATGCGGCGTCGATGGCGCGATCCAGCCAGTTTGCCACCGCCAGAACGCCTGCTCTCGTCGTCATTCGAGGCACCTGAAACATGGGCGAGCCCCGAGCCAACGGGGCTCAGGCTCGCCCTGAAACGTCCAGAACAAGAGCTACTTGCGGATGGCGCGGAGCTGCTTCACGAAATCGCCGAACGGCTTGGTCTCCCACTGATCCCAGACGACCTCGGTGGCCTTCTTGAATGGCGCGGTATCGACCGTATTGATCTGCAGGGAAGCCATGGCCTTGAACTCGCCGACCAGCTTTTCCTCGGCGTCGGCCACGGTCTTGCGCTGATAGGCTGCGGCTTCGATGGCCGCCTGCTTGACCAGCTTGCGGTTGTCCTCCGAAAGACGTCCCCACGCCGCCGTGCTCATGACGAGGCCCGTCACCTCGTATTTGTGGTTGGTGAAGGTCAGGAACTTCTGCACCTCGTAGAACTTCGCCGTGTAGATGTTGGCGAGCGGGTTCTCCTGGCCGTCCACGACGCCGCTCTGCAACGCGAGATAGACCTCGCCGAAGCTGATCTGCTGCGGCGTTGCACCGAGCGCCGAGAAGGTATCGACGGTAGCGGCGTCGAGCGGCGTGCGGATCTTGAGGCCCTTGAAATCGTCCGGCTTGGTGATGGCGCGCTTGCTGTTGGTGGTCTGGCGGATGCCGTTGCACCACCAGGACAGGAACACGATGCCCTTCGACTCCAGGCGCTTGGCGAGCTCCTGACCAACCGGGCCGTCCATCACGGCCCAGGCATCGGGCAGATTGGAAAACAGGAACGGCAACCCGATCGCAGCGATCTCGGGCACCACCGACAGCAGCGCACCCTGGCCGAGGCTGCCGAAATCCAGCGTTCCCGTGCGGAGCGCGGCCATGTTGGTGTTCTCGTTGCCGAGCTGCTCGGAGGGTGCGACGTGGATGGCGATCTTGCCGCCGCTCTGTCCGGCCACGAGTTCGGCGAACTTGCTAGCGCCCATGCCCTTGGGACTGTTCGGGGGCGCGTTGTGCGCGAGTGTGAGTTTCAGCGGTGCCTGCGCCAGTACGCCTGGCGCGCCGATAACGAGGCCGGATGCGGCCAGGCCCATAGTCATGTTGCGGCGAGTAATCAGCATGGTTTCCTCCTTTGCGTTGTCATATTTTTTCGGTGACCTTGTGGGTCACACGGCTAGTGGTACGGGCGCGTCCTTGCGCAGAAGTCCCCTCTCTTTCAGCTCTTCCCAGAACGCAGCGGGTATCGGCTGCGCGATCCATTTGACGTTGGCCCTGACCTGATCGGCGCTGCTCGGCCCCGGAATGACGGAGACGACGGCCGGATGGGCCAGCGGAAACTGCAGGGCGGCCGCTCCCAACGGCACGCGGTGGCGCTCGCAGACGCCGGCGATGTGCCGCGTCTTGTCGACCATCGCACCGGGCGCGGGCTGATAGGCATAGGTCGCGGTCGGGACCGCGCCGCTGGCAAGAATGCCCGAGGCGAACGGCGCGCCGATCACGACCGACACGCCGCGCGCGAGACAGGCCGGCAGTTCCTCGTCGAGAGCGTCCTGGCAGAGCAGCGTGTAGGGCATGGCGAGCAGGAAGAAGTCGAGATCGAAGCGCTCGAGGAACTTCGGCGTCATGCCGATGCGATTGACGCCTGCGCCGATGGCGGCAATCTCGCCCGATGCCTTCAGACGCGTGAGCGCCTCGTAGCCGCCGCTGTCGGCGAGTTCGCCAAGCCGCTTCTCGACGCCCGCTGCGCTGCCTTGGTGGCCCTCGTCGATGTCATGGATCAGCAGCGCGTCGACCGAGGACAGCCCGAGCCGGAGCAGGCTCTGCTCGTAGGACCGGAGCACGCCGTCGCGCGTGTAGTCGAATGTCGGGCTGAACGGCAGGCCGCCGCGCCAGCGCACCTGGCTCGGATGATTGGGATCGGTGCATTTCGCGTAGACGCGGCCGACCTTGGTGGTGAGGATGAACGAGGCGCGCGGCTTGTCGCGCAGCACGGCGCCGAAGCGCAGTTCGCTCTTGCCGTTGCCGTACCAGGGGGAGGTGTCGAAATAGTCGATGCCCGCTGTGTAGCCGGCCTCGAGCGCGGCCAGTGCCTGGTGCTCGCTGATGGCACCTGGGGCATCACCCAGCGTGGCGCCGCCAAATCCCAGCACCGGCACTGCAAGTGCGGTCCGGGCGATGCGGCGGCGGGCCATGTGGTTCACCGGCCGCGCTCCTGTGCCGAAGCCCGTTCGTCGGCCAGGCGATAGACGTCCCTGGCCGTGCCGGCGAACAGCGCCTGCTTGTCGCGCTCGGACGCGCCGGCAACGATCCGCTTGAACGCGTTCCACAGCACGCGGTAGCTGCACGTTCCCTTGTCGACGGGGAAGTTGCTGCCGAACATGCAGCGGTCGGCGCCGAAGATCTCGATACACGCCTCGACATAGGGTGCCCATGCCGTCGCGAGGTCGGACGAGGAGGGCGGCTGCGGGCGATCCCCGAACCCGAAGCCGAACACCCGCATGCCGAGCCCGCTCAGCTTGACGCGGACATTGGCGCAGCGGCCGAGCTCGATCATGCCAGCGCGCCAATCGGAAAAGACCTCATCGCGCCGGCCCGCGTAGGGGCCGATGCCGATGGCGCCACCGATGTGGTTGACGATCATCGGCAGGCCAGGATGCCGGCGCGCCACCTCCGCCAATTCGCCAAGTTGGGTGTGATAAGCGAACACGTCGAACGCCAGGCCGGCCCGCTCGATGGCGGCAAGGCCGCGGCCCGCCGCCGGTTCAAGGAGAAGGCCCGGCGGTGGATTTGCCATCGACCCGCGCGCTGCCGGATCGCGATGCCAGGCCGCGATCTGCCGGACGCCGCGCAGGCGGCCACCCGTCGCATTCCTGTACAGCTCCAGGATGCGACCAAGGTCGTCGCCGAGGCGCAGGTCGCCGGAGCCGATGATGCCCGCGCAAACCGAACAGTCGCCATAGCCGCCGCTGTCGCTCATGGCGGCTGCGCCGGCGGCGAACTCCATCTCGCCGACGGCACGTTCGGCTTCGGGGCCATGCTTGCGATACATCGCGCCGCATTCCATGAACACGGTCGCGGATATGTTGTGGCCGGCGCCCAGGTCGCTCAGGAAATCCAGGAACAGGTAGCGGCTCTCGGGCCGATCCCAGAGATGATGATGAGCATCGACGATGGGCCGCTCCGGCTCCAGGACCGGCTCGTCGTGCAGGGCCAGCCATGCGGAACGCACGGCGTAGTGCGGGCTCTTGTCCTTTGCGTAGATGCTCATGGCATCGACCCGTCGAACCCTTCGGTTTGGCCACTCGGCGCCGTCTAGAGCAAGATCGTTTCTGATCGAAGCACTCGGCGCCGTCTGTCTAGGCGTGGCCCAACCCGTCGATGACGAGGCTGCTCACTCCGCTCGTCGTCGCTTTGCCGCCAAGGTCGCGCGTCAATCCATCCGGAGATTTCATGGCCGCCTCGACGCTTTTCTCGATCTGGTCCGCCGCGGCGGTGAGCCGCTGGTCGGCATGGCGCTCGCCCAGCCACTGCAGCATCGTCGCGGCCGAAAGGATGGTGCCGTAGGGATTGGCGATGTTCTGGCCGGCGATGGTCGGCGCGGAGCCGTGCGCCGCCTGGAAGAAGCCGTGCTCAACGCCAAGCTCGGCGGACGGCGACATGCCCATGCTGCCGACGGTGGCGGCGGCGAGATCCGACATGATGTCGCCGAACATGTTCTCCATCACGATCACGTCGTAGTGGTCGGGACGATCGAGTAGGTAGACGGTCATCGCGTCGGCGTAGGCATAGTCGCGCTCGATGTCGGGATACTGGTCCGCCACCTCGTTGAACACCTTGCGGAAGAACGCATACGTGCGCAACACATTGGCCTTGTCGCAGACGGTCACCCGCTTCTTGCCGTCGCGGGGCGCGCCGTTGCGCTTGCGGGCGAGTTCGAAGGCGGCCCGGCAGATGCGCTCGATGCCCTTGCGTGTAACCACCAGCGAATTGACCGCGATTTCGTCGCGCAAAATCACGCCATTGCCGCGGGCCGCATACAGGCCCTCCGTGTTCTCGCGCAGGATGACGTAGTCGATATCGCCGGCCTTGCGCCCGCGCAGGCACGAGGTGATGCCGGGACGCAGCTTGATCGGCCTGACGTTGGCGAACAGATCGAGACGGAAGCGCAGCTGGAGGCCGAATTCGATGCCGGTCTCCGTGCCGTCCGGATAGGTGACGCCCGGCAGGCCGGCGGCGCCGTGCAGGATCGCGTCCGCTTTCTTGCAGCCGTGGTAGGTCTCGTCCGGAAAGGCGGTGCCGCTCTTGAGGTATTGGTTGGCGCCAGCCTGATACTCGACGAATTTGAGCGCGTTGGACAACGACGTCGCCTTCAACACATCGATGGCCGCCTGACAGACCTCGGGACCGATGCCGTCGCCGTGCACCACAGCTATCTCGTACGTCTTCATCCTTGCCTTCCGATCACCACCTTGCCGGCCGCGCAAGCCAGCCCACGGTGCGGGACCCTACGGGCGGGCGCGGCATATATCAATAAATATATTTGCAAGATCACAAGCTCGGCAAATTGAATTTCTCGACGATGCCCACGAGGGCGTCTTCGCCGCGCTGGCGCTGCTCGAGGTGGCGCGCTGCCGCCCCCTGGTCGTCGCCGGTCATAACCGCCTTGATGAGCACCTTGTGGTTGGCGGTGGAGCGGGAGCGGTACGCGTCGGTCTGCAGGCGCACCGCCACCATGTGGGCGCGCTTGGCGAGATCCCTGAGTTGGCTGCCGACGGCATGTAGCTTGGGATTGCCGGACAGCCGCATCAACTCGCGATGGAAGCGCTCGTCGGCCTCGCCCCACAGATCGATTTTGCCGTCCCGCGCAGCCCGCTCCATCTCGGCCGTTGCCTCGCTCAGCGAGCGCAAGTCCTTCTGGGACGGGCGCTGGCGCGCCAGCAGCGATACCGCCACCACCTCGAGGCCCGAGATCACCTGATAGATGTGGCGCATGTCGGCGGCCGACAGCGGCAGGACGCGGATACCCTTGCCGCGGCCGATCTCGATGTAGCCTTCCGACTGCAGGCGCAGCAGCGCCTCGCGCACCGGCGTGCGGCTCATGGACAGCTGCCTGGCCGCATCCGCCTCGTCGATCAGCCCCCCGGGCGCGACGCGGGCAGTCTGGATCCAGATCTTGATCGCTTCGTAGGCGGCGTCGGAGGCGCGTTCCATCAGCGTGTCCTGGCAGGTTATTCCAGCTTGTCAATCGCCGCATGCTTGCGCGCCGTGGATCGCGGCGGCGATTATCCTAGGCGATCACTAAGCCGGCG
>CAVTJY010000015.1:0-37620 GCA_963735125.1 uncultured Alphaproteobacteria bacterium | reverse complement strand
CACGATCTCGCGACACGCGCTTAGCCGGCTTGCCCGTCCGATGCAGATGCATATATCACGGCACAGCACCGACCCGGAGCATCGCCGTGACGCAAACACCGCCCCGCCTGCAGCCCCTCCCCGATCATCGCCCCGCCAAGCCGATCGCCGATGGCACGCGCATCGGCCACGTGCACCTCAAGGTCGCCGACCTGGACCGGGCGCTGTCGTTCTATCGCGACGTGCTGGGCTTCGAGCTGATGCAGCGCTACGGCAGCCAGGCGGCCTTTCTGTCGGCCGGCGGCTACCACCACCACATCGGCCTCAACACCTGGGAAAGCCTCGGCGGCAAGCCGCCGCCACCCGGCAGCACCGGCCTCTATCACACGGCCATCCTGTATCCCACGCGGGCAGCGCTCGCCGACGCGCTGCGGCGCGTGCAGGCGGCCGGCATCGAACTCGACGGTGCCAGCGACCACGGCGTCAGCGAGGCGCTCTACCTGCGCGACTACGACCAGAACGGCGTCGAGCTGTACTGGGACAAGCCGCGCGAGCTGTGGCCGGTCGGCGCCGATGGCCAGCTCAGCATGGGCACCCGGCGCCTCGACTTGAATAACCTGCTGGCCGAGCCGGCAGCGTAACCGCCCGCTACGGCTTCTCCATGCCCTTGGCCTTCAACACCGGCACCGACGCGGGGCCGGCGATGAACTGGATCAGCGCCTTGGCCGCCTCCGCATTGGCGCTCGCCGTGCCGACGCCGCCCACGTAGGTGGTGGTGGTCTGGATTTCCGCCGGCAGCGGACCGACCAGCACAGCGCCCTTCACCGGCACGATCTCGCTGATCACATGCACGCCCACCTCGGCCTCGCCGCTCGCCACCAGGTCGGCCACGTAGCCGCCGTCCTTGAGCTTGGCCTTGGCGCGCACCTCGCTGCCGATGCCGAGCTTGTCGATCAGCCGCTCGAAGAACACCCCCGTCGTGCCGCCGGCCTTCGGGTTGATGTAGGTCACCGACTTGGCCTCCAGCAGCGTGCGCTTGAAGGCATCGACCGTCGTGATATCCGGCAAGGGCGCCCCAGCCTTGACGGCCACGCCCATGCCGACCTTGGCCAGTGCCACGCGGCTGTTGTCGGCGATCTTGCCCCTACCCGCCAGGGTTTCGACCACCACCGCGGTGATGACCGCCACGTCGAACGGCTCGCCATCCTCGATGCGCTGGGCCAGCACCCCGGCCGTTGCGTTGTCGACGGTCACCTTGTGCCCGGTCTGCTTCTCGAACTCCGGCAGCAGGGCGTCCACCACCCCGCGCATGGCCCCGGCGCTCAGGACCTTGATCTCGGCCGCATTCGCAGCACCGCCGGACACCCCGACCGACAGACCGCAAAGCAACAACATAACAGCAACAAGCGGCATCCTTCCCTCCCTGGCGGCGCTTCCGACATATGGCAAGCGCTGGCGATCAATTTACGACTTGCGCGCTAATCTCGGGAACTTTCCTGCTTCGCGAGCACAGCACCGTGAAAGATCGTTGGACTCACCAAAAATTTGCATGCACTGAAGCCACCTTTCGGCCAACTTCGTATCCCTTCCAGGGGTATCCTTGGCGGGTGCAGATAAAAGCAGCGCAGACACAAGGGGAGCGGGCTTTGCGGGTCTTGATAGCTTTCGTCTTTCTGCTTCTCATCCAGTTGACCTGGGCGGAAGCACAGCAGAAGCGTGCCAGAGCCGGCGAGGGCAGTGCGCCGAAGGACGCCCTTCGCGACTGCGCCAACTGCCCCGAGATGGTGGTGGTGCCGGCCGGCGAGTTCATGATGGGCTCGCCGTCGAGCGAGCGAGGCCGCAATCCCGACGAGGGGCCGCAGCGCAAGGTGGTGTTCGCGCAACCCTTCGCCGTCGGCAGGCACGAGGTCACCTTCGCGCAATGGGACGCCTGTGTCGCCGAAGGCGGCTGCGCGCACAAGGCCGACGACCACAACTGGGGCCGCGGCCGCCGGCCGGTCATCAACGTCTCCTGGAACGACGCCAAGCAGTTCGTCGCCTGGCTCGCCAAGAAGACCGGCAAGCCCTACCGCCTGCTGACCGAGGCCGAGTGGGAATACGCGGCGCGCGCCACCACCAAGGGCACCGCCACGCAGCCGCCCTTCTCGACCGGCGCCACCATCAACGTCAGCCAGGCCAACTACGACGGCAATTTCATCTACGGGGTGGGCGCCAAGCCCGGCATCTACCGCCAGAAGACCCAGGATGTCGGCTCGTTCCGTCCGAACGCCTTCGGCGTCTACGACATGCACGGCAATGTCTGGGAGTGGGTGGAGGACTGCTACAAGGACACCTACGCTGGCGCACCCACCGACGGCTCGGCCGTCACCGGCCGCGACTGCACGCTCAACATCCTGCGCGGCGGCGCATGGAACTACTACCCCCAGCTGCTACGTTCTGCTTATCGCTATGCGTCCGCTCCCGGCGTGCGCACGGAGAATGCCGGCTTCCGCGTCGCCCGCTCGATGCCATAAGACGCGGCCCTTACGGAGACCAATCACATGCCCCGCAAGACTGTCTCGCGCTTGAGCAACACCGGCCTGGCCTTGGCCGGCCTGACGCTCGGCCTGGGACTTACGCATAGCCAGCCGCTCAGCGCCCAGTTCAGCAAGTACAGCCCGTACGGCGGATACGGGGGCTACGGCAGCTACGGCGGATCGCGGCAGCAGCAGTACGATGACGGCTACCAGGAGAAGTCCTACAGCAACGACCGCGGCGACATGGTGCCCTTCAAGCGCACGGGCGTTCCGGTGCTGGCGCTGGTCGCACTCGATGCGCAGCGCATCTCGATCTACGACGGCAATGGCCGCATGATTCAGCAGTCTGGGGTGTCGACGGGCTCGAACGGCTACGAGACGCCGGCCGGCATCTTCAGCGTCGTGCAGAAGAAACCGCAGCACAACTCCAACCTCTACCAGGACGGCAACATGCCGTTCATGCAGCGCATCACCTGGACCGGCATCGCCCTGCACGCCGGCGCGCTGCCGGGCCACCCGGCCTCGCACGGCTGCGTGCGCCTGCCGATCGCCTTCGCCGAGACGCTGTTCGAGCTGACCGACGTCGGCATGCGCGTGGTGATCGCGCCAAGCGACGTGCCGCTGACCGAATTCTCGCATCCCAAGCTGTTCACGCCGAAGTCGATGCAGGTCGAGGGCGGCAGGCGCACGGTGGTGCAGGGCTCGCCGGAGCACATCAATCTCCTGAAGTCGATCGCCACCACCAAGACCAGCGAGACGGAGGCCGCCATCCGCAAGGCCACCGAGGCCCGCAAGTCGGCGGAGCGCAAGGCGTCCGAATCCACCGCTGCCGCCAAGGCGCTGCGCACCGCCGAAGAGCGCCAGGAGCGCGCGACGGCGCAGCTCAAGGATGCCGAGCGCGACGTCGAAACCGCCACCGCGTCGACCGCGGCCAACGCCGCCGATCTCCTCAAGCGCGCCGAGCAGGGCAGGGAAACCGCGAAGACCCGTCTGGCCGAGGCCGAGACGCAGCTGGCCACCGCAAAATCCCAGGCCCAGGCCAAGAGCGAGGCCACAGCGGCCGCCGAGGCCGACGCGAAGAGCGCGGAGGAGGCCAAGGACCTGGCGCTGGACGTATCGACCGAGGCGGAACGCAAGGGCCTGCCGGTGTCCGTGTTCGTCAGCCGCAAGACGCAGCGCCTCTATGTGCGCCAGGGCTACAAGCCGGTGTTCGAGGGTCCGGTCACCATCCAGGACGCCGACAAGCCGATCGGCACCTACATCTTCACCGCGTTGAACCACACCGACAACCAGGCGCGCTGGGGCATGGTGTCGATGTACGGCCCGAAGGGCGCCGAAGGCGTCGTGCGCGAAGCGCCGCGCAAGGGCGGCAAGGGCGAGGCGAGGCGCTTCGAGGCGGCTGCGCCGGATACCGAAGGCGCCAAGCGCGCCCTCGACCGCATCACCATCCCGCCCGAAACCTTGAAGCGCATCTCGGACGTGGTACTGCCGGGCTCTTCCCTGCTCATCTCCGACGAGGGCCTCAGCATCGAGACCGGCAAGGACACCGACTTCGTGGTCGTCATGAGCGGCGAGCCGCAGGGCGCCCTCAAGGTGCGGCAGCGCGAGCCGGTGCAAACCAGCGATGGCTGGGGCTTCTTCGGCAACTCGCCCTATGGCTCGGGCAAGTCGAGCTACGGCGGTGGCGGCGGCGGCAACTTCTTCAAGTGGTGATCGTGCGGCGTTCTCCACCTCAGCCCTGAGCTTGTCGAAGGGCGGATAAGTCCAGCATGCCGTGCTTCGACGGGGCTCAGCACTGGGGCGGCAGCTGCCGACATCAGCTGTAGATGTAGGTGACCACGAACGTGCGGTCGATGGAGGTCGCCCCCTTGGGCGGAAAGGGGTAGACGGCCTGCCGGGCCGAGAACATCACGATCTGGTCCAGGTACGAGTTGCCTGAGCCCTTCAGCAGCTGGATTTCCACCACGTCGCCGTTGGGCGACAGCAGGATCCGCACCGTCAGCCTGCCGAAAATCTTCTCGTGCGCCGGCATGGTCTTGCGCAGCGCCCTGACCACGTCGCGGCCGAAATCGTCGTTCTCGCCGGAGCGCGTGATGCCGTCCGGACGCATGACGGCGTTGGCGCCGCCGCCCACGGGTGCATTGAACAGACTGGACGGCATGGAGAAATCGAGCTGCGTCGACGCCTGCTTGTCCTTCGTCGTGGGCGCCTTGGGCGCAGCGTTCTTCTGGCTCTCCTTCTTGGCCTCTTTCTGAGTCTCCTTTGGCGGCGTCTCCTTTTGCGTCGTCTCCTTCTGAGGCTCTTTCTGCTCTTTCTGGGGTTCTTTCTGCTCCGCCTGCGCCTCCTTGGCTTCCGGATCAGGCAGGGCGAGCATCGCCTGTTGCTGCGGCTTGGCCTCGCTCGCAGGAGTCTCCGGCTTGTCGGGCGCGGTGTCCGTCTGCCAGGAGTTGGCTTTGCTTTCCGGTCGCGGCAGCTGCAGGGCGCTGTTGGACCCCTGCTCCGGGCTGGTCTCGCCCTCCTGCGGACCGGTGTTGCCAGCCAAGGCCTCCGGCTCGAGCAGTTCGATGCTGATGGCCTCCATGAGGCCGTCCTTTTCGCCCACCTGCCGCGGGGTTGAGCTGCTGGCCCCGAAGATCAGGGCCGCATGCAGCAGGCTGGCGCCGGCGAGGCCAGCCCAGAAGGCGCGGTCGTTGCTTGTGCGGACCCGATCCACCCGATGGAACCACAGGTTGTGAATGAACTCACAACCTATCGCTACAGATGGGCCGATCGAAGGTCAAACTAGGGCTTTGAGGTCGCAGGGCCGTGGTATTGAACAGAAATCTTGCTTTGGCCCGGACCTCGGCTTTCGCGAAGGCCTCGCATCTGCATCAGCCAGGCTCGATGCGGGCGCCACGCTTGCGCGGCAACGCCATGTGCGGAGGCAAGTTCCTCCACACATGACGCTGCCCGCCTGGATCAGTCCTGCATGCGCTTGCCGGTTTCCAGCAGCGACTTGAGATCGCTGAGCGTCCACGGCCAGCCGCCGCCGCCCCGCACCGGATCGCCGCCGCCCGGCACCATGCCTGCGACCAGCGGTGCGCCCGTCACATCATGGGTGAGGGTCACCGTGCACATGCCGCCCTGGTTTTCCTGGATTTCGTAGGTGATGCGCGTGTGCGGCTCAGCCGCGGTGTCGGCATTGAACATCGGGTGCCAAGTATGCACCAGCTTGCGCGGCGGATCGCTTTCGATCACCTCGCCGACGATCAGCTCGTCGGGCAGGCCCACCGACTTCATTTCGGCGCTGGCCTGGTGCCAGAAGCGGCCGCCCTTCTTCAGGTCGAAATGCGCGCGGCCGCCGTAGGCGTACCGCTCGGTCCATTCGGGCTTGGTGATGGCATCCCAGATCGCCTGGGCACTGGCCTTGATGACAATCCTGAAGACCTGCGTGGTCGCGGCTTTGTCCGTCATTCCGGTTCGTCCTTCTGTTCCAGGTCGGCCTTGAGCGCCAGCAGCGCCGAGACCGCCCGTTCCGTGTATTTGTCGATCCACCGGTCGTGAATCATCCGGATCGGCACTGCGTTGAGATAGTGCAGCTTCTCCCGGCCCGGACCGGCGCGTGACGACGAGACCCGCATTCTCGAGGATGCGCAGGTGCTTCATGACGCCGAAGCGTGTCATCTCGAGCCCGGACTCCAGCTCCGTCAGCGTGCGGCCGTCGCGCTGATAGAGGAGGTCCAGGAGGAAACGCCGTGTCGGGTCAGCAAGTGCCTTGAATACGTGATCGTCATCCGTCACATGGCGACAATAGGTGACCATACGGTCACCTGTCAAGGCGTGCATGGACACGGCACGTTTGGCAGAGGCCGCGGCAAGCAGCAGAATGAGCGGCAACCGAAGCGGCAGCCAAATCGGCAACGAACAATGGCGCCTGGACGCATTTGCCTGTAACTAGATTGATATTACTTTCGTATATAGAAGATCCCTCATGGCAAAAAAAGCGGCAGACAAAGCGGCAAGAAAAGCGGCACGGCAGCCAGCGAAGAAAGGCCCCAGGGACGACGGCGAAGACGTCTACCTGATGGAGCCCATGACAATATCCGAGGAAAACAACTCGAGGGCGGAACTCACGGAACTCGTCCTCGAGCTAACGAAGCGCTCGGCTTCCTTCCGATCAAGCCTGCCTAAGGGATTGACCGAACCACTGGCGGACTTCGTCCGTTCCATGAATTGCTACTACAGCAATCTCATCGAGGGTCATGACACCCATCCGGTGGATATTGAACGAGCGCTGAATGACGATCTCGCCAAAGATCCGAAGAAGCGGGATCTCCAGCTCGAAGCAAAAGCCCACATCGAAGTACAGCGATGGATTGACGAAGGCGGCCTTCAGAACCTCGAAGGAACAGTGGAAGGCATTCGCAGCATACATCGCCGATTTACGAGTCTGCTTCCCGACGACCTGCGATGGGTCGAGCACAGAGGTACAAAAGACAAGATAGAGGTCATCCCCGGTGAAGTTAGGAAACACGCTGCGAAGGTTGGGCGCCACATAGCAATCAGCCCGGGCGCGATACCCAAATTCATGAATCGCTTCGAACAGCGGTATTCCGGGCTGAAGAACTTCGAAGCTATTCTCGCTGCTGGCCCGGCCCACCACCGGCTGCTGTTCATTCACCCGTTCGCGGATGGCAATGGTCGCGTCACAAGACTTATGTCCTACGCAACCTTGCAGCGCACACTTGATACCGGTGGCTTATGGTCGATCGCGCGGGGTCTGGCGCGTCGTGTCGACGACTATAAGAAGAATTTGGCCGCCTGCGACGAAGTTCGCAGAGGTGACCGAGATGGGCGTGGACACCTGACCGAAGCTGCTCTGTCCGACTTCACCAGGTTTTTCCTGGAGGTTTGCATAGACCAGACGAAATTCATGAGTAAGTTGATGCAGCCAAAATCATTGCGCGACCGCATCATGAAATGGGCGGAAGAGGAAGCAAGCTATGGCCGGCTGCCTGGCAGGTCGCCGCGCATTCTCGACGCCATCCTCTTTCGGGGCTCGCTACCCAAATCCGAGGTCGCAGATGTCATTGGCCAGTCCGCAAGAAGCGCTCGCGATGCAACGGCAGCGCTGAGTAAACAGGGAATCATAACATCTGCAGGAGTGCGGGATGATTGGCAGATTGCCTTTCCCGCAAGACTGGCTCCGAGAATAGCGCCGGGCCTTTTCCCAGACTGAGCGCCAGTCCCACAACTACGTCACCGGCGCCGGATTGAACAGGGCCAGCGTGTTGCTGATGCCCCAATGGTCCGACCACGGCTTCTTGCGGCCGCTGGCCACATCCAGCATCAGGCGGAACAGCTCCCAGCCCACATCCTCGATGGTCGCCTCGCCGGTGGCGATGCGGCCGGCGTCGAGATCGATCAGGTCGTGCCAGCGCCGGGCAAGCTCGGTGCGCGTCGCCACCTTGATGACCGGCGCCGCGGCCAGGCTGTAGGGCGTGCCGCGGCCGGTGGTGAACACCTCGAGCGTCATGCCGGACGCCAGCTGCAGCGTGCCGCACACGAAATCGCTGGCCGGCGTGGCCGCGAAGATCATGCCCTTGGTGGTCGCCCGCTCGCCCGGCGCCAGCACGCCGCAATCGGGCTGGTGCCCGACTTGATGATCGAGCCCAGCGCCTTCTCCACGATGTTGGCGAGGCCGCCCTTCTTGTTGCCGGGCGTCGTGTTGGCGCTGCGATCCACCTCGCCCTTGTCCAGGTAGTCGTCGTACCAGGCCATCTCGCGGATCAGCGCGCGCGCCACGCCCTCATCCACCGCGCGCGGCGTGAGCAGGTGGATGGCATCGCGCACCTCGGTCACCTCCGAGAACATCACCGTGGCGCCGGCGCGCACCAGCAGATCGGCGGCGAACCCGACCGCCGGGTTGGCGGTGACGCCGGAAAACGCATCGCTGCCGCCGCACTGCAGCCCGACCACCAGGTCGGACGCCGGGCAGGTCTCGCGGCGCCGGCGGTTGAGCTTTTCCAGCCGCTGCTCGGCCATCTCCATGATGGCGCCCACCATCTGCCCGAAGCCGTGATAGGCCTCGTCCTGCAGGCGCATCACGTCCGGCCTGCGCCGGCTTGGCCGCACCATTCTGCTGCGGCAGCAGGCGCTCCGGCACCAGCTTCTCGCAGCCGAGGCCCACCACCATCACCTCGCCGCCGAAGTTCGGATTGAGCGCGAGGTTCTGCAGCGTGCGGATCGGGATGATGGCCGCCGGCGCGTTGATCGCCACGCCGCAGCCGTACGTGTGCGTCAGCCCCACCACCGCATCGACGTTGGGATACTTGGGCAGCAGCTCGTCCTGGATGCGCTTGATGGCGTAGTCGAGCGTGCCGGCCACGCACTGCACGCTGGTGCTGATGCCGAGGATGTTGCGCGTGCCGACCGAGCCGTCGGCATTGCGGTAGCCCTCGAAGGTGTAGCCCTCCAGCGGCGCCTGCGGTGCCGGCTTGTCGGTCGCCAGCGGCAGGGCGTCCAGCGCCGGCGGCTCCGGCATGCGCACCAGCGATTCCTCGACCCAGCTGCCCCGCCGGATCGGCTTGGCCGCATAGCCGATCACCTGCCCGTAGCGCCGGATCGGTGCGTCCTGCGCGAGGTCCGCCAGCGCCACCTTGTGGCCCTGCGGCACGCGCTCCAGCAGCTTCAGCCCACAGCCGAACTCGCTGCCCGCCGGCAGCCCGAAATCGTTGACGACGATGGCGACGTTGTCGTCCGCGTGCAGCCGGATGTAGAGCGGCCGGAGGTCGGACTTGGTCTGGGCGGTCGGCATGAGGGTGCCTATCGAACTCCGGTGATTTGGGCAGCCAGGCTGCGGCGATCCTGGCAAACGCGACACTGGCGGCAAAGGCTCAGTTGAACAATGCCCGGCGCGCTGCTACGAAGTTGTACGATGACCCGACATCTTAGGAAAGTGGCCCGTTAACCGGGCGCGTCCCCCGCACAACTCCCTAGCTGAGGCACCTCATGGCCGCCGATTTTTCCAGCCTGAAGAAACAACTTGGCTCCGGCCTGCTGGCCTTTCCGGCCACCCCGTTCAAGGATGATCTGAGCTTCGACGAAGCCAACTACCGGCAAAGCATCGCCTTCAACATCGACCACGGCGCGGTCGGCCTGTTCGCGCCCGGCGGCACCGGCGAGTTCTTCTCGGTGACGCTGGCCGAGTGCGCGCGCATCACGCGCACGGCCGTCGAGGTGGCCAAGGGCAAGGTGCCGATCATCGCCGGCGTCGGCTACGGCACCATGATGGCGGTCGAGTTCGCCAAGGCCGCCGAGGCCGCCGGCGCGCAGGGCGTGCTGGTGCTGCCGCCCTATCTCCTCAATGTGGAGCAGGCCGGCCTCGAAGCGCACATCGACGCCATCTGCCGCGCGGTCGGCATCGGCGTCATCGTCTACAACCGCGACAACAGCATCTACGCCACCGACACCGTCGCGCGGCTGGCCGACCGCCACGCCAACCTGATCGGCTTCAAGGACGGCCACGGCGACGTCGAGCAGCTGGTGCGCGTGCGCCAGACCATGGGCGACCGCCTGGTCCTGATCGGCGGCATGCCGACGGCCGAGACCTACGCCGTGCCCTACTTCGCCGCCGGCTTCACCACCTACTCGTCGGCGGTCTACAACTTCATGCCCAAGGTCGCCCAGCGCTTCTACGCCGCCGTCAAATCCGGCGACACCGCCACCACCGACGACATCCTGCAGAAGTTCTTCATGCCCTACATCACGCTGCGCAACCGCAAGCGCGGCTACGCGGTCAGCATCGTCAAGGCCGGCATGAAGATCATGGGCCGCAACGCCGGCCCCGTCCGCCCGCCGCTCACCGACCTCGCGCCCGCCGAGCTGGACGACCTCGGCAAGATCCTCCACTCGGCATTCGGGGGCAAGGCGGCCTGATGTCGTCCTCGACAGATGCGCAGATCGCACGGGAGATCGGCATCCGCCTCCCCGGTGCTGAGCTTGTCGAAGCACGGCATTGTCGATACCCAATCGCCCTTCGACGAGCTCAGGGCTGAGGATGGGTGATCCTTCTTGCGGGCGAGCTACCGCCGCACGCCGACCGTCGCGCGCGTGAAGGTCTCCACGTAGTCGATCAGCTTGTCGGAGGCGGCCATGGCGCGGGCGGCGTTGCCCTTGGCGATGGCGCGGGCCTCGTCGGCATGCAGGCGGGCGCACTTGGGCAGGTCGGCCGCCTCCTTGTAGTGCAGGTACCAGAAGCGGCGCGAGTGACCGTTCAGGAAGCGTATCGACCGGGTCGCATACTCGTTGTGGGAGGCGTCCGCCAGCAGGCCGTTCATCTCGCGGTCGAGGCGCATGAAGGCGATGTCGTCGTTGCTGCCCGCCGCCGCGTCCATGCCGTCGGCGATGGCCTGGAACTGATGCCGCTCCTCCGGCGAGGCGCGCTCCGCCCCGCAGCGCGCCAGCAGGCGCTCCAGCTCGCGCCGCACCTCCAGCACCAGCAGCTGCTTCCTGGGATCGGTGTCCGTGACGATGATCGCCTTGCGCGGCAGCACCAGCACCAGCCCCTCGATCGCCAGCCGCTGCAGGGCCTCGCGGATCGGCGTGCGGCCGATGCCGAGGTCGGTCGACAGCGCCTGCTCGGACAGCACCGCGCCCGGCGCCAGCCTCAGAGTGACGATCATCTCCTCCAGGCGATTATAAGCCTGGTCGGTGAGCGTCTCGGGTCTGACGGTGGTGGCGTGGGCTTTGCGCTTCTTGATGGCTACGCTGGTCATCTCACTATCGGCTAGAAGCCTCAAATATGGCGGCGCTGGGTCACGCTCAATGCGTAGGTTGGGTCGAGCGGCAGCGAAGACCCAACACAGTGCGGAGCGCAGAACGGTGTTGGGTCTGCGCTACGCTTGACCCAACCTACACGTGACGGCGCTTCGCCACCATGCTTGGCGAACTTCTCGTATTCGGCCTCGTTTACCGTGTAACTGTGGTCATCGTCGGGAAACGAGCCCTCCTTGACCTCCTTCACATATTGCTTGATGCCGGCCACCGCAACCTCGGTCAGCTTGGCGAAGCGCTTGGTGAACTTCGGCTTGAAGTCGGTGAACACGCCGAGCAGGTCGTGGCACAGCAGGATCTGCCCATCCGTGCCCACGCCGGCGCCGATGCCGATGGTTGGGATGGTCAGCTGCTCGGAGATCAGCTTGGCGATCTTGGCCGGCACCGCCTCGAACTCCAGCATGAAGCAGCCGGCATCCTCGATGGCCAGCGCATCCTCCAGGATCTTCATGGCCGCCTCCGCCGTGCGGCCCTGGATCTTGAAGCCGCCGAACATGGCGATGGTGTGCGGCGTCAGGCCGATGTGCGAGGCGGTCGGGATGCCGGCATCGACCAGCGCCTTGAGGATGTGCGCCTGGCTCTTGCCGCCCTGCGGCTTGACCGCGTCGGAGCCGCCGTCCTGCATGAAGCGCGTGGCGTTCATGCAGCGCGCGGTCGACCGTGTTGTAGCTCTGATACGGCATGCACCCCAGCACGAACGTATTGGGCGCGCCGCGGCGGATGGCCTGCGCGTGCATGATCATCATGTCCATGCTGGCCGGAATCGTACTTTTGTGGCCGTGCGCGATCATGGCCAGACTGTCGCCGACGACCGCGACATCGACGCCGGCCATCTCCGCCCATTGCGCCGCCGTGTAGTCGGGCACCGACATGTAGACCATCTTCTCGCCGGTCTTCTTGGACTCGCGGATCTCGGTGATGGTGCGCTTCTCGCGCTTCTTCTCCGCAGGCTTCTGGCTGTCCCCCGTCATGTGTCTTCCTCCTAAGCGATGAGCTTGCCGGCCACCAGCGCCAGGCCGGCCGCCAGTCCGGCGAATATCAGCAATCCCTGCCGTCCGTTGACGAAGCTGTCCGGGAACGGTTGCAGCAGCAGCGGCGCGAACAGCACCATGGCCCCGCCGCCGATCACCGCCGCAGAGAGCGGCAACCGCTGCCAGGCGAAAGCCAGAGCTGCCAGCGTCAGCGCCGCACACAGCGCAATCGTGCCCCACAGCAGCAGCGGGCCGAGGCCCGCCCGCAGCGACGCAGTCGCGATGCTCCTCGGGGAAATGCCCGCTGACCGTCAGCCCGTACAGCGACAGCACCAGCACGAGCGCCATGAACAGGGCCAACTCCGGGAGCGGCGGCAATGCCATCTCTTCGCTCCTGGCGGCCGCGCTACTCGGGCCTGCGGGAATTGCGCGGCTCCGGCTTGCCGCCCTGCGCCTCGGGGAACACCCACATGGCCAGCACGGCGAACACGGCAAAGCCGATCACGAACCAGAACAGGTGCGGCTTGCCGTTGGCGTTCTCCCAATAGGCAAAGCCGATCGCAACCAGCAGCGTCAGCAGCGATACGATAGCCTTCACATCATTGGGCATGGCGCTCTCTCAACCACCATTGTCATCCCGGAATTCTGCGTCAGCAGAATATCCGGGATCCAGAGCGATCAATAGTTCCCCAGCGGTGCGGAAGCCGCTTCGTCCGGGCGCTTGGGCATGCCGCGCAGGTTCTTCTTGAGATAGCGGGTCTCGTAGCCGTTGAACAGGTGGCCGAGCAGGCCGCGGTTCAGGTCCGACGTGCCGAAGAACCAGTCGGCGATCGGGAACGTCAGGTTCATGTTGGTCTCCATCATCAGCCGCGCGTTGTGATGGGCGGTGTGATGGCGCCGCAGCGTGTTGACGAACGGCATGTTGCGCACGAACCAGTTCTCGTCGACGTGGCAGCAGAAGTGCATGAACTCGTAGATCAGGTACATGCCCGTCGTCGTGCACATGAACAGCCAGCCGACGTTGGCCGAGAACAGGTGGCCGAGCACCACGCCCGCCGGCAGCGACATCAGGATGAACACCACCAGCGCGTAGGGCGGGAACACCGTGACGCGCCAGTCCTTGTGGTCGCGGAAGCGCATCTCGTCGTCGGTGAAGAACTGGTGATGGTTGAGCGTGTGCCGCTCGTAGACCGCGCGCAGCCCCTTGATGTTGACCGGCCGGTGCATGACGTACTTGTGCACGAACCACTCGAACGCGTTCGTGAACAGGAAGGTGATCGGGATCGTCAGCCACTCGAGCGGCGTCACGTTGTGCAGGTGCTGCAGGTAGATGTAGAAGGCCGCGGCGCCCATCGCGTAGATGATGGCGATGTGCAGATAGCCGTCATAAAAGCCCATGATGCGCGAGCGGTAGACTTGCCGGTAGCTCTTCTGCCGATCCGAGATCATTGTGCCGTTTCCTCGCTGCGGGCCCCCTCGCAAGCGAGCATATAGCCGCTTGCAGGCGCCCAGGGTACTGGCTCTGATATATCAGAGATACACCAATGCCCGTTTGCTCGTCAATCCTCGCATTAGCACCGTGCCCTCGACGATCTTGGCCACGGCCGCATCCTTGCGCGCGTCGGCCGGCGGACCCGAAAAGATGATCTCGCCGCGCTCGATGACATAGAGGCGGTCCGCGAAGTCCGGCACGTGATGCAGGTTGGATTCGGCGATCAGCACGGCGTGGCCCGAGCTGGCGGATGGAAGCGATTCCCTCGACGATCGACGGCACCACGGCCGGCGACAGCCCCTCGGTCGGCTCGTCCAGCAGCAACAGCTTGGCGTCCAGCGCCAGGGCGCGGGCGATCGACACCATCTTGCGCTCGCCGCCCGACAGCTGCTGGCCGCCGCGCTGCCGGTAGCGCTCCAGCTTGGGGAACACGCGGTAGGCCAGCGCCTCGCGCTCGTCGGCGGAGCGCGCGGTCTGCCGCGTCCAGGTCGGCAGCAGGATGTTCTCGGCCACGGTCAGGTCGCCGAACACCTCGCTCTCCTCCGGCGCGAAGCCGACGCCCAGCCTGGCGATCTCGTAGGGGCGGCGTCCCGACGATGGAGCTGCCTTCCAGCGTGATGGTGCCCGAGACCGGCTTGCGCTGGCCCATGATGGTGCGGAAGGTGGTCGACTTGCCGGCGCCGTTGCGGCCCACCAGGCACACCAGCTCGCCGGCCTTCACCTCCAGCGACACGCCGCGCAGGATGTGGCTGTTCTCGATGTCGACGGCGAGGTTGGCGACGCTCAGCATCAGTGGGCCCCCCGTCGCTTGCCGACCACGGTCTCGATGATGACCGGATCGGCGAAGAACGGCCCGGGCGGCAGATCGGCCAGCACGCGTCCCTCCGAGAGGGCAATGATGCGCTGCGAATAGGACGCCACCAGGTCCATGTCGTGCTCGACCAGGATGATGGCCTTGACGCCGGCGGCGCCGGCCGCGGCGATCAGGGTCTTCATGACGCCGTGCTTCTCGGCCGTCGAGACGCCCGAGGTCGGCTCGTCGAGCAGGATCACCTCGGGCTTGAGCGCGAACGCGGAGGCCACGTCGAGCAGCTTCTTCTCGCCCTGCGACAGCAGGCGCGACACCGTGTGCAGGCGATGCTGCAATCCGAAGATGCGGGCGATCTCCTCGACGCGCGCGCCGACCTCGGCATCCTGCGACAGCCGCGAGAACAGCCGCCACTGCTTGCCCTGATGCGTCACCACCGCCGCGGCGATGGTCTCGGCCACCGTCAGCTGCGGGAAGATCTGCACCAGCTGGAACGCGCGCGCCATGCCGCGCTCGGCCAGCACCACGGGGCCGACGCCGGCGATGTTGTTGCCCTTGAAGCGCACCTCGCCCTTGGTCGGCACCAGCAGGCCGGTCAGCAGGTTGACCAGCGTGGTCTTGCCGGCGCCGTTGGGGCCGACGATCGACACGAACTCGCCGTCGGCCACCGACACGGTCACGTCGTCGAGCGCGCGGAATGCGCCGTAGTGCTTGGATACGCCCTTGGTCTCGACGAGAGGTGTCATGCGGCGTCACCCCCTCTCCGCGGATGCGATGCCAGCTGGCGTGGAGTCCCGCCTGCGCGGGAATGACGATGCCAGGTCGCCGGCGATGCCGGCAAGGCCGCGCGGGAAGAAGATCACCATGGCGGCCAGGATGGCGCCCAGCACGAAGCGCCAGTACTGCGTTGCCGACTGCAGCTGATCCTGCAGCAGCGTCAGCGCCAATGCCCCCGAGATCGGCCCGAGGAAGCTCGAGAAGCCGCCCAGCACCGTCATGAACACCAGGTGGCCCGAGTGCGTCCAGTGCACCAGCTCGGGGTCCGCCACGCCGACGCGAAAGCCCAGAATCGCCCCGCCGATCGCGCCATAGATCGCCGAGATCACGAATGCGGCGAGACGGAACTGGCGCACGCGCACGCCGACGTACTCGGCCTTCTGCGCGTTGTCGCGCAGCGACTTCAGGTGCAGCCCGAACGGCGAGTTGACGATGCGCCACATGATGAAGCTCGCGATCACCAGCAGCGCCAGGCAGTAGTAGTAGAAAGGCCCGACCAGGAACTCCATCTTGTTGTAGGCCTGGAAGTCCATCCCCAGGATCGACATGCGCGGCACGCGCATGCCGCTGTCGCCGCCGGTCAGGTGGTAGAACTTGAACAGGAACGAGTGCGCGAGCATGCCGAACGCCAGCGTCAGCATGCCGAAGAAGATGCCCGTGTAGCGCACGCACATCAGGCCGATCGGCAGGGCGACCACCAGTCCGGCCAGCGCCACGCCCACCAGCACCGCCTCGAAGTGCTTGATGCCGAGCACGCCGGCGATCACCGCCGCGCCATAGGCGCCGAGCCCGAGGAACATGGCGTGGCCGAACGACAGCAGGCCCGCGTAGCCGAACAGCAGATTGAACCCGAGCAGCGCGATGGCGTAGCCGAAGAACGGCACCAGCAGGTTGACGTAGAACGGCGGCGCGACGAACGGCACGGCGGCCAGGCCCGCAAGCGCCGCAACGATGGCGAACAGACCGAGCCCGCGTGTCATGCCGGCTTTCCGAGCAGACCGGACGGCTTGAACAGCAGCACCGCGATGACGATCAGGTAGATGGCGAGGATCTCGAACTCCGGATAGATCACCAGCGACATGGCGCGGATCAGTCCGACCAGCACCGCGCCGATCAGCGCGCCCCACATCGAGCCGAGCCCGCCGATCACCACCACCGCGAACGCCTCGATGACGAACTCGATGGCCATGTCGAGCGAGGCGGCCGAGGTCGGCACCACCAGCGCGCCGCCGACCGTGCCGAGCAGCGTGCCGAGCGTGAACACCACCGCGTAGACGCTGCGCACGTTGACGCCCAGCGCCTCGGCCATGGTGCGGTTCTCGGCGGTCGCACGCAGCAGGCGGCCGTAGTTGGTGCGCTGCAGGAACAGGCCGATCAGCACCGCCGCTCCCAGCGCCGCCGCGATCACCAGCAGGTTGTAGACCGGCACGCTGAAATCGCCCGAAGCGACCTTGCCGTACACGAGATGCACGTTGTTGAGCGACTGCGGATTGGCGCCCCAGATGAAGCGGAAGGCGTCCTGGAACATCAGCACCAGCGCGAAGGTCAGCAGCAGCTGGAAGCTTTCGTCGCGGTCATAGACGGTGCGCAGCAGCCGCTCGATCGGCGGCCCGACGGCCGCCATCAGCAGGCCGGCGGCCAGCAGAATGGGGAGCAGCATCCACGCCGGCGCTCCCGCATTCATGGCCAGCGTCACCAGCGTGATGCCGAAGTAGGCGCCCAGCGCGTAGAACGAGCCGCACGCCAGGTTGACGATCTTCTGCACCCCGAACACGAGCTGCAGCCCGGCCGCGACCAGAAACAGCACGGCGGCATGGAACAGGCCGCCGAGCAGGAGATTGCCGAATGCCGACATCGTGCAGGTCGAGACCCGTCAGATCTTGAACTGCGCGGACTTCAGCCAGTCCCAGAAGTTGGCGCCGGCCGGCTTCTGCAGGTCGGCCGAGTACATGGTCTCGATGCGCGCCGGGTCGAGCGTGACGAAGTCGTAGTTGTTCTTGTGCGTCGAGAAGCCCTGCACGAAGGTCTGGTCGGCGATCTGGTCCTTGCGCCAGGAGCCCTTGCCGCCCAGGCTTTCCACCGACAGGCCGATCATGGCGGCGGCGACGTCCGGCTGGGATGGCCAGCCGCCCTTGGCCTTGGCCGCGGCTTCGACGGCCGCCTTGTAGGAGGCGATGGCGAAGTAGGCGCGGTCGGCTTCCCAGTTCGGGTAGTCCTTGAACTTGCCGGCGTGCCAGGCCACGAACTCCTTCTGCAGGGGCGTGGCGTTCGGGTTGTCGAAGTACAGCGTGTTGTGCCCGAAGATCATGCCTTCCGGCGTGAAGTCCTTCTTCATCAGCGTGTGCTGCCAGCCGGCCGCCGGGAACACCAGCTTGGTGCCCTGCGTCAGCTCGGCCGCGTGCGCCGTCTTCATGAACACCGGCAGGTCGGCGAACAGCAGCGAGGAGAAGATCAGGTCGGGCTTGGCCGCCTTCAGCGCGGCGACGTGGCTGGTCAGCTCCATGGTGCCGACCTTCGGCCACTGCTCGGTGACCACCTCGTGCTCGATGTTGAAGCGCTTCAGGAGCGCGACGAACGCCGCCATGTTGTTGCGGCCGTAGGAATAGTCCGGGTTGATGCCGGCGATGCGCTTGAACTGGCCCTTCCAGTGCTTGATGGCCAGCAGCGAGGACATCACCGCCTCGCACTCGTTGTCGGTGCTGCGGAACAGGAACTTCGGGTTGGGCAGTTTCTCGTCGACGCCATCCTGGGTGGTGCCGTCCCAGAAGATGGTGAGCGCGCGCGCCTCTTCCACCACCGGCCCCAGCGCCAGCGCGACGCCGGTCGAGACGATGCCCTGCACGCAATCGACCTTCTCCTGCTGAACCAGCTTCTGGAAGCGCTCGATGGTGTCCTTGGCGCTGGTTTCCTCCTCCACCACCAGCTCGATCTTGCGACCGGCGATGCCGCCGCCGGCGTTGAACTTCTCCACCGCCCATTCCGTGGCGCGCAGCCCGCTGATGCCGGCGCTGGCGGCGATGCCCGAGCGCGGCGCCAGGATGCCGATCTTGACGGGGCCCGACTGGGCGATGGCCGGCGCGAACACGCCTTGCGGCAGCGCAAGCGCGCTGGCGCTCGCCATGGATTTCAACACGGTACGGCGGGAGATCGTCATGGCTTGCTCCTTGGTCGTGCGGTTCATCTGAACGCCGCGCGAGCGCAAGCCCGCGTCGGCATTCAGATCGGCGTTTCCTGCGCGGGAGCTTACAGCATTTTGTCGGCGGCCGTCTGCTGACGGCCGTGCCTTACAACCCCTCGGCGACTTTTTGATATATCAGAAAAATGTCAGCAGCAAGGGTCGCGGCCACGCGGCGAGGTAAACAGCGGCGGCAAAGCGCTATTTCGCTTCGATGGCGCGGATGGCGGTGTCGATGTCGCTGCTGTGCAGCACCCAGTCGTTGTCGAGGTCGGCCACCACCTTCTTCATGAAGGGCTCGGCCAGCCGGATGGCGCGCTCCCTGTCGCGCAGGTGCTCGACCAGCAGCGCCAGGGCCAGCTGCTTGGGGCTGTCGCCCTCGTAGGTCCACTCGAAGCCCCAGGTCGTGAACTGCTGCACGTCGTAGTGCTCGTCGAGGCGCTCGCCGTCGACCGTCACCACCAGGCCATCAATGGTCCGCTTGCCTTCGAACGTCGCCACGTGCCCTCACAGGTCCAGACAGCGCACGAGTGATATATCAATGCGCGAAGCGATGTCGATAGCCGAGTTTCGCGCGTTAACGGCCGTCTTGCACGACGCAGCGCACAAAATCGGTTTGCACCTGCGCGCCGGCGTGGGATGTCAGGTGCCGCACCGCACGAAGGGACGCGTCATGGTCCAGGATGGAGACAAGGCCCCGGATTTCGAGCTGGCGACCGACGACGGCGGCACGCTCAAGCTGTCCAAGCTGAAGGGCAAGCCGGTGGTGCTCTACTTCTACCCGAAGGACGACACGTCGGGCTGCACGGCCGAGGCCAAGGACTTCACCTGCCTCGCCGCCGACTTCCGCAAGGCCGGCGCCGAGATCGTCGGCGTCTCGCCCGACAGCGTCGAGAGCCACCGGAAGTTCGCCAAGAAGTACGACCTCGGCATCCGCCTCGCCGCCGACACCGACAAGGCGGTGGCGACGGCCTATGGCGTGTGGACCGAGAAGTCGATGTGGGGGCGCAGGTTCATGGGCGTCGAGCGCGCCACCTTCCTGATCGACAAGAGCGGGCGCATCGCCAAGAGCTGGCGCAAGGTGCGCGTGCCGGGCCACGCCGAGGCGGTGCTCGCTGCGGTGCGTGAGCTGACGAAGTAGGGCAGCTGCCCACTCTTGGCCGCATTGCATGAAGCGAGCCCGACGTCTGCACGCCGCCACAAACGGTCCGCAATCGCGTGTACCTGCTTGCGCAGGCTGCATCTTGACGCCTACGGAACAGATGCGGCCTCACGCAACCACAAAAATGCCATTGGAGGGAACTGCCATGCCTGCCCGCTCACGCCGCCAGTTTCTCGCATCCGCCGCATCGACCTCGGTGCTCGCGCTCGCTGCCTCTAGCCCGTTTGGCAGCTCCGCCTTCGCCGCCATGGGTCCCAACGACAAGTTCGACCTGGTGATCAAGGGCGGCGAGGTGCTCGATCCAAGCCAGAACCTCAAGGCCAAGCGCGACATCGGCATCCGCTTCGGCGTGATCGAGGCGGTGGAGGCCGACATTCCGGCCGACAAGGCGCAGCGTGTGCTGTCCGCGTCCGGCAAGCTCGTGACGCCGGGCCTGATCGACCTGCACGCGCACGTCTTCCCGTACGGATCTGGCATCGGCATCCCGGCCGACGAGTTGATCCCGTTCCAGGCCACCACGACGCTGGTATCGGCGGGCGATGCGGGCGCCAACAACATCGCCGCGTTCCGCCGTGCCGTCGTCGGCCTGTAACCCGCGCGCGCCTCTATGCGTTCGTGCACATCGCCAACATGGGCCTGGCCGGCTTTCCCGTGCCCGAACTCTACAACATCGACTACGCGCAGACCGAAGCCGCAGCCAAGGCGATCGCCGAGAACGCCGACCTGGTGCTCGGCGCCAAGGTGCGCATGAGCGAGAACGTGGTCGCCAAGCACGGCCTGGAGCCGCTGAAGCGTGCCATCCAGGCCTGCACGATGGCCGGCACCGGCGCCAAGGTCATGTGCCACATCGGCGGCGTCGAGACGCCCGAGCTGATGAGCCAGATCCTCGATGCCCTGCGCGCCGGCGACGTGCTGACGCACAGCTATTCGGGCGCGCCCAACCTCGCCGGCAAGTTCACCAACATCGTGCAGGACGGCAAGCTGCTGCCGGCGGCGCTGGCGGCCAAGCAGCGCGGCGTGGTGTTCGACGTCGGCCACGGCGGCGGCAGCTTCGACTACACGATCGCGGAAGCGGCCATGGCCGCGGGAGCCGGACCCGACACCATCTCGTCCGACATCCACGTGTTCTCGGGCAACACGCCGGGCATGCCGTACCTGACCTGGGTGATGAGCAAGTTCCTCAACATGGGGCTCTCCCTCGAGCAGGTGGTGGCGATGGCCACCAGCGCGCCGGCCAAGGTGATCGGCCGGTCGCCCAAGCTCGGCACGCTGCAGGTCGGCGCGCCCGCGGACGCATCGCTGCTCGAGGTGGTCGAGGGGCCGGTGGAGTTCGTCGATACGCGCAACAACAAGCGGCAAGGCAAGGTGCACCTGAAGCCGGCCGGCGTCGTGATGGCCGGCGTGCCGTACGGCCGGCCCTATCCGTCGCCGTTCGCGGTGCGCTGATCGCGGGTTGGATTTGGCTGCCCTCGGCGCGCTTCCGTCACAGGAATCCGATTGCCTTGGGCAGCCAGAGGACGATGCCCGGATAGTAGATGCACAGCGCCAGCCCGATCACCTGCAGCGCCACGAACGGATACATGGCGCGATAGATGTCGCCCATCGATACGCTCGGCGGCGCGGTGCCCTTCATGTAGAACAGCGTCGCGCCGAACGGGGGCGTCATGAACGACGTCTGCAGGTTGACCGCCACCAGCGTGCCGAACCAACCCATCAGGTAGGCGTTGCTGCCGAGGTGATCGGCGAAATCGAACTTCATCATGATCGGCCCGAACACCGGCAGCACGATCAGGCAGATCTCGATCCATTCGAACGGGAAGCCCAGCAGGAACACCAGCCCCATCACGAAGGCCAGCATCTCCCACTTGGTGTCGACGCCGAAATAGGCGAGCGTCGAGATCATCAGGTCGTCGCCGCCGAGCACGCGGAACACGTAGGAGAAGCCGGTGGCGCCGAGGAAGATCAGGAACACCATGGCGTTGGCGCGGCAGGCCGAGCGCATGGCCTCGGTCAGCATCGATATGGTCAGCCGGCGGTTCAGCGCGGCGATCACCATCGAGCCGAACACGCCGACGCCGGCGCTCTCCGTCGGCGTGGCCCAGCCCGCGAAGATGGAGCCCAGCACGATGAACAGCAGCGCCGTCATCGGGAACAGCCCCTTCCACATGGCGATCCAGAACTCCGTGCGGGTCTGGGGGCCGTATTCCGGCGGCAGCTTCGGCGCCACCGACGGCTTCAGGATCGACAGCGCGATGATGTAGAGCAGGAACAGGCCGGACAGCAGGAAGCCCGGCATGGTGGCGGCGGCGAACAGCACGCCCGCCGAGGTCTGCAGCATCTCGGCCATCACCACCAGCATGATGGCCGGCGGCAGCAGGATGCCGAGCGTGCCGGCCGAGGAGATGGTGCCGACCGCGAGGCGCTTGTCGTACCCCGAGGACAGCATCTGCGGCAGGGCGATCACCGACAGCGTCACCACGCAGGCGCCGACCACGCCCATCGGCGCGGCCAGGATGGTGCCCATCACCATGACGGCGACGGCCAGCGCGCCCGGCACGCGCCGCAGCAGCACCTCGGTCGCCATCAGCATGTCCTTGGCCGAGCCCGAGCGTTCCAGGATCGAGCCCATGAAGATGAAGGCCGGGATCGACACCAGGACGGGATCGACGGCCACCTGCCCCCACATGCGCAGCACGATGTTGGACAGGCCGATCAGCGGGAACACGCCCAGCATCCAGCCGATCATGCCGAAGATCAGCGCCGTGCCGCCCATCACGAAGGCCACCGGGAAGCCGCAGAAGATCACCACGAACATGGTGGCGAACATGATGAGCGCGAGATTGTCGATGAACCAGTCGACCATGGCTACTCAGACCTCGAGCTCGGCATGGCCGATCTGGATGTCGGCCTCCTCCCGCGGCACGCCCGCGAACAGGTAGGCGACCAGGCGCAGCATCACGCTGATGATGGCGAACAGCACCAGCCAGAGGCCGAGCGCATAGACGCCCTTGATGATCCAGCGGTGCGCCAGGCCGACGGCGCTCTCCGAGCCCTCATCGATGCGAAACGACTGCCACACGAAATCGAGGCTGTAGAAGCTGACGATCGCCAGGTAGGGAAATGCGAACAGCAGGCAGCCGGTCAATTCCAGCCACGCCTTGCAGCGGAAGGGCAGCGCCTCGGTGTAGGAATCCACCCGCGGATGCGCGTTGATCGTGTAGCCGTAGCCCATCCAGCCGGAGAAGATGGCCGTGTGCAGCCACCACTCCAGCTCCTGGAACCGCGTCAGGAATCCGGGGATGCCGAGCCACGTCGCCAGCCCGAACCTGCGCGCCGCCACGTCGAAGCACGTCACGCACATCAGCACGACCAGCAGCCAGGCGGTGGCAAACGCATATTTCTCGAGCACCCAGCGGATGCCGTTCGATGCTCTGAGCAGGCCGTTCACGTCGCACTTCTCGTAGGCTGGCAGGCCGTAGGCTTGCAGGAAAAATCGCCCGGACCCTGCACCCAGAGTCCGGGCCGGCAGTTACTCGATCGGATCAGCCGCGAGGCCGGTCCCGCATCGTGTCATTTGGCGAGGTAGGTGCCCTTGACGATCTGGGCATCGCCCCAGATGGCATACTTCTTCCGGAATTCCAGGAAGTGGTCGGAGACCTTCTTGAACAGGGGGTCCTTGGCGGACTCCTCCTGGATCACCTCCAGCCAGGCCTTCTCGAACTTGGCGAGATCCTCGTCGCTCCAGCGCTTGATCTTGACGCCGTGCTTCTCCGTCATCTCGGCCATGGCGGCGAACTGCGAGTACTCGCTCTCGGCATAGTTGTAGCCAACCTGCGCGGTGGCAGCGACGCGGATCATCGCCCGGAAGGCTTCAGGCAGCGCATCATAAGCCGCCTTGTTCATCAGGATCTCGTTGCACGAGACGAGCTGATGCCAGCCGGGGAAGTAGTTGTACTTGGCGACCTGATGGAAGCCCTGCTTGATGTCCATGGTCGGCATGGAGAACTCGGTCGCGTCGATCACGCCGCGCTCCAGCGCCGGGAAGATGTCGGCCGGTGCCAGCAGCTGCGTCTCGACGCCGAGCTTCTGCACCACCTTGGCGCCGAGCCCGAAGAAGCGCATCTTCAGGCCCTTCATGTCGGTGGAGTCCTTCAGCTCCTTGCGGAACCAGCCGGACGTCTCGGGTCCGATGCAGTAGGCATCGAAGGCCATCAGGCCGTGCTTGGCGTAGATTTCATCGCGCAACGCGTTGCCGCCGCCGAACCACTTCCAGGCCATGAACTCGCCGAAGCTCGGCCCGAACGGAACGGTCGTGAAGAACGGCAGCACCGGATACTTGGCAGCGCTGAAGCCGGGCGTGGTCCAGCAGGCTTCCACCGAGCCCTTGCTCACCGCATCGAAGCATTCGAGTGCCGGCACCAGAGCGCCCGGCTCATAGAAGCGGATTTCCAGCTTGCCGCCGGACATCAGCTCGATGTCCTTGGAGAAGCGCTGCGCCGGGTGGGCCGAGGTGCGGCAGCTGGCTGCCGAACGCGCTCTGCATCTTCCAGCGGATTTTGTCTTGCGCTTGCGCCTCGTTGGCGAGGCCGAGAAATGCACAAACGGAAACAGACAACAGGCCGAGCGTCAGCACGCCTTTCTTCATGGCTTCCTCCCTTGACGTATGCCTCAGCGATCACGGAACCCGGCGGGTCCGCGAGCACTGGCACGCGTACGTTCCTCTTGCGGGGGCGCTGATTTTTTACCGCTCTTAGAAGGCGGTGTGACGGACAGCTTTGCCCCCAGGACATCAGGGTGGCATGGAGCGCCGTGCACTGTCAAAGTAGTTCGTGGAAAGACAGTCTGACGGCCGCGAGCAAACAAAAAGGGGGCGCCGCACTGCGACACCCCCTATGATTTTAGCCTGACGTTGTGACCTGCCGCTCAGCCAGCCTTGCGCTGCAGATGCCGGAACATGTTGCTGCGGGCCTCGTCGTCCATCTCGGCCTTGAAGGTGAAGCGGTCCTTCAGCGTGGCCGCCTTCTGCGCGGCCGGCCGGGCGTTGATCTCGTCCACGAAGCGCTTGAGGTTGGGGAGCTTGGCCCACGCGTCGTCGCCGACCACGTAGGGCACCATGCGTCCCCAGCCCCACAGGCACATGTCGACGATCGTGTAGGTGTCGCCCAGCATGTAGCGCTGCTTGCCCAGGCGTTCATTGATGATGCCGTAGTGGCGCTCGGCCTCGAACAGGTAGCGGTTGGTGGCGTAGGCGATCTTCTCCGTGGCGTGATGGCGGAAGTGCACCGACTGGCCGGAATAGGGGCCGACGCCGCTGGCCACGAACATCAGCCACGACAGCATCTCGCCGCGCGCCTTGGGCGTGTTGGCGGGCAGGAACTTGCCGGTCTTCTCGGCGAGGTAGAGCAGGATGGCGTTGCTGTCGAACACCACCGCATCGCCGTCGACGATCACCGGCACCTTGTTGTTCGGATTGAGCGCCGCGAATTCCGGCGTGAACTGCTGGCCCTTGCGGGTATCGACGGGGATCGGCTCGTAGGCCAGCCCCGCCTCCTCGAGAAACAGCGCCACCTTGGTCGGGTTGGGGGCGCCGCTGAAATAGAACTTGATCATTGGGTATTTGCCTCGGCTGGAAGAACGATCGCCGCGCACTCTAGCGCATGATCCGCCCTCGACGACATCACATCTGCGCCAAGGCAATGTTGCGGCCAGCGCAACCCTGCTTCTAGGAGCGTATACTCAGATTGAATTTGCCGGCTGCAACAGCGGTCAGCGGAGCGCGCGTGTATTCGGGCACCCAACCCCGCTCCACGCTGCCGGACAGAGCGGGAGGACAACCGATGGCTAACGAGATGGTGTTGACGGTCATCGCGCGGGACCGACCGGGGCTCGTCAAAGCGCTGTCGGAGACGATTGCCCAGCACGGCGGCAACTGGATCGATAGCTCCATGGCGCGACTGGGCGGGGAGTTCGCGGGCATCCTGCGCGTGAGCGTACCGCCGAGCGAAAGCGATGCGCTCGAGGCGGCGCTCGGCAGGCTCAGCGATGCCGGTATATCCGTGGCGATACGCAAGGGCGAGACGAGCACCGTGGCCAGCGCGGGCCGCCGCGTCCGGCTCGAGCTCACCGGCGTCGACCATCCCGGCATCATCCACCGCATCTCAACTGCGCTGTCGGCCCTCAACATCAGCATCGACGAGTTGGACACGCGTGTGTTCACCGGCTCGATGTCGGGAGAGCCGATGTTCGAGGCGAAGGCCGCAATTGTGGTTCCAGAAGGTGTCGAGGAGTTGAATCTGCGAGCTACGCTTGAAGCCCTCGCCAAGGATCTGATGGTGGACGTTGAGCTGGCGGCAGTGTGATGCGCGAGGCAAAGGACCAGGACACTAGCCGCGGCGGCGCTCTGCCGCAAAGCGTGGGAGGCTGCCAGCAGCGCAGCTGCAAACAGGGTGACGCCGGCCAGCACCAGCATGGTTGCACTCAGCGGCGACCGCACGAAGATGTCGATGCTCGCCCCGCGAAATCAGCAGCGCGCGCCGGATATGCTCCTCCAGTTGCGGCCCCAATGCAAAGGCCAGCAGGAGCACCAACCGGCTCCAGTCGAAAATCTTGCAGGCTATGCCGAACGCGGCGAACGCGAGCAGCGCATAGACATCGAACGGCGAATTGTTGAGCGTGTAGGCGCCGTAGACGGAGGCGGCAATGGCAACCATCGCCAGCAGACGCAAGCCCACCTCGGCAGACACCGGAATGGCTCGGCTGGCCAGGCCGGCAACCTGGCGCACGTAGGTGGCAATCAGCAGCGACGGCGAAAAGAAACCGATCAGGCCGTCGGCCGCGACGATCAACCCCAACGCAAGAACCGGCAGAGAGATGCCGTCTGCCAGCAGGCCAATGCCGAACGTGAGGCGCTCGCTGCCCGATGCAATGTCGGTCCCGACCGTACCAAGCAGCAGGCCAAGCAAGGCGACGCCGATGCTGCGCAGTAGAGAGCCGCGAACGATGGCAATGCCGATGGCCAGCACCAGGACAAACAAAGCGGTAAACTCGGACGGCCCGAACAGCAGCAGGAGTTGACCAGCCCATTCCCTCGTTGCGACGACTACGACCGGGATGCCGGGCACGATCGCCAGCAATGCGCCGCCGCTCCATCGCCCCGGCTCGCCCGATCGAACGAAGCAACCGCGGCAGAACAGAACGGCCCCGATCGCCGCGAGCGCGTAGCCGACAACAGTTGGAAACGCCCAGGGGCCCATCTGGCCGAGCGGGGCAGCCGGTTGGACTTGCGCGTTGGCGATCGCCACCGATCCGGCAATCGCCAGCACGCATCCAAGAAGAATGTCCGAAGCCGCCCGCGCTGCCCGGGACCTCAGCCAGGCATGGGCATATCCCAGCGAACTCATGCTCCTCGCTCCCAGAAATCCGGAACGAGGAGCTTGGACCTCAACCGCGGCCCTCGAAGGGCATCTTGGTGGCCTTGATGTTCATGAACAGCACGTTGGTGTCGAGCGGCAGGCTCGCCATGTAGCGGATCGCCGAGCCGCAGTGCTCCACGTCGAACACCGGCTCAGGCGCGACCGTGCCGTTGGCCTGCGGCACGCCGGCCTTCATGCGACCGCCCATGGCGGTGTCGGCGTTGCCGACGTCGAGCTGGCCGCAGGCGATGTCGTGCTTGCGCCCGTCGAGCGCGATGCACTTGGTGAGGCCGGTGATGGCGTGCTTGGACGAGGTGTAGGCGATCGAGTTCGGCCGCGGCGTGTAGGCCGAGATCGAGCCGTTGTTGACGATGCGTCCACCCTTCGGGTTCTGCGACTTCATGATCTTGATGGCTTCCTGCGCGCACAGGAACGAGCCGTGCAGGATCACGTCGACCACGCCCTTCCAGGTCTCGAAGGGCAGCTCCTCCATCGGCACGGCCGGAGCACCGAAGCCGGCATTGTTGAACAGGAAGTCGAGGCGACCGCCGAAGGCCTTCTGGGTCTCGGCGAACAAGGCCTTCACATCCTCCTGCTTGCTGACGTCGGCGCGTACCCCGACGATCTTGCCGCCGCCGGCCTTGGCCATGGCCACGGTCTTGTCGAGTTCCTCCTTGCGGCGTCCCGTGACGACCACGTTCCAGCCGTCGCCCTGCAGCGCCAGCGCCGCCGCGCGCCCGATCCCCGAGCCGCCGCCCGTGACGACCGCAACCTTGCCTTGAACCGCCATGACCGTTTCTCCCTGGATGATTGTTGAAATTCGGCGGCAGACTACGCCACGCCCCGCACAGCCGCCAGCGCGGCGTGCGCAAGCCCGCTGTGCTTGCCGTGCGCAGCGGGAGCCTTCACGTGATGGGACAGCAGGAAATCGTCCCACTCCGGCGTCTCGCCGAACCGCTCGACCAGGAAATCGATGAACAGGCGCGTCTTGGCGGCGAGATAGCGGTTGGGGGCATAGAGCGCGTAGATGGCAAGGTGCGCCGGGGGATTGTCCGGCAGCACGACCTGCAGCCGGCCGGCCTTGATGTCGGGCCCCACCATGAAGGTCGGCAGCAGGGTGATGCCGTTGCCCTTCAAGGCGGCGGCGCGCAGCACGTCGCCGTTGTTGGAGCACAGCGCCGAGGCGATGGGCACGCTGATGAGCTTGTCGTCCTGCATCAGCTGCCAGCGCTGCAGCGCGCTGCGTGTGCCCATAGTTCAGGCAGCGATGCTGCGCGAGGTCGGCGGGCACCTTGGGTGCGCCGTGGCGGGCGATGTAGTCCGGCGCCGCCGCCAGCACGCGCCGGGCCGGCACGAGCCGCCGGGCGATCAGGCTGGAATCGGTGAGCGTGCCGATCCGCACCGTGACGTCGACGCCCTCCTCGAGCGGATCGATGAAGCGGTCGTTGAGGGTCAGCTCGATGGTCAGGTCGCGTGTAGCGGGCCATGAAGTCGGCCACCGCCGAGCCGAGGTACAGCATGCCGAAGGTCATCGGCGCGTTGATCTTGAGAACGCCCTTGGGCTCGTCGTGCAGGCGCGAGACCTGCAGCTCGGTTTCCTCCACCTCGGCCAGGATGGCGATGCAGCGCTCGTAGTAGGCGAGGCCCGCCTCGGTGGGCGCGACGCGCCGCGTGGTGCGGTCGAGCAGGCGGGCGCCGAGCGTCCGCTCCAGCTCCATGACCGCCTTGCTGACGGCCGAGCGGGTCAGGCCCAGGCGCCGGCCGGCCTCGGCGAAGCTGCGCGTCGCCACCACCTTGGCGAACGCGTTCATGGCGTCGAACTTGTCCATATTGTATCCATATGGGAACCAGTACTGGCCATAAATATCATGATTGTATTCCAAATCGAGCAACCCGATCTTCCTGCATGTGGATTTCAGCACCCGCCCGGACGGCGGAGAAAGGAAACGAGCCATGTCAGGCATCCATCACGTCACGGCCATCTCGGGCGCGGCCGGCCGCAACCTCGACTTCTACCGGGGCACGCTCGGCCTGCGGTTCGTGAAGAAGACCGTCAACTTCGACGATCCGGGCACCTACCACCTCTACTACGGCGACGAGGTCGGCCATCCCGGCACCATCCTCACCTTCTTCCCCTGGGAGCATGCCGTCGCCCGGCCGGGCCGGCGTCGGCCTGACGCAGCAGACCGCGTTCCGCGTGCCTGCGCGCTCGATCGGCTACTGGACGCATCGCCTGATCGAGAAGGGCGTGACGGACGGCAAGGTCGGCAAGCGCTTCGGCCAGCCGGTGCTCGAGTTCACCGATCCCGACGGCATGGGCCTCGCCCTGGTCGGCGTCGAAGGCGCCGAGGCGGAGCCGGCCTGGAGCGACGGCGAGATCCCGGCCGAGCACGCCATCCGCGGCTTCCACGGCGCGACGCTGATGCTGGCCAGCGCCGAGCGTACGGGCGCCGTGCTGACCGACGTGCTGGGCTTCAGGCGAGGTCGGCCGCGAGGACGGCGTCGTGCGCTTCCAGGCGAGCGATCCGGTCGGCGGCATCATCGACATCCGCGAGGCCAAGGGCTTCCTGCCGGGCCACATGGGTCGCGGCTCGGTGCACCACATCGCCTTCCGCGCCAAGGATGACGCGGAGCAGGCCGAGATGGCGAGCAAGCTCAGCGGCGACGCACGGCCTGCATGTCACGCAGCAGCTCGACCGGCAGTATTTCCGCTCGATCTACTTCCGCGAGCCGGGCGGCATCATCTTCGAGATCGCCACCGACGCGCCGGGCTTCGCGGTCGACGAGCCGGTCGAGACGCTCGGCCAGCAGCTGAAGCTGCCGGCCTTCCTGGAGCCGCGCCGCAGCCAGATCGAAGCGGTGCTGCCTGCATTGGAAAGGGCTGCCTGATGGAAAAGAACTGTCCTTCACCCATCGCTACGAGCCGTCGGCGCGCGCAGGCGCGCCGACCCTCCTCCTGCTGCACGGCACGGGCGGCAACGAGGCCGACCTGCTGCCGTTCGGCCGCATGATCGCGCCCGGCGCCGCGCTGCTGTCGCCGCGCGGCAAGGTGCTGGAGAACGGCATGCCGCGCTTCTTCCGCCGTCTCGCCGAAGGCGTGTTCGACGAGGACGACGTGCGGCGGCGCGCCGACGAGCTGGCGGATTTCATCGCCGAGGCGCGCGAGCGGTACGGCCTGCCGGCCCCGATCGCGGTCGGCTATTCGAACGGCGCCAACATCGCCGCGGCGGTGCTGCTGCTGCGGCCGGAGGCGCTGGCGGGTGCGGTGCTGCTGCGGCCGATGATGCCGCTGCGCACGCGCTCCGGCCGCCGAGCTGGACGGCAAGCCGGTGCTGCTGCTGTCGGGCGCCATGGACCCGATCGCCTCGGAGGACAGCACGGCGCGGCTTGTCTCCGCGCTTGGCGGAGCCGGCGCAGATGTCGTGCATCGCGAGCTGCCCGCCGGCCACGAGCTGTCGCAGGCCGACATCGCCGCTGCACGCGGTTGGCTCGCCTCCACCGCTCGCAAACCGGAGGCCGCCATCGCGTAGTGGGTAGGTTGGGTCAAGCGGAGCGCAGACCCAACACTTTCTGCCGAGACTTGGGTTGGGTCATCGCTGACGCTTGACCCAACCTACGTCGCTCGATCGACCGCAGCTGGATGCGGCAGCCCTTGCGCGGCGCCGGGATGACGTTGGAGCGCGGTTCGACGTATCTCACCCGCCGCGGCGCAGGCCGCGGCATTCGGGGCTTTCCAGGAATGCGCGCAGCTTGCGCAGGCGCTCGTACTCGGGATGCGGCGTCGGGTCGACCCACATGATGCCGTAACCCTTCGCTTGCTCGCCGCCGAACACGCTGACGCTCACCTTCGCGCACAGCTCGCGCGCCAGCTTTTCGTCGAGCGCGCCGATGTCGAAGGTCAGCGGCCGGTTGCGCAGGTAGGGATCGTTGCGCACCAACTCGATGCCGTGGTGCATGCTGATCGTCTCGATGACGACCGCCTCGGACTTGCTGGCGGCGACGGCCGCGTTCGCGCGGGTGTAGGGCGAGAGATAGGCGTGCATCTGCCAGGCGTGGATCGGCAGCAGCACCAGCAGGGCCACGGCGGTGGTCGCCGCCATCACGCTCCAGGCCGCCAGGCGCTCGCGCAGGTCCAGCTCCGCGGTCAGCTTGCCCCACAGGAACGCGGCGAGCAGCGCGCCGCTGCCGATCAGGCCGTGCACGTAGCGATATCCCCAGCCGATATCCTGATAGGGCAGCAGGACCAGCATGGCGATGAGCGTCAGCACGATGCCGCCCGTCAGGCAGCGCATCACGCCGCCGCTCCGCCAGCCGAGGATCATGCCGGGTACCAGCAGCGCTAGCAAAAGTGGGTGCTGCCAGGCGGAGAAGCGCAGCAGGTTCTGCAGCATCGTCTCCGGGCCGGACAGGCTGAAGTCGCGCAGCATCCCGGCAATGCGATCGATGAAGAACGACGCGCCGACCGGATGGTTCGCCGGCGCGGGGATGCCGTGGCTCGTCAGCAGCACTTGCCAGTAGACGATCCAGAAGATGCCGATGGCCGCGTAGCTGGCGGCGTAGACGGCGCCGAGCCGCCAGCGCCGGTCGATCAGCATCTGCAAGATGAAGGGCGCGGCGAACAGCGGATGGAAGATCAGCTGATGCAGCCCCGTCGCGAAGAAACCGACCGTGATCGCCGCCGCGTGGCTGAGAGGCGTATTGCGCAAGAGCAGCCAGAGCCAGACCATGTTCAGCGCGAGATGCGCGGTCATGGCGAACGGCGTCATGCCCATGCACAGCACCTGCGACGGACGTCGCGGCAAACACGACGGCAACGGCGGCGAGCTCCGGCCGCTCCGGCCACAGCCGTCTGGCAATGCCGGCCAAGGCAGCCAGGGCCACCGCCACCAGCATGGCGTTGACGATCGCGGCGTCGAAGACCTTGCCCAGCACGCCGCGGATGGCCGCGTTGACGGGCAGGTAGGTCGAGACCCACGCCACGTCGCCGGCCACCGGCAGGCGGAACGCCGGCTGCAGCGCCCACGACAGCGAGCGCCACTCCGGCGCGATGGGCGCCAGGATGCGGCCGCTGGCGATGATCTCGGCATCGAACGCCAGCATGATCTCGTCATGCGATACCGGCGTGTAGTTCGCGATGTAGCGCGTGCCCGAACGCGACGACGAGGGTCGCCACCACGATCGGCACGACCACGTTGTAGGGCGGCCAGCTCGCAAGGTTCTTGGCCCACTGCCCCCAGGCAGCCGGCAGCGGCACGGCCGCCAGCGCCAGCAGCAGCGCGCACACCGGCACGAGCACCGGCACGTCGTGGGTCTGCATCAGCATGTACGTCAGCGGATAGGACGGCGTGAGCTCGAGCTGCTCCAGCGCCAGCACGGCCAGCACCACCAGCGCCGTTGCGCCCAGCCAGCGGCGCAGGCGGATGGGCGGACCGCTGGTCACGTCGGAATAGTCACGCGCGCTGATGCTCACGGGCGTTGTCCCACCCCGTCCGCGGCGCCGGCCAGCCGCATGGTCACTTCGAGGCGGTTCGGGAACAGGCGCTCGAACATGCCGGAGCGATAGGCGCCGCCGACCTGCCGGTCGATGCGGTAGCCCGCCGCCGCGGCCAGCCGCTGCCAATCCTCGGCGGTGAGATAGCTCGCCTTGACCATGCCGCCGAACGGCACGTTGCCCATCACGTCGAGCGCGAACAGCCGCGCGTGGTCGAGGGGCGAGGCCGCCAGGTGGTCCTTGATGTAGATCGGCCCGCCGCCGGCGACGCGCGCGCACTCGCGCATGAGGGCGGGGCGGATCGGGCGCGGCACGTGATGCAGGACGTTGCTGAAGGTGATGCAGTCGAACGAGGCGTCGGCGAACGGCAGCCGTCGCGCCGTCATAGACCCTGGTCTCGATGTCGAGCGACTTGAGGAAGCGATCCTCGACATCGACGGAGGTGACGTGGGCGATGCCGAACAGATCCTTCATGGCCTGGGCGATGATGCCGGTGCCGCCGCCGACGTCGAGCACGCGGGTGTGCGCCGGGTCCCAGAGCGTGCTGGAAGCCCTGAAGGAGCATGGTCTGATAGGTCGGGGCGTGCTTGCCGTAGAACGGAATGTGCCGCGCGATCAGGGGCTGCACCGTGGCGAGCGACAGGTCGGCCGGGGCGATGGCGGTTTGGGTCATCGGCTCACCGGCGATCGGTGCGACAGGGTTACATAGACGCAGGCGTTGTCCTTGGTGACCCAGGGGGGCGTCACCCAGTCCTCGATGGCGGCCTTCAGGTTCATGACGACGGCGACGGCGGCGGCGAGGCCCTTGCCGATCACCGGCACGCGCCGCAGCGCTACGGCAAAGCAGGTCAGCCGCACCATGGTGGTCCAGGCCAGCGGCCCCACCACGGCGATGCAGTCGGTCACCTGGAAGCCGCGCCGCGCGATCTCGCCGATCAGGCCCTCGCGCGTCCAGCGGCGGTGGTCCTCCGGATGCGGGTGGTAGAGCCAGGTGCCGTGCGTGGACAAGAGCATCAGGCCGTCGTCGCGCAGCACGCGGCCGGCTTCCTTGAGATAGGTGTCGATGTCGCGCACGTGCTCGAGCACCTGGAAGGAGACGACCAAGTCGGTGCTCCGGTCCGGCGCCGCAAGCGTGCCGTCGGCTGCGGATTTCGACATCGTGCGCGTCGCCGAGATCGGCGCCGCGATAGGTGACGCCGCGCGCGGTGAACAGCTCGGCATAGGGCATGGCGCCGGCGCCGAAGTCGAGCGCGACCTTGCCGGGCGTGGCGATGCGGTAGGCCAGGTCATCGATGGCCGCACGCATGCCGCGCAGGACCAGCCAATCGGTATCCCACAGGCGCGGCTGCAGCCGGCGCTGCTGCTCGAAGGCCGGCGCGGACTTGCGCGCGGTCGCAGCGGGAGATACCTGCTGCACGGAGGCGGTGGCGGCGGCGGGCGTCGTCATGGGTGTGGTCCTACGGCGTCCTTGAAACCTGGCCAACGGCAAGCGGCGGGGCCTTCTCGACGAGGCCCGTCATGATGGAGAGATAGGCCCTGGCGGCTTCGCTCCAGCTGTATCGAGCGCGCACGTAGGCGTGGCGCGCCTCGGCGTTGGCGGCGCTGCGAATTGCCGAATTGTCAGCCAGCACGCGATCGATGCGTGCATCGAGTGCGGCAACCGCCGTGTCGGGGTCGGCGCCTTCGATGGCCACGCCCTCGATGCGGGCCCTGGCGCCCGGGTCCGCGGCGGCCGTCTCCTGTCCGCAGATCACCGGCAGGCCGCACGCGAGCGCCTCCTGCAGCACCAGCGGCAATCCCTCGCCGACCGATGGCAGCAGGAACACGTCGCTCGACTGGTAGAGCGGAACGAGCGTTTCGCCTTGCAGGCTAGAGAGCACGTGCACGTTGGGCAATCGCCAGCCGGTGGGTCGATCGGCCCCCAGCCGGCCAGCGCGAACGTCAGGTCGGGCCGCCGGCGTGCGAGGCGCTCGATCAGGTGCAAGCCCTTCTTCTCGACGAAGCGGCCGACGAACAGCGCGAGCGGGCCGTCGGCGGGAAGGCCGAGCGAATCCCGGGCCGCCCTTGTCGAAGCCGGCAGGCGGCAACCGGAAGACATCGGTGTCGACGCCGTTGAAGATCAGCCGCGGCTCGGCCTTGAAGCGCACGTGCGCGAATTGCGCGGCCACCGCCTGGCTGATGAACACCACCTGGTCGGCGGCCGCCAGCATCGGCCGGGCGATCAGCGCGTTGGCGGCACGCATGATGCCCCGCAGCAGCGGGTTGCGATACTGGATGCCGGCGATGTGCTGGGTCAGCACGACCGGCTTGCGATGCCAGCGGGCCGCCAGCATGGCGACGACGTTGGTCGGGTACAGGCTGTCGTGCAGCAGCACCGCGTCGGCGGCGCGCACGTGACGCCAAATGGCGGCGATGCCGGCGGGTCCCGGCAAGGGCAGCGGAATTCCGAGCCTGCGCTCCGTGATGTTCCAGGCCTGGATCGGCAGCGACGCGGCAATGCCGGAGCCGGCCTGCGGCGGCAGCGAACTGTCGGTGGCAAACCAGGTGACCTCGGCGCCGCGCCGCTGCAGCTCGCGCGCCAGCCGGCCGGCGACGATCTCGATGCCGCCGCGATGGCTCTCGAAGTAGGCGCTCCCGATCAACACCCGCATGGCCATCATCCGCCTTCGGCGCCGCCATCAAGCAACTTCATTGGGAACCAGGCTCGGAGCAGCCCTTGCTGGCACCGCAGCGGCCGACGCAGGGATGGGCGCGGGCCGCACGAACTCCGCGTCGTTGCCGTTGACGATCGCAATCAGGAAGCCGCCGAGGATGTTCTGCGCGCCGATCACCAGCAACGAGGTGCCGAGCACGGCGGGCAGGACGTTCAACAGCGGCACGAACTGGTGCGACGACCAATAGCTGAGCACGCCGCCCAGGATGCCGCCTCCAGCCAGCACGCAGACCGCGCCGGCGATCAACATCGTCTCCAGCGAGACCCAGCGCGCGAACACGTTGGAGTGGTCGCTGCGTCGCCGATAGCCCTCGCGGACGCCGTAGAGGTTGCCGGCGGCGGCCAGCAGGACGGCCGAATGCGCGACCGTCAGCAGTCCGCCGGCCAGGATGATCCAGTAGTTGCCGACGTACGAGAACGACCCCTGCAGGGCGTCGATGCCGGCAACGGCCAGTATGCCCAGCGCCAGGCCGGCAAACAGCGCGGCCGGCGCGGCGAACAGCCAGGTGGGGCTCAGCATCAGCAGGTAGCGCAGGTGCCGCCAGCCGTCGCGCCACGGGCGCAGATGCGGCGGCCGGTCGCGCAGGTCGCGCGAGAGGGTGGCCGGCACCTCGGCGATGGCGCATCCCAGCAGCGCCGCCTTGATGACCATCTCGCTCGCGAACTCCATGCCGTCGCCGGACAGCTGCAGGCGATCGAAGGTGCTGCGCGTGAGGGCGCGGATGCCGCAATGGGCATCGCTGATGCCGGCGCGGAACAGGATATTGAGGATGCCGGTCAGGATCGGGTTGCCGATGTAGCGGTTCTTCCACGGCATGGCGCCCGGCTCGATGCCCCCCTGGAAGCGCGAGCCCATGCATAGATCAGCGCCCTGCATGAGCTTGCCGACCATCGCCACCGCGTCGCGGAAGTCGTAGGAGCCGTCCGCGTCGCCCATGACCAGGTAGCGACCATAGGCAGCCGTGGCGCCGCCCGAGAGCGCCGCGCCGTAGCCGCGCCGCGCACGTGGACGCGCGCGCGCCCAGCTTCTCGGCGATCGCCGGGCTGCCGTCGGTGCTGCCGTTGTCGGCAATGACGATCTCGCCGGTGAGCCCATAGCGCTGGCGCATCATCTCAGCGCTTCGCGGGCATTGGCGATGCACGCCGGCAGGCAGCCCGCCTCGTTGAGGCAGGGCATGATGATCGAGACATCGACGCCGGACCGACCAATCAAAGTTTTGCCCATTTCTGCCACGCGCGGCTCCCGAGACGATACGCAATTCACGATTTCTGATCATCCGGGATTGCCATGAATTGCGCATGAACACGAAAGCGCGCAGCTGCGGCCGAAAGAGGCAGCACTCTGCTCGATCCGTGCTCACACAATCGCGTGGACTTGCAAAGTCGAGGTCACGCTTGCAGGCGCATCAGGAACTTCCGCTGTAATAATCTGTCGTGAAAGTGTCATGACGCTGAATGCAGCGTGAACGTCTGCGAAGCGACAATCTTTGGAGGAAATCGACTTGGTACGGATTTCTCCTGCCAAGTCGATGCGTGCATCGACGCCGACGCTAGAACTGGTAGCGTCCAGCCCGCCGTCCACAGGGATGACAGCGCCCGAGATGTAGCCGGCCAGCGGCGAGGCCAGGAACCACGAGGTTGGCAACGTCCTCCGGCTCGCCGTAGCGGCCGACCGGGATTTCGTTGTCGGCCTGCCATTGCCGGTACTCGGGCGTGTAGTTGCGGCGGATCTGGCCGGACATGATGCGGCCGGGCGGGATCGAGTTGATCGTGATGCCGTGCTTGCCGACTTCACGGGAGAGTCCCTTGGCCCAGGAATGAATGGCGGCCTTGGCGCAGAAGGCGCCATTGATGCCGTCGGGCTCCGACTTGCCGGTGATGTTGACGATGCGGCCGTAGCGGCTCTCGATCATGCCATCGAGCAGCGGTGCGTGAGCTGGCGCTGGCGCGTGAAGTTGAGCGTCATGGCCTCCTGCCACTGGTCCTGCTGACGTTGCGCTGGAAGGGACGGCTGCCGCCCGCGTTGTTGACCAGGATGCCGATGGCGCCGAGCTGGTCCGTCGCCGCCTTGGCGATGCGCGCCGGCGCGCCCTCCTGCAGGAAGTCCTCGACGATCAGAACCGGCTTGGCCCCGCCGGCGGCCACGATCTCGGCCGCCACTTCCTCGAGCAGGTTGGCGCGGCGGGCCTAGCGCAAGACGCACGCCCTCGCGGCCGAGCGCCACCGCGACGCCGCGGCCGATGCCCATGCTGGCGCCCGTCACCAGCGCCGTCTTGCCTTTGATCTGCAGGTCCATGTGTGTGTCTCTAG
>CAVTJY010000014.1:0-25120 GCA_963735125.1 uncultured Alphaproteobacteria bacterium | reverse complement strand
CGGCGACCCCTTGATTTGGCTTTGGAGGGCGGCGGTCGTCTCCGGGCTGCGGTCGGTGGCGCCGGCGATGGTCAGCTCGCCAGGCGACGGCGGTCGAGACACGCTCAAGGGCCTGCACGAGGATGTCGTAGGCTTTGCGCGGCACGACCGAACCGACCGCCAGCAGCTGCAGCGTGCCGGATGATCCCTGGGTGCGCGGCGCGGGATCGGTGCCGGGTTCGGCGATGGTGAGCTTGTCCGGCGGGATGGCGAACTCGTCGATCAGGGTGTTGGCGGTGGTGCGGCTGGTGACGATGACCCGCTTGGCGAGGGCGAGGGCGGCGGTTTCGGACGCGCGCAGCTCGGCCGCCGCGCGTCGGAGAGGCCGGTTTCCAGGCAAAGCGGGTGATGCACCAGCGCGATGATCGGACAGGCGCGCGCTCGATGACGTCGGGTGGCATGGCGCCGTAGGCAAGGCCGTCGACCATCAGCACGCGCCTGCGGCGGCTCGGCAAAGGCAGGCGGTCGCATCGAGGTCGGCTGACATTCGGAGCAGGGTAGCTGTCCGGCAACCGGAGGTGCGCGCATCACACGGTACTGCGGCAGCAGGGCCAGCACGCGCCGGTCGTAGGTGTAGCCGCCGGTCGGCAGATTGATGTCGCCAGGAATCGCGAACACGACGGTGGTCATGACTGGTTTCATCCCGGCCGCGTGCGTCAGCACGGAGAGCCGGGACCCAGAGCCACGGATACCGGCTGGGTCCCGGATATTCGCTGACGCGAATTCCGGGATGACAGTGTCCATCACACCGGGCCCTCGAACCAGGCGCGGGCGAGATCGGTCTCGTGCAGGGTGACGCGGATCTTGGCGAGGCCCTTGCCGTCCTCGCCGAGCGCGCCGTCCTTGGCGGCCTTGGCCACCGCGTCGAACACGTGGCGGCACAGGAACTCGGTGGTGGTGAGCTTGCCCTTGAACTGCGCCAGCTCGTCGAGGTTCTTGTAGGCGAGCGGCTTGAGCGTCTTGCCGAGCACGTCCAGCGCCGCGCCGATGTCCACCACCACGTTCTGCTTGGTGAGCTGTCTCGCGGAAGAAGGCGACGTCGACGACGAAGGTGGCGCCGTGCATGTGCTGCGCCGGCCCGAAGAACGGATCGGGCAGGCTGTGGGCGATCATGATCCGGTCGCGGACCTCGACGGCGTACATGGGCGGTCTCCTGGTCGGTCAGTCTTGGGAGTAGCGGATAACCGGGGCAAGACCTTGCGCATCCGGTGCAAAAATGCGGGGCAGTTCGCGCGGCGCGTCTTCGAAGGCGATCTCCTCGGCGACCAGCGCATCGAGGGCCGGCTGCGCCAGCAGCGACAGCGCCATGTCGCGGCGGCGGGGATAGTCCCAGCGCAGGCGGCGGCCGGTCGAGACCAGGCCGACCTGGGAGGAGACCAGCTTCAGCCGGCGGCTGTGGAAGGCGCCGCCCAGATCGACGGTCGACGGGCTTGTCCCCGTACCAGCTCATCTCGACGATGGTGCCTTCCGGGCCGGCGCAGGCGATGGCGGTGTTCAAGCCGGCGGCGCTGGCGCTGGCGTGGAAGACGATGTCGGCCTCGCCAGGGGCGCGGTCGGGGGATGCCAGATCGGCGCCCAGGGCTTCGAGGATTGGCTTGCGGGACTGATCCACGTCGACGGCCGTGACCGTGGCGCCGGGCAGCCTGGCGGCCAGGGAGGCCACCAGCAGCCCCACCACGCCGGCGCCCACCACGACGATGCGGTCGCCAGGGCCGGCGCCGGCGTCCCAGAGGGCGTTGAGGGCCGTTTCCATATTGGCGGCCAGGGTGGCCCGCCTGGCCGGGACGGCATCCGGCACCACCGCCAGGCCGTCCACGGGGACGTTGAAATAGTCCTGGTGCGGATGCAGGCAGAAGACCGTCTTTCCTCGCAGGTCCGCCGGCCCCTCCTCTACAACCCCTGTCGCGCAGTAGCCGTATTTGACCGGGAAGGGGAACGACCCTTCCTGCATCGGTCCGCGCATGCGCTCCCACTCGCTTTGGCCGACGGCGCCGCTGAATACCGAGGCGCTCGGTGCCGCGGCTGATGCCGCTGAACAGCGTACGGACGCGCGCCTGGCCGGGGCCCGGCGTTGGCAAGGGTGCGGCGCGCAGCTCGGCCACCCCCTTCTTGGCGTACCAGAGGGACTTGGCAACGCGGGTTTTGCCTACCGATCGGCGCGTCATCATGCTGCAGCCTCGGCCGAGTCTCGCCGGTCTTGTGCCGTCCTATGGACTTGTCTGTCCACCATGTTCATCCACGCTTCATTCCGGCTGCCCTAGGAAGGCGCCAAATTCACGGGCTAGACCTGAGCGCCAGCGTCCGCTACCGGGCTCGCAGGGAAACGCAGGAACCTTCATGAGCGATACGGTGAACACCTCTTCGCCGCTGACCATGCCGGCGGCGGGGATGAGCCTTACGACACCAACCGGGTTGCAGTCCATCGCCGAACTGACCCGGCGCCGGCGCGTCGTGTTTGCGCTCAATATCGTCACCTATTTGGCCATGCTGTGGGTGGCTGCCCGCATCCTGGGCAGCGGCGGCTGGACGGTGGTCGATATCATCCTGTTCGTGTGCTTCCTGTTCGGCACGCCGTGGACGGTGCTGGGCTTCTGGAATTCGCTGATCGGGCTGTGGCTGCTGCACTTCCGCAAGAGCGCCATGGCCGAGGTGGCGCCCTATGCGCCCGCCGGCGACGAGAAGGTGCCGCTGCGCCTCAAGACTGCGATCTTCGTGACGCTGCGCAACGAGGATGCGGAACGCGCCATCTCGCGCTTCCGCACCGTCAAGGCGAGCGTGGATGCGACGGGCGAGGGTGCGGCGTTCGGCTACTTCGTGCTGAGCGATACCAACAACCCCGAGGCCGCGGCTGCCGAGGAAAAGGCCGTGGAGGCCTGGAAGGCGGCCGATCCCGACCGCGACCGCATCACCTACCGGCGCCGCACCGACAACACCGGCTACAAGGCCGGCAACGTGCGCGACTTCTGCGCGCGCTGGGGCGGCGACTACGCGCTGATGCTGCCGCTCGACGCCGACAGCCTGATGGCCGGCGACCAGATCGTGCGCCTGGTGCGCATGATGCAGGCCTATCCCGAAGATCGGCATCCTGCAGAGCCTGGTGGTCGGCATGCCGTCGTCGAGCGCGTTCGCGCGCATCTTCCAGTTCGGCATGCGGCACGGCATGCGCTCCTACACCATGGGGCAGGCCTGGTGGGTCGGAGACTGCGGGCCGTTCTGGGGCCACAACGCGCTGGTGCGCATCAAGCCGTTCCACGAGGACTGCCACCTGCCGATCCTGCCCGGCAAGCCGCCGCTGGGTGGCCATGTGCTGAGCCACGACCAGGTGGAGGCCACCTTGATGCGCCGCGCCGGCTACGAGGTGCGCGTGCTGCCGGAGGAGCGCGGCAGCTGGGAGGAGAATCCGCCGACCATGCTGGAGTTCGCCCGCCGCGACGTGCGCTGGTGCCAGGGCAACATGCAGTACGTGAAGCTGCTCGACCTGCCGGGGCTCTACCCCATGAGCCGCTTCCAGCTGGTGTGGGCGATCCTGATGTTCCTCGGCATTCCGGCCTGGACGCTGATGATCGCGCTGCTGCCGGTGGCGGCCTATCAGTCGCGCGGCACCGACTTCCCCGTGGAGCTGGCGATCGGCCTCTACGTCACGTTCTTCACGATGTACCTGATGCCGAAGATCGCCGGCCTGCTGGATGCGATGCTGACGCGCGGCGGCGTCGCCCGCTACGGCGGCTGGCTGCGCTTTATTCCGAGCGCGGCCATCGAGCTGGTGTTCTCGTTCCTGCAGGGTGCGGTGTCCACCATCCGCACGGCGATCTTCATGATCGGCCTGCTGTTTGGAAAGTCGGTGGTGTGGGGCGGGCAGTCGCGCGACGCGCAGCGGCTGACCTGGGCCGAGGCGGCGCGGGACCTGTGGCCGCAGACGCTGTTCGGCGTCGATCGTGTGCGGCGCGCTGATCGCGATCGCGCCGGCGGTGTTCTGGTGGAGCCTGCCGCTGACCGCCGGCTACCTGCTGGCCGTCCCGTTCGCCGTGGTCACGGCCGAGCCGCGCCTCGGCCGGCTGCTGCAGAGGCTCGGCATCTGCGGCATTCCCGAGGATTTCGCGCCGCCCGCCGAGGTGACGGCGGTGATGGGAAACGCCTGCGGTGATGATGGTTGCGCGCATGAATGATCGTATTCGCGCCATCGTCGAGAGGTCCGCAAGCTATCGCCGAGGAGCGGCGCGAGCTGTTCGATATCTGGAGGTCGAGTTCGCGGACGAATGGCGCAAGCGATCGTGTTGACGGCTTGCAAGGCACAGGCTGACGAGCGCGACCATGAGGCGAAGTCTGAAGCAATTGCCAGTTCTGCGTCGCCGATCCGGCGTTCGCGCCTCTGCGCCGCTCGCTCGAGGTCTACTACGGTGACGCGGCGCGCGATGCGGCGATGGATGCGCTGTACGCGCGCTTCGTGAAGCCGGGCGATCTCGCCTTCGACATCGGCAGCCATGTCGGCGACCGCATCGGCAGCTTCCGCCGGCTCGGCGCGCGGGTGGTGGCGCTGGAGCCGCAGCCGCTGTGCGCACGCGCGATCCGGGCGATCTACGCGGGCGATGAGGACGTGACGCTGGTCGAGGCCGCCTGCGGCGCGCAGCCGGGCAAGCTCACCCTGCGCATCAACTCCGCCAATCCAACGGTCTCGACCGCCTCGGCCGATTTCATCTCCGCGGCCGGTGGTGCCGGCGGCTGGGAGGGCCAGGTCTGGGACAGCGAGATCGAGGTGCCGTGTACAACGCTGGACGCGCTGGTTGCCGAGCACGGTGCGCCGGCGTTCGCCAAGGTCGACGTGGAGGGCTTCGAGGACACGGTGCTGGCCGGACTGTCCCGGCCTCTGCCGGCGCTGTCCTTCGAGTTCACCACGATCCAGCGCGACGTGGCCTTGCGCTGCCTCGATCGGCTAGCCTCGCTCGGGCCCTACGGCTTCGACGTGGCGCTCGGCGAGAGCCAGACGCTCACCTTCAACCGCTGGATTTCCAAGGCTGACATGGCCGCGCACATCGCAGGCCTGCCGCACGCGGCCAACTCCGGGGACGTCTACTGTGTTCTGCAGCGCTGACCGCACTGTCATCGCCGGAATCTTCGCGTGAGCGAAATATCCGGGACCCAGGGGCGCCGAGTGTGGCTCTGGGTCCCGCCTCTCCGCGTCTTCCCGCAGCAGGGCGAGCGGGAGTTCGCGCAGGCACTCGCGGTACGCTGTTGGCGCATTCCTGCTGGCAATTTGCATGGCAGCCGCCCACGCCCAATCTGCCGAACCCCTCGCCGTCGAGGTGACCAACGCCAGCGAGCCGGTGCTGTGCGCGGAGAAGGACAACGTCACGCTCAACCTGGCGTCGAAGGACGTGCGCCGCTTCCGCATCGAGGCGGCGCACCCGTCCTACATCGGCACCATCCAGCGCGACAGCTTCGAGGCCGACTGGACCGGCTGCACGGCGACCGGCGATCCCAAGGCCGGCCCGCCGCAGCCGCCCAAGCGCACCACGCTCTACGAGGACATCGAGCTGTGGGTGGTCGGGCTGACGTTCCCCGACTTCTGGCGCCCGGCCACCGCCACCGTGCGCATCGGCGACCGCGTCGAGAAGGGCGTGCACCTGCTGCAGGTGTGGATGATCCGGCCGATGGGCGGCGAGGAGGTGGCTCGTGCTCTATCCGCAGGACGGCTACTGGCGGCTGCGGCCGCTGGCGCCGGCCGGCATGGCGCCGACCGCGTTCGGCTCGTCGTTCCTGATCGGACCGGTGGAGATCGATGGGCGGCCGATCGTGCGCATCAAGGAGGTCGCGTTCGATCCGAAGGCGCGCACCTTCACGCTCGCCTTCGAGCGCGGCGGCTCGGCGACCGTCAAGATGGCGACCACGGACCAGAACCGCAACGTGCTGGATGTCGCGTTCGACAAGCCGGTCGACGGCCGCCCGTTCGCGGCGCTGCGCTCCATGTACGTCACCGAGTTCAACAACGACGTGGCGCGCATCGCCGTGCGCGAGAAGGGCGCGAGAGGGCTGGCGCGAGGACGGCATCATGACCTTCAAGCGCGCCACCGCCACCGATGTCTGGGCCGGCCGCACGACGCCGTCGCGGCACAACACCAGCGCCCCCGACATGGTCTTCAGCGGCTTTGCGAACGGCAGGGACGCCGGCTCCCAGGCCGCCGGAAAATAGCGGCGGCAGAACACCTTAGACTAAAGAATTGCGATCCTGGACGCTGCTCGGGCGATCTTTCCGGGCGCTCGCCGCACGCGCCGAGCTTAACCTTTTCGTCAGGAAATCAATGGCTTGGATATCGGCGATCGATTATGCTTGCGGAGGATGGGCGAGAGATAATTTGTCTGCCACTATGACGTGCAAATTATCTGTTTGAGTACAAGTGGCGACGTCATGACGTAGCCGTCTTCGGCCCGCTGCCCGAGCAGCCGAGGGCGAGGAAATGCTTGGTGCTTTGTGGGGAGCGTAGCTGTGACCAAGTATATTGCCGTCTCCAATCGCCGAGGCGGCGTCGGCAAGACCACCATCACCATGATGCTCGCGTATGGATTGGCCGTCACCGGCCGGCAGCGCGTCCTGCTGATCGATCTCGACGCGCAGGCCAGTACCTCGATGGTGATGATGGGCCACAAGCGCTGGCGCGAGGCGCGCGAGGCCAACCGAACCAACGCCAGCCTCCTCACGCATCTGGTCGGCGACGACAAGATCGTCGCTTCCGAGTACATCGCCAAGGGCATCGGCGACGTGACGCTGCCGGGCGGCGGCGCGCCGAGCCTCGATATCATGCCGAGCTCGCACGATCTCGACGACCGCGAAGCGCTGCTGATGATCGCGCATCAGGCGCGCTTCCATAAGATCAGCGATGCGTTCGACCACATGCAGTACGCGCATGGGGCAGATCATCCGCTCCGTCGATGGCCAGTACGATCAGGTCGTCATCGATTGCGCGCCGGGCCTCTCGCAGCTGGTGTGGGGCGCGCTGCGCACCGCCGACCTGGTGCTGGTGCCCTACATTCCCGATCGCACCGCCGAGGACAACGTCGGCTGGCTTGCGCGCCGCCTGAAGGAGATGGCGGCGGCACCGAATACTACACGGTGCCCAATCGCGTGTCCGGCCAGGACAGCCGCGCGCAGGGCATCATCGCCGCCGTGAGCGGCAAATACTCCCCGTTCGGCGTGCAGGTGCCGGCCACGCAGCCGCTCGCCACCGCGCTCGACTACCGCGATCAGCCGGGCACGTTCGCCTCCAAGTTCGGCACGGCGGCGCAGTACGTGAACGCGCTGACCGACACCGTGCTCAAGATCATCAACAAGCCGATCATGGTGGCTGCCCAATGACGGAGGTTCCCGCACGCGACGTGCTCGACCGCCTGTTCCGCGCCATCGTGCGCGAGGCCGAGAACAACGATGCGTTCGCGCGCAGCCTGATCGATGCGCTGCAGGCCAATCTGGCGGCCAGGGCCGGCAAGAAAGCCCCGGCGCGCAAGCCCTTCGATGCCTCGCAGCTGCATGCCATCAACGTGCTGCGCACGCATGGCGAGAACGTGCTGCGCGGCAAGCTGGAGCAGGTCAAGGCGGTGGAGGACCTGCGCGCGGTCGCCAGGTTCTCCGGTCTGCTGCTGACGGGGCCCGCAGCCCGGCCCAAGGCCAACGCGCGGCGACATGATCGAGGGCATCATCGCGGCGGCCAAGCACTACGACGCCCAGCGCAGCACGGCCTCGGCCTAGGTCTGTCTGTTGCCGCGATCTCCTCGCCGGCCAGCGGCAAGAGTACGCGCTGCAGAGTAACAGCCGTACGTCCCCATCATGCTTGTAAGCCAGAAACGCGACAAGGAAGATCCGCCGGGCCGTCGCCGCCCGTTGTCAACCGGCAGGCATATGCCACACAGAGACATACGCTAAGTCACTGACTGCCACAGAGCCAACCAGAGCCCACGACAGATATTGCGGCGTGAACGAAAGCTCTGTCGTGCGCATGCATGCACTCGTAAGTGACGATGGTCACTATGCAAGCCAGACGCCTTGGCGAGGACTGCTTGGAATCATGACGGCATGCGAGATCGTGATCATTCGCGTCGTAACAAAATATGAAGCAGACCGAGCAACAGAGCTGCCGTCAACATCTGCGCAGAGAATCTGTCGCCACCGGATGCAGGGAAAACACCTGCCGGCTACTCCGGCTCAGGACCGCGATGCTCGCGTCGCCAAACGGCAATGCCCCGTCACGAGTGCAAGTAGAAGTGCTCAGCCGGCCTCATTGCTCCGCTCGCACGGTTGCATGCCATCACCCTAAGCGGGTGCCATTAACGAGCGGTTCATTCGATCATTTCAAATCAGCGCCGAGATCAGGGCGACGGCGCTGGCGGCGGACAGCAGCGTGCCGAGCGCGACGGCGCCGGATGTCGAGTTCACGACCCGCTGGTAGCGCGTGGCAAAGATGTAGGCGTTGGCGCCGGTCGGCATGGCTCGCGAACAGCACGACGACGCCGGCGGCCACCGGCGGCAGCCGGAACACCCAGAACGCCAGCACCCAGGCGATCGCCGGCATCACCGCCAGCTTGAGCAGGAACATGGTGGTCAGCGTCGGCGCCTGCCCCTTGATCTGGAAGTTGACGAGGCTGCCTCCGAGCGCCACCAGCGCGCAGGGCACGCCCGACTGCGCCAGCAGCAGCAGCACCTTGTCGATGACCGGATGCAGGCCGATGCCGGTCAGGCGCCACAGCGATCCGCCGACGATGGCGATCATCAGGGGATTGCGCGCGAGATCGGCGAGGATCGATCCGAGCAGCCCGATAAGCGAGGTGTCCGCCTTGCGCTCCGCCCACTCCATGTTGAGCGTGCCGACCAGCCACAGCAGCGGCGTGTTGATCGACAGGATCAGCGCCATCGGCGCGGCCGCCGCATCGCCGAAGGCGGCCAGCGCCAGCGGAATGCCGATCATGACGATGTTGCCGTACACCGAGCCCATGGCGATCGATACGGCGTCGGCCTGCGGCCGGCGCAGCACGGTGGTCGACAGCACGCTCGCCAGCACCCAGGTCACGGCGATCGAGCCGAAATAGGCGCCCCACAGGTAGAGCGGCTCCAGCGCCGGCATCTCGGCGACGGCGATGGTGCGGAACAGCAGCGCCGGCATGGCGATGCTGAAGGCGAACTCGGAGATGCCCTTGTGCGCGGTCTGCGACAGCAGGCCCGACAGCGACGACGCATAGCCGATGGCGATCAGCGCGAATACGGGCGCGACGATCAGGAATACCTGCATTGCTGCCCCTCCCTTACACGTATCCCGGCCATCCAATCCCTACCCGTCATCCCGGAAGCCGAGGCTTGGCCGAGACTATCCGGGATCTGCCATCGAGAGCAGGGCTTGCGGCAGGTCCCGGCTCTGCAGGGATACGCGCCTCCCGCGCAATCCCGCGGCCGGGATGACGGGTGGACGGTGCCCCATCACGGGCCCTGGAACACGTCGCTCCAGTCGGGATGCTTGCGGCGCTCGGCGTTCACGTAGGGGCACAGCGGGATGATCTTGACGCCCTGCGCGCGGGCGTCATCGACCAGCCGCTGCACCAGCGCGCGGGCCACGCCCTTGCCGCGGAAGGAATCGGGCACGAACGTGTGGTCGGCGATGATCAGGTGCGGGTTGACCCGGCTGTAGGTGAGTTCGCCCTCGCCGTCGATGCCGGCCACCTTGGCCACGTAGCGGCCCTTGGTGGGATTGTCCTCGCGCGTGATCGTCACATCGGCCATGGTGTACCTCCTACCATCTCAGCACGGACATCACGGCAACGGCCGGCGGCGTCTCCTGGTTCGCGAACAGCGCCGCGATTTTCGCCGGGTCGACCTGGCCGCCGGTCATGGTGGTATCGTTGTGGATGCCCGACGTGATGAACAGTCCGTCGACGCCCAGGCCCTTTGGCGGCGGCGAGGTCGGTGCGCACGGCATCGCCGATGGCCAGCACGCGGGCGAGCTGGGGTTTGCGACCGCGCAACTCGCCGGCAACCTGCAGGGCCGTGCCGTAAGCCGAGGGATGCGGCTTGCCGGCCCAGAATACCTCGCCGCCGCAGCTGCTCGTACTCGGCGGCGATGCTGCCGGCGCACAGGTGGCGCGTCTCGCCGACGTCCACGACGAGGTCGGGATTGGCGCACACGAACGGCATCTTGCGCGCCACGCCGGCCTCGATCAGGTCGCGGTAGGTCTCGACCGTCTCCTCGAGCGAGTTGCGCAGCCCGGTGCAGACGATGGCGTCGGCCTCCTCCAGCGGCGTATGCGGGCCGGGCAGGCGCGAGAACAGGCTGCGGTCGCGGGCCGGCGGGCCGACCCGGTGCAGGCGGGAGTAGCCCTTCTCGGCGATGTGGCGGAGCGCGATATCGCCGGAGGAGACGATGGCGTCCCAGGCGTCGCGGCGGGCGCCGGTCTTGTCCAGCACCTGCTCGACGCCGCCGGCCGGAACCGGCGCATTGGAGACCAGGATGACGGTGCCGCCGCCGGCCCGGAACCGGGCCAGGGCCTCGCCCGCTTCGGCGTAGGCGCGCTCGCCATTGTGCACCACGCCCCAGACGTCGCAGAACAGCACGTCGTAGGCCTGCAGCAGGTCGGCGGCGCTGGCGAGGATCGGCGGTGTCATGGAATTGGCGAAGAGTTGCGGGCTCTGTCGACAAACGGTCGGATTCGCCACACTAAATGTGAACGAGCGGCCAAACACAACAGGCGAAATGATGCACATCTCCTATGCGCAGAACTTGGAGGACTATCACCTCGACCTGGTGTTCGCCGGGCAGGACGGCGGCACCTATGTGGATGTCGGCGGCGGCCATCCGGTGGCGGACAACGTGTCGTTCTGGTTCTACCTGAAGGGCTGGCGCGGGCTGGTGGTGGAGCCGCAGCGGGCGCTGGCCGACATCTACGCGGATGTGCGCCCACGCGACCACACCGTGAGCTGCCTGGCCGGTCGCGCCCACGGAGAGGCAGAGTTCCATGTCGTCGACACGCTGCACGGCTTCTCCACCACGGTGAAGGAGCATGCCGCCGGCGCCGCCAAGTTCGGCGCCGGCTACAAGACCATCCGCAAGCCCGTGCGCACGCTGACGGAGCTGTGTGCCGAGGCCGGGCTCGGCAAGATCGACTTCCTCAAGATCGACGTGGAGGGAGCCGAGGCCGAGGTGCTGGCCGGCATGGATTTCGCGCTCTTTCGCCCGCGCGTGGTGATGATCGAGGCGATCGCGCCGGGCAGCATGGAGGCGGCCTGGTCGGGCTGGGAGCCGGACCTTCTCGCGAAGGGCTATCGCTTCGCCTTCTTCGACAACCTCAACCGCTGCTACGTCGCCGAGGAGGAAGCCGCACTCGCGGAGCGCTTCCCGAAGCAGCCGGCGGCTTGGAACCACGTGCAGCACCTGTGGGACTGCGGGCGCGCGCCGGACCAGCCGGAGCATCCCGATCACCAGCTGGCGAAGATCCTGCAGAGCGGCTTCTTCGCCATGCTGCCGTCGCTCGATCCGGCGCTGCTCAAGGCGATCGTCGAGCGGGGCCTGGAAGCGAGCAAGGCCGGGCCGTTCTCGCCGGAGACCGCGGCTGCGCTGATCGGCTCGGCGGAGTTTCCGCGCGCGCCGTCTGCTGCGCCCAATCTCGCAACGTTGCTCTCTACCGACGAGCTGCGCGCCGCCATGGGCCGCATCGCCTGCACCTACGACGGCGGCCACATCATGGAGTGATCTGGCTCCCTCTCCCGCGCTTGCGGGGAGAGGGTCCGAGGCCATGAGGGGCATATAGCTTGTGCTGGCGCTTGAGCTCGCCGCCTCACCCGGGCACTCGATGACGCACGGACGGAAGATGTGCCCGAGGGAGAGGGGACGACTACGGCTTGCGGTCTGCGCCTTTTCGCCATCGCTCGCGGTGGGGATATCCGTGCTCTCGCCGTCCTCGTCGGATCCGTCTTCGACGGGGATGGCGTAGGCGCCGCGCAGCCAGCGCGAGAGGTCGACGTCGGCGCAGCGGCGTGAGCAGAACGGTCGGTACTGCTGCTCGGTGGGCGCCCGGCAGATCGGGCATTTGCCGGCGGCCTGCGGCTTGGGGGCGTCAGGAGTGGAGCGGGCCATGATGTGCGTCGTGTGTCATTGGGGATCGGCCTCGCCCAGCTTCAGCCAGTTGAAATGGATCGGGAAGCCCTCGGCCAGCAGCATGCCGACCGCTTCGGTCAGCGGCAGGCCGACCACGTTGGTGTAGGAGCCCACCAGCTTCTGCACGAAGCAGCCGGCCAGGCCCTGGATGGCGTAGCCGCCCGCCTTGCCGCGCCATTCGCGCGAGGCGATGTAGGCCTGGATCTCCTCCTTCGACAGCCGCTTGAAGCGCACCTTGGTGTCGACGATCTTGATGCGCACGCGATCATCCGGCGTGATCACGCACAGGGCGGTCAGCACGCGATGGTTGCGCCCCGACAGCAGCTGCAGGGAGGCCAGCGCCTCCTCCAGGAAGCGCGGCTTGACCAGGATGCGCCGGCCGACCGCGACGATGGTGTCGGCGGCCATCACGTAGGCGTCGGCGAGGTCCTTGTCGTTGGCGATCAGGTCGCGCGCCTCCTCGGCCTTGGTGCGCGCCAGCCGGGTGATCAGCGAGCGCGGCATCTCGCCCTTCTTGGGCGTCTCGTCGATGGACGGCGGGCGCAGGGCGTCCGGCTCGATGCCGGCCTGGGCCAGAAGCGTGAGGCGGCGGGGCGAGGCGCTGGCCAGCACAAGCTTGGGCTTGAGGCCGGCCCGGCGGCCGGTCGGCTTGGTGCGCGCCAGCTCCTGCCGCAGCGTCTCCCGACGCGGATTGTCGGTGCGGCTCAAGGCGTTGAACAGGGCAGCCTTCGTCGAGGTCATGAGGCTCAGCTCCGGTGACTCAGCCGAAATGCGGCCGGAGAATGCCCATGCCAGGGGGCGAAAATCAAGCCGGTGGTAGGCCTTGCGAGTCAGGAGCCCGGGACAAAGCCCCGGCGCGCCGTCGTGCTTGTCACGGGCCCATGGTCGGGTCTGCCGGCGCGGTCACAGTGTCTTCAGGTAGGCGACGATGGCCCAGCGCTCCTCGTCGCTGAGCTCGGCGGCTCCCCATTCGTGGCCGGCGTTGGAATTGCCGAACAATTCCTTGCCATCGGGACTGCGGACGCGGAACTCCGACCGCCCCTCGCCGGGCTCGGACTTCAAACCCACCTCGACGGGGTCGAAGTCGCGGCTGCCGACGTGGAACGTGTCGCGCCGCAGCCTCGGCGCGCCGCCGGCCTTGGTGGTGCCGATCTCCAGCTCACCGCGCTTGGTCGCCGGAAGCAGAAGGTCGTAGAGGGTCAGGACCGAGCCGTTGTGCAGATAGGGCGCGGTGGCCCAGATGCCATTCAGGGGCCGCGCCTTGTAGCGCATGAAAAGCTTGGCATCCGGCCTGTCGCTGTGGCTGACGCCAATGCAGAACCGCCTGCGCCCCTCCCTGATCTCGGCAGCAGTGGGAATTCGAGGGCGCGCCGCCCTTGGTGTTGGGCGGAATGGTGGGCGTGGTCCCCGTAGAGGGCAGCTGGTTGAGCTCGACCCAGCTCTTCCAGCGGTCGGGCGGGGCCACCTCGTACTTGTAGACGACGGAGCCGATGATCGCGTTCCTCAGCAGCTTGATGGTGGAGTCGTTGCTTTCCACCCTGGAGTCGCCGGTTGCAAGCCCGTTTTCGAAGCGCCCGGTCATGTTGCCCGCGTTGGCCTTGTGCGCCACCGCGTTGCACGCGCTCCACATGTCCGTGCCTGCCTCCGCGACGGGCTGCATCTGGGCCTTGATCTCCGAACGGGTGTCATCGGGCCTCAGCCGGTGATGGCATTGCGCGCAGGTGGCGGTCGCGTCGCCGCTGCGCGAATAGTCCTTCAGCTTGCGATTGTGGAACAGCTCGGCACCGCGCTTTACGTCGCCTCTGGGCGGACCCAACAGGTAGGCCGGCCAGCGCGGTGAATGCAGCTTCGACAGCAAATTCTCGAGGTCCACCAGATTGGTGACGCGCACGCTGGACCTGAAGCCTTGGTCCCACTCGTTCTTGTCGACGGCGATTTCGGCGAACACGCCGAGCACCTCGCCCACGTTTCTCGCCAGGGCGCCGATGTCGGCCTCCCTGCCATCTATGGTGACCTTGCCGGAAGGCAGGTGCGGCAGCAGGCCGTTCCATTGTACACGGTCGTGCTGATGCGCGTTCCAGATGTGGGGGTAGCTGACAGGGGCATCCGGTGGGAGCAGAGCCGTCTGGTCCGCCCCGGTCACAAGCGCGATCTTGTTCAGGATGTGGCCCTGGGCATCGAGGCGACCATGCCCATAGGGCGTCCCGGATGCGTTGTGCCTGGCGAGCTTCTCGTACCACGCAATGCGGGTGCCGAGTTCGGACTTCAATGTTGCGCGGGCACCGGTGGTGTTCTGCTGGCCGAGAACCGCAGCAGAAAACCGTTTGAACTTATCGTCGTTGTCGTGCGTGCCTTTCAGGCTTGCCAGAAACTCGGCCATGAAGGCTTCGTAGTTGGCGAGCGGCGGCCCGCCATCGATGCGGACGGGCCTCCCCTTCAGCCGCAACTCGCCGGTGTGGCACGCGGCGCAGGTCATCCCCACGGCCGGCCCGGCGAATCCACCGTCAGCGGCGGAATCGACCACGAAGCCGAGGGGCAGATCAGAGGGTCGTCGGCCGGGGAGGTACCCTAGTCGCGACATGTTGGCTGGCGACAGGAACTTGGTTTGGTCCTGCGCCACCTCCAGCGCTCGCATCCAGGAGCGCGGCAGCAGTCGGGAGCCCTGGGAAATGCTGTACCAGGATTTGCGCTGCCGCGCGGACCAGCCTTGATAAGGTAGGTCGGACGGGCGCTCTGCTGGGATTGCGCCGGCGGGCTGTTGACGAGTGATGTTGCAAACAAAATGACGAAACACAAAAGGGCTCGGCAAAACATGTGCTGTCCCCCAACACACAACGATATCTATTTTGACAAATGTGCTGCTCGCCCCGCCAGCTCATTATACGGCAGGGCCGGCGTCGGCTTCAAGCCGTGCCTTCGGCATCAAGAGGGGTGGGCACACGCGACGTATGGTCTTGCACATGCTGGAACCGATTCCAGACGGTGCTCACACCGTCGGGCCGCCTTCCAGGGCGAAGCGCTGCTTGATGCGCTTGAACAGCTGGTCGCGCACGGTGCGGTAGGCCTGCAGGGTCTGCTCGCGGCTGCCCTGGCCGACCATCATCGTGGCGTCGAAGGTCGGCCAGTACTCGACGTCGACCGCCATGGTGCGCGTCAGCTCCAGCGCCTGGTGATGGGCTTCCGGCGACAGCGTGACGATCAGATCGAAGGAGGTGTCGTGCAGGTCGCGCAGCGTGCGCGGGGTGTGCTTGGTGATGTCGATGCCGATCTCGTCCATCACGGCCTGGGCGAAGGCGTCGGGGCCGCCGGCCCGCACGCCGGCCGATTCGACATAGACGCGCCGGCCGGCCAGGTGGCGGAGGATGGCGGCGGCCATCGGCGAGCGCACGGAATTCATGGTGCAGGCGAAGAGCACGGCTCCCGGCAGGTCGTGGCCCCCCGCGCCCGGCACGTCTCACCCTTTCCAGTGTAGCGCGCAGATCAGCGTGAACAGCCGCCGGGCGGTGTCGTTGTCGACCGTGATCTTGCCCTTCAGCCGCTCGATCAGCACCTTGCTGCCCTCGTCGTGCAGCGCGCGCCGGCCCATGTCGATGGCCTGGATGCGCGAGGGCGGCGCGGTGCGGATGGCCTGGTAGTAGGTCTCGCACACCGTGAAGTAGTCCTTCAGGATGCGGCGCAGCGGCGTGAACGACAGGACGAAGGTGAAGGTGTCGGCGGCGTCGGCCTCCTGCGCCACGGCGAACACCAGGCGGTCCTCGACGATGGAGAGGATCGAGCGTGTAGGGGCCGTCGTCGCGGCCATCCAGCTCGAAACGGTTGGCCTCGATGATGTCGAAGATCGCCACCTCGCGCTCGTGCTCGATGTTGGTATTGCCGCGCTTGATGGAGGCCTGATCGAGCTTGATGGCGGTGAGGCGGGACTTGGAGTTGGGATCGACGGGCGGATCGAACATGGCCGACCTCACGTCTTGCCGCCGTCGGGACGGGCGAGGCGGATCGCAACCGAGCGGCGATGCGCCTCCAGGCCTTCGGCCCGAGCGAGCGTCATGGCGGCCGGCGCGAGGCTCGCCAGGGCGCCGGCGTCGAGCTTCAGGATCGAGGTGCGCTTCATGAAGTCGAGCACGCCGAGGCCCGAGGAGAAGCGCGCGCTGCGCGCGGTCGGCAGCACGTGGTTGGAGCCGGCCACATAGTCGCCGATCACCTCGGGCGTGTGCGCGCCGAGGAAGATCGCCCCGGCATTGCGGATCCTGTCGGCCAGGGCTTCCGGCTCGCGGGTGGCGATCTCGAGGTGCTCGGCGGCGATGCGGTCGGCCAGCGCCGGCGCCTCCTCGAGCGAGCGCACCAGGATGATGGCGCCGAAGATCGCCCAGCTCTCGCCGGCGATGTTGCCGCGCGGCAGGGCCTCGAGCTGGCGCTGCACGGCGGCTTCGACGGCAGCGGCCGAGGCCGGCGTCGTCGGTGATCAGGATGGCCTGCGCGGCGGTATCGTGCTCGGCCTGTGCCAGCAGGTCGGCCGCCAGCCACTCGGGATCGTTGTGCTCGTCGGCGATGACGAGGACCTCCGAGGGTCCGGCGATGGAATCGATGCCGACCGTGCCGTACACCTGCCGCTTGGCGGCGGCGACGTAGGCGTTGCCGGGGCCGACGATCTTGACCACCGGGCGGATCGTCTCGGTGCCGAAGGCGAGCGCGGCCACCGCCTGCGCGCCGCCGACGCGATAGATCTCGGAGACGCCGGCCAGATGCGCGGCGGCCAGCACCAGCGGGTTCATCTCGCCGGCGGGCGACGGCACCACCATGGCGACGCGCGGCACGCCGGCGACCCTGGCGGGCACGGCGTTCATCAGCACGGAGCTTGGATAGCTGGCGAGGCCGCCGGGGACGTAGAGGCCGACCGACTCGATGGCCGTCCAGCGCGAGCCGAGCTCGGCGCCCTGCGTATCGCGATAGCGGTCGTCGCTGGGGAACTGGCGGCGGTGGTGGCTGTCGATGCGCGCATGCGCCAGCTCGAGGGCGGCCATGGTCGTGCGGTCGCAGGCCTCGACGGCGGCGGCGATCTCGGCGGCGGTGACGCGCAGGCCGGTCTTGGCGAGATCGAGCCGGTCGAAGCGCTGCGTCAGCTCGGCGAGCGCGGCATCGCCGCGCGCGCGGACGTCGGCGATGATGGTGCGCACGGCGTCGTCGACATCCTGCGAGGTTTCGCGCTTGGCGGCGAGGAAAGCCGCGAACGCGCTTTCGAAGTCCGGGATCGCTGGTGTTCAGTCGCTGGGGCATCGGCTGGCCTCGGCCGGCTCCTGATCGGGAATTCTAGGCTTTGACGGGATCCTCGTCCGGGTGGCGCGGCTTGGATTTTGCCTGCCAGACCGGTCCCAGATCCTTCAGCTCGGCCTCGATGCACTCGACATGCAGCCGGATTGCGGCACCGTCGGCGAAATGCAGGGTGACGTGTCCTTCCGGGCCTTCCGGCGCTTCGGCGGGCTCGAAGCTGATCGCGAGCAGGGCCAGCACGGCGCTCTTGTTCGCCGAGATCGATGCCATGCAGCCGGGCGCCCAGCACCCGTTCGAAACGCACGGCGGCGCGCCGGCGCGCATAGGTGCCCTGGCCCTGCTGCCGCGGTTGCCCAGTCGAAGCGGTTGGCGATGGCGGCGAAGCGCTTCTCGCGCGGCAGGTAGGCGATGTCGGCGACGCGCAGGACGGCGTCCTGCAGGTTGGCCGAGAGCACCGACAGGTCCTCGGCATCAAGTGCGATCAGCTTCAACTCGGACATGACGCTCGACTATCCTGCTGCGGCGGCTGGTCGGATGGGCCGGCCCCGAGTGATAGCGAAGGCGCGGGCGGGCCACAATATGAACCCGCCCGGCCGCTTAAGAGGCTGTTGCGGCTCCTAGAGCTAGATCGTCGCCGATCTAAGCCGGGTTCAGCCTCGATCATGAGGCGATCACATGCGCTAGCGAGCGCGATAGCCGCCACCCTGCGACGAGTAGCGTTTTCCGCCGCTCTTGCCGTCCCTTTGGCCACCGCCTCGGACCACCCTTGGGCCACCTCTCTGGCCATCCCGACGGGACTGGGCCTGGCGGCCATCGTCGCGCTGAGTTGCATGGCCCGGCGTTGCATGGGTCGGGCGGCTCGGTGCGGTGAGGAAAGCGACGTTGGACAGCGACGCCCCGTTGGCAACCTGGTCGGCATAGGACTGCCGCGGAGCCGGCGACGCGTTGCGTGCGCCCTCCCGCTCGGAGCGGCGATCACCGCCATGCCTATCGCTGCCATTTCGATCATTGCCGTGCCGGTCGCCGGCATGCCTGTCCTGGCGGTGCCCCGGTGCTCGGAGCGCTGGTTGCGTCCGCCGCGCGGGCTTGCCGCCTTGCCTGCACCTTCGCCGCGGCTGCCGCGCTGCGGCTTGCGATTGCCGGGGCGGGCCTCGGCTCGGAGCGGCAGCGTCGGGTCGCGGCGCCGGTCGGTGGCCGGGATCGACTGCCGCGTCAGGTGCTCGATGTCGCGCAGGAACTCGCGCTCCTCCGCGTCGCACAGCGAGATGGCGACGCCCTCGGCGCCGGCACGCGCGGTGCGGCCGATGCGGTGCACGTAGCTCTCGGGCACGTTCGGCAGCTCGAAGTTGACGACGTGCGTGACGAGTTCGATGTCGATGCCGCGCGCCGCCACGTCGGTCGCCACCAGCGCGCGGATGCGCGAGGCCTTGAAGGCAGCCAGTGCGGCCTGGCGCTGGCCCTGGCTCTTGTTGCCGTGGATGGCGGCGTTGCTGATGCCGGCCTCCTCGAGATGGCGCGCGACCTTGTCGGCGCCGCGCTTGGTGCGCGTGAAGACGATGGTGCGGGTCAGCTCGGGATTGGCGAACAGCTCGACCAGCAGCGAGCGCTTGGCCTTGGCGTCGACCAGGTAGACGTGCTGGCGGACGCGCTCGACCGTGGTAGCTGCCGGCGTCACCGAAACTTTCACCGGGTTCTGCAGCAGCTCGGCGGCGAGCCGGCCGATCTCCTTCGGCATGGTGGCCGAGAAGAACAGCGTCTGCCGCTTCATGGAGATTTTCGAGATGATGCGGCGGATGGGCTGGATGAAGCCCATGTCGAGCATCTGGTCGGCCTCGTCGAGCACGAGGGTCTCGACGCCTTCGAGCGCCGACGTGGCGACTGTCCAGGTGGTCGAGCAGGCGGCCGGGGGTGGCGACCAGCACATCGACGCCGCGCGCCAGCATTTCGATCTGCGGGCGGTGGCCGACGCCGCCATAGACGGCGGCGACCTTGATGCCGAGATGGCGGCCGTAGGTGCGGAAGCTGTCGCAGATCTGGCTGCACAGCTCACGCGTGGGGCTCAGCACGAGCACGCGGCAGCCGCGCCGCATCGGCTCGCGCTTGTTGGCGGCGAGGCGGTGCAGGATCGGCAGCGCGAAGGCGGCCGTCTTGCCGGTGCCGGTCTGGGCGATGCCCTGCAGGTCGCGGCCTTCGAGCACGCTCGGGATGGCCTGGATCTGGATCGGCGTCGGCGTCGCGTAGCCCTCCTGCTCGAGGGTCTTGAGGATGGCCGGATTCAGGTTGAAGTCAGAGAAGGTCTTCAAGTTGTTCTTTCTTTCAATGCAAACCACACTCGCCAGGGTGCGCCGGACAAAGCCGGATCGGCACGCATGACGCGAGCGGCGGGTCAGAGTGGACGCCCCGCGTGGCCTGGGCTGTCGTGTGGGAAGATCTGAAGGCGCTCAACAGGAGGGACGAACGTGGGTGTGAACCCCTACAAGTCCCTTCACGCGGCTGGAGCACCGGGAATCGCCGAGTGGCGATGCCGGCTATATGGCATGTTGCAGTGCACAAGTCAAGCAAGACAAGTCGCGCACCAGAAATAGCGGCAGCAGAAGCTGGAGGCTTGGGCGAATTCGGCCCAAGCCTCCGCAAGATATCAGTAGTCGCAAAACCAGGCGGGGCCGAACTTCACGCAGGCGTCGGGACGGCGACCCTCGCCACGCCACTCACGGCATTGACGGCGCTCGCCGTAGCGATTGTGGCGATGCCAGCCGCCCGGTCCGCGCTCGCACGAGCGATGGCCGCCGTGCACCTGGGTGACGCCGTTGCTGACGCCTTCGGGCAGTTGGCCGACATTCGACGGAGCGGCGCCGGCGACGGACGCCGCTGCCGCAAACAGGCCCGCTACGGCCAACGTTTTGATGGTTCTGTGCATTTTCACTCTCTCCCTGAGCAGTCCTCGGAACGATCAGCGGACGGCCCTCGGTTCGAGGGTCGCCCGCCTGCGCTCGTCAACGGCCAAGTCTCAGGACGGTTCCGCGGTTGTACTCGCTACTTCTGCACCTGATGCACCTCGATGATGTTGCCGTCGGGGTCGTGGAAGAAGATCTGGTGCCAGCCGTTCATGGCCCAGCTGCCGTAGTCGGAGAAGGCAATGCCCTTGTCCTTCAGGCGCTTCTTGAAGGCCTCGATGTCGTCGGTGCGGAAGGCGATGTGGCCGCGCTCGACCGGATTGATGGCCTGGCCGGTGCGGAAGGTGACGCCGAGATCCTTCTCGGCGAGGTGCAGCTGCGTGGTGCCGTCGGTGACGAAGGCGACGTCGCCGGAATAGCCCTGGCGTCATGACGCGGCCGTTGGCCATGCCGGGCTCGGGCTCGAGGTCGAGCACGTCGCGATAGAATTCGTCCAACGCCGCGACGTTGGTGCTGCAGAAGTTGATGTGATGCAGCTTGAGTTTCATCGGCGCGTTCCTCCGCTTGGTTGTGGTTCCCTCAGTTAGTGGAGCCAGCGCCAAGCGTCGGATGCTCGCCAACGTGTCAGCCTCGGCTTGTCCGAGGATCCAGCCATCGTCACCCCGGAGCAAGCTGATAGATGGATAGTCGGGCAGCCCGCATGACAGCCAGACTAGCCGCTGACGATGCGCTCGATCTCGGCGCCGCAGCGGGACAGCTTCTGCTCCAGCCGCTCGAAGCCGCGGTCGAGGTGATAGACGCGGTTGATGGTGGTCTGGCCCTCGGCCATCAGGCCGGCGATCACCAGCGACACCGAGGCGCGCAGGTCGGTGGCCATCACCTGGGCGCCGCGCAGCTGCTTGACGCCCTTCACGGTGGCGGTGTCGCCCTGCAGCTTGATGTCGGCGCCGAGGCGGGCCAGCTCCTGCACGTGCATGAAGCGGTTCTCGAAGATGGTCTCGCGGATCACGCTGGTGCCGCCGGCGCTGCGTCATCAGCGCCATCAGCTGGGCCTGCAGGTCGGTGGGGAAGCCCGGGAAGGGCTGCGTCTCGATGGTGACGGGGGCGATGCCGGCCCCGTTGCGGGTGATGCGGATGCCGGTCGGCGTCTCGGTGACCTGGGCGCCGGTCTGCTTCAGGGCGGCCAATGCCGATTCCAGCAGCGCGCCGCGCGCGCCCACCAGCTCGACATCGCCGCCGGCCGCCGCCACGGCGAACGCATAGGTGCCGGTCTCGATGCGGTCGGGGAGCACGGTGTGCGTGGCGCCCTCCAGCCGGCTCGCGCCCTGGATGTGCAGGGTCGAGGTGCCGATGCCCTCGATCTTGGCGCCCATCTTGACGAGGCACTCGGCGACGTCGCCGATCTCGGGCTCGCGGGCGGCGTTCTCGATCACCGTCTCGCCCTTGGCGAGCGAGGCGGCCATCAGCACGTTGTGGGTGGCGCCGACCGAGACCTTGGGGAAGACGACGCGTCCGCCCTTCAGGCCGCGCGGCGCCTTGGCGACGACGTAGCCGCCGTCGATGTCGATCTCGGCGCCGAGCTCCTTCAGCGCCATCAGGTGCAGGTCGACCGGGCGCGTGCCGATGGCGCAGCCGCCGGGCAGCGATACCCGCGCGCTGCCGCAGCGGGCGAGCAGCGGGCCCAGCACCCAGAAGCTGGCGCGCATGCGGCTGACCAGCTCGTAGGGCGCGGTGGTGTCGACGATGTCGCGCGCGGAGAGATGGAAGGTCTCGCCCATGTGCGGGGAGGGATCGGCGCGCTTGCCGTCGATGGTGAGGTCGAGGCCGTGGTTGCGCAGGATGCGCGCCAGCAGGTTGACGTCGGCGAGGTTGGGCACGTTCTTGAGGGTGAGCCGGTCGGAGGTGAGCAGGCTGGCGATCATCAGGGGCAGGGCGGCATTCTTGGCGCCGGAGATGGGGATCTGGCCCTTGAGCGGCTTGCCGCCGGTGACGGTGATGCGGTCCATACGTGAAGGTCCCTCGTGACTTTGTGGCCCGATTGCCTCGGGCGCGACGCGGCGTGCAACCAGTGCAGCAGTGCCCGCTAATCGCTACTGTTCGGTTTGTCCACCTGACGTGCGGCAGCAACACGGCCGCGCGCCTGCTGTTTGCGCTTTTGCAGGTTGGCGCGCAGCTCGGCGGCCAGCCGCTCCCGGCGGATTTCGGCCTGCGAGCGGGGCTTCTGCCCGGATTTGCCCCCGTTCGACATGGGTTTGCGGTTCCCCGAGGCGGGCGCCTCTTGCTATGGTTCGCTGCGTAAGAGCGACATTACGTGCGCCGCCGGCAGCGCACAAGGCTTGCAGGTCGAACCGGACCCTGGCCGGCCGGACAAGGGCAACTTGCCGCCCTGGCCCGCCTATGGCATATCCGCCACCTCACGCGCGGGCGGCCTGCCGATGGCGGCCTGCAGCGGCGCCTAGCTGCCGTAGCTCAGTGGTAGAGCACTCCCTTGGTAAGGGAGAGGTCGACAGTTCAATCCTGTCCGGCAGCACCATCAAAACCCCCGATTTCCAAGGCTTCGCGCGGCTTCGGCCGGGTCGCCGCTGTCTCCCAAAGTGCAGAACGCTGCAGGAACCTGAAACTCAGATGGCACGCCGCTGACACGCGGTGTTCCGCGGACGTTTCTCCTTTCCCCAAGATCGATGACGCCTGCCGCGTCCCTGGCCCTGGGAGGCTCGTAGGCGCCCAGATCCCAGTCCGACCGGGTCTCGGCCGTCGGCACCTCGCGCCGGCCGCCGTAGGCCCCCTGCGCCGCTCGCCTGAGCTGGCCGGCAGCCTCCCCCAGACCATCGCCGCTCCCGGGCCTGCACAACCCTCCGGGCGGCGCGCGTCGAACCATTCCCGCGACAATCAGGAGACCGACCCATGCGCAGCGTGATCGTGTGCGGCTTCTACACGGAGGATTATCGGCGCTGGCTGGTCCCGCTGGTGGCCAGCCTGGACCGGCTTGGCCAAGCGCATGACTTCGTGCTGGCCGAGAAGGCCGGCCAGCATGTGGGAGACCAACACCATGGCCAAGGCCCGGCACATCCTGGCAGCCATGGACCGGCATCCGGATCGAGGTGATCGTCTGGCTCGACGTCGACTGCATCGTGCACGGCGATCTGTCGCCGCTCGCCGACATCCGCGGTGACGTCGCTTTCCGCATGCACTCGAAGTTCCGCCGGCACCACAAGGGCGCTCGCTTCCGCGCCCAGTCGGGCACCATGGTGTTCCGGCCCACGCCGGAAGCCCGACAGTTCGCCGAGAACTGGAAGGTGGCATCCGAGCGTGCTCCCTACGGCGAGATCGATCAGTCCTCCCAGGTGGTGGCGATGGCCGAATCGATCGGCACCACCTTTGTGCCGCTGCCGCTGATCTACTGCGTCAATCCTGACGAGAAGGGCAAGGTACCGGGTGTGGTCGTGCAGCATGACTCGGCGGCCGTGAGCTTCCCCAAGGTGTCCGGGTGGCGGCGCTATGTTGGCCGGCTGATCCGCCGTCGAGCGGCCTAGGGGGCGACGCACATGGCCAGGCGCCCCCACAAATCGAAAAAGAACCGCCGTCAGGCGTCGTCAGCGACCGATGGAGGATGAGTCGGACATGGAAGCCGCCATCCTGGCGGCGATGCACAAGGCCGATCTGCCCCCGGAGTTCTCATACGCCTACCGGAAGACCGGTCTCCTGGGCCTCGCCGAAGACAAGAGCGCGTGGCCCCCGGAGAGCATCAAGGAGTGGAACGATGCGGTCGACGAGTACCGCGCCATCCAGGCTGCCTCGGCAACGACCGGACAAACCCAAGGGCTGGAACACCCAGATCACCGAACTGCTGATCTCTCCCTTCACCCAGCAGGACTACGACCAGGTCAGAGAGTGCGTATCAGCGATAGCTCCCATCGAGGCGCGCGGCATGAAGGTCGTGACGCGCATCGAGCTTGCCGCGGCGCTGTTAGCCTCGGCCTGCGACCACGCCTACATCAGCGGAGAAGAAGATGCCCAGGGCGACGGACCCAATCTCTTCGCGCTGACCGAGGAATTGGTTCTGCGGCGCGCGCGAGAAATTTATGCGCAGGGACATGGGTAACGGATCCAGGTCCCGACGCTTACCCCCAGCACGAACTGGGTCTGGGCTTCCTTGTAGTGATTCGTCGGTGTACGTTTGAAGCTCAATCAAACGTATTGGAGCGAGCCATGTATTTCTTGGCACTCATCGCACTGATTGGTCTGGCCGTACTTTTCGGCCTTTGGACTGGACCCTAGAGAAACGCCGCTGCGAGCGGAACTTAATCCGCTCGCAGCACGGCTTGGTCCCTATTTGGAGGCTGCTCGCCGCGCGACTTCCCGCTTTGACACTTCTCCCGCCGCCACCAGCGCGTTCACGCAAGCCTTGGACAGCTTGAGGCCGTTTGCACGCATGCAGCGGCGGGTCCCTGGGCCATCGGGATCATGCTGGCTGCAATAGGTGAGATAGTCGCCTGCGCAAGCCGAGCTGACGCGCGCGTCCACGGCGCCGGCATCGGCTGCGAACAGAATGAGGGAACCCAGGCCAAATACCATCTTGGCAATCGGGCGGACAATGACTGCGCGGGTGAGCATGGCGATGTCCTTGTGCAAGAGCCTGATTGCAGGGATAGACCATTGAGCAATCCGACACTGTTTCGGCGGGAACAGAAGCCAAGGGAACTCAAGAAGGCGGACCTGTCGGCTCCCGCCTAGCTTGACCACTCTGGCCAGCGTCGTTCGCGTCACCGCCGAAGTTGGGCACTCGCTGGAAAC
>CAVTJY010000013.1:0-95613 GCA_963735125.1 uncultured Alphaproteobacteria bacterium | reverse complement strand
AATCCGGCCGGCGCAGAGTATCGGGTTTGGGTAGGATGTTCTTAATCGTCGGCGGTTGGTGGAAACGCATTCTTCGAGGCGTTTTCCGATAATCAGGCCATCCGCATCGTCCCGCAGCCGAAATGATGCCGCTCGCGGCGGGGTGCCGCGTCGAGCCTCTGGCGACGACGCGCTCCTACTTGCTGGTCACCGGACGGCAGATGACCTGTCCGTTCGGAGGCCGCGGCTGACAATCCCAGACGCGATCGTCGGCCTTTCTCTGCCGCTGCAGGCGCACCGGCCCGTCTTTCCCCGGCAGGCCATCCGATTTCGCGTTTTGCGCCTGCGCCAGCTGCTCGCGCGCCTGCGTGGCGGCGCGTTCGGCTTCGTCCTTGGCGCGCTGCTCGCGGGCCAATTGCTCGATCGCATTTTGCGCGGCGCGCTCGGCCTGTTGCTTGGCGTCGCGCTCGCGGTTGAGGTCCTTGGTGGCCTCGGACACCGCCCGCTCGACTGTTTGCCTGGCGGTCCGCTCGATGGCGAACTGCGCGCCGGCCTCCCTGGCCTTCTGCTCGGCAGCCTCGTTGCTGCGGCGCGTCGCGGCGAGCTGTGCCTCCAGTTGCCGGGTGCTGATCTCAGCCGTCTTCTTGGCGCTCTGCTCCTGCGTCAGCACTTCCCGGGCTTCGCGCGCGGCCCGCTCGGCCGCGTCCTTGGCGCTGCGCTCCTGCGCCAGCTCGGCCGCCAGCAGCATGGCGCGCTTCTCCTCCTGCTCGGCGCCTTGCAGCGTGCTCGCCGCCTCTTGCCGCAACCGGATTTCTGCGGCGCTCAGGGTCGGCGCGCGCGGCAGCATCCAACCGGCGGTTGCCGCGGCGGCGGTCACGCAGATCAGCGTCGCGGCCAGCACAAGACCGCGCCCGAGCCCCGCGCTTCGAGCCGTCGAGCGCGGCTGCGACGGCCAGGGATCGTAGGTGCCGAAGCTCCAGATATGGCCTTCCGGGTCGCGGCAGGCGTAGCCGCGACCACCGTGGTCGTCGTCGCTGATGTCGAGCAGGATCGCGGCGCCGGCCGCCTTGGCCTTGTGGTAGTGGGCATCGGCATCTTCGACGACGATGTAGCAGCTTTGCGTCTCCGCGCCGCCGACCTCATCGGGCTGCTTGATGAAGCGGCCGAGCCCGGAGTCGTGCGCCGGCAGCACCATGATCATGTGGTCGCCGAAGGTCAGCTGCGCGCTGAGCACCTCTCCGTCCTCGCCGGTGACGATCCCGTGCTTCTCGAAGCCGAACGCCGTGCACAGCCAGTCGACGGCCGCCGCCACGCCGCGATAGCGCAGGACGGGTGCGAACTTGGTACCGGTTGGATTGGGGATGTTGGGCACTGCGAACTTCCAAGGGTAGCTAAAGGGAGGCGGCAATCTCCGTTCTAATCCGTCATCCCGTCTGATCCGGGAGCGACCCCACCTGTCGGGGTTTTTCCTGTTCCGGCGCGGCTCGTCGACTGGTCGTGCTGTTCGGCCTCTTCCGGGTCGGCCTCTACTCGATCGGCCAGCGCCTGCGCCAGCTGCTCGCGGGCCTGCGTGGCGGCGCGTTCGGCTTCGTCCTTGGCGCGCCGCTCGCGGGTCAATTGCTCGACGGCGTCCTGCGCGGAGCGCTCGGCGCGTTGCCTGGCATCGCGCGCGCGCACCAATTCCTTGGCGATGTCCAAGGACGCCCGCTCGGCCGCCTGCTTGGCCGCCCTCTCCCCGGCAATCTGCGAGTTGGCCTCCTTGGCCTTTTGCGTGGTGGTTTCGTTGGCGCGCCGCGCCGCGGCCAGCTGCTCCTCCAGCTGCCGCGCGCTGGTCTCGGCGCTGCTCTTGGCGCCCTGGTCGCGTGCCAGCTGCTCCTGGGCTTCGCGTGACGTCCGCTCCGCCGCATCCTTGGCGCTGCGCTCCTGCGACAGCTCGGCCGCCAGCGAGGATGTGCGTGCGGCTGCCTGCTCGAGACGCTCGCGCGCCGCGCTTGCGTCATGCTGCAGCCGGCTCTGATCGGCCTCAGTCGGCGACCGCGGCAGCATCCAGCCGGCGGAGCCCGCAACGATAGCGGCACCGATCAACATGGCCGCCATGACCACGCGAGGCCTGGGCCCCGCGCTCTGTGCCGCCGCACGCGGCTGCCAGGGATCGTAGGTGCCGAAGCTCCAGATATGGCCTTCCGGATCGCGGCAGGCATAGCCGCGCCCGCCTTGGTCGTCATCGGTGACGTCGAGAACGATGGAGGCGCCGGCAGCCTTGGCGGTGCGGCAGTGCGCATCCGCATCGTCGACGACGATGTAGCAGGTCTGCGTCTCGACGCCGCCGACCTCATAGGGTTGCTTGAAGAACTGCGTGAGGGCGGAACCATCGACCGGCAGCACCATGACCATGTGGCCGCCGCAGATCAGGTTGGCGTAGAGCACACTCCCGTCATCGCCGGTGACGACCTGATCCTGTCTCAAACCCGAACGCCGCGCACAGCCAGTCGACCGCCGCCGGAACTCTGCGATAGCGCAGTGCGGATACAAGCCTCGTGCCGGCTGGGTTTACTTTGGTCCGCAATACAAACTTCCAAACGATCGTACCGACGGGGCTCGGCCCCCAACTCAGACGGGCGGGTGGTGGACACGCAACATTCCCCTGGCCCCCGCCTGGAACTCGCTACATGCCCATCAATTGCGCCAAAACAACGGGCATATGTAAATCTTGGCATGCAACCGGCGCGTGTCCCCGGCCAATCGCTGAATAGGGGAACTCCGGCGCCGATCCGTGCTGCGGCTAGGCCACAATATCGCGTCCCGATCCACCTTGCTACGATCCCCGGCAGGCGCAATATAGGAAATCCTGCCCCGCCAAGTGCGTCTGGCAGAATATCCCGTACGTGTTTCCCATGGAGAGGAACATGATTTTCCGTCAGCTGTTCGACAGCGTCTCCGGCACCTACAGCTATCTGATGGCCAGCCGCCGCGGCGGCGAAGCGATCATCATCGATCCCGTGCTGGAGAAGGTCGACCGCTACCTGCAACTCGTCAACGAACTCGACCTCAAGCTGGTCAAGGCCGTGGATACGCACATCCATGCCGACCACATCACCGGGCTCGGCGCCCTGCGCGACCGCACGCATTGCATCACCGTGATGGGCGACATGGCCAAGGTCGACGTGGTGTCCATGCGCGTCACCGAGGGCGACAAGCTGACCATCGAGGGCATGTCCCTGGATGTGCTGTACACGCCCGGCCACACCGACGATTCCTACAGCTTCCTGATGGGCGACCGCGTGTTCACCGGCGACACGCTGCTGATCCGCGGCACCGGCCGCACCGACTTCCAGAACGGCAGCTCCAGGGCGCAATACGAGTCCCTGTTCGGCAAGCTGCTGAAGCTGCCCGAGGAGACGCTGGTCTATCCCGCCCACGACTACAAGGGCGACACCGTCTCCACCATCGGCGAGGAAAAGCGCTACAACCCCCGCTTGCAGGTGAAGTCGATCGACGAGTACGTCGAGCTGATGAGCAAGCTCAACCTGCCCAACCCCAAGATGATGGACGTGGCCGTTCCCGCCAACCTGCGCCAGGGCCTGGCCCAGGACGAGATCGCCCGGCGCGGCTGGGCGGTCACGGCCCAGCAGGCCATGGCGATCACCGGGCAGTCCAACGTGGCCCTGATCGACCTGCGCGAGCGCAGCGAGCGCGAGAAGCACGGGGTGATCCCGGGCTCCCTGCATGCGCCCTATCCCGACCTGCAGGAGAACATCCGCCCGGGCGGCATGCTGCACGAACTCGCCACCGCGACGGCCAAGCGCATCGTGTTCTACTGCGCGTTCGGCGAGCGCTCGGCCATGGCGGTGCAGGCCGCCCAGGACGCCGGCATCGCCAGCGCCTGCCACATCCACGGCGGCATCGACGCCTGGCGCCGCGCCAACGGCACCTTGGCGCGATAGCTGCGAACGATCCGGCTCGTTCCGTGTTCTGCGTTCTCCCCGCATTCGCTATTGCAGATCTCGCAGGGGGGACTATTTAGCAGCGGCGCTTGGAGAACTCGGACATGCCCGCTACCGCCATACTGCTCTATCTCGCCGGCTACGTTGCCTTGCTGCTGTGGGGCCTGCACATGGTCCACAGCGGCATCGTGCGCGCGTTCGGCGGCAGCTTGCGGCAGGCGCTGGCCATCGGCCTCAACAACCGCTGGAAGGCCTTCATGGCCGGGCTCGGCATCACCGCGCTTCTGCAAAGCAGCACCGCGACGGCCTTGATGTGCACGAGCTTCATCGCCGCCGGCTTCATGTCGCTGGTGACGGCGCTGGCCGCCATTCTCGGCGCCAACGTCGGCACGACGCTGATCGTGCAGCTGCTCACCTTCAACGTGTCGGCGTTCGCTCCGGTGTTCATCCTGGTCGGCCTGATCGCCTTCAACAAGGGCGGCAAGACGCGCACCCGCGACCTGGGCCGCGTCGGCATCGGCATCGGCCTGATCCTGCTCGCGCTGCATCTGATCGTCGTCACCATCGAGCCGGTGGAGAAGGCCAAGGCCTTGCGCGAGGTGGTTACCCTGCTGTCGAGCGATCCCGTAGTGGACGTGGCGATCGCCGCGCTGCTGACCTGGGCGGCCTATTCGAGCATCGCCGTCGTGCTGCTGGTGATGGCGCTGGCGTCGCAGGGCATCATCGCCCCGGTGGCGGCGCTGGCGCTGGTGCTCGGCGCCAATCTCGGCAACGTCATTCCGCAGTATGTCAGCGCCGGCAACAACATCGAGGCCAGGCGCCTCGCCGTCGGCAACCTGATCATGCGCGGGTTCGGCTGCCTGGTGGCGCTGCCGCTGCTGCCGTGGCTGGCGCAGGCGATGGCCGCCCTGGAGGCGAGCCCCGCCCGCCAGGTGGCGGACTTCCACACCCTGTTCAACGTGGCGCTGGCGGTCATCTTCATCGGCCTGCTCGATCCTCTGGCGCGGCTGTGCGTGCGGCTGATGCCGGCCTCCGCCATCGCCGACGATCCCGGCCGGCCGCAGTACATCAATGCCGCGACGCTCGGCACGCCCAGCATCGCCTTGGCGGATGCCGCACGGGAAGTGCTGCGCATGATCGACGTCGTCGAGAGCATGCTGCGCATGTTCCTCAATGCGCTGCAGAACGACGACCGCAAGCTGCTGGTCCAGCTCGCCGCCATGGACGACACCCTCGATCAGCTGCACAACGCGGTGAAGGCGCATCTGACGGCCATCAGCCGCGAGGACGGCCTCAGCGAGGCCGACGCCAAGCGCTGCTCGGACATCCTGGCCTTCACCATCAACCTCGAGCACATCGGCGACATCCTGGACAAGAGCCTGCGCGAGATCGCCGCCAAGAAGATCAAGCAGCGCCTGACCTTCTCGCCGGAGGGCCTGCAGGAGATCGCCGAGATGCACAACACGCTGCTCGCCAACCTGCATCTGGCCACCAGCGTGTTCATGCTGGGCGACATGCAGTCGGCGCGCACGCTGCTGGCCGAGAAGGATCGCATGCGCGACCTCGAGCAGGTGGCGACCGACAACCACCTGCGGCGCCTGCGCGAGGGGCGGCCGCAGAGCATCGAGACGAGCTCGCTGCACATCGACATCGCCCGCGACCTCAAGCGCATCGCCGCGCACATCGCCTCGGTCGCCTACCCCATCCTGGAGCAAGGCGGCGCCCTGCGCCGCAGCCGCCTGCTGGACGAGCCGGCCACCCCCACCGATGGCGACGGCAGCAAGCCGCACTAGGCTCGCGTGGTGCTGGCCGGCCCGGCTCGACCAAATTCGCAGCGCTAGGCTGCAAGCTGCGCATGTTTCCAATCTGCAGGGCGATCTGCATGTTTTTTGCCCGATCTGCGCGCGGCGTCGGGCGCTTTTGCTTGTCGGGCGGCCTGCACCGAAATCAGCGTCTCGGCTCAACGAAACCGGCCTCTGCCAGAGCTGAATCATGTGGCGGTCTGTCCGGTTGACGGACCCCGCATTGACGCGGCACAAGGCTGCGCGACAGGCCATCTGCCATAGGAACGGCAGGCCAACTGCCGCCTACGCACGAAGAGCTGAGAAGCGATCATGAGCGCCTACACGCAGGAGACCGTGCTGTCCGTTCGCCATTGGACCGACAGCCTCTTCAGCTTCACCACCACGCGCAGCCCTTCCTTCCGCTTCAGCAACGGCCAGTTCACGATGATGGGCATCGAGACGGACGGCGGCCGTCCCCTGGTGCGCGCCTACAGCATGGCGAGCCCGAACTACGAGGACAAGCTGGAGTTCTTCTCCATCAAGGTGCAGGACGGCCCGCTCACCTCGCGCCTGCAGCACATCAAGGAATCCGACCGCATCCTGGTCAGCAAGAAGCCGACCGGCACGCTGGTGGTCGACAACCTGCTGCCCGGCCGCTTCCTCTATCTGCTGAGCACCGGCACGGGCCTGGCGCCGTTCATGAGCATCATCCGCGACCCCGACACCTACGAGCGGTTCGAGAAGGTCGTGCTGGTGCATGGCTGCCGGCAGGTGGCCGAGCTTGCCTACGGCGAGCGCATCACCGCCGACCTGCCGCGCGATGAGCTGATCGGCGAGTACGTGCGCGACAAGCTGATCTACTACCCGACGGTCACCCGCGAGCCCTTCCACAATCGCGGCCGCATCACCGACCTCGTCACATCCGGCCAGCTGTTCCGCGATGTCGGCCTGCCGCCGCTGGACGCGGCGCAGGATCGCGCCATGCTGTGCGGCAGCCCGCAGATGCTGAAGGACATGCGCACGGTGCTCGACGAGCGCGGCTTCGTCGAGGGCTCGGTCAGCGAGCCCGGCACCTTCGTGGTCGAAAAGGCCTTCGTCGAGCGCTGATCGCCTTCCGCCCGCTTGCGCCCGAGCCGAGTGCCTGCAGACTGTCTCCTGAGCCTCATGCGCTCTGCGGCGCTAGAGAATCTTCCCGCATATCAATAGTTTGGTCACGCGGCCGATCCCGCTGAACGGATTCGGCGCGCCGCGCCGTTTCTGCACCAGGACGACGCGCGCGGCTGCGCGACGTCGCGTGGATCATGTTGCTCGCGATAGACGCTCGCGGAGCCGCGCGAGAGGCGCTATTTTGGAGCCTGGGCGGGGCGCTTTTGGGGAAGGGATTTCATGGACAGGCGGTCTTTGCTGCGGACGCTCGGGGTACTCTCGACAAGCCCGCTGTGGATGCATGTTTCCGCGCTGGCGCAAGGCAGCCTCAAGGGCAAGTCCGTGCCGCCCAAGGTGCCCACTCCCGTCGTTACCAAGGACTCCGCCGAGCTGATCCGCGTCGGCCTGCCCGGCGACTGGAAGCTGGACCTTCCCAAGCAATGGAAGAACGACGGCGGGGTGGTGTCCAAGACGCCGCCCAGGCGTCAGGGCAGCGGCATCTTCGTGTCCGGCGTCAAAGCCGAGAACTCCGGCAAGGAGCTTCGCTTCGGCAGCCTCGATCCCGTCGGCCAGGCCGTGCCGTTGACGCCCGAGATGAGCAAGCTCGTCGGCACCACCGCCGGCCGCCTGAAGCTCGATGTGCTCAACCAGCCCACCTTCAATCACTTCCGGAACACGCCGAAGGACATCACGGGCAAACCGCTGGTTGGCGCCTACAAGCGGCCCGAGCAGATCTACGAGTCGCGCACGTTCATCCCTGTCCGCCGCATCATGACGGCGGCGCTGGAGCAGGTCGGGCCGGCAGGAGCCGATGCCAAGGCCCTGCTGCCCGCCCTCAGCGAGCAGGCGATGCTCACCACGCCGGCGCATCAGTTTGCGCTGCCGGAGGGCGTCGGCAATCGCGTCCTCGCCTACAGCACGGTGGGCAGCGCCGGCGTGCTGCACACCCACATCGACCAGCTGGTGCATGAGCTCAAGAAGCAGCACATGCGCGTGGTGAAGCTGATGACGCTTTTCACCTTCTTCGTGGACAAGGAGAATCCCGGCAGCCGCCACGTCCTATGCGCAGGGCGGCACGTTCAAGGAAATCCTGGCCGAACTCGATCGGCGCGACCTGGCATTCGGGCGGCTATTCCGCCGGCTTCGACAAGGCCGGCAAGCCGACCACCGTCAAGAGCGACTGGCCGACCGACTATGGCGCGCTCACCGACGACGACTACATCACCTACAACGCGCACTTGGTGGCGATCGACTACCAGGGCGGCGCGCGTCGCCCGATTCCGGCCGAGACGCTGGCCGCCTACTATCGCAACGCCGACTTGTGGGACTGCGCCGCCGCGCTCACCGTTCCGTTCGTCGACGAGGACAAGGACCCGATCTACCGCGAGTATTACTACAATCCGCTCGAGGGCTATGACCGGCGCACCCTGCAACGCGTCGCCAACAACATGGCCAAGCTCAACAAGGAGCAGTTCCTCAAGCAGAACGGCGCGTTCTACTGCTCGGAAGGCCAGTTCACGGTCGCCAACCTCGGGCCGCAGGAATACTCCCTGGTCAAGAAGCGCGCGTTCGGCAGCACGGCGCTCGGCAAGCTGATCGATACCTTCAACGCCGCGCCCGGCTACAAGGACATGCCGGTCGATCAGCGTCGGCGCAATCCCATGATCGGCTGGAACCATCTCAAGCAGCTCGGGCGCGGAGAAGGGCGGCATCAGCCCGGAGCAGGCCGAGCACCTCGAGGAGACGCAGCGCACCGCCATCTATCTCGAGTTCATCGCCGATGACGTGCGCGGCTGGCAGACCTATGGGCCGCGCGAGAAGGACGGCCTGATCGCCCGGCCGATGACGGTCGCCACCATGGCCTGGAGCCTGCTGCGCCGCTACATGCCGCGCGAGGGCGTCGCCAACATCATCAGCGCCGACGTGATGCGTGCCTATCGCGTCGGCAACCCCAACGTGAAAAAGGCCGTGGTGGCGTTGCTGGGAGGGCAGGCGCCCGACACCCCGGAGGGGCAGGTTGCGCTCGCCAACATCTCGATCCGCGCGGCCACCGGCACGCTGATCGGTCTGCTCGCCAGCGAGGAGATCAAGAACTCTCATCCTCCTCAAGGGCGGCTTTGCCGAGGTGCTGACCAGCTGGGACAAGTCGAAGGTGCAGCGCGCCTACGACGGCTTCCTGGAGATCCTGCGCGATGCCGACTACAGCTCGCAGGAAAGCCTGGATGCGGCGCTGCAGTCCGCCGACGAGCAGCTCAGCAACCTCAAGGTCTGGCGCCGCCACTACAACAAGAAGATCAACTTCGCCTATCCCTGGCGGCAGACGCTCATGAAGTATGCGGCGCCCGTGTGCTTCGTCGTCTGGGCGCAGCAGCCGTTCATGGCCCGCACCGGCTGCATCCGCTACGTGACGACGGCCATGAACACCAGGCAGGCCAAGCCCAGCGGCTGAGCTTGCACCGCGGAGCCAACTTCACCCGTCATCCCGGCCTCGGTGATTGGGCGCGCAGCGCGCAATCATCGCGAGCCGGGACCTCGAGCGGCTGATCTCATGCGATCCCGGACAGCCTCGCCCCGGCTCACAGGCCGGGGCTCGGCTTCCGGGATGACGGGTGGAGGGTTCGCAGGACACGACGGTGGCAAACCCGCCCGCCGATTGGCCTGGCCGGCGCAAGGGCAAGCAGCAAGGGCGCAACAATCCGGCCCGTCCAGCGCATCGCCAGCACCCCAGTCCGTTCAGCGCGCAATGTCACGCACGACGCGTTCCACGCCCTTGGTGATGCGCGCCAGCCTGGCATAGTCGATCTTGTCCGGCGTATCGCTCGGCTTGTGGTAGTGCGGATAGCGGAACGGCGCCGTATCCGTCAGCATGATCGCCGGAAAGCCGAACTCGCGAAACGCCCAGTGATCCGACCAGCCGATGCCCGGCACGGCGTCAGGCGCCACGCCGCCGATGGTCGGGAGCGCCAAGTGCTGGCGCAGGGGGCCCATCACCTCGTGCAGGAACTTGCGCGAGGCCGGCATGCCCACCACCGCGATGAAATTGCCGACCGACGGGTAGATCAACCCGAACGGCGGCGGAAACTCCTGCGAGCCCGGCTTGTCGGAGAAGTAGCCGATGGTCTCGAGCGAGATCATGCCGCGCACCCGCTCGCCGTGCTCGGAAAGCTGCTTGGCATAGCGCCAGCTGCCCATGTCCGGCGTGCGGAAGTAGGGCGGCTCCTCGTTGACGAACAGCACGTAGCGGATGCGCAGCTTCTCGGGCTTCCAGTCCTTCAGCAGCCGGGCCAGCTCCAGCGTGGCGGCCACGCCCGTGCCGTTGTCGTTGGCGCCCGGCGCGTCGTCCGCAGGAGTCGTAGTGGGCGCCGATCACCAGCGTCTGCGCCCTCGGGCCGCCGTTTTGCGGCTCGCGCGTCGCCTCGATGTTGCGCACCACGCGCCCTGCGACGTCGAAGATCTGCCGGTTGATGGGATAGCCCTGCTCCTGCAGGGCGCGCTCGATGTACTGTGCCGCCCGCTCCAGCGCCGCGTAGTGCTTGACGTTGTGGGGCACGCTGGCGATTGCCGTCACGTGCGTTCGCAACCGCGCCGCGAGGTCGCGCTCCTCCGCCGTCGCGGCCGGCAACGGACCCTCGTGCGCCTTGCCCGGCACCGCCAGTGCGTACCAGGCGCCGAACGCGACCGCCGCAATCGGCAGCAGCACAATAATGAGGGCCCACGTGATCCAGGACATGCGTGCCGGTCTTGCTTTGGTCATTCAGGCGGGATCCGCATCCTCGAGCACAGGTCATCCGGCGTTGCCGCCCGCGCACCATAGCACTGTCACCGATCCGTCACGCATGGATGCTACGTGCCGGCCATGCAACAGCCATCATCCAAAATCCGGCGCCACAGGGGAACAGCGCCAGTTGCAACTCATCTCGCAGCTTCGCTCATGGCTTGCTTCGGCTAGGGAAGCCGCATCAGCGGCTCGCCCATGCGGATGGTGTTGCCGGTGGATACCGCCTCGCACAGCGCAAAGCCCTTCGGCGCCAGCACGATGATCGTCGAGCCATGCTCGAACCAGCCCATCTCCTCACCCTTCCGGAACGCAGCGCCGCACGGGATCGCCTGCGGCTCGCGGCGCGGGATCGACCATGAGGTCGGCAAACCGCAGGCGGATGCCGGCCACCAGGATGGCCGCCACCGGCACCAGCGTGACCAGATGACCGCGTCGCCTGCAGCCGCGTGCGGATCAGCGCGCGCTCGTTCTTGCAGAACAGCTTCGCCACCCGCTTCAGCGCGATCGGATTGACGTTCCAGGCATCGCCCCAGATGTGCGTGACGCGCTCCACCACGCAATCGTGCGGGCGCGTGAAAGCGGTGGTACATGGCGGCCGTCAGCCGCAGCGTCACGTAGCTGCCGTCGCGGTAGAACTCCACGAGGTCGCGATCGAGCAGCAGCTCCTCCAGCGAATAGGCAAAGCCCTTGATCTGCAGCAGCTCCGTGCCGGCGATCGCCCCGCCGGCGCCGACGATCGCATCGCACGGGCTGACGAGCACGGCCGGATCGGCATCGACCGGCCGCGCGCCGTCCTTCAGCTCGCGGATGAAGCAGTCGCGCAGGCTCTTGAAGTGTGTCTCCTTGGCCTCGCTCAAATCGAGATCGCAAAACAGGCGCCAGATGCGGATCGACACATCGCGCACGATCGGCTGCTCGATCCTGCTGAACCAGCCGACGAAGCTGGTTGCCAGCCGGCGCGGAATCCGGTTGGTAAGCAGGAAATTGAGACCCTCGTGCTGGGTGATCCTGTCGATGATGGATCGCACTGTCATGCCGCGTCGCGTCTCGTCGCATAGGTAGGCGGAGAATGGATCAGCTCTACACCACATACGCGCTCTACGGGCTCGGCGCAGTGGCCCTTGGTGCCGCGCTGGCCAAGCTCAGGCGGCGCCTGCAGCTGTCGAAGGCCAAGCACCGCTCGCTGGCCGGCCATTCGCGCATGTCGCGCCGGCTTGCCTCGCTCATTCCGTTCTACGAGTTCGACGAGACCGACTTCTTTCGTGTCGACAATGCGCCCGACGAGGTCGCCGCCAGCCGGCGCGAGGGGTTCATACGCCTGGCCCGGCTGTACGAGAAGCATTTCGGCAAATCCCGCCAGCTGACGGCCGAGGTCAAGGACAGCGTCTCCGACCTGCAGTTCACCTCCACCTACCGGGTGCCGTTCCAGTTCAGCCGCCTGGTGCGCGAGCACCTGAGCGCCGGATCGTTCTGGCAGTCGTCGACGGGCGTCACGCTGACCGACCTCGACGGCAACGGCTTCTACGACCTGACCGGCTCGTACGGCGTCAACCTGCTCGGCTACGACTTCTACAAGTCCTGCATGGACAAGGGCGCGCAGCGCGTGCGCGATCTCGGTCCCGTGCTCGGCGCCTACCATCCCGTGGTCGCCTACAACGTGGCGCGCCTGACGCAGATCTCCGGCCTCGACGAGGTCTCGTTCCACATGTCGGGCACCGAGGCGGTCATGCAGGCCGTGCGGCTCGCCCAGTATCATACGCGCCGCACGCATCTGGTGCGCTTCTGCGGGGCCTATCACGGCTGGTGGGGCGATGTGCAGCCGGGCGTCGGCAATCCGATCCCCGCTCGCGACACCTACACGCTGAAGGAGATGTCGGAGGATACCCTGCGCGTGCTGCGCACGCGGCGCGACATCGCCTGCGTGCTGGTCAATCCGCTGCAGGCGCTGCACCCCAACGCGTCGGCGCCGGCCGAACTCGGCGCTGGTGGACAGCTCGCGCACCGCCCACTTCGACCGGCAGGCCTACTCGGCCTGGCTCAAGGACTTGCGCACGGTGTGCGATGCGCGCGGCATCGTGCTGATCTTCGACGAGGTGTTCGTCGGCTTCCGGCTGGCGCCGGGCGGGGCGCAGGAATATTTCGGCGTGCGCGCCGACCTCGTCACCTACGGCAAGACGCTGGGCGGCGGGCTGCCGGTCGGCGTGGTATGCGGCCGCAAGCACCTCATGAAGCGCTATCGCGACGATCGCCCGGTCGATGTCTGCTTCGCGCGCGGCACGTTCAACTCGCATCCCTACGTGATGGGCGCGATGTGCGAGTTCCTGCAGCGCCTCGAAGACCCGGACCTCCGCGCGCTCTACGACAATCTCGACGAGATCTGGAACGAGCGCGCCCAAGGTCTCAATCAGCGCCTGCGCGACGAGGGCCTGCCGGTGCAGGTCGCCAACCTGTCGAGCATCTGGACCGTCACCTACACGCAGCCGTCGCGCTACAACTGGATGCTGCAGTATTACCTGCGCGCCGAGGGGCTGGCGCTCAGCTGGATCGGCACCGGCCGCCTGATCTTCAGCCTCAACTACAGCGACGACGACTTCCGGGCCGTCGCCGACCGTTTTGTCGCTGCCGCGCGGACCATGCATCAGGACGGCTGGTGGTGGGCTGACACGAGCGCGCAGGCGACGCCGATCAAGCGACAGATCCTCGGGGAAATGATCTCGCACGTGCTGACCGGTCGCCCCCGCCACCCCGCGCCCCTCAGGCCAGCGCCCTCGGCCACGTAGGAGTCGCGTTGCTCCGTCGGCGGCCAGCCGCGCCGCCTCCCCCTTGAGGGGGGAGGAAGGAATGCCACGAGCTTGGCTCGCCATCTGGTGGTGATCCACGAGCGCAACCGGCGAGCCAAGCTCGATGGCATTCCAGGTGGGGGTGTCGTCGCCGCGCGTGCCGCGCGGTCACCCCCACCCTGCTGCGTCCATGATCACTTAGCCCCGCTGTCGAGCCAGACGCGCCGTTGCGGTGGCGGGCCTAAGCGATTGCGCGCAGCCCTCCCCCTCGTCATGCCGAAGGCATGCCTTCGGCATAGGGGGAGGCGGCCGCACTCCACCAGGCTCTTGCCTAGCCGCGCTTGCGCCCGGTGGCCGCCACGGCGTCTTCCTCGTCCTCGTCGTGATGCTGCCCGTGGCGCGGATCGATCAGCTCGCCGCGCGCCAGGTAGAGCGGCGCCCTGTAGTAGAGCTTGATGTCGTTGAACGGGTCGGTGACGATTTTCGTCGCCCACACCAGGCCCGTCTGCACGTCCTTGAGGAAGAACAGGTGCACGGCGCGGAAGATCAGCCCGCCGACACCGATGGTGAGCCACAGCAGGGCGACGTTGTGCACGAAGCCGGCCGTATCGGTGTGCGGCTCGAAGATGCCGAACAGGGTCGGATCGACATAGAGGGCGAGCGGCGACAGCGCCCAGATGGTCATCAGCACCACCTTGCGCTGGAGATTGTAGCCGAGCTTGATCTCCTCCTTGTGGTCGTGGGTGGCCTGATTGACCTCGTCGTAGTGCCTCGGCTCGAAGAAGAAATGCCCGGCCTGCCGGCTGGTCATGCCGATCAGCCATGCGATCAGCACGGCGGTGGCGGGGCTCTTGAACACGATCACGTAGGCGCAGACGAAGCTGATGGCGCTCAGCAGGTGCAAGGACTGATTGATACGGCTGTGATGGTAGTAGCGATGATCATCCCACCGTTGCTCGCGCAAGGCTTCAAGAAAGCCGCTCATCTGCTCGATCCTTCATGTTCAGCGTTTAGGGCTCAGGTGCACTCAGACGACGTTGCTCGTTTCGAGTCGGCCGGCGCCGGCAGCGGCCGCCACCTTGCCGAACCGGATCAGCGAAAAATGACCGAGCGGCGGAACGGGCTGGCGCTCGATCAGGCGCACGTTGTGGCGGTGTGCGCTGCGACCACTGCTCGAACCGCTTCCAGGGAAACTCGGAGCGCCAGCCGAGCCGGGTGGCGAGCGGCTGGAACCATTCCTCGAACACGCGGCGGGCCCCGTCCTCGGCGCCGACGCGGTTGATGATGACGATCTCGCCGCCCGGCTTGAGCACGCGGGCGAACTCGTCGAGCGCCATCTCGGGATGCGGCACGGTATTGACCACGTAGTGCGCGACGACCACGTCGAACGATGCATCGGGGAAGTCGAGATGCTCGGCATCCATGATCGCCAGGTTCTCGACGTTGCTCAGCTGCCGGTCCGCGACCTTCTGCCTGGCCTTGCGCAGCATCTCCTCGGAGAGGTCGATGCCGAAGATGCGGCTGTTGCGGGAGTAGTAGGGCAGCGACAATCCCGTGCCGACGCCGACCTCCAGGATGCGCCCGCCGACCCGATCACTGGCGGCGATCGCCGCCCGCCGGGCTCTGGCAAAGATGGCACCGAACACGAAATCGTAGATGGGTGCCCAGCGCGCATAGACTCGAGTGACGGCCTGCCTGTCGATATCTGCTGTCATTGCGTGTCGTGCCTGCTGCCGGAGTGAAGACGCGTGACATCTGTCTGTTGCTCAGTCGTCATCATGGCGCACACTGGGGTACACGCTGCATACGATCATTCCCGTGGTTGGAAATCCGCCCGCCCCGCCGCCTGCCAGTTCCGCAGACAGACAAATCCGCGTGGCATACGCAAGCATGTCGCAGGCTTTTAAGCAGCTTGGATGACAATTTGATGTCGTCACAATCGGCTGTGTGACGCGCGCCTGTGCATGCGACGCAGGTGCAACACGCTTGTCGTGCTCGGCTGAAATGATGCGAGGGCAATTCGATCGCCGACGCCAGCACAGGGGAATATCCGAAAAAATGCGAATGCTCGAAGCGCGGTCCGCGCTGGCGCGGAAGTCCGGCGTGAAGTTCGGCTGGAATTGGATTGGCCCCATCCTGAGCGTGCTGATGATCGCGGGCGCGCTGTTCATCTTGTGGCGGCTGCTGCGCAACGTCGACTTCGACAAGGTGGTCGCCGCGATGCTGGCCACGCCGCCGCACGCGGTGCTGTGGGCGTGCCTGTTCGTGGCCGCCGGCTACGTCACCATCACCTTCTATGACTACTTCGCACTGAGCACCATCGGCCGGCCCGACATCCCCTACCGCACCGCCGCGTTCGCCAGCTTCACCAGCTACACGATCGGCCACAACCTCGGTGCGACGGTGTTCACCGGCGGATTGGTGCGCCTGCGCATCTATTCGGCCTGGGGCTTGGGCATCGTCGATGTGGCCAAGATCGCCTTCGTGACCGGGCTGACGTTCTGGCTCGGCAACATCGTCGTGCTCGGCATTGCGCTCGCTTATGCGCCGGATGCCGCGGCCGCCGTGACGCAGCTGCCCGCCTGGATCAACCGCTCGATTGGCATCGGCGCGCTGTTGACGATTGCCGCTTACGTTGTGTGGCTGCTGCCCCGCCCGCGCCCGATCGGCCGCAACAATTGGCAGATCACCCTGCCGGATGCGCGCCTGACGTTCGTGCAGATCGGCATCGGCATCCTCGATTTCGCGGCCGGATCGCTGGCGTTCTACATGCTGATGCCGGCCACGCCGTCGACGGACTTTGCCGTGGTGGCGGTCGTGTTCGTCTCGGCGACGCTGCTTGGCTTCATCAGCCACGCGCCCGGCAGTCTCGGCATCTTCGACGCGACCACGCTGCTCGCCCTGCCGCAGTTCCAGATGGAGGAGCTGCTGGCGTCGCTGCTGATCTTCCGCGTCTTGTATTTCATCGCGCCGTTCGTGGTCGCCGTGCTGATGCTGGGCGTGCGCGAGCTGTGGCTGGCGCGGACACGATCCCGCGGCTCCGACGATGCCACGCGTGCGTAGAACCTGCACCCTGCTGTCGTTCACACGTCATCGTCGCCTGCCAATGCTGCGGCGCCAACGGGGCTGACGCCGGCCGTGCCTGCAACGAGCGCGGGCGAGCTCACCAAAACATGGAGCTGAACATGAACCGTGCCAACGACGCACTGCTTCTACTTGCCCGCCTGCTGATGGCGGCGCTGTTTCTCCCTTCGGGCATCGCCAAGGCCATGAACTTCGCACCGTTTGCGGAGTCGCTGGCCGACAAGGGGTTGCCCTATGCCGAGGTGTGGGCCTATGCGGCCGTGGCTGCCGAAATCCTCGGGCCGATCGCACTGATCCTTGGCGTATTCCCAACCTACACAGCGCTGCTGCTGCTCGTATTCGTCGCCGTCGCGACCGGCATCAGCCATCGCTTCTGGGAGTTCGCCGATGCGGGCGCGCGGCGCGGTCAGGAGATCAGCTTCTACAAGAATGTCGGCATCGTCGCCGGCCTGCTGTTCTATTGCGTCGGCGGCGCGGGCAGCTGGAGCATCGCCGGACTGATGTCACGCAAGCCGTCGGAGCCGGCCAAGGCCGATGCTCCGCAGGAACCCGCCAAGGCGGCGGCATAGCGAACGATGAGACGGCCGGGTGCGGCGGACGCGCCGCGCTCGGCTGGCGAGGTAAGGCTTCTCGAGGATCAGTTGGTCTTCGGCGCGAGGTGCTGCGGCATGGCCGGGCGTTGAGCGCTGCGCGGGGCCGTGCGTGCCGCCGCCACGCGGGCTGCCGCGGAGGCGCTGACGTTGCCGATGTTGTTCAGGAACAGCTCGGCAGTCCTGGCCCAGGTGAATCGGAATGAATCTTCCCGCACCTTGGCGCGATCCAGCGTCAGCGCCGCACGTGCCGCCTTGCCGAGGTCCTCGTCGAGAAAGCCGCTGACGCCCCGCTCGACGATGTCGATGGGGCCGGTGACCGGGTAGGCGGCGACGGGAACGCCCGACGCCATCGCCTCCAGCAGCACGAGGCCGAAGGTGTCGGTCCGGCTCGGAAACACGAACACGTCGGCCGAGGCGTAATGCTGCGCCAGCTCCTCGCCGGTCTTCGGCCCGGTGAATGTCACGTCAGGGAAGCGGCGCATCAGCGCCTGCAGGTGCGGTCCGCCTCCGACCACGACTTTCCGGCCCGGCAGATCGGCTGCCAGGAACGCCTCGATGTTCTTCTCCTTGGAGACGCGCCCCACGTACAGGAACACCGGCTCGTCGGAGCCGAACAGGCGCACGTCGCGCGGGTGGTAGAGCCCGGTATCGACCCCGCGTGTCCAGGGCATCAGGCGCTTGAAGCCGCGCCGGCGCAGTTCGGCACCCAGCGATGGTGTGGCCACCATGGTGCCGGCCCCAGCGTTATGGAAGCGGCGCAGCAGTGCGAAGCACCAGCTCGGCGGTATGGAGAGCAGGGCGGATGCGTACTCGGGAAACTTGGTGTGATAGGCGGTCGTGTATGGCCGGTTGGCGCGCAGGCAGAACGAGCGCGCCATCAGCCCGACCGGTCCCTCCGTCGCCACATGCACGAAGTCGGCGCGGGCGGCCTCGATCAGTTCGTCGGCGCGCCTGCGGTCCGGGATGGCCAGGCGGATGCTGCCATAGGACGGGCAGGGGACCGAGCGAAACTCGGAGGCGGACAGGAAGGTGACCTCGGCGCCCTGTGCGCGGGCCTCGGCGGCAAGCCGCTCATAGGTGCGCACCACGCCGTTGACCTGCGGGTGCCATGCATCGGTCGCGATCAGGATGCGCATGCCAAGCCGGCCCGTCTTCGATTCGTCACGTTGACGTGGCGAACCAAAGCCGACGCGCATTGCAGTGGTGTGACGACGGCGACGACGGCTGTGCGGAAGCCGCGTGCCTCGCTACGTCCGCCACATCTGTCAGCCCTGCAGCATGTTGCGCTGTGCGCCATGCACAACACCGGCGACACACCCGCGACCGGCGTCGCGGAACTGTCACGCGAGCTACACCGGTTTGTCATGCGGCCCCGCCAACGTTCCGGCCGCGCGGTGCTCCTTGGGGTCGCGCGGGAGGCTTGTGGTGGCGCAGCAGACAATTGGTTCGAGTTCGCGGCGCGTGGATGCCGCGCGGGCGCTGGCGGTCAGTGCGGCCTTCGTCGGCATCGCGGCCGGTGTCGCGTTCACGCTCGCACCCGACCTCGACCTTGTCGCGGCCCGCCAATTCTGGCTCGAGGATGGTGGTTTCGCTGGTGCGCGCAGCGGCCCGGTGCAAATCCTGCGGGCGATGTTCAAGGCTATCTTCATCGTCGCCTGCAGCGTCGCGGTCGCCGGCCTGCTTGTGGTGGTTGTGCGCCGCGCGGGGAGCTGGCGCGTGCAGGCTGTCACCTGGCTGTACCTGGTTCTCTGCCTCGGCGTCGGGCCGGGGCTCGTCACCAACACGCTGCTCAAGGATCAATGGGGCCGCGCGCGTCCGGCGCAGATCGTCGAGTTCGGGGGTAGCAAGACGTTCACGCCCCCGCTGCTGCCCGCCAATCAATGCGCACGCAACTGTTCGTTCGTGAGCGGCGAGGCGGCCTCCATGTTCGCGGTGTTCTACGCGGCGGCATTGATCGTGCCGCACTGGTCCGTGGCGACGATGATCGCCGGCACCATCGTCGGACTCGCCGCCGGCCTCGTTCGGGTCGCGCAAGGCGGCCATTTCCTCAGCGATGTCGTGTTTGCCGGCGTGTTCATGGCGCTGACCGCGGCCGGGCTGCATCGCCTCCTGTTCCGCCGCCCGAGCGAGGCAGCGCCAGCCATGCATGCAGCGGCGCTCGACCATGCTGCAAGCTAGATCTCGATCTGGCGCCAGCGCCGAGACAATGGCCGCGCAACGACGATCGAGCCGTGGCTGGACCGGCCGGCGCGGATCCTGCTGGCGGCGATCGTTGCGCTCGGCCTGGTGCGCGTGGTGCTCGCCGCATCGATCGGGCTGACCGACGACGAGGCCTACTACCGCCTGTGGGCGCTCGCGCCGGCGTGGGGCTATCTCGATCACCCGCCGATGGTCGGCTGGATGATCGCGGCGGGCCGCTGGATCGCCGGCGATACGCCGCTCGGCATTCGGCTATGCGCGGTGCTCACCTCGTTGCTGGGCCCGCTGGTGCTGTGGCGCTCGGCGCACATCCTGTTCGGTCCCGCCATCGCGCGCCGCGCCGTCTGGGTGGCGCTCGCCATGCCGCTGATGGCGGTCGGCGGCATCATCATCACGCCGGACACGCCGTCCGTCCTGTTCTGGGGGCTCGCCGCGTGGGCGCTGGCCGAGCTGCACGTGACGCGCAACGCCAACTGGTGGCTGGCGGTCGGCGCGTTCGCCGGCCTCGGGCTGCTGTCCAAATACACCAACCTGTTCGTGGGCGCCGGCATCCTGCTGTGGCTGGTGTGGGGGCCGGGCAATCTGCGCTGGCTGCGGAGCTGGCAGCTCTGGGCCGGAGGCGCGCTCGCGGCTCTGCTGGCCGCCCCGGTGGTGCTGTGGAACGCCCAGCACGAGTGGGCGTCGTTCGCCAAGCAGTTCGGCCGGGCCGGTCGCGGGCAGGGCTGGACGCTCACCTATCTTGCCGAGCTGATCGGCGCCTTCGCCGGTCTCGCCAGCCCGCTGATTGCCGTGCTGGCGGTCGCCGGCTTGGTGCGGGTTGTCTCCACGGCGGTCCGCGAACGCAACCAGGCGCACATCCTGCTCGTGTCCGGGCTGTTCCCGCTGCTCGTCTATTTCCTGGTGCACGCGCTGCACAGCCGGGTGCAGCCCAACTGGCTCGCGCCGCTCTATCCTGCCTTTGCCATCTGTGCCGCGATCGCGATTGCGGCGGGCACCAGCACGTGGCTGCGCCGCGTCGCGACCTGGGCGGTGCCGGTGGGATTTCTGTGCTCGGCGCTGCTCTACGCGCATGCGCTGCACCCGCTGCACATTTCAGCCTACACCAAGGACCCGAGTGCGCAGACGCGCGGCTGGCCCGGATTGGCGACAGAGCTGGATGCAATGCGCCGCGCGCACGGCGCCTGCTGGATCGCCACCTCCAGCTACGCCACCACCGGACAGCTCGCCTATCACCTGCGCGGGCAAGCCCCGGTCGCGCAGCTCGACGAGCCGCTGCGCTACGTCCACCTGCCGCCTCTCGATGCCGAGACGCGCGCGTGTCCTGCGCTCTACGTGGAGCTGGAGCGCCGGCATGAGCGCGACCTGCTCACTGCGCAGTTCGCAAGCGTCACGGACCTCGGCGTGCTGGACCGCAAATATGCCGGCGTGCCGCTGGCCCGCTACGTGGTCCATCTGCTGGCTGAGCCCCGTCCCGGCAATCCCGGCACGGACGTTCGTCCACTGCGGTGATTGGGCAACACGTGTGCTCCCGTCACCCGCCTGTCAACAAACCTACACCTGGGCAGCTCACCATGCCGGCTCTCATGCATCGGATGGTGGGGGGCCACGTGTCTGAATTCGTAACCGCAGTTGTCACGGCCAGCCGCTGGCTGCGTGAGCAGGTCGTGACGCTGGTGATTGTTGCCGGCGGCATCGCACTGCTCGGCGCGTGCGTCTTTCGCTACGTCGCCTATCCTGACTGGACGGCGGGCGAGGCGCTGGAGGCGCTCTGGCCGCTGTATCTGGCGGGAGCGCTGTCGCTGGTGCTCGGTTGGCTGATCGAACGGGAAGCGACCTGAGCCCGCCAGAGACTGTCAGAGAGACCTTCAGTTCGCCTGTCCGGCGTCCAGACCGGCCTGGTCCATCCACATGCGGAACGGGTGCTTGGCCAGCCGGCTATTGTAGTAGCGCTCATCGCCGGTGACCTCGGCGCCGATCCAGGCCGGCATCTCGAACTGCTGCTGCTCGTGCCCGAGTTCGATCTCGGCGATGACCAGCCCGGCGTTCTCGCCTTCGAACACGTCGATCTCCCAGGTCAGGCCATGCCACGGCACGTGATGGCGGACCTTCTCGATGCCGGCGCCCTGGCGCAGCGACAGCAGGGCTTCGGCGTCGGCCAGCGGGATCGGGTATTCGTACTCGAGGCGGCGCACGCCTGCCTTGCGCGACTTGATGGTCAGCGTGGCAGAACTCGTGTCGATGATGCGGATGCGGGTAGAGAAGCCGCCGTCCTGTGCCAGATAGGCTTGGCGCAGGCGCACGCGCCCGTTGACCAGCGGGCGCCACGCGTTGCCACGCAGCAGGAACTTGCGCTCGATCTCAATCGCCATGGGGTGGGCTGTCTCTTATCCGGAAGGCGGCCAGAAACTAGCCAAAGGCGCGGTTTCTTTCAACGGGGGCGCGAGTCTGACCGCCGTTTGTTAACAACCCTGTTGAAGACTTCGTGCGAGCCCGGCGGGCTAGGCAGTTGAAATCATGCGCTGGCGTCACCTTCAGCTTAGGTGATGTACCGGCTGCAACCCATAAACCGGCGTTGCCAGACCCACCTCGCGCGCCTTGATCTGCAGGGCCAGGACCAGCGAATAGAAGCGCGCCTGCATCAGATTGCCGCCCTGGAACCACAGCGCCTCCTGCTGCGTCGGCTTCCACATGTTGCGCAGCTCGCCCTCCCACGGTCCCGGGTCCTTGGCGGTGTCGGAGCCGACGCCCCAGCACTTGCCGACCGTGTCTGCGACATCTTGGCTGATCAGCTTGGCGGCCCACCCGTTCATCGAGCCATAGCCCGTGGCGTAGACGACCAGATCGGCCGGCAGCTCCGTGCCGTCGGTCAGGACGACGGAGGTTTCGGTGAGGTTCTCCACCGTCACGCGGCTCTTGAGCTTGATGCTGCCGTTGGCCACCAGCTCGCAGGCGCCGACATCGATGTAGTAGCCCGAGCCGCGGCGCACGTACTTGGCGTGGATGCCGGAGCCGTCCTCGCCGAAGCAGTAGAGGAAGCCCACCTTGTCGAGCCGCTCGTAGAGGTCGCGATCCCGGCGCAGGATCTCCTCGTAGACCTTGGTGGCCCGGCGCGGCGCAACCCGGTGCGGCAGCGACGCGACCGTCAGGTCGGCGATCTCGGTGGTGACGCCGTTGGCCAGCGCCTGCTCGGAATAGAGCGGGCCTTGCGCGAGGTCCATCAGCGATTCCGAGCGTGCCACCACGGTCGGCGAACGCTGCACCATCGTCACGTCGGCGCCGTGCTCCCACAGGTCGGCGCAGATGTCGTGCGCGGAGTTGTTCGAGCCGATGATGACGCAGCGCTTGCCCGCGTAGCCCGCGCCCGACGCGAACTTGCTCGAATGGCACTGCTCGCCGCGGAAGCGGTCGCATCCCGGGAAATTGCGGCACCTCCGGCACGCCCGACATGCCGGTCGCCAGCACCAGCTGCTTGGGACGGAGGGTTACGCGCTCACCGGCGCGGTCGACGACCACGGTCCATTCCTTGCGGGCGTCGTCGTAACTCGCGCTCCTGCATTCCGTCGACGTCCAGAGATTCAATTCCATGATCCTGGCGTACATCTCCAGCCAGTCGCCGATCTTGTCCTTGGGCGAGAACACCGGCCAGTGATCCGGGAACGGCAGGTACGGCATGTGGTCGTACCAGACGGGATCGTGCAGGCAGAGCGACTTGTAGCGATTGCGCCAGCTGTCGCCGGCGTGCGCGTTGCGCTCGACGATGAGGGTTGGGACATCGAGGCGGCGCAGCCGCGCGCCCAGCGCCAGTCCGCCCTGGCCGCCGCCGATGATCAGGCAGTACGGCTGCTGCGTGTAGCCGAGCGAGGCTTCTTCCGCCGTCCGGCGCTCGAGCCAGGTCGTGCGGTCCCGGTGCACGCCGTGCTCGACGCCCTTCTCGCGGGCAGGGCCGGACTTCTCCTCGAAGCCCTTGAGCGCCTGAGCGGCCGTCAGGAAGGTCCAGGCGCGACCGTCCTTCAGCCTGAGGAAACCTCGGCCCGCGCGCGACCTTGGTCTCGAAGGTGAAGCGCGCCTCGGTGACGCCGTCGGCGTCGCGCGCCTCGCCCTCGACGCGGAAGTTGCGCGGCTCGGTGCTGGCCAGAGTTGCCGACAGGAAGGCTGCGATCTGCTCCTTCCCCTCCATGGTCTTGATGTTCCAGGTGAAGGCGACCATGTCGCGCCAGAAGCATTCCTCGTCGGCGAACAGGGCCAGAACCGCCGGCACGTCGCTGCGCACGAGCGCGGCTTCGAGGTCTCGCAGCCAGGCGGCGGCGCGCTGACTGGCGTCGGCGTTGCTCATGATAGTCCGGTTCGATCAGGTGCGGGCGGGCAGGCCGAGCAGGCTGCGCGCCTCCTCGACGGTGGCGAGCTTGCCGCCCAGCTCGCCAATGATGCGCACGGCCTTTTCCACCAGCGCGGCATTGCTGGGAGTCGGCGTGCCCCTGGCGAGATGCACGGTATCCTCCATGCCGATGCGGCAATGGCCGCCGAGGATGAAGGCCTGCGCCAGCATGGGGAAGGCATAGCGGCCGGGGCCGAACGCGGCCCATTCGCAGTTCTTCGGCAGCAGCGACTTGGCGAGCAGCATCGCCTCCGGCGTCGACGGCATGCCGTACTTGATGCCGGTGACGATCTGGAACAGCGCCGGCAGCTTCGATCGTGCCGTCCGCCACCAGGTCCTGCGCCATCACCAGGTCGCCGGTGTCGAACACCTCCAGCTCCGGCTTGACGCCGGCGGCATACATGCGCTCCGCCATGATGCGCAGGTTGCGCGGCGTGTTGATCACCGCCCCGCCGCCGAACCACATGGTGTTGAGGTCGAGCGTGCAGATCTCGGGCTTCAGCTCGACGATGTGCTCGGTGCGGATCTCGGGCGCCTTGAACAGCGTGCCCGGCGCCGGCTTGGTGGGATCGTCGTCGCTCGGGATGAAGCGCCCGCCGGGGCCGCAGGTGAGGTTGATGATCAGGTCGGTGCCGCTGCCGCGGATGCGCTGCACGACCTCGCGGTAGTATTCGAGCTTCATGCTGGGGCGGCCGGTATCGGGCTCGCGCACGTGGATGTGGCAGATGGCGGCGCCGGCCTTGGCCGCGCCGATGCAGGCATCAGCGATTTCAGCGGGCGTAACCGGGAGGGCTGGGTTGTGCTCGCGCGTCGGAAACGTGCCCGTGACCGCGCAGGTCAGGATGGTCGGTTTCATCGTATCGGTCGTTCACTCCATCGTGCACCCCAGTGCACTACGGATCGACCATGACCGCAAGCATTGCGTAGGGATGGCTGGGGTCAGCCCGCCGGGATCACTGCCAGAACTGCGATGCCGCAATTGCGAAGTTCAGGTTCTGCGAGTCCTGGATCGTGAAGGTCGTGACGCCGATCAGGTTGCCCCGGTCATCGAACAGGGCGCCGCCGCTCGAGCCCTTGGACACGGGCGCGGTGATCTGGATGAACTGCGTATCGTCCGACTTCCTGAGCCCGGACACCAGGCCATTGCCGAGCGTATTGACCATGCCTTTCGGCGAGCCGATCGTATAGACGGTCTCCCCCACCGCCACGCTGGCGTAGTCGCGAAAGCCCTGCACAGGCTCCAATTCGCCGTCGAGGACGCGCAGGTAGCACCGGTCGGTCAGGCGATCCGCCGAAGCGACCTCGGCCTTGTACTGCGCCGTCGCATTGACGAGCACGATGGCGTCGGGCGGCTCCACGACGTGACAGTTGGTGATCGCCTCCCGCGGCGAGACCGCCACCGCCGATCCGCGGAATTGCCCTCGTGTCGTGATCGCGTAAACGGATCGGTTGAGTTTGTTGAACAGCTGGCTCGGCGTAAGCGGCGTCTCCAGGACCCGCGCGGGCTTCTGCGATGGTGTGCGCCAGGGAGGCAGATCGGGCTCGGATGCGTTCACCAGCGCGACGGGCCACGGCTTGGGTGGTTTGACGGTCTGGATCTGGGCGACCTGCGTTTTGGGCCGCGCATCAATCGGCTGCCACGCAGCGCGCTGCGGTGACTGCTCGGGCACGAGCAGCCGCTCCACCATGGCGCAACCACACAGAAGCAACGGTACGAGACAGATCGATACTTTCATGCTCCCCCTCATTCCCCACGATGAGGGTAAGTGATTTCGGACCGCAAGAGAGCGCGGCTGTATTAGCTGTGTGGATTTTTCCGCTGTCCTACAAAGGACTACGAACGCAATGGAGCCGGCCCGGCAAAGTCTGTGCCGTGTGGTCACGGCGTCGCCACGACCGCCCCGTAGCGTGCCTCTTGCGGGTCCAAGCACAGGGGGATGCTCAGGTGCGCGCTCTTATCGCTGTAGTCCTGATCCTGTTGGCGGTGGCGATCGGCAATGTCGTTGCGGCCGGCGCGGCCGTTGCGCAATCGGACGAGGAGGTCGAAGCCCTCAACCGTCAGGCAGCCGAGCTATTCCAGGCTCGCAAGTTCGGCGAAGCGCTGCCGCTGGCGGAGAAGGCCCTGGCGCTCGGAGAGAAGCAGTTCGGTCCCGACGATGACCGCGTTGCCGAATTGCTCAACAATGTCTCGCTGATCCACCGGGCGCAGAGCCGGTTCGCGGAGGCCGAGCAGTTCCACACGCGCGCCCTGTCGTTGCAGGAACGGGTGCTGGGCGCCGACCACGCTGGGGTCGGCAAGACCCTCAGGCTGCTCGGTGAGCTGCATGGCCTGCAGAAGCGCTTCCCCGAGGCCGAGGCGGTCTACAAGCGCGCCCTCGCGGTCATGGAGAAGGCGCGGGGCCCCGAGCACACGGATGTGGTGGAGGTCCTCAACGGCCTTGCCGTCGTGTACCGGGTGCAGCGGCGCTTCGACGAGGTCGAGCCCCTCTATCAGCGCGCCCTTGCCATCACGGAGAAGGCCAAGGGCGTCGACCATGCGGATGTGGCCGCGGCGCTGGACAGGCTCGCCATGCTCCACGAGGTGCGGGGCCGCTACGCCGACGCGGAGGCGCTCCACCAGCGTTCGCTCGCCATCAAGGAAAAAGCCTTGGGCCCCGACGACCCGGAAGTGTCGGCCACGCTGGACAAGATGGCGTCAGCGCATCGCACGCAGGGCCGGTATGCGGAAGCCGAAACGCTCTACAAGCGCTCGCTGGCCATCAAGGAGAAGACACTCGGGCCGGATCACCCGCAGGTCGCCGCCGCCCTCAACGAACTCGCCCGACTGCACGAGACGCGCCAGCAATACGCGGAAGCTGCACCGCTGTACAGGCGGGTGCTTGCGATCCTGGAGAAGACCCAGGGGCCCGAGCACCGCGACGTGATACCCGTTCTGGACCGCCTGGGCAGGGCCTATCAGATGCAGAAGCTGCATGCCGAGGCCGAACCGCTCTACAAGCGGGCGCTCGCTATCGCGGAGAAGACTCTCGGGCCTGATGACCCCGAGCGTGCGCACCTGGCTCGACCGGCTGGCCACGCTCTATGAGACCCTGCGCCGCCACGCGGAGATCGAGCCGCTCTACCAGCGCTCGCTTGCCATCGTGGAAAAGGCGCGGGGGCCGGAGCATGCGGACCTGCTGAGCCCGCTCAACAACCTTGCCTTCCACCATTTGCAGCAGCGTCGCTACACCGATGCCGAGCCGCTGTTCAAACGCGGGCTGGCGATCGCGGAGAAGCAGCGCGGAGCCGACGATCCTTCGCTCAGGAACCCGCTCAACAATCTGGCCATGCTCTACAAGCGCCAAGGCTCGCTACGCCGAGGCCGAGCCGCTCTACAAGCGCGTCCTGGCCGTCGCCGAGAAGGACCGCGCCGGTCCCGACAACACCTATGTGCAGGGCGCTCTCAACGACCTGATCGAGGTGTACCAGGAACAGGCTCGCTTCGACCACGCCGAGCCGCTGATGCGCCGTGTGTTTGCCATTGCCGAGAAGCGCTACGAGGCCGATCCGCAGAACGTGGTCAGCCACATGACCCTGCACCAGGCCCTCAACCGGTTGGGTAAGCTGCTGCAGGACACCGCCCGCCTGGCCGAGGCCGAGACGCTGTTCCGCCGGGCTCTCGCCATCGACGAGAAGAGATGGGGACCGATCGATCAGCATGTGTTCACGGACCTGATCAATCTCGGCGGACTGCTGCAGGAGACCAACCGGCTGGCGGAAGCCGAGCCGCTCTTGCGCCGGGCTCTCGCGCTGGCCGAGGGCTACGGTCCGGGCTACGAGCAGGCGAGGGCTCTCAACAGCCTGGGCGCGCTGCTTCGGGAGATGAACCGTCCGGCCGAGGCTGAAGCGCTGCATCGCCGCGCGCTGCCGCTGACGGAGAGCTTCGGCTACGAACCGCATATCGCCTCGACGCTCGGCAACCTGGCGGGACTGCTGCAGGACGCCAACCGGCTGGAGGAAGCCGAGCCGCTGTATCGCCGCGCGCTCGCCATCCACGAGAAGACCTTCGGGCCCGATCATCCCAACGTCGCCATTCCGCTCAACAACCTCGCCACGCTGCTGCAGTTCGGCCGGCGCTACCCCGAGGCGGAGCCCCTCTATCGCCGGGCGGTCGCCATCGGCGAGAAGGCCTACGGACCGGATCATCCCCGCGTTGCCACCCGCCTCGGCAACCTGGCCGACTTGCTGCAGGATACCGAGCGGCCGGCCGAGGCCGAACCGCTGATGCGGCGCGCGCTGGCCATCGACGAGGCGAGCTACGGGCCTAGACCATCCCAAGGTCGCCAAGGGCCTCAGCAACCTTGCCCGGCTGCTGAAGGACACCAAGCGGCTGACCGAGGCCGGCGAGCTGGTGCAGCGCGCGCTTGCCATCGACGAGAAGAGCTACGGCCCCGATCATGCCCGCGTCGCCACCGACCTCAACAATCTGGCCGTGCTGCGCAGCCTCGAGGGGCGATGGGCCGACGCCGTGGCGCTGTACGCTCGCGCCAAGCCGATCCTGGTCGGGCGCGGCGGCGAGGTCGATGCAGGCCTGGCGAAAGCCAGGCTGACGCAGAACTCCTGGTCGCTGCGCCACTACGCGCGCGCAACGCATCGGGCCGCCGCAAGGAGTGCTCCGGCGCGCGAGCAGGGCTTCGAGCTGGCGCAGTGGGCGTTGCAGACGGACGCCGCCGATGCGCTGGCGCAGATGTCGGCCCGCTTCGCCAAGGGGCAGGGCCCGCTGGTCGAACTGGTGCGCGAGCGCCAGGATCTGGTGGCGCGCCGACTGGGCGAGGACAAGCGGCTGCTTGCGGCCGTCGGCCGATCGGACGCGCCGGTGGTCGAGGCTCTGCGCGCATCCATTGCCGACCTCGACAAGAACCTGGGGCGGGTCGACGGCCAGCTCACCGGCGCATTTCCGGAGTACGCCGGCCTGGCGAACCCCAAGCCGTTGGCCACTGCCGATGTCCAGGCGTTGCTGAACGTCGACGAGGCGCTGGTTCTGTTTCTCGACGTCCGGCAGCTCGGCGAGTTGCCAGAGGAAACCATCGTCTGGGTCGTCACCAAGAAGGGCGCGGCCTGGTACAGCGTCCCCATGGGCACGCGCGCGCTGTCCGACAGCGTGATGGCGCTGCGCTGCGGCCTCGATCAGACGCTGTGGTCCGACGACGACGGCGCCGACACCTGCCGGGCCGCATTGAAAGGATCGGCGAGCCAGGACTCGGGCGGGCAGGCTCCGCAAGGCCTTCCCTTCGACGTCGCCCGCGCGCATCAGCTCTACATGGCGCTGTTCGGTCCCGTCAGAGAGGCCATCAAGGACAAGCAGCTGCTGGTTGTCGCCTCGGGTCCGTTGGCCAGCCTGCCGTTCAGCGTGCTGGTGACCGAGCCGCCCCGGACGGCGATCCCGGACAAAGCCACCGACTACCGCCGGGTCGCCTGGCTCGGCACCCGCCAGCCCATCAGCGTGCTGCCGTCGGTGGGGAGCCTCGCGGCGCTGCGCCGGCTTGCCAAGAGCTCGGCGGCGCCAGATCCGTTCCTCGGCTACGGCGACCCGGTGCTGGTCGGGCAGCCGGGCTGCGGCAAGGTCGCGGTGCCCGACCAATGCCCGGACGAGGCGGTCGAGGTCACGGGCAGCGCACGGCTCGCGACGCGCGGCGCCAAGGGTCTGCGCTCCCTCGCCGGCTACTTCCGCGACGGCCAGGCCAATGTGGCCGAGGTGAAGAAGCTCTGCCCTCTGCCCGACACGGCGCACGAACTCAGATGCGTCGCCCGCAGCCTCGGCGCCGATGCATCGGCGGTGGTGCTCGGCAAGGACATGACCGAAGCCGCGGTCAAGGCGGCGCCGCTCAGCCGCTACCGCATCGTGCATTTCGCCACGCACGGCCTGCTGGCGGGCGAGACGGCACAGCTCATCACGGCGCGCGCCGAGCCTGCCCTGGTCCTGTCGCCGCCCGACCAGGCCACCGAGGAGGACGACGGCCTGCTCACCGCCTCGGAAGTGGCCGGCCTGAAGCTCGACGCCGATTGGGTGGTCCTGTCGGCCTGCAACACCGCGGGCGGCGACGAGCGCAGTGCGGAAGCCCTGTCAGGCCTCGCCCGCGCGTTCTTCTATGCCGGCGCCCGCGCCCTGCTCGTCTCGCACTGGCCGGTCAACTCGTACGCCGCCACCATGCTGACCAGCCGCACCTTCGCCGAGATGCGCAAGTCACCCACCATCGGCCGGGCGGAGGGGTTCCGCCGCGCCATGCTCGGGCTGATGAGCGACGACAAGCGCCCCTGGGCGGCGCATCCGTCCATGTGGGCGCCGTTCGTGGTGGTGGGAGCGGGCGCAGATGCATCGCCCGCGGGTTTGCAGGCGACGGCGAAAAAGGTGGGCAAGTCAGGCGGTGCCAAGGATGACTGGGCGAGCCGCGCCTTCGGTCAGCAGTAGACGGCCGGCGCGCTCTACGTTGACTGCGCGGCTGCCGGTTGTGATCGCCGGCGGCCGCTCGCCAATGCCTAGAAGCGAACGCGCGCGCCGGTAACAACCCCTACCCATGGTTTGGTCGGCAGGGACTGCAGATTGTTCGGCTCGCCGCCACAGTCGACCGGATTTAACACAGGACCGTCGTCGCAGGGAAAGCCGATGACCTCGGCCTCGTAGTGGTGAGCCTGCGCGTAGATCAACAGGTTATGCGCATCGAAAGCCTGCTCCGCTCCAAATCCCCAGCGGCGCACCTGAGTTTGCGCGAGCGTGCCCCAGATCACGAACTGGCCCGGACCGTCCAAATCCGCCTGCAGCAGGTTGCCGACATTGAAGTTCTTGTAGAGGCCATAGTCGGCATAGAGGGTGGTCTTGCCCTGCGGCAGCCACTGCTTGCTGATGCCAAGCTGCGCATAGTGGAAGCGGGCCTGTCCGTTGGCGCTGAGCAGGGAGACGTCGTCGTTTCGCATGCCGCCGGCAACGGACACGTAGAGGCCGGTTGGATCATGGATCAGCGAAGCAGAGCCCTTCGTGTCCCGATAGTGGTGCTCGCCCTCATCCATGTAGCCGATGCCCGCCACGAAGCGGAACGATTGCCATTTCGCCTGGTAGCGCGCGCCCACATCCCAGACGCCCTCTTTTCCCAACGCGGCGGACAAGACGACGCCGCCCATGGCTGGCGTGTCGTAGCGAACGAACAGACCGCGCAAGGAATCCACGTTGTGGGCGATCTGGCCCCATTTCAGATCGCTATTGAAGCCGGGGCCGAGGTTCAGCCAGATGCCGAAGTTGTTGTTGTAGTGCAGTGCGCCGTCGTTCATCTCGCTGCCGAGATTCATCAGGGAGATGTCATCGGTGGCTGGTGACTGCTGGCCGGCACTCAGGCGACCGAGCTTGCGGTTCTCCAGGTATCCGTAGGCATGGCGGAGCCGGATGAACTCATCGCTCTGGCCCCAAGGATCGCCGCTCGAGACTTCCGACGACAGTGTGAGGGTGGAGTCGACCTCGACCCGATAACCACCCGACAGCTGGCTGGAAAACCGATGCTTGCCGACGAAGCCCAGGCGCGAGGAAGACGTGTCGTTGTCTACCGCGTAGACGGCCGACTTGCGCCCGTCATCCCAATACATGAAAGCGCGGTTCAGCTGGCCGTAGAAGCGGAAGCTTTGCTCGGCGGCTTCGCCGCTCGATGAGGGCGACTTCTGTCCCGGCTCATTGGCCCAGGCTGCGCTCGAGAAGACGACGACAGACGAGATTGCGCCAACGAGGCGCGTCCAACCACACACACTACGCATACCGCCCCCGAACGCTTGCACAGTTTCGCTGAGCCGGCCGAAAAAGCCCAAAGCAGCAAGGGCTTGCCTCCCGCCCAATGCCAACTCTGTATGTTGCCGGACAGCCTATAGGCCTCGCCGCGCAGCTTCAATCCGCTCAGAGACGAAGGGCGAAGCTGCATTGCTTTATTGCTACACCCTGTGGTGGGTGCACCGCGCGCAATGCGCGTTGCCGTCGCGGAAGGCGCGTGTTGGGTCGCGCAAGGCGCGCAGGTGGCATGTCTCGATGAAAGTGACCGCGACGGTCGGGCTACCGAATTCGGCCGTCCGCTGCCACGAATGGTTCGTCGGCAGAGGGCCACCGGGTCGCCGAATTCGCGGTCGATGCACCGGGGCGGCCCGGGCTGCGCAACACCTGCCTGGCGTGCCTGGTGCCTGCAACGGCGGCCGCGGACTTCGACTCCAGGACGCTTATCCAGCCCGGCCAGCTTCGCCTCCGCACGACGGCCGTTGAGCCGGGGTTCCAGATGCGTGGCTAGGTCTGCCTGTTCCGCATGCTCGGCGTCGACGCGCGGGACATCGGTTCCCGCAACGGGGTCGTTGGCTGGCTCGCGCCCGGCGACCTCCGCCAGGGCAAGCTCTTGACGGGCGGCCTGGGTAGACTGCCCGGTCGTGTCGGCAGCTTGCGCGGGAACGTCTTCGGACGGCGCGGTCTTGGCGTTCTTCTGGGCGTCCTTCTGCTCGGCGCCGGCCCAGGCCACGTCCGCACGGGCCTCGGCTTCGAGCGCCGCCACCTTGCGACGAGCCTCATCGGCCATCCGTGCCCAGGCCGCATCGGCCGCCCGTGCCCAGACTGCATCGTCGTCGGCCGCGGTGTCGGTGCGCTCTGCTGTCGAAGTGGGCAGCGAAGCGACCTCGCCGGACGAGGTGGGCTCACTCGACGGGTAGCTCAGAGCCACCGAGGTGCGCGTCGCGTCCGTCTTTTCCGCTTCCCGAGGTTGGCCCATGGTCTCCGCGAGCGAGGCCTCCGCGAGCGCGGCATCGTCGGCGGCAGTCCGCTGCTCGGTCGCGGCCACGACGGGCAAATCGCGCAGCAGCGCGATGGGCAAACCGTGCGTCCAAACCGCCATCGCGAGGGTCGCGGCGATCGGCAGAAACAGGAACACCGCGAACGTGGCCGCGCCGCTGGAAGGATGGCGCGCGGCTCTGCGGGCGATCTCGCGCTGATCGAGGGCCTTCAAACCCTGATAGGCCCGGTTGACCGCCTTCAGCCGCTCATTCGCAGACGGGTCATCCGCTGCGATGTCGGGGTGCAGCTCCTTCACGAGCCGCAGCCAGGCTGTGCGAATTTCCTGCATCGAGGCTTTGGGCTTCACGCCGAGGAGGTCGTATTCGTTGATCTGCGAATTTATAGCCTGCCCATCGCCCCGTTGTCTCTCCCGCTCGTCCTCGGCCAGCCACGTGGCGGGTACATGCAGGCCGGCCGGCAACAATGTGCGCTCGCCGCCGAGGGCGCGGTCGATCTGCGGCTGCGTCAGGCCGCGCGCATGGCGCAGGTCGGCACCGCAAACGAAAGCTCCATCCAGTCGGGCATCGGTCAGGTCGCGCGTAGCCGAGCTTGGCGCCGCGCAGGTCGGCGCCGCGCAGGTCGGCCTTGTTCAGGCGAGCGTAGGACAGGTCCGCTTTTGCCAGTGCGGCGCCCGCGAGGTTGGCCTCGATCAGGGTCGCGTGCACGAGCACGGCCTGGCTCAGCTCCGTGCGGCTGAAATCGACAGGTCCGCCCTGGACGGCGCCGAACTGAAGCTCGCTGGCCGAGATCCTCAGACCATTCAGGTCGGGCACGATGCTCGGATTGTCACGTCGCCACTTGTTCCAGACGACAGCGCCCGCGCGAATCTTATGCAGATGCAATGGGTCTGACATCGCTTGCAACTTTCTGTCGGTCCCCAACCGAGGAGCGTACCTCGGCATCGACCGTACTCAAAGCTTCAGTATCTAATCCCCGTTAACCTCTATCAGACAGCTTGCATCATAGGAGGTCAAATAGTCGTATGTGGATATACACAGGACAAACGTTGCCATACCCCACAATGCCACTATTTGGGGCAGAAGTAAGCATGCTGAGTTCTTGTGCTCACGACTGCGATTAGTCTGCGGCGCGACACTGCTACTGCAGTGCGCGTTCGGTCACAGCTGTTTTGCTGATGGAGCCGGGAATGGCTCAGAACCGATAGTTGAGACCGGCGCTGATGCGGTAGTCCTGGGCTTCGTCGCGGGCGAAGGTGGACGAGGCGCTGATCGTGGCGCCGAGCTGCGGCCCCATCTGCACCGTCAGGCCGCCGTCGATCTTGCCGTACGTGCGGGTATCGAAACTGGGCACGGGCGAGAGCACCGGTGCCAGAGGCGCCTGGGTCAGGCTTGCAGACAGGGTCTGCGTGTTGTCGCCGAAGTTGTGCTCCAGCGTGACATTGAGGAAGGGCACGAAGACGCGCCCGCCGGACTGGAACGGGGCCAGGAAGCGTACGCCAACGCTGCCGGTCAGCGCATCGACGGTCAGCGCGGAGACGTTGAGGGTGAGCTGCGGGTCACCCTTCTCGGTGTAGCCGCCGACCTTGGAGTGAATGTAGGTAAGGCCGGCGATCGGCCCCGCGCGCAGGCGGCCGAAGTCGAACAGGTAGCCGCCCCGCGCGGCCAAGGCGACGGCGCTGGCTTCCGTGCTGCCGCGGATGACATCGTTGACGCCAGGCCGGGCCAGGTCGAGGTCGTGGCGTCCGTAGGCAGCCAGCGCATCGGCGAACCAATTCTTGGTCGCGTAGGAGGCGTAGGCGGCCGCCTGCAGGGCGTCGACGTCGACGGATGCGCCCGTGTTGATGTCGGCGCGCGTGGCGGTGGCATTGGCGGCGAACCCGACGATCAGGTTGCGGTTGACGCTGTATTCGAGCCCTGCCGTTCCCGAGACGGCGTCATAGTTGAAGCCGGCCATGTTGGCCGACTCGGAGCGGTTGCCGCCCGCGAACGTGCCCATCGCGTAGGTGGTCAGTGGCGTGGGCTCGACGCGCTCGTTTCGCGCGCGGCTTGGTATTGCGCCCCAGGCCCATCATGCCGTCGCTGCCGCCGTCCGCAACCATAGCCCCGAGCAACATGCCCTGCTGGTGCAGGCCGTCCAGCCGACCGAATATCGCGCCGGTGAAGTTGCCGCTTGTCACAACGGCTACGCCCGACTGAACCGCGAGTGTGAGCGGCGCCAGCGTGTTCGCGCACGGCTGCGGCCGGTCGACAGGAAGCTTGTCGGTCGGCAACTGCTCACGAGCCAGGTTTTGCTCATAAGGCAGATTTTCAGTTTGGAGTTTCTCGGGAGACAGCTTGATAGGCGCGCATAGCGCCGTGCCAACGACGACGCCTTTGTCCTGACCCGCCGCCGTCGCGGCAAACGCCGCAGTTGCCGACAAGACAGGCGGCGACAGCCACGCTACGCCGTGCCCACGCCGACACACTGGGTTTACGCATCACACTGCCCGCACCGCGACCGTCAAAGTCATTGTCGAGCACAGCTCACTTCGCCCGCCGGTGGGCGGGTGGGAACAGTCGTCCCTGCGAGGTGATCCTGCTCTACGCGTTATGCAAATTGAGTCCTGCATCAACCAACCGGCAGAGTTTGCGCTTGGTTTCGCCTGCTAGGGAAGGGGGTTTGGTAAAGTTTCGCGCCTGCGTTGCAGGAGGGCACCGCAGCGCGCGTGCGGCCTGGCGCCCAAGGCGAAACTGACAAATTGTACACGCTTCAGACGGCGGTGTTCGGGCCATTTGCCCGGTTGCGTCAGGCGGCGTTCCGGTTGGCAGCGGCGAGCCGGTCGAGAAGCTCCTGACACACGGCGAGCATGGCGTTCGCGGAATCGCCTGGATACTTGGTGGCGTACGACCGCTCCGTGGACGCGAAGTGGCTGGCATGCTGCAGCGCGCTGGTGCGAGGCACGGCCTGGGCAAAGCAACGATTGTTGGCGTTCTCCCTCAGGAGGCGCTGGTGCTCGGCATCCTCGGGCGACGTCATGTTGAGGAGCACACCGAGATTTTCCGCAAATCCCAGCTCGGGATTGAGCCCTTTGAAGTGGCCGAGCACTTCCAGCGCATAGGCCGACAGGTGGTCGGGCTTGATCGGCGAGATCAGGAACTCCACTTCGCGCAGCCACGACTCGGTCAGCACCGAGAGACCGGGCGGGCAGTCGATCAGGACAATATCGAACATGCTGCGCACGTTACCGAGCAGGTCGGCGATGCAGGTGCGCAACTTGCTGAGTTGCTGTGCCCTGGTGACCTCGCGCTCGAACAGGGTCAGCTGCATGTCGCTGGGGATGAGAAACACGCTGCGCGACTCTTCCACATCCGACACGCCGGCGACCACGAAGCGGGGCCAGTCGCCGGGCTCGTTCTTGAGCACGGTCGCGACCAGCAGATCGACGATGGTCAGGCCCTCCAGTTGCAGCCGGTTCAGGTTGCCCGCCGACATCAGCATGAGGCTGACGCTGGCCTGCGCATCCGAATCGATGATCAGCACGTTCTTGCCGAACTTGGCCGACAGCGTCTCGGCGAGCCCAAGCACCAGCGTGGATTTGCCCACGCCGCCCTTGGTGTTCATCACGGCAATCGTATTGCGCATGACCCCCCGCCAGCCACTTCGCTCCTCCGCAGGCAGCCTGAATGTGGCAGACCCTGGCGATGCTTATCAAGCACCGGCGCGAGCCGCTACGCACCGCAACGTGTCCCCGGCCGAGTTCTTCCTGGAACGGCTACGCTAATTCGGAAGGCGAGGCCAGTCGCCGGTGCCGCCGCCGATCTTGCCGATGGCGATCACGGCCTGCGTGCGGCTGTCGACGCCGAGCTTCTGCAGGATCGCCGATACGTGCGCCTTGACGGTCGCCTCCGACACATTGAGCTTGTAGGCGATCTGCTTGTTGAGCAGGCCCTCGCCCAGCATCATGAGCACGCGCACCTGCTGCGGCGTCAGGGTGGCCAGCCGCGACACCAGCTCGGTGCCTTCCCCGGTCGGGACGTTGGTCAGGTCGACGTCGGGCGGCAGCCACAGCTCGCCGCCGATGATCTTGCGGATCGCGTCGCGAATGCGCTCCACGGGCTGCGACTTGGGGATGAAGCCAGACGCGCCGCAATGCAGGCAGTTGCGGATGGTTTCGGCATCGTCGCTGGCGGAAACGATCACCACCGGCACCTCGGGGTGCTGGGCGCGCAGGTAGATCAGCCCCGACACGCCATGCACGCCCGGCATGGTCAGGTCGAGCAGGATGAGGTCGAAATCCGTGGTGGTGGCCAGCCGCTCGGTCAGTTCGTCCAGCGAGCCCGCCTCCAGGATCTCCGCGTTCTCGAACGAGGCGCTCAGCGCCTGGCTCAGCGCGCCCCGGAACAGGGGGTGATCATCGACGATGATGAACCGGTAGTCGGCCATGCCAGGTATCCGAACGTCCCCTCCGCGTGCCTCCACGCCAATGCCGGCCGACCGCGCAGGAGATCGGCTGAGTTGGCCAGACATCGTGTGGAAAAGCTAGCGGCTTTTTGCATCCTTGGCTAATGCCTTAGCCCGGATAGGCTTAAAGCTGCGCCGCAACAAGGTGGTTGACACGCGGGCGAGGCGGGCGCCCCACTTGAACCACGAATTGAGAGCACGTTTTTCGAGTCTGGTCCAGGTGGGGCGCCGGCCCCGTCAGGTGCGCCGCCTCAGTCAACGCGAGTAGGAAAGCAGGCATGGAGCGGAAAGAGCGCAAACCCTACTGGCGTCACACCAAAGCGCAGATGCTGACCAGCCTGCTGCCCTTCGTGCTGGCCATGATCGTGCTGCCGCTCTATGCGGACGCGCTCAATGACAAGCGCGTGCTCGGCATTCCGCTCGGCTATTTCCTCGCCTGCCACGGCCTGATCGTGATCGCCTTCACCACGGTGGCGGTGTTCGTCAACCGGCAGGATGCCATCGACCACTGGCACGGGGCGCACGAGGACTTCTGACCGCGTGATGATCGAGAAATTCGCTGGAGGATATTACATACAACCTATGTTCTCAAGCTTCCGCAGTTCGCTCGGGCCGCTCGCGGCGAGGTTTGGCGACCTTCGCAGTGGGACACTCGCATGGCGTTCACCTCGCGCACCAGGCTCGTCAATCCGCGGCTCGGTACCTACTTCGGTATCTTCTCGGCAGCGTTCGTCGCCGTCGTGCTGATGGCCATGATGTTTGAGCAACTCGGCGCCACCGACGCGCTGGTGCGGCTGCTCGTGTTTGCCAGCCCGATCGCGCTCTATGCCAGCATCGGCCTGCTGTCGGCCACCCGCGAGACGCAGGACTACTTTGCCTGCGGACGGCGCGTGCCGGCGTTCTTCAACGGGCTGGCGCTGGGCGTCGCCGCGCTCGGCGGCGCCGGCTTCCTGGCGCTGACGGGAGCCTTTTTCCTGATCGGCTTCGACGCCCTGTGCCTCAGCATCGGCTGGTACGCCGGCCTGGTATTCGCGACGCTGCTGTTCGTGCCGTTCCTGCGCAAGGTCGGCGCCTACACCGTGCCGACCTTCCTCGGCCGCCGCTTCGACAGCCGCACGGTGCGGGTGGTGGCGGCCGCCGTGCTGTCGGTGCCGATCCTGCTGCTGCTGGCGGCCGAGGCACGCTTTGCCGCCTACGCCGCGGCCTGGCTGCTCGGGCAGTCCGAGCGGCTGACCGCCGTGCTGGTGGTGTCCTGCGTGGCGGCGATCGTGATCGCCGGCGGCATGCGCTCGCTGACCTGGTCGAGCGCGGCCCAGGGCATCGCCGCGCTGCTGGCTCTGGCGGTGTCGGCGACCATCGTCGCCGTGATGGTCTCCAACCTGCCGTTGCCGCAGATGACGCACGGCAACGTGCTGCGTGCCCTGACGCGCGTCGAGGTGGCGCGCAACCTGCCCATCATCGTCGCCCCGAACTGGTCCGTCGAGCTGCCGGGCGAGGGCATCGAGATGCTGAGCAAGCGCATGCTGCAGGCATTCGGCAACGTCGGCGGCATCGGCTTCATCGTCATGTCGTTCGTGGTGGCGACGGGCATTGCCGCCTCGCCCGCCCTGTTGCCGCGCGCCGGCACCACGCCCGGTGTCTACGAGGCGCGCAAGTCGGGCGGATGGGCGGTCCTGGTGGTCGGCCTGGTGCTGCTGACGCTGCCGGCCATTGCCGTCTACCTGCGCTCGTTCGTGCTCGAGCAGGTGGTGAATGTGGCCCCCGACCGGCTGCCGGCGTGGTTCCAGCTGCTGCAGCAGGCCGGCATCGCCCGCATAGACGGGAGGGCGCCGGTGGTCGGCTTCACCAGCGTCGGCTTCGAGCGCGACGCCGTGCTGTTCGCGCTGCCCGTTGCCGCCGGCATGCCGCAGGTGATGGTCTATCTGGCGCTGGCCGGCGCGCTGGCGGCCGCCATGGCCGCACTGGGCGCCTCGATGGTGGCGGCCGCCGCCATCCTGTCGGAGGACGTGGTGCACGGCCTGCCCAACGAGACGGTGCCCGACAGCGCCCGCATCGGTACCGCGCGCCTGGCGCTGCTCGGCGTCGCCTTCGTCACGGTGTGGCTGGCCATCGCGGCGCCGGCCGATCCGCTGCAGCTGTTCCTGTGGGCGCTGACGTTCAGTGCGTCGGCGTCCTTCCCGGTCATGCTGCTCGGCATCTGGTGGAAGCGCGCCAATGCGTGGGGCGCGCTGGCCGGCATGGCGACCGGCGCCGGGGTCGCCATGTTCATGGTGCTGCTGAGCGAGACGGGTGCCATCACGCTGCCGAGCGTGCTGGCCGCCGCCGTCGGCCTGCCGCTGGCGATCGCCGCCACCATCGGGGTGAGCCTGATGACGCCGGCGCCCGGACGCCACGTGCTCGACATGCTGCGCGATGTGCGTGTGCCGGGCGGCGAGACGCTGTATGACCGCGAGATGCGCCTGCAGCGCCTCAAGAATCGCACGCCGGCCTGACCACTGGATGCGGGCGGCTGATATTGCCAGGGGTTAACTTGCGCTCTTTGCCCACGGCCATGTTACGATAGCAGGCTCGACGGGATGGGTAGGCGCAGGCGCAGCCGCGGGCGGCACGAAGGGAATGTCACGAGCGATGTCGGCACGCGAGCGGCTTGGTCTCTATCCACCGATCGAGCCGTACCGGCAGGGACGGCTCAGAGTCGGCGGCGGGCACGAGATCTTCTTCGAGGAGTGCGGCAACCCCGACGGCCGGCCGGTGCTGATCGTGCACGGCGGACCGGGCGGCGGCTGCAACGCCACCATGCGCCGCTATCACGACCCGGCGCGCTACCGCATCATCCTGTTCGACCAGCGCGGGTGCGGGCGCTCGCTGCCGCACGCGAGCCTGGAGGCCAACACCACCTGGGACCTGGTGGCCGACATGGAGCGGCTGCGCTCGCACATCGGTATCGAGCGCTGGCAGCTGTTCGGCGGCTCGTGGGGCTCGACGCTGGCGCTGGCCTACGCCCAGACGCACCCGGCCCGCGTCACCGAGCTGGTCCTGCGCGGCATCTTCCTGCTGCGCCGCGCCGAGCTCGAATGGTTCTACCAGGAAGGCTGCAGCTGGCTGTTCCCCGAGGCGTTCGAGGACTTCGCCAAGGTCATCCCGCCCGAGGAGCGCGGCGACATGATCGCCGCCTACTACCGCCGCCTCACCCACGCGGACCGTGACGTGCAGATCAGGGCCGCGCGCGCCTGGTCGGTGTGGGAGGGCAGCACGCTGTCGCTCCACCAGGACCCCGAACGCGTCAAGCTGTTCGGCGCCGACACCTACGCCATCGCGTTCGCGCGCATCGAGTGCCACTACTTCGTCAACCGCGGCTTCTTCGAGCACGACGACCAGCTGCTGCGCGGCGTCGAGGCGATCCGCCACATCCCCTGCGTGATCGTGCACGGCCGCTACGACGTGGTCACCCCGGTCAAGAACGCCTGGGACCTCTATCGCGCCTGGCCGCTCTCGGATCTGCGCATCGTCGCCGACGCCGGCCACGCCATGACCGAGCCCGGCATCGTGCACGAGCTGCTCGTCGCCACCCGCCGCTTCGCCACCTCGGGGCGGTAAGGCGAGAGGCCGCGCGCCAGCGACGACTTCGTCAGCCGCAATTCCTACGATTATTCATACTCCACCCATGCGATCCTTGCCTCACTGGCGCCGGCTGCGTTTCACTGGGCGAGCGATGTCGCGTCCCGGCCTCCCCCAAATGGAGGAGGCGACGGGGAGCGACGGTCGCTACTTGGCGTATGGTGATGGCTACGGCACGTGGCCGCGCCGCAGCGCGGCGACGATTTGAGTGCAGGGATGCGGGGCTGTGACTTGGGAATGTCGATTGAAGGTTCGGAAGCTCTCTCTGCTCTGATCGCCAAAATCTACGATGCCGCACTCGACCCCCAGCAGTGGCCGGGGACGCTCGAGTCGATTTGCGGGTTCGTCGGCGGGCACGGGAGCACCCTGTTTGCGCACGATACGGCGAGGCCGCACGCCACGCTGTTCTACAACTACAACAACGATCCCCACTACCTGCGGCTGTATACCGAGAAGTACATCCATATGAATCCGCTGATGCCCGCCGTCACCTTTCGCGAGGTCGGGCAGGTGTTCTCGCTCGGCGAGTTGGTTGCTGACGAGGAGTTGCGGGCCACGCGCTTCTACAACGAGTTCCAGAAGCCGCAGGGCATTACTGACTCGATGTTCGTGAACCTCGAGAGGTCCGGCACCAGCTACATGACCATGTCGGTGATCGGCACCGAGGCCACTGGTGCTTTCGACGCCGGCAGGCGTCGGCGTCTGGCACTGCTCGCCCCGCACGTGCGCCGGTCCGCGGTGATCGCGCACCTCATGGCCACGCACCAGACGGAAAAGGAGGCGCTGTCGCATGCGTTGGGCCGGCTGGCGGCAGCCGTCGTTTTTGTCGATGCGGCGGGGCGCATCGTCTTCGCGAATGAGGCGGGCGCGGCCATGGTCCGCAATGGGGCGGTCCTGCGCAGCGAGCAGGGAGCCCTGGCTGCCTCAAGCAATGCCGCCACGGACGTACTGCGTGAGGCCTGCGCTGCGGCCCTCGGCGGGGATGCTGCCGTCGGCGTCGCAGGCGTGGCCGTGCCGCTTGCGTCGCCCACGGGCGAGCGCTGGCTCGCGCACGTCTTGCCTTTGACGTCCGATCGCCGCAGGCAGCTGGGTGTGACCCATTCGGCGGTCGCCGCCATCTTCGTGCGCAAGCCAGGGTTGGACAGCCGCTCACCGCTGGAGACGCTTTCCAAGCTCTACAAGTTCACCGCAACCGAAGTGCGCGTGCTGCAAGGTATCGTGGAGATCGGCGGCGTTCCGCAAATCGCGGATGTGCTCGGCTTGGCCGAAACCACAGTCAAGTCCCACCTGCGGAGCCTGTTCAGCAAGACGGGCCTCAATCGGCAGGCAGACCTCGTGCGGCTCGTGGCCGAGCACGCGAGCCCGTTCGGTGCGCACGAGCAGAGCTGAAGCCGACGATCCGGCGTGTTCGTTCGTCTGTGGCTCCCCATGCCGCGATTTGTGCATTGACGCATTACCCCTGGCCCGACGTAATCGGTGGCAACAAGATTGCCAACGGGAGGGAGCGCATGACTGGAGGGGTGGGCCGGCACGGCTATCGACTATCGTCGCGGGCAAATTCTCGTTCGCTTGCCGTCGTCAGAGTCCTGGGGGCGACCATTCTTCTTTTCTTGGGTCTCGCGGTTTCAGGCGCCTGGATGTCGGCCTCGGCGCAGCAGGCGGGCCGCACCATCACGATCGTGGTGCCCTATACGCCCGGCACCGGCATCGACATCCTGGCGCGCCTGCTCGGGGAGGAGCTGCAGAAGCGCTGGGGACAATCCGTCGTGATCGAGAACAAGCCCGGCGCCAGCGGCAACATCGGCACCCAGCAGGTGGCGCGCGCGGCGCCCGATGGCCACACCTTGCTGATGGCGGCCAACACGTTCGTCATGAACGCCAGCCTGTTCAAGACCCTGCCCTACGACCCGCAGACCAGCTTCGCGCCGATTGCCGAGGTGGCGACGGGCTCGATCGCGCTCGTGGTGCATCCCTCGCTGGCGGCGACCAATGTTCGCGAGCTGATCGCGGACGCCAAGGCGCGGCCGGGGCAGATCAACTACGCCTCGCCGGGGCGCGGCACCCCGCAGCATATGACCATGGAGCTGTTCAAGCTGACCGCCGGCGTCTCGCTGACGCATGTGCCCTATTCCGGCTCGGCCGGTGCCGTGCGCGACCTCGTCGGCGGCCACGTGAGCGCGATGTTCCTGCCCCTGCACACGGCGTTGCCGCTGGTCGCCGACAAGCAGATCCGGCTGCTGGCGATCGGCGGCAGCCAGCGGTCGGCGCTGGCGCCCGACACGCCGACGCTTGAAGAGCAGGGCGTCGCCGGCTTCGATGTCGATCTTTGGTATGCGATCCTGGCGCCGGCGGGCACGAGTGCGGAAATCGTCGGCCGCTACAACACCGAGATCAACGCCATCCTCACTCAGCCTGCGGTTCGCGATGCGCTCAGCAAGCAGGGTCTGCAGCCGCGGGGCGGAACCGCTGCGCGACTCGCCGAAATGATGACAAGCGATCAGCCACGCTGGGCCAAGGTGGTCAAGGATGCCGGCATCTCGCCGGAGTGAGGCCTCACCAAATCGACTTGGTCGGCAGCATCAATCACGTGACAAATATCTTGGCCATGATCTGCCGATGACCGCACGAGAACACAAGCAGTCCGGCGCGCACGATGCGCAGGTCGTCATCGTCGGCGGTGGGCCTGTCGGCCTCGGGCTGGCGATCGAGCTGGGGCAGCGCGGCGTGCGCACGGTGCTGGTGGAGCGCCTGCTCGAGCCCTCGCCGATCCCGCGCGGCCAGAACCTTACCCAGCGCACCATGGAGCACTTCCACTTCTGGGGGGTGGAGAAGCAGGTGCGCGCGGCGCGGACCATTCCGCGCGAGTACGGCATCGGCGGGCTCACCGCCTATGGGACGTTGCTCGGCCCCTACAGCTACGACTGGATGCAGCGGGAGCTGGTGCGCCCGTTCTACTTCACGGACAACGAGCGGCTGCCACAGTATGCGACGGAAGCCGTCCTGCGCCGGCGCGTCGGCGAGCTGGCGTGCGTCGAGGCGCTGTATGGGTGGAGCGCATCGGAGGTGAGCCAGGACGATGATGGCGTCAGCGTGCGCATCACCGAGCGCGCGGGCGGCGGCCAAAGGCGCCTGCGGGCCGACTATCTGGTGGGTTGCGACGGCAGCCGCTCCATCGTGCGCGAGCAGGCGGGCATAACGCAGACCTTGTCGGACCATGACAGGCTGATGGTGCTGCTGGTGTTCCGCTCGCAGGGATTGCACGGGCTGCTGGAGCGGCGGCATCCCGGCAAGTCGTTCCTCAGCGTTCTGCATCCCGACCTGCAGGGCTACTGGAAATTCTTCGGCCGGGTCGATCTCGGCTCGACGTGGTTCTTTCACGCGCCGGTGCCGGCCGGGACGACCAGGGACAACTTCGACTTCCGGCGCCTGGTCTACGAAGCGGCCGGTGTCGAGTTCGATATCGAGTTCCAGCACATCGGTTTCTGGGACCTGCGCTTCGCGGTCGCCGACAGCTACGGCACGGGCCGCATGTTCATCGCCGGCGACGCCGCGCACAGCCATCCTCCCTACGGAGGCTATGGCGTGAACCTCGGGCTGGAGGACGCGCGCAACCTCGGCTGGAAGCTGGCCGCCGCGCTGCAAGGTTGGGCGGGGCCCAGCCTGCTCGCGTCCTACGATGCGGAACGGCGCCCGGTGTTCCAGTCGGCGGCGCGTGATTTCATCGAGCGGGCGATCCTGGAGGATCGCCGGTTCCTGGCGGAGTTCGATCCGGCGCGCGACCTCGACGCGTTCGAGCAGGCCTGGGCGCAGCGCAGCTCGGGAACTTCATCCGAGGTGCACGCCTTCGAGCCCAACTATGAAGGCTCCGCCGTGGTGTGGGGACCCGACGGCGGCGTTGCAGCGCGCGGGGCACGCATAGCTTCGTCGCGAGGGCGGGGCATCATCTGGCGCCGCAGCCGCTGTCCGGCGGTGACAACGTGTTTGCAAAGCTGGGCGATGGCTACACGCTGCTGGCCCTTGATGGCTCGGATGCTGACATTGCGGATTTGGTGCGCGCCGCGGAGCAGTTGCGCGTGCCGCTCGAAGTCGTGCGCGACTCGCGCGCCGATGGTCGCGAGCGCTACGCGGCGAGGTACGTCCTCGTCCGCCCCGATCAGTTCGTCGCCTGGGCGGGCACCGAGGAGCATCCGGATGCCCTCGGTGTGCTCGACAAGGCGATCGGCGCCGGGTGAGACGGCGGGCCATGCCGCGGCCCGCCGTGTGCCGTCAGGGCCGGGCTTCGATCACCATGTTGAAGGGCGTCTCGGCCGACGCGGCGCACGCGCGAGAACCCGCCCTTGCGCACGACTTCGGTAAGCCGCTTCTCGCCGGCCTGTGCGCCCAGCGCCGCGCCGACATCCTGGTTCAGCGAGGCCGGCACGCACACGCTGGCCGAGAACGCGTAGAAGATGCGGCCGACCGGGTTGAGGTTGTCGGCCAGGCTGTCGCCCGCCCTGGGCTCGATCAGCATCAGCGTGCCGTCGTGCTTCAGGGTCTCGCGCGCATGCGTCGCCGCGCCGACCGGGTCGCCCATGTCGTGCAGGGCATCGAACATGGTCACGAGATCGAAGCCGACGCCGGCGTAGTCCTGGGCGCGCGCCGTCTCGAAGCGGACATTGCCGAGGCCCTTGGCATGCTCCCTCGCCTTGGCGATCGAGGCGTCGTGGAAGTCGATGCCGACGAACTGCGACTTCGGAAACGCCTTGGCCATGATCAGCGTCGAGGCGCCGTGTCCGCAGCCGACGTCGGCCACCTTGGCGCCGCGCTCGAGCTTGGCCACCACGCCGTCGAGCGACGGCAGCCACTCGCCCAGCAGGTGCGCCTTGTAGCCCGGGCGGAAGAACCGCTCGACGCCGCAGAACAGGCAGTTGCAGCGCTCGCCCCAGCCGACGCCTTGGCCGGTCTTGAAGGCCTTGGTCAGCTGCGGCTCGTCGGCGAACACGGCGGCCAGCGAGTAGAAGCCGCCCGTCATGTTGACGACGCTCTCCTCGTCCGCGAACACCGCGGCCTGCTCGGGCGACAGCGTGAATGTGCCGGCCGCCGCGTCGTAGGTGACGAACCCGGATGCCGCCTGCGCGGCCAGCCACTCGCGCACATAGCGCTCGTGCGTGCCGGTCTTGGCGGCGAGGCCGGCCGAGGTGAGCGGGATTCTCCGGCGAGCGCGCGAAACAGCCCGAGCTTGTCGCCGATCAGCACCAGGGCGGCGTTGGCCGCGGCGCCCATCTCGTTCACCATCGTCCCCAGCAGGGACTCCAGCTTGGTCGTATCCAGTTGCGCGTTCATTGCCATGATCCTCTCGATCTTCGTTAGCCAGCGCCGTGTCGGGCTGTTGAGGCGAGGACTTAGGTCTGGCGTGGCGTGCGCGTGAGAGGCAGAATGGCCGGCATGGAGCCATTTGAGCCACGCCCAGCCCGTGCGATGCCCTCCAAGCCGATCCATGTCAGCCTGGCCGTGTTTCGCGAGTGCGACCCGTCGATCATCTACGGCGTCTACGACACGCTGTGGGCGGCCGGCTGGTTCGCGCTGCCCGGCAAGGCCCAGGACCAGCGCCTGTTCGAGCCGCGCATCGTGGCGGCGGACCCCGGGCCGATGGAGCTCATCACCGGCGTCAGCATCGTCCCGCAGGACGCGATCGCCGATGTCGAGCATTCCGACATCGTATTCGTACCCAACATCCTGGCGGAAACGGCCGAGAGCATGGCGATCCTCGACCGGCGCATGCTGGACTGGATCAGACGCCAGCATGCGCAGGGCGCGCAGCTCTATGCGGCCTGCGGCGGCTCGCTGGTGCTTGCCGAGGCCGGGCTGCTCGACGGCTGCGCCGCCACCACGCACTGGAGCTACGTGCCGCTGTTTCGCCGGCTGTATCCCAACGTGACGCTGTTCGAGGAGCGCATCCTGGTGCAGAGCGGCCCCGGCCACAGCGTGGTCTGCTCGGGCGGGGCCTCGTCCTGGCAGGATCTGGCGCTGCTGATGATCGCCCGGCACGCCGGCACGGAAGAGGCGATCCGCATCTCCAAGCTGTTCCTCTACCAGTGGCACCGCGACGGCCAGCTGCCCTACGCCTCGATGATCGCCAACGTCGACCACGGCGACACCAGCATCCTGCAGTGCCAGACCTGGGTCGCCCAGAACTACGAGCGCCCCGATATTGTCGCCGAGATGGTGCGCCGGTCGGGCCTGCCGAAGCGCACCTTCGATCGGCGCTTCCGGGCGGCCACCGGCTACTCGCCGCTGGCCTATGTGCAGTCCCTGCGCATCGAGGAGGCCAAGCAGATGCTGGAGACCGGCGCCGCCACGGTGGATGCGATCGCGCGCGAGGTCGGATACGAGGACATGGCCTCGTTCCGCCGCCTGTTCCGCCGGCTGGCCGGAATGACGCCCGGCGACTACCGGCGCAAGTTCCGCGTGCCGACCTTCGTGTCGCGCGGGCTTGCCGACCAAGCCAAGCCGCAACCGCGCAGTGCGAAGGCCAAAGCGGCGCGCGTGCTGTCGTAGCGCCACGGTCGTTCAGTTGCGTTGGGGCCGGATTGCAAGGCAAAAGCTGGCTGACCCTTGGGCTTGTCCCGAGGATCCAGCTCTCCACAAGCACCTGAAACAAGTTGATGGATGGATGGTCGGGACAAGCCCGACCATGACAATGAGGTTCGCGGCGTTTTCCGTCAGAATGGGAGGAGATGCTAAGACCCGCCTCACTCCCCCACGTAGTGCAGCACCACCTCGCGGGTGTGGGGGCGGTCGCGGTGCTCGATCAGGTAGAGGGCCTGCCAGGTGCCGAGCAGCATGCGGCCGGCGCCGACCGGCACCGACAGGCTGGTGGAGGTCAGCATCGAGGTGATGTGCGCCGGCATGTCGTCGGGGCCCTCGATAGTCATGGGCGTAGCCGGCATCGCGCGGGGCGAAGCCCTCCAGCGCATCGAGCAGGTCGCGCAGCACGTCGGGGTCGGCGTTCTCCTGGATGGTCAGCGACGCCGAGGTGTGGCGGATGAACAGGGTGACGAGCCCGTCGGCAGCCGCGATCGAGGCGAGCCAGTCCGCAACACCGCGGGTGATGTCGGTGAAGCCGCGGCCGCGCGTCTCGATGGTCAGCCGATGCTGCGCCTGCCGCACGGCTTTGCTCCCTTGCTCGTTTCGAGACCTGCCGGCGGGTCAGAGCTATCCCGGCTTCGTCCACCCGCGCAGCTCGTAGTATTTCTCCTTCGGCTCGCCAGTCCATCCGTTGATGCCCTTGCTGGGAAGCCAGACGGCATGAATGAACAGGACCGCGAGCGACATCAGCCCCAGAAATCCGAACGCCCACGCGCGGCCGAGGAACGCGGAAAGTCCGATTACCAGGCCGATGAAGATCAGCAGCTTGAGCGCTTTGCGCCATGCTGGCGTGCGCTGCTCGAAATGTCCGAAGAAGATATGCCCGAAGGCGAACATGGTGCTAACCACCGCTACTTCGAACCAGAGCGTGTCCATGTCGTGATCCTGGTGTCCCGATTCCGAAGTTCGCCAAGCGCGAGAACGATCTGGCTCTACAGGCGCCGGTCGCTGTCGCTGTCGAGCTCGCGCATCTTGTCCTTGAACTTGCGCAACAGGCGCTGCATGTAGCCGAGCGCGCGGTCGACCTCCTCCTCGGAGGGCAGCTGCAACCCCGGCCCCTTCTCGGCGCGGCGGTTCTTGCCCTCCGCATCCGGCAGCGCCAGCATTTCCTCGAGCCGCCGCACCGTGCCGCTCAGCTCGCGGTTCTCGGCGCCGAGCCGCTCCATCTCCGTTTCCAGCGCGCGGCGATCGTCGGCCACCGCCTCGCAGGCCCACTTGCCGCTGCTGCGCTGGCACATGGAGACCGCGCCGGTGTGGCTGTCCATGCGCAGGAAGCCGCCCTCCACCGGTGTCATGACGAACCGGCCGCCGCGCTCCTCGGTTTCGGGTGCGGCGCCGACCAGCACCGCCAGCGCCACGACTGAGATCAGCAACACCGGTGCGCGATGTAGCGACATGAGCCTGCTCCCCAACGAATCAGTAGGCCGTCTCGGCCGCCATGCGCGACCGGCCCGCGAAGCGGAAATGCGCCCACTGCGCGGCTTGCTTGCACTTAACCGAAACTTTACGGCGGATTGCGACTTTGGGCCACGAGCTTTCGAGCTGGTGCCCGCGTCCCAAGCAACATTGTGCACGTCTTTGCCGGCCGATCGAAGCCGCCTCCGAGCCGCTTCGATCACCCCTTGTGGGACGCCGGACGTGAGTGCGTTCCCGCATACCGTTTCCGCATACCCTGGCCCAGAGGCACCGAGATGTCGTCTTCCCGATCCAAACGTCGGCGCCCCGCCGCCCCGCAGTCGGGCGCCGACCAGCCCTGGGACCAAAAGACGGCGGAAGCGCTGACGCGGGCCTACGAGGAGAGCGAGGCGGAGTGGCGCGAGAGCCGCTCGGCCCGCCGGCCGCCGCACGATCGCGGCCGGGCACCGGCTGCGGCCGGCCCGGGCGGCAGTGTGGGCGGCAGCGTGGGTGGTGCCTGGCTCGAGAGCCGGCTGTCCGACATCGCCGAGCGCCTGCAGCGCTCCATCGCCGGCATCGACCCCGACAAGTCGGTGGGCGCGCTTGGTATCCGCATGGAGGAGCTGGAGCGGCGCCTGGCGGTTGCCTTCGAGGACGTCGCCCGGCGCCTGGATGGCCACAACCTCGAGAAGGTCGAGGCCCAGATCAGCGGCCTCAACACCAATCTGGAGCAGACGCGCGGGCAGCTCGAGCGCATCGACGCCATCGACCACCGCCTGCGCGAGCTGGCCGAGCGTTTCGACGAGCTTCGCCGCCAGCCCGAGACGGCCCGCCTCAGCGACCAGGCCATCGAAGCGCTCATCCAGTCGGCCGCCGACCGGGCCGCGGACCGGGTGGTGCAGCGCCTGCCCGTCGCCGCGCCCGGCGTCGACCCGCAGCGCCTCGATGCGCTCGAGCAGTTGATGCGCGATCAGCTCACCGAGCGCCGGCAGACCGAGGAGATGACCAACAGCGTGCTCCGCACCATCGAGGATACGCTGGGCAGCATCCTCGACCGCGTCGATCGCCTGGACCCCGGCTTGGCCTCGATGCTGCCGGCCGCCCGCGGCGCCGGCCAGGGCTACCAGGGCACCTCCCCGCTCGATCCGCTGCTCGAGGCCTATGCCCAGGGTGCTCGCGCACTTGGTCAGGTCACGCCAGCCTCCCTGCTCGATGCCGCCGACTATACGACCAGCGGGCAGCGCACCGGGTCGGCCGGCCCGGAGCGCTCGGTGGGCCCCAACTGGGAGGAGGATGTGGTCGCCGACCCGCGCGCAGGCGAGCGCCGCGCGTCTTCCGCCGCAGTCAGGCCGCAGGTCGCCGACACCCCTGCCGACGACGAGCCGGCGCTGCCCTCCGCCACCGGCCGTGCGAAATCGAAGCCGTCGGCTCCGTCCGGCCGCTTGTCCGGCCTGCTCCTGATGCTGGCCGTGACCGGCCTGTTCGGCGCCGGATACCTGGCCGGCGACTATTTGCTGGCGCAATCGAATATCACGGTCACGCACGACCAGACGCGCCATCAGCCGGCACCCGAGACCACCTCGTCGATCGCACGTGCCCTGCCGGCCGTGGCGTCGGAGAGGGACCTCATCGCGGCGGCGCGGGACAGCCTCGTCGCCTACGATGGCGCCAAGCCGTCGGACACGCCCGGCACGCTGCCCGAGGGCCTGACCACGACCAGCCTGGGCCAGGCTGCCGCGAGCGGCAATGCAGCCGCGCAGTTCGAGGTGGCCTCGCGCTTCGCCGATGGCCGCGGGCTCGGGCAGAGCCACGCGCAGGCGTTCGCCTGGTACCAGCGCGCGGCCATGCGCGGCTTCGCACCCGCCCAATTCCAGCTCGCCACCCTGCTCGAGCGTGGCGCCGGCGCCGAGGTCGACGTGGAGCGGGCCAAGGTGTGGTACCGGCGCGCGGCCGACCAGGGCCACCTCAACGCCATGCACAATCTGGCCGTCCTGACGGCACGCAGGGACGGCGACGGCCCCGACTATCCGACGGCGGCCGCCTGGTTCCGCGAGGCGGCCGAGCGCGGGCTCGCCGACAGCCAGTACAATCTCGCGCTGCTGTGCGAGCTGGGTCTCGGCACGCACAAAGAGCCTGCCCGAAGCCTACAAGTGGCTGGCGCTGGCGGCGCGCGGCGGCGACAAGGATGCAGCCGTCCGCCTGCAGCAGATCAAGCCGCGCCTGGCCGCGGGCGAGCTGGCCGCCGCCGAGCAGCAGATCGCCGGCTGGCGCCCGCGCACGGCCCCGATCGATGCGGGCCCCGATCGTGGCGACGCGCAGGTCGGGGGGTAGCCGGAAGGCTGTGCCCAGCAGTCCTATGCCGGCCGGATGCGTTGACGGATGCGTTATTGGCGCACCCGTCCTTTCTTGTCTGTTTTGCCCGCCGCGGCGCTTGCAATTGCCGGGAACATAGTGTCCCTATCCCGCGCACGAGAGTTTGCGGCCGCTGCTACGCGCCTCCGCAAGCGGGCGGGTTTTCTCCGGACCAAGGTGGCCATCGCTGCCCGGCCTCCCGGCTCCGGGGTGGGTCTCCGGTCGGGCGTTGGCGTGCATGGCACCGCATCGGCGAGCGCGAGCGCAGTTCGGCCGCACGATCCGTTCAGCGTGGTGATTGCATGCAATTCTATCTGCCTGTCGCCGAGATGTCGGCGAACATCTTCATTTTCATCGCCATGGGGGGAGCGGTCGGCTTTCTTTCGGGTCTGTTCGGCGTGGGCGGTGGGTTCCTCATGACGCCGCTGCTGATCTTCTCCGGCATCCCGCCGGCCGTCGCGGTCGGCACGGAAGCGGCGCAGATCGTTGCATCCTCGGTGTCGGGCGCATTGGCGCAATGGCGCCGCCGCAACATCGACGTCACCCTGGGGCTGGTGCTGCTGGCCGGCGGTATTGTCGGCTCCTTCTTCGGCGTCGAGCTGGTCGGAGTGCTGCGACGGCTCGGCCAGTTCGAATTCTTCGTGTCGGCCTGCTACGTCACCTTCCTCGGCGTGATCGGCACGCTGATGATGATCGAGAGCGTCAACACCATCCGCAAGGTGCGCGGCGGCATGGCGATCGGCATGCGCCGGTCGGGCCAGCACAACTGGATCCACGGCCTGCCGCTGAAGATGCGCTTCCAGCGCTCCAAGCTCTATATCAGCGCCATCCCGCCGTTCCTGATCGGCCTGTTCGTCGGCCTGCTGGCGGCCATCATGGGCGTCGGCGGCGGCTTCATCATGGTTCCGGCCATGATCTACCTGCTGCGCGTGCCGACCAACGTCGTGGTGGGCACCTCGCTGTTCCAGATCGTATTTTTGACAGCTGTCACCACCATACTGCAGGCCCGGCTCAACTATACGGTGGATGTGGTGCTGGCAGTGCTGTTGATGGTGGGTGGCGTGATCGGTGCACAGTTCGGCGTGGCGGCGGGCGAGCGTCTGAAGGGCGAGCAGCTGCGCTTCCTGCTGGCCGGGCTGGTGCTGCTGGTCGGGCTGCGCTTTGCCTGGCAGCTGATCGCCGAGCCGCGCGATCTCTATTCGCTCAGCCCGGGGGGTGCCTGATGCACGCCCGCCTCTATCGTGCCGCGGCGCTGGGTCGTGACGGCCATGCTGGCCGCCACGTTCCTGCTGCTGGGCGCCGGCGAGGGCGAGAGTCAGGGCCAGGGCCAGGGCCAGAGCCAGCCGCAGCGCAAGAAGGCGCCGGCCCCGGTCGCCAAGGAAACCACGCAGGGCAGCCCGCAGGAGGTCCGCCGCGAGCAGCAGCCGGGCGCGCGCGAGTCGGTGCAGGCCGACGTCTCGGCGCGCACCGTGTCGGTGACGTCGAGCTTCAACGGCACGGAGATCGTCATCTTCGGCGCCGTCGACAACAGCCAGCAGCCGAGCGCCGAGTCCGGCTACTACGACGTCGTCATCGTGGTCGAGGGCGTGCCGGGCCGCGTGGTGGCACGGCGCAAGAACAACGTGGCGGGCCTCTGGCTGAACACCTCGTCGGCCACCTTCGATGCGGTGCCGAGCTACTACGCCGTCGCCTCGACGCGTCCGCTCGATGAGATCGCTTCCGAGGAGTTCCGCGCCTCGCACGGCATCGGCTTCCAGCACCTGCGCATGACGCCGGCCTTCGGCCAGGCCCAGGCGCTGTCGTCCGAGGATCTGAAGGAGTTCCGCGAGGCCGTCATCCGCCTGAAGCAGAAGGATGGCCTCTATGTGCAGGACCCCTATAGCGTTGCGTTCATCGGCCGCAGCCTGTTCCGCTCGGCCATCGAGCTGCCGGCCAATGTGACGGTCGGGCCGTTCACGACGCGGGTGTTCCTGTTCCGCGAGGAGAAGCTGCTCAGCCAGTACTCCGTGCGCCTGACGCTGGAGCGCGAGGGCCTGGAGCGGCATCTGCACTCCTTCGCCTTCGGCTACCCGACCCTGTACGGGCTCATGACCGTGGCGATTGCCATCGCGGCCGGCCTGCTGGCCTCCACCGTGTTCCGCAAGCCTGCCCATTAGAGCGGAGCCGTGGCCCGGTAACCCGGCGTCAATCGATCAATCCTAGATTGCCGTGCTCGAGCTTGCCGTGGCGCCGGCAAGAGCGCCCGCATGGGCCAGATATCGACCAAACGGAGACGTAGGTGTCCCGCATCCTGGTAGTCGACGATGAAGAGGCCGTTCGCACCCGCATCGAGCTGATCCTCAGGCGTGACGGCCACCATGTGGAGGTCGCCGCCAACGGGCAGGCCGGCGTCGATGCCGTGTCCGACACCCCCTTTGACCTGGCCTTCGTCGACCTGCTGATGCCGGGCAAGGACGGCATGCGCACCATCGCCGAGATCCGCAGGATCGCCCCCCTGCTGCCGATCGTCGCGCATGTCCGGGATGAGTTCCGCGCACGAGCCGGCCGGCGAGGCGCCCGCCGCGATGTACAGGCCCGCCGCGCCGTCGGCCATCCATTGGCTGCACAAGCCGTTCAAGCCCGACCGTCTGCGCCAGGTGGTACAGGCCGCGCTGGGCATCGACGACCCCGGCCAGCAGGCCGTCGCCTCCTGAAGCGTGCTCTCGCCCGATGAGCTGTGGGCTCGGCCACATTCTGGCCGCTGTCGCGGCTAGCTTCGGCTGCGGGACGTTCGGGGGATTCCATGCCGAAGGCTGCCTGCTTGGGTCCGCGCCGGCTGCGCGCGGCGGCGTCGATGTCGATTGCGGCATGTGCGCTCCTGCTCATCCTCTCGGCGGCGGCCGTTGCGCAGGAGACCGGACGGAACCTGCCGGTGTGCTGGTCGCCCGAGATGCTGGCCGCCAAACCCGATGACCACAAGATTCAGTCCGCCGGCCACAGCGCGCTGCGGGCAGCCCCCAAGCGCACGCCGGTTGCGGGGCAGCCGCTCGACCCCTCGCGTCGGCTCGCCATCCGCCGCGTCGACCTGCCGCCCGGCGTGAAGCTCGTCGCCCTGACCTTCGACCTGTGCGAGCAGCCGCATGAGATTGCCGGCTACCAGGGCGCCATCGTCGACTATCTGCGCGCCGAGCGCGTCAAGGCCACCTTCTTTGCCGGCGGCAAGTGGATGCTGACGCATCGCGACCGCACGCAGCAGCTGATGGCCGATCCGCTGTTCGAGATCGGCAACCACGCGTGGGAGCACCGCAATCTGCGTCTGCTGCGCGGCTCCGCGCTGGTCAGCGAGATCGAGAACACGCAGGTCTCCTACGAGCAGGTCAGGGAGGAGCTTGGCGCCAGGCAATGCCTGGGCCCGACGGCCGCAAGCCCGCGGTGCAAAGCTCTGCGGCCCGCCTGTCCCTGTTCAGGTTTCCGTTTGGAGCGTGCGATGACCCGTCGCTCGCGGCCGTGGGTGAGATGGGTCTGAAAGCCATCCAGTGGGATGTGTCATCGGGCGACCCGTGGAGCGGCCAGACGCCGGAGCGCATGACCCAAGCCGTGCTCGGCAGCGTCAAGCCGGGATCGATCGTGCTGTTTCACGCCAACGGCCGCGGCTGGCACACCTCGCAGGCCATTCGCGCCATCATTCCCGCGCTCAAGGCCAAGGGCTACCGCTTCGTGACGGTCACGGAACTGCTCGAAAGCGGCAAGCCGGTCTACAGCCGCACCTGCTACGACAGCCGTCCCGGCGATACCGATCGCTACGACGTGGTGGCGCAGCGCCTCAACGGGCAGTCCGTGCGCCAGAAGGCGAAAGCCGACACCGGCTTCCGCACCGAGGTCTACAAGCAGCCTTAGAAGCGGCAGGTCCGGAGCGGCTGCTCCGGACCCTGCCGTTCGTTCAGGTGATGTGCGCGCCGCGGGTCTCGACGTAGACGGCATAGAGCGACTGGCTGGCGGTCATGAACAGGCGGTTGCGCTTGGTGCCGCCGAAGCAGACGTTGGAGCAGATCTCCGGCAGCAGGATCTGGCCGATGCGTACGCCGTCGGGGGCGAAGATGTGCACCCCGTCGTAGCCGTCGCCGACCCAGCCCATGCCGGCCCAGACGTTGCCGTCCTCGTCGCAGCGAATGCCATCCGCGAAGCCCGACTTGCCGTCGAGCTCCATGCTGGCGAAGGTCTTGGGGTTCTTGAGCGTCGCGCCGTCGATGTCGTAGACCCAGATGATGCTTTTCGCGGCCGGGTAGTGCGACACGCCGGTGTCGGCCACGAACAGGCGGCGGTAGTCGTGCGAGAAGCACAGGCCGTTCGGCTTGAACGGCTGGTCGGCCACCTTGGCGATGGCGCCGCTCTGGCCGTCGATGCGATAGATCGCCTCCTTCTGCAGAGGACTGACGTTGCTCGCACTTTGCGGCAGGCGGTTGCCCTCGTACTCCATCAGCGCTCCGTAGCCCGGGTCGGTGAACCAGATCGAGCCGTCGTTGGGATGCACCACCGCGTCGTTCGGGGCGTTGAACTCCTTGCCGTCGATCTTCTCGGCCAGCACCGTGACCTTGCCGTTGTACTCGTAGCGCACGACCTTGCGCGTGCCGTGCTGGCAGGAGATCTGCCGGCCCTGATAGTCGAAGGTGTTGCCGTTGGTGTTGCCGGACGGGAAGCGGAAGCGGCGGCCGACGTGGCCGTCCTCCTCGTTCCAGCGCAGGATCTCGTCGTTGGGGATGTCGCTCCACAGCAGATAGCGGCTGGCGCCGTTCCAGGCCGGGCCCTCGGCCCACAGGGTGCCGGTGTGCAGGCGCTGGATCGGCGTGTTGCCGAGCTTGGACTTGAAGCGCTTGTCGAGCACGACGATGTCGGGATCGGGATAGCGCTGCGGTGGTGCATCGGGCCCGAAATTGCGCGCGAACGCGGTCTGCGACATGCCGGTTGAAGCTGCGAGCCCGGCGGCAATTGCCAGGAATCCGCGGCGGTCTACTGCTGTTTGATGCTGTCTTGGCTGGAGAACGCTGCTTGGCCAGGTCGACGAATTGATGCTGCTGCACGCGCTGCATGTGGCACCTCCTCCTGGTAGCTCCGATCCTTGATTTTGCCGGAGCCATTGTGCGGACGGGCCATACCCCGTCCTGATACCCGCGTGCCGATTGCGCCTGCGCATTGTGTCGGAATGCGGGGCGAGGCTCGTGTTATCCAACGCGGGTGCAGCGCACACGGCATTTACCCGTCGATTCCGGAAGCCCGAGCGTCGGCCGAGGGCGGCGCGAGACTCGTGCCGGCACTTGTGCCAGGCGTGCTCGGGTCCCGGCTGCTCGGTGAGGGCGCGCCTTGCGCGCGGTCATCGAGGCCGGGATGACGGGTGAAACGGCGGAGCTGTCAGTCCTGGCTGAGCAGGCGGGTGGCGACGGGGAACAGGCCGGCCTGGCCCAGCATCCACACCGCCATGCCGCCGTCGCCGAACAGCGGGTGGAAGGCCTCGTCCAGCACGTTGAGGCCGCCGGCGAAGGCGCCGAATGCCGGCATGACGAGGCGGCGGCCGTTGGCGACGAAGCACGGGCCGGCGGATGACGTAGCCGTGCATGGAGATGCGTGCCGCCGGGTGCATATGGCCGGCGATCTCGTGCGTGACGCAGCCGGGCGCCGGCTGGTGGCGCAGCCTGATGCCGGCGATCTTCAGTTCCGAGCAGACGCGCCCGCCGAACACTGTCGGCGATGCGGTCGTCATGATTGCCGGTCAGCCAGATCCACTCGCGATCCTCCTGCAGCATGCGCAGGATATCGAGGTCGGTGCTCGGACATGCGCTCGGCGGCGCCGTTGTCGTGGAAGCTGTCGCCCAGCGCGATGACCCGATCCGGCTCGTAGCGGTCGATGCACCCCGGCCAGGCGGGTCAGCGTCTCGCGCGTGTCGTAGGGCGGCAGCATGGTGCCGCGAGACGCGTAGGCGGAGCCCTTCTCCAGGTGCAGGTCGGCGACCAGCAGGGTCTTCTCGGCCGGCCAGAACACCGCGCCCGAGCTGTCGCCGACCAGCGGCTTGCCGCACAGCGTGAGCGGATGCGACTGCGCATCCTCGAGCAGATTGTAGCGTTCCGACTTGAGCATGCGCTCACCCCCGCTGCATGGCTTCCCGTATCAAGATCGTCGGCCGCCTCGCGCAGCAGGGCGTCACCGACATGGCCTCCGTAAACCAGTTCGCGGCCGATCTCCAGCAGCACCGGCACCGCGAGCGGCGACACGCGGTCCAAGCGCTTGTAGCGGATGTGCCCCCTGATTCGCCGCAAGAACTCGCCCAGCCGGGCAAGATCCAGCAGTCCTGTGGCGGCATCGGCCCAGGCGGCCTCGAGCAGGATGTGGCGGGGATCATGCTTGCGCAGTACGTCGTAAATGAGATCGGACGAGATGGTCACCTGCCGGCCCGACTTGACGTTGCGGGAGGCATGGCCGGGATGGCGCCGCTCGATCAGGCCGGAGATGACGGCGCAGACGCGGAAGGTGCGCTTCATCAGAGAGGATTCGGCGAGCCACGCCTCCAGGTCGTCGCCCAGCATGTCCTCGTCGAACAGCCGCGCCGAGGTCGAGACGGCCGGCATCCATGAGGGCCGCGACGTCGCCGATGCCCCACACGCCCAGCGCATAGTCGTTGGCGACGAAGCCGATCGGCGAGGCGCCCTCGCGATGCAGCCGGCGCGTCAGCAGCATGCCGAGCGTCTGGTGGGCGAGCCGGCCCTCGAAGGGATAGACAACCAGGAAATGCCGGTTGCCGCGCGGGAAGGTCTCGACCAGCACCTCGCCGGCATCGGGGATCACGGAGCGCTCGGCCTGCAGGCCCAGCCATTCGCCGACCGGGGTGGGCAGCGCCGTCCATTGCCGCTCGTCGGCCAGCATGCGGCGCACGCGCTCGGCCAGATGCGTGGACAGCGGGAACTTGCCGCCGGCGTAGGATGGGACCTTGGGCTCGGGATCGCTGCTGCGCGAGACCAGCGCCTCGGTCTCCTGCAGGCCCTCGAAGCGCACCACCTCGCCGGCGAAGGCGAAGGTGTCGCCGACGGTGAGCTGCTCGATGAAGGATTCCTCCAGCTCGCCCAGCACGCGGCCGCCGAACAGCGGGCGCGGCGTGCCCGCCTTGTGCCGCGAGCGCCGGCCGACCAGGCGGATCTTGATCATCGGCGCCTCGACGATGGTGCCGACGTTGAGGCGGTATTGCTGGGCGAGCCGCGGATGGGCGAGCCGCAGCTTGCCATCCGTCGCGTCGGCTTGAGGCGCGCGTAGCGCTCGTAGACGCGCAGCGCGTAGCCGCCGGTCGAGACGAAATCGACGATGCGGTCGAACTGGCTGCGCGTCAGGCCGCTATAGGCCGCGGCCGAGCGCACCTCGCGGTAGAGGTCGTCCGCGCGGAACGGTCCGGCGCAGGCCATGCCCCACACGTGCTGGGCCAGCACGTCGAGCGAGCCGGTGCGGTTCAGCACGGCGTCCTGCGCGCCGGCGGTGGCGGCGTCGATGGCGGCGCGGCATTCCAGCACCTCGAAGCGGTTGCCCGGCACCAGCACGGCGCGCGAGGGCTCGTCGAGGCGATGGTTGGCGCGGCCGACGCGCTGGATCAGGCGGCTCGCGCCCTTCGGCGCACCGACATTGATGACGAGGTCGACGTCGCCCCAGTCGATGCCGAGGTCGAGCGTGGAGGTGGCCACCACCGCTTTCAGCGTGCCGGCCGCCATGGCGGCTTCCACCTTGCGGCGGCGCGCGGCGTCGAGCGAGCCGTGATGCAGGGCGATCGGCAGGTTGTCGTCGTTGATGCGCCACAGCTCCTGGAACAGCAGCTCGGCCTGGCTGCGCGTGTTGACGAACACCAGCGACAGGTTGTGCGCCTTGATGGCCGCGAAGATCTCGGGCAGCGCGTAGCGGGAGGTGTGGCCCGACCACGGCAGCGGCGCCTCCGTCTCCATCATGCTGATCTCGGGCCGCGCGCCGCCCATGACCTGCACCAGGTCGGCGAGATGCATGACGCCGGTGCCCGGCTGCGGCATCAGGTAGGCCCTGAGCTCGCTCGGCCGCGCCACGGTGGCCGACAGGCCGATGCGCACGTGCCCCGGCGCGATGCGTCTGCAGGCGGGCGAGATCCAGCGCCAGCAGGTCGCCGCGCTTGGTGGGGCTCAGCGCATGCAACTCATCCAGGATGACGGTGTCGAGGCCGGCCAGGAAGCGCGGCGCGTCGGCATGCGACAGCAGCAGCGCGATCTGCTCGGGCGTGGTGAGCAGGATGTCGGGGGGGCGGGCGCGCTGGCGCTGCTTGCGCGAGGCGGAGGTATCGCCGGTGCGCGTCTCGACGCGGATCGGCAGCTGCATCTGCTCCAGCGGGGTGAGCAGGTTGCGCGCCACGTCGACGGCCAGCGCCTTCAGCGGCGACACGTACAGCGTGTGCACGCTGTGCTCGCCCTTTTCCCGCTTGCGTCCGGCCAGCGCCACCAGGCTCGGCAGGAAGCCGGCCAGCGTCTTGCCCGAGCCGGTCGGCGCGATCAGCAGGGTCGAGCGGCGCGCGGCGGTCTTCTCCAGCAGGGCGATCTGGTGCTCGCGCGGCTGCCAGCCCCGGCTGTCGAACCAGGCCCGGAAGGCCGGCGGCAGCAGGGGCGGCGGCTCGACCGCCAGCACCGCGTCGCTCCGGGACTGCCGCAGCAAACCGTGCTTCGCGGATTTGCCGCGGGCCGCCATTCCTTGCTCCACTCCAGCTCAGGCTGTTACGTGAACGAGCACTATGCTAATGCCAATTCGGGCGCCGCTGCGCCGACGGCGACAAGGAGCGACATCATGGACCGACGCCAGTTTTTCGGCGAGAGCGTCGCAGGCACGATCATCCGGCTGGTTCTGCTGTCGATCGTGGTCGGCATCGTCTTCTCGGCGCTCGGCATCAATCTGTTCAACATCGTCGAGCGGCTGCAGCAGCTGGTGCGCAACATCATCAATCTCGGCTTCGACACCTTCCACTCGGCGTTCCAGTACTTCCTGTTGGGCGTCGTGGTGGTCGTGCCGATCTGGTTCGTGGTGCGCCTGCTCAGCCGCCCGCGCGATCCGAAGGTGTAATCCGCCTTTCCTCTCCACCCGTCATCCCGGAATTTGCCGCAGGCAAATATCCGGGACCTCGTGCCGTCATCCATCGCAGGTCCGGGCTGGATCCCGGACACGCGCTGAAGCGCGTTCCGGGATGACGGGTCAGGCGTCCAGCGGCTTGGCGGCCCAGGCTTGGGCTTGGCTGCCGGCGGCGTCGGTGACGCGGGCGAGGCGGTGGCGCTCGGCGTAGGCGACGAGGTCGTGCTTGATGCGGGCGAGCAGGCCGGGGCCGTGGAAGACGAGGCCGGTGTAGAGCTGCAGCAGGCTGGCACCCGCCTCGATCTTGGCGATGGCCGCGGCGCCCGAGTCGATGCCGCCGATGCCGATCAGCGGGATGCGGCCCTGGGTCAGCACATGCACGCGCGCCAGCACCACGGTGGAGCGATGGAACAGCGGCGGACCGGACAGGCCGCCTGGCTGAGCGGCATAGGCTGCATCGCTGACGCCGTTGCGGGCCAGCGTGGAGTTGGACACGGCGATGCCGTCGACGCCGCGCGCGATCAGAACGCGCACGATCGGCTCCAGGTCCTCCTCGGCGATGTCGGGTGCCAGCTTGACCACGATCGGCCGCGACGGCCTGCCGGCCGCCACCACCTCGGCACGTGCCGCGAGCACGCGCGCCAGCAGATCGTCGAGCGCGGCCGGCGCCTGCAGGTCGCGCAGGCCGGGTGTGTTGGGCGACGACACGTTGATGGTGAAGTAGGAGGCCACGTCGGCGAACGCGCGCACGCCTGCGGCATAGTCGGCGGCGCGATCGGTCGCATCCTTGTTGGCACCGACGTTGACGCCGACCACGCCGGCAGCACGGCGCGCCTGCAAGCGCGCCAGCGCCTGCGCGTGCCCGCCGTTGTTGAAGCCGAGGCGATTGATCAGCGCGCCGTCCTCGATCAGGCGGAACACGCGCGGGCGTGGATTGCCGGGCTGCGGCAACGGCGTCACCGAGCCGATCTCGGCGAAGCCGAAGCCCATGCCGAGCACGGCGTCGGGCACGCGCGCGTCCTTGTCGAAGCCGGCGGCGATGCCGAGCGGGTTGGGGAATTCCATTCCCCACACGCTGAGCGCGAGTCGCGCATCGTCTGAGACGGAAGGCCGCGGATAGATGCCGGCCTCCAGCGATTTCAGCGTCAACTCGTGCGCCATCTCCGGCTCGAGCGCGAACAGCAGTGGCCGTGCGAGATCGAATGCGGCTGCAAGCATCTGTATGTCCTCTGACAACTGGCCGCACCCGGAAAATCAAGGACCAGCGCTCTTGTCAATGCGCGCGATGATGATTGCCCTGCTGACACGCAGAATTGAGAGTTGCACGTGCGAGACGATTTGTGCTCTGGATGAATTGCCGAGCGCGCAATTGCCTATGCGTGCCGGCCTCCAGGAAGGGCAGCCAATGTCGTCGCAGTTCGCCGCACGTTCAGTCCGGCTAGGCCAGGTTTTTGCCGATCCACTGCAGATCGAGGTGCCTCCCTACCAACGCTCCTACGCTTGGACGGCGACCGAGGCCAGCCGGCTGCTCGACGACATTGCGCTCGCCATGGATGCGGACAATGCGGAGCCCGCCGACCACTTCCTCGGCACCATGCTGTTCATCGATTCCGATCGCGCCGCCCTGCTGCGCGATGGATGGCCGATCACCGGCAGCCGGCGCGTGTTCGAGGTGATCGACGGGCTGCAGCGGCTGACCACGCTCACCATCCTGTTCTGCGTCCTGCGCGATCTCGACGCGGAGGAGCGCGCGACGCCGCACGCCGCGCTTGCCGGTGCGATCCGCGCCGGCAGCGGCGCCGGCGCCGCCGCACGCCTGACGCTCAGGGGCACCGACGAGAAATTCTTCCAGGCCTACGTGCGCGCCGCCGGCGCCTGCCGCACCATGCCGGACAGCGACCGCCTGTCGCCCGCCGAGGAGCGCATCCTGGAGGTGCGCGAGCACTTCCTGGCGGCGCTGCTCGATTTCGATGCCGCGCAGCGGCGGCGGCTGGTCGAGTTCCTGCTGGAGCACTGCGCCGTGGTGCTGGTGGCGACCATGGGCATCGACCGCGCGCACCGCATGTTCATGGTCCTGAACGAGACGGGCAAGCCGCTTGCGCGCAACGACATCCTGAAGGCCGAGCTGCTGGGCAGCATCCCCGGCGGCGTGGCCGGGTCCGCCTGTGCGACGTGGGATGCCGTCGAGGCGCGGCTCGGTGCGGAGTTCGAGAGCCTGTTCAGCCATGTCCGCACCATGTACGGCCGGGCCAGCAGCCAGGTGATTGCCGGAGTGCGTGCCGTCACCGCCGAGTGCGGCGGTGCGGAGGCCTTCATCGGCAACGTGCTGGCTCCGTCCGCCATCATTCTCGACGACCTGCGCCATGCGCGTCACGCCGGCTCGGTGCACTCCGCCGATATCGCCCGCACGCTGACCTACCTGTCCTGGCTGCCGGCCTCGGATTGGATTCCACCGGCCATGCTGTGGTGGCTCGCCAAGGGCAAGGACCCCGCCGAGCTCGCCTGGTTCCTGCAGCGGCTGGACCGGCTGGCCTACGGCATGCGCATCCTGGGTCTCGGCGCCAGCCGGCGCGCCAAGCGCTTCGGCACCATCATCTCCGCCATCCGCAACGGCAGCGATCTGCAAGCCACCGGCAGCCCGCTCAACCTGGCGCGTGAGGAGATCCGCAACATCGAGCACAGCCTGCGCGACCTGCACGCCCGCAGCGCGCCGCTCTGCAAGCTGGTGCTGCTGCGCATCAACGACGAGATGGCCGGCCGCCCGCAGGGGCTGCCGATCGGCGAGCTGACCGTGGAGCACGTACTCCCCAGAAAGCACGGCATCGGCAGCGCCTGGCGCGGCGCTTTCCCCGACACGCAGGAGCGCGAGCAGTGCACCGAGGCGCTCGGCAACCTGGTGCTGGTCAGCAAGGCGCAGAACGACAAGGCCGGCAATCTCGACTTCGGCCGCAAGCACCCGATCTACTTCGCGCCGTCCGGTGGGCCGACGCTGGCCATCAACGAGTACGTGCGCCGGCAGAAGCAGTGGACGCCCGTCCAGGTCAGGGAGCGGGAAGAGGAGCTGGCGAAGCGCCTGCAGGCGCTGTGGGGCTTCGGTGGCGAGGGCCGTCGCGCCCGCGCCAGTGCCGGGCTGGAGTTGGAAGGCCCCCCAGCCCGCTGAACCTTTCTCAGTACGTCTTCGACTTCGCCGCCGGGGCCTGGCCGCGCACCTCGCGCACGGCGGCGGCGGCAGCCATTGGCCAGCAGGCGCACGTCGTTGAGGATGGTGCACATGTGGAAGCCCTCCTCGAAGCGGCGTGATGGCCGTCTTGGGGCCGTCGGTGTGCACGCCGGCGATCAGGCCGCGCTCGCGCGTCTCCTTGCAGATGATGCCCATCGCCTCCAGCACCGTCTTGTCGCTCGGATCCAGCGTCGGCGGCTTGCCCATGCTGAGCGAGAGGTCGGACGGGCCGATGTAGACGCCGTTCAGGCCCTTCACGGACAGGATGTCGTGCAGGTTGCTGACCGCCTGGCGCGTCTCGATCATGGCGAACAGCAGCACCTCCTCGTTGGCGTGCTGCCAGTAGTCGGCGCCGGCGTACTGGGCGGCGCGGAACGGCCCGAAGCTGCGCTCGCCCATCGGCGGATAGCGGCCGGCGCGCACGTAGGCTTCGGCTTCCGCCTTGGTGTTGATCATCGGGCAGATCAGCCCCATGGCGCCGGCATCGAGCGCGCGCATGATGTAGGAGGGGTCGTTCCAGGGCACGCGCACCAGCGGGGTGGCGTCGCTGGTGCACACGGCCTGCAGCATCGACACCAGGTCGTTCATGGTGGGCGCGCCGTGCTGCATGTCGATGGTGACGCTGTCCCAGCCCTGCGCGGCGTAGATCTCGGTCGAGAAGGCATTGGGGATGCCGGCCCAGCCGCCCACCACCTGCTGGCCGTCGGCGATCTTCTTCTTCAGCGTGTTGTGTTTCATTGTTGTCTCCTTGGTTCCGTCCGTCATCCCCGCGTCATGTCGAAGACATGCCTTCGGCATGAAGGCGGGGACCCACGCAACCGCGTGGCGTGGATGCCCACCTGCGTGGGCATGACGTTACTTCTTCAGTTTTTCAGAACTTCCGGGTTGAACACGTGGCTGTCGGGCAGGCGGCCGTCGAACATGTCGAGCACGTTCTGCGCCACCGTCTTGGCCGAGCGGATGTAGGTCTCGCTGGTGGCGGTGGCGGAATGCGGCGTCAGGATCAGCCGGTCGCACTTGAGGAGCGGATCGTCCGGCTTGGGCGGCTCGTCGACCTGCACGTCGAAGCCCGCACCCATGATCTGCCGCGACTCCAGCGCCTGCAGCAGCGCCTTCTCGTCGACGATGCCGCCGCGCGCGCAGTTGATGAGGTAGGCGGTGGGCTTCATCATGGAAAGCTCGCGCGCGCCGATCAGGTTGCGCGTGTCGTCCTGCAGCGGCGTGTGCAGGGTGACGAAGTCGGCGCGCGGCAGGGCCGAGCGGAAGTCCTCCACCGGCTCGCAGCCCATCGCCTCGATCTGCGCTGGAGTGTAGGCCGGATCGACGCCGAGGCACTTCATGCCGAGCGCGTTGAGCGTCTTGGCCAGCCGGCTGCCGATGCGGCCGAGGCCGACGATCAGCACGGTGCGGCCGCCGATGTCCTGCGCCTCGAGCTTGAGCTTGCGCATGTAGTCGCCGCCGCGCACGTCGCGGTCGACGTCGAACAGCCGCTTGGCCAGCGCCAGCATCAGCGACAGCGTGTGCTCGACCACCGACGGCGCGTTGGCGAGCCCGACGGTCGCCACCACCACGCCGTGCTCGGTGGCGGCCTCGACATCGATGTTGTCGCAGCCGACGCCGTGCCGGGAGATGATCTTGAGGTCCGGCGCGGCCTCGATCAGCGAGCGCGGGATCTTGGTCAGGCGCACGCACAGGGCTTCGGTGCCCGGCAGGAAGTTGGACCAGGTGGCCGGGTCCGGGTTGGCCGGCACGATCACCTCGAGGTCGTCGCGCGCGTGCAGGATTTTCATGCCCTCGTCGTGGATGGGCTGGATGACGATGACCCGGTGTTTCATGCGTCAGTGGATCTCGTCCTGCTTGGCCAGCGCCTCGCGCAGCTTGGCGATGTTGAAGCCCGGCGCGCGCGCCATGTCGAGGATGACGGCCTCCTTGCGGGTGAGCAGGTCGCAGGCCGCCGGGATCTTCGCGGCCAGCGCCTCGGGTATGGTGACGGCGCCGTGCCGGTCGGCGTGCACGAGGTCGCCCGAGCGCACCAGCATGCCGGCCACCCGCACCTCCTGGGCGAAGCCCGCCAGATGCACGTGCGCATGGCTCGGCACGATCGAGCCGGCCAGCGCCTGGAAGCCCGGCGCCCACTGGTCGATGTCGCGGATCGAGCCGTCGGTGACCACGCCGAGGCAGCCGAGCCCCTTGTGCACCGCGCTCATCACCTCGCCCCAGAAGGCGCCGAAGCCGACCTCGGCGCCGTCCAGGTCCTGGATGACGACGACGCCCGGCGCCGGCTTGGAGGCGATGTACTCGTAGTAGCCGATGCGCTGCTCGCGCGCCTGCTTGGCGTCGAACTCGTGCGCGTGCGTGGAGCGGATGGTCGCCGTCTTGGCGTAGCCGCAGATCGGCGGCAGGTTCGGGAACGGGCACACCAGGGGTTTGACGGTGAACCCGGTCAGCCGCCGCGCCGGATCGATGATCTCCAGCGCATTGCAGATGGTGGGGCTGTCGTATTTCTTCAGCTTCTCGAGCAGGTCTATGTCGATCACGGCAAGTCTCCTGATGTGGTCTCGCCCCAAACGCGACGAAGCGTTGGGGAAGGGGAGAATGGCGTCAGCTCGCACCGACCTGCTGGATGCGGCGTTCGTCGACGCCGGCCTGGCGGGCGGCGTTGACGATCGAGGCCCAGGTGTCGTCGGGCAGCGGCACGCCCTCGGCCAGGCGCTGGCGGCGCGTGCGCTCCTCGGGCTCGCCGGGGGTCAGCACCTCGCCGCCCGCGGTGGCGGGCTTGGCGCTCTTGAAGTAGGCGAGGTAGCGGGCGACGTCGGCGGGGAAGAGCTACTCCGGGTCGATCACCGCCGGATCGATGTAGATCGACAGCATGCCGTTGCCGAAGCGCTGGCCCTCGCCGGTGGCGCTCATGCCGGTGAGCGAGCCGCCCAGCAGCTCGCACATCAGGGCGAGGCCTGAGCCCTTGTGGTCGCCGAACGCGCGGATGGCGCCGGTGCCGGCCGTGTGATTGCGCGGGCCGGTCGGCGTGAATTCCCCGTACAGCAGGCGCGGGTCGGTGCTCGTCTTGCCGTCGAGGCGCGATCAGCGCGTTGTCGGGCAGCTTCTTGCCGCCCTGGCTCGCCACCAGCACCTTGCCTTCGGCCACCAGCGAGGTGGCGAAGTCGAGCACGATCGGCGACTGGCCGGGACGCGGGATGCCGGCGCAGAACGGCGCCGTCGACAGGCGCCGCTGGGAGCCGCCGAACGGCGCCACCAGCACGCTGCCCGAGGCGTTCACGAAATGGATGGAGACGAGGCCGGCGGCGGCGGCCATCTCGGCCCAGTCGCCGACCCGGCCGATGTGGCCGGAGTTGCGCAGCGCCACCATCGACAGGCCCATGGCCTTGCACTTGTCGATGCCGATCTGCACGGCCTGCGGGGCGACCGTCTGGCCGAAGCCGTACAGGCCGTCGACCACCGCCAGCACGGGAGTCTCGGTCTTGATCTCGACCTTCTGGTCGGGAAGGACGGTGCCTTCCTGCTTGTTCTGCAGGTAGCGCGGCACCCGCACCACGCCGTGGCTGTCATGGCCGGCGAGGTTGGCCCCGACCAGGTATTTGCCGATGCGCTCGCCCTCGGCCGCCGAGCAGCCGGCCTTGGTGAAGATATCGCGCACGAAGTCCGCGAGCGCGCCCGCCTTGATGGTCACCATCGAATGGAGTTCCTCTCCCGTCCGGGCCGCGTGGAGGCGGGCCCTTGACCCACCTTAGAACAGGGGCGGGCGCAAGTCAGCTCAAGTCATGGGCCGCAGGCATGCCGCGGCGTCAGGTCTGCTCAGCGCCTGGACGGCTGGCAGGCCGCTTGGGCCATGCCGCAGGCCGAGCTTCGAAGCTGGCGTTCCCGGGGCCGCGGAGGCATCATATGCGCTCCTATATCCAGCAGGTCGCACCATGCCGAGCCCAAGCGAAAGACCATGCCGCGCAAGGGCGCCGGCGGCCGCGCCACGCACGATGTCGGCGGGCTGGAGTTCGGGGCCATCGACCGCAGCGAGCACGACCTCGCGCTGTGGGAGAAGCGCACCGACGCCATGCTGATCCTGCTGGTGGGCCCGAAGAAGGGGGCGTTCGCCATCGATGCGCATCGCCGCGTGATAGAGGACTACGGCCAGCAGACTTATGACCGGACCACGTATTACGAGAAGTGGATCCGCGCCATTCGCAACCTGGTCGTCGAGCAGGGCATCGTCTCGCGCGAGGAGATCGATGAGCGCCTGGCCGAGGTGCGCGAGCGCTTCGCCAAGGCCGGGCGCAAGGCGACGCAAGGAGCGCGTCTCGTGGTAGACGCGGCAAGCGAGGTCAGCGGCGATGTCCGAGGCGCCGGGCCCCGGCAGCCGGTTTGCGCCGGGCGAGACGGTGCGCGTCGCCGAGCGGCCGGCGCTCGGCCATTGCCGCACGCCCTGGTACCTGCGCGGCAAGACCGGCGTGGTGGCGTCCGTGCAGGGGACGCTTCCGCGATCCCGAGAAGCTCGCCTACCACCAGCCCGGCCTGCCCAGGCGCGTGCTCTACAAGGTGCGGTTCGAGCAGGCGGCCATCTGGGACGACTATCGCGGGCCCGCCGGCGACCATCTCGAAGCCGACATCTACGAGCATTGGCTGGAGAAGACGGGGAAGCATAGGAGTGCAATCGGAATGCTACTGACTCCATCGCACTGAGACACGATCACGACGACCACGATCATGACCACGATCACGACCACGACCACGACCACGAGCACCCGCATGCGCCGCCGCAGAAGGACCACGACACCGGCCCGGTCGGCGCCTACGAGCTGCTGGAGGAGGCGGTCCGCTCCCTGCTGATCGAGAAGGGCGTGCTGACCGCGCAGGAGATCGCCGCCCAGGTCGACCTGATGGACAGCCGCTCGCCGGCGCTCGGCGCCAAGGTGGTGGCGAAGGCCTGGGTCGATGCCGACTTCAGGAAGCGCCTGCTGGCCGATACGCGCTCGGCGCTGGCCGAGGTGGGCATCGACATCGGCACGCTGGCCGACTACCGCACCGTCGAGAACGTGCCCGGCATCCACAACGTCATCGTCTGCACGCTGTGCTCCTGCTATCCCAAGCTGCTGCTCGGCATCCCGCCGGCCTGGTACAAGAGCCTCGCCTACCGCTCGCGCGTGGTGGTCGACCCGCGCGGCGTGCTGGCCGAGTTCGGCGTCGAGCTGCCCGAGGGCACCGAGGTGCGCGTGCACGATTCCACCGCCGACCTGCGCTACCTGGTGCTGCCCATGCGCCCCAAGGCCACGCGCGGCTGGAGCGAGGCCGACCTCGCCGCCCTCGTCACGCGCGACTGCATGATCGGCACGGCGGTCCCGTTGTCACAAAGGGCGGGCGCAAGAAGCGGCTTCGCCCTTCAGTGCCGGAGAGGGAGACGCGACGAGTGCGCCGGCTGCGTGTGCAGCCTGAATCGCCGCCGCAATTCCATCCAGAGCCGTCTCCGGAGCCGGCCTTCCCGCGTGCGCGGCGGTAGCACATCATGGAGGTGCTCGCGCAGCTCGCGGGCACGCTTTCCCGGACGAGAGCATGCTGGCCCGCTGAGAGTCCGCAAGCGTTTGGCAACAGGCGGCTCGACCGCTTTGCCAATTCTGCAAATCGCACGAGGTCGCAGGACGTGCAGGCCGGCGTTCCAGTCGCTCACGTACATCAGGCCTTCGCGCGTCACGTAGGCGTCGGCTGTTTTGGCTGCGAGGGCAATGTTGGGCCTCGGATCGATCAGCTTGGCCGGCGTCGGCGGCGCCCAGAACGCGACTTCGGCCGGCTGGAACTGATTGCGGATGTCGAACACGCGCACGCCGCCGTTGTTGTAGGTGGCGAAAATCGTCTCCTCGCTCTGGAACGAGCCCGGGCGATTTTCATGCAGATTGTGCGGGCCGAATGTGCCGGGCGCAGCGCAGTAGTCGCGGTCCTTCGGCACGGGAAACGTCGCGATCGGCACCGGGTTCTCCGGCGCGCGCACATCGACGACGAACGTGTGGAACATGCCCTTGGCGCACTTCTCGGCGTTGGCCTCGTCGGCGACGATGGCGAGCTGGCGGCCGGGCAGCGGCAGCGGAGTATGTGTTCCGCCTGGGAACGGCGGCGACCAGTTGATGCGCGACAGCAGCTTTGGTGCGGCCGGATCACTGATGTCGTGGATCGTCATGCCGCCGTCGCGCCAGGCGGCGTATCCTAGATTGCCCGCGGTCAGCATGTGGTGCAGTGCGTAACGGCGGCCCTTCGGTGCGGTCGGCGTCTCGCCCGCGGCCCGGTTCATGCCCGGCAGCCACCACTTGGAGACGATCTCGGGCTTGGTGATCTCCTTCAGGTCGACGATGCACAGGATGTGGTCGGTGAACCCGTCGAAGTGGGCCGAGACATAGGCGTAGCGCCCGCCCGGCCACCAGAGGCGGTTGATGCCGAAGCCGGGCATCTCGAGGAATGCGATCTCGCGCATCTCCGTCGGTTTCGAGATGTCGTGGATCGACAGGCCGGAGCGGAACTTCTTGCGGTTGGAAATGCTGTCGACGAGTGCGTTCTCGAAATAGCCTCGCTGGTTGTCGTAGGACTGCATGGCGACGATGTTGGCGCCGTTGGCGAGCAGCATCAGGTCATCGGCCACCTGCAAGTGGTGCGTGCGCGTGTATTGCCCAGCCGTGAAGAAACCGACCGGCTTCAGCGCGCGCGGGTTCGACGCGTCCAGGATCGTGACGCCGTCGCTGAACATGTGCCCGTAATAGACGTGGCCGCGATTGACCATCACCTGCACGCCGTCGGGGCGACCGCCAACGTCGCTATGGGACAGGTGCTTGATGCGATGGCCGATGCCCTCGGAAGGGATCGGCTTGTCCTGGGCCAGCGCCGACAGCGGCAGCGCGGCCGTCGAGGCGACCCCAAACAGGCTTTGCAGATGCGCGCGGCGCGTGATCATTGGCGTTCTCCCCCTATGTCTTTTTTTGCAACAGCCCGCGGAGGGGAGCCTGCACCCGCGAAAGGCATGAGGCAAGCGCAAGGCGGCTTGAGCGTGGTTGCACCGCGTCGCAGTGGACATTGCGGCGGCGCACACTATGTAAGGGCGCCACGTGGGCCATTGCCCGCACGCTGGAGGCCCGGACGAGATGGACAGCCGCTGGAACGATGCCGACGCCCGCAAGGCGGTCGAGACCTACGCCAGGCAAGGGCGTCGGCGAGGCGCTGGCGCTGCGCACCTACACGACGCGGCTGCTGGGCGGCGACCCGATGCTGGTGCTGCACGGCGGCGGCAACACCTCGCGTCAAGACGCGAGATGGCCGACCTGCTGGGCGAGACGCACGAGGTGCTGTGCGTGAAGGGCTCGGGCTGGGACATGGCCGTCATCGAGCCGCCGGGCCTGCCGGCCGTGAAGCTCGGGCCGCTGCGCGAGCTGCGCAAGCTGGAGCAGGCTGTCCGACGAGGACATGGTCAACTTCCAGCGCGTCGAACCTGCTCGATCTCGCCGGCGCCCAACCCGTCGGTGGAGACGCTGCTGCACGCCTTCCTGCCGCACAACTTCATCGACCACACGCATGCCGCCGCCGTGCTGAGCCTGGTCGACCAGCCGAACGGCGAGGAGCTGGTCGAGGAGGTCTACGACGGCAGCATGGGCTTCGTGCCCTACGTCATCCCGGGCTTCGGCCTCGCCAAGCTGGCGGCGCGAGGTGTTCGAGGCCAAGCCCGACGTCGAGGGCCTGATCCTGCACAAGCACGGCATCTTCACGTTCGGCGACGACCGCGCGCGAGGCCTACGAGCGCATGATCGCGCACGTGACGCGGGCCGAGCAGCGGCTCGCCAAGGGCCGCCGCAACGTGTTCGCCGCCGCCAAGCTGCCGAAGGAGCTCGCGTCGGCGGCCGAGGTGGCGCCGATCATCCGCGGCGCCGTGCGCGGTGAAGCCCGCCAGCGCCCGATGCCGAGCCGAAGCGCTTCGTGCTCGACTTCCGCACCAGCCCGGAGATCCTCAACTACGTCGGCGGCGCCGACCTCGCCGACATCAGCCAGCGCGGCGTGGTGACGCCCGACCATGTCATTCGCACCAAGAACAAGCCGCTGGTGGTGCCGGCGCCCGAGTGCGGGCAAGCTGGACGACTTCAAGGCGCGCCGTGCGCGGCGCGGTCGACCGATACGTCGCCGCGCTACGATGCGATGTTCGCGCGCGAGAACGCCCGCGTCGGCGGCGTCAAGACCAAGCTCGACCCGATGCCGCGCGTGGTGCTGGTGCCGGGCGTCGGCCTGTTCGGCATCGGCGCCACGCGCCAAGGACGCCGCCATCGCCGCCGACCTCGCCGAGACGGCCGTCAAGGTCATCACCGACGCCGAGGCGATCGGCCGCTTCGAGGCGCTGCCCGAGAGCCGACCTGTTCGACGTCGAATACTGGAGCCTGGAGCAGGCCAAGCTGAAGGGCGCGGTGGCCAAGCCGTTCACCGGCCAGGTGGCGGTGGTGACCGGCGCCGGCAGCGGCATCGGCCGCGCCACCGCCAAGGCGTTCGCGGCGGAGGGCGCCGCGGTCGCCGTGCTCGACCTCGACGAGGCGGCGGCCAAGGCCGCGGCCAAGGAGGTCGGCGGCCTTGGGCTCGCCTGCGACGTCACCGACCGCAAGAGCGTGCGCGCCGCCTTCGCGCGCATCGCCGCAGCGGTTCGGCGGCGTCGACATCGTCGTGTCCAATGCGGGCGCGGCCTGGCAGGGCAGGATCGGCGAGGTGTCCGACGAGGTCCTGCGCAAGAGCTTCGAGCTCAACTTCTTCGCGCACCAGGCGGTGGCGCAGGAGGCGGTGGCGATCCTGCGCAAGCAGGCGACCGGCGGCTGCCTGCTGTTCAACGTGTCGAAGCAGGCGGTCAATCCCGGGCCCCGACTTCGGGCCGTACGGCCTGCCCAAGGCGGCCACGCTGGCCCTGATGCGCCAGTACGCCATCGACTACGGCGCCGAGGGCATCCGCTCCAACGGCGTCAACGCCGACCGCATCCGCACCGGCCTGCTGACCGACGACATGGTGGCCAAGCGCTCCAAGGCGCGCGGCGTGAGCGAGGCCGAGTACATGGGCGGCAACCTGCTGAAGCGCGAGGTGACCGCCGCCGACGTGGCGCCGCGTTCGTGGCGCTGGCCAAGGCGCGGGCCACCACGGGGCACATCGAGACGGTCGACGGCGGCAACATCGCGGCGGCGCTGCGGTAGTGACTGTCAGTCCCGGAAGGTCTGACGCCTTAGCGAAAGCTATCCGGGAGCCCAGTGGCCGAGATGGGTCTCGACACGCGTCTCGGTACCCGGATAGGCGCCGAGTGCGGCGCGTTCCGGGATGACGGGAGCGCAGCCTATCAGCGGAACAGATAGATCGGGCTGGACCACAGGCGGTGGCCGTCTTCCTGCTGGACGCGGACGTAGAGGCGGGTGTCGCCTGTGGCGCGCACCTTGATGCGTGCGGCGCAGGGCCATGCGGTGCTCGCGCATGACCTCGGGCAGGCGCTGCAGCTTGACGGCGCGTTCCAGGCCGCCGGCGGCGAACACGCGCGGCTCGACGCCGAGGTCGGCGATCGCGACCTCGCCGGATACCGGCTTGGTCTTGAAGGTGAGGCGGCCCGCCGCGCCATCCAGCCACAGGTCGATGGCGCCGTAGTTGCCGGTGGTCACGGCCTTCCAGGTCAGGCCGGATCGCATCCTGGCTCTGGATGCCGCGATCGAGGTTCCAGTTGTTGATGACGGCCGTGCGCTCGATGCGCGCGCCCTCGATGGCGAGCGAGCCGTCCCAGGTGGTGGTGCGGGCGCGGCCGCGATATTCCGCGCCCTCGTAGACGAGGCGCACGCGGCGGCCGAGGTCGCCGGCCGCGTAGGGCCGCACCGTCTCGATGCAGGTCGAGGCCGTCGTAGATGTCGAGCCGCTCGATCGGCGCCGAGCCGACCACCTCGATGTCGAGGTCCACTTCGTCGTCGGCGACGCGGGCGATGTCGCCCATCATGCAGGCGCTGCGACGCGCTCCGAAGTCGTCGGCCCGGCGGCAGGATCGCGCAGGAACAGCTCGGCCGGCGACGCCGTGGTCGACCGTCACATCGAGCAGCGCGCGGTTGCCGGTGGTCGCGTAGTGGCGGCGCCGGCGCATGCACTCGAAGATGGCGTCGCGGTCCAGCCGCTCGGCCAGGAAGCAGGTCAGCCCGCCGTAGCTGCCGAAGAACGAGGCGCCGGGATAGCAGGCGCCGGGCCGGCCCTTGTGGCCGTCCGAGTTGGCGACGATGCCGACGCGGTAGTTCTTCTCGAAGGCGTCGCGCACGATCCACTCGAAGGTGCCCCAGGCCGAGTGCACCTCGACCGCCGTCTCCATCGGATCGTGGGCGAACTTGATGTCGGCGTAGCGTCCGCCGACGTGGGCCATCACCACGCAGTCCTTGCCCTGCAGCTTGGCGAACAGCGCGTGCGCGTCGTGCGCGTCGGTGCCCTCGTCGACGATGTCGATCGGCATCGGCGATCTGGGCGTGCGAGGAGCGGTGGATGGTCTCGCCCTCGTGGCGGTAGTGCACGTTGCGGTCGCCGCCGACCGCGGTGTTGGCCGACCACTCGTAGCCGGGGATGCACACGAAGCGGCCGGGCTTGTCGAACTCGGCCGACAGCGCGTTCAGCTCGCGCCAGAAGGCGCCGGTGATCTGGAAGTCGTTGCCCTGGTGGCCCATCACGTCGAGGAAGGCCTTGTCGCGGCCGAACTCGAAGTATTCGCGCGCCGTGTTGGTGCCGAGCGTCTCGTTCGACTGGCCGTGCGTGTCGCCCCAGAAGTGCACCAGCGGCGTGTCCCTGGGCGACGATGCGCAGCGGGTTGGAGCGGCACAGCTCGGTGCCGTCTCGTCGAGCACGCGCACGATGCAATCGCCCGGCGCCTCGGCAGGCGCAGGCCGTCCACCATGGCCGCGAAGCTGCCGGGCTCGAAGCGCAGCGTGGCCGGCAGGCCGGCGATCGGCGCGATCGCTGACGAGCCGCAGCGTGCGGTCGATTGAGATTGGAGGGATTGCCCCACTTGTCGTCGGCCTTGATGCGACAGCCGGAACGGCTCGCCCGCCCGCACCAGGCTCGGCAGCACCGCCCGCCAGCGCACGCCCGGCCCCGGCACAATGGCGATCTTGGGGCTCTCGGGCAGCGCCACGTAGTCGTAGGTGGCGATCGGGTCGGCGAACACGCGGAACTCGAACTCGCTCTCGCAGTAGGTCTGCAGGCGGATGCCGGGCGAGCCCTGCCGGCGGTCGCCGAAGCGGATGGTGATGGTGTCGCCGGGGCGAGGAAGTCCTTCACCACGCCGACGTAGAGCGAGCGGCTCCAGGGGCGGATGTTGCGCTTGAACTCCCACTTGGCGTCCAGCGTCGCGCCGTTGGAGGCCTCCACCGTGGTGTAGCCGGGCGCCTTCGGGTCGGTGAACTGGACGGGGCCGAAATCGGTGGCGAAGCGGAAGCCGATCTTGATCGAGCCGGTGTCGTCCACGCCGAACGCACCTGCCGTATAGGTGAGCGTGAAGCTCTGCATGGAGCCCGCCTCGAAGCGCCCGGTCGGCGACAGCGAGGCGTGGCCCATCAGGTCGGGGCGGTAGTCGGAGTAGGGCATGGGGTGGCCGGCTCGGCTCGAGATGGGGGTGTCGAGCGGCTTCTACGCAAGTCGCGCCGACGCGTCGATGGTGTGTTTGCCAGGCAATCCAGCGTGACCTGTCAACACTGAATTGCCCGGAATTGCCCGGGCGTGACCAGAAGCCAGCGTGTTGCGGCCTTCTCGCGGTCGCCGGGCACGAGGAAGCAGGCGCCACGGAAGGAGGCCGGCGCCAAATCGAGCAGCGCTGCCATTGCGGACACCCCTTGCACAACGCGAGCAATGCGCATATATTTGCGCCTGGACGAGAGGCGCCGCATGCCGTCTCTGGAGACCAACACCAAGAAGATCGTCGCTCGACTGAAGCGCGAGGGCTGGTCCGGCGTGGTTGGCGGCAAGCACGACAAGTTCACGCATCCGGACAAACCCGGAGCGCTGATCGTCGTGCCGCGCCACAAACAGCAATCAGCCGGCGTGGCGCGATCCATCGCGCGCACGGCCGGCTGGCTTGGATAAGGTGTTCGAAAATGGCGAACTACATCGGCATTCTCGACGGCGACAAGGCGGTCTGGGGCGTGCGCTTTCCAGACCTTCCCGGTTGCCATGGCGGCGGCGAGACGCCCGAGGCGGCGATCCTGGATGCCACCAGCGCGCTACGTGAATTCGCCGCCCATCAATTGGCGAGTGGCACTGACCTGCCAGCGCCGCGCGCGATGGCAGCGATCCGACGCGACAAGACGATCGACTTCGATCCTGGCCGCGAAGGCCTCGTCGTCGTCCCGCTGCTGCTTGACCGCGCAAGGCCCGTGAAGGCCAACATTTCGCTCGACGCGGGGCTTCTGGAGGCGATCGACGACGAGGCTCGCCGTCGCGGACTGACGCGGTCGGCATTCCTGGCCAGCGCCGCGCAGGACAAGATTTTGGGCCGAACCTGACAACACAAAACCAGGTGGCGAGCTTCTGCTTCGCCGCGTCGTAGCTCTTGTCGTCTTCGGTGTCCTTGTTGGCGTCGAGAATGCCCTGCCGATCGCGCAGGAGCGACGCCAGCGACAAGCTCAATGAACGGTGCGGCTCCGGCTGCCCAGTTTTGCTGCCGATCGCCCAAAGCTTCGGCAGCGGCAAGGCACGAATCATGGCCGCTGCCACACGGCGGGAGGCTTTTCGACCATCTGGCACGGTTCTTGATCAGTTTGTGCTCGATGCCGGCGAGCGTGTTCAGCAGTCCGGATGCCGGTTTTTTTGGCCGGCTCCCTCGCCGCTTTTCTCAAAGCTCGCCAGTCAGCGTCGTGCTCGCCGGGGACAGCGAGGCGGCGGTCTGGAGGCCGAGTGCCATTCGGCGGCGGGTGCGACCGGCGTAGTGCAGGTGCCCGATCCCTGCGACGTCCGCGAGCGTCCGCCGCCGAGCCTAACGGCCATTTTGTACTGGCGCGCGGATCAATCCACCCGTCATATCCCTCCACCCGTCATCCCGGCCTGAGCTCGCTCAGAGCCGGGATCTCATTGCGTCTGCCGCGCGAGGTCCCGGATATCCTCGCCCCGGCTCCCGGACCGGGGCTCGGATTCCGGGATGACGGGTGCGGGTGCAAGCATGGCCTGCCGGTTCAGTAGGTGGCGCGGCCGCCCGACAGGTCGAACACGGCGCCGGTGGTGAAGGAATTCTCCTGCGACACCATCCACGCCACCATCGACGCCAGCTCCTCGACCAGCACGAAGCGGTTGCGCGGGATCTTGGACAGCATGAAATCGATGTGCTCCTGGGTGATCTGGTCGAAGATGGCGGTCTTGGCGGCGGCCGGCGTCACGGCGTTGACGGCGATGTCGTAGCCGGCCAGCTCCTTGCCCAGCGACTTGGTGAGCGCGATCACGCCGGCCTTGGAGGCCGAGTAGTGCGCGGCGTTGGGGTTGCCTTCCTTGCCGGCGATCGAGGCGATGTTGACGATGCGCCCGTAGTTCTGGGTGATCATCAGCGGCACCACGGCGCGCGAGCAGATGAACGGCCCGTCCAGGTTGATGCGCATCACCTGGCGCCAGTCGTCGACGTCGGTTTCCCAGGTCTTGGCGATGGCGCCGGCGATGCCGGCATTGTTGATCAGGATGTCGATGCGGCCGAACCGCTCCAGCGTCCGCTCGCGCGCGGCTGCAACCGATGTGGGATCGCCGACGTCGCAGGCGGTGGCCATCACATTGTCGCCCAGCGCCTTGGCGGTCTTTTCGGCGAATGCTACATCGCGATCCCAGATCGCCACCTTGGCCCCCGACTGCACGAAGCGCTCCACCATGGCCTTGCCGAAACCTTGGGCACCGCCCGTTACGACGGCAAAACGGCCAGCCAGATCGATCTTGTTCACCACTCGTCTCCTCCTTCTATGACGTGTTTCTGATATCCGCTGTCGGTCGAAGAATCACTGTTTCTGAGCTCGAACCAGCGAATTTTGGCTCCGAGAAGCACAGCTGACGCTTGCTCCCGAAAGTGTGTTCAAAATAACGCTTTTCAACCTGCAACCTTTCGGCATTGATTAATTTTGTGGGCGGTTTCTCGATAATCCACAGCTTTCTAGAAGCGCCCGGGGGCCCCAGGCCTGTGGCGGTAAACTGAAGATTTCGGCACCCCAATACTGTGGTGCCAGAGATCACAGAGGGGCCGTCATCCACCAGACAAATATTGACGAACCTCCTTCCGAGAAGGTTAATGATGTCCCATGGTTAATCGAGAATCAGAGCGCGATATCACAAAGAACGATGCACACAAGCTGCTCTACGTCCTGCTAGAGGACAACAGTTAAACTAGAATACATGCAGCGCGAATATTTGAGATTTAGCGTCTCTATCAACGGAAGGAGGCAAGAATGCTTGGCGATAGGATGCTGCCTACAAATCGCTTCTCCACCAGGCCGCTCTACCTGCAGTTGCGCGATGCGCTTGCAGAGCGGATCGCGCATGGTGAGTGGAAGCCGGGCAATGCCATCCCCAACGAGAGCGATCTGGCGCGGGAGTTCGGAGTGAGTTCCGGGACCATGCGCAAGGCGCTGGACATGATGGAGGGTGAGCATCTGCTGACGCGGCGTCAGGGGCGGGGCACGTTCGTCAACGACCAGTCGTCCGACGAGATGGCCATGCGCTTCAACAACGTGCGCAGCAAGGACGGCCAGCGGGTGTCGGGCCGGGTGCGGACCGTGGAAATGACCGAGGGCAAAGCCACCGACCGCGAACGCGACCGGCTGGGCCTGCAGGCCAACGACACGGTCTATCGCCTGCGGCGCGTGCGCCTGCAGGGTGATCGCCCGTTCATGACCGAGGAGAGCACCTACCCGACCTCGCTGTTTCCCGGCTTGACCGAGGCCAAGAACCCGTCGCATCGCATCACCGTGCTGGCGCAGCAGTATCGCCTGCTGCTGGGCAAGGCCGAGGAGCGCATCTCCATCGGCAAGGCCAATCAGACGACGGCGACGGAGCTGGCGGTGGCAGCCGAACTCGCCGGTCATCGTCCTGGATCGCGTGGTGCACGATCTGGACGGCCGCCCGGTCGAGTGGAGAACCGGCTACTGCAACTTTACAGATCAATACTACCTGGCCGACATCGGCTGAGACTAGGCTGCGGGGCCCACGAAAAAGAGCGCGTTGCAGGTTGAGCCTTGGGCTAGCCCTGGGTTCGTGGCAAGCTGCGTCCCTCGATCCAAGAGAGACGCACGCATGCCTTCTCCCAAAGCCTCAACGGCGCTCGCCCCCTACACGGTACTTGATCTGACGCGGGTCCGCGCGGGACCGACCGCCGCGCGGCAGTTGGCCGATTGGGGTGCCAACGTCATCAAGATCGAGCTGCCGGGCCACCTGGAAAAGGGCGATGCCCTGGGTGGCCCGCGGCACGGGTCGGACTTCCAGAACCTGCACCGCAACAAGCGCGGCATCACGCTCGACCTCAAGTCGCCGAGCGGCGTTGCCGTGCTGCGCCGGCTGGCCGCCAAGGCCGACGTGGTGATCGAGAACTTCCGGCCGGATGTGAAAGAGCGGCTCGGCATCGACTATGCGGCGCTGAGCAAGGTCAATCCGCGGCTGATCTACGCCAGCATCTCGGGCTTCGGCCAGGACGGGCCCTACCGCGAGCGCCCGGGCTTCGATCAGATCGCCCAGGGCATGGGCGGCCTGATGTCGATCACGGGCGAGCCCGGCCGCGGCCCGATGCGCGTCGGCATCCCCATCGCCGACCTGTCGGGCGGGCTGTTCTGCGCGCTCGGCATCCTGGTGGCGCTGCTCGAGCGCGAGCAATCCGGCAAGGGCCAGGCGGTCGCCAGCTGCCTGCTGCAGGCGCAGATCTTCATGCTGGATTTCCAGGGTGCGCGCTGGCTCAACGAAGGCCACGTGCCGGGCCAGGCCGGCAACAATCACCCGACCAGCATCCCGACCGGCGTGTTCAAGACCAAGGACGGACACATCAATATCGCGACCGCCGGCAGCACCATGTGGCAGCGCCTGTGCGGCGCGATCGGCGCCGAGGCCTTGCTCGAGCATCCCGACTACGCGACGGCGTCGGCCCGCTCCAAGAACCGCAACGCGCTGAACGTCGAGATCGAGCGCTATCTGGCCAGCGGCACCAGCGCCGAATGGGTGGAGCGCATGAGCGCCGCCGAGGTCCCGTGCGGGCCGATCTACGCCATCAACGAAATGTTCGACGATCCGCAGGTCCAGCACCTCGACGTGGTCGGGCACATCGAGACCTCGGACGAGCGCGGCACCCTGCACCTGCTCAACCAGCCCGTGAAGCTGTCGCGCACGCCCAGCCGCCTGGTCGCCGCCCCGCCCGAGCGCGGCGAGCACACCGAGGAGGTGCTGCGCGAGTTCGACTTCAGCGACGCCGACATCGCCGAGCTGCGCAAGGCCAAGGTGATCTAGCGTGACGATGCAAGGAAGCTGTCGTGCCGACGCCCAATACTCGCCTCCGGATCGTGACGCTGCCGGGTGACGGTATCGGTCGTGAGATCGTGCCGCCCACCGTTCACCTTCTCGGCCTCGTCGAGAAGGCGCTCGGCGGGTTCACGCTGGAGTTCGAGGAAAGGCGCGACATGGGCGCGCTCTACTATCGGGAGAGCGGCAAGGACATTTCGGAGGCGGCCTTCGCGGCTGCCCGGCAGGCTGACGCTATTCTGATGGGGGCGATGGGCTGGCCGGATGTGCGCTACCCCGACGGCACCGAGATTTCGCCGCATCTGAAGTTGCGCGAAGAGTTCCAGCTCTACGCGGGGGTCAGGCCCGTCAAGGCGTTTCCCAACACGCCGCGCCGCCTGCTCGACGAGCGGGCAACGGGCATAGATCTGGTCGTCTTGCGTGAATCGACCGAGGGGCTGTTCTACACCCACGGCAGAGGAGAGGTGATCGGCGACCAGGAGGCGCGCGAGACGCTGCGCATCACGCGCCCGACCACCGAGAAGCTGTGCGATACGGCCTTCCGCATTGCTCGCCGGCGCAAGGCAAGAAACCCGTCCAAGGGCCTGGTGACGTGCGTCGACAAAGCCAACGTGTTCCGCGCCTTTGCATTCTTCCGCAAGATCTTCGACGAGCGACGCGCGCTCTTCCCCGACATCCGCACCGGCTACAACTACGTTGATGCCCAGGCCCTCGATCTTGTGCGACGGCCTTGGGACTTCGATGTGCTCGTGATGGAAAACATGTTCGGCGACATCTTGTCGGACTTGGGCGGGGGGCTCGTCGGCGGCATGGGGCTTGCCCCTTGTGCCGAGCTCGGAGACGCGCATGGGCTCTTCCAGCCGGCGCACGGCAGCGCCCCCGATATCGCAGGCCAGGACAAGGCCAATCCGGTGGCGACCTTCCTGTGCGCGGCCATGATGCTGGATTGGCTCGGCGAACGTCACGGGATCGCGGCGCTCACGCAGGCGGCAGTGCTCATCGAAGAGAGCATCGATGAGTGCTTCGCCGGGCGCACGCTGCGGCCCATGGAGTTCGGCGGCGATCAGGGCCTCAAGGCTGCGACGCATGCCGTGCTCGACGCCGTCTCGGCAAAGCTCAGGGGAAGGGGCCTGGTGCCCGGAACAGGTCCCGGCCAAGCCGGCTAGAGAGAGCGCTAATCCTCGCCCTTTTCGCGACAGGACGTGGCACTACTACTCGGCCACGTTCTCATGTTGCGCCCGCGCGGGAATTTGCTTGAATGGCGGACGCAGACCTGGAAGGAAGCGCAGCCCGCTGATGGGAACACACTTTCGTGTCCCTTGTGATGCCGACACACGGAGCCCCCCATGACCGACAAGATGCTCGCGCGCAAGGATGGCCGCGTCGGCACCATGATCTTCAACAATCCCGAGCGCCACAACGCCGTCTCGCTGGAGATGTGGCAGGCGGCGAGCCGCATACTCGAAGATTTCGCAGCGCGACGACGAGGTACGCGTCGTGGTGCTGACGGGCGCCGGCGGCAAGGCCTTCGTGTCGGGCGCCGACATCTCCAAGTTCGCGGACGAGCGCGCGACCCGCGAGGCGGTGCAGCACTACAACGCCAACACCGAGCGGTTCTACTCCGCGATCTACAACTTCCCGAAGCCCACCATCGCCGCCATCCAGGGGTTCTGCATCGGCGGCGGTCTCGGGCTGGCGACGTCGTGCGACCTGCGCTTTTGCACGCAAGGCTCGCGCTTCGCGTTGCCGGCCGCGCGTCTCGGGCTCGGCTACGGCTTCAACGGGCTGCAGCGCTTCATCGATACGATCGGGCCGTCGCACACCAAGGACATCTTCTTCACGGCGCGCCAGTTCGGCGCCGACGAAGCCTTGCGGATGGGGATCATCAGCAAGGTGCTGCCGGACGGTGAACTCGAAGCGTTCGTCAAGGAGTACGCCGGCACCATTGCCGACAACGCGCCGCTGACGGTCGGTGCCGTCAAGCAGATCACGACCGAGGTGTTGAAACCCGAGAGCGAGCGCAACCTGGCACGGGCGGCCGAACTGGTGGCGCGCTGTTTCGCCAGCCAGGACTACATCGAGGGTCGCACCGCATTCATGGAAAAGCGCAAGCCGCAATTTACGGGCAAGTAAGGACGGCGGCAATTGATTGACCCGTCATCCCGGCCTCGATGATTTGAGCGCACAGCGCCAAATCATCGAGTAGCCGGGACCTCGCGCACTACTGCGAGGTCCCGGATAGCCTCGGCGCAGGGCCTCGGTTCCGGGACATGCTGGAAGCTATGCCCCGGCATGACGGGTGGAACTTACCTCGACCCGCCCAGCAGCTCGATCGAGCCGGGGCGCGTAACCGGCGCGCCCCGTACAGGGAGAAGGCGCAGGCCACGGTCAACGCCAGCGCCAGCCAGACCATGCGGTGGCGGGAGAGCATGGCGATGAAGAGCAGGTCGAGGACGGGACCGAGTATAAGTACGAGAGGCATCTGAGGCTCCACAGGCAGAGATTGTTGGAGCAAGTACGTAGACACCCGCCGCTTGCAGCGGCTGTTCCGCGCGGCACATCCAAGGTTTCGCCGCCGGTTGAAGTTACGAGGGCGGCGCAGTGAGCTGCGGCATTGATTTGCCGCCGATGCCGTCGCTCGTGTGATTGTTGGATAATGATGCCGGCATTGCCGGTGGTCGATGGAGAAGAAGCATGGCACGCAAATATGAGAGCATCCTGGAGACGGTCGGCAACACGCCGGTCGTGAAGATCAACCGGCTGGCGCCCGCCGGCGTCAACCTCTACGTCAAGATCGAGGCCTTCAACCCGCTCGGCTCGGTGAAGGACCGCCTGGCGCTCGGCGTCATCGAGGCGGCGGAGAAGGCGGGCGAACTGAAGCCCGGCCAGACCGTGATCGAGGCCACCAGCGGCAACACCGGCATCGGGCTTGCCATGGTGTGCGCCGCCAAGGGCTATCCGCTGGTCGTGACGATGGCCGAGCAGTTCAGCGTCGAACGGCGCCGGCTGATGCGCTTCCTCGGCGCCAAGGTGGTGCTGACCCCGCAGGCGCAGCGCGGCTTCGGCATGGTGGTGAAGGCCATCGAGCTCGCCAAGACGCACGGCTGGTTCCTGACCCGCCAGTTCGAGAACGAGGCCAACCCCGACTATCACTCCAAGACCACGGCGCGCGAGATCATCGACGACTTCAAGGGCGAGAAGCTCGACTACTGGGTGACGGGCTACGGCACCGGCGGCACGCTGAAGGGCGTGGCGCGCGTGCTGAGGAAGGAGATGCCCGACACCAAGATCATCGTGTGCGAGCCCGAGGACGCGCAGCTGATCGGCAGCGGCGCCGAGCAGGCGCGCAATCCGGACGGCTCGCCGTCGGCGCCGCACTCGGCCTTCAAGCCGCACCCCATGCAGGGCTGGACGCCGGATTTCATCCCCAAGATCACCGAGGATGCAGTGGCCATGAAGTTGATCGACAAGCTGATCCCGATTCCGGGCCCAGAGGGGATCAAGATGAGCCAGGAGCTGGCTACCAAGGAAGGCATCTTCGTCGGCATCACCTCGGGCGCGACGTTTGCGGGTGCCTTGCGCATCGCCAAGGAGGCGCCGAAGGGCTCCACGATCCTGGCCATGCTGCCCGATACGGGCGAGCGGTATCTGTCGACGCCGCTGTTCGCCAACGTGCCGGCCGAGATGACGCCGGAGGAGGTGGAGATCTCGCGCTCGACGCCGAGCTGCGCAGTTCCCGGCGGCCTAGAGTGCGGCAGCTCAGAGCAGAAAGGGCGCGGCGGGTCTTCCGATTCGAGAGGTGCTCGCGCGTACCTTGTGGAGTCGAGGATTGGTAACTTCCGCAGTTAGCGTGGACGCATGCCCCGGGACCAGTGTCTGCCCGGATCTCTCCCGCATGCGCGCTTGCGCGGCGGGTTCACTGGATCGCCATGGCCCTCCTTCCCAAAGGGAACCGTGGAGCTTCGCCTTTGACAAGACGAGGGGGGAGAACGGATGCTCACGAGTTTAGCTCGCGAATCTCGCGAGCCGCATCCGCGAAGGCAACAAGCTAAACCGATGGCATTCCAAAATGGGGGCGCAATGGATCGCTCAGCGCCGGCATCCCCAGTCAAGCGTCCAGATGACTTTGCGGCACCGCGCTGGTCGTCACCTCGGCCCGCTATGCCGTCGGCGTTTGGCAATCGACGCTCAAGGCCGTGAGATGCACGTCCCATTTCAGGACTGCCTGCGTACTTCCAGAACGGCTGCATCCGACGAGGCGCAGTGTTCGTTAGCTCGCGGGCTATAATACGATCAGTGCGCCGCGGCGCCGACGCGCTCTTCCGAGCGCTTGGCGGCTTTCTGCACCGCCGACTGCACCTTCTCGAAGGCGCGCACCTCGATCTGGCGGATGCGCTCGCTGGACACGCCGAACTCGGCCGACAGGTCCTCGAGCGTCGCCGGCTCCTCGGCCAGCCGCCGCGCCTCGAAGATGCGCTTCTCGCGATCGTTGAGGGTCGACAGCGCGCCGGCGAGGAACGCCCTGCGCTGGCTGAGCTCCTCGGATTCGGCGAGGCGCTCTTCCTGGTCCGGCTTGTCGTCGACCAGCCAATCCTGCCACTCGCCGCCGCCTTCCGCGTCGGCGCGCACCGGCGCATTCAGCGAGGCGTCGCCGCCAAGCCGCCGGTTCATGGAGATCACGTCTTCCTCGGGCACGCCGAGCTTGGTGGCGATGTGCTTGACCTGGTCAGGCCGCAGGTCGCCGTCGTCCAGCGCCTTGATCTGACCCTTCATGCGGCGCAGGTTGAAGAACAGCTTCTTCTGTGCCGCCGTCGTGCCCATCTTCACCAGGCTCCACGAGCGCAGGATGTACTCCTGGATCGAGGCGCGGATCCACCACATGGCGTAGGTCGCCAGCCGGAAGCCCTTGTCGGGCTCGAACCGCTTCACGGCCTGCATCAGGCCGACGTTGCCCTCGGAGATCACCTCGCCGATCGGCAGGCCGTAGCCGCGATAGCCCATGGCGATGCGCGTCACCAGCCGCAGATGCGACGTGACCAGACGATGCGCGGCGTCCGTGTCGCCGTGCTGCTGCCAGCGCTTGGCCAGCATGAATTCCTCGCCCGGCTCCAGCATCGGGAACCTGCGGATTTCCTCGAGGTAGCGGCTGAGCCCACCGGCTCCGCCCACAACGCTAGGAAGTGCTTTCGTAACCATCTCTGTTTCAGCCGACGTCGCGATTCAGCGAAGTGTCGGCTCCCTCTTGCTCACTGGGACCACCAACCAGCTTGTTGCAAACTGCGCTGCAAGCTTGGCGGCACCGAGGCGATATCCCATCCAGCCTTTCACGAGCAAACCACGTTGCTGTGTGCCGCCGATAACGCTCCCTCACGGGATAGTGGATAAACGGTGAAACGGCTCGATTTCCGTCTATCATGTCCCGTGCCCTGGCCCGTGTTTGCACTGCCGGAACAGCAAGATGGACAATCCGTAATCTATGGACGATCTTGGCCGTAGTCTTACTGACTGCGGATTGTCCTGCAGCGCTGCGACAACATCGGCCATGTCGTCGGGCAGTGCGCTCTCGAACGCGAGGCGCTTGTTCGTAACGGGATGCTCGAACTTCAGTTCCGCGGCGTGCAGGGCCTGCCGGCCGAGCGCGTCCAGCGCGCATTGCCCTTCCGTCCCGAGTTTGCGCCCGCTCGCCTTGTGCCCGGCGCCGTACGTCATGTCGCCCAGCAGCGGGTGTCCGATATGCGCCATGTGCACGCGCACCTGGTGGGTGCGACCGGTCTCCAGCGTCAGGCGTAGCAGGCTCGCGAGCGGCTTTGTCGCAGCCTTGGGAAAGGTCTCGAGCACGGCGTAGTGGGTGACCGCGTGGCGGCCATGCTCGCCGGGCACGACCGCCATCTTGGTGCGATTGGCGTTGCTGCGACCGAGCCGTGCATCGACCGCGCCGCGCGGCCGCTCGGGCGCACCCCACACCAGCGCCCGGTAGCCGCGCTCGAGTTTGCCGTCGGCGCCATGGGCGGCGAACTGCTCGGCCAGTGCCTGGTGCGCGGCATCCGTCTTGGCCACCACCAGCAGGCCGGTGGTATCCTTGTCGAGACGATGCACGATGCCCGGCCGCTTCACCCCGCCGATGCCCGACAGGCTGTCGCCGCAGTGCGCCAGCAGCGCATTGACGAGGGTCCCCGAGGCATGGCCGGCGCCCGGATGGGCTGGCATGCCTTTCGGCTTGTCGATGACGATCAGGTGCGCGTCCTCGTAGACGACCTTGAGCGGGATCGCCTCCGGCTTCGGCAGCGCCGCAACCGGCGCCGGTACATGCACCTGGTAGGTCTCGCCGGCCCTGACCTTGCCGCCCAATCCGGCAACGGGTTCGCCCGCGTGCGTCACCTCGCCGGCGCGAATCAGCGCCTGCAGACGCGAGCGGCTGAGTTCGGGCAGGCGCAGCACCAGGAAGCGATCCAGGCGCTGGCCGGCCTCGGCCTCTTCGACAGTCAGTGTCTCTCGCGATTCCACAGTTGGCCCAATATGCTCCGGAGGCGCGATCTAGGCGGGTGTGGCCCGCCACCGCAAGGGCTCCACCGGCTGCCAGACTGTCTGGGGGCCAAATGCGTCCGGATACTTGATTGCCGGCGCCCGCCTCACTTATAGACTGCTCCCGTGCGCTGTCCCGTTCGTCTAGCGGTTAGGACGTCAGCCTCTCACGTTGAAAACAGGGGTTCGATTTCCCTACGGGGCACCAAACTACAACAATCCAAGTTATTGATTTCTCGGGGATCGCAACGCGAGAGCTTGCCCCCGGCAAGCGCGGGCGGATTGATTTCCTTCAACAATTACTTTCCGGAGCCCCGCAATGGCCCCGCGACGTGAGCTTTGCCCGTCCGCACAAGCGAGATGGCCATCGGTGCCTGATACGTCGCGTGCCACGCGATCACGCGGCCTACGATCATCGCATCCGGTTCTGATCAGCACCGGTCATTCGCATCGGTAATGCCCCCCGTGCGATCCTCGCCACCGAGGCAGTGCGACGCCTCGATGTCGAACTCGAACGGTATTGGTCCGACAAGCTGGGCGCGACCCTGATGCCAAAGGGCGGTACGTGCGGGCACGCGAGACGGCACAGCAACTGGGCTTGCCTATGCCCCCGCCTCGGAGTCCGCTTTTCTTCCAATCAGCGCCATCCTGCACCGCATCGAATTGCTCGAGGCCAGAAAGACCATCGAGACGCCGGCGGCGGATCCGACGTCGCGCATGATAGTTGAGCGCGGCACCCTTGCCGTCAAAGACGCAGGGAAAGGCCTTTCATGCGCAAGGTTGCCGCAAACCTGTTCTTCCATGAGCGCGCGGTCGAGTTCTCCTCAGCCCAGCGGCCAGTCTAGCGCGCCGCGGCGAGCTTGATATCCTCATACCGGAGACCGACGTGAAGTAGCCGCGGGTAGGGGGCAGATCATGCACACAAATGTACGAGCATCGCCAAGCTCTGTCGGGCCGGTCGAGCGCATTGGCAGCATCGCCGCGGTGATCGAAAAAGCCGGGCTTGAGAACGAGGTTCTCGGACAGCTCACGCCTGAAGTCGTAGACAAGCTGCACGAGCAGAAACTTTTCCGCTTGCTGCTGCCGCGGGCCTACGGTGGAGAGGAAATCGACCTCGCCACATGGTTCAGGACCATGGAGGCGCTCGCCAAACTTGACGCCAGCACCGCCTGGTGCATCGGCCAAATCAACGGGTGCGCATCAATATCGAGCGCGCTTGAGCCGGCCGTGGCTCAAAGAATCTGGGGCGAGCCCAGGGCTGCCCTCAGCTGGGGTCCGCCGGTCACGGCGCGCGCCGACGAGGTGGACGGCGGACATCGCCTGAGCGGGGAGTGGGGAATGTCGAGCGGAAGCCGACATGCCACCTGGCTCGGCCTTACTACCCCGGTGTTCGACAAGAACGGTGCCGCCGTCCAACTGCACGATGGTCCTGCGGTACGCATCTTCTTCGTGCCGGCTGAGGCCGTCGCCTTGATCGACAACTGGAACGTCATCGGCCTGAAGGCAACCAACAGCGGCGGCTTCAAGGTTGACGGTCTGTTCGTTCCCAATGGTTACTCGGCACGCCGGGAGCATCTGCCCGATGTGAAGCTGTCAACGCCGCTCTACAAATTTCCCATGAATAGCTTCTTCGCGACTGGTTTCTCGGCGGCGGCCCTTGGCATCGCCAGGGCCATGCTGGACGCCAGCATGGCGCTCGCCATGAAGAAACACCCCCGATTGGCGAAGTTATCCTTGCGCGACAATAATCTGGTGCAATTCCAGCTCGGCGAGGCGGAGGCTCGCTTGCGCGCCGCCCGCAGTTACGTCGAAACGACCGCGCAGCGCGTCTGGGACGCGGTTGTGGCATCCGACGAGCTGACCATCTCGCAGCGCATCGACATCCGTATGGCTGCGACTTTTGCTATTCACGAGGCGAAGGCAGTCGCCGATACGGCGTGGGAGGTCGCGTCCGCGAGCGCCATATTTGTCTCTAGTCCTTTTGAGCGCCGCTTCCGCGACCTCAACACCATCACGCAGCAGGTCCAGGGCCGAAAATCACACCTGCAGGAAGTCGGCGCCTACCTGTTGGGCTTGGAGCCGAGCTTGACGTTCGCCTAGGCCGGCCGCCACTGATCTTCGGTTCGTGGTTCGCATCGATTGGCCGTGCCGCAAGCGCGGCCAAGAATGTCTCCAGCGGGACTCCCTTTCTGCGAAACGTCGCCGGCAAGTTCTTCATCAACGACAAGCCGACCGGCGCAGTGGTCGGACAGCGTCGACGGCGGACGATTGTGCGCGGATCACGATCGAGTGTCGATGACATCAGTAAGCCGCAGGTCACAATGTGGCCGCGTGTGTTCCGCTAAGAATGGCAGGCGGGCGGCGTTCACAGGGGAGGGGAACGATGTCGGCGAGTTTCAGTCGCCGCAGCGGCATTGCGTCCGCAGCGGCGTTAGTTGCGATGCGTGCCTTCTGCATTCGCACTGCGCGAGCAGCGGACTGAAGTTCCGCCAGTTTCAATGCGCCACCAGCCCGTTACGCAAGAACCTCGTGGTTTGGGCGACCGTGAAGGCGGAAACCAACGGGCGGGTCGAGCCCGAGGTCTTCCCGAAGAACAACAAGATCCAGAGTTCGCATCCGGCGGCATCGTGAGATGCTGATCGCGGTCGCTGAAATTGATCAAGCTCGGTGGATTGCAGAACGCTCGCAGCAGCGCTCCTGTGCGACGATCTTGGCCTCAAGGTCAATGTCGCTGCCAAGATCGCCGAGTCAAGCCTTGGCATGGCCGCAGCGGCACACTTGGCCTGCACCGTGCCGTCGATCGATTGGGGCGTGAGCCTCACGCATTTCTACCTTGCCGAGGACATCGTGAAGGCGCCGCTGGCGCTCGGCAACGGTGTTGTCGAGCTGCCTTCGGGACCCGGCCTTGGCGTCGAAGTGGACGAAGGGCGGTCGCCCGCTTTCAGGTTGCCTGAGATCTCCGTCGAAAGGTCACGTAGAGGAGAATTGCAAGAATGTCGAACCGGATAAAGCTCCGCGCGTTGGCGCTGGGTCTGGCTGTCTTAGCGGCGCTTGGTTGCGGGAGCAGTGCTGGCACAGCGCAAGAGGCGCCCAGACGTGGCGGCACGCTCGTCTACGGCATCAACTCGGGCGATCCGCCGACCTACGACTGCCACCAGTCGCCGCTGTTTGCCATCATCCACCTGCTGTCGCCGCACTACTCGAATTTGCTCCGCCTCGACCTTGCGAACTATCCCAAGGTGGTCGGAGACCTGGCCGAGAGCTGGACCGTATCTCCCGACGCCAAGGTCTACACCTTCAGCCTTCGCCCCGGCATCAAGTTCCATGACGGCTCGGCGTTCTCCGCGGAGGATGTGAAGGCGAGCTACGATCGCATCCGCAACCCGCCGCAGGGCGTCGTCTCGGTGCGCCAGGGCCTCGTCGCCGACATCGACACCATCGAAACTCCGGATCCACGCACCGTCACGTTTCGCCTGAAGCGGCCCAACCGCGCCCTGCTGTACGCCTTCGCCAACCCCTTCAACTGCATCTACAGCGCCGCCAAGCTCAAGGAGAACCCGACCTTCCCCAACCGCAACGTGCTGGGCACAGGTCCCTTCCGCTTTACCGAGCATGTTGCGGGCTCGCACTGGAAGGGCGAGCGCTTCAAGGACTACTTCAAGCCGGACTTGCCTTACCTCGATGGCTTCCACGCCATCTTCACCCAGGGCCCCGCCCTCATCAACGCGCTGCAGGGCGGGCAGACCATGGCCGAGTTCCGCAGCGTGACGACGGCCGACCGTGATCGGCTGGTAGGGGCGCTCGGCAACAAGATCGTGATTTATGAGAGCCCGTGGCTGAACGCGCTGCTCATCACGTTCAACACCCAGAAGAAGCCCTTCGACGACGCGCGCGTGCGCCGCGCCCTCTCGCTCGCTGTTGATCGCTGGGCGGCGGCCGAGGTACTGCCGCGCTCCACCATCATGCGCTTTACGGGAGGCTACCTGCGCCCCGGCTATGAGCTTGCGGCCAGCGAGGAAGACTTGGTGAAGATGCCCGGCTATTCCAAGAGCATCGAGGCGTCGCGGGCCGAGGCGCGCCGCCTGCTGGCGGAAGCGGGCGTGCCCAATCTCAAGTTGAAGCTCACCAATCGCACCATCGCCAACCTGTTCACCGGCGGTGGCGTGTACGTCATCGACCAGTGGAAACGGATCGGCGTGGAAACCGAGCATTTCCAGGCCAACGACGTGCTCTACAACACTGCGATCAACGAGGGCAATTTCGAGGTCGCTCTCGACTTCCAGGGTGACTTGGTGGATGAGCCGACCTACCAGCTCACCCGCTATCTCTCGGCGGACCTGTCATCGAACCGGGCCAGGTACACGGATCGCGAGATCGATCGGCTGTTCGAGGCGCAAAAGGACGCGACCGATCCGAAGGAGCGCTACCGCCTGCTGCGGCAACTCGAGACGCGCCTGCTGACCGAGGCCTATATCGTGCCGTTGCTGTGGTGGGAGCGCATCATTGCCATGAGCGCCAAGGTCAAGGGCTGGCAGATGTCGCCGAGCCACCTCATCGGGCAGGACCTGGAGAAGGTGTGGCTGGAGGAGTGAGCTTGCCATGCGCGCTGCGGCTGTTACCCGGCCGGAGCGCGCAAGGGCGGAGAGTCGGGATGACAGCGCGTGCCCTCGTCCGCGCGCGCCTGCTGTTTCCGCAGCGGTCGATACTTCTTCCGCGTGCCGATCGGCTCGTTGCGTTCCGATGACAAATCCGCGGCGGTGCAAGCTTGCGCGGTGCTCCTTGCCCTTCCAACGCTGTCGGTGGTCCCGAGCGCGAGGACTAATTCTTGCCTCTAATATGTGATATAGGAATCCCTTCATAACAGCCAAAGTTCAGCATTCAGCATAAAGCAGGTATTAGGGTGGAGGCCTGTGGCTATGCGGCAAGTGTTTGTAGCGGCACTGGTTCTTTTTGTCGGTGCCGTGGGCGTCGGCGGTCACATTCCGGTCCTGGCGCAATCGACAGCACAAGATGGCATCGCGCGCCAGGAACTTGCTCAAGCCGTTCCGAAGCGGCCGGAGGCGCCCGTGGTCCAGGGTGGGCGCACCTACGCGGAAATGAAGGACAAGTATAATGCCTGGACGGTGGGTTTGGCCGCCGGGCTTTATGAGGGTGCAGGGAGCCGGTTTGCCGCCGAGCTTATCAAGGCGGTTGATGACGGCGAGAACATGCGGGTGCTCCCGCTTCTGACCAAGGGCCTGTTCGACAACGTTCTCGATCTTCTCTATCTGAAGGGCATCGACCTTGCCATCGTCAACGGCGACATCCTCGAGCACTTCAAGACCTCGCCCGAGGGCGGCATCGTCACACAGAGGATCAACTACATCGCCAATCTTTATGCTGGCGAAGTCCACATCCTGGTGCCGCCGCACATAAATTCGATTGCCGACCTTGAAGGTAAGGTCGTGAACGTCAACACGAAAACGTCGGCGACTGGGCATACGGGCCCGGTTCTGTTCAGGCGCCTGGGCATCAAGGTCGTTATCAATCACGATCCAACGTTGGGCGCGATCGCGGACATGGTCCGCGGCGAGAAATATTCGGCCATCGTGTTTGCATCCTCGAAGCCTCTGCCGCAATTCTCCAAGCCATTCCCACCGGGCTTCAAGTTGCTGCCTGTACCCTACAATGAGAAGGTGGAAGACCTGTACATGCCGACGGACATCACGTCGAAGGACTATCCGAACCTCGTCCCGGCAGGGGAGAAAGTGGAGACAGTGGCGGTTCCGACGCTTCTTGCCGTTTACGACTGGCCCCAGGAGCACGACCGCCATCGAAGATTGCAGCGCTTCATCGACTATCTCTTCGACCGGCTGGAGACGCTGCAAACCACCCCAGGTAATCACCCGAAATGGAAAGAGGTGAGCCTTACCGGTACGGTTCCGGGCTGGAAGCGTTACCCTCCCATGCAGCGCCGCATCGATACAGCTGTGGCCCAGCAGGCGGCGAGCGCAAGGGGCGGCGGGTCACTCGATGCGGCTCAGGCAGGCCAGCAGGAGGCGTTGCTCAAGCAGTTCCGGGAGTGGTCCAAGGGAAGCGGCGGGCCACTCGATCCGGCTCAGGCACGCCAGCAGGAGCTGATGTTCAAGCAGTTCCTGGAATGGAACAAGGGAAAGCGCTGAGGCTCGCCGGCCAGGACAGAAGACGGGGCTGGCGATGAGCCATAGGCGCTCTCCAAACGCAGCTGTCAGTATTATCGACAGGATGATCGAGCCGTCCTCGACCGCCTCGTACCACATGGGATCGCCGCGGCGGATGATGCCGTTCCAATCCTGCGCGTGGTGCTTTGCGGGAGAAATCGTTTGAGTGCGGCCGCGCGAATGTGATCACGCAGCTTCGATGCCGTCTTGCGGGTATAGCGAGCAGGCTGCGAAGGCAAGGACACGATCTTCAAGATAGGTCAGGCCAGCTGGCAAGCTGAGAATGGTGCGTGCCGGCTGGAGGCCGTGGGCGGTACGTCTCCCCACCACCCATAATATCTATCTCACCAGCTCATCAGCGCACCGCTTCCAGCCGCCGGAGCCGTTCAGCGGCTTCCGGTGCGCCGAGTGCACGTGCCTTCTCATACCATGTCCGGGCGGCCTGGACGTCCGGTTTCAGACCGATGGCCTGGAGCTTCGGGAGCTCAGCGGGATCATAGGTGGCCGCTAGCGCCACCGCGCTCTCCGGCAGGCCAGCTTCGACGCCACGCTCGAAGTACTTGCGCGCCGCGTAGACGTTTCCGCTGTCCAGCTGCTGCAGACCTCTGGCATGGACTCTCAGGGCCCCCTCACGTTCGGCTGGCGACATTGTCGGAGCTTCCGGGATGAGAGCGGTTGCTCCTCCTGCCGCAGATGCCACTTCTTTCGGTGCAGGAGGTCGCAGAGCCGCCGTCACCAGGGCCATCTTCGCCTCGGCAAGCACGATTCCGTCAAGGTTGACGAGCGTGATCGTGAGTTCCGACGCCCCCTGCGCGCCGGCGGGCAGGACGACGCTCAGATTCGCCAGGGCATTCAGAGGCACAGCCCAGGACCCCGGACCAATGGCATGGCCATCAGAGAGGGTGGCGGACGGCGGAAGGCCGCGAATACGTATGAAATTGTTGCTTTCCGCCGCACCGGCAGGGGTGATCTGGATTGGCAGCCGTGTCGTGGAGGCGGGCGCGACCTCCACAGGCGAGGAGGGTACCCGGAGGGCGATCCGCTGCTCCTGCCGTGCCTGCGCAAGTTTCACACGTGTCTCGAGCGCCTGCTGTGCGAAACCCGCGTCAGGCACAAGAAGCGCCGCGGCAAGCACCAAGCCCGCGGCGTTGATGCGGCCAAGCAGCCGCAAGGAATGCTCGCGCGCCTGCTGTGGGCAATGGCTGCGTGATAGCTGGCGCGACAACCGGTCCGCAATGTTCGACAGTTTCGCCTCCCCTTGCTTTAGCCCCTCTGGCGTCGCCTTTCCTTCATGCGGGAGAGCATTGAACGCCAGGGCCAAGTCAGATCACGGCTCATCTCAGCGACCCACGAGGGACACTGCTTGACCAAGTGGTCTGATTGACCGGGTTGTTGAGTGCTGCGCGGCTGCCTGCCGTAGCGCTGCGTACGGCGTTACACCGCAGATGGGGACCTGCGCCAAAGCAATGCGCTTCACCCGGAAACCTCCCCCAACACCATTGCAGACTGCGCCTGCGCCCGATCCAACAGGGCACAAATGCAGCCGGCGGAATGAAACACGAAGCCTTTGTCTTCCTTAAGGCGTGTGCAGCGCAAATTTTGGGAGCTTAGGTGGGCCCTCCGGTCACCGAGTGCCCGATGCCGTCCCCTCCTCACGGGCCAACGATACGCCGTTCTACGCGGATTTGCCAACCCCCTTAGCCCCGCGGGCCGATCGAAGTCTCTGGCTCGCCTCGACCTGCAGTGTGCGCAACATCGAACGCGGCAGCGCCGCCCCGCGCGCATCTCCAAGCTGTCGGGCAAGCTGTGCGTGCGTCCGACCCCCTTGCGCGACGCCCGCAATCAAGACGCTTGGCACTGACTTTCTGGCGCCATGGTTCCTTCACAAGCCGGACAAGACTACGGCTCAAGGATGAGACGCGGCTTCCAGTTGCGGCCGAGCTCACCTAGCAAGTTGCCCGGTAGGCGGGGACGACCGGCGCACTGCATCCTGGGGTGGATCACAGGGGGAAACACGTGCTTGCGACGCGACGCTATTCTTGGCGTCATCACGCTCCTGGGAATACTGGCGTCCGCGCCCCTTGCAGCAATGGCCCAGTCTGAAGAGCGCGCGGACTTGCAGCGACGCGTGGAGGAAATAAAGCGGGCCGGGCGTCATGCCGAGGCCGCCGCCGTGGCGCAGCAGGTTCTCGATAGAACCGTGGCCGAGCACGGCGAGGAGCATCCGGAAACGGCGGCGCGGCTCAATGTGCTCGCGGACCTGCTTTTGCGTGCAGGTCGCGAAAGAGAAGCCGAAAGCAACGCGGCACGGGCGCTGGCGATACGGGAGACGGCTCTCTGCCCCGACACCGCGATACGGCGCAAAGCCTGGACACGCTCGGGCGCATCGTCGTGGCGCACGGTCGCTACGCGAATGCCGAGGAGTTCCTGCGATGGGCCTTGGCGATCCGGGAGCGGACCTTGCCTGTGGATCATCCCGACATCGCCGAGAGCCTCAATAGCCACGTGGGCCTGCAGTTCGTGCTCGGCAATGCGCCGGCGGGCGAGCCGCTTGCCAGACGGGCGCTCGCCATCCGGGAGGGTGTCCTCGGCGCCGAGCACCCGGATACGGCGGCAAGCCTCTGGGTTCTTGGAGGAAACATTCTGGCGCAAGGGCGCTCCGGCGATGCCGAGCCGTACCTCCAGCGCGCCCTGGACATACAGGAGAAGGTGCTCGCCCCGGAGCATCCCGACACGGCCAACACGCTCGTGTCCATCGGCCGGCTCCGAATTGCTCAGGGCCGCCATCAGGAAGCAGAGCAGCCACTGCTGCGAGCCTTGGCGATCCGCGAGAAGATGCTCGGCCCTGAGCACTTTGGGACCGCGGTCAGCCATCACGACATTGCCCTGCTGCGCGAAGCGCAGAAGCGGCCGCAGGAGGCCGAGACCTCGTACCGGAACGCGCTGAGTATCCTCGAGAAGCTGTATCCGAACGGGCATCGCGACACCGCCCTCACGCTCTATCGGCTGGGCCAGTTCCAGCGCAGCCTGGACCGCCCCGCGGATGCCGAGGCAAGCTTCCGGCGTGTGCTGGCCATGATGGAAACGGTATTCGGCCCGGAACACGCTCAGACGCTTGCGGCCGTCAATGCCCTGGCGTGGGCCTGGCAGGAGCAGAGCCGCTTCCCCGAGACGGTGCCGCTGTTCGAGCGCGGCCTGGCAATGTCCCGCAAGCTCCACGGTGACAAGCACATGCAGACCGTGAT